>JAKSVB010000001.1 GCA_024408335.1 Bacilli bacterium
GGCGTAGCCTGCCATCATGCCGGAGATGAGTGGGTCTTCTGTATAGTTTTCGATGTTACGTTCGCCATATGGGGAACGGTGGATGGTGAGACCAGGAGCGTACCAGCCAGTTAAGCCTGATGCTGCACCTTCTTTACCGATTGATTCGCCAAAGAGGACTGCTGCATCGATGTTCCAAGTTGAAGCGACGATGACACCGCATGGGTGACCTGAGCCTGAGTGGAAGGCTGCAGCTGGGCCGTCATAGTCGACAGCTTTTGCTTTACCAATTGATTTGATTTCAGCGGTTTGGAAGCCACCGTGTTCGACGAGGTTCTCAAGATCGTTGATTGATAATTCGTCAAGGAGGTCTTCCCATCTAGCATCATCCCAATCTGCATCTTTGAGGTCTCTTAATGTGAGGTTGTTTTTTTGGTCGGTAGCTGGGGCTTGGAGATCGGAAAGATTGTTATCGCCCCAGTTCTTGTTATGGATGTTAAGTTGTTCGTTGTGACGTGAATCAAGAGCAACGCTCTTAAGATCGTTTGCAGATGTCCATGTTCCAGTCCAGTCTTCTCTCTTGAGGTATTGGATTGGGGTTGTTGAAGGACCGAGTTCTGCTTCAACGAATTGCTTTGAATACTCGGTTCCTGTTTGATAGGAGGTCTTGTATTCAGTTAAAGGGAGGTTGAATTTGAAGGCTGTTGTGTGGCCTTGGGAAACGCTTTGGTGCCATGCATCGTCGCGGAGAGAGATTTCATATTCGCCTTCTTCAAGTACATAGTAACCTTTTTCTGTGTCCCATGAAGCCATGTCTCTAAGCGTGAATTCAAGCTCATAGTTTTTGGTTTCGCCAGGAGCGATTTCGTTTGTCTTCTTAAATGAAAGGAGGTTGTAATATGACTTTTCGATTCTTTCGGTGTATGGAGCGTGGTCATAAAGTTCAATGACGTCTTTGCCTGTGACGTTTCCTGTGTTCTTAACAGAAACTGTGACGGAGCATTTGCCAGTGTCTTTGTTGACTTCTTGCTTTGCGATCCATTTTTCGAAGGTTGTGTAGCTCTTACCATAACCGAATGAGTATTGGACTTCGTCTTCGTAGTCGAAGTTGCTATCGGTCATGCCGCGAGTGACATAGTAACGGTAACCAACGTAGATGCCTTCAACGTATTCGACGAATTTCTCATTGCTGTTGGTGTATTTTTGGGTGGTGTCATTACCCATTGATTGATAGGATGGTGCGGATTTAGCGCTATAAGCCCAGGTGTCGCTAAGCTTGCCTGATGGGTTATAGTCACCACCGATGATCTTTGCGATTGCGGTGTTGCCAGTTAAACCAGGTTGGCCAATGAGCATGATTGCATCAACGCCCATTTCTTCGAGATCACCGATTTCCATAGCGTGGCTGACGTTAAGGAGGATGATGACTTTGTCGAAGTTCTCTCTAAGCATTGAGATAACAGCTTTCTCAGTTGGTTTGATTGTGAGTTCGCTGGTATTCATATCACTATCTTCGGTTCCGTATCTTGAGATACAGAAGATGGCGGTATCACTGAAATCTTTTGCGTCTTCGAGAAGTGTCTTGCCTGATTCGATTTGAGAATAGGTTTGAGTATAAGCGCTCACTTCTGGTTCGTGGTTATATGGGAGACAGGTTCTGACGATTTCTTTATAGGCATAGGTGTTAACGCCACATTCGATCTTGTTGTCACTTGGAGCGATTGAATATGGAGTACGGCTTGGTCTATCAGAGTTTGATGTGTCGGTGTTGCCTGCTGTGGCAGGGAAGTAGTTCTTTACGAGGTTGAAGAGGTGAGGGTTGATCTCAAAGCCTTCTGCTTCCATCGCTTCTTCGAGCTTGACGACTTTTCTATCTGGGTGAGCACTTTGTGGACGGTAGGTTGTTTGGACTGCGCCTGAACCACCGTTACCATAGAACATACCATAAACGCCTGCGCCGAAGAGGTTGACTTTCTTGTTGTCTTGAAGTGGGAGGCAGTTGTTCTCATTACGGAGAAGGACTGCGCCTTCTTTTTCGATTTGGACGATATTCTCCTCTGCTTCTGCTGCAGCGAGTTTGCTTGATTCGTTATCGATAGCGCCAATACCGGCGTTACCAGTGATAGCCATCCAGACGTTGGACCAGTTACTCTTTAAGACTGGACCGCCAAGCATACCGACAAGGGCGAAGAATCCGACAATTGGACTGACGATTCTTGTGATGATCTTGTGGCCTTTCTTTCCTTTTTCTTCTTTGCCTGCATATCCTGGAAGGAAGGCGAAAAGGAAATATAGAAGGGTGATTAAGAATACGGCAACGCCAAGGACTACGAGAGCGACCCACCAGTCCCAGGTTCCGATTTGTTGACCGGCGATTTCAATTTCGCCAATACCTGCATAAACATGTAAGTTCATCGTTATTACTCCTTCTTGCCTTTCTTCTTAAGAACAGTGAGGACAACCATTGTAGCGATAAGAAGAACGCTTAATCCCATGGTGATTCCGAAGATGACATAGCCTGTATCCTTTTCTTCCCATTGTCTGGTTGGTTTTGCGGTTGGCTTTGAACCTTTGTCTCCAGCTGGTGCGCCTGCAATCTCAAATTCGACTTTGACGTCTTCTGATTTGTTGCCTGCTTCATCGGTTGCGTTAACTGAGACGATGTATTTGCCTGCCTCAGCAATGGTGAACTTCTTATCGGTGACGGTTACTGCTTTTGTTTGAGCGCCTGCAGGTTTCACTGTGACTTTGATTTCGGTTGTGATCTTATCTGCTGCGCTTTCATTATCTGTAACGTCGAATGAAATGGTTTGTTCTTTGTTAAGAGCCTTTTCGCCATTAACTACTAAATTTGAAATGACTGGTGCTGCTACATCCGGTGGAACTTCCACTACTTGAGAAGCTCCAGCAGGAAGAACTATGTTAAGGCAGTCGAATGCTGCGTTGATGCCATTGAGGTTTTCGATGACAATGGTGTTCTTGCCAGCAGCAAAGTTAACGGCTTCGCCCATTGCGATATTTCTCCAATACGCCCATTGGTTGCCACTTCTTCCAGGGATGGAAGCGTTAGCTGCCCAATTGACCTTGGTGCCATTGACTGTTACTTTAAGCGAAGCATCAAGCGTTCTTGCACTTGTGTCTCCGTTACACATCCACCAGTTCATTGTTGCGCCACTCACGGCTGCGTCTGCTTTGACGGTAAATGTGATTTTGTTTCCTTGAGTAGCCCAGTAACCTACGCTGTTACCGCCACTTGTTGGGTGTTCGCTGTTGTCGCTAGTCTTTCCAACTTCGACAAAATTTTCTCCCGCGACGTGAGGTTCTCCAGTGATAAGGCCGTTCTCTGCTTCGATGAGAAGGGTTTCACCACCTACTGCACATTTTGGGGCTTCAACGACCGTGACATTTTTGGTGGCTGAAAGGGAAGCCCCTAATCCAGCAAGACCGAGAACGCCACTTAAAAGAAAAAGCTGAGTTTTTCTCATATGTTGTCTCCTTAAATGACAAATAGTTCAAAACTAATCTATTTGGTTGCTTCAATTATAAACACGCCATCTTTTCTTTTAAAGAAAAATACACACTGTCGCAAAGAAAAAAGGAACCACTTTTAAGGTTCCTTGGAGGTTATTCGCTTTTAAGAGAATTCTGCATCATCTTCGCTATTTCTTCTTTTGGAGATTTGTTTTCGAAGACGACGTTATATATAGCGCAGGTTATTGGAGCGTATATTCCTTTTTCAGCGGCGATGGCTTTCGCAATCTCTGTTGCGTATATGCCTTCAACCGTCTTGGTGTTTGTTTCTCTAAAGTGCTCAATGCCGTTTTTGGCGATTTCAAAGCCTGCTTGGAAGTTTCTACTTGTGCTACTCGTACAGGTAAGAACAAGATCGCCAATGCCAGTTAAGCCTAAGCAAGTTTCGGCTTTGCCACCTAGCGCCGTAACGAAGCGGGTGATTTCTGCCATGCCACGAGTTATGAGAGCGGCTTTTGAATTAACGAGCATTCCAAGCCCTGAAAGGATGCCTGACGCCAAAGCGATGACGTTTTTAAGCGATGAGCAGATTGATGTGCCAATCTCATCGTTATTCGTGTATACGCGGAACCATTTATTTGAGAAAGCGTGTTGAACGGTTTTAGCAGCCTCTTCGTTTTTGGATGAGGCAACGATTGCAGTGAGCTCATGAACTGCGACTTCTTCTGCGAATGATGGGCCGACAAGGGATACGACGCCGAAGACGTCATTATCATCGACCATGCTTGAGATGTATTCCATCATCGTCATCTTGGTTTCTTTTTCGAAACCTTTTGCGACGTTAAGGATGATTGTGTCTTTGGTCACAAGAGGCTTGATTTGATTCATGACGCTTCTCATGGCGACACTAGGGACTGCAATGACAACGATATCGCTGCCTTTGACGGCTTCTTCGATATCCATTGTCGCCTTGATTCTTGAGTCGAGCAAAACATCTCCGAAGTATTTGGAGTTCTTGTGATTGTTATTAATGTCGTCAATCTCTTCTTTGACGATTCCATATACGACTACTTCTTTTTCGTTTGCTGCGACGACGTTTGCTAATGCGCTAGCCCAAGCGCCGCTACCGATGAATGAAACCTTGTTAACGTTTTTCATGTTTGTTCTCTAAGTGTAACTATTGTATCAAGAATGAAATTTTTATCATTATTTTTCGATAATTGGAAGAGCGCCTCCAGGATAGTAATCGCCTAAAATGTCATCTAATAAGATTTCGCCTACCAAGATAATCATGGGCTAATGATATCACAATTAGAAAAGCCCTTCATTACTGAAGGGCCAGTCATTATTTTGCGAGGTTAACAGTGATGGTTGCGATTGCGCCATATGTTGGATCAGTGACAATGTCTTTGACCTTGAGGTAGAAGTTACAAGTGCAGTTCTCGTCGATTGTGAACTTTTGCTTGGAGGTGCCATTCCAACCAGTGATGGTCTTTGCCTTGTTCCAGAGGTTTGTGCCGCTTGGCATGAAGGTCTTAGCCCAGCCACTGTTATTAGTGAGGGTGAATCTTTGGTTCTTAACGAATAAGGTTCCGTTTGTTGCGCTGTATTGAGGTGAGGTAAGACAGTTGTTTTGAGCGTCGAGGTTGGATTCCATTAAGTGTTGTTCACAGAACCACTTCTTAACGCTGCCATCTTCATTTGGCCACCAGTCTTGGTCATCTCTCATGTTGTTACGGCCACCGTAGCTATTTGAGACACGGAAGTCGCCACCGTTTCTTCCAAGTTCATTTGGATCTTTGATGTAGGTGTCGTGGTCTCTTTGATACATACGGCCATCAACGTGGGTGATTCTTAAACCAGGTTTGGTGAAGCCTTTTGTTGATTCGTATCCGCTCTTATAGTCACGTTCGCAGATTCCATAAGGACCAACGAGCTCGACCATGAAGTATTCATCATATGCGGTGCCATTGTAATCAGGTGAAGCAAGAACTAAGCAATCTCCTGAAGTGGTTTGAGCGCGGAGGGTGATTTCAGCGACTTTATCATCAGCGAGGTCTTCTTCTCTAAGGACATATGGTTCGACCCAGCCATACATGAATTTGGTGTAAGCGCCGTGGTCGCCAAGGTTATGATCCATGAAGTCAACGCCGCCCATTGGTTTCCAGGCATTGTTGTAGTCATAGTAGTCATTAACACCTAAGGTGTGACCTGTTTCGTGGATGAAGGTGTGTGTGTCATAGCCATTGAATTTGCTCATGAAGTTGGTTGATGCCCAAGCAAGAGTCATGATGTTTGGATCAGCAACGTTCTTTTGGTTGCCAGTGTAGGTGACATATGCCCACCAGAATGAGGTATCGTGTTCGGTGTATGGGTAAGCGTAGACTTGCCAGATAAGGTCGAGGTAGCCGTCCTTATCGCTATCGAAGTCACTCCACTTGTACTGCCAGTCTGCACCAAGAGCGCCGTGACCTGCTTTTGCGTATTCGGTTGCATACCAGCTCTTAACGTAGTTACTCATAGCAACGCCGCCACCTTGGTTAGAAGCGGATGTTTGGAAAGCTTTTGCGGTTCCGTTATATTCGATCCAGCATGGGAGAACGACAACGTCGAATGCGCCTTTGCCGAATGATGATTTCTCATAGAAGCTCTTGACGCTATAGATTTCTGCGCCAGCGACTGTTTTTAATGCTTCATCATCGCCGACAAAACTAAGGTTGATCTTAGCAAGAAGTTCATCGTTTGCTTCAATGGTGTCTTTAGCATCTGTTGGATCCTTTTGGAATTTGATTGGGGCAACAAGAAGCTTTTGCTTGACGCCAGTTGCTGGTCTAGAGTCAACGTGAGGTGCACCGCTAGCAGCGTAGATACGTGAACGGGTGAGGTTCTTTTCTTGGCCGTTTTCATCAGTGTAGGTGAGTTTGCCTCTTGCAAGGTCAGCGTTTCTTAAATCTGGTTCGACTGCGCTAGAAGATGCGCTTGCTGAATCGCTAGTGCCGGCTGATGTTGATGTGCTTGGAGTAGGTTTTGCGTCACAAGCTGCAAGAAGTAATCCAGCAAAGGCAAGGCCAATAACTGTAAGTTTATTCTTTTTCATGGGTGTTTCTCCTTTCAAAGATTGGTGTAAATGACAAGTAGCAAGATTCCAATCGCTAGATACGCTAACGAGAGAATCATGAGGGGGTAGATGGCTTTTCTTTCCTCGTGGTCCTTCTTCACTTTGTAGTCATAGAAGGTCTTTGGGAAGCTTTCTTGACGGTACTTAGGTGCGAAGACATTGAGGATTAAGAGCTTTAGCGAATACGAGAGGATGTCGAAGGCTCCTTTCGAAGCGATGAATCCAAGGGAGAAGAATCCAAAGCCAAGGATTCCTGCTAAGCCAAAGGCATCAATTAGAAGGTGAAGAACGAAATTCTTATCAATCGAAGGATCGAGAGTGAAGAATTCAAGAAGGGCAACAAGTCCTCCTCCAACCGTAAGAGCAATAAGCGAGACGATGAAGTTGATTTTCCATCTGGCTTTCGCTAATAACGCTTGCGATTCAGGAGTATTTGGACGTCCATTCGCGAGCGGGATTTTGCTCATTATTTGGCTTCCTCACGGAATTTCTTCTCTTCGGCGCTGTTACATCTGACGAAGTGGCCAGGTGTGACTTCTCTCCAAGTTGGGCCTTCTTGCGAATAATCGTGGTCGGCCATTGGATTATAGGTGATGCGCTTTCTGTTCTTTTCGATGATTGGATCAGGGAATGGAACAGCACTGAGAAGTGACTTTGTGTATGGGTGCATTGGGTGAGCGAAGAGTTCGTCACTTGGTGCAAGTTCAACGAGGTTGCCGTAGAACATGACAGCGATTCTGTCACAGAAGTACTTAACGACGCTGAGGTTATGAGCGATGAAGATGATGGTAAGGCCGAGGTCGTTTCTAAGATCATTAAGAAGGTTAATGACTTGAGCTTGGACCGAGACATCAAGAGCGGAGACAGGTTCATCAGCGACGATGAGTTCTGGGTTCATGATGATTGCACGGGCGATACCGATACGTTGACGTTGGCCACCGCTGAATTCGTGTGGGTAACGGGTAGCGTGTTCTGGGACAAGACCAACGAGCTTAAGGACGCGGTTGACTTCGTTATCGATGAAATCCTTATCTTTGACGCCATTGATGATAAGACCTTCAGCGATGATGTTTCTGACGGTCATACGTGGGTTAAGGGAAGCGATTGGATCTTGGAAGATCATTTGGACCTTATTGGAAAGAGTCATCTTACGGGCCTTAGCAAGTTCGCCTTGGTAATCGTAATTGGCTTTTTCTTCCTCACTCATGTTAGCGTACTTCTCTTCAACGAGGGCAACTTCATGAGCTTGGATGTTTTGGTTAACGTATTTGTTATTAAGGTGCTTTTGTTTGATGATGGCCATTTGCTCTTTGCGAACTTCTTCTTGGTGAGCTTTGACCGCTACGACTTCTTCGTCGAGCTTTTTGATCTTTGCAAGATATTCATCATACATCTCGCGTTTTGCGTTATTTGCTTCATTTGCAGCAGCTTTTGGATCGAATTTCTCACCAAATGATTCAGCAAATTTGTCTAAGAATGAGAGTTTGAGAGCTTTCTTCTCGGCATCGATTGCCTTGATTCTGTCTCTAGCGCGGACATTGGTCCACTTGATTTCTTTTTCATTCCAGCGGGTACCGCAGCTGATGGTGACTCCATCAAGTTTGATATCGCCACTAGTAAGAGGGTAAAGGCGAAGGATGTCACGACCTGTTGTGGTCTTACCGCATCCTGATTCGCCAACGAGACCGAAGACCTCACCACGGTAGACATCGAAGGAGACGTCGTGAACGGCTTTGAGGTATTTGATTTCGCTATTTTTGAAGCGGAAATATTGTTTGACGTGATCGAGTTCAAGAAGCTTTTCGGCTTTTTGATAATCCATCTTCTTTTGGAATTCTGGTGCGACTTCCTCTGGAGTTGGAATGACTTCTTGTTCCATCTCGGCGGTTACTTTTTTACGTGTTGCCATATTATTTGACCTCCTTGATGTAGTTAAGAATCGAGTTCTTGGTATTTGTTGGTTTTGGTGCGACTTCAGGGTGATCCTTTAAGGCTGCAGCAATACGTTTGATAACGATTTCTGGAGCGCGGATTTCCTCGGCTCTTGGATCAACGTTCCATGTAGCGGCTTTGTGGGTGTCGCTGATTTCGAAGAATGGAGGTTGATAGAGTGAGTCGATTTCAAGAGCGTTAACGTTTCTTGGAGTGAAGGCATCGCCTTTTGCTGGGATGAGCATGTTTGGTGGGGTGCCTGGGATTGCGTTAAGTTTCTCTTTGGTCTCAAGATCTGGGACAGAACCAAGAAGTGCCCAAGTATATGGGTGACGTGCATCGTAGAAGATGTCTTCTGCGGTGCCTTGTTCAACGATCTTACCAGCGTACATGACTGCGATGTCGTCTGCCATATTAGCGACAACACCTAAGTCGTGGGTGATGAAGACGATTGAGAGGTTCTTTTCTTTCTTGAGCTTGTTGATGAGTTCAAGGATTTGAGATTGAATTGTAACGTCGAGAGCGGTTGTTGGTTCGTCGCAGATAAGGACTTCTGGGCTTGAGCAAAGAGCGATAGCGATGACGATACGTTGTCTCATACCACCTGAGAGTTCAAATGGATATTGTGAATAACGTTTTTCTGCGTCTTTGATACCGACTTCTTCAAGCATCTTGATAGCGCGAGCCTTTGCCTCTTTTGGAGTGAGTTCACTCTTAGAGACGGTGACTGCTGATGCGTAGTTAAGAAGAAGATCTTTGGTGATCGCTTCTTTTTCACTATCGGTTCTATTCATTAATGAACGGAGGTGATCGATGAGTGAAAGGGTTGCGTTCTTGAGTTTTTCTTTGAAGGCCTCAGGTGAGGTGATGACTTCACGGAGTTTTGCACGAACATCGGCTGGGAGATCGTAGAAGTCTGAGACTCCTGCTTTTTCCATTGCCTTTGCGCGTTCTTCGATGAGTTTTGCGCCGTCTTTAGCACCTTTGACGAAGGTCTTAACGATGGTTGGGAAGACGCTGATTTCGTTATCTTTTTCGGTGCCGATGGTAAGTTCGCAAGAAGCGAGCCCCTTATAGAGCTTCTTGAATGATTCTTCGCTGGCTTTAAGATCTTCGAATCCTTTGGCAGCGATATCTTCAAGAGCAGGGATAAGAGCGGCGATAGCCTCTGTTTGTCTAACGCTTTCGGCGTCGACGACTTCTGCGAAGAGGGTCTCGTAATCTTTTAAGTCAACGCCAGTGTCTTTTGGAGTTTCTTTGACATACAAAGCAAGTGATTTTGCTTCTTTGGCGTTAATCGCAGCAAGGAGCTTATCAACCTTAGCAAGAAGGTGCTTTGCTTCTTTCTTGTCTGCTTTTTGCTTTAAGACCATGGCCTCGGTAAGTTGCTTACCGACGATCATGATTGGGTTAAGGGATGAAAGAGGGTCCTGGAAGATCATTGAGATCTTAACACCACGGAGTTTGGTGAATTCTTCTTCGCTGATCTTAAGAAGGTCTTTTCCATCATAGATGATTTGACCATCTTCGATGATCTTGTTGTTTGCAAGAATACCAAGGATGGCTTTTGATGTGACTGATTTTCCTGAGCCTGATTCACCGACGATAGCCATGGTTCTTCCTTTATAAAGAGGGAAGGAAATGCCACGGACTGCTTTGACGGTGCCTGAGTCGGTACGGAAGGAAACACGGAGGTCTTTGACCTCGAGGATTTTTTCGTTAAGGTTCTTGATGTCTGCCATAAATTAGTCCTCGCTTCCTCTAAGTGTTGTGTTGAATGCGTCACGAAGACCATTACCGAATAAGTTGAAGGAAATCATGAGCAATGAGATGACGATACATGGGAACAATAAGACGTGTGGGTGTTCTTTTAAACCTGCAGCTTGTCCATCGTTAAGAAGTGAACCGATTGAGCAAAGACCGCTTGTGTTGAAGTCAATGATGCCAAGGTATGAGAGTGAGGATTCACTGAAGATGACGCCTGGAATCATTAAGACCGATGAGGTGACAAGGGTACCTGCTGCGTTAGGAAGGATGTGACGGAAGATAAGTCTTGAGTCTTTTGCACCTAAGGTTCTACTTGCAAGGACGTATTCTTGTCCTTTGAAACGGTAGAACTGCATACGGGTCGTTCCCGCAACGCCTATCCATCCTGAATAGACGAAGGCGACAAGGAAGGCGAGGACGGAAATACCCGCTTCACCTACTGCTGCTTTAAGCGCGCCGTTATTAAGGAATTGGATTGAACAGATAGTGAGAATGATGATTGATGGGATACATGAGATGATGTCGGTGACACGTTCCATGACAAGGTCAGCCGTTCCGCCATAGTAACCTGAGATAGCACCCCAGATAAGACCGATGATGAAGTTGATGAAGGAGATGCCAACGCCTAAGAGGAGTGAGAATCTAGCACCAAGAGCAAGACGGAGGAAGATGTCTTGTCCTGATGAGTTTGTACCGAAGACGAATCTTGGAGCGAATCCATTATGGAATTCGAAGTAGTCATAGTAGTCGACACGGATTTCATATAAACCGTTTGTCTTTTCAGCATAGACGAGGTTGCCACCAGCATCTCTCTTATAGATGTCTTGTGGATTTCCGCTAGCGTCTCTTGCCATGACGAAAGAGTTTTGTGAGTAGCTGTTATTGCTTACGCTTGCTGCGAGCTTATACCAAATTCTTGTGCTTTGGTTGTAGTAAGTCTTCAAGTAGTCGATGATGGCTGGAATACTTGTGTCATTAAGGTTTGTCTTAATGCCTTGGTTTTCGAGCTCTTCTCTTGTGTCACGAAGTTCTTGTTCGTAGTCCTCAAGGTATTTGTGGTAATCACGAAGTGGCTTCATGATTGATTTGTCAGTTTTTGCGATACCTTTTTCTTGTTCGTAAGAGACGAGTTTTTGGTATTCTTCTTCATTGATGAAGACTGACTTACAACCGACTGCGTATGAGTCGATCTTAAGATCGTATGACTTGTATCTTGAAGCACCGACGACGTGTTCTTTTTCGCCGACAATCTTGATTAAAGGTTTGTGGTTTGAGTCATCGTAGGTGTAGAAGTCGACGTCTTTTTTGCTGCAGCCTTTTTTGACTTCAGTTCCATCCCAGAAACCAGATCCTTCGAACATTGGGTTATATGGGAGGGCGTAAGAGAATTTAGCGTCTCTGAAACCTGTAGGGTATTCGACTTTGTCAACGTATGTTGTTGGTGAAACAAGAGGGACGATGAGAGCGAAAAGGACGATGAAGGCGATGATGATTGCAGCGACGATTGAGGCTTTGTTTTTAGCAAAACGGATCATCGCGCCTTTTAAGAATGAGATTGGTTTGGTCTCGAAAGCTTGGTCGTGAAGAGTTGAATTGTCAACGTTGCTCTTCTTGAAAAGCTCTGGTGAAAGTTCTTCGTAGTTCATAGAGGTACCAATAACTTTGTTTTCGTTTTCCATTATTTTTTACCTCCCATTCTGATACGTGGGTCGACGATTCCATAGGAAAGGTCAACAACGAGTGTGCCGATAAGGCCGATTAAGATATAGAACATACTGACGAATTGGAAGACGTCGTAGTCAAGTTTTTGAATTGAATCAAGATAGAGACCGCCGACACCGTTAACACGGAAGATGTTCTCGATGATCATGGAACCGCTGAGGATTGAGATGAGTTCACCAAGGATCATTGGGAAGATTGGGACAAGTGAGTTACGGAATGCGTGTCTAACTGTTGCTTGAGCACGTGATAAACCTTTGGTTCTAGCAAGGAGCATGAAGTCACTTGTAAGAACTTCGGTGAGCTCAGCACGGGTATAACGGGCATAGCCAGCGATTGAACCAAAGCTCATTGAGAGAATTGGAAGGATGATTGATCTGAAGTATTCTGGTGAGAAGTAACCGACCGAAGCAGATTCTGCCATTGGAGGAAGGGTTTGCCAGACATAACCGAAGTTATATTGGAGAAGGAATGCGTAAACGAAGCTTGGAACAGAGATGACAAGCATGATGAGGACGCTGAGGAAGTGATCTTCCCAGTGGTTCTTACGGAGTGCCATGAAGATGCCAAGGCCAAGACCAAGAGGAACGGCGATGACCATCGTGTACACGTTAATAAGGATAGTAGGAGTTAAGTGACTGGTGAGAATCTCGACTGGTGATTGTAACCAAGCGATTTTGTAGCTATAGCCCCATGGGTGATCGCCACCGCTAAAGAGGTTAGCGATGAATGTCCAAAGCTGTTGAAGGATTGGAGTAGGCATATAAGTTTTTGTGCCATCTTCATTGATGACGGCGATGTATCTGCCTTGAGCAACCATCTTGTTGTAGAAGACTTGAGGGTCATTCATACCGGTGTTTGCGTCGACAGGGAGGAGACGAACTAAAACGAAACAGATTAAGAAAATGATAACAAATGTGAAAACAAGGAGGAGGAGACGTTTGATGACGTATCTAAACATCTCGTTCTTACCGAGTTCGTGGAAGAAATTAAGGAAACCTTTCCAGAATCTCTTCAAAAATGATGGTTTTTTGTCTGCTTCTATTACCGCCTCATTGGAGGTGCCATTAGAAACAGAATTTGTAGTTGGCCCCGCCGATATTGTAGGCGCGCCTTTCAATTCTTCTTTTTCTTTTTTCATAATAGTCACTTCGTTTCTTTGTTCGCTAAGTAAGGGTGCCAATAGTTGACACCCTTACATTTTTTTGTTGTTGGTTTGATGCTAAGAGGATTAGTTTTCGCCCTTTTCATATGACTTATAAGCATCTGATAAGTCATTGTTGTATTGTGAGCAGAACTTTGCCCATTCGCTGTCTGTGTAGTTGAACTTGAGGAAACGGATTCCGCCATAGCCAACGAGTGAGACATAGTTGTCGGTTGCGTTTTCGGTCTTGAAGCCGTTGAGTGATGAAGTACCACGAGCAACAAGTGGGATAGCTTCGTAACGGTTGATGATGCCTGCTTCGAGGCCTGCGAGAACGTTAAGCTTACGGGTGTGTGCTTCTAACCATTCTTCATAGTTTTCATCACCTGCGATTAAGCCATCGCCATATTGAGCTTCGTTACAGTCATCGCTATCGACCATGTAGGTGTACCAAGCATGGAATGATTTGCATTCTGAACCAGAATCGACCATTCCGTCGCTATCGGTATCTGTTGCGTCGATTGTGCCATCGCCATCAGCGTCAATGCCAAGATTGAACTTGTCTTGTTGACCCATGAAGCCGTATTCACAGCAGTTGGTGAAGTCTTTCTTTGCGTAGACTTCCATAAGACCGTAAGGGTTAACAGCAGCGCCGCCCCATGTGGAGAAGATCATGTCATATCCACCGTTACGTGCGGTTGTGTAGTAGTCTTGGTCTTTTTCCATCTTGACTGCGATTTCGATCTTATCGCTTTGGCCTAATGTGCCATCAGCTTTAAGAGCGGTAACAGCGTCGTTGATGAGTTTTGCCCATTGTTGGGTGATGTAGGTGTGTGCAGCGATTGTGTTTTCACTTTCGTTGTCGTAGACACGGAATTCGATGTTGATCTTATCGTTAGCTTTGATGTGGCCTGCATCTGAAGAAGCGAGTTCTTCTTTTAAGGCTTTGACAGCGTATTTGACTGCGAGGCTGTAGTTGAAGCCACATTGTCTTTCACTAAGAGCAACGTTTTCTCCAATTTCATCGCCGCCGAGTTTGCCATAGACGAGATCATAGACGCTCTTACCTTGTGGGGTGCTTCTATAGGTTTCGCCTGTGCTGTTATTTGAGAGGTAAAGGTCATTGAGAAGACCAGTGAAGCCTTTTGAACCTGAGGTTGCTTGTGAAGCAAAGTCGTTACGGTTGATAGCAAGAGATAAGCCAGTACGGAAATCTTGGTTTGCTAAGATTGTTTTGTTGGTGTTTGGTGTGTCAGATTGACGTGCTTTGAGGCTATCACGTTTGGTGTTGAATGAGATCTTTTGGGTGTATGACTCATATGTTGTGCTGACACGGCCTGAGCTACCGTATTCACGGAAGTCATTGACTGTAAGATCAATGTCATCGAGACGGCCTGCCATAAATTCAAGGAGTGCGTTTTGGTGTTGTGGGATGATCTTGGTGACAATTCTATCCATTTGGAATTGACCAACGTGTTTGTCATCTTTCCAGCCATACCACTTGTCGTTACGTTCAATGGTGATCTTGTCGCCTGCTGCGAAGTAGGTGAGTTTGTATGGACCATATGATTTGTAGTTAGCAACGCTGCCTGAAGCGTAGGTTGTAGCAAGTGAGTTGCCTTTGCCAAGAGGCTTGCTGAGTTGCTTGTAGAGAGGAACGTTGACGAGCCAGTTGCCTGAGAGAGCGAACTTGAGGTTGAGTTCAGTGATAGCACGGCTTAAGTAGAGACGGATCTTGTAGTCGTCAACCTTTCTGATACCGACATCAGTGAATTCGATGTTCTTTCCTTTGTATGTGAAGACAGGTGTGAAAAGTGGAAGTTTCCATGCCCAGCTCTTTGTGTAGACACCTCTGTTGTTACCAATGAATTTGACAACAGCTGAAAGGTCTCTTTCTAAAGCTTCACGGGTGTATGCTTCGATGTTTGCTTCGACCCAGCCATCAGTGACGTTTTTGACTGTCTTGATGTAGTTCTTTTGGCCGGTGAAATCGGTGAAGCCTTCATCGAAGACCATGATTTCGATGTCTGCGATATCTTCTTTGATGTTGTTATCTGTGACATCGCTTGGCTTTGTTGGGAGGTGAGTTGTCTTATCGTATGCACGATCCCAGCTGGTTAAGTTGCTGTGATCCTTATACCATTGGAGGTAGTATTGATAAGCTGTTTTGATACGTAAAGCAGGGAGCTTGACGCTGTTATCGTCGAGTTGGCCAAGGATATCGCCGAATGTCTTATCGGTTGCGCCTTCGCCATAGCTGAGGTCGAGGAATGGGGTGTACTTACCTAAGTTGAGGTAGTATAAGCCTGAATCGTTTTCGACTTCGCCAGTCTTCTCATCATAGTATTTGAAGAATGGTTCGTTTGTAGCACGACCTTGTTTGTAATAGTTTTCTGCGTTGCAGAGAACTAAGTTACTTCCGAAGTAGCTGTCTGCACGGTAGTTAGCGTACTTTGGTGAGAGTTGGAGTTCCATTGAGTCAACATAGTCTTGAGCGGTGATAGCTGTTCCATCTTCCCAAGTTGCTGCTCTATTAAGAGGAATATCCCAAACCATACCTGCGGTTGCGTTACCTTCCCAGTAGGTTGTTGCTTCTTGTTCGGTTAAGTCTTCTGGTGCAACTGCGGTTGGAAGATCGCTTGCCATTTCGCTTACGAAGACATAGCCATCTTTTGTTTCGTTAAGAATACAGTCGTAGAGACCCATTTCGCAGAAGCTACCGATATAGCTTTCGTCACTTGTTTCCCATGAGTGGACGTTCCAGTTTTTTGGTGAGCTTTGGAGGTAGGTGTTGTAAGTGTATCCATCTTCAGCTTTTTTTGGACCACAGCTTGCGAGAACACCCATACTCATAATAAGGCCACTGCCAAGAACTAAGAGTTTCTTTTTCATATTGCTTTCTCCTTTTATCTAGCCCCTAAGAGGGATGTTGCATCCCCCTTTAGGACGTTTGTTTTTTATTAAGCAGCTAAGAGGCCAACGTTTGCGACTCCGCCTTTGATTGAGTTGAAGTCGTATGAGGTTGTGCCAATGTCGCTGATTGTGAATTTGATGATGAACGAATTTGAATCAATATCTGAGAATGGTGCGTACATTGCTAATGTGACATCGATCTCATTTGTGACTGTGTTGACGACGAATGCTGAGTAGTCGCTGTATTCGCCAAGAGCAAACATGCCACCGCTTGTTGATTTTTCTGCTTTGGTCCAGAATTCACCGATTCCATTACCAACGCCGTATTCGCCACTGCCAAGCATGTTGAGGAGTTCTTTGAAGAGGCCGTTGTCGGAAGTGGTTCCGTCGTTGCTACCAACGTCGCCTGCGAATGTGACGGTGTGTGCTGCGTCATCAATCTTCTTCTTTGTCCAGTTGGTTTCGTTGACTGATGCAAGGGTAACTGCACCTGCTGTCATATCTTTAACACCTTGGATTTGGAAGACGTTTGTTTCGCCTGCGATTTCGGTTGCTGCTGGTAATGCGCCTTCAGCATCGAGTTTTGTCTTGTAGCACTTTGAGTCGTTAGCGTCATTCCAGATTGCTGCTGCATCGACAACTGAGTAATTGGTATCGAAGACGTAAACGCCAGCACCTTGTTGTTCAAGTTTCTTTTGCTTGTATTCGCTATAGACGCCGTTAGCGGTGACTTTGGAAGTTATGACTGTGTCGTAGCTGCCATAGAGGTTGATAGCTGCGTCTCCTGCCATCTCTTGAGTTGTAGTTGGCATGTATGGAGTGTCTTTATCGTGAGCTCCTGAAGCATCGACTGACCAGATGCTTGCGGTAACTGTGTAGTTGCCTGCAGCTTGGATTGCTCCGAATGCTGTTGCGATTTCATCACCGGTGATACGGGTTGGGATATATGCATCGCTCTTGATGGCGGTTTCCATAAATGGAACTGATGTTGTGCCGATATCGTAAAGCTTGAGGGTGACGAATTCTTCTGTTCTCGTTCCTTCTGTGAGGAAGACTTTGAATGTAGCTTCATCTGGGTTGCCATCCATACCGGTGTCTTTAAGTTCGGTAAGGACTGTGTGAGCGTATTCAACTTCTCCTGGGTAGATTGCTGGCATTGGCATGCTGCAACCATATGCGAGAAGATTTTCTGTGAACGATGGGCCGAAGAATAAGTGATCCTCGCCTTCATAGAAATCGTAGTATGAATCAGATGCGTCTGGCATCATACCGATCATGAGGTAGTACCAGTTGAGAGTCTTGATGATACCAGGTTCGAATACGAGTTGACCTGCTTCATCGAGATATCCTAAATAGCCGTTGCCATCATTGAGGTAGGCCATTGCAAAGCTTGCTGATTCTCCATCTTCAAATGTCTTGCCTAAGTCAGTTTTGTCATAAGCAAGAGCGTAATCAGAGTTGTGAGCATAGGTTCTGAAGTATTCACCATTTGGTTCATAGGCATCGATGGTGAAGTTGTTTGGTTCATCTTCGAGATTTGATAAGAAGTTGATCGTCTTGATTTGCTCGTTGCTAAGAACTGTGATTGTGATTCTGCTAAGGAGCGAACCAGCCTCGACTGTGATGAAGTATTGGCCAATGGTATCACACTTAACTTTGTGTCCTTCAATAACGACTTCTGGTCTTGAGCAGCTGATGGTGTAGTCATGGGTTTCTGTGCCATCGCTCATCTCGATTGAGACATATTTGTCGAAGTCAAATTTAACACCTTCTTCAAGGTATGGAATTGTCTTCTTTTTGATGACGAGTGGGTATGCTTGCTCGCCTGCTGTATTAGATGTTGATTCACCAGGATTTACGCTGTTGTTATTAGCACCAGCATCGCAGGAACCTAACATCATGAGTGTTGCTGCGCTGAGGAGCACTAATGTGCGCTGTAATTTTTTCATACGGTAACTCTCCTTTCTTTTATAAAGAGTATAGGTATTATCAAACACAAAGGCTAAATTTCAATGATTATTTTTTATATATATAAAAGGCGCAAAGACAATAAGGAAAGAGCCAGATTTGGCGGAAAAGTGTAAAAATCTCAAAAATTTCAGGTTTTCTCGCGATATTATGCGTTTGGAAGCGGTTACAGTTACTATTCAACAAATAATCTGTTTCTAAGAAAAAAGGCAAAAACCACCTTTAAAAATCGCTCAAAAAAGTTCAAATAGTTTTGTTCTGTTAGCGAATATTTCCCAAAAAATCACG
This sequence comes from Bacilli bacterium, assembly GCA_024408335.1. Taxonomy (GTDB): domain Bacteria; phylum Bacillota_I; class Bacilli_A; order RFN20; family CAG-826; genus UBA4951. The sequence goes on from JAKSVB010000001.1 coordinate 18,300, forward strand.
AAATCTGACGCTTGCTAGCCACCTATGAGAAACGCTCAATTTTCACTATAAAATGTCGCTAAGAGAGATTTGGTTTTGCTCTCTTGAGCATCGGTTTTTGATACTTTAAACCACTTATTTTTGACTCAAAAATCGTCTTGTGTTTCTTGTTTTTAAACCCTATTTTTGAGGGGGGAATGCACCCAATATTTCGGTGATTTTTCAGTCTTGTTTTTAGACTATTTTACCTATGTATTTTCGACCTTGAAACAAACATTTTGGCTACGAGATTTTTCAAATATTTTTAATATTTCCTATTAAAATATGACCTAAATGGAATACACTCTTTCCTAGGAGAAATAATCTATGAAACACTGCGAATCTTATCAAAAAATCCTTCCATATCTTGAGTCTATTAGACGCTTAAAACACACCACTTCAGTCATCTATTATGACCTTGCCTGCGTTGCCGGAAAGGACGCTATCGGAGACCAAAGTGAGCTTCTAAATTACTGGTATGGGGAGCTTGCTAAAATTAGTCAAGACCCTACCTATATTGAACTCGTTAAAGCAGGAAGAAACGATCCTGAAGCTTCTCCAATGGAGAAAAGGTTATTTGAGAATCTAGCCAAAGAGATCGACTTCATGGAAAACTTCACCCTCGAAGAGTACATCGAATACCGCAACATCATCACCGAATGCAATGAGATGTGGAGAATCTGCCGTCCAAAGAACGATTTCGCCTCGTGGCTCCCTTATTGGCAAAAGCAAGTCGATTCTTCACGCGCACTTGCTAAGAAGATGATGAAAGATGGACAAACCCCATACGACACATGCCTTGATGCTTATGAGCCAGGAGAGACGGAAGAAGTCGTTGACGCTATATTTAATCCTCTTAAAGAAGTCCTTATCCCTCTATTAAGAGAAACAAAAGAAAAACAAAAAGCATTCGTTATTCCAGCCTTAAAGCCATATGACACAATAAAGCAAAAAGAACTCTCAATCAGAATGCTTAACTCAATCCATTATAATCTCGATAAGGGGGCTTTAATGGAATCTGCTCACCCATTCAGCGACTCTTTTAATAGAAATGACGCACGTGTGACAACCAAGTTCCTCATCGAAGATTGGAGAAGCAACGTCTTCACTTGCCTCCATGAAGGTGGCCACTGTCTTGAATTCCAAAACTGGAGCCAAGAGATGTATGACAACCATGTTGAGAACATGGCCACTGCTGCTATCTGTGAGACTCACAGTCGTTTCTTTGAGAACATCATCGGCAGAAGCAAAGCCTTCATGCCTCGCCTCCAAAAAGACGCCGCAGAGACGCTTGATCCAGAAATTGCTAACATCCCAAGCGAAGACTTCTACCGCCTTATGAACCAAATACAGCCATGGCTCATCAGATGTGAAGCCGATGAACTTTCATACTGCCTCCACATCATCATCCGTTATGAGATCGAGAAAGACCTCATTAATGGCAAAATCGAATGCAAAGACGTTCCTGCTATCTGGAAACAAAAATACCATGACTATCTCGATGTCGAAGTCACCGATGACAAGGATGGTTGCATGCAAGACACTCACTGGTCAGAAGCTCTTTGGGGATACTTCCCTTCATACGCTTTAGGAAATCTATACGGCGCTATGATCAAGGAGAAAATGGAAGAAACCATGAATCTTAATGGGCTTATCGAAACTGGCCATATAGAGAAGATTGTCGAATGGATGAGAGACAATGACATCTGCTATGACTATCTTAAACCTGGCGATTGGATTAAGAAGGTTACAGGAAAAGAAATCACTGCAGAACCATTCATTCGCTATCTCAAAGAGAAGTTTGCCTAACGCCTCATAACGTGACAAAAAAGAACCGCAAATTGCGGTTCTTTTCAAATTCATGCGGAATTTGTGGGGGTTTTTAACGTTCTTCGCGGAAATAGTTAATGCCAAGAGATCCAGGTGGAAGAACGCTCTTTTTACCAACAATTGAGGTAATAACAAGAACTACAACAGTAACGACGTATGGAGTGATTTTGAGTAAGTCTTTGCCAGCGGCTGTGTTTGTTGAGATACCACTTTGAGGGCTAACCCAAAGAGCACCGAACACGAGCGAACCGACAATAGCGATAAGTGGATTCCAAACGGCGAAGATAACTAGAGCAAGAACCATCCATCCAAATCCTTGAAGGGTAGCGCTGTTCTCCCAGCCATTGATTTTGACGACATAGAATAAGCCGCCAAGGCCTGCGATAGCGCAGCCAATTAATGTGGCGCCATATCTATATGCATTTGTGTTGATGCCTGCAGCATCTGCTGTAGCAGGGTTTTCACCAACTGATCTAAGCGAAAGGCCAACACGAGTCTTATTGATAATGACAAAGGCAACAATGGCAATTGCGAATCCAATCACAACGAGAATACTTTGGTTTAAGAATGAGTCGCCCCAAATGCCAACTGCTGTTCTGTCATATGGAAGAGAGAATTTTAAGATCTTAGCAGCCTTGGCTAAGAGAGCTTTTTCTTCCTCTTTAGGAGTGATAAGTGGAACAACGAAGTCTGCAAAGCCACCACCAAAAGTTGTAAGGGCTAAACCAGTGATGTTTTGGTTTGCCTTAAGAGTTGTTGTTAAGAATGAGAAGATAAGGCCGCTTATTGCGCCAAAGACACATGCAAAGATGATAGCGAATAACAATAAGCAGATATATGAGAGAACCGTTACGAAAGTAATAACTGGCTCAGAGACATCGATTGGCCAAAGTTGATAGATGGTTTTCATATATAGGACGCAGCCAAGAACGCCGCCTACTGCGCCAAAACACATAACGCCAGGAAGGCCTAGATTAAGGTTTCCAGACTTTTCAGTGAGGATTTCACCAACGCAACCAAATAAGAAGATTATCGCAAGAGGGATTGCGCCTTGAATAATGTTAATAAGGATATCATTGAATGCTACCATATTATTTTTCCTCCTTTGCTGGAGCTTCAGCTTGTGGTTCAGGAGCCTCTAAAGCAGGAGCCTCAGTTGGCTCTGAAATAACGTTTTCAAGAGGGTTCTTGGACTTTTTATTCCAAATGATCTTGTATTCGATAAAGAATTCACAGCCGATGATAAAGAAATAGATAAGACCCATGACGATATCGCCACTAGCGTTGTTCTTAAGAACATCCGAGAAAGCCAATTGAACTTGTCCCATACCAGTTGTGACAAAGACGACGAAGAATGATGTTGCGGCTGTTATGAATGGATTGAATTTTGCAAGCCAAACAGCAATGATAGCGGTGAAACCCATATTTGCTGCCGAAGTTTCGGTAACAGAGTATGTGATAGCGCCAGAAATAAGGAAGCCTGCAATACCGCAGATAGCGCCTGAGAGAAGGATAGTTCTGATAATGACCTTCTTGACGTTGATGCCAACATAACGGGCAGTATTTTCTGATTCACCAACAACACTTAATTCATAGCCGTGTTTACTAAATCTGAGATAGTAAATCATGAAGGCAAGAATGATAAGTGAAGCAATGACGATAAGTGTTGCCTCTTTGCCAAATAATTGAGGAATACGGCCGTGTGCACAAATCATGTCAGGATCGATGAAGTGTGAGCCACCACCGCTAGAAACAACGGTAATAAAGGCACTGACAAGACCAACGGCAATGTAGTTCATCATAAGGGTGAAGAGCGATTCGTTAGTGTTGAAGAACGCTTTAAATAGTGCAGGAATCAAAGCCCATATAGCGCCGGCTAAGACTGCAGAGATGAACATGCAGATGATGATTAACCAATCATATCCTGCTGGAAGGATGTTGCCTAAGTAGTACATGCACATGACGGTTACAAGGGCGCCCATGAGGATTTGTCCATTACCGCCAAGGTTCCAGAATTTCATTTTGAAAGATGGAACAAGTGCCAAACCAACAATTAAGAGGAGTGCGCCATCTTTAAGGAAGTTGAAGAATCTATTAGGTGATGCAAATGAACCCCTAAACATTTCGTAAAGAGCTTCGAACGGGTTAATTCCACGGGTGATTAAGAGAACGAGCATGCCAACAAGGACAGCTCCAACAACGAATCCCAAACGAATGAGGATTGATTGCCATAAAGGAATGTTTGAGCGTTTTACAACGTGGAACAAAGGTGTTTTTTCTTTCTTTTCGGTCATGATTATTTACCTCCCTCTGCTTCTTTTTTGCTGGTCATAAGAAGACCAACTTCTTCTTTTGTAGTCGTTCTAGCATCGACGATGCCAGAAACTTGTCCTTCGCACATGACAAGAATTCTGTCGCAAAGAGCGAGGAGGACGTCTAAATCTTCTCCAACGAAGATAACGGCTGTGCCTTCTCTTTTTTGTTTATCGAGTAAGTTATAAATCAAATATGATGAGTTGATGTCAAGGCCACGAACTGGATAGGCAGCCATGAGGACTTTTGGAGCGGATGCAATTTCTCTACCAACAAGAACTTTTTGGACGTTACCACCAGAAAGCTTTCTAACTGGTGTGTGAAGATTAGGAGTAACGACTTCGAGTTCATTAACAATTGCTCCTGCAAGGTTTTCTGGGTTTTTTCTATTAAGAAGTGTGCCTTTGCCTTTGCGGTAGCTACGAAGCATCATGTTGTCGATAAGGTCCATATTTCCAACAAGACCCATGCCTAAACGATCTTCAGGAACGAAAGAGAGACGAACACCTAATTCTCTAATTTGAAGAGGTGATTTCTCACGAAGGTTCATGACTTCGTTTTCATTAAAGAGGACGTCTCCGTTATTGACTAATGATTTGATTTGGAATGGGCGCATTCCTTCAAATGAGACAGGACTTCCATTGTCATAATGGAATTTTCCTTCGCTTGCGAGTTTAACGACTTCGCGATATGTCTTGTGGTAAAAAGAAACTGGAAGGTTTTTCTTAGGGCGGAAGAAGACAATGTCACCTTTTGCCTTTGGGTTTAAACCTGCAATGGCTTCAAGAAGTTCACGTTGTCCGCTTCCTGCAATGCCTGCAATACCGAGAATTTCGCCGCTTTTTGCAGTGAAATTGACGTCATCGAGGACTTTGATTCCCTCACCATTCACATATGTGAGCCCATTGACGATAAGACGGTCTTCAACGTCTTTTGGTTCTGAACGGTCAATATTAAGGACGGTCTTCTTGCCAACCATCATTTCGGTAAGTTGTGATTCGTTGGTTTTGCTCGTTAAAACAGTATCGATGTATTGGCCTTTACGGAGAATTGCGACTCTGTCGGAAATTTCCATAACTTCATTCAACTTATGAGTGATGATAATGATGGTCTTGCCATCTTTTCTCATGTTGTTGAGAACTGCGAACAAACGTTTGATTTCGACAGGTGTAAGAACTGCTGTTGGTTCATCAAGAATGAGGATGTTTGCTTCTCTATAAAGGACTTTGATGATTTCTAATGTTTGTTTCTCGGAAACAGAAAGGTCATAGACTTTTTTGTTGAGATTGATTTCAAATCCATATTTGTCACAGATTTCTTTAACGATTTTACGAGCTTTGGATTTGTTTGCTTTTTCTTTGTCTTCGATGCCAAGGACAATGTTTTCTAAGCAAGTAAAGACATCAATTAATTTGAAGTGTTGGTGAACCATGCCGATTTTAAGATCGAAAGCATCTTTTGGAGATGCGATTGTGACGTGTTCGCCATTGATGTAAATCTTTCCTTCATCTGGGAAGTAGATGCCGGAAAGCATGTTCATGAGAGTGGTTTTGCCACTTCCGTTTTCGCCAAGGAGGGATAAGATTTCACCTTGATAGATGTCAAAGGAAATGTTTTCGTTTGCTTTGACTGGTCCGAAAAACTTAGAGACGTTTTCGAACCTAATGCTGATTTGTTTCTGAGTTTCTTTTTTCATAGGTTAATTATCCTCCAAAAACGAGAAATTCCCAAGGGCTTTTAGGCCCTTGGGATTTAAAACAATGTTTTTTAGCTCTAATTAGTTAGCACTTGGAGCTTTGGTGTCGTCAAGGACGGTGATGCCATCGATAACGATATCGAAGTATGGAGCGCTGCGGAGTGAGCTTTCGTCGAAGTAGGTTTTGCCATCTTTTGTGACGACTGCTTCGTGGTCGCCAGTGTAGGCTTCGTCAAAGTCGACGTCTGCTTGGTAGCCAGTGAGCTTGCCATTGTCGTCCATGGTGATGAAGCCAGCTTTGCTGAATGGGCTTGCGTCAGCTTTTGCGTTTCTGACAGTGAATTTTTCGGTGTCGAAGACCTTGAGTGAACCATCAGCTAATTTGCCTTTGACTTCAGTAAGTTTAGCTTCGATGTTAAGACCTTTGGTTGCTTTCTTACCAAGATCGGTGACTTTGACTGAGCCAGTTGCAACTGTGCCAGTGTAGTCGGTTTCGATGGCCTTGCCTTCTTTAACTGCATCGATGCAGTGTTCGAAGTATGGTTGCCAATCGATCTTGCTGGAGATAACGAATGTATCTTCGCAACGTGATTCGGTTGAGCCGTTGTATGAAACGTTTGGAACTTTCTTTTCTTCGCAGACGGTTGGAGCGCCCCAGCTGTCAGCGTGTTGTGAGATGAGCTTGCAGCCATTGTTGATAAGGGTTGTAGCAGCAATGCCTTCAAGGGTTTCATCGTACCATGAGTTGGTGTGGGTGACTTCCATAGTGACATCAGAAACGATTGATCTGACACCAAGGAAGAATGAGGTGTAGCCAGAGATGACTTCTGCGTATGGGTGAGCAGCGATGTAACCGATCTTGTGATCTGTGTTCATTGAAGCAAGTTTCATACCTGCAGCAACACCAGCGAGGTAACGGCCTTCGTAGATTGAAGCGAAAGCGTTGTGGAAGTTATTAAGCTTGTAGGTGTGAGCTTGGTTGCCAGTTGCGTGGCAGAATTGGACATCAGCGTGTTTTTCTGCTGAAGCTTTGAGGTATGGTTCGTGGCCAAATGAGTCAGCAAAGACTAATTTAACGCCATCTTCGACCATGTTGTCTGCTGCAGTGGTGCATTCTGGTTTTTCATCAACACCGGTTTTGATAACTGCCTTGACACCTTTTGCTTTGCAAGCTGCTTCGAAAGCATCAATGAAGTTCTTGTCGTAGGTTGAGTTGTCATCGTGAAGAGTGATGAGGCCGACTTTCATCTTGTTTGCGTCGGAGTTGCAGCTGGCAAGACCGCCAACAGCGAGAAGGGAAGCGAGAGCTAAGATTGTTTTTTTCATGTTACTATGAATCTCCTTTTGTTTCGCAATTTGGTTAATGGGATTCGAAGTACTAAACATGAAAGAACTAATCTTTACGATTTAGCATTCCGTAGTGCTTGATTATGGTCAAGCGTAGAGACTTCCAACCGATTAAGGAAATATACGAAATGTCGAATTAGATTTTCGACACATAGAATATAACAAGCGATTTATGAAAAAACTACAAAATCAAATCATTTTTTTCATGAAAACGGTTACATTTTGCAAACGTTTAAATTTTAAAACTTGAAATATTAGTCCCTCAATAATAAGAAAATCGTTCTTATAAATATTACAAATATTTATACTATGATAATTGACACTAAAAATCGATTTTGAAAGATTTCAATCGTTATTTTCAACAAACAATGAAAAAGTATGAAAATGATTTTCAACTTTAATGCAAATAATTGAATGTGCTACAATGGTGTCCCGCCGAAAAAGGCGGCATAAGAAAGAGAGCTTTGTCAATTACCTCTTCCACTTCAATAAGGAGGGTGGAAAAGGGTGGCCTAATTGGTAACGCCCTCTTTTTTCTTATATTAAAAGCCCTCTAGCGATAGAGGGCAGTGATTAGAAGTTTTCTGGATGGTAACTTTTGAGGACTTTCTCAAGAGGTTTGACGGTCTTAGCAAGAACTCCGTCTTCGAATGGGACCTCTAAGCCGACTTTCTTAACAAGCTCGCAGAATGGATATTTGCCACCAAGCTTGCAAAGCCTGATGTATTTGTTCCATGCGTTAGCGTGGGATCTGCGGTCCTTATTGAAGAATTGGAACGCGCATACCTGTGCGAGTGTGTAATCGATGTAATAGAAAGGCACTTCAAAGATATGTGATTGAGTGAGCCAGCGGTGACCTGAGAGAAGGTATTCGCAGTTCTTTTCCGCTTTGACTTTCCATGGGGTGTATTTGCATTCGATTTCATGCCATGCAGCATCTCTTTCAGCTGGAGTTGCCTCTGGGTGAGCGTATACCCAGTGTTGGAATTCGTCGACTGAAACGCCGTATGGGAGGAAGCAGATTGAGTCTGCAAGGTGGACATAACGGTATTTGTCTGGTTCATCGAAGAATAAGTCCATATATGGTTCTGCGAAGAATTCCATGGACATTGAATGGATTTCACATGATTCAGCGGTTGGTGAACGATATGCTGGGACTTTGATCTCTCCGCCAAGGAAGCCTTGGAAAGCGTGACCAAATTCATGAGTGAGAACATCAACGTCTCCAGAGGTTCCGTTGAAGTTTGAGAAGATGATTGGTGTGCGCTTGATTGGGAAGTAGGTCATATAACCACCGCTTTGCTTGCCTGGTTTGGCATCGAGGAAGAGAAGATGGTGGTCAACCATGTAACGGAAATACTTTGATGTGTCTTCTGACATTGTGTCATACATCTTTGTTGCGGCGTTAACCTTGTCTTCGGTTGTTCCTCTAGGAGTTGGGTTTCCATTAGGGAACATGAGGTTAAGGTCATAAATCTCAGGGTTTCTGATTCCTAAGCGAGAGATTTGCTTTTTGACGATCTTGGCAGCAAGAGGAGTGACGACATCTTTGATTTGCTCATGGTATTTCTCAACCATTTCTGGATTATAGTCGAAGCGGTTCATCATGATGTAGCCAAGTTCAGTGTATGATTCAAAGCCCATCTCTTTTGCCATTTTGGTACGGACTTTGACTAACTTGTCATAAATGTCTTCGAGCTCTTCGACGTGAGTACCTAATACATCGTAGTAGACCTTTGCGGCTTCTTTTCTTGTATTGCGGTCAACGTCTTGGAGGAACTTGCCCATTTGAGGGAGGTTATATTTGTTTCCTCTAAACTCAAAGGTGATCGCAGCGATTGCAGCACCATACTTCATAGTAAGAGCGGCTTCTTCTTGTTTCATAGCGACAACCGATTCATCGCTCTTCTTGACTGAGTAACGGTACATTTTGGTTAAGAATGTTCCGAGTTTGCTTTCGAGGTATTCAAGATATGGAGACTCTAAATAAGCCTTCATGAACTTTTGTGATTCGATTTCGAGAAGCGGGGTTTCATTATTGACCTTTTCCATTGCCTTCTCGTATTTCTTGTTCTGGGTCTCTAAAGAGAAGAGAACGCTGATATGGGTGATATGGTCCTCAACTGTATCTGAAAGATGGGAGAACTTTCTCCAAATACGGTATGCTTCTTCTTTGCTTGTCGCTTCTTTGAAGAGCTTTGTGAATCCCTTCATGCGTTCGCAGACATTTTTGAAGTTTGGGATCTGGAATGACCATTCTTCAAATTTTTCATCTGTCATCTTTTTCATTGTTTGTCCTCCTTAATAAGTCTAATGTTCGTGTTGATTCTTAGATCAATGTCTTTTTTCTCTAATGGCTCTAATCTTAATTCATCAGCCATCTTCGTTAAACGAAGAAATGATGTTTTGGTTTCAAAATCGTAATCTTCTTCAAGATATCCCTTGGAGATGAGTGTGTTGATTCTTCCCTTAAGCCTTCTTGAAGAAAGGGAAGGGAACGCTTTAAACGCAGCGCTATAAATGAATTTGTTCGTATCCATATCCACTACTCCCCTAAGGATTTTTGAAAGCCCGTCAGCAGTAGCCTCGATCCCTTCAAGTTTGAGAGTGAATACGCCATTAAGTACGTGTAAATAAGCCAAAGACAATTTTTTCATCATTGTTAGTATAACAACTTTTTTGAAAAGTCTTTATCGCTTTGCTTGTTCTTATTCAAAAAACTATTACAATATTCGTGATTTATGGAACAAATTGAAAAACAAATCGAAATAGTCTTAGAAAAAATCCGCCCATTCCTCCAAAGAGAAGGCGGTGATGTTGAATACGTTGGCTTCCTTAATGGAACGGTCTACGTCAACATGGTCGGCGCTTGCCAAGGATGCGTGAACGCTGACGCTGACATCTCACAAGGAATTGAGACAATCCTTGTTGAAGAAGTGCCTGGTGTCATCAAATGCGAAGGCATGATGAACGCCCCGCTCGATATTATTGACAAGTACCTCAAACGTAAAGAAGCCCTTTACGAAGAAATGGACGCCGAATAAAGCAAAAACTCCTGCAAAACAGGAGTTTTTTAATCGAATTTCCTTACAAAAACCGCTTATTTTTCAAAAATGATGTTTTCTTTTGAGTTTGCAGCGATATATCCTTCGCGGTTATAAACGTCTTCTCTGTTATATCTGAATCTGTCGCCTTTAGGATCTAGGAACACTCCACCGGCCTCAGTGATAATTAAGTCTCCTGCTGCGGTATCCCATTCTTTTGTACCACTACTATATCTAACCGCAAGCTCAGCTTTTCCTTCTGCAATTTCACAGAACTTCAAAGACGCTCCAAGAGGGATGACCTCTTCCCAAAGGTCTTTATGCCTTTCCGTGAATGATTTCTCTTTCTCACTATAAAAGGAAAGCGAAACTAGAAGCCTAAGGTTGTTGCGGGCTCTATTTGAGACATGAAGTCTTCTGACCTTACCATCTTCTTCACAGAACGATCCTTGGCCTAAAACTGCGTAATAGAGTTTATGTTGAACCGGTATGTTTATGACTGCTGCCACTACTTCGCCTTTGTACGCTAAAGCGATGTTTGTGGAAAAACCTCCGGCTTTTTGAACGAATTGATGGGTTCCATCAACTGGGTCGACAATAAAGACATGGTCTTTTGAAAGCCTTTCTTTTGTATCAACGCTTTCTTCGGTTAAAAAGCCATAGTCAGGGAATGCTTTGCTCAAACGTTCTTTGATTATCTTATCGGCTGTCAAATCCGCAATGGTTACAGGACTATCATCATCTTTGGTCTCAACATCAAAAGATGTCTCATATATCTCAAGAATAACTTTTTCAGCCTCTAAGGCTGCGATTTTCATTTCTTCTAATTCTTTTTCCCACATGCCATTAATTATACGAAAAAAGCCTCCTTGGAGGGAGGCTTAGTTTGTGAACAAATTAGTCGTTGAACCAAAGTGGCTTACCAAAAGCAACAATCCAGATGATATCGAGGAGCCACATGAGTGCAGCACCAGGGATGATGGTGAGGATTGCGATAACGATCATGACGACGTTATCCGATTTGATTGCCTTGCAGAGCTTCCAAATTGACCAAATGATGTCAAGTACAGGTAAAGCAAGGGCGATCTTAACAAGCTTTGGTAACTTGTTCATTGCTTTAATGAAATCCTTCATTAGAATAACCTCCATGTTAATTGTATCAAATAGTTCAAATTCGGTAGAGAAGAAAAAACAAAAAAGGAAGTTACGAGCCTGGATTTGAAAAGTTTTCGCCGATCGATTTAGTGAATCTTTTATTTTAGTTTTCGCAACAGGCCTACAGATATTTAGTCTCATGACCTTGCTAATTGATTATAAATATGAAATAATCCAATTATTAATTAGGAGGGCGTATATGAAGGGTGTTGGATTATTTCTCATCACACTCGTTCTAGGATCACTTTGTCCAAGTGTTTCAAAACGGGAAGTTTTTAAATCTCGCCAAACAAACTACGAGGAACAATCTTGTTTTGCCGGTTTCTACTTCCAAGACAAAAATTACGAAGGCGGGGATCCGTTCTCTCTCCCATTGGGAATGACTAGTCTCGTTAGATACTCAATCGGAGCGAGTGGTATTACTACAATCGGGGGCGAAGGCGGACTTTCTTTGAGCGATTTATACTCACCTGATTACCTCGATTATGAACCAAATGAATTCGAGTGGGATTCATATACCGTCAACAATGGTCAAATTGACAGCCAAGAAAAAGGTCCAAAAGACCCGTTCTTCGCCTCGACTTGCAAGATCCGCGCCTACTACCACAACATATCTCTCTTCGGGACGCTCGTCACCGCCATGTACGATTTCACAGGATTCCTCGTCGGGGACGACACGCTGCTCACATGCGCCCATGGCCTTTGGCTTGATGCGACGAGCGGCATCCTGGACGATGGAATCAACAACAAATACTTCCCGGGAAGAATCGAAGTGTATGGCGCTATAGGACTCGGGGACCAATGGGGAAAGGATTACCCGTATTACGCGAAAGCCACTGACATCTACCTCAGGTCGCAATACCTGACCGGCAGATCGTTCGGCGACGATTGGGCGGTTCTAAGGCTCGATAGGCCGATAGGAAAAGATCTTGGACATAGGGTACTAACCCCTTTCTCAGATCCTGCGCCAAGATACAAGATGATCGGATATCCTACGTTCAACCAATCGCATGAATGCACTCAGGTGGATGGGCTCCTAAGAAACTTCATGGATGGAACGGTCAGATATTCGGCACAATCGCTGGACGGAATGAGCGGATCACCAATATATAACAGCAATATTCAAAATAATGTGTATTCCATATCGACGCACCGTTTCGACGAGCATAGGGTGACATACGCCATGCATCTAGGATACGATTCGTCAACTGGTGCAGGCATAGGGGTGTGGCTCAGTCCGGAGATCAGGGAGCTTGTCGATGAACTGAACAAGAAATACAGGCCATCGTCCGTCCAATTAAACTTTGACAACCTATTGGGCACCACGAACGAAGGCGAGTATTCGCTTCGATTTTCTGAGGAATACAGGGCCAAAGTCATCCCAACAAACGCCTCGGCCGCTGGCAGGGAGGTGGCTTTCCGCTCGGGCGCATCCGTCCTATCGGTCGAATTCGACTTCCCTGTGTCAGGGGTTTCCTTCGAGTTCCAGGCAAACCCAGCTTCCGCCTCTTCCAAATTCGATGTGAGGGCACGCGATTTCTACGGGAACCAAGAGTCCATAGCAATAGGAGATTGGCGAACCGGGAGCTCGCAATGGAAAACAATTTCAGTTGCCTTTCCTTCGATCATGAAACGTGTGAGCTTTACATTTGCAAACCTGCCATATCCTTTCGAAGCTAGCGAGTGGGCCAGGATCCGGAATATCTCATTCGAGGCCTCATGGGAAACGATACCGCCATCGGTAGACGCTCCTCAGTTTGACGAGCACGAGATGGACCCGTTCTCGTGGGTCAGGAACCCGGACGAGAATTGCGCGACGTACGCGGTGCAGAGGCACATGGACTTCCGCGGCCTATGCCAAACAAACCACAATTACAACGGCCACGGCCAACACAGCGGGATTGTCCCCGGCCTCATAAGCGGGACGTATCTCCCAAGGGAGAAGCCATTCGCTCTGAAACTCAATTCTCTGAAAGCCGATTTCAGAACGTTGGGCATAGGCTTCAGGGCCGCCAGCAAATACGCACCTTGCTCCGCAGGGTGGTTCAAAATAGCGATAATGACCGACCTCAGCGGGTACTACCATTTCCTCAGGGAGAACTCCGACGGGGTATGGTCCCACTATTTCAAAGGGTACGACATCTATCGAGTCGACAGTTTAGGGAACGCCATCACAGACCCGGGGAATGCGGTCATCGTCTCTCTCGGACCTAACGAAGAGACCAACGCTAATCCGCTGGGCAATTACTTACCAGTCGGATCCGAGGTTTTCGATACGTTGAGCTTGTTCGGCTATTTCGCAGTCGAGAAAGGAGCGTTATGAGCATGAAAATAAAAAGAGCTATATTTTGCATTTGGACCGTCTCCCTCCTTTCGGCTTCCCTTGCGTCATGTTCCTTCGGCCCAAAAGCAAATGACGATTACGTGATCGGGAAAGACTACTCCGGTATGCCAATCGACGATTTCCTCGACAAGATCGTGTCGAAGCACTCGTACTCCAAGAGGATGGCCATTTGGACCAATTGGCAGGCACAGTACCCAGAGATCGAATACGATCCCGAAGGCGACAGCCAGTTCTCTAGGAAATACTCCGGGGCGGGGTTCATGCCGTTCAATTTCAAGGACAAGACGGTGTTCGCCATGCTCGACGAGGACAAAGGAGTCGTCCGTGAGACGATCGAAGAGGACAGGATCGTCTTGACGAGGGGTAGATGCGAGGAACTGGGCCTTATCGGCGACTTGAGGAATGACATAAACCTTGATTTCCTTATGAGACCTGTGGAGCTCAGTTATCACAGATCATCTTTAAACTTCCCTCTCGATTTCGGTTTCCTCAGGCAACTTGGCGCGATGGATTCCGTCGTTGCATGGCCGTTCTACGACCATAAGTCGTTCGATGACCTGATCGATGCCGAATACCGCCGCAACTACTGGCATCAGGACATGTTCTACTACGTGCCTGCCTATACGATCTACGAGGACGACATGAGCGGCGTCTATGGCGTGCTCACGTTCGACAGCGACGGGTACGCAAGGTCGTTCCTCAAAGAAGATGATTGGTGCGATTTGATTGGCTTATTCGAGTTTTATGTTAAGTTATATAGGAACCTCATCGATACCAGCAGATGTGCATTCTGTTTCACGCCTGAGCAGTTCAAGCCCGGATGGTGGCAGCTGGCGTTCAACCGCGAATTCTACCCGGAGCAGAAAAAATCGTTCGAAATAGAAGAAAAGTACAGCACCACTAAATATACGTTCGACGAAAAAGAGCATCAGTTCACCAAAGAGGTCATATTAAAAGAGCAAAGCGAGTGATTGGATCTAAACAAGAAGCACCAATCTGTCATCGGCACTCGAATTAATATTAAAGACGGGCAGACACCTACTTGCCTTTATCATCCTTGCCAATTTGTTTATCTTGATCAATGTTCAATCATACAATTTGTCACCCATAACGAAAAACCTCTTACCACCATTAGGAGATAAGAGGTCTTTTAATTTTTTCAATTGAAACAAGCGTTCAATTCCAATTGCTGCTTAGTTTCTAAAATCAGATTAGTTGTTGATGCCAAGAGATTCGAGTGATTCACCAGTGGACTTCTCTTCTTCTTCGTCTTGGAAGGAGCCGTTTTCGCCTTCTTCATCAAGTTTCTTGTCCATTGATTCTTCGAGCTCGTCTTCTTCCTCTTCGCCGTCTTCTCTAGCAGCTGCTTGGTATTCAGCGTTAGCTTCTTCGATAGCGCTATAAACTTCGCTGATGCTGATGTGGACTTTTTCGTAGGTGTGGCGTTCACGAAGATCCCAGTTGTTGTCGGTAAGAGCAACGAAGCGGCCATCAAGAGTGAGGTCGGTGTAGAAAGCGCCAATGTGAGCTTTCTTTTCTTCTTCTGTCATTTCGAGTGCGGCAGCAACTCTAGCGTAAAGGTCAGCAAATGTTAATGCTGAACAAGCGGTGGTTATCTCGTCATAGGCGCAATCGCGCATTGATTTTGTTGTTTTCATGTTTGTGATTCTCCTTGTTACATTTTATCTGGGGCACTGACACCCAAGAGAGCTAAAGCATTTCTCAAGACGATTTTACATGCTTTCATAAGAGCGAGTCTTGAAGCAGTAACAGCCTTGTTGTCGCGGTCAATGATCTTTGTTGCCGCGTAATATTCATGAATGAGCTGAGCTAATTGATGAATGTAATTTGCAACCTTGTAAGGTGCTCTTGCACTAGCCGCAGCCTCTATCATACTCGGAAATTGAGCGAGTTGCTTCATAATTTCGCCTTCTTTTGGTGTTTCGAGCACAGGAGTGATTGAATCATCAATCATGTCCTTACCCATTTCAAGAAGGGAAGTACAACGAGCGTGAGCGTATTGGACATAGTAAACTGGGTTGTCTTTGCTCTTGCTTGTTGCAAGATCCATATTGAAGTCGAGATGGCTGTCTCCGTTTCTTTCAGCGAAGAAATATCTAACAGCATCTTTGCCGACTTCTTCAACGAGTTCGCGGTGAGTGATGGCTTTGCCAGTACGTTTGCTCATCTTGACCTCTTCGCCGTTTTTGTAGACACGGACGATTTGGTAGATGCCAGCTTCATAGGCTTCTGCTGGGTATCCTTTCATCATGAGAGCGCTCTTCATACGGTTGATGTAACCGAAGTGGTCAGCGCCAAGCATGACGATGAGATGATCGAAACCTCTATTCATCTTCTCGTAGTGGTAGCAGATGTCTGGAAGGTAGTAAGTGTAGCAACCATCTGATTTGATGATTGGACGATCTTTGTCATCAAGGAATTCGCTGGTCTTAAGATATGTGGCACCTTCGTTTTCATAGACAAATCCCTTGTCTTTTAAGAGTTTGATTGTGTCAACGATGGTTGTTCCGGCACGAATATCAGATTCTTTTGAGATGACGTCGAAGTGAACTCCGAAGTCCTCAAGGTCTTTCATGATTCTTGCGAGGTTTGCTTCGATACCGTATTGGATGAAGAACTCTTTTGTTTCTTCGTTATCAACGAGGTACTTGTCGCCGTATTTCTCTTTGATGCTTTCAGCAATCTTGATGATCTCTGGTCCATGGTAATCATCATCGCCAAGTTTTCCTTCTTCACCGAAGAGTTCGTGATAACGAATTCTGACGGAGTTTCCAAGGTGAGCGACTTGGTTGCCGCAGTTGTTGAGATAATATTCACGGGTTACATCGTAACCTGCTTTTTGGAGGATGTTACAGACGGAATCGCCAAGAGCGGCACCTCTAGTGTGACCAAGGTGAAGGTTTCCTGTTGGGTTTGCGCTGACGAATTCAACGTCGATCTTTTGGTTCTTGCTTGGAGCGGTACCAAAGTTATCGCCTTCTTTTAAGATGAGGCTAACAACCAAGGAAAGTGACTCCTTCTTCAAGAAGAAGTTAACAAATCCAGGACCTGCGATTTCGATGTGATCAACAAGTTCGCCATGGATTTCGTTAATAAGCTCGTTTGCTAAGTCTTGTGGTTTTTTGCCGAGTGCTTTTGAGTATTTCAAAGCGACATTTGAAGCGTAATCGCCATGAGCTAAATCTTTGCTTGGGGTTACAGCGATGTCGCTAGCTGATGCAGCTACACCAAGTTTGTTAAGAGCGGCGGCAATTAATTCTTTTAATTGTTCTTCGTTTGTCATTGGTTACTCCTTTCTGATCATTACTATGGCATTGGCCCTGATGGCCTTGCCTTCTCCTACTGCGTCAAAGCCTTCGTTTGTCATGGCTTTGAGGGAAATGTTTTCAACATCTGTCTCTAGGAGAGAAGCAATGTTCTTTCTCATTTCCTGTAGGTATTTCATTAGGTGAGGTTTCTCACAAGCGATAGACATGTCAACGTTATTAATGACGTATCCCTTGTCTTTGACAAGTGAGAAGCATTTTTTGACGATGATGGATGAATCGACATCGTCATATTGAGGATCGTTTGTTGGGAAGTGTTGCCCGATATCCCCAAGTGCGAGCGTGCCTAGAAGCGCGTCGCTTAAGGCGTGATAAACGACATCTGCGTCGCTATGTCCTAGAAGGCCTTTCTCAAAAGGGATATAAACGCCTCCGAGAATGAGTTTCCTTTCAGGAACTAAAGCGTGTATGTCTTCGCCTTGCCCGATTCTAAATTCCATCATACGTTGAATCTGAAGAAGACGCAGTCACCGTCTTTCATCACGTATTCCTTTCCTTCGAATCGGAGTTTGCCTGCTTCTTTGACAGCGAGTTCACTGCCGTATTTCTTGAAGTCTTCGAAGCTATAGATCTCTGCTTTGATGAAGCCTTTTTCGAAATCGCTATGAATGACGCCTGCGCATTGTGGAGCGGTCATGCCGTTTCTAAATGTCCATGCACGGCATTCATCGGTACCACAGGTGAGGAAGGTTGAGAGGTTAAGAAGCTTGTATGAGGCTTTGACAAGACGGTCAAGACCGGATTCAGCAACGCCTAAGGTGTCTAAGAATTCTTTCTTCTCTTCTTCGGTTTCGAGTTGTGAGATTTCATATTCGATAGCACAGCTAAGAGGGATACAGACAGTATTTTCCTCTTCAGCGATTGCTTTGACTGTTTGGTAGTATTTGCAGTTATCTAAATCTGCATAATCGCTTTCAGCGACGTTAGCGACATAGAGGATTGGCTTAAGGGAAAGAAGGAAGAAGTTCTTTCTAGCGTATTCGAGTTGGTCGCTAGATAAGCCTTTGACGGCTCTTGCTGATTTGCCATCTGCAAGGACTTCCTTCAAAGCGTTTAAGATTGGCATCTCATAGAGAGCGACCTTATCTTTGGCAACACGGGCTTTCATTTCGACTTTGCCAATACGGTTATTGACTGTATCAAGATCTGCCATTGAAAGTTCAAGGTTGATGACTTCAATATCGTTCTTTGGATCGACTGGTTCTTCGTTATAACGTAAAACGTTAGTTGAATCAAAACATCTAACAACCTCAACAATGGCATCACATTCACGGATAGCCGCTAAGAATTGGTTGCCAAGACCTTCGCCTTTTGAAGCGCCTTTGACAAGGCCAGCGATGTCATAGAAATCGAATGTTGCGTTGATTTTCTTCTTTGGATTGAAGACTTTGGTTAAGTAATCAAGTCTCTCATCTGGAACAAGAACAACACCGTTATTTGGGTTGATTGTGGCGAATGGATAATTCTCCGCCAAGACGTGCGAATTGGTGATCGCATTGAAGAGTGTTGACTTACCAACATTTGGTAATCCGACGATTCCTGCTTTAAGTGCCATAATTAGTTTCTAACCTCGCGTTGCCTAGAGATTATATCTCTAAGAGATTTTGTTTTGTAGCAAAGAAAAAAGCTATTTGCTTTTTATTTATGTGAGGGAAAGAAAAGCCCTCTAAAGAGGGCTTATAGTTCATATATTAAATCAACAAACTACTTAATCTCTTTAACATCCTTAGCACGGAGGCCACGTGAGTTGTTCTCTGCGTCGACTTCGAACTCGACAGGTGCGCCTTGTTCGACGCTCTTGTAACGTTCTTCGCTAATGATGGAGCTGTAGTGGAAGAAGTAATCTTTGCCGTCTTCTGCGCGAATAAAGCCAAAGCCTTTTTCCTTGTTGAACATTTTGACAGTTCCCTTCATAACATCCTTTCCGACAATTTATGAAATTGACGTGATTAATATATATTAAAATGCCATATTTCGTAAATAGAAATGTAAATATTTTCGTAACTTTATTTACTCTCGTTTGAAATTTCTTTTCTTGACCCAAAAGTCGATTAGGAAATAGGAGATAACGTATCCGATAAAGCCTACGAAAGCCGCTACAAAAATCGGCATCAAATCAGGGGTGAATGGGGCGTTTGACATAAAGACATCTTGAATCACTTCATCGAATACGAGTTCAAGCATGAATATCGAAAAAGAAGACACGATAATCGAGTATCCAATCATGAGAAGAAGCCCTGCTCCATAACTGTTTGTAATCTCCCCTCTTTTGATACCGAGATAGAACAAGAGCTCGCCTTCGCTTTTGTTCTCTAGCCCAGTGAGTATTGCGATAACAATAAGCAAGAACGAAGCGATTGCCAAAGTCGTTAAAGACGCTATATTTAGGGCGGTTTTAACGTAGTTAATGATAGGCGAAACGCTTTCTTTGATCGCTTTGGAAGGATCCACGAATCTATATCCTTGGTACCTTGAGCTTAAAGCCTTTATGACCTGCTCTTTGCTATAGCCTTCTTTTAGCGAAAAAGACACTTTGGAGACTCCAAGCAAGAAAGGGCTCATTCCAAATACGTCCCTCCAATAATCAACGCACCAATAGTCCTCTGCGTACAAAACGTCGTTTTGATTCTCAACTATGCCTACGACAGTCAATTCGCCAATCCGATAATCTCTTTCGATATAGTCTCCATCTACTTTGCTTGAAACCATTCCGGCGCAGAACAAATTAGGGCCGTTTCCAATCTTTTCGCTTAATGCTGAACTGATACAAACCTCTTTTTCGTTTGTTGGAGCACGTCCATCGATCAAATTACGGAAATCATTCGAAAATGTGAGTGAGTTATTTTTCGGTTTTAGGATGCTTCCCTCCACTACTCCCCTAGGGAGTTCTAGGTTTCCAGTAGCAAGATCCTTTGGGACTCTTCCCATAGCGTCGCTTGCTAGTTCAACTCCTTCTCTAGTTGACCCTAGGAAAAAGGGGTTCGTAAAACCCAAAGCAAGGGAATCCGGGTAAGCTGAATATGCGTTTTCGCCATAGACTTCAAAAGAGGCAAAGCAATCCAAATCCTTTAGTTCGTTAATCGTCTCCGTGTCTATGTAATCATTATCGGCAACATATACGTAGTAACGATTCATGTCGCTTGCGTAGGCTGGATAGTTGTTCGTATGGTCGTAAAGATAATTCGACCTTTCAAACTGGTAATTGTTATAAAGCGGATTCGTCCTAAGAGACTTAAAAAAGTCCTGTGGTTCTTGTTTGGTTTGGATGTAAAACACCTTCCTCATGTCCCAAGGCTTCTCCTGGATGTCTTCGTCAATGCTAGGAAACGTCATTTGGGTTTCAAAAACCCATTCATTCCACTTCTGCTCATGATGGAGAATCTTGAATCTTTCACCTTGAGTCACCGCGATGACTTTGAAATACTGCAAATCCCAATAGTTCCAACTGTCGTTTTGCACTTGAAGAAAGAGATCAAGAGGGGTCTCATACAAAAACTCTCCAAGGCTGTCGTAGTCTCTAAGGATTTTTAAATTAGCGCACATGTTATACATGGTTTGATAAGGCAAAACGAGACAAACGCACTCTGGCTCAAGGACTCTTGGGTACTCCGGATAAAAGGGTTTTGACTTATAGTCATCGAGCCAAAGGTAATCGTTAATGGATCTTGCCGATGCATCGCTTATTGGGTAGCGTTCTCCCTTATAGAGGTAGTAGAAACTATTCTCATCAGGGAAAAAGGACTCAAAGTTTGCCAAATACGAAACGCCATAACCATCAACGAAGTTCCTATGGGTGTAGGCGATATTAGCAACATCCTCCTCGCTAGCGGATATGACTCTTCCAAAGGAAGGGTTTGCCCCCATTTTCTCCATGACAATCAAATCGTCTCCTGCAAGCGAGGAAAAGGAACTCACGATTTGATTCTCTAAATCACGCGAAACATATAGTGACAAACCAAGCGATATCAAAGAGAAGATCAATATGGCCGTCGAAAGGAATGTCCTCCCCTTTTTCGCCCTAAGAAGATGGTATCCATGCTTAAGCCAAGTTAGGAAAGGAACGCTAGGTTTTTTCTCTTTCTCCTCTTTCGCGCATAGATAGGCATTCGCTTCGGTTTTGACGGCGTTTTCTTGATATTTAATCTTGCCGTTTTCCAAAAAGAGCAAGGAATTGCAGTACTTTTTGGTTCTTTCAAGGTCATGAGAGACTAAAATTACCAGCTTCTCTTTGGAGATTTTTGAAAGCAACTCATATATCTTTTCTGCATTGTTTTCATCTAACGCTCCAGTAGGTTCATCCGCTAAAAGGATAGGAGGATCGTTTACCAAAGCTCTAGCTAAGGCGACTCGTTGCTTTTCGCCTCCAGACAAAGTGGTTATTAGTTGCTTCTCTTTGCCTTTTAGCTGGCAATGGTGAAGAGCTTCTTTGACTTTTCTTTTTAGAGAGAACGTGGATGTCTTTGTGGACTTTAGTGGCAAAGCGACATTGTCGAATACGTTCTCTAACGCAAGAAGATCATAATGCTGTCTAATGAATCCGATATTTCTAATTCGATAATCACACCTATCGTTTTCCGACATTTCCTTTAATGGCTTACCCATCGTTAGGATTTCGCCAGAATAATCGGAATCAATACCTGAAATCATCTCAAGAAGAGTGCTCTTTCCGCTTCCTGAATCTCCAACAAAAGCGAAGAAACCTTTTGAAGGTAATGTTAAAGATACGTCATCAAAGATGACTCTGTTCCCAAACTTCTTCGTCAAATTTTTAATAACCAATGATTTCATTCGTCTCTAAGCTCCTCTACAACAGGTTTTCTTGCCATCACATTAAGCGGGATCGAACTTCCAAATATCGCAATGACAAGCGCGAATACCACGGTCATGATAATTGGGAAGAACGGTATGCCTAAAAACGACGAGAAAGGGATTCTAACTAGGTTAGATAATCCAACTTTGCCTTCTAGAAACATGGAAAGCAGTTTTTGGGCCGGGAACGACACGGCGATCGATATGACTGAGCTAATCAAAACGTTCATTAGCCCCTCTCCCTCATATATGAAAGACAGATCTTCTTTTGAAGCACCAAGGCTTGTAAGAATTGCAGCCTGCTTTTTCCTTTCTAAAAACGATGAGCAGGATAGCGACCCCAAAATGAAAGCAACCCCAATAATGGAAATGATTAAGAAAGGGATCAAACAAGTCGTAAACGCGTTTATGAGCGATGAGAATGATTGGTTAATCATTAAGGCGTCGCTGCTTATTGTTAAGCCATTATATTCGGAGCCAAGTTTCTCAATCCTAGGCATATCGCTTTCGCTAAAGAAGGCCAAATACGAATAGCCACAATAATCAGGATCAGCGTTTTCGTCATTAACAAAATCGATTATAGAAACATCCCTACCCCTAGCTTTCGATATGTTTTCTAATCTCTTCTTACAAAGAAACGATTCCAAAGCAGGATACGAATAGAAGGCTTTTGGGGTGTTAAGGAAAGCAAATTCATGAACAACACCAAGAACCCTAAACGAATAATTTAGGGTCAATGTGTCTGTGGCGTTATCTTCCGTGATCTGAATCTGATTGTTCACTGTGATAATCTTCCCTAGAATGTCTCCCCCATATTTCTTTTCGAATTCTTCGTTTACCAAAACATAATCTAAAGTATCGCCTGAAGGGGCTTTGCCTTTTGTCACAAACGAAGTGGTTCTATCTTTGAGGCTTAGATCAAAAATTGGATGAAATTCTGCAGGTTCTTCTTCGAAACCATTGCAGTCAAAAGCAGTAGAAACAGGCATAAAGAATGACAAATCTACAGCAAATCGCGCATCAAATTCAGAAAATGCCGTTTCTACCTCCTCAATAGTCGGCTTAATAAGACGGTTTAGTTTTAATGGCGAGCCTTCTATTTCGTAGACCTTTCTTTTGCAAATTGTCGCGCTGGTATAAAGGAGCGATGAAGTCTTCTCCTCGGCAAGTTTTTGGTTTGAGCCATTATAAAAACCAAGCGACAAAAGCAAAGAGCAAAAACCCATTACGCCGCTTATGATAGATAAGCCGTTCTTGAGGATGTTCTTCTTGTAATTGTGATTCAGAATCCAGCCAAGAAAGCTCTTGTGACGTTTTCTTGCTTTGACTTCCATCGGCATGCTGTGATGTTTCTCGTTTAATGGTTTGGATATGAGTCGCCCATCGGATAATTCGAGAATCGAATCCGCATATTTCTCAATAATCTTTTCGTTATGAGAAACCATAATCACGAGAATCTTTTTGGAAAGAGCCTTCAAATCATCCATTACAATTTTCTCATTCTCTTTGTCTAACGCTCCGGTTGGCTCGTCCGCGAATAAGACTTTAGGATTTGTTATTAAGGCTCTACATAAGGCCACTCTTTGCTTTTCACCTCCGCTAAGAACCCCTACCATTTTTTCTTTCAAAGAAAGAACGCCGTACTTTTTAAGAAGAGATTCGGCCTTTATTCTGATTTCTTTTTTGTTTTCCCCTCTAAAAAGCAAAGGGGTCTCAACGTTTTCCAAAACGCTCATATCCTCTATGAGGTTGAAGTGCTGAAATACGAATGACGTCGTAGAAGAAAGGAACTCGCTTCTTTTCTTATCGCTTAGCCTCGAAAGCTCATTACCCTCAAATTCAATCGTCCCTTCGCTCGGCTTTTCAAGAAGAGAAAGCAAATTCAAAAGAGTGCTTTTCCCTGAACCGCTTTTGCCCTTGATTGCTATTAAGCCAATATCAGGCAATGAAAACGATACGTCTTTTAAAGCCCACGTATCTCCATATTGTTTTCCAAGTTTAGTAACACGATACATAAAAACCCCTCCATTTCATATAGAGGGGAAATCGGAAATTTTTTTATTTTATTTCGCCTTCGTGCTTTGCAATGACTTTCTTTATTCTGCTATTGAATGCGTCACGGTCAATCATGATGACGTTTCCGCAGCCAAGACACTTGACCTTAATGTCCGCGCCAACACGAACAATTTGGAATCTTTTTGTTCTTGCTGAACATGGATGTGGCTTTTTTAATTCGACCTCATCATAGAGGCCATACTCAGGTATTAACATAATTTGATAATAATCTAATCTTTAAAGATTAACCATCTGTTTTATTGCATATGCTGCCATGGTTAAGCCTGCAGCAGAAGGAACTGGCATTATGGAAGCTGGCTTAGGTAGCTTGACTAAAGGTTCTTCAGTTGAGATGACACACATAAACTTCTCAAGAGGGAGGCCTTCTTTTCTAGCCGCGGTTCTAAGAGCTTTAGCCAATGGATCCATCTCGGTCTTTTTAAGAGACACCATTTTGAGTTTGCTTGGGTCTATGCGGTTACCCATTCCTAAGCAAATAAGCAGAGGAACGTTCTTCTCAATCGAGTACTTCATAAGAGCGACCTTAGCTTTAACATCATCAACGCAGTCGAGCATGATGTCACAATTTGAATAGTCTCTTTCATTTAAGGCTTCTATCGAAACGGAATAGTTTTCAGGAAGAACTTCAACATCGTCTCTAATCAATTTGCTTCTAAGGAAGGCACACAAGGCTTTTTGGGCACCGACTTGGTCATGGGTGAATAGCATTTGTCTATTTAGGTTCGATTCTGAAACCACATCCCTATCAATAGCATGGATATGGCCTACTCCTGTTCTAACAAGAGCTTCGAACGCTGTTCCTCCAACGCCTCCAAGGCCAAAGACGGCAACTCTTTTGTCCTTTAATGTTTTTATGGCGTCTTCTCCTAAAAGGAGAGCGGTTCTTGATTCGATTGTCTCATCCATTTTTGATTGCCTCCAAAATCTCTTCTAAAGAAGAAACCTCTATAACAGGGAATTGATGTCTAAAGAATGTCTCTTGTCTTTTAACATAATGTCTGGTGTCTGCTTTAACTTCGTTAATGGCGGTTTCTAAATCGATATCACCATGGATATAAGGGATAAATTCTTTGACGCCTATCGCTCTAAATGCTGGAGCGTCTTCGCCATATTTCTTGATCAATGTCACAACTTCGTTTTCTAAGCCTTGCTCCACCATTAGATCGACACGTTTATCGAGTTTTGGATATAGCGTTTCGCGGTCTTTCTTGAGAACAAAGAAAAGAGTTTTCTCTATTGGCTCGTGGTTTTGTTTAGCGAGTAACTCTGTCTTGCTTACGCCGCTAGCTAGACAAATAGCTATAGCGCGAAGAACCCTCACTCTATTTTGATAAGGAATCTTTTCGGCTTCTTTTGGATCAAGCTTTTTGAGCTCATCGTGAAGCTCTTCATTAGAGAAGGAGTCATACTTCGATAAGTCGACATTGCTGGTATCCAAAGACAAATCGTAGTCATACAAAGCCGCACGGATATAGAGTCCGCTTCCACCGACAAATATTGGGGTTTTGCCAGCATTTTTTAGTTTTTCTATGACAAATCGCGCGTCTTTTTGGTATTTGTGGATATCGTAAGGCTCGCTTAAAGGCACGTAATCATAAAGGTGGTGAGGAACGATTTTCTTCATTTCCTCACTTGGTGCTGCGGTTGAAATCTTGAGTTCCTGGTACGCTTGAAAAGCATCGGCGTTAACAATTTCTCCGCCGATCTTTTGGGCAAGAGCAATGGCTAATTCGCTTTTGCCTGTTCCAGTCGCGCCAGTTAATACGATGATCATTTTAAGATATCTCTAATTGCAAGAAGTTCGCCTTCGACTGCTTCGTGAAGGGCGTCTCTATTTAAAAGGAGAGGGTGATTATTGATCTTGTTTAAGATCTCCTCGTAATGGGCTTTCTTTTCTTTGTGGCTTTCTTGGCCCATGGATAAAGCTAATTCTTTTTTTGCTTCGACAAGCTCTTCTCCTAATGATTTGATTTCTTCGTCGTTAGCGATCTCTTCGCTTAAGCGAGAATACTCTCTAAGAAGCTTATCGTGTTTCATATGGAAAGCTACGTCTCTAGCTTTAACTACAAGAGGGTCTTCAACCATCTCGCCTTTTAAAGAATAGACGTGTGATTCAAGGATACGGACGTTAACTAAGCAACCTGTAAGATAAGCTGGTCCAACAAAGTTTACTAATTTACCGTTTCTAGCGTAGCCAGATAAGACGTTCTCGTCTCTTTTTGATGTTCCTTCGACTAAAACTTCGAAAGTCTTTCCGATCATCTCATCGCTATGTTTGGCGGTTAAATCATCGACGAGGGCTTTGAGCCTATTGAAACGTTCGTGGGAAACCTCTGGTGGAACTTGTTCCATTGTTGCAGCAGGTGTTCCTGGTCTAGGTGAATAGATGAATGTGAATGCGCTGGAGTATCCAACTTCTTTAGCAAGGCTAAGAGTGTCAAGGAATTCCTCTTCTGTTTCACCTGGGAATCCAACAATGATATCGGTTGAAAGAGACATATCAGGAATCATTTCCTTAATCTTCTTTGCTCTTTCAAGATATTCTTCTCTTGTATATCTTCTACCCATTCTCTTTAAGCATGAGGTGGAGCCACTTTGAACTGGGAAATGGAGCCAGTGGTCAATGTTTGGATATTTGGCCATGGTTTCAATCATTTCGTCGTTGAATTGGCTTGGATAGGAAGTAAGGAACTTCAAACGGGAAATACCAGTTTCGGCAACTCTAGCTAAGAGAGTTGCGAAGTTAGTTCCATCTTTAAGATCTAAGCCATAGCTATTGACGTTTTGTCCTAAAAGGGTGATTTGTTTGTAACCATCGTCAACGAGCTTTTGGCATTCTGCAACGACGTCATCAGGGTGACGGCTTCTTTCACGACCTCTGGTGAATGGGACGATGCAGTATGTGCAGAACTTGTCACAACCATAAGAGATGTTAACGAAAGCTTCGGTATCATTAAGACGAACTGATGGAAGTTGTTCAACGACTTCGCTTGAGAATGAGTGAACGTTGATGATTGATTGGTGTTCTTTTAAGTAATCGGTAATGAGTTCATTGATTTTGTGGACATCATGGGTACCAATAACGAGGCTAATGAATGGGTATGTTTTGATGAGGTTCTCTCCGACGCCGTCTTCACCCATAACACAACCAGCAAGAATGAGAATGAAGTCTTTATTTCTGACTTTGTTGGCTTTAAAAGCACCGATTTCGCCATAGATTTTATCTTCGGCGTTTTCTCTAACTGCGCAGGTGTTAATGACTGCGACGTCTGCTTTTGATTGTTCGTAGGTTCTAGTGAAACCTGCTTCACTTAAGAAGCCTGCCATGACTTCTTCGTCACGGACGTTTCCTTGGCAACCATATGTACGGATATAAAAATAGCGGCCTTTTGCAAAGGTTTTTAAAATTTCTGGAACTTCTCTATTAGCTAAGACTCGTTCTACTTCAGGGCGCTTTGCGGCGTCTTTCTGACATGGTTTTTGGATGATTTTAATTTTTGCCATAACTATTTCTCCACAAATTGAACAATCGGTGTGATTGAGATTGCCTTAAGGCTATATTCGTCAACCTCTATTAAGACTGCATTAATTTGCATTCTTGCATCGTCATCTAGGCCAAAACGCCCTTCACCAAAGACGATTTTGTTGATGACGCTTTCTTTTTCGAATCCGATGACTCCATCAGGATCGCCGCACATTCCAACATCGCTCATAAAAGCCGTTCCGCCTTCTAGGACGTGTGCGTCATTGGTTGCAACGTGAGTGTGGGTTCCTAAAACAGCAGTGACTCTGCCATCAAAGTAATGGCCGAATATCGCTTTCTCGCTAGTTGATTCGCCATGGAAGTCAACGATATGGACACAAGGTTCGCTTGTTTCTAAAAGGTCTTCCATCGTAGCGATAGGGTCATCCACTTCTTCACTCATAAAGGCTTGTCCAAGAATGTTTGTGACACGGACTTCAATGCCGTTACATGTGAAGGTTGAACTGCCACTGCCTAGTGCATAGTTTTTGATGTTTATTGGTCTAACAAGGTAATCGGCGTCTTCGATGTAGTAGTCGATTTGTTGTTTTGCGTGCCAGTGGTTTCCAAGGGTAACGCAATCAACGCCGCTTTCCGTAAGGAAGTTGTAATTCGATTCGGTTAAGCCTTTTCCGTGGGACGCGTTTTCGCCATTTGCGATAACGAAATCAACGCCATACTTTTTGACGAGTTTAGGCAAAGAAAGATGGACCGCATTGCGACCCACCTTTCCAACAATGTCTCCAAAGAAAAGGATTTTCATCTTCCTTATTTGGCTAATTCGTTAGCACGATACTCACGAATGACTGAAACCTTAATTTGGCCTGGGTAGGTCATAGTGGTTTCAATTTGTTCGCGGATTTGTTGAGCCATTCTGACTGCATCAGCATCGCTGACTTTCTCAGGAACGACCATAACACGGATTTCACGGCCTGCTTGCATAGCATAAGCTTGTTGAACTCCGTCATATCCTTTAGCGATTTCCTCAAGTTGAGTAATACGCTTGGTGTATGATTCAAGGGTTTCACTACGTGAACCTGGGCGTGCTGCTGATAAGGTATCTGCTGCAACGACAAGGTGAGCGATAACACTCTTTAAAGCGACGTCGCCGTGGTGACCTTCGATTGAGTTGATAACAACTTCAGGTTCTCCGCTCTTTCTTGCGAGTTCAGCGCCAAGTGAAGCGTGTGAGCCATCTTGTTCAAAGTCAATTGCTTTACCAACGTCGTGGAGAAGACCTGCTCTACGAGCAAGGTTTTGATCAAGGCCGAGTTCAGCAGCCATGATGCCACAGAGGTAACCGACTTCGATTGAGTGTTGAAGGACGTTTTGTCCATATGATGTACGGTACTTGAGTTTGCCAAGAACAGCGAGGAGGTCACGGTTGATACGTGGAAGTCCAAGTTTGTTGGCAGCGTCGATACCCGCTTTTTGGCAATCGTTTTCAACTTCTTCTTTGAACTTAGCAGCCATTTCTTCAATACGGCCAGGTTGGATACGGCCATCTTTGACGAGGGCTTCTAATGTACGGCGTGCGATTTCACGTCTGATTGGGTTGAAGCAGCTGATGGTAATGACTTCTGGGGTGTCGTCGATGACGAGGTCAACACCGAGTGTGCTTTCTAAGACACGGATGTTTCTACCTTCACGACCGATGATACGACCTTTGAGTTCGTCTGTTGGAAGAGCAATGACTGCAACGGTACGTTCGGTGGTGACTTCTTGTGCGTATTTGTCACAAGCTAAAGCGAGTAAGTCTTTGGCTTTTGCTTCAGCTGTATCTTTAGCTTCGTCTTCAGCATTCTTGATATAAGTAGCAATTTCGACTGACATCTTTGATTCGACTCTTTTCATGATTTCGTCATGGGCTTCTTTAACTGACATTCCAGAAACCTTTTCGAGTTCAACGATGATAGCGTCGATCTTCTTTTCGAGTTCTTCGCTCTTCTTTTCATTTGCCTCAATCTTCTGGGTTAAGATATCGTTCTTTCTATCAAGAGCGGTTTCTTTTTGAAGAAGGGCTTTGTCACGTGAATCGATAGCGTCTTCACGAGCGTCCAATTTGTTTTGTTGAAGTTGGACTTCTTGCTTCATTTGTCTGATCTCGTTTTGAGCTTGCTGTTTCATTTCGAAAACAGTTTGCTTTGCATCGATCTCAGCATTCTTTTTTAAGCGTTCTGCTTTAACTTCTGCCTCACGCATGATTTGCTTTGAGCTCTTCTCTGCTCCTTTTACCTTTGAATTCAAAACGAAGTTGAGAATTATATAGGCTGCAGCAGCTCCAATAAGCAACGCAATCACGATGAGGAGAATGGCTAACCAAATTTCCATTTTTAATCTCCTAAAATAAAAGCAATAAATGCCACACCCAGTTTATAAACTGAAAGATGATGTCTCCTGTGATTATGTATTTATATTACGGACATAAGTCCGAAACACGATCCAAGCCAATCTATATTATTGGGTGGTGGTACATTTAGTACCACTTAAAGTATAGTCATTTTGGCCATAAAATCCTATAAGAATTGAACTTTTTGGAAATTTCTTTTTCGTCACTGTCCAAAATCCCATGCAAATTCCGCACGAATAGAAAAAAGGCCTGCAAACGCAGACCTTAGTAGCATTAGAGAATTTCGCCGTCTTCGTTGGCTTCTGCCGCTCCGGCATCGCCTGAGTTAAACGAATCGCGAATCTTCTTTTCGACTTCGAGTGCTTTCTCTTCGTGATGAATCAAGAAGTCTTTTGCAGCTTCACGGCCATTACCGATCTTTTCGCCATCGATAACGTACCAGTTTCCGGTTTTTTGGATGAAGCCCTTTTCGACACCGACATCAAGAAGTTCGCCTTCTTTTGAAATGCCTTTGCCGAAGATGATGTCAACTGAGCAGCTCTTGAATGGAGGAGCGACTTTATTTTTGACAACTTTGACTTTGACGGTGTTGCCGACAATATCAGCGCCGTTTTTGATTGCGTCTTGTCTTCTTAAGTCAATACGGATAGATGCATAGAACTTAAGTGCGCGTCCGCCTGTGGTTGTCTCTGGGTTGCCATAGAAGACACCAACTTTCTCACGGAGTTGGTTGATGAAGACAACTAAGCAGTTTGTTCTGTTGAGAATACCAGCGATCTTTCTCATAGCTTTAGACATAAGTCTAGCTTGAAGACCAACTTGGTTGTCGCTCATGACACCATCGAGTTCTTGTTGTGGAACAAGAGCAGCGACTGAGTCAACGATGATGATGTCGATTGCATTTGATGAAGCAAGCATCTCAACAATTTCTAATGCTTGTTCACCATTGTCTGGTTGTGAAAGGATGAGTTCGTCGATATCAACGCCAAGCTTTGCAGCATAGTCAGGGTCGATTGCGTGCTCAGCATCAACATAAGCGGCTCTTCCGCCTTTGAGTTGAGCTTGGGCGACGGCTTCGAGAGCGAGTGTTGTCTTGCCGCTTGATTCAGGACCAAAGATTTCGACAATACGTCCTTTTGGATAACCGCCAACGCCAAGGACGTTGTCGATTAATAATGAACCTGAAGGAATGACGTCGACGTTTACGTGTGGACGATCTCCAAGTTTCATGACTGCGCCTTTACCATAGGCCTTCTCGATTTCTTTGAGGGCTTGGTTAAGAGCGTCTTCCTTTGATGGGGTTTCGGTGTTTTTTAATGTTTTAGTAGCCATAGGTACCTCCGCTATCATATAGAGCCGTTCGCTCAAATTTTTTTAAATTTTTTCAATTATTTTTAAAATCATTCTATTCACGCACTCTTCTCTCATCTCATTTCGAGGCAATAGAATGTCTTCTTCAAAGTCGTAAACGTCATCATTTATGGCTAATGCCATATGAACTCTTCCGACAGGAGCCTGGCCTTCTTCTTTCGTTGGCCCAGCGTTGCCTGTAAAGGAAACAGCGACATCTACGTTAAGAACAGTTTTTCCTCTGCTAGCCATCTCACGAGCGACTTCTTTGGAAACCACGCCTTTATCTTCTATGAGCTTTGGATCAATACCGAGAAGAGAGACTTTTTCACTTGCGGCATAGGTTACAAGTGAGCCTTTAAATACAGAACTCGCGCCTGGAACGCTGCAGATTGTAGAACTGAAGAGTCCTCCAGTTAACGATTCAACAGCACCAAGAGTGAGGTGTTTATGATTTAAGAGAGCTAATACTTTCTTAGCCGCCTCGTAATCAATCATTTTTCTTATCTTCCTTTAAGATATGCCAGTTTTGGGTAAGGTAGACGATCATGGAGATAAGAGACATTGCGGTGGCAAGATAGATGAAGATATTGCAGATTCTCAAATAGTTTCCCCATCCAAGATCGAAATAAGCGAATGGCCAGCTGTTAAGAAGAACCATAGGGATAGCAATCATTTGGAATACGGTTTTTAGTTTGCCATAAATGTTTGCTGCCAAAACGGCACCTTTGGTAGCGCCGCTAAGTCTGAATGCGTCGATGATCAAATCTCTTGCGATCATAAGAATGACACAGAAGAGAGGAATGACTGCTTGATTTGGAGCGCCGAAGTGAGGAAGGGCAAGATAAATGAGAACTGAATTTACAAGAATCTTGTCAGCAACTGGATCAAGGAATTTGCCTAAATCAGTGACTTGGTTGTTCTTTCTTGCAAGATATCCATCAAGGAAGTCAGTCAATGATGCAACCATGAAGATTATGAATGCGATCAAATAGATGAGATTGATTGGCCCAAGCATTGGAACAACGAGAAGTCCGTTCATGTATAAGATGTCACATGTGAAAAGACCAACCATTAAGAGAACAGCTAAGGCAATTCTTCCAACTGTGAGTTTTGTAGGTAAGTTCATTTTAACCTCTTTTCTTTTAGTGAGTGTCCGACCCTGTAAGCCATGTTCTGTCGAGGGCGATAATTAATCTCAGATTGCTCTGGAAGAATTCGATTCGGTTCTCTCTTTCTTCTTCCCCTACCAAATTTGGGTTTCTCGCTTGTGGGGTTTACCAACGTTTCATCTTGCCATCGCTAGCAAGCTCGTCTCTGTGGCACTTTAGGGAATCCTATCTACGAGAGATATTCATCCGCCGTCACGTACTCCTACGTGCCTAGGCTTATTTATTGGCCTAGCGCAATCACTACGTCCATCACAGGGCGTGCGAGCATGGACTTTCCTCTAGTTTCCTAGTAGTCGCCCGGGTCGGATATTTAGTTTCTTTTGGTTAAGGTTCGTGGGTCATATCCAATCGAATAGATGAAGTTCTCAAGTTCATGGATACGTTGAATCTGATTAAGATTCTCTTCGGAAACGTTATCGCTTGGTTTGATACCTCCAACGCGTTTCTTTAAGGATGCGTTTTCGACTTCAAGCTTTCTAAGTTCCTCGTTATCTTTTTGAGATCTTTGTATGATTTCCTCAACCTTTGTAGCTCTAGCTTTATCTGTTTCGTTAAGCTCATTTACTCTAGCTTCACACTGGGCAATTGCCTTTTCGTAAGCGTCATAATCTTGGATAATCAAATCCAAAAAGGCATCAACCTCATCAGGGTTATAACCTTTGACATCTTTCTCAAATTTTTTGTTGTAGATGTCCTTGATGCTTAACTTAACGTTCTTTTCCATAGCTTGCTTAAATTATATTTAAGAACGAGACTCATTTCAATAATTATGACTTCTACATTTTTGTGTAGTAAATACAATTTTTCCGTGGACTTTTCTCAAATAATTTGGTACAAAAACCTATACAATTTGCGTATCAAATATTGTTTGCAACCAATAGTTGCGAAAGAGCAAACTAGACTAGGTGGTACGCAACCGAGTGGTTCTTTAATCTTATGGTCGTCGGAGGACAAAAGAATGAATATTGAAATCGCAAACAGATTAGTTGAATTAAGAAAAAAGATGGGTTTCTCCCAAGAAGAGCTCGCTGATAAATTAGGATTATCACGCCAAGCAGTAAGCAAATGGGAACGCGCTGAAGCTTCTCCTGATACCGATAATCTTATCTGCCTCGCTAAGTTATATGGCGTATCTCTTGATACATTACTTGATACAGAGCAATCAATTGAAGACATCGCTCGCGAGGTAAAAGAAAAGAAAGAAGATATTGGCGTTTCCAAAAACGGCATTCATCTTGTTGATAATGAAAAAGGCGAAGAAGTCGTTATCGATAACACGGGCGTTCACGCATACAAGGATGGCAAAGAAGTTGACCGCAAAGAACTTGATCACGAGTCGCGCGGATGGAAGATCGCTAAATCAATTACTTTCTCCGTTCTTATGTTCAGCGCTTTAATCACCTACATTCTCCTTGGTGTCTATGTGCCAAAAGGATGGGCAGCTTGCTGGGTTATCATCCTCATCCCTATGATCATCGATTCAATCCTTAGCTCAATCTCTCATAGAGACCCAGGAAAATTTGCAATGCCTCTTGTCGCTGTTGCCGTTTACATTCCTCTTAGCTTCTATTTCCACATCTGGCATCCATTATGGGTCGTCTTCTTAACCATCCCTCTCTATTACGGTGCCGTTTCTCCATTTACCAAACACGATGACGATGAAGACAAGGATGAAAAAGGAAAAGATAAGTAGAATCATCATTAATTAAGACGCTGACGAGAAAGTCAGCGTTTTTTAAATGCCCATTCGCCCTCTTTAGTGGTATTATTTTTCCATGAAAATTCTCGACAAGAAATTAAAAGGCAAACGTTGTTTAGTCTTCGTAGACTTAGAAGGAACTGGTTACAGTCATGAAATGATTGAGATCGGTGCCTATTTAACCACGATTGATGAACAAGGCTTCATTAATAAAATCGGCGCCCCTTTTAAGAGATATGTCAAAGCGCATCACAAAATCGGCCATTTCGTTGAAAATATGACCGGCATCACCGAAAAGACTCTCGAAAAAGAAGGAAAACCTTTTGCAGAAGTCCTCAAGGAATTCAGAAAATACGTTGGCAAATATTGGGAAGATTGCGTATTTGTCACATTTGGAAACCACGATATGGTTATCGTTAATAGAAGCTTCGAGGAAAACAAAGAAACCGCAAGCGAAGTTTTTGTTAGACAAATCAATAGGGCCAATTTCGATTTCAGTGCTTTCCTTGCACCATACGTTCAAGACTTAAACGGCAATCCATTGTCCCTTGCAAACTACCTAAAAGCATTCGGCGTGGCTTTTGAAGGAAAGGCTCACGATGCTTTAACCGACGCATATAACTTAATGGACCTCTATAAAGCTGTTTTGGATCACCCAGAAGTTCTTAAGAAAGAGTACATGAAGGCCCTAACACATTACCACCACGCTCCACAACCAGTCGTTAAGATGATTAAGAAGCTTACCGACGGCGAAAGCGTAAGCCCAGCCGATTGGGAAAAAGCGGTTGAAGAGACTTTTGAATGAAGATCAACTATCCAGGCGGAGTAAAGCCAACAAAAATAACAGAAAACAAAGAAACGTCTCCTAAGAAGAGGCATATTTTAAGCGCAGCCAATAGAGGTATGGTCCTTGAAAACGAAATCAACGACTCAAACCTTTACTACCGTGAAAAGAACATGGCCATCATCTATAAGAGACCTACACCTATCAATATCGTTAAGGTCGACTACTCTCGTGGCGCCATAATCACTCAAGCCTATTTCGAGACTCAATCAACAACTGACTATAACGGGGTGTATAAAGGAAGATATTTGGATTTTGAGGCTAAGAGCACAAAATCAAAGACATCATTCCCATTAAGCAACATCGCCCCTCAACAAATCGATCACCTTGAAAAGGTCATTGAGCATGGAGGAATCGCTTTCTTCATTATCTCAATCAACCCTCTTAACGAGGTCTATCTCATCGACGCCAAATATATTTGTAGCTTCTATAGAGAAAAACCAAGGAAGTCCATCCCTGTAGAATCCATAAAAGAGCATGGTCACCTTATCAAAGAAGGCTACCATCCACGTTTAGATTATCTTCCTTTGGTTGATGAGTTCTTTTTGTAGAAAGAACAATATTGTTTAAGAGGGCAAGCCTCGCAATCTGGGTTTATCGCAAGACACCTAGTCCTGCCAAACATAATAACAGAATGATGAATGAATGCATGTTCTTCTTTTGGGAACGCTCTTTCTAATTTCTTCTCAATCGTGACAAAATCATCGTTTTTGCCGGCAAATCCCAAACGAATTGCTATTCTTTTCACGTGTGTATCTACTGGAATCAGCTGTTCTCCCCTTCTTTCCAAAAGGAAAACGCCTGCAGTCTTAACGCCTACTCCAGGTAATGTGGTAAGTGTCTTTCTATCGTTAGGGAGGATGCCGCCATACTCTTTGGTGACTACTTGTCCTAAGGCTTTAATAGACTTGGCTTTGTTATGATATAAACCAAGTGTTTTGATGTCTTGTTCGATTTCCTCGATGCTTGCGTTTCCAAGCGCTTCAAAAGTTGGGAAATGCGAGAAGAGGGTTGGCGAGATTTTGTTAACGCTTTTATCGGTCGTCTGTGCGCTTAAAACAATAGCGACAAGGCATTCGTAATCATTACTGAAATCTAAACCTGCAAAGCTATTCTCATAATCTTTATGGAGAAAGGCTAATACATCGGTTACTTTATTCGTCATTATTTAGCCCAAAGATCTTTTGCTAAAGCAATTGTCTCTTCGATGTCCTTATCCCAGGTTTCGCTTACAGCGGAACTGCCCTCTCTAAGGATGTCTTTTTCTTTTCTGCTGTTTTTGAGTGTATTGCCGATTGCCCTAATTGATTTCTTGTTTGTTTTGAGGGTATCGAGAAGAGCGTTTTTGATTTCTTCTACACTATATTTGGCATCGAGCCATTCGTTGATTGTTGAAAGCTCTAATGGGGTTAAGCTGCGGTTAAGGCGTCCTTCGTAGAAGGAATAGAGGCCATTAAGAACTTCTTCTCTTCCCTTATCGGTTAATTTGCTAGCCTCACGGTCCATAATGTCTTTGAATGAGGCATAGGCTTTCTCTCTAAGGTTATTGAGGGAAAGAGTGAGTTTGCCATTAACTGTTTCATAAGAAATGAGGTTCTTCTTAAGAAGATCGTTCATTATGGCATCGATCTCACTTGGCTTTTTATTGATTTTGAGGGAGAGCATGTCTCCGTTGATGAAGGTGTTGCCTTGCTCTAAAAGGTGGTCGATCATCAAAACGACAACAAGCTCGTCGTCGCTTAAACCAAGCCTCTTGTAGCATTCAAGAAGGACATAAGACAAACTCACTGCATTGATGTATGGATTTTTCATATCTGTCCTTTCCATCCTTTTCTTTGCTCTTCCTTGAGCTTCTCAGGATTAATCTTTTCTAACAAATAGCGCATTTCATTCATAGCTTTTTGGGTCTTTTCTTCGATTTGGAACCCAAACCTATCACTGAAACGCTCCGCCCTGACAATTCTTAATGGGTCTTCCATAATACGAGTTTTTGGGTCTCCAATAAAGCGAATTGTTTTGTTTTCTAAATCTTTTTGGCCCTCACAATAATCTAGAAGATTATATTCTTCATCCAAATACATGGCGTTTACCGTGAAATCGCGTCGGACGTAATCTAGCTTTGGATCATTTACAAAACTGACGCTAGAAGGGTGTCTAGAGTCGTTATAAGCCCCTTCTACTCTTAACGTCGTTATGTCGATGTGTTTGCCATTATATGGATATCTAACGGCGCCAAACTTCTTAAACGTGAAATCAGCTTCAGGAATGAACTTCATTTCATCTTCTGGCGTAGCGTCCGTAACGAAGTCCAAATCATCTAATGAAAGCGACAGCAAATAATCACGGACCGTTCCTCCAACGACGTAGAGTCTAAATCCGTTCTTATTGAAAATAGTTTTTAAATGGTCAAACGCTTCAATGTTCATTATCTAACTATGTTACCACTAAAGCGGTGCTGGGCATAAAAAAAGATGACCTTGCGGCCATCTTTAATTTGTCGGTAAGAAGAACTTAGTTGAGTTTTTCTTTGAAGGCTTTTGAAACCTTGAAAGCGACAGTGTTTGAAGCAGGGATTTGGATCTTTGCTTGGTTTGAAGGATTTGTGCCTTCACGGGCAGCACGTGCTTTCTTTGAGAAGATACCGAAGCCTGAGAGTTTGACTTCTTCACCTTTAACAACAGCACCAACGATGACGTCGAGGACTGCATCAACAGCAGCTTCTGCGTCTTTCTTTGAGAGTTCGGCTCTATCAGAAACGAGTTCGACTAATTCAGCTTTATTCATGAGTTATTCCTCCTTTGCTAATTGGTCATAAGAAATGTAACATCGACTTCTCTTTCACGCAAGAAAAAATAAACGAACAAAAATGTAGATACCACCTAAACTTTTCTCAAAACAGCGAAAAAGGTGTAAGGGCTTTCAGATGAAAAAGTTGATAAATGCTAGGAAAATCTAGCAAAAATGTACAAAAAAACGGTGAAAGACCAACACGGCATCTAATGAATATTTTTTGTAATTCATTTCCGCTAAAAAAGCGCTAAAAATCTATTTCTTGGCTCTATAAACGATGTTAACAGGAGTGCCATCGAAGTCGAAAGCAGCACGGATTTGGTTCTCTAAATAACGAGTATATGAGAAGTGAGCTGACTTTGGAGCGTTGCAGAACATGACGAATGTTGGAGGGCAAACAGCGCTTTGATTTGCGAATGAAATCTTAAGTCTAGCGTGATTGAACTCAGGAGCTGGGTTGAGGTCTTGAGCATCTCTAACGATGTCATTGAGGATGTTTGTTGGGATTCTGCGGTTATATGCTTCGTGGACATTTAAGATGGTTGGAAGGACATCTTGAACGCCTAAACCAGACTTGGCTGATGTGAAAATAATTGGAGCGTATTCCAAGAATTTAAATTGCTTACGAATCTCTTTTGTGAACTCTTCTTTTGTGAGCCCTTTCTTCTTACCTTCATCCCATTTGTTAACGACGACAATGATGGCTTTATGAGCGTCTGTAGCAAAACCAACAACGTGCTTGTCTTGCTCAATGATACCTTCGTCAGCGTTGATCAAAAGAAGAACGACTTCACTTCTTTCGATGCTTGCTAAAGCACGGATTGCAGCATATTTATCAATCGCTTCAAAGATCTTGCCGCGTTTAACTAGACCGGCAGTATCAATGACGACATAGTTTTGTCCATCTCTTTCGAATGGGGTATCAATTGAATCGCGGGTTGTTCCAGCAATATCTGAGACGAGTGTTCTCTCATTAGCAAGCAAACGGTTTGAAAGGCTTGATTTGCCGACATTTGGACGGCCAATTAAACAGAATGTGATAGCCTCGCCATAATTAGGAATCTCTTTTTCTGGAAGCTTTTTGATTATTGAATCAAGGAGATCGCCGATGCCGATACCGTGAGCGCCACTTACCGCTATAGGATCGCCTAAGCCAAGCGAGTAGAATTCTGCGGCATTGCCGATTTCGAGAATGTTATCGATTTTGTTTGCGACCAAGACGACTGGTTTCTTACTCATGCGAAGCATCTTGGAGATGTATTTGTCATCAGCAGTAAGACCTTTGTTTCCATCAACGACAAAAACGATTAAGTCCGCTTCTTTCATTGCCACTTCTGCTTGAGCCTTGATAAGGTCTTGGAAAGGAACGTTAAGGGATGTTAAACCGCCCGTATCAATGACGGTGAATTCCTTTGTAAGCCAAACACCTTTGCCGTATATACGGTCACGAGTGACGCCTGGAGTTGGTTCAACGATCGATTTGCGCTCGCCAACGATACGGTTAAAGATGGTGCTTTTGCCAGCACTTGGGGCTCCAACTAACGCTACTACGCCTAATGACATGGGACCTCGATTCCTGTTTTCTCAACAATGATCTTTAAGACAGCTTCTACTGATTCATCGATGTTAAGATTCGATGTATCAAGATGGACTGCATCTTCAGCTTCTCTAAGAGGAGCGAAATCACGGTGTGAGTCAATATAGTCACGTTTTCTGACTGATTCTTCAATTTCTTCTAAGGTTGTGGCGATGCCCTTTTCAAGGTTTTCGTCATAACGGCGTTTTGCTCTGGTTTCAACAGAAGCTGTTTGGAAGATCTTAACGTCTGCGTTTGGTAAAACGTATGTTCCGATGTCTCTTCCATCAAGGATGACATTTTTAGCGGCTGCTAAAGCACGTTGCATATCAACAAGAGCTAAACGGATTGGCTTCATTGCGGCAATGTAGCTGACTTTGCTTGAAACGACAGGCTCACGGATGACTTTGGTGACATCTTCTCCATTGCAAAGAACGGTTCCGTCTTCCTTTAAGTCGATGGTCATTCCTGGAAGAACCTTTACTGATTCTTCTTCGATTTCAGGGTTGAGTCCAGCCTTCTCGACAGCATATGTAACAGCACGATACATAGCACCTGTGTCGAGATATGTGAAATTCAAAATCTTTGCGACTTTTTTAGCGATTGTGCTTTTTCCAGCGGCTGCTGGTCCGTCAATGGCGACAGTAATAAAATCTTTCATGTTGTTACCTCATTACCCATAAATTCCAAGCGAGAATGAACCCAATGACGGCTATCACCGTCACGATTAATTTAACTACGAGTTGGGCTCTTTTTCTTTTAGTGTAAACACTATAAGAAGTTCCTTTCTCTTTCTTGGTTCCGCTAGTGATGATTGTGCCAAGCGCATCGGTTGACGAAGCAATCATTGCTTCGTCAGATGCTGACGTTTCCTCAATAATTTCCTTACGTTTTGGGAACTTATTTTCAGGAGTTTTTTTAATACTGGCTCTATAATGAGCCCATTTCTTAGTGCGGGAATTCATAACTAGCAGAATATATTTTACTCTCTAAAGACCCTTTAGAGAAACTCTAGTTTTAAAAAATAGCGCTTATCAAAAAGGCGTGGAAACTTAATATTATTGACTTTCGAGGGTCAAGGGCTAGAATTATGGTACAAAAAAGGAGCAAATCCAACATGAAAAAAATCAAAGTTAACCAAGATGCATGCATCGGCTGCGGCCTTTGCATTGGTATGCATCCAGAAGCATTAGCATTCAACGACGAAAGCAAAGCAAACGCTATCGCTGAAATGGAAGACGATGCTGCTGATGAAGTCATCGCTAGCTGCCCAGTTGCTGCTATCGAAGCTGAATAAGTAACTTGAAACTAAAAGGGGCTGTTGAAAAACCTATAAGGTGAGCAGCTCCTTTTATTTTGTAAAACAATTAGTTTGGCAACAAGCTTAGCTTGTTGAAAAACCTATTTGCCATTTTTATATATTTCCAAATTGATTCTTCTACCCTTTTTAGCCAACCGCTTCATGCTCGGCGATTTGACATTCTCTTTTTCTAATTCGCTTGGGGCAGCCCAATATCTATCTGGCTTATTCGTGGTATAGAATCTGAATAATTTAGCAATATTCATCCCTAAAGCGTTTAGCATTATTTCAGTCGAAACATTCTCTATTCCTCTTCTTCGTTGGGAGAGATGACTTTGCTAATGAATCTGCAAATCGTTGAATAATCTAACTGCGTTTGCTCCATTAAATAGATGTATCTGAGATCGTGTTTGCAAGCGTCTTCTATATCTCGCAGCGTTGATTTTTTAAACGCAAAGCCATACAAAACGGTAGCAAACAAATTGTAATAGTTTGAGTTTGGCCTTCCGCCTTTTTCCGTATTGTTTTTCACGTATTTCGAAACGACATCTCCGACTCCCGATTTTTCCAAAAGCATCAAAAATTTACTGATTTTCTCTCTTTCCTTCTCCTCTAAGTCGAAGGAGGGAAATAAAAACACTTTTCTTGTGATAAAATAAGGCATGTACAATACCTCCGTGAACAAGAATATTGTACCAAAAGAGGCGGAATCTTATAAAATCGCCTCTTTTTGCATAATAAAAGGGCTGCGAATCACCTCATAGGTTTTTCAACAGCCCCTTTTTTTGTTTCTTTGCTCTAATTATTCAGCTTTTGTTTCAACAACTTCTGGTTCTTGTTTCTTTTCTTCCCAGTGGAGAACCTTACGGATGTTGCGGTAGATGAGGAAGGTAACAATAATGACGATCGTATCCTTGATGAGGTTTAGCGGGAGAACAGCGAAGAACGCATAGCTCCATTCAATGTCTTTGATTGCTGGGTTAGCGCCTTGGCAAATAGCAAGCATGCCTTCAGCATTCATGTGATAAAGGTTCATGTAGAATGGAAGCATTGCGTAAACGTTGAGGGTCATGGCGACAATGACTTGGATAACCATGCCGACGCCAAATCCAATTAATGCGCCTTTGATGCTTCTGATTTTCTTGTAGATGAAGACGGTTGGAAGAACGAACGCACAAGAGAAGATGAAGTCTGCGAGTTCGCCAACCAATAAGGTTGAAGAGAATGGA
The DNA here is from genome assembly GCA_024408335.1 of Bacilli bacterium. Lineage (GTDB taxonomy): Bacteria > Bacillota_I > Bacilli_A > RFN20 > CAG-826 > UBA4951. The sequence goes on from JAKSVB010000001.1 coordinate 60,112, forward strand.
AGTTTGATAACTGACTTGATGAGAATGACAAGTAATGCTGCGAATGGGCCATAGGCAAAACCTGCAATGAAGGCTGGGATTTCATCAAAGTGAAGAGCTAAGAATGGTGGTAAGAATGGAAGGTGAATTTCAAAGATCTTTACTATGTAAAGAATCGTTGATAAAGCACCAAAGATGCCGACTCTAGCGGCAAATCTGGCCCATGAGAATTCTTTGTTTTTCTTTACTAATTTTGAGTAAACGATAACAAAGACGAGCGATGCGACAATCGTGGCTGCCACAACAATTAAGCTTACGATGTGTTCTGGTTTCATAAAAAAATCCTCCTATCAGATCACATCAGGGAGGGCGTAGTTATATATGTTTAATAACCCGCTTCTATCATCCGGACTTTACCGTTGGCACTGGAATTTCACCAGTTCGTACAAGATAAATCTTGTTCGCGGGCTTTACCGCCAGTTGACGTAATTAACGTCACCCTGAAGCAACATAATATTAAGGCGAACGATTATATTTTAAAAGCGTTTTTTGAAGCGCTTTATGAACTCTTCTTTTTCTAGCGATGTTGAGAATTCAAAGGTAACGGAAGACGTTTTGATTTTTACGTCGTTAGCGCCACTTTTTCTTATGAGTTCCACTTCCTCTTCATACTCGCTGTAATCATAGTGATAACGCTTCACCATTGCTTCTGTCTCTCTTACAGAGAGTTTCTTGTCTTTGATGGTTATAGCCGCTTCAAGAATCTCACTTTGATTAAGTGACAAAAGGGCTCTAGCGTGACCATAAGAAAGATCCCCCATGACAACTTGCTTGAGGACTTTGTCAGGAAGGGTGAGGAGCCTCATGATATTGGTGACTTGGCTTCTCGATTGGTGAGAAAGCTTAGCAAGGGTTGTTTGCGAATAGTGAAATTTGCTCGTAAGGGCTTGGCAGATATAAGCCATTTCAACAATGTTGCCTTCTCTTTCGTCTCTAGTGTCTGCTAAAAGCATGAGGAGAGTTTCTTCGTCGCTCACCTCTTTGACGATAACTGGGACTTCATTAAATCCGGCTTTTTTCGCGCCGAAAAAACGTTTTCTGCCAAGAATTAATTCATATCTATCGCCCTTTGGACGGACGAATAAAGGATTGAAAAATCCCTTCTCCTTGAGCGAAATCCCCAGCAAATTGATGATTTTTTTCGTGAAAACGACATTTTTTACGTAGGAATTGTCGTCAATTAAATCTAATGGAATGGTGACCGAAGAAACGTTTTGATATTCCTTCTCCATTTGGAGAATAACGTCATCTTGAGAGAATCGGTTTATAAGCTCACTAAGAGAAGAAGAAACGTTTTCGTTACTCATTTTCAAGGACCTCTCTAGCTAAAGCTAAATAGGCGGCTGCGCCACTCGATGATGGCCTATAGTCGATAACGGACTCTCCATGGAAGCTTGCTTCAGGAAGAGATACGTTTCTAGGAATCATCGTAACGAATGTATTCTCATCGAAGAGGCTTCTGATTTGTGCAACAACTTCGTTGCTCATGCTTGTCTTCGAATCATACATGGTCATGAGGAAACCTTCGATCTTAAGGCTTGGATTGTAGTTCTTTTGAACGCGGTTGATTGTGCTAAGCATTGATGCCACTGCTTCCATTGCGAAGAACTCGCATTGGATTGGAACGATGACGTTAGTGCTAACGACAAGGGCATTAAGACTTAGAACGCCAAGAGATGGCGGACAATCGATAACGATGAAGTCATATGTGGCTTTGAGATTTGCCAAAGCCTCCGCTAAAACGCTAAACGGAGAGCGAACAGCGCGAGATTGAAGGTGAGCTTCAAGATTGGCTAATCGAAGATTACTTGGAGCGATATCTACGTTTCTGGCGCTTGTAGGACGAATGATTGAATTGATGTCAGCTTCTTTGATGCAAACATCATAGATGGTTAATGGGAGGGCCGAATAATCTAAGCCTAAGCCACGGGTTGAATTTCCTTGCGAATCGAAATCAATCAAAAGAACCTTCTTGCCATAGCTTCCTAAAGCAGCGGAAAGGTTGATTGCGGTCGTGGTTTTTCCAACGCCGCCTTTTTGATTGGCAACACTAATGATTCTACCCATGTCGTTATTCTATTCTAAAAACACAATTAACGCAAAAGCGTTAGAGAGGCTTTTTTTGTATTTCACCCCATGAACGTGGGTATTTTTTCTCGGTCTTTTTATCTTTTTTGAAGATGATGTTGTAACGTTTGGACTCTTCGTTTGGAAGAATTGATTCTTCGATCTTAAGAACTCTAAGGGAAAGGCGTTCGATTGCTTTCTTTGAGGCAGCGAGTTCCTCATTTGCCTTTGCGCCTTTCATAGCGATCATTAAGCCCTTCTCTTTAACAAGAGGGACGCAGACTTCGAGAAGGATGTTTAAAGGTGCGACCGCTCTAGCGGTAACGATATCGAAGTGCTCACGGCTATTAAGGTCTTCGCCACGTGAATTAACAACAAAGACGTTTGTAAGGCTAAGTTTGTCAGCGACTTCTCTAAGGAACGTGCATTTTTTGCCCGTTGCATCTACTAAGGTAACGACGCATTTTGGGTAAGCGATTGCCCAAACCATACCAGGGAAGCCTGCTCCGGTTCCTAAATCGCAGATAAGTTTGTCGTCAAGGAGATCGTGGTTTGTTGGGATGAGACAGTCATAAAAATGCTTCTCAACAATCTCTGGCTCTTCGGTAATGGCGGTGAGATTGATCTTCTCATTCCATTCCTTGAGGAGAGCGGCATACATCTTAAAACGCTCAATGGTTTTTTCGTTAAGCGTAACTCGGTCTGCAAGGAGACCTACCATCTCTTCATATGTCATATGAGACCTCTCTTCTTCATTGTCAAAATGATAATCGAAATATCGGCTGGATTGACACCTGGAATTCTTGAAGCTTGTCCAATTGTTGCAGGATTGACCTTTTGAAGTTTCTCTCTTGCTTCTAAGCGGAGACCTTCCCAAGTCGAATAATCGGTTCCAGCAGGCATCTTAATGTTTTCTAATTTGTTATTGCTCTTGGCGTCTTTGAGCTCTTGAGCAATGTATCCTTCATACTTAACTTTGGTTTCAAGAGAGAGGATTGTTGCCTCATCAAAGTCCAAAAACCCTTGCATTTCAGGCATAAATGACATGATTTCGCGAAGATGAAGGCCTGGACGTTTGAGAAGTTCGTAGCCTCTATGTCCAACTTCGGTATCTGTAAATCCGTTGGCGATAAGGTAAGATTTAAGACCTTCTTTGTCGCTTACGACTGTGTTTCTAAGAATCTCGATTGCCTCTTCGATTCTCTTCACCTTAGTGCGGTATTTCTCTATACGTTCTTCGGTGGCTAAACCGATTTCGTATCCTTTTTCAGTTAATCTCTCGTCAGCGTTATCGTGGCGGAGAAGGAGGCGGTATTCTGCTCTAGAAGACATAAGTCTGTATGGCTCATCGACACCTTTAGTTGTGAGGTCGTCGATCATGACGCCAATATAAGCTTCATCTCTTCCAAGGATGAAAGGTTCTTGTCCTCTAATGGCTCTTACGGCGTTAATGCCTGCCATCAAACCTAAGCCTGCAGCCTCTTCATAACCTGAAGTGCCGCAGATTTGTCCTGCGATAAATAAACCATCGTATTTGTTGATCTTTAAAGTTGAGTCAAATTGGAACGAGGCAATTGCATCGTACTCGATTTGATAGGCGTATTTGAGAATTTCAGCGTTCTCTAAGCCAGGAAGAGAATGAACAAGCTTCTCTTGGATATCATGAGGCATGCCAGTGCTGAAACCTTGGAGATAAATTGATTCTCCATCTTCGTATTCTGGCTCTAAGAAAAGTTGGTGACGTTCTTTGTCTGCAAAACGAACAATCTTTGATTCGATTGAAGGACAGTAGCGTGGACCAATACCTGTGATGACTCCATTGAAGACTGCTGACTCATCTAAATTCGCTTTGATGATGTCAATCGTCTCTTGTGAGGTATAGATGAGATAGCAAGGAAGTTGCTTCTCAAGAGGAGTGAATTCGGTTGTGAGGTATGAGAAGGCTAATTCGCCATCCATGCCAGGTTGGATTGAAGCGTTTGAGAAATCAATTGAACTCCTCTTAATGCGTGGAGGGGTTCCGGTCTTAAGTCTAAAGATCTCGATACCCATCTTTCTAAGACATCCAGAAAGGCCATGTGAAGCTTCTTCGCCATCAGGACCTTCTTCCTTAACGGTTCGGCCAGAGATGATAGTGCTTTCCATGTAGGTGCCAGTAGTAAGAATAACGGCTTTTGCCTCTATTCTTTCACCATCTTTCGTGACAACACCGTAAACTTTGGAGTCGTCATAAAGGAGCTCTGTGATTTGGCATTCTTTGATTGTGAGGTTTGGCATTTCCTCAAGAACGCTTTGAACGTGAGCTGGATATCCAGCCTTGTCGACTTGAGCTCTAAGGCATTGGACGCCAGGACCTTTGCCGGTATTAAGCATTTTGATTTGAATTGGTCTATGGTCAGCAAATTGTCCCATCATGCCGCCAAGCGCATCGATTTCTCTAACAACGATGCCTTTAGCGCTTCCGCCGATATGTGGATTGCATGGGGTGTTTGCGATCATTTTTTTGTTGAGGGAACACAAAAGAGTACGCATTCCAAGATGTGCACTAGCTGCTGCAGCTTCTACTCCTGCGTGTCCTCCACCAACGACAATTACATCAAAATCCATAACAAATCCCTAACCAACTGAGTCAGACATATCTAATTTGATGAGTCTGTTAAGCTCGATTGCGTATTCCATTGGAAGTTCTTTTGAGAATGGTTCAATGAATCCCATGACGATCATGTTTGTTGCGTCTTCTTCGTTTAAGCCACGGCTCATGAGATAGAAAAGTTGTTCCTCATTGATCTTTGAAACGGTTGCTTCATGTTCAATATATGAGGATGAGTTTTGAATCTCGTTCTTTGGATATGTGTCAGAACGTGACTCTCCATCAAGGATGAGAGTGTCACATTCAACGTGTGAATGAGCGTTTTCTGCACCAGGCATCATACGAACGGTGCCACGATAGTTAGCAACGCCACCATGTGAGCAGATAGATTTAGAAATAATGGTTGAAGAGGTGTTCTTGCCATAGTGAATCATTCTTGCACCGTTATCTTGGAATTGGTTCTTGCCACCGACAGCGATTGAAATGACCGTTCCTTTTGCGCCATCGCCTTTAAGGATACAGGCAGGATATTTCATATTACGGAGGGATCCGATGTTTCCATCAACCCATTCCATAAGTCCATCTTCTTCAACAAGGGCACGTTGTGTAACTAAGTTAACGATGTTGTTTGACCAGTTTTGGACTGTTGTGTAACGGCATCTAGCGCCTTTAAGGACGATGATTTCAACAACTGCAGCGTGGAGAGATTCCTTGCTGTAAATTGGTGCTGTACAACCTTCAACATAGTTGATTGAGCTGCCTTCATCACAGATGATCAAGCTTCTTTCAAATTGTCCGCTCTTTTCATTGTTGATGCGGAAGTATGATTGAAGAGGCTTATCGAGTTTGACGCCTTTTGGAACGTAAATGAAAGATCCGCCACTCCAAACAGCGCCATTAAGAGCGGCGAATTTGTTATCGTTAAGTGGAACGACCGTTCCGAAATACTTCTTAAATAATTCTGGGTAGAGCTTAAGGCCCATGTCGGTTGAAAGGAAAATGACGCCTTTCTTTTCCGCTTCTTCAAGCATGTTGTGGTAAACGACTTCCGATTCGAATTGAGTTGTAGCGCCACTAAGATACTTTTGTTCAGCTTCTGGAATACCAAGCTTGTCGAATGTGTTTTTAACAGCTTCTGGAACTTGGTCCCATGAAGTTGCTTCTTGGTTTGAAACACGAGTGTAGTAATTGTATGAATCAAATTCCAAGAATTTGAGATCTGGTCCATAGTTAGGGAGAGGGAATGCTTCGAATGTCTTAAGAGCCTTAAGTCTATATTCAAGCATCCATTCTGGTTCTTCTTTGATTTTAGAGATTGCTCTAACGACGTCTTCATTAAGGCCTTTACCAGTTGAAAAGACCGTCTTAGCGTCGGTTTTAAAATCGTATTTATAAGTCTCGTCAAGGAACTTTGTATCTGCCATCGTCTTATCCTTCCTCTTCTTCGGTAAGAAGGTCTTTCATAGCTGTCCAACCCATGGTTGCACAGTGAATTCTTGAAGCTTGTTTGCTTGTGTTCATGAAAACGATGGCCTCATCGAGGACGCTGTCATCATATTCTTGTTCGTCAAGCATCTTGAGGTATTGTTCGATCATGTATAAAGCGTCTTTGTGGCTCTTACCGATTGCTTGGTCACAAACAATGTCGGTTGAAGCTGTACTAATTGTGCAAGCAACACCTTCCCACATAGCGTCGATGACTTTGTCATCCTCGACTTTGAGGAAGACATCAATATCGTCAATACAGTTTTCAGCGCTGGAGTGAAGTTTTTTGTAATCTTGACCAGCTGGAACGCCTTTGTGACGAGGGTTTGAATAGTGGTCCATGATGATTTCACGCATCATCTGAGGTGTGATTTCAAATGAAATAGGCATTTAAGAACTCCTCCTTTGCATGTTTGGCTGCTTCAACTAAAGCATCAACATCTTCTTTGGTTGTATAGAAATAGAAACTAGCACGTACGGTTGCAGGTGTTTTAAGGAAACCGTTAAGGATCTTTGCGCAGTGATTGCCACTTCTGCAAGCGATACCTTGGCTATTGAGATATGTAGCGGCATCTTGGGCAAAAACATCTTTGATGTTAAATGCAACAATTCCTGCTTCTGACGATGCGTTATAGATATCGACCATTCCGGTTTCTAAGAGCTTTTTAACGGCGTATTCCTTTAATTCTCTTTCGTGAGCTTGAATATTCTCAAAGCCAACGTTCATGACGTATTTGACAGCAGCATCAAGGCCAACGATTCCTTCAAGGTTGAGGGTACCTGCTTCAAACTTAACTGGTGCTTCAAGATATTGGACTTCTCCGCACATATTGAACTTTGCGTTCATTCCGCCACCAGTCATGAAAGGGTCGGTTTTTTGGAGAAGATCGTATTTGCCAAACAAAACGCCTGTTCCAGTTGGGCCGCACATTTTGTGTCCGCTCATAGAGAGGAAATCGCAATCGAGATCTTTGACATCAACTTTCATGTGTGGAACTGATTGAGCTCCGTCAACGACGATTAATGCGCCGAATTTATGAGCGATTGCGGCAAGCTCCTTTATTGGAGCAAGGAATCCAAGAACATTGGAAACCTGTGCAACAGCGACAATTTTTGTCTTATTAGATATAACGTTCTCAAGGTTTTCGGTTGTAAGTCTTCCTTCTTCGGTAAGAGGGATGAACTTGACGATAGCGCCTGTCATCTCGGCGACTTTGTACCAAGGAAGTACGTTTGATGCGTGTTCTGCTTCAGTAAGAAGAATCTCATCGCCTTCTTTTAGATATTTTGCCGCATAGCCAAAGGCTACGAGGTTAATTGACATTGTGGTTCCTGATGTGAAAACAATCTCTTCGGTTTCAGCGTTAAGAAGAGAAGCCATGGTCTTTCTTGCAGCAAGGACTTTCATATCCATGTCATAGCAAAGATCATAATCTCCACGATGTGAATTCGAAGTCGAATGAGTGTAGTAATCCGTGACGGCTTCAAGGACGCAATCAGGCTTGAATGTCGTCGATGCATTGTCTAACCAAACGAGTGGTTTCTTTTGCATCTCGATGCCATTACGAAGCATTGGGAAGTCGTTTCTAATAAGCTTTTCGTCGAGCATTTAGAAACCTCCTTCAATGACTGAATCAATGCGATTTTTCACATTTTCATCGGCAAATCCCGCCTCAATTGGCTTTAAGTATCCTAATGCAATGAGTCTTTTTGCGTCTTCTAAAGAAACGCCTCTTGATTGGAGATAATACAAGTGTTGCTCGTTAAGACGGCCTACGATTGCTGCGTGTGATGCTGAAACATCGTTGTCGTCAATAACTAAAGATGGTGATGCAACGCCATCGCTATTTGGATCGAAAACGATGACTTTTGCGATTTGTTTTGTGATGGTTTTGATAGCACCTTTTTCAATTGTGCTTGTACCTTTGAAAATCATTCTGCTCTCATCACGGGTAATGCCATAGTTTGCCATGGTGGCATTGGTGTGAGGCGCCATATGTCTAACTGAAGTGACGAATTCTTTTTTCGAGTCTTTGGTGCTCATTGATGAAAGGTGCCAATTGCATTCGGCTCCTTCTTCGAGAAGATCGACATCGATGTTGAACTTGCCACCAGTGGTTGAGAAATCAGCCATATACGCTTCAAAAAGAGCGTCTCTATGAACCTTGACGTTGATTTTGGTCTTCTTGAATTCTTCAAAAGTTGCGATGTTGAGTCTTAAAACATCACCTTCGAATACTTCATATTCAAGAGTCTCAGGTAAGTTATCGATATAAAGAACTCTATTTTCCTTTTGCATTTGCTTCACTCGCTTCTTTTGTTGCACAAACGCCAATCGAAACATTATTCATTGAGGCGTTGATTTCTTTTTTGACTTCAATACCGAGTTCTCTCTCGATCCATTCATAGCCTTCGGTATCGACTTTCTTGATTAATGAGGCATCGCCATCAACAACGATGCGACCATTGATTAAGATGACGGCTCTGGTTGGTTGAATTAAATCGAGGATTCTGGCGTAGTGGGAAATAACCAAAAGGCCTGCTCCTCTTTCGTGTTCTTTCTTGAGGACTTCTGCGACAACGTTGATTGCATCAACGTCAAGACCACTGTCGATTTCGTCGAGCATTCCAATCTTTGGTTGGAGAAGTCTCATTTGAAGAATTTCATTTCTCTTCTTTTCGCCACCTGAGAAGCCTTCGTTTAAGTTGCGGCTATTCATTTCGAAAGGAATGCCGACTTCTTTGTATGCCTTCTCGAGTAAACGATAGTATTCGAATAATGCCATTGGCTTTTCGCGGTGAGCGTTCATGGCTGCTTTAAAGAAATCAGAGGAGTTGAGACCTGGGATTTCTGCAGGATATTGCATAGCTAAGAATAAGCCTAATTGGCTGCGCTTATCTGGTGAGAGCGAGGCAACGTCTTGGCCATCAAACTCAATTGATCCGCCGTCGATTGTGTATTTTGGATCGCCCATGATTGCAGCGAATAAGGTGCTCTTACCATGTCCATTAGGACCAAGGAGAGCGACTGTTTCTCCCTCGTTGACGGTCAAATTGAGACCGCGGAGAATTGATGTTCCCTTAACAGAAACGTATAAATCTTTGATAACTAGCTTTGCCATAGCAACCTCCTAAAAGGCGTGTTTATTCTAAAGCCCTTTGGTCGAAGTCGCAAACAATGAGACAAAAATCTTTAAAAAAGGCCTATTTTTGGGCACAAATTACACTTAGTAGAAGAAAACTCAAAAATAGTGTTGCACCAATTCTCTATAGAGAATAGACTTATCTAGCATCGTTTGTGCAAGGAGGAACGAGTCCACACTTATGAAGAAAACGAAATGTGCGCTCGGCCTGGTTGCTCTTGTAGCCTCGGTCATGGCCTTATCTGCCTGTGACCAAGCAACTCCAAGTAAAGAAGGCGCAGTATTGACCTATACTGACGCTAACGGAATCCGCACCAGCTATACAGCCGAGGACTTGCTTCAGAACTATCAATCGTACAGTAGTTCTTTGAGCAGTGAATTTGACAAGGTTTATGAAGTCCTTGTCCGTCATTATTATGAAAAGTACGAAGAAACCCATCACGATGGTGGAGCCAAATTAGCTTCCCTTAAGACAGAAGCCACCAGTAAGCTCTTAGCTAACAAGCAAAAAGCTGAAACAAATGCCGCGAATAACAAAACCTCTTACGAAGAGGAATTCGAGACCTATTTGAATGCTGCTGGCGTCGATAATGTTGACCAACTTTATCAACACTATCTCTACGAAGAAGAAAAAGAAGACTTCCAAAACGAGATGTACAACACCTACGGTACAGGTGATTCAAAGGTCAACGGTTATGAAGCCATGAAAAATGGTTACTACGTTGATGGCGGCCTTAAAGAAGCTTTCCCAGAATCACAAGGTGGTTGGGGACGCGGATCTGATGGCTGGCTTGGCACTCAAATGCCTATCCACATCCGTCACATCCTTATTAAGCTTGCCAGTGGTGGCGATAAGAGCTACACCCAAGACAGAATCAGCGAAACCGCTAACGAAGGTGGTGAAGTCACAAAACTTACAAGCACCTTATTCCGTTTAGCAGGCGCTTCAATCAATGAGAACGGAAAACTCACAGCTGACGCTAACCGTTGGACCTTCGGTTCAATCGCAGAAAGCTACAGTGATGATGGCAGTGCTAAGAACTATGGTGAATACGGCATCATGGAAAAACACATGGCAGCCGACCTTGTTCACGAATTCAAACTTGGTACCTATGTCTTCGAATCTCTTTACAACGAGAGAAACGCTTCATCACCTGATGCATATAAGTTAATGCCAGGCCTTGAAGAAGAAGCAACAAGCGCTGCTGATGTCGATAGCAAACAAAACATGCTCGACGACAGCACCAAGACCGTCCACGAATTCTTCGACGAATTCAAAAACGATGGTGAAACCAATGGTTCAGGCGTTGGCCAAATCCCATTCGGCGCAGCAATTGCTCTCTATGACATGAGAAAGCAAACCGTCGATGACAATGGCAACCCAGTCTGGAACGACAACCAAGATACTTTCTTCCCAAGAAACGTCATCTATAACAAATATTTCAATAAGCACAATGTCTGTGTCATCACTCCAAACGTTATCGCAAGTAACTACAACACAGAAATGCTTACTGCCGCAGATAAAACCCTTGCTCAAGGCGTCTTAGGTCAATACGCCCTCAGCACTGATGGAAAGAGCGTTGCAACCGAAGACTTTGTCGGTGTTCCAAGTGCCACTCTCAAAGCTCTCCCAGGTTTCTCAAAGGACACCACAAACGTCCTTCCACAATTTACCAGCAACGTCTTAACCAACGAAAAAGGCCAAATCGTCTTAGCAGTCAGAGCCGGTTCAGGTTCAAGCTACCAAGGCATCCACTTCATCACTGTTGAAAGAAGCTCACTTGATGAATACGGTCTTAAAGAAGTCAACGGTCAAATTGTCAAAGCAACCGCAGCTGATCTTGGTACCACAACCAATATTGGCACAAGAGCAAATGGTAAAGCAGTCCAAACCATCGCTTACACCGCTTCAAACGGCAAAGCTCCAAACGCTTCACTCAACGACTACTTCACCCACTACTCACCAAAAGAAGCCGATTACCCAACCTACGTTGATGCAAATGGCACCAAACAACAACTCCCAACCTACGTCAACTTCAACAAGAACGAGACCTCAGATTGGACTGAACGTGTTAAGACCATCACCAGCGCAGCATCAAGCTTCAACGAGAACTTAAATACCTACTACTTCCAACGTCTTTGCGAAGCTGGTCAAATCACCTTCGCAGATGCTGAACTCGAAGCATCAATCAAGAACTACTCAGTCACCAAGCGTCAAAGCTCAGTCGACAACAAGTTCGAAACCTGGAAGAAGAACTGGTTAGAATACGCAGAAATGCTCGAAGCACAACAAGCTGAACGTATGGAAGGCTTCGGAACCATCAAAGGCAAACTTCTCACCGAGTTAGCCGCTGTTACATACGGAAAAGCTGGACAAGACACAATCACTGTTACCGGTTTAGGTGCACTAAACCTCGGTAACCTCTGGAAAGAAGGAGGAGCATGCTACTATGGCAAATAAGTTTAAAAAGGTTTTAGCCTTAAGCGCCGCAGTCTTAGCACTCGGACTTACCAGCTGTGACAAGATCGAAGCCAAGCTTCCAGAAGATGACAAAATCCTCAACTTCGAAGACAAAGCTGAAATCACAAACAACCAATTAAGCAAGATCTATGACGCTCTTGTTTCAAGTGGTGAAGCCAACTCAAAACGCGTTCTCGAAAACGTCCTCTATCTCTACGCAGAAGGCCTCTTCGGTTCATTCTACGATGTTAAAGAAGGCGCAACCGTTAAAGAATACGGTATCAAGAGCGCAGTCGAAGGTGGCAAAGACGGTGCTGCATTCGGTGCATACATCGAAAAGCACAAAGGCATGAGAGTCGAAAACAATGGTTCATTTGACAAAGAAGCAAGCTTTGCCAAAGTCCAAGGTATCTACACCGACATCCTCTACCGCATCTACAAAGCCTTCTATGGTTATGTCCAAGATGCAACCTTCCAAGATAGATCACGTTTCTGCGAAGAAAAGTTCTATCAAGCACAAGTCAAAAACTACCACGACCTCGGTCCTAGCTACTACACAACCGATGACGACAAATACTATGTCTTAGTCAATGGTTCATTCCGCCTTGATGAAGAATATGAAAATGATGATCAATTAAATGCTTATTATAAGGATTTATTTGCCACCTACGAAAACTACATCAAGCTCAACCTTCTCCCAGACATCTACCGTAATGAGTTAACCGCTCAATACCTCGTCACTCAAAACATCTACCAAATCCGTAACACCATGGCCCGTAAGGTCGACTTCATCTCAGTCTCTGAAAACGGCGACTACAATGGTAAAGTTAAGGACTTAATGAATGCATATTGCGAAAAGATCATCAAAGCTGGTCTCCAAGATCAATATGACTTCACATGGTTAAACAAAGTTGTTATTGGCGCTGACGCAAGCATCATTGCCGATGCAAAAGCTGTCGAGCTTTACACAGCTGCTGGCTGGACACTTAGCTCAGTTGCAGTTGGTGCAAAAACCTACAACTTCTACAAAGAATCAACCTTCGGTACAACCTGCTTAAAGTACAAGAAGCTCACTTCTGTCAACACCCGTGATGACTTCGACACCGAAACAATCAGAGTCGACTTCACCAACAACGGTGCTTACACCAAAGAAACTGGCTTCTTAATCAAGTACAACCAACTCATTGCTCAAAACGACACTGAAAACGGTTGGTACACAAACGGTTCATTAAACGGCGTTCCAACAAGCCTTAGCAGCCGTCTCTTCAAGATTCAAGTTGCTAACGAACTCGATGATAATAACGCTGCCGAAAAGTATCTTCGTAAAGTCCAAGACAATGGCGCTGTTACCTTCAACTCATACCTCCTCCCATCAAACTACGAAACCGGTACTGAATACCCATACCTCGTTAACGATGGCGGTAAGTACTACATCGTCAAAGTCGAAGAAGCAACCAAGAGTGCTAAACTTAACAAAGACTACGACGACTACTACGGTGACAAGAAGGCTGACTTCATCGCTCGTAAGATCGCTTATGATCTCAGCACCAGCGACACCTGGAAAAAGGCTGCTAACACTTACTACGTTAAGCAAATGGCAGTTATCTTCCACGATGACTATGTCCTTGATTACTTCGAATCCACATTCCCAGAAATCTACGACAACTAATCATTAACAAACTAGAGGCGGTTCATCCGCCTCTTTTTTTGTTTCTCTCTTATATATAAGGATTAAAAGGAAATATAATTAGGTAACCATTAAGGAGATTATTTATGAAAGACGTATTCTGTATGATCATCGCAGGCGAGATTCCTAGCGCTAAAGTATATGAGGATGATGAAGTCCTCGCCTTCTTAGATATCTCCCAAGCTACAAAAGGACATACCCTTGTTGTTCCTAAGGAGCACTACGAAAACTTCTTAGAATGCCCAAAAGAGCTCATGAACAAAGTAATGGATGTCGCTCAAAGAATTGGCAACGCTCAAAAGAAGGCTTTAGGAGCCTCTGGCGTCAATATTCTTACTAACGTAGGAGAAAGTGCAGGTCAAACCGTTAAACACTTCCACGTTCACGTTATGCCTCGTTTCAACGACTACAAAGATGGTCTTGAGATCATAATGAAAGAGCAAGACGATGCCAAGAAAGACTTAGCAGGCCTTGCTCAAAAAATCTCTTCAGAGATCAAATAATTTATTCGCGGTTTTTCTTCTCGTAAGAAGGAACGTAATATCCCCTTGAATCAAGGGCGAAAATCTTATCGGTGAATCCTCCGATGTCAGCGTTTTCGAGTGCCTTATCGACAACGTTCATTTTTGCGTCGAAGTCATCGATCATCGCTAAAGCGAGAGCTTCACGTGTCATTGGGGCAACTGGTGAGCCATATTCTGGCTTTGTGTGGTGAGAAAGGATCATATGCTCAAGAAGAGTGAGGGTTTCGCCTTCAATGCCAAGTTCCTTTGCTGCCATTCTAATTTCGGCGACCATGATTGAAATATGGCCAACGAGATTGCCTTCAACGGTGTATTTTGTGCAAAGAGCACCAGATAATTCGATGGTCTTACCTAAGTCATGGATTAAGGCACCTGCGACAACCCAGTCTCTATTAAGATGAGGGTAGATCTTGCAGATTTGTTCAGCGACTCTAGCCATGCAGATTGAGTGATAGAGAAGGCCGCTGCAGAAATTGTGATGGTTTCTCACTGCTGCTGGATGGATGACATAAGCATCGTGGAATTTGTTAATGAGATACTTTGTCATGGTCTTGAGTTCGCCTTCTGCAAGCGAATCAAGGTATCCATTAAGTTCTTTTTCGAGTTCTTCTCTTGCCTCTGGAGCTTGTTGGATGAATTTGGTTACATCAACGCTGGAAACAGGGACAACCATGCCTGAGATAATTTTGAATTGAAGTGCGTTTTGGTATTTGAGGACTTCTCCTTCAACCGATACGACGTTACCTTCAACAAAGACATCGTAATCGCCTTCAAATACATCCCATTTCTTGGCTGCTATAGTGCCAGAGCTATCTTGAAGGGTGATGTTCAAATATGTACGTCCTTGGGTTGTTACGCATTTGTTTACCGCCGTAACAAGAAGTTGGGTGAAGACGTGCTCGCCATCAGTGAAATCTTTGATCATTTCCATTTTATAAAACCTCCTCTAGGTAATTGTTTATATCATCTATATCGAAGCCTCTTCTAACTAAGGCTCCAAACATGTGTTTACGAAGCTCGTAACCACTATATTTTCTACTATATTGCTTAAGAAGCGTCTCTCCAATCCGCAAAAGCGATTTATTTTCTTCTTTTGGGTTTTCTTTGTAGTTTGAAATGGCTTTGGAAGACACTTCATATGAGAATCCTCTTCTTTGAAGAGCGTCTAACGCTTTTTGGATCTTCGCATTGTATGGGTAGCGGTCAAGTTTCTTTTCGATTTGGACCGCTACGACTTTAGCGTGTTCAAGTTCGTTTTTGAACCTCAAGGCGTTTACGATTTCTGGATCTATGAGCTTCTTATGGAGAAGGTCATCTTTAATCCTTGATTCGCCATAAAGCTCAGCCTCTTTTGTTTCCTTATATTCTTTTGCGAATTCCTTGTCATCAAGAAGCCCGGCTTTCTTTAAGCGAGTTATGATGTTCCCAACGCTTTGTTCTTCGCTTGCCTTGGCTTTAAGTTTTGTAATCACCTCGAAGGTAGAATAGCAACCTTTGATGGCAAGAGAGAGGCCATATTGGTGTAAGTCATCTTGCTTAATCTTATATATGAGCTCTTTGTACTCCTTGGAAGTCATCTCCTTGCCAACATATAAGTAATAGTCACTATATACATCAGGGCTCACCTCAATCTTGTCATTCCCAAAATAGACGGTGACTTTCTTCTTTCTTGGAGAAGAGGAAATCTTGGTAATGACTTTACCAATTCTTTTTGATGGCGCGTTCATAGACGTGGTAGATCCTTTCATAAAACTTCTCCATTGTATATGGTTCTAAGCCTTCCAAAGCTTTCTCAAGCACGGCTTCAACCTTTTCTTCTTTTAATGAAATAATTTCTTTTATCTTCTTGCCCATATCCTCAGCGTCAACGAAGAAGAAACCGTTTTCTCCATCATTGATCGTTCCTTTGAGGGTGTCGTCGTATCTAAGAAGCAAGACAAGGGATGAGGCCATTGCCTCCATTGTCGTTAAGCCCTGTGTCTCGGTGATAGATGCGCTTACGAACATATTGCCTAAGTGATAATAAAGAGGCGCGTGGTCAGGCATTACAGGACCAACGAAGCGAACGTTGTTTGATATGCCAAGCTTCTCAGAAAGCTCCTTTAGATCGTCAAGGGCTGGGCCACCTCCGACAATTACAAAGAGAGTCTTTTTACTAGGGTTTGTCGCAAGGTAGTTTGCATATCCTTCCAAACAGATGTCGATGCTCTTTTCTTTTGCCACGCGTCCAAGAGAAAGAAGGACATATGTATCATCGGTAATTCCTAGACCTTCTTTAAGTTCTTGGAGTTTCTCGTAGTCGATGTTCTTATAGATGTCGAAATCGATGCCAGTAGGAATGACATTTACATAAGAGTCTACCCCAATGAAACGCATATACTCTTTGATTTTAGTGCTTGGAGTGATGAATTCATCAGCAGTCTTTGATTTGAAACGGACATATCCCCTAACAACGCCTTTAACGGCGCGGTCAAAGACTCCGTTTGTAGCGTAGTGGGTGTAGTCTTCATACGAAGTATGGAAGGTATAGACCGTAGGTACTTTGATTCTTGAAGCGGCGATGAAACCAAACTGACCGATTCCAGCGTCGGTTTGGATATGGATAACATCAGGTTTGAAATCTTTTAGGATTTCCATGGCTTCCTTGGAGAAAAAACCTGCCATACGGTAATCATATAGATTCTTAAGCTCGATGCCTTGAATGCGGACGATATCTCCATCGACGACGAATTCTGATGAATAATGGTTGGTTGTGAAAACCTTAACATCGTTACCATGTTCTTTGAAGGCACGGTAAAGATTGCGGGTGCTTGTTGCAACGCCATTAATCTCTGGTGGATATGTATCGCTAAAAATTGCTACTTTCATCTTTAGTCCTCCACAAACGGCACTTCAGCCTTCCTTCTTCTCTCGGCTTTCTTTTCTCCAGCAGGCAAAGGATCAAGAGGTCCGAGATAGTCATCCCCCGTCACAAGACCCCAGTTAGCCAAAGAAGTCTCGTCGAGCCTCTTTGAAATCTCTCTTCTTGAGAGTTGCTTAGTTTCATATAGAGTCTCACTTGAGATTTTTCTTTCATCAAATGTTTGAAGCTGCAGATCGACGAATGTCTGACGACTTGGTATTGGCGCTTGTTCTTTGTTTCTTGTGTGATAGAAAGCTGCGACAATGCCGGAAACAAGAAGTACGAAATAGAAGGTTGCGGTTCTCCAAAGAATCTGGGTAGCCATTACGTTAGCGGAAATACCACGGACAATGGAGAGGCCGGTCTCCGTGACTGCATATGTTTCAATGAAGAATCCACTGAACATAGAAGAATAAACAAGTTCCGAAATACCTGCTCCACCAGGGATAGGGATAAGGCCGCTGACCATTTGATGGAAGGCGCTTCTAAAGCAAGCGTCAGTAAGTCGATCCACTCTAAAGCCTTCGTTAACGCCATATGCATTAAGGGCGAGGCCAGAGAAATATGGAACCGAGAATCTGATGATGAGAATCAAGAAGAAAAGGGTGACGATTAAGATCGTAACAGGAACGTTTGTTTGAAGACGCTTAAGCTCAATCTTGAAGTTCTCAACCTGGATTCTTAAATTCTCGCGTGTTTTGTTAGGGTTTCTGATGATTTTGATTTTCGCTAAGAAGCCAATGCCATGATTCATGATGAGGTTATGGAATTTGTGAGAGTAGCTCATAAGGAGGAGGCCTCCAATGACTGCGAGGTTCACAATGAAGCCGATGACGATCAAAGGCATCATCGTAATAGTTCCATCCCATCCGAAAAGTTCAAAATCGCCAACTCTGAATGACTTGATGCTCATGATGTCGTTCCACTCAAAAATGATTGCGAAGACGTCAAAAGTGATGAGGGCGATTTGATAAAGAATGAACCACATGACCATGATTGAGGCTGCGTTTGAAACTTGAATGCCTTGCTTCTTCATGGTGTAGACTTGCATGACCTGACCACCGCTTGCACCAGGAGTGACGTTGTTATAGAAAGCGCCAATCATGGAGTTAGCAAGACCTTGGTGGTAATAGTATTTTCTCGTATAAAGACGGCAGAAGACGTAAATGATGAGGGCTTCGATGAAATAGCTTAAGACCATGAGGCCCGCAATGAAGACGAGCCAAAATGGATCAGCATTGGCAAGAGCGTCAGAAATCGTCAAAACACCTTTGACCAAATCTCCTTCACCAGCTGAGTAGAAAGACATAAAAAGGGAGATTGTCGTAAGGAAAAGAACGAGCAAAAGTGAAAGAAGAGCACTTCTTTTGCTGGTTTTTGCTTTTTTCTTTTTTGGAGCGTTAAGCTCAAATTCGCCTTTGTTTGCCATCTGAAAATTAGTCTCAAATTTTGAGACTAATATATTCTAGCATAGCGGGCATGCGTAATGAATATGCGCACGTTAGCCAAGGAGGAATTTGATATCTTCGAAATTGAGTTTGCTGATAGCCTCATCACCGCTTTTGATGATTTGATCGTAGAGTTCTTTCTTAGATTCTTGAAGCTTAACGACTTTCTCTTCAATTGAGTCGTGGCAAATAAGTTTAACGACGGAAACAGGCCTCTTTTGACCGATTCTATACGCACGGTCAGTAGCTTGTTCTTCGGCTGCGACATTCCACCATGGGTCAAGGTGAAGAACGATGTCGGCACCATGGAGATTAAGACCAGTTCCGCCTGCTTTTAGAGAGACGAGCATGACACTTACATCATCGCTGTTATTGAAGTCTTCAGCCATGGAGATACGCTCACTAGCAGGAGTACCGCCAAAGATGTAATAGCTCTTGGTTTCGTTTTGCATAAGGAGGAACGAAAGATGATCCAAAACCTTTGTAAACGATGAGAAGACAAGGATTTTATGTCCTGCTTCTATAGCGGCCAAAATGAAGGATAAAGCGTAGCTTATCTTCGCGGACTCCTCGCTAAAGCCATCAATGAAACAGGATGGGTCGACGCAGACTTCACGGAGTTTCGTAAGAAGAGGCAATACGCTGAAAACCTCTCTTCCGGAATAGCGATCTCCCTTAAGAATGCTTTCCTCTTTTTCTTTGATTTTGATCTTCACATCGGCAAGGCAAGCGTCGTAATAACGTCTAGCTTCGTCATTCATGGTGATCGTTGTTATATCAACCGTCTTCTTTGGTAAATCCCTAAGAACTTCTGATTTGGTTCTTCTAAGAAGGAAAGGCGTTATCTTTCTTGCTAAAGAGGCTCTTGCTTTTACTTGGTCTCCAGCGATGATGTAACGCTGCTTGAACATGCTGAAAGAATCAAGGTATCCAGGCATCAAGAAATCGAAAATTGCCCACAAATCCGCCATGGAATTCTCAATTGGGGTGCCTGTAAGGGCGAATCTTGATACAGCGTTTATCTCTCTAACGGCCTGTGACTTAAGAGCCATTCCGTTTTTGATGTATTGGGCTTCGTCAGTGACTATGACTTCGAAGAATACGTTTTTGTAATTGACGAAATCGTTTCTAAGAGAATCGTAGGAAGTGATATAGAAAGACTTTTCATCGTTTTTGATTCCGGAGATCGCTCTTACTCTTTCGTCTTTGCTTCCATCAATGACTTTGACTATTGAGTCAGGAGACCATTTCAAGAATTCGCTTTGCCAGTTATAAATAACTGACTTTGGAGCAACTATCAAACACGGTTTGTTCTCTTTGATTCCGGAAAGGAATGAGATGGTCTCAAGAGTCTTTCCTAAACCCATGTCATCGGCAAGGATGCCACCTAAATGATATTTGTGAAGGACGGAAAGCCATTTGATGCCCGCTTCTTGATAAGGCCTAACTATGCGTTTAACTTCTTTTGGTAGCTTAATCTTGGCGTCTTTGAAGCTAGAGATGTCGTTAATGATTCCCCTAACGAAATCATTAAATTCAACGTTTGCACCTTCTTCTCCTAAAGCCATAAGTTTGAAAGCCTCATAGATAGGTCTTGAGTCGCTCTTCAAAGATCCATTCATCTTTGTGCTTTGCTTGATCTCTAAGGCAACTTGAAGGTCTTCTTCTTTAAGAAGAATGTAGTCTCCACGAAGGAGAACAAACTTCTTTTTCTTTCTGTATGAGTCTAAAATCTCGCTTACTTCTTGAGCGCTGAATTCCTTTGAGTTAATGGAAAGAGAGAGCCAATCTATCTCGTTTTTGATAGCGATCGATAATCCTTCTGGTCTTCTTACTTTTGCATTTGAAAGCTGATCAGAAAGCATGACGTCTGCAACTTCTTTTAAGTCAGTAAGGTCCTTTTGAAGGAACGAGAGAATCTTTTCTTGCTCTTTGATGACTCCGTTTTCGAAAGCTCCAACTTTCGCTAGCTCTCTATCGTATTTCGCAAGGGTAGCTTTGTAATAATAGTTATCCTCGATATCGTTTCTGCTCTTTACTTCTCCAAACACCATATAGATGGTTTTGAAAGTGATATGTCCTTCTTCATTCATATCCACATAAATGGCGATATGAAGATTGTTTTCTTCTTTTGGAGTCAATGCGTTTAGAGACATTTCCAAAGGAATCTTCTCGAAAATGATGTCTTTTATAGCGTCAAAGTCCACATCTGGATTGTTCATGAAGAAATTGAAAACTTTGCCCATGGCAGGGTTTGCAAACTTATAGACTTCCACGACTTTGTTTTTTGGATCGAGAATGAGAATGTATTCCGAATTGCTGTGACTTCTAAAAGATGAAACAGCACTTAAAGGAGGTACGAATTCGAGTTCTTCGCTAGGGAGAACTTTATATCCTGCAGGATGGATTTCGGAATCGACATAATACTTGTCGCTACCAAACATGACAGATTGGCCACTTAAAATGGTGAGAAGCTTAGCAACTTGAGTAACGTTCAAAGAGTTCCTAACTAACGATGTTGTGAGGCCAGAAAGACCTGCAACATACTTGATGACCGATAAACTGATAGGATCAAAAGAGTTCTCGTTGATACGGATTTGGTGCTTCTTTAGCCTATATGGCTCTTCGTTTATGAAAGCGTTAAGGAAAGAACTAAGATTATCGATTTTATAAGCTTTGCCATCTTCATCGATGAGGGTGATTGCCATATCGAATTCGTTGTCCCTAATCGTTTGGAAAAGAGATACGACAGCACGCATCTTGCCGACGATGATAGGGTCGTCTTTTCCTTCTGGAACAACTTCCTCCACTTCGATATAGTTCAAGAAAGTTTTACGCATCTTGTTTCTTTTTTCGACTTGAGCGTCAGAGAGAGGAAGAATGTTTTTAAGATCTTCGAAGACTGGTTTATATATCTCGTTGAGGTTTTTGAGTTCATCTTTAGATGAAGCGTTCTCTTTCTCGTAAAGGAAGGCATAGAGAGCTTTTTGTTCTGCGTTTAATCCTTCTAAAGCACTTAATTTGCCTCTTCTTTCGTTAGGTTTTCCATCACCTCTTACTTCGAGGTAAATATACTTAGCCTTTCTTGGATCTGTTTCTTTTGAGAAGGCTTCGTACACCAAAAACTCGTTAGATGAATCAAAGTAATATGAGATGACGTATTCTCCTTTTTTAAGCGACTCAAAAATGACCCTTACGGTTGCGCTTTCGAGATAAGAGGCACATAAAGCCTTGCCGATTGAACCTGCTTTAGTTAGAAACATAATTCACCTCGTAAGGGATTATCCCTGCTTTCTTCCATAAATCGTGTCGCGAAACGATACCTAGCCAAATCGCTCTCAATGTTGTGTCGCTACTTATCGCATTAAGGATAAATGGCTCAAACATCGCTGCAGAAAGATAAAAATCATTCACATAATCCAAGAACAATAGGGCGTAGAAAAGGTCCATCGTGGATTCCTTTCCTTTAGCCTTGCAATCAGTAAGCCTTTTTCTAAGAAGCAATACGACTTCTGCTTTAACTGACTCGTCAAGATCCTCTTTGCAGAAAAAGATTTCCTTAGACGTAAGCTTTTTGACAGAGAACGAGCGAAGATGCATTGGAAACATAGCGCCATCTCTAAGAAGGACGGCGTTAAGGAATTTCTTATTTGTGATCAAATCAGAAATCCTAGGAGCAAGCTCCTTGAATCTTTCTGGAGAGAGATATTTTCTTAGACGGACATATGACTCAAAATCACTGTCATATTCATATAGAGAATCGAGCAAAATCGTCTCAAGATCTTCAAAATATCCGCGATTTGCAAGGTATTCGTATGTCGACTCTGGAATGTAGCTTTGGTTATGTGTCTTATTTAGATGCTTCACTAGCTTCTTGATCGAACCAATATCAGCGGTATTCAAAGCCTCTTGGAGAGCTCTGCTATAGAAAGCTGGATACGTTCCAAAAGGAGCCGCTTCCAAAAGGATTACGGCGAATGGAGGGAATACTTGGAAGTCATTCTTTGGCGACTCAAACGAGGCAGAAGAAAGAACTCCTAAAGCGTGTTTCTCGTTTTTGAAATAACTTGCAACAAAAGCTTCTTGAGCGGCAAGCGAGCATTTCTCTAGTCGAAGGAGGGTTTCCAAGAATTGGCCTTGCGAGTAATTGTTAAAGGCGTCGTTTTCCTCAAAGCAGGTTTCAAAAAGAGAGAGCAAATCCTCATATCCGTAATTAAGATTATCGAGCAAATCAACCAAACATCTTTTTATTACATCTTGCCCTGCTCCGTAATAATATGCGCCATACATCGTTCTAATTAAGGAAACGGTTAAGTCGAATATCTTTTCTGGAGCCAAACGGTATCTAGATTCAATAATGAGATCTTTTGCTTTGCGAAGCAAATCGACGGAGCGTCTTGAGTAAGCCGCTTTGATGACTGATGTCGTATATGCCGATTTATCGCTTTCGATCTTTACGACATCCGATCTGATGGCCTCGATTTCTTTGCTATTGATCGCAAAAAGAACGGCGGCTTTGTGTTTGCATGGACGGAGATATGGGCAAGAGCAATCTGAATCGATGAGGTTATGATTCTCATCAAATTTGAGCACTACTTTGTATACGTTATTTTGGGAGCCTTTAACTTCTGCAACAACTTCGTTTTCACTTTCGGAGATTATGCTTACGAATCCGCGTTTAAAGTAGTCTCTTCCCCTAGAGAGAATGTCGGGAGTAAAGATTGCAAAATTGTTTGGATACTTTTTCACGCTTTTATCCTATCACTTAAACCGTTACAAGAAAAACCATTTAAAACACAAAAATATGTTATTTCTGCGCACTCTCAACTACAAAAAAACACGAAAAAGCGTATTATTTAGGCATTATGAAAAAAGAATTTAGAGTAATTAATTGGTTCCAAGATGTAACTGGACATATGAAATTCAGCGCCTTGCTTAGAGCTATGCAAGATGCTGCAGGAGACGACAGTGAAAGACTCGGCTTTGGCAAAGACAAAGTTTTTGACAGAGGATACCGTTGGGTCATTTCAAGAATCGCAGGCAAGATCAAACGCATGCCTGATCACGATGAGACAATTGAAGTCACCACCTTCCCAGAAAAGAACAAACTATTCTTCTATCCTCGTTTCACATCGGTTTCCGTAGGTGGGGAGCTTCTCCTTGAATGCGATACCATTTGGGCAATCATTGACCACAAAACAAGAAAGCCTCTCCTTCCAAAAGAGTGCGGCGTCATCCTTGAACCTCATCCAGAATGTGAGAAAACCATGACCATCGAGACAAAGATGATCAGCATGCCTACAACCAAGAGCCATGAAAGACAAGTCATGTTCACTGATCTTGATTCCAACAATCACATGAACAACACCGTTTACGTTGATTGGGCATACGACCTTCTTGGAAGCGCTTGGCTAAAAGAAAGGCAACTCGAAGAATTCCGTATCGCCTTCCACACAGAAGCTTTGGAAAACGACGTCATCAAAATGGATTATGAAGTCGCGGAAAACGAAGTTTACGTTCTTGGAAGCGTTGGTGAAAACAAAATCTACGAATTATATTTGAAGTTCGCTAAGCTTTAGAGGCTTCTTCTAAGGCAGTCATTCTGCATAGAGCCATAAAAACCGAATATGCATCATGGGTGAGGAGATAATCTTCACCCTCTTTTATTGCAAGCCCCTCTAATATTAGGCTAGGCATTTCATTTAAAATGGCATCGCTATCGCTTACAGCGCCGTACATCGATGTATCTTGATATGGTTCGTTTTCCCCATCAAGAATCGACTTAAGGAGCGAGGCCGATACGACTTGCATCTTTTTAACTATGCTAAGTTCTGCAAGAGTCCCTAAAAGCACTGTAGCGCCATATCCGAGATTTTTCTTCTTAAGAAGCTTCATGAGATATTTGTCCTGGAAATCCTGGAGGATCGTTCCATCAAAAGGAAGAGGTTCATCTGTATAATTGAGAGCTTCTCTAGTTCCTCCAGCATAGGCAATCTGGTCCATGAATGAGTCGATAGGTTTTTCTGATTCTATTCTTAGTTCAAAATCATTTCCATAAAGAAGGCAATCAGCGATATACATGTTTGCGTTCTTAAGCTCATTAGTGATTAGTTCGTAAGCCTCTTCGTCTTTGCCTTGTTTCACATAGTGAAGAGCTAAGTTGCCATAATAATAGGCATCTTTTTCGTAGTGGTATTTTTTAATGAAGTCTTCAGTTTGAGCGTCATCTCCCAAACCAATTAGGGATTTGAAAAGAAGGTGGCGGGCCTTGTAATGGTCTTTGACATCAAGGCTTAGCATTTCTTTTCCTAAAGACACTGCGATATCGTATTCTTCTCCAGCGAAGAACTGGTGCATAAGCGATTTAGTAAATCTCAAAAAAGAGGCGGTGACTGTTTTGTCAAAGAAATGACCAACCATTCCTTTGTATTCAGGGCTATTCATGAAGAATGAGAGACCTTTTGTTTGTTCTTCTAAACCCTTAGCGGCATAGTCGCGTGCATCGGTCGCCGTCAAAGCGATAAGTTCGCCTTTCGCATCAAAATTTAAAGGATCTAGTTCTAACGCTTTTTCGAAGCAGGCCCTAGCAACATTCAAGTCCACAGTTGATTCGCCTTTAAGGAATTCTTGATACGATGGCGTGTCTTCTTCATCTGGATCCCCAAAAATTTCAGGGTGCTTAGCGATGTATGGAGTTAAATCATCAAACGAATGGATGGTGTCGGGATGCTTGGAGGCATACTCGCTTAAAATGAAAATCATCTCGTCTGCTATTCTTTTCATAAGGACCTCCTAAACTAAGACAATAATAGCATTCTTATCGGTATGAGCATATTTAATTGTTCATCTAGTTTCAATTACTAGTTGTGTTTAGTATCTGTTTTTGTAATAATGTTCACGGTGAAAAATATGAATACTAACAAACCTAAGGTTGTTATCGTCGGCGCTGGCATCTCAGGGCTTACTGCTGGCATCTACTGCCTCGATAACGGCTTCGACGTAGAAATTTACGAAAAACATTACATTCCTGGCGGAGAATGCACAGGATGGACCAGAAAAGGTCAATACATTGATGGATGCGCCCACTGGATAGTCGGCACCGAACCATCAAGCGAGCTTTACCCTCTTTGGGAGCATATTGGTATCTTCGAAGGAAACCCAACCGTTTTCCCAACCGAATATTTGACTAAGTTCCAAATCAGCGATGGCCGCTTCTTCACTTTCTGGAGTGACATCGACAAATTAAAAGAAGAATTCCACACCTTCTTCCCAGAAGACAAAAAAGCCATCAATGGCTTCATCAGAACCATCAAAGCTTACCAACACACCCACATCCCAGTACGTAAGCCTCTTGACCACATGAACCCATTGGAAATCACGATGTTTGGCATGTCGCTTTTACCAATGGTCCTTCCATTCGTCAAATACAAGCATGTCTCAGTCGTTGAATACGCAAAACGTTTTAAGAATCCCGACTTAAGAGGCATCTTCCAACGTTTCGTTGAACCTGAATACAACATTCACTCATTCATGTATGTTTGCCAAACCTTCACAAAAGGCGATGCAGGCATTGTTGAAGGCGGATCACTTCCAATGGTCATGAGAATTGTTGAGAAGTTCAAACGCTTAGGCGGCAAACTTTTCCTCAACAAACCTGTCAAACAGGTCAACATCGAGAAAAACGTCGCTAACGGAATCACTCTTGAAGACGGCACCACTATCAACGCCGATTACGTTATTGCATCAAGTGACATCCACCATACCCTTTATGGACTTCTTGATGGCAAATACCACGACAAAGATTTCGAAAGACAATTCAGAGATAAAGCGGCCAACCCAGTTCGTTCAAGCGTAATGCTTGCTTACCGCACTACCCGTAATATGACCGATTATCCAAGAATGATGGACTTCCTTTGTGAGCCATTTGATTGGCATGGCCAACACCACGACCATTACGCCATCAGAAACTTCACATTCGATAAGTCTCTCCCTTCAAAGGACGGAGAAACACTTTTAACAGTCCTTCTCCCAAGCAACGAAGACGTCTATAACTACTTAAAGTCACTTCCACGTGAGGAATACCTCAAAGAGAAACAGGCTTTTGCAGACAAGTTCACTCAAATGATGCTCAAAGATCTTGGCCTCAAAAAAGATGAACTTGAATTAATTGATATCACTACCCCTCTCACCTACGAGAGATACACCAACGCATACCAAGGCGCTTATATGTCATTTGTCACAACCAAAGATACAAAAGGCCTTATGCGTCCAGGTCTCATCAAAGGCCTAAAGAACTTCGTTATCGCAGGCCAATGGATCATGCCTCCTGGAGGACTTCCAGTTGCACTCTTTAGCGGCAAGCACGCTGCAATCAGAGTCTGCAAAATGGCTAAGGTCAAGTTCGTTAACAAAGAAGAACAAACATCTTCAATGTTAAAAGAACTCTCAATTAACTAATTTGCTTTTAAAAACATTACTTTTGTAAGACACTTATTACATGAAAGAATTAGTGCTATCAGAAGAGCAAATTGCTCAAATCACCAAAAAGTTAGGTGATGATTTAACTTTGGCTTTAAAGGATGAGAAGAAAATTCCTGTCGCTTTAGTAGTTATGAGAGGCGCAATGAATTTTGCTGCCGATCTCATCAGAAACATCAAAAGAAACATATTTATCGACTACATCCAAATCGCCTCTTATGAAGGAACATCAACCGACGGAGTTATTCATCTTCTAAAAGATTGTGGCAAAGACCTTGAAGATAGAACCGTCATCATCATTGAAGATATTGTCGATACAGGTTATTCAATGGAATGGCTTGTTGATCATATCAAGAATACGAAACACGCTAAAAAGGTCATCGTGACAGCTCTCTTCGACAAACCTCTTAACCGTCAGACACCGGTTCAAGTCGATTACTGTGGTCATGTCCTTGATTCAAACAAATTCTTAGTGGGTTACGGCCTCGACTACAATGGTATCGGTCGTAATGTCCCTTACGTCTTCATCCCAACAGAAGACGAGGTCAAAGCCTGGGGCAAAGAACTCAAGGAAGAGTAACTGATCAATTCGAAAACAACTTTTTAACTGATAAAAGCCTTTTTATTGCCTACACTTCAAATACAATGACCTGCCAAGGTATTCTTTTCCAATACCTTCTTCTATGGCTAGCTCAAAATCTCCGTTCAAATAAGACATGTATGAACCATAAGCATACATTGAGTCTCCGAAGGTTATGGAGAAGCACTTCTCACCAAGAAAGTTGAAATCCATTTCTTCGCCTTTTATTGAGCATTTCTTTGATGATGCTAACACATCACGATAGTAGCCCGTTTCAAGAACTGAAATGCTGAAAGACTTTTCTATGTTTTCCCAAATTCCAAAAGTAAAGAATTTGGCATCGGCTTCTTCATCTTTTAACGGCCTTGCCCTCAAAACAACGTCATTCCTGTCATATAAGTTATTGCCTGTTCTATTACCATTTTTGAGATCCTTTAACGCTATCGAGCCATTTTCAGCTTGATATTTTGATAGAAGAACCTTTTCACCGTCGGCATTAGTGAAATTAAGAAAACCGTAAACAGCGTCAAAATATACTAGCGTTTTGGTCTTCTCTCCACTAACTGAAATGGTTGTGACTCCAAGGGAGCTATGCCTTCCTTGAACGACAATGCTAAATAGTCCTTCACTATCCTCCCAAATAACATTTTCCTGAAGAGCGTCAAACCTTGATGTTTTACCGAAGCATGATGCAAGACTCAATGTGACAAAAATTGTCATTAACAATGTGAGCGTATTTCTATTTTTCATGGTTGCCCCTTTTAATAAATGTATGCAGCGATAAATCTAGAACCGGCTTCTTCAACACTGTTTGTGCAATACCCAATCAGTTTCCAAAGCGTATCAGCTATCTCTATTCTGTTTTTGTTATATTCTGTATAACTGTGATTATTATAATGGACATTCTAATGTTTGATATACACTGTATGTATTTGATCAAAAGGATTTGGGATTGATTTTTTGCATCTCATTATGGTCAAAATTCAATTTTGTGATTTGCATCTTTGCAAAATAAAACAGATAAGCACTAGGACCTGGCGGTCCGCATAACAAAAACAGAGGTCACTTTCATGACCTCTGCTAATGTTAATTAATCTATTTGATTAATATTTGTATGTACCGAAGATTCTATCTCCAGCATCGCCTAAACCTGGGCAGATGTAGGCGTTTTCATTGAGTTGTCTATCAAGAGAACCAATGATAACTGGAACGTCTGGGCATTCTTTGATAAATGCTTCGACACCTTCTGGTGCAGCGATGATGCAAACGAAGTGGAGCTTTTTAGCGCCGTGTTTCTTAAGCATCTTGACTGCGTCAATGCCTGAACCACCGGTTGCAAGCATTGGATCGAGAAGGTAAATGTCCATATCCTCAAGACCCTCAGGAAGTTTGCAGTAATATTCATGAGGTTCATGAGTGGTTTCATCACGGTATAAACCAATGTGTCCGACCTTAGCGGTTGGGATGAGGGCGTTGAAGCCATCAACCATGCCAAGACCTGCACGAAGGATTGGAACGAAGCAAAGCTTCTTGCCTTCGATCATTTGTTGAACAGTCTTTTCGATTGGAGTTTCGATCTCAACGTCTTTTGTCATGACGTCCTTAAGAGCTTCATAACCCTCCATCATAGCGATTTCTTTAACGATTGTACGGAACTCGCTTGTTGGAGTGTTTTTGTCTCTAAGGATGGCAATCTTATGAGTTAAAACTGGATGCTTGAGAACTGTAACGTTTGGATATTCTTTCATAAGGAATCTCCTAATTGTTATTCAGCTTTTGGAGCTTTTGGAGCTTCTTCTGGTTTGTCTTTAAGGATGAGGTTCATGCAGATACCAAGGATCATAGCAACTGCGGTTGCGCTGATTGACATACCGACTGAACCGATAGCGAAGTCGATTGAGAGGCCGCCGATACCAGCAACGAGGATGGTTGAAGCGACGAACATGTTCTTGGTTTTGCCCATGTCAATTTTGTTGACGGTGATCATCTTGACACCTGAGCTAGCGATGAAGCCGTAAAGGATTAAGCTAACGCCACCAGTGACGCAAGCTGGGATGGTTTGTGTAAGAGCCATGAGAGGGCTGATGAAGCCAAGAGCGATTGCGAATGCACATGCAAGAGCGATGACTTTGGTTGATGCAACTTTGGTAACGCCAACGACTGCGACGTTTTCGCCATAAGTGGTGTTTGCAGCGCCACAGAGACCGCCTGAGAGAGCAGTTGCGACACCGTCACCGATAAGGGTGCGGCTGAGGCCTGGTTCTTCGATGAGGTTCTTTTGGATGACGCCTGACATGTTCTCGTGGTCACCAAGGTGTTCACAAACAGTAACGAGTGAAACTGGGATGAAGAGAGCAGCAGCTTGAGCAACGCCTGCCCATGAGAGAGGTTGGCTGTTTTCAGCTTGTAAGAATAAGAATTTTGGATAGTCAAGGAATGCTTGGAATCCACGGAAGTTGCCTGAAGCATCAACGAAGTTGTTGACGAGTGGGCTGAAGTCGATGATTTGCATGTAAGCGTTGTGAGCTGCCATACCGATGAAGGTGAAGATAGCTGCAGCAACGTAACCAGCGCCCATACCGATAACGAATGGGATTAAACTGATTGTCTTTTTGCCATAGTGGGCGCAGATAGCGGTGACACACATAGCGATAAGACCGCAAAGGATCTTGAGGAGGTTGTAGCCAGTTGCGTAGGTACCGTTGAGGTTGCCGATAGCGCTAGCTGCAAGGCCAAGACCGATAACCATGATGACTGGTCCAATGACAACTGGTGGGAGAAGTTTGGAGAGCCATTTGGTTCCGAAGAGCTTGATTAAGAGAGCAATGATGCAGTAAACAGCACCAACCATTGCCATACCGATTGGTAAGAGCCAGAGGTTTGGTAAGGTTTGTGTGTCAGTGACACCAATACCGATAGCTGCGCCCATTGGTGCAATGTAAGCGAAGCTTGAAGCCAAGAACATTGGTGATTTGAACTTGGTCATGAAGAGGTAGAACAAAGTGCCAACACCAGCGCTAACAATGGTTGGAGCGATGAGAAGTTGAGCGAGGCTTTGTCCGCTGGCAGTTTCGTAACCGCCAAAGACCATCATAGGAACAGTGATACATGCAACAAACATTGCGAGAATGTGTTGGATTGCAAGAATAACAGCGTGTCCCTTACTCTTTGGGAAGCCATCAACATCGATGAGCATTCCGTTGGATTTTTTTTCTTCCATAGTTTTACTCCTTTCTTATAGAAGACTTGACGTTACGTTGTTTTGAAAAAAGAGGCTTAGAAACCTAAACCTCTTAATGATTAAATAACGAAACTTCAACGAGAGAAACAAAAGAACAAAAACGAATTACTTCTTCATATAAATGGATTGGAGATTTCATTCGGCTTTTCATAAAGTTTCTTTCCTGTCAAAGAATATAAATGAACTGGCCAAAAAATTAAAGAAATATTTTAATATTTCGACAAAAAACTAGTGAGGATACTTAACGAGCGATTGATAAGGAACGCCTTTGATGAGTTCCTTGCCATTGAGATCTGTAAGTTCGATAAGAGTTACAATACCTGCTACTGAGGCTCCACATTCTTCAATCATCTCTTTAATGGCTGCAAGAGTTCCGCCTGTTGCCATTAAATCATCAATAAGGACGTATTTCATTCCTGGCTTGATGGCGAATTGAGGAAGCTCAAGAGTTGCTGTTGCGTATTCAAGAGTGAAAGTCTTGGAGATACAGAGTCCTGGAAGCTTGCCAGCCTTACGAGCCATGATGAATCCGAGTCCTGCTTCGATAGCGACTGGTGCACCGATGACAAAGCCACGTGACTCAGGGCCGATGAGAGCATCAGCGCCCCAGCCTTTAACGATTTCAGCCATTTCTTTAACGGCTGCTTTGTATGCTTCAGGGTTGTTGAGTAATGGAGAGATGTCCTTGAAAGAGATCTCTTTGGTTGGGAACCCTTCAATAACGCGAATATATTGTTCGTAATTCATTGTTCTTAATCCTTATAAATAATTAGCGATTTGCAGCGCCTTTGGTGCCGATAGGACCATAAACACCACTGAGAGGGGCGTCGTTAACAACACGGTTGATGGCTTCAGCAAGAACATCTGCTAATGAGACAACTTTGAAGATGCCCAAATCAACGAACTTTTGTTGGAGTGGAATAGAGTCTGTGATGATGATGCTATCAAATGGCTTTTCTTCGCTGAGTAATTGATAGCATGGATCGCTAAGGACAGCGTGGACAACCATCATGCGAACGCTCTTAGCGCCGTTTGCTCTTAATGCTTTTGCGCCTGCAACAGCACTTCTAGCAGTATCCATCATGTCATCGATAAGGATACAATCCTTACCTTTAATGTCACCGATGATGTTCATGACTTCTGGTTCGAGTTTGCTGTTTCTTCTCTTATCGATAATCGCGATAGGAGTATCTAAGATTTCAGCAAGGTCACGAGCACGGTTGACACCGCCATGGTCTGGTGAAACGACGACTGCGTTTGAAAGGTCGAGACCTGGTTCGCTAAGGAATGTTGTACCAAGGAGTGGGACTGCCGTTAAGTCGTCAACTAAGCATGAGAAGAAACCTTGTTCTTGGGCTGCATGTAAATTGACTGTGACAACACGATCAACACCTGCGGTGGTGAGAAGGTGAGCAACAAGCGCGGCAGTGATTGGCTGACGTGGTTTTGCCTTTCTATCTTGTCTTGCGTATCCGAAATAAGGAACGACGAGATTAATTTCGTGAGCAGATGCTCTTCTTAAGGCGTCAACGAAGATCAAAACTTCCATAAGATTTTCGTTAACTGGTGGGCAGGTGGATTGGATGATGAAGACATCTTTTCCTCTGACTGTGTCGATAGGCTCGACCATGGTTTCCCCGGAAGGGAAGCTCTTAATGCTTCTTTCTCCAAGCTTAACTCCAAGCCTGCTTGCAATAGATTCAGCTAAGTCTTGATTTGCGCTGAGTGAGAAGAGAATTGCGTTTTCCAACATTGTATGACCTCCAAAACATAACAAATGTGGTTGTAACCAACTTCATAATTATAGTAGAAACCACTTCCTTCTTCATCAAATGATGAAAGATTTTTGAGAAAAATTTGCTAATTATCTGGCCAGTACAAAAATATGACCATCAAAGTCACAAAAAATGACACACTTTTTAAGGGTTACAAATGAAACATCTTTATAAAGATGAATTATGAGAGCATCATATTAGGGCTACGCTTCAGGGCGGAGCAGAAATGGAGCGAGTTATTTTACTAGGCAAGTATCTCAAAAAATATTACAAGCAACTTTCCTTCTTCTTAATCCTTGGTGTTGTTGCTCTTGTGGTTGTTGATATTGTTGAAACAGAAGTTCCAAAATTTCTGAAAGACATCGTTGATAACATAGACGGAATGACTACCCCAGCCTTATGGGAAATCTTATGGAAGGTTCTTTTGTGTGCACTCGTTATCGTGCTTGGTAGAGTCGGTTGGAGACTTTGTATCATGTACGCTTCGAAAAAGATAGCCGCTGGCCTTAGGGGAGATATGTTCCAAAAGTCATTAAGACTCTCGAATTCCTTTTATCACGAAAACAAAACCGGAACCATCATGAGTTGGTTCACCACCGACATCGAAACGATTGAAGAGTATTTCGGTTGGGGAACGGTCATGCTTGTTGATGCTGTTTTCTTATCTCTTATCGTTCTCATAAGAATGATCATGGTCGACTATGCTTTAACGCTTGTTGCCGCTATTCCAATCATCTTAATTGGCATTTGGGGTTTCTTGGTCGAGAAGCTTATGGGCAAAAAATGGGAAGAAAGACAAAAAGCATATGATGATTTGTATGGCTTCACCGAAGAAAGCTTCTCTGGAGTTAGAGTCATCAAGGCCTTCGTAAAAGAAACAAACGAAATCCATTCCTTTGCGAAAATCGTTAGGAAAAACAAAGACGTCAATTACAACTTCGCTAAGATCGAAGTCTTCTTTGATGTCATGATTCACATTATCATCAACGCGACGATCGCCCTTGTTCTTGGCTTTGGCGGCTTTTTCATATTCCAAGCCTATAACGGAAACGGCATCAATATTTTTGGCCACGTAGTTGATATTACAGTTGGCCAACTCATGGAATTCCTTGCGTATTTCGATTTGCTTGTTTGGCCAATGATCGCCGCAGGGCAAATCATAACCATGAAGAGCAGGGCAAAGACTTCTTTGAAACGTATCACAAGATTCTTAGACGTTCCAGAAGACGTCAAATCACCTGAAAACGCCACTAAACTTAGCGACGTTAAGGGCGAAATCACTTTCAAAGATTTCTCATTCAAATACGAGAGCGAGACAGAGAACGTCTTAAAGAATGTCTCCTTGACGATCAAGCCAGGAGAACTCATTGGCGTCGTTGGAAAAATCGGTTCTGGAAAGACGAGCCTTGCCACTGCCTTACTCCGTTTATACAACTTCAAAGAAGGTACCCTCTTTATTGACGGCGTCGATCTGATGAAGGCGGATATTGAATCTCTTAGGGAAAATATCTCTTACGCTCCACAAGACAACTTCTTGTTTAGCGACACAATCGCCAACAATATCTCATTCTCTTCCAGTGCCGGAAATCAAAAAGACATCGAAAATGCTGCTGATTTTGCAGACATTTCTTCAAATATCGACGCTTTCCCTAACAAATATGAAACGGTTTCTGGAGAAAAAGGCGTCACTCTTTCTGGCGGTCAAAAGCAACGTATTTCTCTTGCAAGAGCCTATTATAAGAACTCTCCAATCATGATTATGGACGATACCGTTTCCGCCGTTGACGTTAAAACAGAAGAGACGATCCTAAAGAACATCAACGAGCAAAGAAAAGGCAAAACGACTATCGTAATAGCGTCACGCGTATCGACAGTTCGTCATTTCGACAGAATCATTGTTTTGAAAGACGGCGAAGTGGAAGCTTTCGACAGCCACGATAACCTCATGAAGACTTCGAAGTCGTATCAAAGAATGGTTTATCTCCAACAATTAGAAGCAGAAATGGAAGGAGGTAAGAACAATGGATAACGAAGAACTTGGTAAGTTGCTCCAAGGCGACAAAAGAATTCCATTCTTCACCCTCTTAAAGAGAACTCTTTCCTATGCAAAAGGTGATGTTTGGAGAATCGCTTTAGCCCTTGTTTTGGTCCTTGTGAACGTCGTAGGCAATTTGATGCTTCCTTTATTCGAAGAATGGTTCGTCAACACCTTAGACGAGAACCATATCCAAAATGCGACATTATCAATAATCATTGGCATCGCAGTTGGCTTCGCCCTTCTTGTCGTCTTTAGCGAATTCATTCGCTTCTTAGAGGCGATGCTTTTGCAGAAAACAGGCCAAAACATAGTCGAAAAACTTCGTATGGAAGTCTTCAAGCACATCGAGGGAATGAGCCAAAACCAACTCAACGAAATGCCTGTAGGCGCGCTTGTCACTAGAGTAAACAACTACACCGCTTCCGTTTCCAATCTTTTCACCGATGTTCTTGTGCATTTCTTAACAGATATGCTGACGGTCATTGTCGTTTTCATAATTATGATCATCAAGAGCTGGAGACTTTCTTTGATTCTTCTTGGCTTCGCCGCAATTGTTGGAGTCTCATCCTTCTT
This sequence comes from Bacilli bacterium, assembly GCA_024408335.1. Taxonomy (GTDB): domain Bacteria; phylum Bacillota_I; class Bacilli_A; order RFN20; family CAG-826; genus UBA4951. Next base: position 95,143 of record JAKSVB010000001.1, read on the forward strand.
CTTTGCAAAAGTTTCCGGAGAACGTTTTAGAGAAGAAAGAAAGAGAACAAGTATCCTCAACACATTCCTTAGTGAGAACCTCCAAGGAATGAGAATCATCAACATTTTCAACCAAGAAAAGAAAAAACAGGCTGAATTTGATGAGAAAAATGAAGACTTGAGGAAGTCTGCATATGCAATAACGATTGCGTTTGCTTTTTACCGTCCATTCATGTCGCTCCTCTACTATGGCGCTATAGCGACAACCTTTGGTGTTGGTTTCTGGTTACAGTTCAACCCAGGCGAGATTGTAGCTTTCTACATGTTCATCTCCCGTTTCTTTAACCCTATCCAAAACCTTGCTGACCAACTCAACCAAGTCCAAAGAGCCCTTACATCCTGCGAAAGACTTTTCAACTTGCTAGATGTGAAGCCTGAAGTCGTCGATGCAGAAGACGCAGTTGAAATAACAAAGTTCGAAGGAAAAATCGAATTCAAGAACGTTTGGTTCGCTTACGAAAAGGATAACTGGATCTTAAAAGACGTATCGTTTGTCGTTAATCCTAAAGAGACCGTCGCCTTCGTTGGCTCAACAGGCTCTGGCAAGACCACCATCCTTTCTCTTATCGTTAGAAACTACAAAATCCAAAAAGGCCAAATCCTTATTGACGGAATTGACATCAACAAGATCAAAATCAAGTCTCTTAGAAAAGCAATTGGACAAATGCTTCAAGATGTTTTTCTTTTCTCTGGAACGGTTAAGAGCAACGTTTCTCTTAGAGACGACTCCTTTGACGAGAAAGAGATTGAGGAAGCTTGCGACTATGTGAACGCTTCGTCTTTCGTTGAAAAGCTTCCAAACAAGTATGATGAAGAGGTCATTGAAGGAGGCGCTAACTTCTCAAGCGGCCAAAGACAACTCCTTTCTTTCGCTAGAACAATCCTCCATAAACCTCAAATACTCATCCTTGATGAAGCCACCGCCAACATCGACACGGAGACCGAGATGCTTATCCAATCTTCTTTAGAAAAGATGAAGAATATTGGAACTATGCTTGTTGTCGCGCATAGGCTTTCAACGATCCAACACGCTGACAACATCATCGTTTTGCAAAATGGGCAAGTGCTCGAACAAGGCAACCATCAATCTCTTTTGAAGGAAAAAGGCTATTACTTCAAGTTATATCAGCTCCAATTCGAAAAATAATCAGGTTCCTGTATCGCTTTGAATACCATATCGAATTCTTTCATTTTCTCTAGCGTCCTTTTGTCTGTGTTCAGTGATTTAACAACGGCCGCAAAATAGAAATACGCCCTACGTTTACTGACGGTTTTGAAAGTTGGCCTTGAGTTTGATGACTCGCTTACCGTCATTGCCGAATATTGAGTAATATTGCCCTCCTTATCTCGATTAATCACCTCTAGGATGAGTCCGCAGTCTTTTACTAGCGACATCAAGAACTGCCTCCGTTCAGTCAAGATCTCGTTCTTTCCTTTTATGGTGTCATCGCGGCAAACGGAAACGCATCCATCCCAGAGCTTGACGAAAAGGTGATTCAGGATATTGCAAGTCTTCGCTCCTTTGTGCGACACTCCTGGCGCAACTTTCTCTAGATACTTCTTTCGAAGCGATGCCTTAATGAGCGTTTTTTCATAAAGCGCCTTGTCTTGGGAATACTTTTCAGCAAATTCTTTGTTTTCCATGACTATGTCGAAAAGCGCTGCGATTTCTTTCTTGCCATCCTTGTAATGGATGCATTTATCGAATACGTTCTCGGCTTTTTTAGCAATAACGCTCTGCTTGCTTTTAGAGAGGCGATTGAAAAGTAAAAAGAGCTCGTTTTGCGTAAGCTTCTCAATGGCGTCAGGATCACCTTCATACGCCTTTGCGAAGGTCTTAAAGCACGAGCTCTTTTTTGTAATATATCGGTTAACATACTCTAAAGCGTCATCATCATTCATGAGGCTTCTAAAAAACATGTATTCGTTTCTAGATGTCGCTTCAAAAAGTTTTTTGGAAAGCCATGCGGTTTGTTGTGCGTGGGCTTTACCGTTTTTGGTAATCATCAAAGCCTTAGCGATATCATCTCTAGCATCAGAATCGTCTCTACTTAGAGAGTCAAACGCTCTAGATATGATGCTTAGTTGATATTTGGCATAGAACTCCTCTTGCTCTTCGTTTCGGCCGATATAGTCTTTAGGCATGGCAAATTGCCTATAGCTGGTGATCGGTTCAACTTTTTTGATGTCTTTAAGAACCCTATAGATTTCAAGCGGTAGTTCTTCAGGGTTTTTAGCAGTCCCGATTAAACGTTTAAATATCTTTCTGATACTCGCCCCGTTTCTCGTTGTTTTGTCGATATTCAGCCAATCAAGATTGCAACCTTTGGCAATGCCATCTACCAATCCTTTATAAAGGGATTGTTTGTTGATTCCGTCATAATAGAAGAAGATACTAATGAACCTGCAGTCGGAGTACGGATTAGACACGTACTTGTAGGTAAGCGTGTACATAAACTCTTCCGATGGCTCTACTACCTCTAGAACTTTGGCGGCATTAATGCAGAATTCTCTTCTTTCATCAAGAATGTTGACTATATATTCTTTGGCTTGGGTTTTAACCTCCTTTAAAAGTAGCTTTAGAATTAAGTCTAGCGCTTCCTCGAATCTCTTCTTGCTTTTAGCAAGGGAATTCAGGATATCTTGAGCAGAAAAGAAGTCAAACATTTCGGTAACACCTATGTTTTCCACATAGTACCTCAACGCTAAAAGATCGTCTGTTTTACTAAACCTGATAGCGTTTTTGTTTAGTTTGAAACGCAATTTTTCTGTTTTCATTTGATAATTCAATATTTCCACTTCTCTATAGTTTATTCAATAGAAATTTTTACAGCTTGTATTCTAGAACGAAAAATTTAAGTCGTAAAACGTCAATAAACATTCGACCAAATCTAAACTTCAAAAAACTTTTGCTAGTTGTGATAAAATTAAGAAAAATTTTTAAGAAAGGTTATCTAATGGACGCTTCATCTTATCAATTATTTGGTTTTGACTTCAGGGAAAACGAAGAACAAAAAGAGTTAATCACCCTTATTAATGTTGAGCCTAACTTGATGCCTATTGTTTTCTGCAAAGGAGACGCTGGCACAGGTAAAACATTTGCTGCTTTAGCCGCCGCTTTACATCTTGTTCGAGCAAAAGGCAGCAAACGTAAATACAAAAACGTGTATTACGTCAGGGAACCAGTAGAGATTGGACATAGACTTGGCTACTTAAAAGGAACCGAAGAAGAGAAATATGGGCCATATTTAGGACCGCTTCTTGATAACTACAACCACTTGATGGAAAACATCAAAAATGATCAGTCGTCTCCATATCGCGCTCCAAAGAAACCTAAGGATATCGATGAAAAACAGCCGATCTATGATAATCTTCCAAGCGATATCATTCCTCTTGCCCCTGAATTTGTTCGTGGCCGTTCCTTTTCAGACGCCATCATCATCGTAGATGAAGCACAAAACTTAACGCTTGATGAGCTTCATACGCTCTCAACACGTCTTGGCAACAATTCAAAGATGATAATTCTTGGTTCTCCTAACCAAATCGACGTCCCTGACCAGACTTTTAGTAACAACGCTTTCGAGACCTCATATCAAATCCTCAAACCTACTGGATTAGTAGGTTATATCGAGCTCCATAAGCCTATGCGTTCGGGATTTGTAACGGATTTTGATCACAAATTCTTAGAATACAAACTTAGTCACCATAAATAACACTTCTTTTTCTACTTTAGAAAAAGATTTATAATCAGTCGATGCTTAAAAAATTATCTATCAAAAACCTGGCCATCATTGAGAATATCGATGTCTCTTTCGGAGAAGGTTTTACTGTTCTCACAGGTGAGACGGGCGCAGGTAAATCCTTGGTCATTGATTCTCTATCCTTGCTTCTAGGCGCAAGAGCGTCAAATGAGTTAATTCGTTCTGGCGAAGACAGCGCTTCAATCCAAGGTGTTTTTGAGACAAAAAGCCCTGCCTTAAACGCAATTCTTTCGTCTTTGAATATTCCAGATAACGATGGCGAAATTATCGTTGCAAGAACGCTAAGTAAGACTAGAAGTCTTATCAAAGTAAACGGAGTCACAGTGACCCTCCAGGATCTTTTGAAGATTTCAAAGCATTTAGCAGACATCCATAGCCAATTTGATTTTGAGAAAATTCTTAACCCAGAAAACTACCTCGAAATCATTGACGGATTCTCTTACGAACTAACATCTTCCTACAAGAAGGAATACTCGAAACTCCTTGGTGAATATAAAGAAAAGAAGGCTCAATATTTAAGTTTGGTCGAGAAGCAAAAGAAGATTGATGAAGATAGGGATTTCTTTGAATTCCAGTACAAGGAACTCAAAGCCGCAGATTTAAAAGAAGGCGAGGAGGAAGAAATAGCATCTGAAATTTCTCTTTTGACAAATTACGATAAGATTTACTCGCTTTCACAAGAGGCAAACGAAATTGCCCATGAAGATTTCATGGACCGCCTATATGAACTCAACAAAATCGTTGGAACCCTTGCCAAATATCAACCTCAATATCAGGAAACGCATGACGCGCTTGATGAAAAGTATTTTGAGGTCATCGACATGATCGACACCCTTAAAAAGAGCTTTAGAGATATCGACTACGATCCAGAAAGACTTAACGAGCTTGAACAAAGAGATAGCGATCTAAACGATTTAAAACGCAAATACAAAAAGAGCATCCCTGAACTTATCGCCTACAAAAATGAATTGGCAGAAACCCTTGGAGAGAATAATAGCTTTGAGGATCAGCTAACAGAAAAGAAAGCCATAATGGACGAGGCTCTAAAGGCCGTTATTGCCAAAGGCGAAGAACTCACAACCATTAGAAAAAGAAGTGCGGCTAAGATAGAAAAAGAATTACAAAACTGCATGTCAGATCTTCTTCTTAGAGCCACTTTCAAAGTGGATTTCCTTGCAAATCCCGCACAAAATGACTCAATTCTCAAAGAAGATGGACTTGATACGATCGATTTCTTAATCGAAACAAACATTGGCGAAGGCCTTAAGAGTTTGGGCAAAATCATATCAGGCGGCGAAGCTTCGCGTATCATGCTCGCTTTCAAAACCATCCTCATCAAAGCAAACAAAACCCCTACCGTTATCTTTGATGAAATCGACACCGGCATCAGTGGCGAATCCGCTCAAGCGGTCGCAAGAAAAATTCACGAAATTTCTCTTTCCACCCAAGTCATATCAATCACCCACATGCCTCAGGTTGCTTCCCTTAGCAACCATCACATCTTGATAACAAAGGAAGTCAAGGGGAATAGAACATTCGCACACATGAAAGAATTGTCGCTAGATGAGAAGATCAGACAAGTCGCGTATCTCATTTCCGGCGGGTCAATAACTGAGAAACAACTTGAGTACGCAAAAGAAATGGTGCTTAGTGATAGATAATGAAAAAAACCGCAGTTGCGGTTTTTTGTACAATGTTTTCAAAGTTAACAAAAACATTGCTCGAAATGAGGTATACCCCTAATGCTGGACAAAGACAGGAAAGGGATATTTTTATTTTATTTCGTATAACCAATTCAGTGTATCTTCCGCTTCGCCTTTTTGAATGTATACAAAAACTTTGCGAATTTTTAGTTTAGCCTGACAAATACTTTTTTCTCTATTTGACGAAAGGAACTTAGGCCTAAAAATGATTTTATAGTCGTCCCGATAAAGATAATTCTAATAGCAACAATCGAATCTTTTGCTACTAATAACATACGAACTTGCCAACCAAATTAGTATCGCTTTGTATGCCAAAGTAACCGGGAATGGACTTAATGATTTTTATATAGTTCTTTTTGTAATACTCGTTTTTCATGTAATAAACTACTTGCTTTATGTACGTTCCCGCTTGATCTTCAAAAACAGCTTCTTTTTTAACGAAAACACCATCAAACGATACTGTTTTGTACTGCAATTCCACGGCGACCATTTGGTTAGAAAAAATATCGCCTTTGTTTTCCAAAGAAGCTTTTAAAGCGATAAGTCCATTTGAATAGTCTTTAGACAAAACTGTTGAAGGTATTTCATTTAGAGTTATTGACGCCTTAAGTAAAATTGTAGAAACGTCAATCGGAAGGGGCGCATCATAAATCGAACACTCAACAGTTGTTGTATCGAGCAAGTCGCCATAAATAATTGAATCGGCGTATTTATTAACGCGTATCCTGCTATCGTATGTTACGCCGCCGTAAGTGAAACCGCTCGAGATTATGTCTCCGCCTCTATATGCTGAATTAGGATAGTATATTTGGCATTTTTCTATATTTGTCGTGGCCAACACATTGACTGTTTGAGTTATAGAATCTAAATAAACGCGATCGAAGGCGGATAAACTCGAAATGGAACAGTACCCCTCGGGCACGCTTATTATTTCTGATTTATCGACATCTTCGGCCAAGGAATAGGCACGTTGTTTTTTGTTGTCGTTTGGAACGGTAAGACTGATTAAGATTGCGCTTAGCAAAACAAATGAAGCGATGGATGCTATCGTTCTTTTCATTATCTTTCCTCCTTAAGCATTCCTTCGATATTTGAATTTACGCCAATTAACGAGGTAATGAATACGAATATGAAAGAAGATATTATGTAGACAGATAGGCAGAAAACGATAATCGGCATGTAAATGTTAATCGAGTAAACTCCTATCCTTATTGTTTGAAGGCTTTCTATTACAACGGAACAAAATATAGACAAGAGAAAAGCGCCTAAAGAAGACGTTAATATTACAATCATGTTTTCCACCATTAGCTCTAAAAGAATGTCAATCTTGCTAGCGCCGATTGCTAACTTAATGCCTATTTCGTGATATCTATTTTTGATTGAAAAGACGCATAGTATACAAATTGAGACGCTGGCGATAAAACACAGGGCAATAAATAAAGATAATGTATCGTTTGCATTTTTTATAAAAGCGTTCGTGTCGCTTATTATCCTGTCTTTGTTCAGTGAAAACAACAAAGCGTAATTAGATATTTCTGTTGTAGAAGATCTATCTATATATAAGTAGGCTGATATTGTTTGCAGATAAAGAGAAAAAGTATCCAGCAATGTTGTAATTGGAAGGATGATTATCATCTCAGAGCTTTCAAATGCAGTTGTGTATGTTCCGATAATTTTGGTACTTTTACCGCAAATTTTGAAATTCTCAAACTCATCGTTTTTGATTAGGCCCTCAGGAATAACGGCAAACATGCCCTTATCTCTAAAAGCCTCTTCGCTATAAGAAACATCGCCAGAAAAATAGAGTTTATTAAAACCGTATTTGTTGTTATCTGGCAATATGGGGCAATTAAAAAAGTTGTTGTCAACTCCTAAAATAGTTATACGTGCATCCTCATCGACATCTAGATTCGTTGGATTCTTAATGGTCTGAGAAAACTGTAGCACTTCAAAATAAGTACAATTTCTATATTTGCTATTGATGCTGGATTCTTTATCTAAATACCTGGTAGAACTGTCAATCAATAAATTGTCAGGGAAGTACGAAGAAATTGTTTCGTATACTTGTACTTCTGAATACTTTAGGTCAATCACAAGAGTGGAAGAGAAAATTACAATGAAAGAAAGGATAAAAATAAACCAATTCTTTCTATATGAAAAAATCTGCCGCAGTTTTTTAATGGCTTGCTTCATTGATTGTGCCCTTTTCTAAAATGAACCTTCTGTTACCCTTAGATGCAATGTAGTCGTCATGTGTAACGATTATAACGGTGGTGCCGTGTTTTTCGTTAATCTTCATCAGCAAAGATAGAACGATGTCCCTGCTTTCTCTATCCAAATTGCCAGTAGGTTCATCGCAAATCAAAATGGACGGCTTTTTTATAAGAGCTCTTGCCAAAGAAACCCTTTGCTTTTCGCCTCCGCTAAGAACATTACAGTTTAGTTCCAAAATATTTGATATAGCTAGTTCGTCACACAACGAGGTGAAGTAATTCATATCCGGCTTTTCTTCAACATATTTAAAAGGCAATAGGATGTTTTCTTTGACATTTAAATAATCCAAAAGATAGAAGGATTGGAATAAATAACCAATCTCTTTCTTTCTTAATGCGTCCATATTCTTGATTGCTTTTATATCGTTATTTTTTAAGAACGTAACACTTCCACTATAGTTTTTATCGAGCAGACCTATGATGTTTAAAAGAGTTGTTTTGCCAGTGCCTGATTTGCCGATTAAAGTCAAAAAATCCCCTTTAAAAACAACAAAACTTAAGTCATTGAATATAGGGCGACCCCCAAAAAACTTTGAAAGATGGCTAATGGATATAACAGGGTCATTCTCGTTAATCGACTTCATAAATATCACCAACGGAGAAGAGGTCAAAATCCAAAAATCTGGTATCCACTATTTCGCAAAAATCAATTATTTCTTTACAGTACAAAGAAAACAGCACCCATTTCTCCTCCGGTCCTTTGTAGACGAATGAGTGACTTTCATTAGCTTTTGAAAAAACGTCTTTTGTATAGACGGCATGATTGTAGTAATCGTCGCCTGTAAATACCCCTCTAAAAGAACGGTCAGTAACAATCAGGTCTTTAGTATGGCATCTATAGTTAACTAAGAACAGGCCATAATACTCTACTTTTGAATAATCGTAGCTGTCAAAGAATAGAGCTTTTTTATTGCCGTCAAAATCTGCAAATAATTCTTTGCTTCTATAATCGCCAGAATAAAAATCATAGCTTGTCAATTCGACTTGAATGGTAAATTTTTCAAACAAATAGCAATCTATTTCTATTTCAGATTGAGAATTTTTAATATTTAAGACAATTCCATCATCGTCAGCAACGACATTTTGTGACCCTCTTTTTCCGATCGTGTCTCCTTTTTTAAATTGACTACCTATTTGCAGACCTGTCGCTGAAATGCCATCAAAGCTGCAAAACATGTTTTCTTCGGCAATAAAATTTGAGTTTAGCTCACTATATTTAATGAAATCCCCTTTTTCAAAGGAGACTTTTTTCTTCAAATAAAACGTTTTGTTATCCTGATCGATTTCAAATGATACTGAGTCTTTTTCTTTGTAATTGAGACCTGCGTATAGGCAAATGCCACAAGAAACAACCGCTGTTAACGATGACGAAATGACAAAGAGTAACTTTTCCAATCTTGCTTTGTTCATGTTACACCTCCGTATAATTCACGTTATTATAAGTTAATATGCGTTAAACATTAAGTATTTCTCAACCATTTTAAAGATCGGCAACTTAAAAGTAATACATATCTCTAATAATGTAATTCATGCCGTTGATTGTTACATCGTAATTTACGTCTCCACATATTGACGTATACTTCATGTAATCTCTCTTTTTTTTGAATTCGATCTTGTAAATCAAGCCTTTTTGCTCTCCACATTCGGATGTATAGTCTACGCTTCTGATCTCTTCGAACGAATACCCTTCGCTTTCAAACGAATTTCTCATGATCATTTCATAAATATCGACGTTCCACGAAATATTTTTATCGATGCTCAAAAAAGAGACACCGTCGATATATTCAATTAGATTATCAGAAAAAGAAATATCGTTAATCCTGATAGAAGCAGTTTTTAAGTTATAGAACCACTCGAAATTTAACGCTAAATAATTATAGAAAACCGCTTGACGGTTCCAATTCATTAGGTTTTGTTTAAAACACCCTTCCGTATAAGATGGAGCGAAAGGAGGATAATTTACATATTCATCATTAAAAACAAGCGTAATTTCGAAATCAAAAGTGTAAATTGAAGTTGCGGTTTCAATAGAGGCTTTTGTAATTCTGAATTCTTCTTCGAATTCTTTAGAACACGTTATTTTGATGGCGCTTAAAAGCGAATCCTGAAACTTATCAGTAATCAAATCGTTGTTGTACAACAACTCATATGTAAAGTAACTATCCGCGTCAGAGCTTGCTTCCAGACTTAGATGAGCTTCTTTTTTCAATAGGTTTGTCTCTTTTTGTTTGATTTCGCTTGAGACAATTGTCGAAAATGGCATTAGCTTAGTTTCTCCCAAACCTATAGAAACAGTGCCTGTTGCGTGTGGCATGTCACCAAAAGTAACGTTTTTCTTTTCGTTTCCTTTTGCTGAACGACAGGAAGCCAAGCAAGCGCTTATCAAAGATATAGCAAATAACAAGTTCTTTCTTTTCATAAATAAATAGATTCAGATGATATTATGCGCCTCTTCTTACAAATGAGTAGGAATAAGTTGCTGATGGATTGTTAGAAACTAATAATCCACCTGAAATCGCACTGCCGCTAAACTTTAAATACAATTTATCACAGGTGTAAAATCTCATCATTAGTCCGTATGTGCCATTAGCCTTTCCGCTTAATGAAAAAGTCTGATCAATTGTGACTGTGTGAGTGATTGTGTTTGAAACTCCAATTTCCTCCGCAAGCTCAACATCGACGCCATATGAAACCTTCTCATAAACTCCAACGGTACTAGAAACGCAAATACTTTCTGATACAAAACTTCCAATAGTGACTTTTGTTTCTGCGATTTCGTTGTTGTTTGTGAAAATGTATCCTGTAAATGCAGAATAGGAATAGTGTTTATTTGTTTCAAAGAAATCTGAAGTGATATAAGAACCGTCATCAACGAGGTATTGGCCATAATTGTTTTTTAAATCACTTTTGTTGTTGAACGAGAAGCCTAAACTTAGCGCCATTTGTTTGGCTTCGCTTGCAGTCAACGTCCTTTTGGTTACCGACATGTTAGGCGTAGCTGAGCTGCTATTTGCTTTTGGCATTATTAAAGGCGTTTCTATCGCTAAAGAAGCCGCTAAAATCGTTAATAAAGATTTAACCATTGTACATTCTCCTTGATCTTTTATCTAACCGTGTATTCAAAAACAACTTCAGCGGGAGTTTTCAATAAATACACACTTTTCCTATATAATACGTAGTCAAATTCTTTCCATCGTTTTTCCCAAAACAAAAACCCGCTCTTCTTCGTTTTGAAAATAACTTCAGGGGTATATGTTATTACTAAAAAATATTCTTGAACTTCATAAACGTTTATATTGAATGTTTTGCTTTGGGCTTTGAAAGCAGGGGTAAAAACAAAGCTAGCGCCAAAGGAGCTGCCGACTTCCATGCCAAACTCGGTGCAGAGGCCAGCTTTTACACCAGCTTCAACGAAACCGCCAAAACCCGCTCCAATCGAACTTTCGATGGATGAGGAAACTGCTCCAGAACTTGAATCTTGAATATTAATACTAATATCCTCGTATGAGCTATTAACGACCTGTGAGTTAGCTACTATAGTTTTATATTGCCTAAATGGACATTTGTAAAGTGCGCAAAACCTATAAGTGTCTAAATAAATATTATTATTTTCGCCATAGACATAGGATTTGTAATATTCAGAGATAGGTTTCTTATCAAACCCATTGTCACGATCATCGAGTTTTACAAAAGTGTTCCCATAGTAATACTCATAATTATTGTAAACAGTAGAAAGGTCATAGAAATATTGAGTTTCGGTTTCGGAAGAATCAATCAGTTGAAAAGAATCATCAGAAACGCTATATGACATTCCTTGGTTAGAGTTAGCCCGAGCGATTTCAGTTTGAAAAACATTTGTAGAAACAGTGGCTTGTAACAAGCCCAATAGAAGGATCGATTTTTTCATTATGTAGCCCCTTTAAATTTGATAACAAAAATTAAACCCTAGTAAATCTTTTGCTAATTTTGTCGATAGAAGTATCATCATTTGTGAAACTTCGAGATTTATTGTATGGAGCAATTAATAAAAGGTCAATATATTTTTAGTCTAATGTATATTTTGTAATTCAAAAGAAAACAGTATTTAATATGGTATGTTTCGGCATTTTATATACTTTTACAAGTCTTCTTTTCTCTACTAAGGAAGAGCATTCTTGGCGAAATATAGAGCATTTCGAAATTGTCTTTTTTTAGACTTCTTATAAGAGAAATCAGCAGGATAATTCTATAATGTTTTCATTCTCGGAGACCTTAATATCAAAAAAACTGGCATTGAGCCAGCTTTCTATTGTTTTATTTCGTATAACCAATTCAGTGTGTCTTCCGCTTCGCCTTTTTGAATATCGGTTAACGCCTTGCGAATCTTTTGGATTGCTCCGTTCTCTTTATATTCAATTTTGGTTTCGCCATTGAGGATTGACGCAACTGGAGAGATGACTGCAGCAGTTCCGCATAAACCACATTCAACGAAATCGCCAAGCTCATCTACTTTGATTTTTCTTTCCTCGGTCTTAATCCCAAGAACCTTTTCGCATAGCTCAAGGATAGATCTTCTTGTGATTGATGGAAGGATTGATTCTGACTTTGGAGTTACAACGGTGCCATTCTTATCGACAAATATGATGTTAGCTCCACCAGTTTCTTCGATATATGTCCTGGTTGCAGCATCTAGATATACGTTTTCAGCAAAGCCAAGGCGATGGGCTTCACTAACTGGATATAAGCTCATAGCATAATTTAAGCTTGCCTTGATATGGCCTGTTCCGTGTGGAGCGGCTCTATCATAATCAGTGACTCTTAAGGCGAGGCCTTCTGCTTTTCCTTGAAAATATGGTCCAACTGGCGATCCAAACATTCTGAACTCAAATTCATCTGATGATTTGAGTCCCAAAACCGCTGATGAACCAAAAACGAACGGACGGATATATAAGGATCCGCCATCAGAAGATTCAGGAATGTATTTAAGGTTTGCTTTTGCTAAAAGGTTTAGGCACTCAAAGAAATCTTCTTTCTTTAAGGTTGGGATCATCATTCTTTCGCATGAATCATTTAAGCGAAGGAAATTAAGTTCAGGACGGAAACAAACGATTCTGTTGTCCTTGGTTCTATAAATCTTCATTCCTTCGAAAACAGATTGAGCATATTGAAGGACACCAGCGCTTTCGCTGAGGTCAATCGTTGCTTTGCGGGTTAAATGAGGCTTACCCCAGGCACCGTTTTTGTAATAGGCGACTGCTCTTTTTGGGAGCTTCACATAATTGAATCCGCTGGCTTTCATTGTTTTTCCTCCACTATCAATGACTGTTTTTTCTCAAGGTCCCTTAGAAAAATCCGTTGAAAATTATAATTTTCTATCGCCTAAAAGCAATGTTTTTCGCGTCTCAAAATATAAAAACCCGCGATGCGGGTTCAATTGTTATTCAACCAAAGCTTTTAAGGCTCTAATCTCTTCATCTCTTAGTTCGCGGTGTTCGCCGATGGCAAGCCCCCTAGAATCTAGAAAAGCAAACGTTTTGCGGTCAAGCTCAAGAACTTTAAGGCCGAAATGCTGGAACATTCTCTTCACTTGATGGAACTTGCCTTGATGGATCGTAAGTTCTGCGTGATGAGAATCCAAGATAACCAAATCCCCAGGCAGAGTTAATTCTCCATCAAGGATGATTCCTTCTTTGAATTTCTTTACCAGGGTTTGTGATATCTCTGTATCGGTCGTGACGTAATAGGTTTTATCAACATGGTACTTAGGGGCTAAAAGCTTATGGCAGAGATCGCCATCGTTAGTTAGTAACAAGGTGCCGGTTGTGTCTATATCAAGCCTTCCAACAGGAAATAGGTTAGCAAAAGCGAATTCGCTAACGAGATCCGTAACTGGAGGATGGAGATTATCCTCAACCGCCGATACGTATCCTTTTGGCTTATTCAAAAGCACATAGTAAAACTCTTTGTATATGACAGGCTCATCCTTGAAAGTGATGACGTCTTTATTCTCATCAACGCTAATGGAGGAAGATTTAACAACCTCTCCGTTGACCTTAATTAGTTTTTTCTTTACGAGCGTTTTTACTTCGCTTCTTGTCCCAACGCCGGAATTGGCTAGATATTTGTCTAATCTCATGGCACTAGATTACACTAGTTCGCTTTGTTTTTAAAGAAAGCGACTGCAATAGCGCCTGGACCAGCATGTGTGCCGATTGTGCTTCCGATGTGCGTGAATTCGAAAGCAAAATTCTCAGGATACATATCGCTTGAGTCTTTTGCGTACTTCTTTAGTAAAGCGTCAGAGAGGCCAGAATATGCAAGAGATACTGGCATATTGAAGTCAACTCCACCGTACTTGGCAATCTTTTGACGGAGTTTGTTATTTCCCGATAATGAACCAAGCGCTTTGCCAACCATCTTGACTTCTCCATCAAGAATCTCAACGACAGGTTTAACGTTTAATAAGCCGCCGATTGTTGCAGTGACAACATTGATTCTTCCGCCTTTCTTTAGATACTCCAATGTATCTAGCAAAGCGACAAGGCGAATGTTTTCTTTTTCTTCGTTTAAGATATCGGCGATTTCTTTTGCGCTCTTATTTTCATCTCTTAAACGGCAAGCAAGTTGAACCAAAATCTTTTCGCCTGCTGTAACGTTTTTGCTATCGACAACATAGACATTTTGGTGTTCTTGAGCTGCAATGCATGCGCTTTGGTATGTTCCTGAAAGCTTCTTTGAGAGAGTGATACAAACAATCTCGTCGCCTTTATATTTTTCGAATATCTCCCCAAAACGGAAAGAATTGATTTGTGATGTTTTAGGAAGTTCTCTTGATTCGACTAACTTTTCAAAGAACTCCATGCTTGAAAGTGTCTCACCATCAAAATACTCTTTCTCATCAAATCTGACGATCATTGGTATTACTTCGACGTTTAGTTTTTCTGCTTCTGGTTTTGTGATGTCTGAAGCTGAGTCTGTGATGATTCTTAACATTTTTTTATTCCCCTTTTTGATTGTCGATGTTGTCCACTATGATCTTTAAAGCTTTGTACATAATGGCTCTGTCTTCATCGCTTATGCCTTTGCCTGCGATTGATAAGAAGTTGTTGATTCTATTTGCAACCTCTTCTCCGCAAACCATACCTTTTTCAGTCAAACTAAAATGGGCGTTGTATCTCTTTTTAGCGTCCGAGTCACAAAAGACATATCCGTTTGACTCAAGATAATCTAAAGTTCTAGATACTTGACCTTTGTCCTCTAAGGAAATGTTCACTATCTCCTTAGAAGTCAGTTTTCCATAGGTATAAAGGAAATAGATACATGAAACATGCTGAGACCGGAGATTTAGTTTCCCCATTTCCTCTACTTCTATCCTATGGATGTATTTAGAGATTTTTGTGATCGAATTTGTGAATATCTCGAAGCGGTCCATGTCTTGCCTTTCTTGTTGATTTTTCAACAAGTTTAACTAATATTCATTTTTTGTCAATATCTTGAGGTCAAGAATCGCTACATTTATCAACCGTGGTTTTCTTCTTTTCTAAAAGAAAAGGCCTGACATCCGTCAGACCGTTTTGTTTAGTTGGTGCAGGATGGGGGACTTGAACCCCCACGTCTTGCGACATAAGATCCTAAGTCTTACGCGGCTGCCATTACGCCAATCCTGCAAGCATGCAAAATCTTATCATTAGGAATGCTAAACCTCAATATAAAGGCTTGCTATAATTATGATATGAAAGAAGAAGCAGTCACCCTATACGAATATCTCTCATCTGCTAAGATTGCGTCCGTTAGACGAATTATCAAAGTAATTAGACATGGTGCGGTTACAGTTGACGATAAGGTCATCGATGATCCAAACGCTTTGATATCGGTTTCTTCCAAGGTTGCCTTTGAAGGAAAAGAGATTCCTTATGTTTATCATTTCGTTTTGATTCTCAATAAGCCAAGCGGATATATGTCTTCTACAATCGATGAAAGATATCCTAGTCTTCTTCACCTTCTTCCAGAAGAATTAGCGTCTAGAGCCATTTTAGCGGGCCGTTTGGACCACGATACAGAAGGACTTATCATTCTTAGCGATATAGGAAGACTAACAAACCGTTTGGTTCTTCCTGAATTCCACGTTGAAAAAGAATATGTAGCAGAACTCGATAAGCCTCTTGATGAAAAAGATTATCAAGACATCATAAATAACGGCACAGACTTTAATGGTGAAATCGTTAAACCTATATCGCTAAAAAGTAAAGAAGGCCGCTTAAGCGTTAATATTGTCGTCTCAGAAGGCAAATACCATGAGATCAAACGAATATTCAGGAGAAGAGGGTACATTGTCACCAAGCTCACAAGAATTAGACTTGGCAACCTAAATCTAGGCGATTTAGAGGTCGGAAAATACAGATTACTAAGTAAAGATGAGGAAAAAAGCCTCTATGAACTTGTAGGTTTGACCTATGGAAATCGCATAATTAGGCCAAGTGTAAATAAAAATTAATTTACTTTCTTGCTTACTCTTTTGTGTAGTTGTATATTATTAGAGCGCTTTCGCAAGAAAACGCCAATGTGGGCCTTTAGCTCAGCTGGTTAGAGCGCACGCTTGATAAGCGTGAGGTCGATGGTTCAAGCCCATTAAGGCCCACCATTCTTGCTATGAAAGCTCCGCCAAACTCGTGGAGCTTATTTAGTTAAGATGGGTGTTTAGCTCAGCGGGAGAGCGCTTCCTTCACACGGAAGAGGTCGTAGGTTCGACACCTATAACACCCACCACGACATAGACATGCCGCCATAGTTCATCGGTAGAACGGTTGACTTGTAATCATCAAAGCCTGGTCCGATTCCGGGTGGCGGCACCAAACATCAAAATTAGCGCTTAGTATTAAGCGCTTTTTTTGTGCCTTCATTCGCCCTACAGAATAAGAAAAAGCCCAGCTTGTGAGCTGAGCTTTGAGAACAATTGGAGTAAACGATTAACGTTTGCTGAATTGTGGAGCACGACGTGCGCCTTTGAGACCGTATTTCTTTCTTTCTTTGACACGGGCGTCACGGGTAAGCATACCAGCGACTTTGAGTGTCTTACGATCTTCGCCTGCTTCGAGAAGAGCACGAGCGATACCAAGACGGATAGCTTCTGCTTGGCCGGTGAAACCACCACCAACGACTTCAGCTTCGACGTCATATTTAGCTTCAGCAGCGCTGAGAGCTAAAGGTTGCTTAAGGTTTTGAACAAGGGTTGCATATGGCATGTATTCGTTAACGTCGTGGCCATTAACGGTGATTTTGCCTGAACCAGCTTGGAGGTAAACACGGGCGACAGATTTCTTTCTACGGCCTGTTCCATAGTACTTTGTAACTTTTGCCATTTTCTATCTCCTTATTTGATTTCAAGAGCAACTGGTTGTTGTGCAGCTTGCTCATGTTCTGCACCTTCGTAGATGAAGCACTTCTTCATCATTGCACGGCCGAGAGGGCCTTTTGGAAGCATTCCCCAAACAGCTCTTTGAACCATTTCGACTGGGAATTCACGCTTCATGGTGCCGGCGGTACGGGTTCTAAGACCACCGTTGTATCCTGAAACGTTGTAGTAGTTCTTCTTGTGTTCTCCACCTTCTTTGCCAGAGAGCTTGACGCTGCCAGCATTGACGATGATGACGTAGTCGCCAACATCTTCGTTTGGAGTGTAGATTGGTTTGTTCTTACCCATTAAAACCATAGCAACTTGGGTTGCGAGACGGCCAAGGATGACATCTTTGGCGTCGACGACGTACCAAGCACGTTTGATTTCAAGAGGTTTAGCAATTGTAGTTTGACGTTGCATAACTTTTCTCCTCTATTTTTGTACTTAACGTATGCCACCGATATGGTGACCCAAAATCAGTGCTCGTATATTATGCACACGTAGCGAGTGAGATGCAACAACTTTTTTGGTCAATTGTAAAGAAATATAAATATCTTTGATATTTATCAAATTTTACACTTGGAAATTGTTTTGATTTTTTTGATTTTTTTAGTTTTTCGATGCCAAAAAATTGACGTTTTTGTCTTTTTGGCAAAAAGAAAAGAGCATCTTTCGATGCCCGACTTTTGAGTGAGTTTACTTGGATTTCTCTAAAGATTCATCATACTCACGAACAACTGCATCGATTATGAATTCATCTCTTTCGATCTCGTAGTTGTCCATTCCGCGAGGGGCAATCCCGACTCGACAGACCAAAACTTCGTTTTCCTCAAAGTTCGGAGCATATCCAACAGGTTTCAAAACAGAATAGATGTCGTTGCCGATCACAGTGCGAAACACTTCGTAAAAGTCCGTTTCCTCTCCGTTAGAAAAAGAAAAAGTGATGATGTCGTTAGTAATCATAGGAATCCCTCCGTACCCTTTATTAAATAGATAACAAATGATATGGCGGTCTTTCAATTCCTTTTTAGCAGTTTGATATTACTAGCCCTAAGGTTTTAGAATGTTTCATATGGAAAAGACCAACGTAATGCGCCTATTAGAAAGCAAGAACATTGCTTATAAAGAACATACATACGATCCAGAAACCACAAACGGGGTTGAGGTCGCAAAATCAATTGGAGAAGATCCTGATAGAGTCTTTAAGACTCTTGTAACACAAAACGAAAAGAAGGAGCATTTCGTATTCGTCATTCCCGTAAATGCGGAACTCGATCTTAAAAAGGCCGCGAAGGCCGTAAAAACAAAATCCATTGAGCTCATTCCTCAAAAAGAACTTCTTCCACTTACAGGCTATATCCATGGAGGTTGCTCCCCTATTGGCATGAAGAAAGTGTTCATCACAAAAATAGACGAAACAGCAATGCTATTCGACACCATATACGTTTCTGGTGGAAGACGAGGTTTCCAAGTGGAGATTAACCCTAACGATATATCAGAGTTCGCTGACACCGAATATGTCGATTTAACAAAATAAGCGTCAAAAAAGAGGGCGGTTTCCCGTCCTCTTTGAGTTTCTAATTCCGAATTAGATGTTGCTTGCGTTGTGATAAACGTTTTGGACGTCTTCACATTCGTCGAGCATTGCTAACATGTCTTTAAGCTTTTGTGCATCTTCTGCGCCGAGTTCAACATATTCGTTTGGAATAAATGTGACTTCAGCTGAATCGAAGTCTGTGTAACCAGCTTCTTTAAGTGCATCTTGAGCTTTGCCAAGATCGCTTGGAGCGACTTGAGCTTCGACATATCCGTCTTCGAATGTGACGCTTTGGACATCAACATCACCAAGAACGAGGGCTTCTTCTGCTGCATCTCTGGCTGCTTCGTCGCCTTTGAATGCGATGTAGCCACAGTAGTTGAAGTTGTATGCGACTGAACCCATTTTGCCGCCCTTCTTTTGAGCGATGGTTCTGACGTTAACTAATGCACGGTTAACGTTGTCGGTTAATGTATCAACGATGATGTAGCTTCCGCCTGGGCCATAGAATTCATAACGGCCAGCGATATATGCTGTTGCGTCTCCGCCTTTAGCTTTTTCGATAGCTCTATCGATAACGTCTCTAGGACAGGTTTTGCGGTATTTTTCAATAGCGCTACGAAGAGCGAGGTTGCTTTCTGGATCAGGGATGCCGCTCTTTGCTGCTGCATAGATTTCTTTTGAGGCACGCATGTAAATGGCGCTCTTGGCTTTGGCAGTTGCTGCCATGGCGGCAGCTCTAACTTCAAAATGTCTTCCCATAATTTTCTCCTTAAATTGCCGTTAGTATTCTAGCACCGCTTTAAAGCGGTAGTTAGATTTTTTTAAAGTTAATATATTACGTCCTCTAGGCAAAGGCCCATTGGATCGGCTTTGAACGATATGATTTTTCTAACTTTTGGATCAAGATTTTGAGCGACTTCTTCAACGCTCATCTTGCCTTCTCCAACCCTCATAGCAACGCCGACTATGGTTCTAACCATATAGGTCATGAATCCATTTGCCTCAAGGGTGACCTTCATATGATTGTCGTTTAACTCAAAACGCATATCGGTAATGTCACGGATGTAGTCGTCTTTGTCGATTGGCTTTGGGGTGAAATTCCTAAAGTCATGTTTTCCTTTGCAAACAAGCATGGCTTCTTTGAATTTTTCAAAATCGAATGCTTTGCATTCAAGTTGGTGCTCGGTAACCGCAAAAGGGTCTCTTTCCCCATAATGGAACGAGTAAGAATAGACCTTCTTTGCAGCGCTATGTCTAGCGTCAAATCCATCATCCTTCTCTTCGATGGACTTAACGAAAATATCTTTTGGAAGGAGACGGTTTAAAGCATAAACACAGTGATTCAAATCTTTGATTGCGGCTTTAGGTTTGAAATTGATTTTCTGGTTTTTCGCGTGGACGCCCTTGTCGGTTCTTCCAGAACCATGAACGGTGATTTTATAGCCTAAAAAGGTCGATAAAGCTTTTTCAATTTCTTCTTGGATTCCAATGTAATTTTTTTGTTTTTCGAAGCCATAATACTTCGCTCCGTTATACGAGATCGTTAAAAGGTAGTTCATATTGTGGCGATTCCTAAGAGGTTAAATGGGTTAAACCCGCTGATAGAAAGATATAAACATCCTCCAAAGACAAGAAGGACAATGAAGGTTTCAAAAAGATCCCACCATCTAAAGTGGAGTTTGCGATATTTGGTACGTTTGGCGTTAGGATCATAGCCACGGCATTCCATGGCGTTAGCAAGTTCGTCGCTTCTTACGAAGGCAGAAACGAACAAAGGAATGATCAAACTGATGATGGCCTTGATCTTTGCGATTAAGCTTCCTTTTTCAAAATCAACACCACGAGAGGTTTGGGCCTTCATGATTCTTTGAACGTCATCAAGGATGGTTGGAATGAACCTCAAAGCAAGGGTGATAATCATGGCGATGATATGCGAAGGGAAGCCAATAAGCTTAAGAGGGAATAGATACCATTCGAAAGCGTCAGTCAGATCAAGTGGCTTTGTCGTTGAAGTCAAAATCATCGAAATCATGACCATTAAGACAAGTCTTAAGATGATTCTTCCCGCTTCGATAAATGAATCCCAATAGATTTTCCAAGACCCAATGCTAAAAGCATAGAAATCAGTCGTTCTTGGGGCAATCATGTAAATGAGCAGCAAGAAAACCATCATAATCCATAAAGCGCTTAAGGATTTGAGAAGGTTGAGGAACGACATGTGTGCAATCCAAAGGAGAACAATCGTCAAAACAAATATGATTCCCCCTACAAGGAATGAAACGGCATATGTCTCATAAGGCAAAAAGATGGCGACCATCAAAATGATGAGCGCAAAAATCTTTGCTCTAGGGTCCATCTTGTGAAGGAAGGACTTATAAGGCACATAGCGGCCTAACGTAATGCTAGCCACGTTTGTGCCTCCTTGCGATTGCCTTTGCTAAATCTTCAGTTGTCTTTAAAGACGATGTTTCTATTTCAAAACCACGCTCCTTTAAAGAAAGAGCAAAATCAAAAATATGTGGGTTTTGTAGGGAATATTGAGTCAAGTCACGGCCAAAAAGCTCAGAAGGAGCGCATTTTGTGAATACTTTTCCTTCATCCATGACAACGACTTCATCGCAATAAGAAGCGACCAAATCCATGTCATGAGTAACCAAAATGACAGTTACGCCGTCTTTGTTGATTTCTTTAAACAAGGACATTGTTTCGCGAGCGGCTGCTGGATCAAGCCCTGCAGTAGGTTCATCGACAACAAGAACCTTAGGTTCCATTGCAAGGATTCCAGCGATAGCGACTTTCCTCTTTTCGCCACCAGAAAGCTCGAACGGAGAACGTTCAAAGAAGGTTTCGTTTAATCCGACTCGGAGAATTGCTTTACGGGCCTTTTCTAAAGCCTCTTCGTTTTTGGCGCCGAAATTCTTTGGTCCAAAAGCGACATCCTTTTCAACGGTTTCTTCAAAAAGCTGGTATTCTGGGAATTGGAAAACCAAACCTACGTGCTTACGAAGTGGTTTAAGGACTTTGGTTCTTTCCTTTTTGTTTGAAGAATTAACAAACTCATCAACAATTACTGATCCTGATGTTGGGGTTATTAAAGCGTTGATGTGCTGGATGAGAGTGCTTTTGCCACTTCCTGTTTTGCCAACTACACCTATGAATTTGCCTTCTTCGAATTCAAGGTTGATGTCCTTTAAAGCCTGATACTCAAAAGGCGATTTTGGCGAATATGTATAGAATACATTAGAGAACTTTACTGACATAAGAAGTCCTCCAATTTTTCTAAAGTATCTACATCTTCAGGAACATCGACTCCTTCTTCTTTCAAAGACGAGATTAACGACAAAAGGAATGGAGCGTCCAAATGGATGCTTTGGAGTTTGTCTTTTTCTTTAAAAACTTCGCTTGGTTTGCCTTCTAAAATGAGTTTGCCCTTATTTAGGACAAGGACATAGTCTGCTCTAGAGGCTTCTTCAATGTCGTGGGTGATGGAAATGACTGAAAGGGTAGGATTGTCTTTTTTAAGGCCAAACGTGATGTCTAATATCTCTTTTTTGCCAATTGGGTCAAGCATCGAGGTTGCTTCATCATAGATGATGAGGTCTGGTTTCATGGCTAAAACGCCTGCAATAGCGACCCTTTGTTTTTGACCGCCTGAAAGGTTTTCTGGAGCGCTATCCAAGTATCTTTCCATAGAGACCTTTGATGCGAATTCGTTAATGAGAGAGTCCATTTCACCAGAAGGGACTTCACGGTTTTCTAAGCCAAATGCGATGTCATCTCTAACAGAGGCGCCAACAAATTGATTGTCAGGATTTTGAAAAACAAGACCCATTCTTCTACGGATTGACGAAAGGTTTTCTTTATTTAGCTCCTCGCCAAAAACGGTAATCGTTCCATTCTTTGCGAGCATTAATCCAGAAATGATTTTTGCTAACGTGCTTTTGCCTGAGCCATTATGCCCAACAATTGCGACATATGAACCTTCAGGAATCGAAAAAGAGAGGTCATGGATGGCCTCAACGCTCTCACCTTGGTAGGTATATGAAAGGTTTTTGACTTCAAGAACGTTCTTCATTTCTTCTTTTTCTTTCTGATGATGATTTCGTTAACGACAACTATGCCAGCGAACAAAAGTAACGATGTTCCTCCAACAATCCAAAGTACAAGAGGAGGAACTGTGCCAACTGACGCTAGCGAAGCAATAAGCACAGACGCTAAAAAGAGATAAACAATTAGCAAAACGCAAAAACGGTAAGCAAAGCTATCTCTTTTCATGTTTATTCGTATGAGATCTTAGCGACTCTTCCTTCGTAACGTGTAAGTTTGACGCCTGCCATTTCAAGCATCTTTCTAGAAGCTTGGAAGCTGGTGGCTGTTGCGTATTTGTCATCCATATAGACGACTTCTTTAATGCCACATTGAATGACTGCTTTAGCGCATTCGTTGCATGGGAACAAAGTAACATAAAGGGTGCAACCACGGAGATGAGCGCCATCTCTGGTGTTAAGGATTGCATTAAGCTCAGCGTGACAAACATAAAGGTATTTGCTATCAAGTCCTTCACCATGGCCCCATGGAATGACTTCGTCATCGACTCCACAAGGCATTCCATTGTAACCAATGGAGACGACTTTGTTGTGGCTGTCAACGATACAAGCACCAACTTGAGTTGATGGGTCTTTGCTTCTTAAAGCGCTTAATTGGGCCATACCCATAAAGTATTCGCTCCAAGCGATAAAGTCTTTGCGGTGTGTCTCTTCCATACGCAAACCTCCCTTTATTAATGAATTAATAATAGTATCTAGAATGCCTTTGGTCATTAAAAAGAAACCGAGAATAAGAAAAAAGAGCCAATTGGCTCTAATTCTTAGACTCTTTTTGTTAATAAGAGTCTGTAACCAGCACCATAGATGGTGTCGATTCTGAATCCTTTGATTTTGCTGAGTTTCTTTTTGATAACTCCGACGTGAACGTCGATTGTTCTGGTGTTTGTAGATCCGGTAGCGATCTTATCTTCTCCCCATAAGACTTCTAATAGTTCTTTGCGGGATACAACTCCAGGATTTCTTTCGAATAAACAGTAGAATATTTTCCATTCGGCTTTGGTGAATGAAACAACGCAGCGGTTATAAACCAAGGATCTCTTTTCAGTATCGCATGTGATAACAGCGCCATCAGGTCGATTGATTGGAATAAGAGCCATTGGGAACCTCCTTTTTTTAAGGCTCTAATACTCTAGAGTTTTATATAGAAAAGTCAAGACAATTAGTAAGAAAATCTTAGAAATGTTAAATTATTTCAGTGTTTTTATAACAATAAGGCAGACCACCATTAAAACTATGACGACGGAAAAGAAAACTGCCCAAAGAATTTTCCCTTTTCTATCCTTTTTTGGGTCGTAATCTTCGTATTCTTCAGTAGGCTCGAAGGCGGTGGTTTCTTCGATCTCGTTATTCTTCTTTTCGTTAGTCATTTTCTCTACTCACTAAATGAAGGTGTTTGTCTTCAAATTGAATCATCCAGTATGTGGCAAGGGTGGAAATGGCCACGTTCACAGGGAATCCGATAAAGATCATGTAGAAGATAAGCCAGAAATTTAATCCAGGGATGAAAAGAATGAAGGCCGTTGTCTTGCCCAAAAGCATAACGAAGAATTCGCAAATGAGAGCGATGATTGCAATTTCGTTTGGCGAAGGGAATTTCGATGTCTCCAAAAGGTTCTTCTCATAGTTCTTGTTTGTGGTTGTAACTAAATATGAGCAAGCACATGCCGCAAGGAGAAGAACAGTCAAAACGATGATTCTTGCTGTTAGCGCATTGTCTTTAAACCAACCATCGAATGCATCTGTAACAAACATTGGAATGGCGACAGCAACAAAGACAAGAGCGTTTGCGGCGTAGAAGAAATATGGCTTCCTTAAGGAAGAGCGGATTTTCTTTGTTAAGAATTCCAAAGCCCATGGCGCAATACCTAAAAGGGCGTAAACAATGGTGATATATGGGTTAATTATGCCTGTTCCAGTTGGGGCAACAACGGCAGGGATCAAATCGCTTGCCGCACCGACGACAGCACCTAAAACAGGTCCAAGAGTCAACGATGAGAAAATGATTAATGATGGGGTGAGCGAAAAGCGAAGAAATGGAAGAGGTCCCATAGGGACAAGCTTAAACAAAAGTGTCGATACGGTAGCGAGCGCAGTTAAAATTGCGGCACTGGTTATCTTTTTGACTGTAAACATATTTTTCATAATCCAAGCTCCTTAATTACAAATGTTCTGGCGACTGAAGCGAAAGCCAAGCTTCCTGTGATTAAAATCAAATCATTTGGATGATTTTCAACGAGTTCTTTAATCGCTTCTTTGAAGTTTTCGTTATACGAATAGTCAGCGGCGTAGAGGAAATAATCCATTTCATCACGCGCTCTTTTTGAATCGAAGGTGGTGAGAACTATATCAGCTACATCTTTACCGATTCTAGGGAGTTCAACAGCGATGTTCTTGTCTCGATACGAGGCAAACACAACGTGTATTGGCTTAGATTCGGAAACCATCGAAACCGATTGCATCATAAGGTCCACTGCTTCTGGGTTATGAGCTCCGTCGATAATGATGTTTCCATGTCTTTCTAGTCTGCATGGAAGAGGCTTTGCCTCTAATCCTAATCTTATATGGCTCTCATTGACTGGAAGTTGGTCATTAAGAATCTTTGTTGCTTCAATAGCAAGACAAGCATTCTTGATTTGATAAATCGCAGGGGTGTTGATGATCAACTTTGAATAATCCGAATAATCGAATTGGAGTTTATCTCTGATAATGAATGGGTGATGGTATGCATCAACTTTTTTGAAAGGCGCTTCCTTTCTTACGGCGATGTCTTTAATTACTTGTTCAACCTGTTCATCCACCGCTCCAACAAGAACTGGGCGCTTATCTTTGATAATGGCAGATTTGCTACGGGCAATCTCGCTCGTTGTCCTTCCAAGGAAGGCAGTATGTTCAAGTGACACCGTAGTGATAATTGATAAAACAGGTTTGGCGTCATACAAGTTAGTGCAATCTGTTTCGCCGCCCATACCACATTCGATGATGGCAATATCAGGTTTTTGCTCATTAAAGTATTCGAAGGCGATATATGTCTCAATCTCGAACGAGGAGAGATTGAACTTCTCATACTCCTTCTCTTTATAAGAGAAGATACGTGCAAAATCTTCATCACTGATGTCTTCGTCGCCAACGCGGATCATCTCATTAGGCTTGACTAAAAATGGTTTGCTGAAGAGCGCGACTTTATAGCCAGCAGCTTTATAAATCTCGACCAAATAGTTTGCTGTGGAGCCTTTGCCATTTGATCCAGTGATATGGATAAACGGAACTTCAATCATAACGCCCATTTTGCGAACGAAAAGATCCCAGTTATTTCTTTCGTAACGGGACATTGTCATGTCGCAGCTTTGCAAATATTTAATAGTCTCTTCGTAATTCATTATATGTCAAAATCCTTTGAAGTCCTGGCGTTCTTGTCGAACTCTCTCTTGAGGTCTTTTTCCTTGATGGTCGCACGTTTATCGTGAAGTTGTTTACCTTTTGCGATTGCGATTTCCATCTTGGCGTAGCCATGGCTAAGAAAAACCTTGGTCGGAACACAAGTATGTCCATCGAGTTTAATCTTTGCCGCTAATTTCCTGATTTCCTGTTTGTTAAGAAGAAGCTTGCGGTCACGGAGATGATCAACATTAAAAATGTTTCCTTCCTTGTATGGAGCGATATGCATATTGGTGACATACACTTCCCCGTGTTGGATGAGAATATACGCATCACTGATGTTGGCATCGCCTCTACGGAGCGATTTGATTTCAGTTCCTGTAAGAACTAAACCTGCTGTCATGAAATCGCTTAAAAAGTACTCAAAGTGAGCACGACGATTTTCTAATAAGACACCTGATTGCTTTCTTCTACTCATTTTAGATTCCTTTGAAATCTAACAAATTATAGAGGCAAAAATGACCGATGTCGATTGTTATAAAATAACAAAGAAGTAAATGGACACAAACATCAGAGCCGTGCCAACTAAGCAGAAGCAATGGAACACAAGATGAAACCATTGATTGTATTTATGGCCGATTGCATACAAAACGGCTCCAACGGTGTAGGATACCCCGCCTAAAAGAAGCAAGAATGAGGCAGGATACCACCCGATTGCGTTAATTAACGGGAAGAAAGAAATAACGATGATCCAACCCATGCAAATGTAGTCGATCATGCAAAAAATTTTGAACTTTTTAAGACTAACTGAGTTAAGGACGATTCCAACAACGCCTAAAGTGACGCAAAGACCATAAACCACCCATGCCCAAGCAATGCTTGTCTTCATCATTCCGACCAAGCAATATGGGGCATAAGTCCCAGCAATCAGCGTATAAATCGTGTCGTGGTCAAGCACTCGCAATACACGTTTTCCATTGTTTCTGCCCAAGGCATGGTAAATACAGGAAATCGTATATGTTAAAACGATCGAGAAGACGAAAATTGAACAAGCCACAATAGCAAAAGCGTTTCTTGTTTTAGCGGCTTTCACTATCAAAAATGGACCGAAAACTAAGGCTAAGATTGCTCCAACACCATGGGTTATTGAGTTCGATAATTCTTGAGCTAGTGTGTATTTTGGAAGTTCTGTTTTAAGCTTTGCCATACCTCCATAATACTCAAAAATCAAAATAAGTCAATGACATCTAGTTTTCATTACTAGATAAATGTTATTTAACAATATTGTTAAGAGTATTAGAGTATTTGTATGGTCAAATTGTTAAGAAGGCTTTTTATTAAAGACTATGAAAACACAAACGATCCTCTTGTCAGGAAGTCTCATGGTATTTTAGGTGCCGTTTACGGCATCATTTCAAATACCATATTGGTCTTGATCAAAATTGGGGCGGCTTTATTAATCGCTTTTAACTCCAATTGGGTTCTTTTCCCAATTGCATTGTTTGCTGACGCCATCAATAACGCTTCAGATGCTCTTTCTTCAATAATCACCCTTATTAGTTTCAATTTGGCAGCCAAACCTGATGATGACGAGCATCCTTTTGGCCATGGCCGCATCGAATACATTGCAGGTTTGATCGTTTCATTCCTCGTTGTCGTTGTTGCGGTCGAAGTCTTTAGATCGTCTTTAGACAAAGTCATCACATCAAGCTCGGCAGACTATGATTTGCTTACAACCGTTTTGCTTGGCATAGCCGTTTTAATGAAATTGCTTCAGGCTTATGTCGCTAACGGCCTAGGAAAGGTCATTGGGTCCCCTGCTTTAAAAGCAACTGCCACCGATGCTTTGCTCGATTCATTAATCACCGGAACTGTTATGGTGTGTTCCATCCTCACATTGGCGTTTGGATGGGGATTCCTGGATGGTTGGTTTGGTATGGGCATTTCCATCTTTATTTGTGTCAATGGCATTAAAAGCGTTATCGAATCATCTTCCCCGCTCATTGGTGAAAAGATTGATGAAGACCTAATTGAGAAGATCAAGAAAACCGCTCTAGAACACAAAAACGTAATAGACGTCCATGACATCATCTGCCATTCATATGGCCCAACGAAACACTTCGTCTCTTTACACATCGAAATCAGCGATACATTTAGACTCCAAGAGGCACACGAAGTTGCAGAATCCATTGAGAACAGGCTCAAAGAAGAACTCAAACTAGACGCCACAATCCACGTTGATCCAGTAAACGTCAAAGACCCAATTCTCAAAACGGCAAAAGAGGCCGTTGAATCTATTTTGGAAAGCCTAGCTGTCGACGCTAACGCTCATGACTTTAGAATAACTAGATGCGGCAATTCGCAGACCTTAAATTTTGATGTGGCAATGCCTCATAGAGATGACGAAAATGAGCTATATAAGCAAATTGAGGCCAAAATTGCTGATGATTTTAAAGAAAAAGACATCGATTGTTTAGTAAAAATCAATTTTGAACACCCATATTAGAGAGGAGCATTCTCCATCTTTTTCTTATGGAAGAGGGCTAAGAAAACCTCTTTTTTTAATATCACAAAGGCAAATACTCCTACTATTAAAGATCCTAGTATCACAATCAAAGAAGCCATGCCATCCAAGGAGCCCGCAAAGATTGAAAGCAAGATCACCCCTACTAACCAAATAAGCAGCGAAGGAAGAAGCCCATAAACGGCATGAATAAACACGGACTTTTTGTCTTTGAAAACTAACATATTTACCGTAGCGATAAGCGCTAAGGCGGAAACTAAAGCGGCAACCCCAAGAAGATCCCTTCCACCGAAAGACAAGGCAACCATTGTAAGAGCGAATAAAATAGCCGACAAGAGATACGCTGTTCTTCTTGTTTTCGAAGAGAGGAAAAGATGAATAAGGATCGAAAGCGTAACTCCTGAAATCATTACGATTATCGACCATACGAAAAGGGCAGAATTATCGGCGGACTTATCAACAAAAGCGAAGGATAACAGCATTGATGAAACGATCGTAGCGATAAGACCGACAAGAGATGCGACGACCTTTGCGGTGGTGTTTGCTGTTTTAAGACAATCAACTGGGTTTTCATTTAACTTTTGTTCAACAATGTATGCCTTCCTCTCGCTGATCATTGGGCATAAAAGAAGGACGTAATACGCTACTCCAGAAAGATTCGTATAAGCCAAATCGCCGCCTTCTGTAACGGTTCTTAAAATGATTGGCACGAAAAAGAGCAAACCAACAAATGCGTATTTCGATTTCCTGACAAAAAGCATCTGAATGTTATAAATAACATATATCCAAAGAATGCCGGCGATAATAAGGCCAGGGAAGCCCATTTGGAACATATCTATAGCGTATGCGACATCCATTGGCTGGTACTTGGTATAGTCGCCGGAATGCGCTGCGTAAAAGGAAGGAATCCAGTTAACGTATCCAAATCCAAATATCCTCGTAAACGGATGCCTATTGAGCTGATTAAGAGCGACACGGAACCAATATATTCTTGATTCGAAGGCGTTTTCGCTGAATTTAGGGAGTTCTTTTACAAGATATTTAAGGAACGTATGTCCATATCCGAGGAATCCTTTAAAGTTAACTTCAGAGACAATTAAGAAGATGATTCCTAATATAACGGTTGAGAACGCTATAATGAACGCTCTCCATGGGTGGCTATTTAGAAGGCGAATAACCATCCAAGCGATGAACATAAAAAGCGCTATAACAGCTATGATGATCGCCGTCTTGCTAAATGTGAACAAGACGTTGAAGAAAAAGAAGAACATTAAAGGCCAATGCCAAATCATTCCATCATCTACGATGAGATAGGCCTCACAAAGCATAGAGATAACGAGAATGAAGGCATAGACGTTTCTGTTTGTAGTGAAACTTTGAGGAACTTGTGAGTATGCGTGCGGGTTGGTGAACAAAACCTGGTAAACATCCGATTCAAAAACATAACTATGAATGATTCCGTATAAACCGACGCACGCACCGATAATGTAATAGATTTTGTAGTACTTTCTTCCTTTGACAACCTGTGGAACAATCGCCGCGTAAAGATACATGGCAAAAAACACGAGAATTGTGGTAAAGATGCCTTTTAAGATTTCGATTTTGCTTGGAACGTATACGATTTCGCCGTTATATATGGCTCCAGGAAAGCCTAACAAAGTGATCATGCCAAAGATAACACCTACAACCGCTATGATGAGGAAAGGCAAACGGAGACTAATCTTGAAGTATTTAATCGAGAACAAAAGAAAACAAATATCAAAAGCAAGCAAAACGGTGCCAGTAATGAAATAGTTCGATGTCGTAATTGCCTGCCCAGCATCCGCTCCGATCCAGTTCTGACATTCAAAGAAAAGATAGGTGAATAGAGACAATAACAAAATAAAAAGACCTGAAACAACTAGAGTTATATTGATCTTTTTGTTTGAGGTCTTAAATAACATTCTCTTTGCCCTATGGGGCAAGTATACATTATTTACTTAAATAAGAAATAGGAAATAGCATAATAAACGTCATCTTTTTTGTCTTCGTTAAGGATTTCGTGTCTCATGCCCTTGTACATTTTTAAGGTTAACTTGGTTAAACCGAGTTTTTGGTATTGCCATAAGAGTTCTCTTGGACCCTGGCCATTTCTTCCAACTGGATCGTCTTCACCAGAAATGATGAGGATTTCTTCAGAAGTGCTGACATTTTTGAGCTCTTTTTTGGTTCCGATGGCTTTTAAGCCTCTGAGGAATTCCTTCCAGAAACCTCTTGTTGTGGTTGCGCCACAATATGGATCAGCGATGTATTTGTCAACGTTTGCTTCGTTGTATGAGAGCCAATCGAATTGAGTTCTTGGGTTCTTAATTGTCTTGTTGTAAGCGCCTGTTCCTAAATTCTCGAGGAATTTTGAATATTTGTCTGCGTTGTCTTTCTTGGTGATCATTGAAGCAAGAAGGAAACCGACGGAGCTAAGCATCAAAGGCATCTTGTTTGAGCCCATGATAACGACTTTCTCAACGGTGTTTGGGAAAAGGGTTAAGTAACGTTGGGTCATAAATGAACCCATTGAGTGACCCATTAAGCTTGTTGGGAGTTCGTTTTTCTTAACTTCTTCAATAAGAGCAGCACATGCTCTGACGTTGTCATCGAATGCGCCTTCGTACCATTTTTCTTGGTCTTCGACTTTTGGAGCGTTTAAGCCTTGAGCAACAGCATCAAGAACGTATACGTTCACGCCTTTTTCGTTGAGATACTTTGCAAAATCTTCATATCTTGCAGCGTGTTCGCCCATACCAGTCATGATGACAAGGTTCTTTTTGGCATTTTCGCATTCGAAGGCACGGCCTTTTTGTTCTTTGCCTAATGGCGTTTTAACGGTAAAAATGTTTTCCATAATTTTTCCTCTGAAATTACTAATATAGTATCAATAATGAATTATCCTGTAAAAGGTACAATTAATGAATTAATTGATTTTATTCGATGCCGTTTGGGTTCTTCTTTTGGAAGTTGTATGAATCACGGCAAGCATCTGTGATGGTAAGTTTTGCTTTCCATCCAAGTTCATTGAATGCCTTATCGACATTTGCGAAATTCTCATCGATATCGCCTGGACGTCTAGGCATGATTTGATAATGGATTTTGATGCCGTTTGCTTCTTCAAATGCATGGACAAGCTCGAGAACAGATGTTCCTTTTCCAGTGCCAAGGTTATAAACGACAAGTCCTGGGTTGGTAGCAAGGTGGTTAAGAGCGGCAACGTGGCCTTCCGCTAAATCGACGACGTGAATGTAGTCTCTAACACCAGTGCCATCGACAGTTTTGTAATCGTCTCCGAAGACGCGGAGGAATGGAAGTTTTCCAATAGCGACTTGAGAAACATATGGCATTAAGTTGTTTGGTAATCCGTTTGGATCTTCGCCTAATAATCCTGAAGCGTGAGCGCCGATTGGGTTGAAATATCTGAGTAAGCAGATGTTCATGCTTGGGTTTGCTTTTGAAACGTCTTCAAGAATTCTCTCAATCATGACTTTTGTTTCGCCATATGGGTTGGTTGCGTTGCCAACTGGATCTGTTTCATATAGAGGGACTCTTTCTGGAACGCCATATACTGTGGCAGATGATGAGAAGATGAAATTCTTAACATCCTTTTCTTTCATGATTTTAAGAACAGTTAAGGCACTTCCTAAGTTGTTCTCATAATACTCGATTGGTTTTTGTGTTGATTCACCAACGGCCTTGTATCCGGCAAAGTGAATGACTGAGTCGATGTCGTTTTCTTCAAAAACGGCTTTGGTTTCCTCGTATTTTGTACAATCGACTTGGTAGAACTTCGGACGAACGTGTGTGATTTCTTCAATACGATCAAGAACGGCCAATTTTGCGTTGTAGAGATTGTCGATGATAATTGGCTCATATCCGTTTTCGATAAGGCAAATTACTGCTTCGCTTCCGATGAAGCCAAGTCCACCTGTGACCAATACTTTTTTCATTATTTCTTAACCTCCTTGGTTAATTTTTCTTCTTGTTCTTTTTGTTCGCGAGCAAGCTTTTGTTGTTCTTCTTTTTCTTTGCGTCTTGCTTCGTTTTCCTTACGTTTCTCGTCTTTTCTTTGCTCTTTGATGATCTTCTGCTTAGCGGATGCAATGCTCTCGGCTTCTTTGTCGCTAGCGATTGCGCTGTGCTTCATAACCTTATGGTTCTTTTTGCTATTTTCTTCTTCAAAAGTCTTTCCAGAACTTCCTTTTTCAATTGCTGTAAGGAGCGCTTCAGCGACGATTCTCTCGAAGCTTGCGCGGATAGACATCCTAAGGGCAATAAGACCAAGTGAATCGATCAAATGTCTTTCTGCGCCTTCAGGGTCTTTTTCTTTGTTCTTTTCATATTCTTCAGCAAAGCGGTTGACTCTTTGTTGGGCTAAAGAGATTGTGTTTTGACCAACGTCTTTTGTCATCATCGTAAAGAAACGATAAAGAACTGATTTATCTTGGGTGATATCAGCATCAAGAGCGATAAGGTGAGATAACTCGGCCATTGTTAAGGAGTTCTTTAAAGAGGAAATCGCTAAAAGATAGCCGAGATGTTCTTCGTTGTACTTCTTCTTGTTTGGCTCTTTGATGATCTTTGCCTTAACGTAGTTATTGACCATGTATGAGGTCAAAATCTCATTGTCTTTAGGAGACATTGGGGCGAGCGTTTTGTTAATGTAGGCTGTGACTTGCTCCATGTAGAGAGGGACGGCTGGGAGTTCTTTGAACGAAGGGAGTTCATAGGTTGAGGCCCTCTTTAACCACTCTTGGAGATTTTTTAATTCTTCTTCCATCATCTTTTGTCTAGCTCCTCTTTGAGTAACCTTGAGACTTCGGCGGCATTGACCTTACCATGACTTGCTTTCATGACTTGACCAACAAGATAGCCTAATGCTCTATCTTTTCCGGCTTTAAAGTCTGTAATTGATTGCGGATTTGCATCTAAAACAGCTGTAACGAAGCCCATAAGGGTTCCTGTGTCACTGACTTGTGCCTCAATATGAAGTTCGGCTTTTGCTTCGGTAGGCGTGATGCCATCAGCGATAACCTTTTCAAGGATATTGACGCATTGTTTGTGTGACAAACCTCCACTCTCTTGCATAACAACAATCTCTGCTAAAGCAGCAGGTTTGAGTGAAAGTTCCTTAATCTTGATACCATTTTTGTTCAAATGAGCATTAATTTCAACAATTACAAAGTTCGCAAAGTCTTTCGCGCTCTTAACTAAACCCATTCCTTCTTCGAAGAATGAAGCTGTATCTGGGTCGGAAAGGATGATCTCAGCATCGGTCTTAAGAAGGCCTGCCTTCAAGTATCTTTCCATCTTTGAATCATAGAGCTCTGGGCATGTTTTAATGGCGTTTTCGACGAATTCGTCACTGAGCTTGATAGGTGTGATGTTTGGCTCACAGAAATATTTGTAGTCAACTGCGTCTGTTTTCACACGCATCAAGACGGTCTTACCGCTTCCTTCGTCAAATCTTCTGGTTTCTTGTTGGACCTTCCCTCCTTTTAGGAGAATTTGAGACTGACGTTCGATTTCGTAGTCAATTGCAAGTTCGACACTCTTGAATGAGTTAAGGTTTTTGACCTCGACTTTGGTGCCAAATTGTTTTGTTCCGATAGGACGGATTGATACATTTGTATCAACACGGAGAGAACCTTCTTCCATCTTACCATCGCTTGTTCCGCTATAAAGGACGATGTTTCTAATCGCTTCTGCGTATTGTCTTGCTTCAGAACCGTTAGACATTTCTGGATTGGAAACGATTTCGACTAAAGGTGTGCCTGCACGGTTGTAGTCCATGAGGGTGTAATCCATGAAGTGCTCCTGTTTACAGGTATCTTCTTCCATGTGAATGCGTTCGATTCCGATTTTCTTTTTTCCTGAAGGGGTATCAACGACAACATAGCCATCTTTTCCGATCGGTCTTGCTTGTTGGGTGATTTGGAATCCCTTAGGGAGGTCGCTATAGAAGTAGTTTTTTCTATCGAAATAGAGGGTGTGGTCAATTGTCATGTGAAGAGCGTTTGCCACACGGATAGCGTTAATAACGGCTTGTTTGTTTACCACAGGCATAGTTCCTGGGAATGCCATATCGAGAGGGGCGATATTGACGTTTGGCTCATGAGAGAAGCGAACTGGAGCGGACGAAAACATCTTTGACTTTGTCTTCATCTGGACGTGAATCTCTAAACCAATGACTGCTTCAAAGTTCATAAGTTGCCCTCCTTCTTATTCAAAACGCTTAGTTCTGCTAAGCCTGTTGCTTCTTCAAACTTGGCAGCAATTTGGAAAAGTTTCTTTTCTTCGAACGCTCTACCCATAAAGTTAGCGCCTACTGGAAGTCCTTCTTTTAAGAAGAGAGGCAATGTAATTGATGGGAGGCCTGCGAAGTTTCCGAGGATTAAGTGATTATCAGCAATCAAATATTCATCAGAAAGCTTATCGCTGGATGCGCTGAATAATGGAGCTACGCTTGGAG
Source organism: Bacilli bacterium (assembly GCA_024408335.1). Lineage (GTDB taxonomy): Bacteria > Bacillota_I > Bacilli_A > RFN20 > CAG-826 > UBA4951. Next base: position 130,333 of record JAKSVB010000001.1, read on the forward strand.
CGGCGAGCATATAAATGAAGTCATAATCCTTAAGGATTTTGTTTGTTTCGTCGACAATTTTAGCTCTATTTCTCTGTGCTCTAAGGAAAAGCTCATCTTGGTTTTCCCTCATTAAGCAATATGAACCGATGACGAAACGTCTCTTAATGAGTTCGCTGAATCCTTTGTTACGGGCATTGAACATGACTTCTTGATAGGTGTTTCCGCCTAAATATGGTCCGAACTTGATGCCGTCAAGGTTAGCGTTGTTGCTTGTGGCTTCAGCGCAGGAGATAACCATGTATGTTGCGTAAATTGATTCGAGAAGGTCTTTGTCAAAGCTAACAAAATCAACGGTAACACCCATGTTTCTAAGAGCTTCGATTGATTTGTCGAAATGTTTGACAGCATCCTTGTCCCCAAGAGAATCGTAGATTTCTTTGATGATGGCAACTTTCATTCCTTCAACGGAGCTGCCGATGTTTGATTCATAATTCTCAACCGCTTTTGTTGAACTGGTTGAATCGTGGTAGTCACGTCCAGCAATAGCGTGTAAAACAACCGCCGATGCATAAACGTCACGGGTGAAATATGCAACGTGGTCAAGTGATGGGGCGAATGGGAAAAGTCCATAACGGCTGATTCTTCCCCATGTTGGCTTCATACCAACAAGACCTGAGAATGATGCAGGTTTTCTAACTGAGTCTCCAGTGTCGCTTCCTAAAGCGAATGGGACGATTGAAGCTGAAACAGATACAGCGCTGCCGCTGCTTGAACCACCAATTCCTCTTTCGTGTTTTGGATCGTATGGGTTATATGTGATTCCTAAGTGGCCAGTTGTTCCTGTGCCACCCATTGCGAGTTCGTCTAAAGTTGATTTGCCAATCAAAACGGCTTTTGCGTCTTTGAGTTTTGCGACGACAGTAGCATCAAAGACAGGAACATATCCATTAAGGATATTGCTCGAGCCAGTTGTAGGGATTCCATTGGTCGAAAAATTGTCTTTTGCGACATAAGGGATGCCCCATAAAGGATTATTTGCTTCTGGTTCTACTAACGTTGCAGCAAATGCCTTTGCGCCTTCATCATCGATATACTCAAAAGCGTTATCTTTGTTTTCGTGTGCTCTCTTAAGAGCTTCTTCCACGAGTTCGAGTGGAGTGACTTCCTTGGCAACAAGTGCTTCATGAAGTTCTTTAAGTGGTAAATCTAAGTACTTCATCATAAAACCACCTTTGGCAATTTGACTTGATCGTCTTGTTTGCTGCCTGCGTTTTTAAGCGCCACATCGCGAGGAAGAATCTCTTGTGGCTCGTCTTCACGCAAGAAATCCGTTTCGGCATTGAATGGGAAAGTCATCGGTTCGTAATTTTCAAGGCCCTCAATCTCACCGATTTTGCCCATAAGTTTAGTAAGGGTCTTAAATTCTTGGTCGAGCGTTTCATATTGCTCGTCAGACATCGTAAACAGTAATCTGTTTGCTGCGTCTACTAATACTTCTTTGCTAATCTGTTTCATGTGTAATAGGTTACTACCTATTAGTCGCAATTAAAAGAAAAGCCACAAGATTTTGTGGCATTTTGCAGTAATTTTTTGAGTTTTCTTATTTTTCTAAGTCTGCGATCATGTTGACTCTTCTAAGATGTTTGTCACCCATGAACTCTGTTGAGAGGAAGATGTCAACTCTCTTGAGAACGTCTGCGGTTGCCATAAAACGACCAGCGAATGCGACCATATTGGCGTTGTTGTGCATTCTAAGAAGACCAGTAACTTCGTCGTTATAGCCAATACCGCAGCGGATGCCTTTAACTTTGTTTGCTGCGATTGAGATGCCTTCAGCGCTGCCGCAGCAAAGGATGCCAAATTCTGCTTTTCCAGTTACAACGTCGTTTGCTGTTTTTTGAGCGTAGATTGGATAATCGACTGATTCAGGTGAATTTGTTCCTTCATCAATGACTTCATATCCTTTTTCGCAAAGATAAGCCTTAATGGCTTCTTTTAATTCAAATCCTGCGTGATCGCTACCTAATGCAATTTTCATATTCATTCCTCCCAGAACTTCTTAATTGTATCAAAAGGGATTGGCCCTTCTCTAACTAATGATAACGAATCTTTGGATAAGTTAACGATTGTTGTTGGAACCAAAGATTCGCATTTACCCTCAACAATAGCCTTAAGCTCTCCATCGAAAACCTTAACAACCTCTTCAAAAACCTTTGTTGTTGGTTCTCCTGATTTGTTGGCGCTTGTGACTAATAGAGGTTTGCCTACTTTTTTAATAAGCGACTTAACGTAACTCGAATCAGGGACCCTGATGCCGATAACGCCGGTACCAAGAGTAACCCATTCAGGTAATTCTGGTTTTGCTTTAACCAAAACGGTCAATTCCCCAGGAAGGAAGTGGTTCATAAGCTTCTTTGCTTTTGGCGAAACATCAATATAGTTAAAAGCCTCGTCTAAACTTTCGCACATCATCGCGAAAGGTTTATCTGGGGATCTTCTTTTAAGATTAACGAGTCGTTCGAAAGCGACTTTTGAATCGAAAACGACACCAACACCATAAACGGTCTCGGTTGGGAAGCCTAAAACATCTTCGTTTATGAGCACGCTTGCTGCTTCATCTATTTCTTTTAAACTCAAAATTTCCATGCAAATCCCGCTTATTTTACAAAAACATATAGGAATCTCGTGAATCCGTTGAGGTCTTTTGCGAATTCGTAGGTGTAGTCCTCAAGGTATTTCTTCATAAGATCTTCAAGCCAGAATTCAAGATCTGGAGAGATCTCAAACGCCATAAAAAGAGACTCTTTTTTGACTTTTTTATAGTCTCTAAAGATCGATTCATAAACACTGTGTTCTTTGTCTAACCATAAAGCGCTTGCTGGTTCGAAATCTCTCACCGATTCTTGAGCGTCTTCTTGGTTAAGAATGTATGGTGGATTAGACACAATGATGTCTAAGTTAATATGGTTTTCAATGTATGGTGCCAAAGCATCGCCTTCGAGGACTTGGGCTCTAACGTTATATCTATCGAAATTCTCCCTTGCCACGTCTAAGGCTTTTGGAGAGATATCGCTAGCGATAAGAAGCCAGTTTCCAAAGCTTTGTCTAAGCCCAACGGGAATACAACCGCTGCCTGTGCCAATGTCGGCAGCAACAAGGTAGTTACGTGGGTCGTAATAGTTGCCAATTCTTTCTGTAATACCAGCAACAAGTTCCTCTGTTTCGCTTCTAGGAATGAGTACGTTCTCGTTGATTTTTAGTTGGCGCCCTAAGAAATCTGCTTCTCCAAGGACGTATTCTACTGGTTCGCCTTTTATTAACCTTTGAACTTGCGCTCTAAAAACATCAGGATGCTTCATCTCTTTCTCTTTAGAGAACATAACATCGATTTGTTCTTCAAAGCCTTCGTTATGCATGATTAAAATACGCAAATCCATGGCCATAACGCCATAAGGTTTTGCGAGATCATACTGTTCTTTAAGGACTTCGCCGATTGTAGGCATATTAGTTTGCGCTTTCTAAAAGCTTTTGCTCCTGATCATAGTGGATGAGCGCGTCAATAACATCGTCGACTTCGCCTTCCATGATGCGGTCTAATTGGTTGATGGTGAAACCGATTCTATGATCGGTGACACGGTTTTGTGGATAGTTGTATGTACGAATCTTTTCACTTCTTTCACCGGTACCAACTTTGAGTTTTCTCTCCGATGAACGCGCTTCGTCTTGTTGAGCTTGATAGAAGTCATGAATCTTAGCACGTAACATTCTCATACAGATTTCCTTGTTTTGAAGCTGAGCCTTTTCGGTTTGGCAGCTAACAACGATTCCAGTAGGAATGTGAGTAACACGAACAGCTGATTCGGTTTTGTTGACGTTTTGACCGCCAGCACCTTGTGAACGATATGTATCGATCTTTAAGTCAGCTGGGTTGATCTTGACTTCGACTTCTTCTGCTTCTGCCATAACAAGGACGGTTGCGGTTGAAGTGTGGATACGGCCAGAGGCTTCGGTCTTAGGGACACGTTGGACACGGTGAGCACCACTCTCGAACTTAAGCTTAGAGTATACGTTCTTGCCTTTAACCATGAATGAGACGTATGAGTAACCGCCTGCTGAACCTTCTTCAGCATCGAGGAATTGGACTTTCCAGCCTTGGTTTTCAGCGTAACGGGTATACATTCTTAAAAGGTCGCCAGCAAAAATGTTTGCTTCGTCGCCGCCTACGGCTCCACGAATTTCAACGATGATATTTTTGCTGTCGTTAGGATCTGCTGGAACGAGTTTTGCGTGAAGATCGACTTCGATTTGAGCCATCTTGTCTTCAAGCATCTTTCTTTCAGCTTTCATCATTTCAACTAATTCTGGATCACCAGAGTTAATGATTTCTTGTGCGTCTTTTAAATCGCTTTCGGCCTTTAAGTATTCAATGTAGGCCTCATATGGTTCATCAAGACTTGCTCTTTCTTTAGAAAGATCGGTGATCTTTTGAACGTCATCCATTAAAGCTGGATCTGCTAATTCATTATCTATTTCTTCGTGCCTAAGCTTAACAGCTTCAAGGCGTTTTCTCATACTGTCTTCCATAGTTACCTCGTTTGCTCCGTGATTATACCATAGGACCCAATTGTCTAGAAGCACACAAATTATGTTCTTCTCACTAGTGAGAAAAACAGTTATAGGGTATAATCAACCCAGGAACAGCATTTATGTCATACAAAGCTTTATATCTAAAATACCGCCCACAGTCTTTTGAAGAAGTTGCAGGCCAAAAACCAATAGTCCGTACTTTGAAGAACGCTTTGGAAACCGGAAAGATGGCTCACGCTTATCTTTTTGCAGGACCAAGAGGTACTGGCAAAACTTCCATGGCGCGTCTTTTTGCAAAAGCACTCAACTGCGAAGAAGGCATCGGACACCAATGTAACGCCTGCCAAAACTGCCACGATATTACCGATGGCACTCATCCAGACGTCATAGAAATCGACGCAGCATCAAATAATGGTGTTGACCAAGTCCGTGACCTTATTGAGAAGGTCATGTACGCACCAATCAAAGGCAAATACAAAATCTACATCATCGACGAAGTCCATATGATGACTACCGGCGCTTTTAACGCCTTGCTTAAAACCATTGAAGAACCGCCAGAGAACGTCCTTTTCATTCTTTGCACAACAGAACCTTACAAGGTTATTCCAACCATTCTTTCTCGTTGTCAAAGATTTGATTTCACAAAAGTCTCTGAAGCCGATATAGCCGAAAAGCTTAAAGAAATCTTAGCCAAAGAAGAAACCGACTATGACGAAGAAGGCCTTAAGGCAATTATCGATCTTGCTGATGGCGGTATGCGTGATGCTCTTTCCATCCTCGACCAAGTTCTTGCATATTCAAACAACGTGCTCCGTGCTGCTGATGTATTAGCCATTTATGGCCTTGCCAGTATGGAAGAAAAAGTCGATTTGCTTAAATCAGTTAAGGAAGGCGACGTAACAAAAGTAGTCAAGAAGAGCGAGGCATATCTTGCAGGCGGCATTGATATTCGTCGTCTTGTCCTTGAATTAATATCGCTTCTCAAAGACCTTCTCATTTATGAGAAAACCAACGAAATCTCCCTCATGGAGAAACTTGATAAAGATAACGCTGAAACATTGGCGAAAGTCATCAGTCCAAAAGACTGCAACTCAATGATCGCTAACTTAATTGAGGCTCAAAACAATTTCAAAAACGTTTCAGACATCCGTTCACTCTTTGAGTTAACTCTCCTTAGAATGGCATCATTAGAAGATCAGGTTCCACTTGAGAAAGCGCCTGTTCAAAGACAAAAACCGGTGCAAAAACCGGTTGAAACAGCACCCGCACCTGCTCCAACCCCTGCACCACAGCCGAAAAAAGAAGAAGAGATCAACACCCCTTTATTCGATTTCATGAAGGAAAACAGATTCAGCCCTGAGCAAAAGAAAAAAGTTGCTCCACCAAGTTGGCTTTCAGGTGAAGAACCAGCGGCAGAACCTGAAATAGCAAGAGAGACAGCGTTAGACGTATCTAAAATCACTTCTCACGACATCGTCAACGCCGGTAACGTAATTGAGTTATCTGACGATCAGATATTCAAAATCAGTTGTCTCGCTTCAAAAGTGGAGAGAGGAGAACTCGCAAAGAAATGGGAGCTTCTCAACGAACTCATTATGGACCCAGTATTTGGTCCTGTGGCAAGTCTCCTTCACGATGGAACGCCTTACTGTGTTTGTAACGAAGCCTTGATTCTCTCTTACCAACACAAGAATCAGGCAAACAAAGCAAACATCCAAAGCAACCAAGCGGCCCTTTCTCAACTTGTTGAGGCAATGTTGGGAAGAAAAGTCCTTGTATACGCTCTCGACCCAATTAGAAGAACAGAATCCCGCAATTTCTTCTATCAGAAAATCCAAGCCTCGCAAATCCCAAACAAAAACGACATTGTATTAGATTTACCAAAGATTAATTAAAGGAGAAAAATCATGAACCCAATGCAACAAATGCTCGCACAAGCAAAGAAAATCGAACGTGAACTCAAGAATGCTCACGCTCAACTCGCCGAAAAAGAATTCGTCGTCAAGAAAGCTGGCATCATCGAAGTCACAGTCGGTGGAGACAAAGCAATCAAAGGCATCAAAATCGAGGCCGACGCCCTTTCCGCAGACAACAAAGAAATGATCGAAGACACATTACTCATGGCAATCAAAGAAGCAATGGAACAAGTCCAAGCTGAAAGCGATGCCATTGATGAGAGAATCACCGGCCAAAAAGGAGCCTTTGGTTTCTAATGAAGGAGCTCCGTTCTCTTACTGAATTAGCCGAATCATTTAGCAAACTCCCTGGCGTAGGCATAAAAAGTGCTGAACGTATGGCCTATTCTGTCTTAAGAATGAGCCAAGAAGATAGAGAAGATTTCGTCAAAGCCATCAACGATGTTTCTACGAAAATCCACACTTGCCCAATCTGCGGTTTATACACCGAAGAAGAGAGATGTGAAATCTGTCTCGACCCAACCAGAAACAAAAAGATCATCTGTGTCGTTAGCGACAACAAAGATGCTTTAGCTATTGAAAAGATGAAGACATTCGGCGGCGTTTACCACGTCCTTGGGGGCGTTATTTCAGCAAGCCACGGAATCGGCCCAGAAGACTTAAAAATCAAAGAACTCTTTGACAAAGTCAAAGCGGATGAAGTCGAAGAGGTCATTATCGCAACAAACCCAACAATCGATGGCGAAACCACAGCGCTATTCATTTCTAAGATGCTTGAATCGCTTAATATCAGCGTAACAAGACTTGGATATGGACTTCCTATGGGCTCATCGCTTGACTATGCAGACGCTTTGACTCTTTCAAAAGCGTTTGAAGGAAGGAAGAAGATCTAATGTTTATCACATTTGAAGGCGGAGAAGGCGCAGGAAAAAGCACTGCCATCAAGCGCATCGTAGCAAGACTTGAAGAAGAAGGTTACGAAATCGTTCTTACAAGAGAACCTGGCGGAACTCCTATCGCTGAAGAAATCAGAAACGTCATTCTCGACAGAAAAAACACAAACATGGACCCTCGTACAGAGGCGCTTTTATATGCGGCAAGCCGTAGACAACATTTAGTGGAGAAAGTCATTCCTGCTTTAAAAGAAGGTAAACTCGTCCTCTGCGACCGCTTCTTGGACTCTTCCTTAGCATATCAAGGAGGCGCAAGAGGTTTAGGTATCGAGAATGTCTACAACATGAACCTTTTTGCAACAGAAGGCATGCTTCCTGACCTTACCATTCTCTTTGATATCGAGCCTGAACTTGGCTTGGCAAGAATTGCTGCCAATTCTCAAAGAGAAGTTAATCGTTTAGACGTAGAAAAAATGGCTTTCCATAAAGCCGTTCGCCAAGGCTTTCACGATTTGGCAGAAAAATTCCCTGAGAGATTCTTCATAGTCGACGCTTCAAAGACTCCAGACGAAGTCTTCGAGGCCGCTATTGGCGAAATCGAAAGAAGACTTAAGAAATAATGAGATTTGGCGAGTATCTAAAAAACAAACAACCACTAGTCTATAGGACTTTTGAGCACGCAATCGTCAATAAGCGCATTGCTCACGCCTATCTTCTTTGTGGTGAGGCTGGAACGCCTCTTTTAGAGACCGCTATCTTCATGGCCAAAACGCTTGTTTGTGACCATCCAAACCCTCTTGCTTGTGAAGAATGCAGAAGCTGCGGAAGAATTGAGCACGGATCCCATTTGGATTTCCATGTTCTTGGCGCAACCGAAAGCGGAATCAAGAAAGAAGAAGTTGAAAATGTTGTAGAAGACTTTTCAAAAACCCCTGCAGAATCAAAGGGAATTATGATTTATGTCATTCACCTTGTCGAAACGATGAGCGTTGAAGCAATCAATTCCTTACTCAAATTCTTAGAAGAGCCTCCAGCACATACGTTTGCGATCTTAACAACCCAAAACGAAGCGAAAGTTCTTCCAACAATCATCTCGCGCTGTCAATGCATGAGAATGCTTTTGTCTCCAAGAACCGAAGTAATAGAAGAGGCCGTTAAAGAAGGCGTCGAAAGAAAAGACGCGGAATTAATTTCTTATTTCTCAAACAGCGTTCCGCTTATCGTTGAAGAAAGCAAAAGCGAAGAATACTTAAACGCAAAAGAGTCTTTCTTAGATGCCCTTGATGCCTTATCAAGAAGTAAAAGCGAGGCTGTTTATATGTTCGAAAGAGACATCATCTCTAAAATCGACAAAAAGGCCAAGGTAAGGTATTTCCTTGATATGCTTTCCATCGCTTTTAAGGATTTGGTGGCCATAAACCAAAACCAAGAGCCACTTTTAACATCTTATGTTACACTTATTGAGCCCCTTAAAAAGTGGCAGCACCTTGAGGAAAGCTTATTGGAGATTATGAAAACCAGAAATCTCCTAGATCTCAATATCAACACAACCCTTTTGCTTGAGCATTTGGTGAATTACATTACGAAGGAGTTCATTTTATGAATGAAGCGATGAAAAAATATAAATATTTTGTTGGAATCGCTTTTGCAGGTACCAGCAAGTCTTACTATTTCGGAACAGACGATGGAGAACTCAAAATCGGTGACAAAGTCATCGTTGAGACAATCTCAGGCTTAGAGCTTGGAGAAGTCACCGTCTCCGTTAAACCAACAAGCGACTATAAATCAGAACTCGAACTCAAGCCAATCATCAGACGCCCAACCACTGAGGATTTGCAAGATTATGAGATGAGCAAAACAGAAGCTGAAATTGCTTTGAAAATTACTCAGAAGGAAGTCACAAGACTTGATCTTCCTATGAGACTTTTAAGCGCAAATTACACTCTCGACGGATCAAAGGTCACAATCACATACACCGCTGACAATAGAGTCGATTTCCGTGAGCTTCTTCACGTTTTAGCACCTCAACTCAAGTGTCGTATCGAGCTCCACCAATTAGCACCTCGCGACAAAGCTAAGATGGTAGGCGGCATTGGTATCTGTGGTCTTCCTCTTTGCTGCTCCACCTTCCTCAACCAATTCGATGGCATTTCCATCTCAAAAGCCAAAAACCAAATGCTTACCCTTAATATTCCTAAGCTTTCTGGACAATGCGGCAAGCTTATCTGTTGCCTCAACTACGAAGACGACTTATACACAGAAGCAAGAAAGCTTTTCCCTCATGTTGGCACACAAGTTAGACATAATGGCCAAGAATATGTTGTCGATTCGTTCTATATCCTTTCGGAAACCATCAAACTCACAAGTGAATTAGACGTAATGTTCATGACTCTTGATGAATATAACGCCACATTCAACAAACAAAATAGAGATCAAAAGAAACACTTCCACCATGATAGATAGAGAGCTTAACTTTTTTGGGAAAAAACCACTTTTGTATTTAGTGGCAACGCCTATTGGAAACCTAGGTGAAATGACACCTAGAGCTTTAGATGTGCTCAAAGAAGTCGATTTCGTAGCCTGCGAAGACACAAGAAATTCAGGTTCTTTACTAAAGAAATTCGGAATCGACAAAGCCTTCATTTCTTGTCACGAACATAACGAAGAAGAAGCATCAAATAAAATCATCGGCCTTCTCAAAGAAGGCAAAAAGGTCGCATATATGTCTGACGCCGGTTACCCAACAGTCAGTGACCCAGGAGAAAGACTTACAAAACGCTGCATCGAAGCGGGAATAAAAGTCTCCGTCATCAATGGCCCAAGCGCAGCAATATGCGGTTTAGTAGGTTCTGGTCTAGAGGCAAACCACTTCTATTTCTATGGCTTCCTACCAAGCAAACCATCAGCCAGAAGAAAAGAACTTGAAGCGTTAAAGACTAGAGAAGACACAATTGTTTTCTATGAAGCTCCTCACCGCATCGGAGACACTTTATCCGATATGGCCAAGATTCTTGGAGAAGATAGAAAAGCTGTTGTCGCTAGAGAATTAACTAAACAACACGAAGAATATATTAGAGGCACTCTTGGTGAGATGGCTCTTCTTGATGAAAGCACCTTAATTGGAGAGATGGTTATCATAGTCGAAAAGGCAAAAACCATTGCAAAAACCCTCTCAAATGACGAAATAGTCGATCTCTTGAAAGAAAAACTAGAATCATTATCATCAAAAGAGGCAATCAAAGAAGTCGCAAAAGAACAAGGCATCTCAAAGAACGTTGTCTATGACGTATATCTAGAAAACTTCAAAAACTAACCATGAAAAAACTAAAGCTCACTAGCCCTGCCGCAAAAGAATTAGGCTTCTTGCCAATAAGATACAGCGCCTATGGCGAAGACGTGTCCCCTGAATTCGTTTTGAAAGGCCTCGACAAGAAAGGCAAAACCCTTGCGTTCGTTCTCGATGATATGGATCATCCTACAAAACCAGGATTCAACCATTGGCTTGCTTGGAACATCCCTGCAATGGACGTTGTCCCAGAACGCTTACCAAAAGGCAGAAAAAAGGATCAACCATTCCATATTGAGCAAGGCATTGGATACGGGTTCTTTAGATATAGAGGTCCAAAAACCCCAAAAGGCGAGACACATATCTATAGATATACGGTCTTCGTTCTCGACGCTTCAATTAAGTTAGGGTTATTCCCAACCAAAAAGGCCCTCGTAAAAGCAATGGAAGGCCACATACTGCAACAAGCAGAATTGAACGTAAAATTTACTTTAAAGTATTAAAACCCCTATTTTTATGTTTTTAGAAACATTTCTTGTTTCTAGATTTGCGACAGTTTTGTTCTCTGCCACAGTGATAGCACACCTCGTTTGCAGAAAGTTCTATGCCGTTAAAGAAACTGTTGATATTTTCAATTGTGGTTTCTGCAATGTTGGATAGTGCCTCTTTCGTTAAGAAAGCTTGATGAGATGTGATTATTACGTTTGGCATACCAAGCAATCTAGAAAGAATATCGTCATCAAGTATGTGGTTAGACTTGTCGCTAAAGAAGATATCTGTTTCTTCCTGATAAACATCTAAGCCAGCGCTTCCAATTTGACGGCTCTTAATGCCTTCAAGCAAGTCTTCAGCGTTAATTAAAGCGCCTCTCGAGGTGTTAATGATATTTACGCCTTTCTTCATCAACTTAATCGAATCTTTGTTGATCATGAATTTGTTTCGCTCAGTTAAAGGGCAGTGTAATGAGATATAATCGCTTTCTTTATAAATTTCTTCTAAAGAAGCATACTTCACGTCCAAATTTTGGTTTGGATATGGATCGTAAGCAAGGACGTTCATGCCAAATCCTTTTGCGATATTGATAAAGACTTGTCCTATTTTTCCAGTTCCAACAACACCGATGGTTTTTCCATGCAAATCGCTTCCAGTAAGGCCTTCTAACGAGAAATTGTAGTCTCTAGTTCTGATGAACGCTTTGTGAATGCGTCTGTTTAAGGTCAAAAGAAGCGCAAAAGCAAACTCAGCGACCGCATAAGGGGAATACGCTGGAACTCTAAAGCAGTGTATCTTGCCAAAGCAATAAGACACATCAACGTTGTTGAAGCCAGCACACCTAAGAAAGATTGCTTTGACTCCATTTGCTACTAAAGCGTCAATAATTACATTGTCGATTTTGTCATTAACAAAAACACAAACGCCATCGAAGCCTTTAATAAGAGAGGCGTTATCTGCTGTTAATTTGCTCTCAAAAAATTTGAATTTTATATTGTCGGGCGCAAAAGACTCAAACGAATCCTTATCGTAGCTTTTTGTATCAAATACAGCGATATTAATCATAATGTATCTCCTTTTATGTTTTATTTACCGGCTGTGGTTTCCGTCATTCCGAGTTCAATTTTTCTCTTCTTGATTTTGAGTCCAATCATCGCGGCAGTATATCCAGCGAATAAGAACCAGGAAGTTGTTGCAAGAATCACTGCTTCCTTAAGATATGGCGTTACGTAGATCATTTCATATGAGACGTTGCCTTTTTTACCAACGAAGCCAACGAGGCCACCGTTAACTTTAAGAAGCTTAGGGTATGAGACGTTGCCTTTGTCATCGGTTGCCTTGATTTGCCATCCAGCGTCATAACCGATAGAAGTCATAACAACACTGTTCTTTGTGAACTTGGTGTCGAATGTGAACCTGTTCTTATCGTATTTGACGTTAAGGAGGTTGTGATCCTCTGCTGCCATGGCGTTTACTACGCCTTCGAGTTGAGATCTATCGCCAATAAAGACGGATGTATTTGTTGGGAATGTGCCCTTGCGTGTGTAATAGAAGTCACTTGGTTTGGCGTTGAAACAAATATACTTAACCTTTCCTTCTGGGTAGAAGCCAACGAGGTCGCCATAACCACTGCCACCGATTCTGTAGCCCATGATGTTATTAAGAGCGTGGTATTCGTAGCTAAGCAATACGTTTTTCTCGATCTCACCATCTTCTTTCATTCTGTCACCAATGAAGTAGATTCTGGTTTTGTACTTTGTGTTTTGGCAGTTGTATTGGAGAGCGAAGTAAGCGCCGCTCCATTCTCTATTGAAGTATCCACCAAATGCAGGGTTTGCAGATTCTAAAACAACGATTTGCTTGTCAGCAACGTATTCGAAATCTCTGCTTGTGGTGAATGCGTTCTCAGCTGGAGCTAATTGGATGTAGTTGCTCTTGCTATCAACATAGATGCCAGTTCCATTAGATTTGTCGAGAAGGTCTGCGAAATAACCAGGGCCCATGTGAAGCCCTTTTTCGTCATAAGGTCCCCACCAATCGAAGTTAGTGTCATAGGTTGTGCCTTTGTAAGTCGTGCTTCCAACGATCATTGAGCTAGCGTTTGGAGTGGCTAAAGTGATTGTAGGATCTTCCTTGGTGATGGCTTCTGCGTCTTCGTCGCTTAAAATCGCGCCGTTAAGGAAGAGCTCATCGTTTCTAAGGATTTCTTTATATCCACCATTGCTGTTGCCATAGTTATCAAGTGAATAGAAGGCGTCTTGTTGATGGTTATCAGGGTTGTTTGCGTTTCTCTTGTAGACGTTATCGACAGCGTGGCCAAGAGGGATCTTATCAACTAATGGGTTTCTGTAATATCTATATGGTTGATTGTTGTCGCCATAAGCGATCTTGGAACCCCATGGGACGTTATCACCAATGCCTTCATAGTTTCCATAGCCTTCTCTCTTGATGGCATAGTACTTCATCGAAAGAGCGAGGTCTGTGCCGATACGTTTGTTGCCATAGAAGGCAGACCATGATTTTGATGAATATGTTTGGCCGTAAGCATATTCAGGGCCACGGTTATAGTCTGGTCTGTTTGCGTGGATATAAAGGTTAAGCTGTGCTAAATCGTAGTTGTAAAGGGAATGGAAGGTTGCTGCGCCATTTGAATGGAAAATGTATGGGCTATTTCTTTGGCTGATGCCGTCGTAGTAGGTTCTGTAATAGCCAGGATCTGTTTCTTGCAAGTATTCACCAGCCTCTGTTGCTTCGGTTCTTAATTCGACACCGCCATTCCACCATTCAAAATCCCATGTTCCCATGTAGAAGAATGAAAGGTTGCCCCAAAGGATTGTTTCAACTGCAATTAGGCCTCCAAGAAGCTTGTTTACGTTCTTCTTGTGATGCATGAAGAAAAGGACAATGCCAGTTACTAAAACGGCGCCCATCTGATAGAAAAGAATCCAAAGACATGTATGGACGATGCCATCTTTGGTGAGTTGGTTTGGAACGAATTCGTATTCGCTGACCCAATATGGATCGAGCCATTGGTCAAATTTCTTATTTTGGACAAAGATGAGTGTCATTATCCATGTTGCTAAAGTAAGAGATAAGCAAAGGAATTCGCCCATGAATATGGTGGACTTTTTCTCTTCCTTGATTCGGTCTAACTCTTGGCAAGCGTAGAAGATTACGCAAGGGACGAGGACAATATACCAACGTCCATAGCCGTCACCTGTGAAGGCGTAGAACATGTAATATGCGAGGTTTGTTAAAAGAAGGTATCCACAAAGGATAATCGCAATGATATGCTGCCATTTAAGCTTCTTGATAGAGTTAACCATGGCGATGAAGAAGAGGACGACGATTGGTGTGTAGCAGAACGCGCTTGAGGTCCAAGCGTCATATGAGTTAGAAGCTGCAAGTGGAAGACGAGTGTAACCGATTGTTGGGTAGAAGAAACCTTGGAGGGCTTGCATTTCACGTCCAGGGTTACGACCAACAGGTTCAAATAAGAGCTTTAATAAGCCGCCGAAGTCTTTTCCTTTGAATGCAGTCTTAAGAGCCTCTAAATAGCCTTGACCAATCGATGTCGTTCTACCTGAAAGAGCAGATTCTCTGATTGAAGGGAATAATGTCCAGCTTGAAAGAAGGATACCAATGGCAAACGCACCAATTCCAAGACCGATTACGATGAAGCTATCTTTGGCTTTTCTTTCTCTGATCGTCCAAAAATAACGCCAAATTGCGTATAAAACGCCCCAAATACATCCAACAACAAGGAAGAAGAAGGACGAAATGCCAAGTAAGAACAACGCAAAAACAAGAACGGTTGGTTTCTTCTCTTTGATTACTTTCTCAATGCCATGAAGCATCATCGGGAACGTAAAGGCAATCGATAAGAATGATGGGAAACCAACGAAATAGTTGCACCATCCGTTGAAAGCAAACGCTAAAGCGCCAACTCTAGAAGTTGATTCGCTTAATCCCATGTATTTGAGATAGGCTCTCATTGCCATTGCCCCAACAGCTCCTTTGAACATTGTGGCTACGGCAAACATTTGAGGAATCCAAACTCTTGGGAAGATGTAGCAGATGATAAGGAACGGATCAAAAAGACCATAATAGGCGTTTGAGCCAATGTTATCGGAACCTAAGTAGGTGTTTGGCGAATAAAGCTCAAAATACCCGGTCTTAAAGAAGTTATGCCAACAGTCCCAGTAATAGTGGGCCATCGTGACATATTGTCCAAAATAGTCTGTCCAAGGATAGAACTGGGTGAATGAGTTTGAGAACAAAGAAAAGATCATCCATAAGAATCCAAGGAAGACAACAGCCCAGAAAAAATAGAAAAGGCTGCGGATGTTGAAAAGGAACGGAAGCTTTTCGCGGATAACTTGCTTAAAAGGGCGCTTTGCTTTAACTGTTGCTGCTTGTGCGCTTTCGTTTTCCATAACTTCCTCCTTTCTTTTCTTTGGTTAGTGAAGCCATTCTATGTGGCTTTGACTATTTTTCAATGTTTCTTTTTGCCAAATGGTTTGCTGTTTCTTTCCTGTCTTGGTTTTTCTTTCTTCGCAGGTTTGTTCATAAGGCCGTTTTTCTTCTTTTCAATGGCCTCTCTTTTTTCGGCGTGAGTGACCCAGAAAAGCTTTTTGAATGAAGCAGGAATCTCAGCCTTTAATGAATACTTTTTGCCAGTTAATGGGTTTGTGAAATCTAATTCGTAGGCGTGAAGGCCAAGTCTCTTGATAGGGTTAGATGGCTCGCCATATCTGTCATCGCCGATAACGTAGTGGCCAATATGCCCGAGTTGGGCTCTAATTTGGTTCTTTCTTCCAGTATCGATGTTGACATCCAAAAGGGTATATCCGCCTTTTGAAATCATTTTTTTGAAATGGGTGATTGCTAATTTGCCCTTATCTTTGTTTCTGGTGATTCGGACGGTGAACGTGTCATCTTGCCAGAGATAATTCTTTAAGGTTCCTTCGTTTTCGATGTCTTCGCCTTCAACGATTGCATAATAGCCACGTTTTGTGACGGTTTCTGACCAGTTGTTTTGAAGCGCTTCTCTTGTTTCGAAGTTCTTTGCGAAAATCAAAACGCCTGAAGTGTCTTCGTCTAATCTATGTACAACGAATATTCTGTTGTTTTTGTTCTTTTGAGTCATCCAGTCATTGACTAAACGATAAGCGGTTCTGCCTTTTTCTCTGTCTGAGGCAACAGAAAGAAGCCCAGAAGGTTTGTCTATCGCAATAATATCCTCGTCTTCGTAGATGATAGGGAGATCTTTTCTTTCTCTCTTCTTAATTGGAGTCCATGAGACGGTGACTTCATCTTCTGGGTAAAGCTTAAAGAACCATTGGTTTGTTGGAGCGCCTCCAACAGCGACTTGGTGATTTGAAATCATATGCCTGATGTTGTGTTGATTTTGGCCAGGCATTTTTTCACGCAAAAAAGTTAAAAGATCTGTCTCATGGTAGACCAAGTATGTCTTGGTTTTATTAGGGTCAATGAGTCCCTTGTTTGATTGTTTTTTCTTAATATCGTTCTTATTCACGTGGATATATTATCAAAATTCAATTTTGATATCAAAAAAAGCAGCGTTTCCACTGCAATTTGTTGGATATGTTTATCCAATGACGTTGAGTCCCTCTAAGAGAAGCAAGACGCCTAACGTCACTAGAACTACACCGCCAAGAATGTTCGTTGCCTCTGATTTCCCTTTGAGAAGCTTATTAATAAGCTTTCCACCAAAGAGACCTACAAGGGATATAGCGAATGTGACGACGGCGATGATGCCGAATGAAACAAACACTTCGTAACCTGCTGCTGTTTCTGGCAAGTGGATGAATGCTTTGATGGTTATGCCGATAGCGAAAGCGTCAATGCTATCTGCAATAGATTGAAGAACGATTGTCTTTAATGTGAGAGGTTTTGCCTCATCGTTCTCTTCGTCTTCTTTTTTAATAACGGCTTTGATGCCTTCGTAGATCATCTTTCCACCAATAAAAAGCAAAAGGCCAAAGCCAATCCAATGGTCAACTTGATCGATCCATCTTGAGAAAGCGGCACCAAGAAGGAAGCCGATTAACGGGAAAAGTCCTTGGAATAAACCGAAAAACGCCGCAATTAAAACGAATTTTCTCTTCTTCTCTTTTGCGTAGACAAGACCATCAACAATCGAAAGAGCGAGACAGTCCATAGCAAGCGCTACGCCGTATATAAGCGAATATCCTATCCAGTTCATCTTGTCTCCTTAATCATTAGAAGCGTCATGCTTGAGCAAATCTCCATAGAGATCTGTTCTTCTATCGCGGAAAACGCCCCACCCAATTCTCTCTTTTGCGATTTCGCCTAAATCGAATTCAGCAAATCTGAGGCCTTCTTCTTCGCGGTTCATTTCTTCAATGATTTCGCCATGTTGGTCAGCGATGAAAGATGAACCATAGAAAGTCATAGAAGAGTTGCCAAGGCTTTCTTCTCCGACTCTATTAGCTGCTAATAATGGCATTATGTTTGCGGCAGCGTGTCCTTTCATTGTATTTTGCCAATGTGTTTTGGAATCTTTTGGCAAAACAGGTTCAGAACCGATTGCGGTTGGGAACAAGAGAATCTCTGCTCCTTTTAAAGCAAGGATTCTAGCTGTCTCTGGGAACCATTGATCCCAGCAAATAGCAACGCCGATAGTTCCTGCTTGAGTCTTGAACGTCTTGAATCCGGTGTCTCCAGGTGTGAAATAGAATTTTTCTTCGTAGCATTCGCCGGTAGGAATGTGGCTCTTACGGTAAATATCTACGATGCTACCATCCTTATCGATGATGGCGATCGAATTAAAATACACGTTTCCAGCTTTTTCAAAGAATGAGATTGGAAGGACGATATTATGTTCCTTCGCCATGGCTTGGAAGTGCTTTAAAGTCTTTGAATCGTTAGCAGGTTCTGCCTTGTCGAAGAAGTCATAATTCTCGATCTGGCAAAAGTAATATCCTTCAAAAAGTTCAGGTAATAAAAGCAAATCCGCGTGGTTTTTGCTGGCGTTTTTGATGCATTCATCAGCTTTTTCGATACATTTCTCGTAGTTATCGAACATTGAGAATTGCGCAATAGCCGCTTTGATTTTCATAACTATTCCTCCTTGCTTGGAATCTGCATTGTGATGCAGTGGATATTTCCTCCGCCCAATAAGACCTCATAAGAATTAACTTGATGGATCTCTTTGTCTGGGTAGATCTTTTTCATGGTTTTTAACGCTAACTCGTCTTCCTTGATGCCGAAGGCTGGAAGGATGATGAAGTCCTTGCCCTGGTAATAGTTAACGTAAGAGGCTGCTAAGCGGCGACCGGCTTCTCTCTTTTCAATCGTCTCAGCGTTATTGATAAGCGATTTGCTTTCGTTCTCGCTCATATATAGCGGCTTCGAAGGAAGCATCATCTTATGAATGATAAGTTGTCTTCCTTTAGCGTCTTTGTGCTTCTTTAAGGCTTTGAGAGCTTTCTGACAGTATTCGTATTGTGGGTCGTCTTTGTTATCGGTCCAGGCTAACAAAACTTCTCCAGGTCTAACAAACGAAAGCATGTTGTCAACGTGCTCGTTTGTCTCGTCTTCGTATATGCCGTTAGGGAGCCAGATGATTGTTTCGACGCCGAGGTTTTCCTTAAGCGTTTCTTCGATCTCTGTCTTTGTGTATGTAGGATTACGTCCCTTTGATAAAAGACACGCTTCAGTTGTGATTAATGTGCCTTCGCCATCTGTCGCTATTGATCCGCCTTCTAAAACGAAGTCTTGGAGATAATATGATGAGAGGTGAAGTTTCTTTGCGACCACGGAAGAAAGTTTATCGTCATCCTTCCAGTTTTTATAAAGGCCGTCAACAAGTCCTCCCCAAGCATTAAATCTGAAATCAACTGCTCTGATTCTCTTCTCGTTTCTGACGAATAGCGGCATGTTGTCACGTGCCCAGGCATCGTTATAAGAAACTTTAAGAATCTCTATGTTCTCAAGGTTTTCGCATTTTGATGCGACTTTTTTATAAATCTTTGGATGAACGCCGAGAATGACTTTTTCATGCTTGGCAATTGCTTTAGCAATCTCCAAATAGTTGTCTTGGGCAGGGACCGCTTTGTTTCTCCACGTATCAAGACGATATGGCATAAGCATGAGGGTTGCTTCGTGCTTCTCGCCTTCGAACGGCAATGAATAACCATCATCAAGAGGGTTGGTCTTCTTGTTGAGATAGTAGTCATGAAGCTTCTTCTCGTAAACCGAATATCTTCTCCATGTGCTTGTATCAATTACTTCAAACCCATCATGGAATCCAGAAATGAGTTTAACGCCGTTTTGCTTATGTTTTTCGAAGAATTTGACCCTGTTAATGAGGTCTTGGTTCCAAACTTCTCCCGGAACGATAAGAGGAATTCCAGGCGGGTACATCATAACTTGTTCCTTGGAAATCTTTCCTTTCAGTTCTTCTAAAGGAAGGACAACGCCAGGTGCGTTAAAGGCAACACGAGGTCTAACGAGTTTGAAAGGGAATGATGTATCGAAGTGGTGATCTTTAGTGGTCTTATTCTTTTGGTAATGTTTCTTTGAGACGTCTTTAAGGGCTTCAACAAGCAAATCAACATGATGTTTGGTTGTGCCGATAGCGAAGATGCAAAGAATCTCGTGTGTTTCCGCTAACTCAACCTGAACTTTGTAGTCTTTTTGCAAAAGGAGGTATAACTCATAGCCATCGATATCCATTTTATCTAGGCCAATAACAACCTTGCAGTCGTCATAGTTGAAAGCCCCACGAGCGATGAAGTGCTCTTTTCCTTTTGTTGAGAATCCAGGAATGGCATCAATCCTCTTTCTGGCCGATTCTGCAAGCGAATATGTGTCACGCATTGCTGCTTGCCCCTTCTTTGACGCCATAAAGGCTCTAGCGCCGTCTAAAGACGCCATAAGAAGCGTGGAAGGAGATGTTGAGTTAAGAATATTCAAAGAGATTTGGACTTCTTCCCTTGAGAACATACCTTCTTTTAGAAGAAGGGCGGAAGATTGCGTTAATGAACCAGCAGTTTTGTGGAACGAAACAGAAGCCATGTCTGCTCCAGCGTCCATTGCGGTCAAAGGTTGATTATCGAGATGGAAATAGAAGTGAGCGCCATGGGCCTCATCGACCAATACGGCCATCTGTTTGGAATGGGCAAATTCAACAAGCTCCTTAAGCTCGCCTACTGCACCAAAGTACGTAGGGTTAATGACAAATATCGCTTTTGCGGATGGGTTTCTAGAAATTACTCGCTTCCAATCTTCGAGGGTTGGCTGGTTTGCGATCTCTAAATCGTTATCGATTTGAGGCATAACATATACAGGGATTGCGCCAGAAATGGTTAAAGCGTTGATGACTGATTTGTGGATGTTTCTTGGGAGAATGATCTTTTCGCCAGCTTTAACAGCAGTCATTATCATCGCGATGATGCCACTTGATGTACCGTTAATTAAAAAGAACGAATGATCTGCGTTACAGACATCGGCAAGAAGCTCCATCGATTCACGAAGGACTCCAACAGGTTTGGCCAAATAGTCAAGTCCAACCGGAGCGTTAACGTCTGTGACGAAAGCGTCATGCCCAATAACGTCGGCTGCTGGGTTATATGAATTGCCCATGTGGTGTCCTGGAACATCGAAAGGTGCAATGTCTTCTTGGGAGACGTAATCCTTAAGAGCAGATATGAATGGGGTCTTTTTTTGGTCAAATTTCATGTACAAATAATACCCTCTTTTTCAATAAATAATAGATAAATCTTTTCTAAAAGAAAAACCGCCCAATTTTGAGCGGTAATCTTGCTAGTTGAATTTGACGAATTTGTGTCCGAGCCAGTAGGCAAGTTTTGCTAAGAGACGACCGCCAAGCCAGTTTGGAATTGAGAGGTAAGAGACGGTGTAGTGGCGTCTAACGAGTCTGTATTGGCGTGGGTTGGTTTCTTTGCAGTGTTTCCAGAATGCCTTGACTGCTTCCTTTGATTCTTTGTCACCACGAATCTTTGGATAAAGGATGACTAAAACCATATTCATGATAAGGTGGTGAATAACTGCCTTACGTGTTTTCTTGTCTTCGATTGAGTAGACATCAACAGCGTCGAATACGAGTTGTCCATCAAGGATGAAGTCTTTGTATTTTCTGAATAAAGTTTCGTTTTGCATTGATTGTCCTTCTCTGCCGATTAAGTAGCAGTAGAGTGAGACAGGAACATAACGAACTTGTTTGACTAAATAAAGTGAAGCATAGATGAAGTAGTTGTCTTCGTATGAGACGTGTGCTGGGCAGTGAACACCGCTTTGTCTAAGAATTTCGGTGCGGTACATGGAGCTATGAAGAGTGAGGTTTTTGGTGTATCCAAATTCTCTCATTTCCTTGAATGTTCCACCCTTTGCAACGGTTTTGTCTTTTCCTTTGAAAAGGTAATCGAAGTGGATTCTCTTATCGCGGTTTGCTTCTTCTCTTCCGCCTTGGAAGTAGGTGTAGTCGCAGATGTAGAGATCAGCGATGCAATTGGTTGCCTTGATATCATCAAGAAGAGCCTTCATTGAATCGTGTTCCACCCAATCATCGCTGTCGAGAACTTTGAAATAGACGCCGGTGGCTAATTCAATACCGTGGTTGATACCTTCGCCGTGTCCGCCGTTTTCTTGGTGAACGGCCTTAATGAAAGGATACTTTGCGGCAAATTCATCAGCAACTTCGCCGGTGTTATCTTTTGATCCGTCATTGATGATCAAAACTTCAATGTCATCGCCAAAAGGGATGAGTGATTCAACAGCAAAATGTAAGAAAGGTCCGCTGTTATACGAAGGAATGCAGAATGTAATTAAAGGTTGTTTCGTGTTTTTCATAATTATTAGGGTCGCTTAAAAGCGTGTATTATTATACACCCCACGGAAATAATTACCTCTTTTTTTCAAAAAGCGACCTTTTACTCGGCAGTTTTCTCTTGTGCTTTTAAGAACACTTCACGTTCCTTGCGAATCTTCTTGAAGGCTTTTCCAGCTCTTCTGAATTCGCCTAAGCCTTTCCAGAAATGTCCGTTGAACATGGTGATGAGGCCCATTAATTGACCCCAGCAGATAATACCGCCAGAAGCACGTGACATGTTTCTAAGTGGGGTAAGATACACGCCCATAGTCATGGTGTTTGCGGTTGCTCTTTGTCCAAATTTTGGAAGGAGCCAGATGATGAATCTAAGGGCGCCGTTGAAGAAACGGCCAAACCAGCCTTTTGCGTATCTCATATCGCAGATTGCTGTTTCTGGTTTTACTTCGATTCTGATCTTCTTTCTCTTTCCTTTTGGCTCAATTGTGGTTCTTTCGATCTTGCGGCCAAGAAGCTTTTCGAATTCGTCTTCGTGAACGTGTCTGACTTGGCCAGTGTAATAAGCAGGAAGTTCAGTCTTCTTGTATGGTGCTTTTGCGCCTGTTCCTTCTTGGTGGACCTTGCCAGTAAGTCTAATGTCCATCGAAGATGCGCCGACATAGATGTCATAGTCGCCTTCTTCGACTTCCCATTTGTTGGTTTTGACGTTGAAGTAACGGAATGAGTATTCGTCGAATGCGATAGCGACTTCTTTTTCTTCGCCTGGTTCTAATGCGACTTTGCTAAAGCCCTTGAGTTCGTATGTTGGACGGAAGACTTTGCTATCCTTGAGTCCGATATACATTTGAACGGCTTCTTTACCAGCGACTTTGCCGATGTTTTTGACTTTGATGGTGATACCTTTTTCGTCAACTTTTAAGTCACTATATTCGAATTTCGTATATGAAAGACCATAACCGAATGGGAATCTGGTTGGGACTGATGCGGTTAAGAAATAACGGTAACCGATGAAGATTGATTCACGGTATTCGATTTCGTTGTCGCTCTTACCGAAGTGGTCAGCGCTTGAACAGTCATCATATGCAACTGGAAGGGTTTCGGAAAGTTTGCCGGAAGGGTTAACTTTGCCAGTTAAGACTTCAAGCATTGCTCTTGCGCCCGCTTCTCCGCCGAGATAGCCATGGACTAAACCTTTGACGTTTTCGACGAAAGGAAGCTCAACAGGTGAGCCTGCGCTGATGACACAGATGATTGGTTTTGCTGTGTCGCTTAAGCTTTGGAGTAAATCTAATTGGTTTTGTGGGATGCTGATTGTTTTACGATCAAGACCTTCGGTCTCGCTGAATTCATCAAGGCCAAGGAAAAGGAGAACGTAATCGGCTTTTTCTGCTAAAGCTTTAGCCTTCTTCTTAAGTGATTCGCTCTTCTTACCATATCTCTTGAAGCCAGGTTCGTAACCAACGACTTCAAGGCCAAATTGCTCTTCTTTAACGCATTCGTTAATGGTTTCGATCTTAAGTGGGTTAACGATGCTTGAGCCAGCGCCTTGGTAACGTGGAGTATTAGCAAAATCACCAATGACGGCGACTTTTGAGCCAGGTTTAAGAGGAAGAATATCTTCATCGTTCTTAAGAAGAACAACCGATTCTCTAGCAACTTCTAAAGCGTTGTTGTGATGTGCCTCTTTATCAAATTCTTGGCTCTTGCCTTTGAGGTTTTCTGCTGTTTCAAGAACGAGGTCAATTAAACGATCGATAGCTTGATCAACATATTTGACATCAAGGGTCCCTTCGTTGATGGCTTTGAGAACATCTAAGTTTGTTTCGCCACAAGTTGAAGGCATTTCAAGCTCGTTTGATGCTTTTAAACCAAGTACGCGGTCATTTTCTCCGCCCCAGTCTGTAACGACTACGCCCTTGAAGCCCCATTCTTTACGAAGAATGTCCAAGAGGAGGTGATCATTCTCGTTAGTGTATGTGCCATTGATTTTGTTATAGGAAGACATGACGGTTTTTGTGCCGCCTTCCTTAATCGCCATTTCAAAAGCTGTTAAATATATTTCGCGAAGGGCTCTTTCATCGATGATGGAATCGCTAGCCATTCTCTTTGTTTCTTGGTTGTTTGCAGCGAAGTGCTTAACACAAGCGCTGATGCCGTTTGATTGGACGCCACGGATATATGCTGCGCCCATTTTACCTGCAAGGTATGGATCTTCGGAGAAGTACTCGAAGTTACGCCCACACATTGGGTTTCTCTTCATGTTGACGCCAGGACCCAAAAGAATTGAAACTTGGTGAGCGGCAGCCTCTTCACCGATGGTTTGGCCCATTAAATAGCCAAGCTCAGGGTTCCAAGTGTTTGCCGTTGTGGCACTCGATGGGAAGCAGGTTGCAGGGACAGAAGGGTTTAAGCCAAGGTTATCTGCTGCTGCAGCTTGTTTTCTAAGTCCTGTAGGGCCGTCTGACAAGAAAGCTGATGGAAGATCAATCTTTTTAAGGTCTTGGGTTTGCCAGAAGTCCTTTCCGCTTAAAAGCGAAACTTTTTCTTCAATCGTTAATTGGTCGATCAATTTTTTGTGTTTGAGTGCCATATGTTACTCCTCTTATGCTTGGCTTGGTTAGGCTATGCCTAATTCAACTAACCTATCAAACATTTCTTTGGCGGCAACGATACAGTCATCCATGTCATAGTACTTGTAGACCGCAAGCCTTCCAAGGAAGAAGGTCTTTGGTTCAAGTTTTGATGAGAGCTCTTTGTATGCCTCAGCGAGAGCGTTGTTCTTCTCGTCGTTGATAGGGTAGCAAGGGATTTTTCCTTCTTCGAAGGTATCTGGGTACTCAAACGTTGCCAAAGTACTGTGATGGTTCTCGCAGTATGGGTCGAACGCTTTATGTTCTGCGCACCTTGTATATGGCTGATCATGGGTTGTGAAATTGATGACCGGATTGTTTTGGTAACGGTCCATTTCAAACCATTGATTGTCAAATTTAAGGGATCTGTACTCTAGTTTACCAAGTTTGAAATCGAAATATTCATCTAACCTTCCGGTGTAGATAATGTGATTAGCGATTTTTTCAAATTCCGACCTTTTACTAAAGAAGTCAACGCCGGTTTGGACATCAATTCCCTCAAGCAAATTCTCGATCCATTTTGAGTATCCCCCCTTTGGGAGACCTTGATATGTGTCGTTGAAATAGTTGTTATTATATTCGAATCTGAGAGGAAGTCTTCTGATGATGCTTGCTGGAAGCTCTTTGCAGTCTCTTCCCCATTGTTTTTCTGTGTAACCTTTGATGAGTTTCTCGTAGATTGTTCTTCCAACAAGTTTGATTGCTTGTTCTTCAAGGTTTTTAGGTTCTCCTGGAACTTCTTTTGACTCTTCAGCAATCTTTGCCTTAGCCTCTTCTGCGGTTGTAACACCCCAAAGTTCGTGGAAAGTGTTCATGTTGAATGGCATGTGGTAGAACTCGCCATGACAGTTTGCGATTGGCTCGTTGATGAATGGATATACTTCAACGTTATCTTTGAACATGCTCCACGCAAATTCGTCTGATGTGTGGAAGATGTGTGGTCCATATGAGTGGATGATGATTCCATCTTTGATTTCGGTAGAGATGTTGCCTCCAAGGTCATCTCTCTTTTCTATAACTAAAACAGTTTTGCCAGCTTTCTTGAGCAAGTTTGCAATTGTAGCGCCTGAAAGGCCGCTTCCAACAATTAAATAATCGTAATGCATAAAGTGACTCCTATTGACCCTTAGTTTACCCTTTTTTTGTAAACAATGGTATATTTACCATATGGATCAACTAAAACTAATAAACAACACCCTCCAAGCCGAAGGCGCTGACGCTTGGATAATCGTGGATTACGAAAACAAAAACAAAACCCTTGTTAGCTTCCTTGGTGATAAGATGCTCACAAGAAAAATCTTCGCAGTTTTCCCTGCAAATCGCGCTCCTTTTTTAATTTGCCACTCAATTGACACGGTATTTTTAAAAGATTGCGGATTTGATTTGAAAATCTATCACACTTGGGAAGAGATGCTCGAAATTGAAAAACAAGAATTCAAAAACTACAAAAAGGTTTTAATGGATATTTCTGAGAACGGACTCTTACCACGTATCTCTTTAGCGGATTATGGATCCGTTGATTTTATCAAGAAGCTTGGCATCGAAGTCGCTTCAAGCGGCAACATCCTCCAACGTTTTAACGCTGTATATGATGAAGAGGCCTATGAGCTTCAAAAGCTCGCCAACAAGAAGAACCTTCAAATCAAAGATGAGGCTTTCGCAAAGATAAAAGAGCTCATCGAGAAAAAAGGAGAAACATCCGAATACGAAATTCAGCAATTCATTTGTAATCGTTATCACGAAGAAGGCATGGTTTATGATGAGGCGCCTATCGTTGCTATAGGCAAAAATGCCTCAGATCCACATTATGGCCCAACAGACAAATTGAGCTCGCCAATCAAAAAAGGCGACCTTGTACTAATCGATATGTGGGCGAAGATGGATCATCCAAATGCCGTATATTCAGATATCACTTGGATGGGGTATGTTGGTGAAGAAGTTCCTGCCATCTACAAAGAAAGATTTGAGGTTTTAAGAAACGCAATCGAATTATCCTTTGAGTACCTCGAAAACAACCTGCCTAACAAAGCCGTGCAGGGATACGAAGTTGACCGAGCCTCAAGAGATTACATTGAGTCTCAAGGCCATGGGCAATACTTCATCCATAGAACCGGACACAACATAGCGGTAGACGTTTCTCCTCATGGTCCTGGCGCTAATATCGATGACTATGAATCGCATGACACCAGAGAACTTATTGATGGAGTTTGCTTCTCCCTCGAACCTGGGATATATGCGCCAGACTTTGGCATGAGAAGTGAGACAAACGTATACATTAAAGATAGAAAACCTATTTACGTTGCTGGCCACCAATTAGAGATAATTCCAATTCTCAAATAACACATGCGAATACAAAAAAGACCCCTTAATAAGGGGTCTTTTCGTGCACGAAAGGAGAGAAGATGCACGATTAAATATGGAGACTAGTTGATGGCGATTTTGCGTGCAGCGTCTTTTTCCTCATTCTTTGGGAAGGTGAGGGTTAAGACTCCGTCTACATAAGATGCTTTGATGTTTTTCTCGTCTTTTAAGCCAACGTAGAAGCTTCTAGAAGCGGTTCCGTAGGATCTCTCGAAACGGACGTAATTCTTTTCTTCTTTTTCTTCTCTAGCGACAGAGACGGTGAGATAACCATCTTCTAATGTGATGTTAATGTTTTCTTTTTTGACACCAGGCATTTCGATGTTCATGATGTAATCATTTTCTGTTTCCTCAACGTCTGTTCTCATTGAGTAAGTATTGTTATATCTGCTTCTTTTCTCTAAAGGATAGAAGAGATCGAAGAATGGATCGTAGTTGTTAAGTTCAAATGTCATTTTTTTATCCTCCTGTTGGATTGTTAGCACTCGTACTACCTAAGTGCTAACTACATATTACGCTTAGTTTTAGCACTGTCAATACCTAAGTGCTAATTTTTTAAATATTTTTACCTCCTTTGCTTAGTTTGAAGAACATTGTTTTGAGATAGTCGGATACCTTAGAGCTATAAGCTCTAAAATCAATTAAAAAGAACGTGTTGGTTGAGTTGTTTCTAAATACAGAAAATAGTTCATCGCTCACTTCTTCGCACATTTTGCATGCGCATACACCTGCAATATCCTCATAATATTTTGATTTTTCAGGTTCCTCTTTTGATGAGAAACCCCATCCGCATATCAGTGATAAAGCCTTTTGGAAGTTAAGCAGCAATTTCTTTTTTAAGCCGGTGAGCTTATATGATCCGCTTATCTCACAAGAATACGGTTCGACTGCCTCCTTAATGAGTTTTGTAAAATAAGAAACCATTTCAGTCTCCGCTTCTTGATAAATTAGGTTGTTCATAATTCCCCCTCCACCTTCATATAGAGGAGATTTTGAAAATTTGCGCAAAAAAAGAGCCGATTTTTAATTTCGGCTCTAAATGTTTGTTCAATTAACTATTTCTTAAGGAAGGCTTTGACACCGCCAAAGATGGCTAAGAATCCACTTAAGAATGCCACAGCGGCTGTAGCAATGAATCCCCATGCAAGGCTGAGTTCAAATGATTTGCCATCGATTGTTAATGGTGAAACCAATGTTAAGACAGCTGCGATGACCATGCAAAGGCCGCCGGCGATTGCGAGGAATCCACCGAACTTGCCACCCCACCAGCCAAAGGCTGTTCCGACGAGCTCTAAGAATGTGCCGACGATGAAGAGGACGAACATGGCAACCAAGACATCTGATTCTTTGATGGTTATTGGTGTTGAGTTGTTAGTGAAAACAAAGTCATAGCCGCGAACTAACGCACCGCTTGCAGAGATTCCAGGAGCGATTGGCATAAGGAATGCAATAAGGGCGAGCATTAACGCGAAGATCCCAAAGAGACCTGTTATTGATAAGTTCTTTTTCATAAATAATTCCCTTTTCTAAATCGAATTAATCTTACTAGTAACGCAAATTTTCTTCAAGAAGACTTAAACGTTACTTAAGTTCCTTAAGTTTTGCTTGAAGAGCCTTGATTCCAAACTTAAGTTCTTTTGATTCGCCTGGTTTTAAGTGGCGGATGCGAACGATTTGTTCCTCAATGTCCTTGATGGCAGAAGCTTTAGGGTAATTTGGGTTATTAAGGTTGGCGTTAAGAATCTTGTCGTTCTTTTCAGCCTCGGCAAATCCAGAGCTTCGTTTAACTTCGGCTTTTTCAGCTGGCTTTGCTGGTTCTTTTTCCTTCTTTGCTGGAGCTTTCTTGGAAGGCTTTTTAGGTTTTTCGGCCACTACAGGTTCTGCAGCAGGCTTTTCTTCCTTTTTAGCCTTTGAAGAAGTCTTCTTTGTTGTTTTTGGAGCCTTTGCTTTTTTTGCCTCAGGTTCTTTTTTCTCTTCTTTCTTAGGCTCTTCAACTTTTGTTGGTGCCTTCTTTTTAGCTTTCTTTGGTTTTGGTTCCTGCTTAGGAGCTTCTTCCTTAGCTGGTTCCTCCACTTTCTTGGTTTCTTTTTTCTTAGCAGGTTTTTTAGCCTTTTCTGGCTCAGGTTTAACCTCAGGCTTTGGTTCCTGCTTCTTCTCCTCAACCGGTTTCAAATACACGTGGAATTCGTTCTTTGTGCGTTCGAAGACGAGGGTTAAAGATTTGATTTTGATTTCTTTTAATGTTTCAGGTTTTAAATCTGCCGCACCTTCGGAAAGCGCAAGATCGTCTGTCGTTAAATCAACAGGGCCATGCACGCCTGCAAAAAAGGCGACGGTTGGGTCTCTAAACATCCAGCCATAATGATCGCCAAGTCTCTTTAAAGCTGCGCTTGGAGTCTTGCCATATTCGTAATATGGTTTGGCTTTAGCTGGAGCTTCCTGCTTAGGTGCTGGTTGCTCTTTGGCAGGTTTCTTTTGGGCTGGTTCTTTTTCTTTTGGCTTTGGTGCCTCGAGTTTTTTCTTTTCAGTTAGAAGTTTCTCTTCTGTAAGTTTTAAGTTGAGTTGCTTCTTTTCTTCTTCGGATAAACCCTTTAGTAAAGCGATCTGATTTGCAATATCATCAAGCTTTTTGTTAACAGGGTAGTTTGGGTTGTTAAGATTAGCCAAAAGGGCGTTTTCTTTCAAAATAACCTGTGGTTTGTCAGGGTTTTTTGGTTTTTGAGGGGCTTTTGGTTTCTCCTCGACTGGTTTTCTTTCTGGTTTCTCAACGTTCTTTTTGCCGTTGAAGTTCCTTGCTGGAACAGGTGCGCTTCTATCGTCGAACTTGATTTCGAGTTCTCCAGATCTTCCGATTTGGTAAACGTGGATGTTGCGTCCTTTTTGAGATTCGAGATTGTTTAGACCTCTTATGTCTGCTTTAAGCTTTTTGTCTTGGGTAATAACAAGAATCTTTTGACTGATTCTTAGATCTGAGACTTTAGCAAATATGGCTCTGTCCGCGAAAGCGTCTTTGTGTAATGCTTTTTCGATTTTAAGAACTTTGTTGCGGTTCCATATGCTTTGGTCGTGTTTCACGATTTTTAATGCACGTTTTGCATTAATTCTCTTCTCGTGTTCTCCACTCTTTGAATGCTTCTTAAGTTCAGCCATGCATTCTCCGAGGATCACGACTCTCAATCCTTCTTTCCAATACCCATGAGATGTCACTAAGGCATCCATAAAGAGCGGAAACGAATCTTCCATCAAGGAACAAGTATCCAAGAGCACTAAGTCAAAATTTGAAAGCAATTTTGCTAGGCTCGAGGCTTTTGTTTCCTCGCTGTACATAATTTTTTGTACCTCCTATGTTTTCATTTTACACCATTCTGAGGTTATTAACCTCTAGAATGTTTAATCAAGCCAAAGAGCGGCTGCCCCAAGAAGGCCAGCATCGTTCTTTAATTCTGAAATGAGAATCTTGACTGCTGGTGTTCCTTTGAAGCCGTAATGAAGTTTTTTAAGCTTCTTTTCGATTTCGTCAGACAAAGCCTTTCCTTGGTTTGATAGTCCGCCGCCCAAAATAACGGCTTCTGGGCGGAAGATGTTGCAGAAATTAGCGATACCAAGCGTAAGATCGTCTTCATATTCATTGATAACCTTGATTGCGGTTTTGTCGCCTCTTTCCGCTGCTTCAAAACAGGTTCTTCCAGATACTTTCTCAAGGTCGCCGTCAACACATTCCCACATAAATGACGATTTGTCGTTAAGCATAGCTTCTTTTGTGTTTTTGATAAGCGCGGTAACAGATGCGTAAGCCTCAAAGCAGCCTTTAAGACCGCAAGTGCACTGTCTTCCGCCTTTCTCAATAACAACATGGCCAAGTTCAGTGCCTTTTCCTTCTTTTCCTTCGTAAAGTTTTCCATTAAGGAAAAGTCCGCCACCAACGCCTGTGCCAAGAGTTAACAAGACTAAATCGCTATAGTCCTTGCCAACACCGAATTTAGCTTCTCCAAGCATCGCAGCATTCGCGTCGTTTGTGACCTTGACTGGTAAACCAGTAATCTCTTGGATCGTATCTTTAAGAGGGGCTTTCTTCCAATTGAGGTTGCCAGAGAACTCACAAACACCGGTTACGTTGTTGATAGAACCTGGGCAGCCTATACCAATACCGACGAAATCCTCTTTAGTAAAACCTTGCTCAGTAATGTTTTGATTGATTGCATCACCAAGTCTTTTGAGTGTTTTAGTTTGTGTTTCTGGTACGACCTTCAATACAAATTTGTGCTTAATCTCTCCATCTGGAGTAACGAAAGCGCATTTAATTGACATACCACCAATATCGATTCCAAGATACATCATAATCTTTCCCCTGTTTTCTTAATTTTGCTCGTTTTTATTAATTAATAAAAGACGTCAGTATCTCTATTTGTTGAATTTTTAGCGTTTTTAAAAAGCAAAAAGCACAGCAAATTCTGATTGTTTTTGAGAGACGAAAACAAAAAAACGCAGGATTTGCATAAGTTTCCTGCGTTTTTGTGTGTCTTTTAGTTCATGTTGAACTGTGAATTGTAGAGACCAGCATAGAAACCGTTTTGAGCAATAAGCTCTGCGTGGTTTCCTGTCTCGATGATGTTGCCGTCCTTCATAACAAGAATCATGTCGGCGTTTCTGATGGTAGACAATCTATGGGCAATGACGAAGGACGTTCTTCCTTTCGTGAGTTTGTCCATGGCTTCCTGAATCTCTATTTCAGTACGGGTATCAACATTTGAGGTTGCCTCATCTAGGATGAGTAACGGAGCGTTCTCGACCATCGCTCTGGCAATAGTAACGAGTTGCTTTTGTCCTGACGACAATGAGCTCTCTTCTGTGAGGCTGGTGTTGATGCCGTCTTTCAAAGTCGAAACGAAGTAAGACAAGTTAGCCTCCTCAAGAACCTTGTTAAGTTCATCGTCAGAAATGCCGTTTTTGTTGAAAGTGATGTTGTCTTTAAGTGAACCTTCGAACATCCAGGTGTCTTGGAGAACCATGCCAAATAGGTCTCTAACCTCTGTTCTTGGCATCTCCTTGATGGAAACGCCGTCGATTAAGATATCGCCATCAAGAACTTCGTAGAATCTCATCAAGAGATTGACGATTGTTGTTTTTCCTGCGCCTGTTGGGCCAACGATTGCAACCTTCATGCCAGGTTTAACCTCTGCGGTAAAATCAGGAATGATGATTTTGTCTTCGTTATAGCCAAACTTAACGTTTTTGAACTCGACTTTTCCTTTGAGGTTAGCGAGATCCAACTTACGAGATTTTTCACTTTCGTCTTCTTGCTCTTCTTCCTCCAAAAGGCCAAATACACGCTCAGCAGAAGCTGCGGCCATTTGAAGCGAGTTCATAGATTGAGCGATTTGAGTCATTGGGCTTTGGAATAAGTTGATGTAGATCATGAAGGCAGTGATTGTACCAAAGGTAATGCCTCCAATGTCGTTAGCAAGGAGTAATCCGCCGACTAAACAAATAGCTGCATAAGAGAAGTATGAGATGAAACCGAGTAAAGGCTGCATCATACCGCCCGCAATTTGGGCTTTAAACATTGTCCAATGGAGCTTTTCGTTTGCTGCATCAAACTTTTTACCTTTAGTAGATTCAGCGTTATACGCTCTAATGAGCGTGTGGCCTGTGAAGTTTTCTTCAATGATGCCATTAATCAAACCGACCTCTGTTTGTCTTCTAACAAATAAAGGCATAGCAATCTTCATGATGAAGGCTAGAACAAGCATGACAACCGGAATCGAAGCAAGGGCTGCAAGAGCCATTTGCCAACTAGTAATAAACATAGCGATGAGGACGCCGACTAACATCAACACCGATTGGAAAAGCATCGTAATGCTTTGTTGCATTGATTGGCCAATTTGATCGACGTCGTTAGTGATGATAGATAGCGTGTCGCCGTGAGCGTGGCCATCAAAATACTTAAGCTTCATCTTGTTGATCTTATTTGTGATGTCGCTTCTTAAATCAAAACAGTATCTTTGCGAAACGGTGCTCATAATGAACCCGGAAACGAATGTCATGAGGGCGTTAGAAACATAGAAGACTATAAGAACTATGGCAATATCACCAATCTTTCCTAAATCGATGCTTCCTTTAGCTGCACCATTGGTGATTTCGTTAGTCAAATCCTTTAGGAACTGTGGCGCAACAATAGAGATGACAACAGATATCGAAACGCAGATAAACGAAATCAATAATTGAGGTAAATATTTACGGAACGAGCCCATTAATCTAGCGACATTTTTCTTCATGTCGACTTTTTGCCTTGGGCCCATAGGCGCTCTTCTTCCCATCATTCCTGGCATAATCCGAGTTCCTCCTTTGATAATTGTGATAAAGCAATATCTAAGTAGACTTTGCAGTTCTTAAGTAGCTCTTTATGAGTGCCGATTCCCTCAATTTTGCCATCATCGATGACAATGATCTTGTCGGCATCCATGATTGTTCCGATACGTTGGGCAACGATAACTTTGGTTGAATCCTTTTCGGTTTCTTTTAAATTAGCCCTAACTTTCTTATCGGTCTTGTAGTCAAGAGCGGAGAACGAATCGTCAAAGATGTAGATCTCTCTATGAAGAGCGATGGCTCTAGCGATACAAAGCCTTTGGCGTTGGCCGCCGGAAACGTTTGTTCCGCCTTGTGCGATTTCGAAATTGTAACCGTTCTCTTTTGCTTCAACGAATTCTTTTGCTTCAGCAACTTCACACGCTTTAACGATGTCTTCATCGCTCATAGAAGGGTTTCCAAGAGCAACGTTTTCTTTGATTGTTCCTTTAAAGAGGAAACCTTTTTGAGGAACAAGACCCATAAACGATCTAAGCGTTGCTTGGTTAAGGTTTTTGACATTGACTCCATCAACCAAAACTTCGCCTTCGGTTGCGTCATAGAATCTTGTCATAAGGTTGATGATAGAGGTTTTTCCGCTTCCTGTAGCACCAATAAAGGCAACCGTTTCGCCTTGTTTGATTTCAAAGTTCAAATTGCTTAAGACGTTTTGATCGCCATCAGGATATTTGAATGATACGTTTTTGAATTCGATGGTGCCTTTTGAGGTGGTTTCCTCTTCAGAAGCAGGATCAACGATGGATGGTTCTTTCTCCAAGACTTCGTTGATACGTTTAGCGCAAACGGAAGCTCTTGGCCAAAGAACAAACATCATCATGAGCATCAAGAACGACATGATGATTTGTGAACTAAGTGTT
This sequence comes from Bacilli bacterium, assembly GCA_024408335.1. GTDB lineage: Bacteria > Bacillota_I > Bacilli_A > RFN20 > CAG-826 > UBA4951. Next base: position 164,543 of record JAKSVB010000001.1, read on the forward strand.
GAGAAGGCGGTTACTGTTGGATAGTCGATGGTGCCTTTGTTGATCAATGACGCGCCAATCCAGTAGATAGCTAAAGTAATGCCGTTCATTATGAGCATCATCACAGGGCTCATCAAAGACATAACTCTTCCTGTGAAGATGTTTATATCAGTGAGGTCTTTGTTTGCCTTTTCGAATTTTTCTGTTTGGTATTCTTCCTTGTTGAAGGCTCTGATAACTCTAATGCCAGTAAGGTTTTCTCTAGAAATGCCATTAATCCTATCAATCATCTTTTGAACGACTTTGAACTTAGGAAGAACGACGATGATCATCATGGTGATGAAGACTAATAAGGCAAGGACCGCCATGATTGTGGCCATAGTTAAATCAAAGCTTGAAGCACGGATCTTTAAGATAGCCCAAATAGCTGTAACAGGAGCGGCAAAGACCATACGCATCATCATAACGTTTGTGATTTGGACGTTTTGAATATCGTTTGTGGTTCTCGTGATCAAGCTTGCAGTCGAGAAGCCGTTGATTTCCTCTAAGGAAAAACGATCGACTTTTCTATAAATCTTTGTTCTGACTGTGGTTGATAAATCTGCAGAAACGTAGCTCGCCAAAACGGAGATAACCGCTTGAACGAGGACCATTAAGCCTGCAAAGGCGAGCATTAAGCCAGCGTTAATCCAAATGTCAGCTTGAGTGGCGTTTGCAATTGGAGCGATGAGTTCCCTAACTTCTTCAGGGAGAAGAGGGTTATTTAACGCGCCTGCCCATCCTCCCATGGCTTGAAGCATTCCATCAATCTCTGGTCCTAAAAGTTCTGGGTGATTGTGGTAGTTAACATAGGTGATTGAGCCAATAACGTCTTTTATGTAGTCGACGATTGTCATCGTACACCATACCTGGAGAACGGTGAAACCGAGGATCAACACAACAAGAAGCCAATCACGTTTTTTAAAGTTTTTGTATAGCTTAAACATTACATTTCTCCTTTCCGTATATCTTTAGCACCGCTTCGTTTATGTCCTTGCACAAAGCGATGTATTCATTAACTTTTTCAATGCCAAGTTCATCGATGACCTTTCCACAGAAGCTAAGAGTCTCCTCTTTGAACTTGTTGAATTGTTCAATTCCTTTATCGGTTAGATAAACAACGGTTTTTCTTTTGTCTTCCGAACAGGTTTTTCTTTCAATGCATCCTGCTTCTTCAAGACTATTTAACGCCACGGCTATTCTTGCGGTCGATAGTCCGGAGTTACACGCTAAATCTTTTGAATAGACGGTTTTGTCTTTATGGCAATACAGGTAGCTGATGATAAATCCCGTTCCCTCTTTGTTCTTCATGAACTTTTTCATAAAGAGCAAAGGTGCGTTTTCTTGGATTTTGCTTATAACGGTTTCGGTTGTTTTTATATCCATTTAAGGCGCCTCCTTTTTTAAATTGCTAACATCGTTAGTATTTTATGTATATTTTGTGGAAGGTCAATGGTTTTCCTAACCCTATTAGCGGTTTTTATTTAATAAAATTAAAAGCGGCGGATAACCGCCGCGATTAACGTTAGAGAACATTAAAGTAATTCTTTGATTTCCAAGAGGTTTTTAACCGAATGATCAATTAGCGATAAATCACCGTGAGATTCCTTGTATTTTGTGTATAGGCAAGTTTCTAAGCCATAAGTTTTTCCTCCGCCTATATCAGCAGTCATGGAATCACCAACAATAAAGACTTCTTCAGGCTTTAAGTCAGGCATTCCTGCCTCTTTCATTTCTTTAAAACAAACGTCAAAGAACTCTCTTGTTGGTTTTTGATGCCCAACCTTCCCTGAAATAAAAACGTGTTTGAAATATTTGTCGAGTTTTCCAACTTTCAATCTATTTACTTGTTGGTCATATGGGCCGTTACTCACTACGCATAACGTATAGCGTTCTTTGAGGTAATCAAGAATCTCGATAGCGCCTTCTTCAAGAATTGCGTTATAGAAAAGCCTGTCTCTAAACCACGCTTCAAAAATAATTCCATCAAAATCTATGCCTAATTCTTGGAAAACCATGTTCCAACGAATCTTTTTAAGTTCTTCAAAGGTTAGAGTGCCATCTTCTATTTGTCTCCAAAGTTTATCGTTTGTGTTCGTAAAGACTTTGTACATCCACTCTTCGTATTGCTTAAGCCCAAAATGATCAAATCCCACTTTCATGGATTCTTGAACGTATCCTTGAAAGCTTAATAGAGTGTCGTCTACATCAAACAATACTACTTTGAATTTTTTCGTCATGTTCTCTTTGTTCATCAAGGGTAATGATAATGAATATTTTGCCTTTTGTCTTCGTTTTCTTCCCTTCCTAACACTAATATGTGTTAAAGGGATTTGGGCTTGAATATAATATCTACATGAACTTTTTAGAAATTATTAGAAGATTTTTTGGGCTGATCGATACGGGCGAAAGCAATTACCTTGATACCACTCACATTATTATCGCCTCCATAGTAACGGTTCTAACGGTCGCCCTCGGACTATTCCTTGGATTCAAAAATAAAAACAAAAGCGACAAAGAGAAGACAAAACTCATATTGCCTTTTTCCATCGTCATGTGGGTCTTGATGATTTTTCGTTTTGTCATGATAGTCGTAAGAGGAAACAACTATGGAGAAAACGGTTGGATGAACTTGATCGAGGGCAATTTGCCACTTTTCTTATGCGACATCCAATATTTTGCTCTTGTAGCCGTCTGCTTTGGCAAAGGCCAAATCAAAAAGATCGGTTTAGATTTCTGCCTTTGCTTAGGCCTTCTTTCCTTTGCCATGGGCGTATGGCTTAACGCAGGAACATATGGCGGCAATCCATGGTGGTCATCCTGCTATTTCTATGAAATGGCCGTCCACGCAATACCTGGAGGCATATCGCTCTATATCATGGCTTCAAAGATGACCACACTCAAATTCAAAGACATTTGGAAAACCCTAGCGGTTCTTCTTGTGTTTGAAATCATCGCGCTCATATTTGACTATACACTTGATTCCAATTACATGTTCTTCAAAAAGGACTCAGGAACACCTTTCTTCATCTTTACCAATTTGGCAAACGGAAACCAAATTCTCTACTCGTTCTTTGTTTGGCTTGGTATGACTTTCTATGTTGTTGTGTACTACGCAATATGGTGGGTCTGCTCATTTGTGTCCAGTAAAACAAAGAAGAAAAACGCCTAGTTTTATTAAAAACCCTCTCAAAACACCGCTAAAACAAAAGAAAGCCGCCCCTAAGGACGGCTTTTAACACATTAACGACTAGGTAGCCAGAAACTGAGTTTTATAGAATCAAGCTGATTGACGATTAATCGAATCTACTTATCTTCTTTCTTCTCTTCGTCTTCCTTTTTATCGTCTTCTGTATTTTCCTCTTTTTTGGCAAGCTTCAACTTTGTTTTGATCGTTTTGATAACTGCATCAACTTTTGGTTTAACTCTTTGTTTAGTTTTTTCTACATAAGGCTCAACGCGGTCCCAGCAGAAAATAAGTACGGACGCTATCAAGACAAGGATGTTCAGGATGAAGAATAGTACACACACTCCGCACCCCATCGACATACCGATAATGCCAAATATAAGGGTGATTAAAGCAAACGCTGCTGATACAAAGATTGAAACGAGGTTGTACGTTTTGTTTCTAAGCACGAAGTTCCATACAGCTACGAATGCTATGAACCCAATAAAAGCAACTATTAAGATCCAGTGTGCCCAACATGATGAAGCGCCAGGTTTAGATCCAGGGTTTGAAGAATCGCCTGTCAAATTTTCTAAGAACGACTCGCTAAGCTGACCGGTTTGGTATTTTTGGAAGTAGCCGCCTTTCCAATATCCTTCAGCATCTGGAAGATCTGTCCAGCCTTTAGGAACAATCAAATATGACGGGTTTTCTTTGGTGCCAACGCCTTCGAAAGCCCAACTATCAATATAGAAGCTCGAGCTTTCTGGAATGTTTTTAAACTCAACAACTTTCAAGTTTACGCATTGGCCGAAATCTTGTCTTCCGATATGAAGCAATTTCTTTGCGTCTAATGTTGCTCTCTTTAATTTCTTACAATTGTAGAAGGCCCCGCCGTCAAAAGTTAGGAGGCTATCATCAAATTTTACTTTAGTAATTCTGTCACCATAAATGTTGACTCTTGGGTCAACACGATCGTCATCGACGTCGTCATGGTATTCATTATCTGGACTGAAGAGGTATGCGCCCACCATGTCGATTCCGTTAAATACCAATTCGTAGCTTTGTCTTTTTTGGAACAACTCTAAGAAGTACTTAGCGCAGTTAACATCCATTTTGCCAGTGCCACTAAATGTTAATACGCCATTATGGTAGGCAGCTGTATGGTTGTGATAATCGCGTACTGTTACAGGGTTACTTTCAATATCGGTGATGACAATATTGAAGTATCCTCCTTCCCAATAAGAGCCATATGGGCTATACATTGGCATTACACCATCCCATTTGCTGGAAACAATAAAATCAGCACGTTCTTCTTTTTTCTCGCTATCCGTGCTTGACTTACCAACACCTACAAAAGGGCCAGTTGAATATGAGTCTCTTTGTATTGTTGGTGCGTGATCGCCTTTGAACTTAACAAATTTAATGTTTGAACAGCCTTCAAATGAGCTTCCGCCGAGTTCTTGAAGACCTGTACCAAAGGTAACGCCTGTGAGCTTGCTGTTGTCAGGCGTGAATCTTGCCAAGAATGTACTTCTTTCAATTACAGCGATACCGTCTCCGAATTCGATGTTGACGCCGGTTTCATCCTGTAGTTCTTCAAGGAACTTGTTTGCGCAGCGGTGATCAAATGAGCCGCTACCTTCAATTTTTAATGTACCGTTTGAAAATGTGGCTGTGTGATTGTGCCCATCCACGCCGCAAGGAATTGCGTTTGAGCCAATAGCCTTGTAGACTTTTAAACCGTTGTTTTGGAATACATTGCTATCGCTAAGAGTCAATGTAGATTCAAAATGGTTGTGTTCTAAGTCTCCACAAGAAACAGTTTCTGCGGTTGCCGCTTTAGCTGTGTTGCCTACGAACGAAGTGCACATCAGTGCCGTCCCAAACACCACAGGGAGCAATTTGTTTAGAAATCCTTTTCCTTTTGTTTTTGTTTTCATAAGAATTCACCTCAAACTTAAACAATTTTTGTACCTTTATTGTAATTGCCTAGTGAAAGTTATGTAATTCCGCAAAAAATCATTTTAGCTCTATCTTAAAAATAGAAAGCCGTCATTGAAGACGGCTTTTGAAAAGTGTTGATGTCAAAGGACAGGCTCGATGTTCCTCGTCTGCTCAGCCGTTTTCGGCTTGGATATGGGGGTTTTGCGCGAGTTTGGACAGAAGAGGCCAAAACGATGCATATAAAGCCCTTTGTCCATCTCATAATAAAAACCCCTTCAGTTGGTTGTCCAACTTTTGGGATTCATATCAAAACGAGGCTTTTTGTTGTTGGACATGTCTTTGATTAAATTTCTCAGGCGTGCAGTAATTAAAACTATGATGGCAGTAATTATGGTGTATAATACACACAAAAAAGAGGGCACATTCATGAAATCTAAAATTCTAATTATCGCATCAACAGCGGCCTTGCTCGCTAGCTGTGGAGCACAAGAAATAAGCTTTGAAAGCTTTAAAAATGTAAGCCAGGAGATCCTTAATGTCATTACTTCTGATGACTTTAAAGCTCCTACAAAACTTACCGCAAACATAAGCATTACGGACGATGACCAAAAAGGCACAATCAAATTTATTGCTGACGATGACAATAATAACCTTTATGTTTACGAATCGGTCGAAAAAAAGAACGAAGACCCAATCGTATACGAAGTATGGTCATATGCAGAAGGAACCAATTACATCATTGCAACGGCCGTTTCTGAAAAAGGGAAGACATCAAAGTATTATTACACTTCTCCAAGACCATATAACGCTGAAAACAGCATCTCTTCCTATCTTGAATTCGAAGAAGACTTCCTCGCAACCATGGTCGAAATAGAAACAGAAGAATTTTATGACGAAATCGAACGCGCCACATTTAAGAGCAAAGGCAAAGGAAGCATTATCTGCGAAGCAAAAGGCAAAAACGGCGAATACGGCTACTTTGAATTCAGCAATAACTTGATTGTCACCAACAACATCAAAGGCGAAAACAGAGAAGAATCGATGGCCTTCAAGTGGGGCGAGGCAAATTTCAAAAAACCAAACCTCAAGGATTTCGAGAAAGTTGACCGTGAATAAGAGCCTCTTATAAACAACTAAAAAAGACGCTTATGCGTCTTTTTATTTACCTTTTCTTGTAAGCAAAACAACTGTTTCGACGTGGTAATTTCTTCCAAATTCGTCGACAGGTTGGATTTTCTTGATTTCGTATTTCTTCTTTAAAAGTTTAAGGTCTCTTGCAAGAGTAAGAGGATTACATGATACGTATACGATCTTTTTTGGTTCTAAGAAAAGAGCGGCAGAAATAAATTTCTCTGTTGAACCCTTCCTTGGTGGATCCATGAACAAAACGTCTAATGGCTCATGTCTCTTTGCCATTCTATTAATGAAGGCGGTAGCGTCGTCGTTATATGCCTCAAAATTATCGATGTGGTTAATCTTGGCGTTCTTTATAGCGTCTTTGACCGCTTCTTCAACGAGTTCAACCGAAATGACCTTCTTAACTTGCTTTGCTGCAATTAAACCGATCGTTCCAATGCCTGAATATGCATCTAAAACAACGTCGTTTTTGCTTAATTCTGCAAAATCCATAGCGGTTTTGTAGAGGATTTCAGTCATTACAGGGTTTGTTTGGTAGAAGCTTTCGGCGGAAATCTTGAATTTGATTCCACAGAGATAATCTTCAATATACCCCGGGCCAAAAAGGTTATAGAACCTCTTTCCTAATATTACGTTTGTCTTCTGTCCATTAACGTTTTGGACAAGAGATGTCACTTCAGGGCAATCACGTTTGATCCTTTCGACAAGAAGATTCTTTTTCGGGAAGAAGGCTTCTTTGGTGACGATCGCAAGCATGATTTCCTTCTTGTAATAGGACGTTCTAATCATCGCATAGCGAATAGTTCCGCTGTCGGCAGCCTCAACATAAGGCGAGATATGTAGGTCATTAATGATCTTTGTAAGCTTATCGAGCAACTTATTTGCCCTAACGTCTTCAATGAAGCACTCTTTTCTAGGGACGATTACATGGGTTCCTTCTTTGTAGAAACCGTAGAACGCCTTGCCTTTTTCGTCGATTCCAAAAGGAACCTGGATTTTGTTTCTGTAATATTCCGGCGTCTTCATACCAATGGTAGGCATAACCTTGGCATCGACTTCTGCGTACTTGTTAATTTGCTCTTGAACCTTCTTGGTTTTGTATTCAAGTTCAGCTTCGTAAGCGTATGGCTGGAAAACACAACCGCCACATGCGCTACAAACTTTGCATTTAGGTTGGATTCTATTTGGGGATAAAACGGTTAGTTTCTTAACTTTGCCGAAATACTGGCCGTTTCTCTTGTAGTCAATCTCCACTTCTCCTTCATCGCCCGGGTACATGGCCGAGACGAAAACCACTAGTCCGTCTAGTTTGCATATACCTTTTCCTTCTATGCTTAAATCGATGCATTTCAGGGAATAGGTGTTGTGGATAATGGAGTCTTTATTCATGAAATACGCCTGTTTTGCGGTGGTTTTTCAATTAAGCAGCTGCTTTTTCTTTTGGTGCGAGCATTAAGTCCTTGATGAATTGAACTTCGGTTTCAACATCTAAACGTGGGAAGAGTTGGTCGCCTTTGTTGACTGTTTGTCCTCCAAGAGAACCAAACTTTGCTGCAGCATCATAGTTTCTCATTTCAGCTGGAACTCCAAGTTGATCAAAGATCTTTTCTGATTTGGTGACAAGGATTGGGCTTAATAAAGAGCCCGCTAAGAAGATGGCGTTTGCAAGATGTGACATGCAGCTAGCTAAGACGTCTGCCTTTGCTTGATCTTTTGCAAGTGCCCATGGGGCGCTTTCTTCAATGTACTTGTTAGCAGCGCCAACAAGTTCCATTACTGAAGCATAGGCTTCTGTAACCTTTAGTTCGTCGTTTAAGACTTCGTATGACTTAACGGTCTTTTCAGCGACTTCCTTAAGGTTCTTATCTAAATCATTAAGCTCGCCTTTGTACTCTGGGATAACGCCACCAAAATACTTAATAATCATGGAAACGCTACGGTTTAAAAGGTTTCCAAGGCTGTTTGCGAGGTCTGCATTAAGTCTTTCAACGAATTGTTCTGGGGTGAATTGTCCGTCTTGGCCGAAAACAATCTCTCTTGCCATGTAGTAACGGACAGCATCGACACCAAAACGATCAACAAGAGGTGGAACAGGGATAACGTTTCCCTTGCTCTTGCTCATCTTGCCATCCTTCATCATCATAAGGCCGTGAACGAAGACCTTATTTGGTTGACGTAAGTTGAGTGCTTTTAAGAACATTGGCCAATAGATGGTGTGGAATCTAGTGATGTCTGCACCGATGACGTGAACAATTTCAGCTTCAGGATCATTCCAGAATTTTTGGAATCTAGAATCATCTTCTTGGTTATAACCAAGAGCGGTGATGTAGTTTGTAAGTGCATCAAGCCAAACATAGATAACGTGGCCTGGAGCCTCGTTTACAGGAACGCCCCAATCGAATGTGGTTCTTGTGACACAAAGGTCGTTTAAACCAGGTTTGATGAAGTTGTTGACCATCTCTGCTTTACGTCCTTCAGGTGTAATGAAGCCAGGATGTGTATCGTAATGATTCATTAACACGTCGACGTATTTGCCACATCTAAAGAAGTATGATGGTTCTTCTTTTTCGACGACTGGTCTGCCACATTCTGGGCAAAGGTGTTCTTCGCCTACTTGCGTTTCTGTCCAATATGATTCTTCGTGGACACAGTACCATCCTTTGTATGAACCGAGATATACGTCATCATTCTTGACGAATTCAGAGAAGATCTTTTTTACTGTTTCGTAGTGGCGTGGTTGGGTTGTTCTGATGAAATCGTCGTTGGAAATGCACATTGTGTTCCAAAGATCGGTGAATCTAACCGCAATCTCATCGACGAAAGCTTGTGGCGTAACGCCTTTAGCGGCAGCGTTCTCTTGGATTTTTTCTCCGTGCTCATCTAAGCCGGTTACGAAATATGTTTCAAAGCCTCTTAATCTTTTGCCTCTAGCGATAATGTCGCACATTGTTGTGCAATAAGCGTGACCAAGGTGTGGTGAGGCGCTTGGATAATAAATTGGCGTTGTAATGTAGAATTTTTTACTCATGGCTAATGGAACCTCCTCGCATTTTTAATGCGAACAACTAATTTTAGCATATATTTTGGCGATGTGGGCAAAACAAAAGGCTCCGTTTTGGAGCCTAGAGTTTTAATGTTACAAAGCTTATTTCTTAGCAGCTTCAGCCTTAGCAAGTTTCTTGTTGAACTTGTCGATACGGCCGTCAACAGCAGCGCTTCTTTGTTTGCCGGTGTAGAATGGGTGGCAGTTTGCGCATGTTTCAACCTTGAGTTCTTCGCCGAGGGTTGAGCCGGTGATGAATGTGTTGCCGCAGCTGATGCAGGTAACTTTGCATTCATGATACTTTGGGTGGATGTCTTTTTTCATTTTCTTTACTCCTTTCGCCTTGGTAAATAATCATTACCAAAGAGAGTTCGGTTGTAATCATACTTGAGTGCACCAAGATGTGCAAGCAAAAAAGGCAAAATGTAAAAGAGTATTTCTTAAGAAAACTCCGTTATTCCTCTTTTGTTAGGCTGATTTGGTTCTCTTCGTCGATCTTTTGCTCTGGTTCTGCCTTTTTGTTCTTAACAAAGAACATGGCTCCGGCAGCGATCTCTATGACCGAAAGAGTTGTTACTGGAAGCATGCCTACCACTGCGTACATAACGCTGAGAGTTGGATCGTTATTACAGGCAACAATCGCTTTAGCGATTATAAAAATCGATGTGAATAACATAACCGCAAAAGGAACGGTTAGAACCCACGGATAAATATTCTCTTCGATCTCTTTAGGCTTTCCGATCACCAAAAGTTGGAAGAGAAGAGTTATGCCTAAGGTGAGGATTGAGTAAATGGCAGGAAGGAAGGATGCCTCAAACGCTTTTGATGAATCGATGTAGTAGGCAAGCGCAACGGTAACCGAGTTCTTTAAAAACAAAGAGGCCGCGATTACGAACACCAAGTAGCTTATGATTCGCTTAATGATCTTTAAGGCTTCCATCTTATTTCTCCAGCTCGATTTCTTCGTTTGGTCTCATGAGCATCGCCATCGGTGCGGTGACTCTCATAGCTTGCTTGATGTCGATTAAAACTCCTGGCCTCATGTGCATTGGAATCATGTGCTTTGGGTTTATTGCAATTGCTGCTTTTGTTGCGTCCTCAGGTGTCATCGTGTAGGTGCCATCAATTGGTAAAAGAGCATAGTCAATATTTTCGTTTTTTAATTCAAGCATCTCAGGAATAAAATCTGTATCTCCAGGGTGATAGAGTTTGATTCCTTCAACTTCGATAAGGTAGCCAACACATGCATTTTTGTCATGGTGTGAGTTATAGGCAGGAACTGCCTTAATCTTAAGGCCCTTGGTTTCGAAGGTACGATACACTCCATCAGCTAAAGCGTCTTTTGAACGGATTGCATAACCTCCAGGATTAAAGGTAATAAGATTGATGTCGTTATGATCGTAATGTTCGTGGGTGATTAGAACTAAGTCTGCAGGGGTCTTGTATCCTTCACCTGCAAAAGGGTCGATGAAAATTACTTTTCCTTCGCTAGTTGTTAATCTAAATGAAGCGTGTCCTTGATAAAAAAGCTTGGCCATGTTGATATCTCCTTACCTATAGTTTATCAACTTCAAAGCACAGTATAAAATACAAAATTCAAAATATGTTTTTACCTTTTTTCTAGGTCTTGTTATAATTCGGCTATGAATAATGTTTTACTTACAACAATTAAAAAGCAATTCAAGAAAAACGAACTCTTTTCAGCAAGCGATATCAAAGGAAAAACCTTAAGCGCCATAACAATCAAGGAAGAACTCGTTGAATTAGTAAAACAAGGTCAGCTCAAAAGATTCTCTTATGGTTTCTATTATATTCCCGGAGAAGGAGAACCAAAGGCCTCTGATGCAATAGAGCTTCGCTACATTAATAATGGCTCTGAAGTCTATGGCTTTTATACGGGCGATTGCTTTATTAGTGTCCTTAACGGATCCTCGCCAACGGATAATGATAAGATAGAGATAATGACAAACAAAGCGACTAGCGGAAAGAAAAACGTCTATATGTTTTCTAGGAGGTTCGTTCTTAGAAAGCCATACGTGAAGATTAATAAAATCAATGTCTCTATCAATTCTTTCCTTAGTTATATCACAATGACTCCATTAGACAAAGTTAAAGAAAACTATTCTATCCTAGCGAGCTTTATTAAGAAGGCTCATTTAGCTGCTACAGACGTTATGGAGCTTGCTTCGAGTTATCCTTCAAAAACAGCTTCAAAGCTTCTAGCCTCCGATCTATATAGATGTCTTTGGAAACATTAAAAGGGGCTGTTCGAAAACCTATAGGTGAGTAGACGCTCCTTTTTTTATGAAAAAAGATGTGAAATCGCGAGAAATCACATCTTTTTGTTACAATACTCTTGTTCAGGGAGGTATTGTATGCCTTATTTTAACACGGAAAAATGTTTTTGGTTCCTTCCTTAGACCTCGATGTTAAGGAAAAGGAAAAAATGCAAAGATTTTTGACTTTATTAGATAACTCTAATGTTGGTTCGATAATCGATAGATATATAAGAAACAACACTTCTTTGGGTGGTAGGCCAGGATATAACTACTTTCATTTATTTGCCACAATACTCTATGGATTTGCATTTGGGAAATCTACATTAAGGGAACTTGCTGATGCGTGCAAATATGATCTTAGATACATTTACCTAATGGAACAGGAAACGCCTTCATACACTAAGTTTTGCGATTTTATTAATAAGGTGATCGTCCCTAACGAAGAAGAGATATTTTCATTAATAAATGCAGAAATCCAAAACGAGACGGGCATCGATTTTGAAGACGCTTTCATAGACGGAACAAAATACGAGGCAAACGCAAACAAATATAAATTTGTTTGGAAACCCATCAAACATCACAAGAACATTTCCATTAAGGCAGGGAACATCATCAAAGAACATGATTTGATACCGAACTTCAACGATGAGGCCATGATCAAAAGCTCCACTGTCGCCTATGCCTTAACCCATTTAAACAACAAGAGAGACAGTTTCGATGAGAAGACATACATAACGCTTCATAAAACGCTTTTAGCAATTCTCGATAAAGTGATGGAATACGAAGAAAAGGAAGAGATATGTGGCCCTGATAGAAAGTCATATTATAAAACGGATAAAGACGCTACTGCGATGGCATTGAAAGCTGATTACTATTCGGGTTTGGGAAGCAATATGCATGCCGCTTACAACATCCAGCTTTTGGTCATCAAAGGATATGTTTTTTCATATGATATATCCCAAGAAAGAACAGATATTGACGTGTTTATTCCAACAATCGATAGATTTTTTCGACTTTATGGGTATTTTCCAAAAAGAATATGTGCAGATGCCGGATATGGCTCATTAGATAATTATCGCTACCTTCATAAATGCCGCATTGAAAATTACGTTAAGCATCAATCGTGGGAAGGCAATAAATCAGGGAGAAATCCTGATTGCTATCATTTGAATGATGACGACACGATCACTTGTTTAAATGCGAAAAAGGGATATGAGGTAAAACTTGATTATCGCCATCCAAGAAAAGCAGAAGCTGTATTTTATAAAGTTGAAGGATGCGGCCCTTGTCCATGGTCCCCATTTTGCAAAAAGTACATGAGAAGACAAGATGAGGATTTTAGGATATTCGAGGTCGTCAAAGAACTTGAAAGATATAAATATGAATCAGAAGAAAACCTATGTTCGCCAAAAGGGATAGAGATAAGAGTTAATCGCTCTATACAAGTCGAAGGTGCGTTCGGCATCACGAAACAAGATTATGGGTACACAAGGGCAAGAAGAAGAGGGATAAATAAAGTATCGACCGAAATAATGCTAAATTCACTTGGTTTAAATGTCGCAAAATTATTTCGTTATTTTGAGACTGGAAAGCTTAATTCGTTTTGGATTGCTCCTATTGATTTACAGCCTGAAGAATTTAAAAAACCAAACCTAAAAAGATTGGTTAAAAAGGGAAAGAAAATTAATGCCTCAATGATAGAAAATTATGGCAAAGCAAAATAAAAAGAGGCGTTCTATTCACCTATAGGTTTTCGAACAGCCCCTTTATGCTTCTGTTTTGGACCCTATTTAAGAGCTTCAGCGTACTCTGAGAAATCCCAGTCAGGATGAAGTTCCATAATCATCTTCAAGCCTTCTTTCATGAGGGTTTCTTCGACGGCTCTCTTGTCTTCTCCTGACGATTTGATTGCGGCGTCTGCTTTATCCATAGCGACCTTAACTTCGCCTTCTGATTCTTCTACAAGACCGCTGACTAATAAGTAAGCTCTTACAGCAGGAGCGGTGCCAAGATCAGCGATGAAGCGTTTTTCATCGTGCTTAAGGAACTTGTATTCCTCAACAGCCTCTGCTCTTGGGTTTAAGTAAAGGTGTAATGCCATCTTTTGAGCGATAGCGTTAAGGTATGTTCTAGCAGAAACCTTGTCTTTTGAAGCGATCGTAAGTTCGTTGATTCTTAATGCTTCATCGAACTTCTTTTCTTGAAGGGCCTTATATAAGGCAACATCGTTCATTTTAACTGTGAAATCAGTAACTGAGTCGTAGATTGGTGTTTCGCCAACGTCTTCGCCACGTGCCATCTTGTCGTTAGCAATGAGGATTTCGTTAAAGGCCTTAACGTTGGTTTCGTTGTTGAAGATAGCGATATATTGGCCATCATTCTTTGAATCTAATGCAGCAGGGAAGATGTTGTACATGAAGATTAAACATCCGACGGTTAAATCAACAAGAGCGATCAAATATGGGGTGATCATGTTGCCGTTTCCTGCATTCATAGCGGATTTGCTGACAGACATCAAAACAACACAAATAGCGACTTCAACTAAGAAAAAGACAAGAGGCATATAGATCATGTGTCTTGGGTTGCTCTTTTCTGCATCTAATGGAACGACTTTGGTTTCGCCGGTGATTCCGTCAAAACCACCAACTGTAAGTTTGAATTTGTCGTCTTTCTTTCTTTTAAATTGGATTCCTAAGCAAGTTAATGAGGTGATTTTGTATTTACCAATCTTAGCGCCGATAAAGTGACCTAATTCTAAGATAACGGCATTAAGAACGACGCCAACCAAAACAGAAAGTAAAACAAGAACGATGCCGTTCATTGGGATGAATCTTGCAAAGTTTTCGTCAGAAACTGTTGGTCGAATAAAAGAAAGGCCAACCCAGATGGCGCCTCCAAGCATGAGGATATATACGAGATATCCCATTAAATCGTTTTTCTTCATTTTGAGTCCTCCTAATTAAAGACAAAGAGCGTAAACCGCTTTTATGTCGGATTCGTTTAGTGGTTGGGGATATAAGCCAATCACACGTGTGCCATCGCAACTCGCTAAACGAACTAATTCAGGAAGGTCGCTTTCGGTTATGCCAACTTCTCTTAATGTAGTTGGGATTCCTAGAGAGATATAGAAATCTCTCATTGCTTCGATCCCTATTATAGCTGCTTTTTCATCGTTTTGCTCTTCAATATTGAAAAGTTTGCGACTTAAAGCAGCAAATTTTTTCAAATCTTTCTTATAAACGTACTTCGCCCAACCAAGATAGCATATTGCGATGCCTGCTCCATGGGTAACATCTGTTTTATAGCCAGAAACGGCGTGTTCTAAAGCGTGAACGACAAAAGGTGACTTAATCTTACCGATTGCGGTCAAACCGTCGTGAGAAAGGCTGGAATCAAGCATAAGGGCAGCTTGCGCCTCATAATCGGTTGGATTATTGTATGCGATTCTAGCGTTTTCCACTTCATGCTTTAAAAGAGCTAAGGCCCATTCGTCGCAGATCATGTTCCCATCTGACACCCCAAAGAAGCGTTCCATGGTGTGCATCATCATATCCGCTACGCCAACGGCGATTTGGAATTTTGGTAAGGTAAATAAGAGTTCTGGATCTTCGATTGCGAATAAAGGTCTATTTAATGGGTGGTTAAAACCGGTTTTGTTCTTTGTTGATGGTTCTGTTATGACACACGAATCGCTTGATTCGCTTCCTGCTGCAGCGATAGTGAGAACTACGCCAAGTGGAAGTGTTTTGGTTGGAACGGCCTTCTTCAAATTGAAATCGAAAGGATGGCCATCGTAGAAATAGTTGGCGCAAATTGATTTAGCGACATCGATGACGCTTCCTCCGCCTACTGCTAATAAACAATCAGGCTTATATTGTTTTGCGATTCCTAATCCTTCTTCGACAAAACGGAGTTCTGGGTTTGGAGAGATGCCGGAATACTCAACAAAGTCGAGCTCTGCTTCTTTGAGTTTACAGACTATACGATCAAATAATCCGCTCTTTTTGACTGAGTTTTGCCCGCAAATAAGCATTATTTTCTTAAAACCATAGCCTTTTAAGATATCTCCAACCTTCTCTTCGCTCTTTCTTCCAAAGATGATTCTTGTTGAATTAATAAAATCGAAGTCTCTCATTTCTTCCTCTCCTCTCTAGATAATTCAACCAACCCAGGGAGGATGGTGAGCAGTGATGCGTTAATAAATCTTCTCATGTATTTTTCGAACTTCACGACGGTGATTGTAGGGTCTCTAAAGCAATAGCTGAACTCGTTTCCAACAACGTTCGCATATCTTCTAGAAATATTTCTATAACAAGCAACTGTGAGGTTGTAGTTGTCTGCGCTTCTTAAAAGGGCGAAAACCTTTGAGATGATTTTGTTGTAGAAGAACGCGTCAACTAAATCGTGGGCAGCACTGTTATATGTCGATTTAATAAAATCAAAGTTCTTTTTTGAGTATTCAAGAATTGAATAGAGGACGCCTTGAATATCTGTTGCTTCGTTAACGCCGCTGACGGTTTCATTTAAAAAGACCGCAGCTAAAAGGTCATAGATATCTGTGTAGTGGTAATAGAAAGTTTGCCTATGGCAATTACACTTTTCGCAAAGAATGGTGACGTTAATATCATCTAAAGACTTTGTTTGGAGCAGTTCTTTTAAAGCGTGCTTTAATCTAGCTTCGGTAATCATACGACTAATCCTTTTTGTTAGTTTTGCGGCTAGCAATAACCATATCCAAAAGAATGTAGATAGCGCTCATAGCAACAAAGATAATGACGACAATGCCCCAAACAGCAGGGCTTAACGATTTAACGCCGGCGTGAAGGATTGCTGTATCAGCAACAGATCCGTTTGGATGAGGGAATACAAAGTTATCAAGATAAACGATGCCTAAAGCACTAACTAACGCGGCAAAGAAGACGGTTCCTCTATAGAGGTCTAAAGGCATACAGATTAAGAAGAGGGACAACAAGGAAATGGCAGAGAATAGGAATACGCATACCGTTGTTGCGGCTTCAAAGCTAAGTAAGCTTGGAGCAAGAAGGTGGATGGTAAACACCACAACGACAGTAACGACTTGAACGATACCGCCTGGGATGGAACGTCTTAAAACGTTACCAATAAAGCTTCTGTCAATTCTCTTTGATGCAGGCTGCAACGCCAAGAAGAATCCACCAAAGCCAATAGAAACGATTTCCCAAATAAGCATACTACTTGTGGTAAATGGGTACGTTGGGCCACCAACCATAAGAGAGACAAGGAATATCAAGCTGACAAATACAGCAAAGATGTTCTTACAAAGGAATAATGACGCAGTTCTCTGAAGGTTATTAATAACGCGTCTTCCCTCTGCAACAACGTCAGGTAACTTTGAGAAGTCGTTATCGACGGAAATCATGTGTGCAGCGCTTCTAGCTGCGCTAGATCCTGAAGCCATAGCAATAGAGCAGTCTGCCCTCTTTAACGCTAGGATATCGTTGACGCCGTCGCCTGTCATAGCGACTTTGTGTCCGGCTTTTTGCATAGCTTTGATGAGCATGGCCTTTTGCTCAGGCTTAACTCTTCCAAAGACAGAATATTTGCCAACAATGTCAGGGATATCTTCGTCTTTGACTTCGTGCATTGAAATATAGTTTTCTGCGTTAGGAACGCCGACCTTTTTAGCGATTTCGCTAACGGTTTTTGGATCGTCGCCGGAAATAACCTTGACGTCGACCCCGTTTTCTTTGAACCATTCGATGTTAGCTTTTGCATCTGGTTTGATGTTGTCAGAAATAGCTATGACACCAATAACCTCAAATTTGTGTGGCGCTTTGCCGTCTTTGATGGCTTTTGAACTATGGAAAACGGTAAGGACTCTATAGCCCTTTGCAATCAACCTGTTGATTCTGCCTTCAACGATTTCGTTGGTTTCTGCCTTAAGGAAGCCAAACGCACCCATTGCAAACGTTCCAAGTTCACCAAAGGTGGCAGCACTAAATTTTCTATCTGAATCGAATGGTAAGAATTCGTCGGCCGCTTGATCGATAGGCGAATACGCTTTTGAAACAGCCAAGGCTGTAGGGTTTGCGTCTCCAGTTGCCTTAACGATGCCAGCAACAACGGACTTCAACATATCATCAGAGAAATTACTGAAGTTATAGAAGTCATGAATTGCGAGATTGCCGTCAGTTAAAGTGCCAGTTTTGTCGAAACATATGGTGTCAACGTGGGCAAGCATCTCAATACAGTAGAGTTCTTGGACGTTCATGTGTTTCTTCGCAAGGTTCAAAACGCCAATGCCCAAAGTTAACGAAGTTAACAAATATAAGCCGGCAGGAATCATGGCGACGAGCGATCCAGATAAGCTAGAGATGAATTCTTGGTATCCTTCAAAGGAAATGGTCCAGTTTGTTCTTAAGAGTCTAACGATAGTCATAAGAACACCAACGGCAATGGCAACGCCGCCAGTAACACGGAAAATCAAAAGGGTAGATCTCTTGATTTCACTTTTTGGTCTTGAGAATTTCTTTGCCTTTTCTTGGATTCCTTCAGCGTAGTTAGCGACACCAACCATAGTGACTCTAACATAAGCCTTCCCAGAGGAAACATATGTTCCAGATAAGATTTCGTCACCTACGCCTTTGGCGATTTTGATCGATTCGCCAGTAACGAGGGATTCGTCCATGTTTAAATGGCCTTCAATAACAACGCCGTCTGTAGCAATTTGGTCTCCGGATTCATAAACAACGATATCGTGCAAAACGACTTTTTCGATTGGGAGCCTTTTTTCTTCGCCGTCTCTAACGACTGTGACTTGAGGGTCAACGATAAGCTTAAGCTTATCGACAGCGATTCTAGCGCGAACGTCTGTAATAACACCGATGACGATGTTAGATAAAACAGGTAAAAGGAAGAAGAAATTTGATAAAGGCAATTTGGCAACAGCCATGAAGATGCCTATAACGATATAGATAAGATTGAAAAACGAAAGAACGTTGTCCAAGAAGATGCGCCAAAAGCTTTTGGTAACTTTCTTAGAAACCTTGTTTGCGAGGCCTTGTTTGATTCTTTTTTCGACCTCTTCTGAAGACAAACCTTCCTTATAGTTTTTCTCTATAAGCTCGGCCTGCTTAATCTCTTTAATTAATTCGTCTCTTTTATTGAACATAACTCTTTGAGTTAGATTATAACACAAAAACAAAAATTGCCGATTATTAATGGCAATTTTTAGACAAACCGTTAAATAATGGCTGTTTTTTATGTTTAGAGACTGCGTTTTCGCTTATTTTCAAAAAACTCTGTCAAAATCTTGTCACATTCCTCTTCAAGAACGCCGCCAAAAACAAGAGGCCTTTCATGAATACATGGCGAATCGTATACAAAATAAGAAGAAACCAAGGCTCCATCCCTTTTGTCGTAAGAGCCAAAGACAACTTTAGAAATGCGGCTTTGCAAAATTGCGCCAGCACACATCAAACAAGGTTCGAGAGTTACGTATAATGTTGCCTCATTGAGCCTCCAATTATTGATTTTGGCTTCTGCGGCTTTGATCGCTTCTATTTCTGCGTGAGAAGAAATGTCGTGTTTGGTCTCCCTTTTGTTAAAGCCAGCGCCAATGATTTCGTCATTTAAAACAACCACTGCTCCAACAGGGATTTCACCAGCATTTTCCGCCTCTTTTGCCAAATTAATGGCTATTTGCATATATTCTTCGTCGCTCATAGTTAGTAACAAAAACCACCGCACAGAAGACCCTTCCTTATGGCTGCTGCCTTCCGGCCCTGACCAGGTTCGAGAGGCTCTCCTCGCGATGGCTCATATATTATAAATAAGGATAAGGCGATAAACAAAGAAAAAAGCGCACACGGTTGTGCGCGCTAATTTGAAAGGCAATTATTTGATTGGCTTAAGAACGCTTAATCCGCCCATGAATGGTCTAAGGACTTCTGGGATGATAACGGATCCGTCAGCTTGTTGATTTTGTTCAAGAAGAGCTGGGAAGACACGTGATGTTGCTAAGCCTGAACCGTTGAGTGTGTGGCAGAAGTGCATTTTGCCATCTTTGTCTTTGTATCTGATCATACCACGTCTAGCTTGATAATCTCTTGCGTTAGAGACGCTTGAGACTTCTTTGTAGATCTTCATTGATGGGATGAAGACTTCGATGTCATATGTTCTTGCCATTGAGTGTGAGCAGTCGCCTGCAGCAAGTTTGTTAAGTTGGTAGCAAAGGCCTAAACCTTCAAGTAAGGCTTGAGCTTTCCTGACTAATTCGTCGAACGCTTTATCTGAGCCATCATCGGTGGTGTATTGAACCATTTCGACTTTGTCGAATTGATAACCACGGATCATGCCTCTTTCTTCGGTTCTATAAGAACCGGCTTCTTTACGGTAGCATGGGGTATAAGCGAAATATCTCTTTGGAAGATCTTCTTCGCTTAAGACTTCGTCTCTGTGGAGGTTAACAAGAGCCGTTTCTGCAGTTGGAAGAATGAATTTCTTTGGTTCTTGTCCTTCGAGCCAGAAGACGTCTTCTCTGAATTTAGGGAATTGTCCTGCGGTGAATCCGCTTTGTTCGTTAAGAATGTGAGGTGGAAGGATCATTTCATAGCCATCGTTGAGGTGGGTTGTGATGAAGTAGTTGAGAAGTGCCCATTCAAGTCTTGCACCGAGGTTTGTGTAAACCCAAGTTCCTGAACCAGAGATCTTTGCGGCTCTCTTGTAGTCGATTAAGCCAAGTGATTCAGCGAGTTCGACGTGATCTTTTGGGGTGAATCCTTCGAATTTTGGTTCTTCGCCAAAGTGATAAATTGGTGTGTTGTTCTCTTTTCCGCCAGCAAGAAGGTCATCGTCTGGCATATTTGGAAGAACTTCGATTTGAGCTTGGATGTCTTTTTCGACTTGATCAAGTTCAACTTCTTTATCTTTGTTTAATGCAGCGAGTTCTTTGACTTTTGCGAATAAAGCTTGGACGTCTCCGCCTTCTTTTTTGACTTGTGGAACTGATTTTGATAAGCGGTTTTGTTCTGCTTTGTTGCTTTCAACTTCCTTGAGGAGTTCTCTTCTCTTAACAAATAAAGCGAGAAGTCCTTCTGGTTCAAAATCCCAGCCCTTCTTGGCTAATGCTTCTTTGACATAGTCAGGTCTGGTTTCGATTAACTTTGCGTCGATCATTTTTTAATCCTCCGATTAGATTAAGGTCTCATAAACCTTTTTTAATTTTTGTCCTATGTGGCTAATGGAATTCTCCTTAGCGGTTTTGTACCCTTCGATTATAATCGTGTTTTTATCCAATTGGGATAAAGAATCAAACATATTTGCTGCTTGTTCGACAGAAAGAGGGGCAAAACAGTTAATTCCAGGCTTCAAAATCTCGCTTCCGTACGTTTTTCCAATAAATACGATAGGCGTTTTGGCCGCCATGGCCTCGAGCTCATGCATTGGAGAGCTTAGTACTTCACCAAATTCCAAGAAATATGATGCGCCGCAAAGACCGCTGCGGAATACGTCGTCTTCGGTTAGAACGACGAAGTGAAGGTTGTCTCTGCTTTTGCGGTTCAGTTTTTTGACAACACCATCGCCGCCTTTTGGTAAAGGACCGAAATAGAAGAAATGGTAATTTGGAGCCATCTCTGCAATCTTTTTTATGCGAGAAATGTTAACCAAATCTTCAAAATCCCCTACAGAAACCACATATTTTTCATTTTTCTGGATTCTGTAGTACCTAGGAAACACTTCGCTTTCCAAAGCATCTAAATCCTCGAATCTAGTGAGGTTGACACCTGGAGAAACCACTTCAATGTTTTTGTTTTTAAGACCACATTGAAATAAAAGGTTCTTTGCCGAGAGGCAAGGAACCAATATTTTGTCAGCTAACTCTAAAATCTTCAAAGATCTTGGGGGAAGGCTGCAACAATTATTGTTATCTCTATCTAAAAAGCATCCGAATGGGTCGCTTTCTGAATAGAGGGCGCTGACGACAATGGGATAGCCGTCATCTTTAGCGTCGCGCGCTTTGGTGACATCAACAGGCGAAAGATAGTGACAAACATCAGGGTCAGCGAAAACGCTATCGACCCATTTGATGTCGTTTAATTCAAGACCGCCTTTGATATTCTTCCTTAGACGTGCGCCTTCAAATGAATCGAAGCGCACGCCAGGAGCAAAGCGCACAAGCACTTTCATGATTATTCAACGTCGTTTGGAGTTGGGTTGTTGATTGGTTCAGCTGGTGCTGCTTCCTCTTCAACAACCGCTTCTTCTGCCATTTCTTCAGCGTCAACGTGTGGAACGATTGCAAATGATGCAACCTTGTTCTTTGGATCGAGGTTGATGATCTTAACACCAACGGTGTTACGGCCTGCGATATGGACTTGTGATAATGGGGTTCTGATAACGATACCTTTGTTGGTGATAACCATAAGATCTTCGTCACCGTGGATTGAACGCATGCCGGTTAATTCACCATTCTTTGCGTTTTCTTTAAGTGAAAGGACACCTTTAGCGCCTCTAGAAGTGCGGCGGTAGCCATCGTAGTGTCTGGTTGTTCCGTCTTCTTGGAGAACGTCTGTTTCTTCAGCGTAGCTGATCTTACCGTAACCAAGGGTTGTAAGGACAAGGATCTTATCACCTTCAAGTGATGTAGTTGCGTCGACGAGGTGTGAACCGTCTTTAAGATCCATACCTGTGACACCGGCAGCGCTACGGCCCATTGAACGGACTTCTTTTTCGTCGAATGAACAGACTTTGCCATTGCTTGAAGCGAGTTTAATGATAGCGTTTCCGTCTGTTTTCTTAACACAGAGGAGTTCGTCACCATCTCTTAAGGCAAGAGCTTTCTTACCATTTGAGTGGATGCTTTCGAATTCTGACATTGGTGTTCTCTTAACAACGCCGTTAACAGTAACGAAGAAGAGGTAGTTTTCTGCGCCATATTCGTCTGCTGGGACGATTGCGACAATCTTTTCTTCTTGTTCGAGGTTGAGAAGGTTGATGGCTGGCATACCTTTTGAGTCTCTTGCGCCATCTGGGATCATGTAACCACGCATTCTGTAAACCTTACCGAGTGATGAGAAGAACATGATGTCGGTGTGGGTCTTAGTGTGGAGCATGAGGTGGACGGTGTCACCGCTTGTGGTGGTAACGCCTTTAACGCCACGTCCTCCGCGGTTTTGGGTGCGGAAGGTTTGGTCATTCATTCTCTTAACGTAACCGTTCTTTGTAAGAACAACGATGATGTCTTCTTGTGGTAAGAGGTCTTCGTTTTCGATTGAAGCGGCTTCGTCTGTGATTTGAGTCTTACGTTCATCTCCGAAACGTTCGCGGATTTGAGTAAGTTCTTCGATCATAAGGTCGACGATGTTTTGTTTGTCGCTTAAGAGGAAGTTATAGTGTTCGATGTTTTTGACGAGTTCAGCGTGTTCGGCTTGGAGCTTATCTTGTTCCATGCCTTGTAAACGGCGGAGTGTCATAGCGAGGATTGAGTCGATTTGAGGTTTTGATAAACCAAATCTTGCTGCTAATTTCTCGCTTGATTCTTCATCGTTTTTGCTGCCACGGATGATGTCGATGACTTCATCGATGTTATCGTGAGCAAGGATAAGACCGACGACGATGTGATCACGGTCGCTATCTCTCTTGAGGAGATATTTGGTTCTGTTTGTGAGAACTTCGAATTGGAAAGCGTTGTAGTTTTCAATGAGTTCTTTCATAGAAAGAACTTTTGGTTCGCCATTAACTAAGCAGAGGTTGATGACGCCATATGTGATTTGCATTGAAGTGTGTTTAAGAAGGTTATTTGCAACGACTTCTGGGATGAAGTCTTTCTTAACTTCAATGACAACACGTGTACCTTCTTTGTTTGATTCATCACGGATATCAGCAATACCATCGATGACCTTATCACGAGCGAGGATAGCCATGTTTTCGATCATGGCAGCCTTGTTAACTTGATATGGGGTTTCGGTGATGATGATACGTGATTTGCCATTGTTCATTTCTTCGGTGTGGAATTTTGAACGAATAGCGACTGTGCCAGTACCTGTTGCGAAATAGTCAGCGATGCCTTTTCTTCCAAGGATAACGCCGCCTGTTGGGAAATCAGGACCATAGATGTAGTGTTGCATGAGTTCAAGAGGGGTGATTTCTGGGTTACGTGCAACAGCGATACATGCATTGATGGCTTCTGTGAGGTTGTGGGTTGGCATATTGGTTGCCATACCGACTGCAATACCTTCAGAACCGTTGACTAAAAGGTTAGGGAAACGGCTTGGGAGAACTGATGGTTCGATTTCTGTGCCGTCATAGTTGTCGACGAATCCGACGGTGTCTTTATCAAGATCGCGGACCATTTCGACTGAGAGGCGGTTCATTCTAGCCTCTGTGTAACGCATAGCAGCTGCTTCATCTCCGTCGATGGAACCGAAGTTACCGTGACCATCAACGAGGGTATAACGCATTGCGAATGGTTGAGCCATACGAACAAGGGTACCATAAAGTGCTGAGTCGCCGTGTGGGTGATATTTACCCATGACGTCACCGACGATACGAGCGCTCTTTTTGTATGGTTTGCCAGGTTGCATGCCTGACTCATTCATACCGTAAATAATACGTCTTTGAACTGGTTTTAAACCGTCACGAACATCTGGGATAGCACGTGCTTCAATGACGGACATTGAGTATGAGAGGAAGGCTGTTTGGACTTCGTTTGTGATCTCTCTGTCGATAAGACCAGCAGCAATGCCAGCAACAACTTCAGATGGTTCTTCTTTAGCTTCAACTTCTTGGTTTTCAGCTTCTAATTTCTTTTCTTCTGCCATAATCTGCTCCTTTCTCCTTAGATATCAAGGTTCTTAACGAATTTAGCGTTTTTGATGATGAAGTCACGACGTGGTTCAACGTCATCACCCATGAGATCTGTGAATGCTTTGTCAGCCATTGCAGCATCATCAACAGTGATACGGATCATCTTTCTTGCGGCTGGATCCATGGTTGTTTCCCAAAGTTGTTGGGCATCCATTTCACCAAGACCTTTATAACGTTGGAATGGGTAACCAGGTTTTAACTGGAGACCTTTCTTGAGTTGTTCAAGTTGCTCATCGTTATAGGCGTAATAGGCTTGGCCTTTGTACTCAATCTTGTAAAGTGGAGGTTGAGCGATGTAGACATATCCACCGTCGATGAGAGGTTTCATGAAGCGGTAGAAGAATGTTAAGAGGAGGATTCTGATGTGATCGCCGTCGACGTCAGCATCGGTCATGATGACGATTTTGTGATACCTGATCTTTTCGACGTTGAATTCATCACGGATACCAGCACCGATTGCGGTGATCATGTTTCCGATTTCAGCGTTTTTGAAGATTCTTTCTTCGGTTGCTTTCTCAACGTTAAGGATCTTACCTCTAAGTGGGAGGATTGCTTGGGTCTTTCTATCACGGCCGACCTTAGCGCTGCCGCCTGCTGAGTTACCCTCAACGATGTAGAGCTCACATTCTTCTGGGATACGGCTTGAACAGTCAGCTAATTTACCTGGAAGGGTTGTGATGCTACCAGCGTTCTTTCTTGTTGCTTCACGAGCAGCTTGAGCAGCGACACGTCCTTTTGCCGCGCTACGAACTTTGGTAACGATTGCTTTAGCTTGATCTGGGTGTTCGAGAAGGAATTGTCTGAAATGTTCAGAAACGATTGTTGAAACAATCTTTCTAACTTCGGAGTTACCAAGTTTTGTCTTGGTTTGTCCTTCATATTGTGGGTTAGGGTGTTTGATTGAAATAACGCAGGTAAGACCTTCACGGCAGTCTTCTGTGGTGAAGTTATTTTCTTTCTCTTCTAAGAGTTTGAATTGTCTTGCATAAGCGTTGATTGCTTTATTTAACGCGATGTTGAAACCTTCGACATGGGTACCACCTTCTTTGGTTGAGATGTTGTTACAGAATGAGTAAACACCATCGTTGTTGTAGTAGGTTGTCCATTGTAATGAGATTTCTGCGTAAATGATTTCTTTGGTAACGCCATCAAGAAGAGTAACTTCTTCAGCGCCACGGCAGTAGATGACGTCTTGGTTAATGATGTCTTTGCCTTGGTTGATGAATGAAACATATTCACGGATACCACCGTTGAATTGGAATGTTTCTGAAACAGGGGTTTCTGGACGTTTATCGGTTAACGTGATCTTAACGCCACCATTGAGGAATGCCATCTGACGAAGGTGGTTTCTAATGGTTTCGTAGTTATAGATGGTTGTTTCGGTGAAGATCTCAGCGTCTGGTTTGAAGTGAACCATGGTTCCGTGTTCATTTGGACCGCAATCGCCGATTTTCTTTAAGTGTTCGACAATCTTACCGCCATCAACGAATTTGACGTAGTGAATGCCACCAGCTTTCTTAACAGTGACTTCACAGAGAGTTGATAAAGCGTTAACGACAGATGCGCCAACACCGTGGAGACCACCTGAGACTTTATAACCGCCGCCTTCGCCGAACTTACCGCCAGCGTGGAGGATTGTGTATGCTGTTTCGACACCTGATAATCCTGATTTGGCAACAATATCAACTGGGATACCACGTCCGTTATCGCTAACGGTGATTGAGTTATCTGGTTCGATATAGACTTGAATGTCATCACAATATCCTGCTAAGGCTTCATCGATTGCGTTATCGACGATTTCCCAAACAAGGTGGTGGAGACCTGCAGCTGCGGTAGTAGCGATATACATACCTGGACGTTTTCTAACAGCTTCAAGACCTTCAAGAACTTGGATGTTTTCAGCTGTGTAATTAGCATCAGCTTTGACAAGTCCTTTTTCGTCACTGACATCTTCCTTTTTGTATTGGAAGCGGTCTTCCTCTGGCTCAACGGCTGGATTAACCACTTCCGGCTGTTTAGCTTCTTCGAGAACTTTTTCTTCGTTTTCGTTTGCCATTCTTTTACCTCCTTATAACGGTATTTTGGCTGGAGATTTCAATATATGAAGCTCCATCTATTTGTGCTCCCGTGGTTGTCACAAACACCTGTTTCAAATGTTTTGTGATTAGATTAGAGAGTCTTTTAGCGTGTTCAGCGTCTAATTCACTGTAGATGTCATCTAATACGGTGATTGGACGTTTGTCCTCATCTTCGATTAGGAAGAAGGGGGCGATTTTTAAGGCGATTGCCGCTAAACGGTTTTCACCTTGACTTCCATACAGCGAGATATCAGATCCATCGAGGAGCAATGAGAAGTCTTCGCGGTGGATTCCAATCGAAGTCACTTTATGAGCTAAATCGCTTTCAAGTGATCGCTTATAGGCTTTTTCCATTTCATCTTTCCAGTTGTTTTGGTTTTTGATGAACGGTTTGTAAACGACGAGAATGCGTCTATCGTGCCCGTAGAGTTCGCTCGCAAGGCCGGATAGGATTTTATTCAAGCCATTAATGTATTCGCGTCTGTGGCGGCTTATAGGCTCACTAACCTCGATTATTTGATTTGTGAGCACTTGGATGAGTTCGATGTCTGGCGTTGGAGCTTTGAGAGCTGCATTCCTTTCTTGAAGCAAATGGTTGTATTTACCGATGAGGGTGAAATACTCGTTTGATTTTTTGGAGAGGTTTGCATCTAGGAAGGATCTCCTATCCGCCGGTGAGTTTTTGAAGATGCTAACATCCTCAGGTGAGAAGAGTGTCACATTGAAGAGTTTTGAGAGTTCACTCAATCGGCGAGCTGGTTTGCCATTGATTGATATCTTTCTTCCTTTTGGGATGATTGAGATTTCAATCTGTCGTTTGATACCAGCTTCCTCAATCTTAGCTTTTATGTAAGCGTTTGATTGTCCTTCTTTGATGAGCGCGGACGCTTCATTCACTCTCCAACTCTTGGCGAAGCTTAGATAATAAACAGCTTCAACAAGATTTGTTTTTCCAGAACCGTTAGTTCCTTGAATGACGGTGAGTCCATCATTGAAGTCGATCGATAGTGAATTGTAGTTTCGGAAATTTCTCAATTCTAAGTGAGTTAATCTCATTCTTGGGTAATCTTGAACGTTCCTTCAACTAATTCAATAACGTCATCAACTCTTAATTTGCGGCCACGACGATTATCAGATTCACCGTTGATTAAGACTTCATGAGTAGCGAGATAAGATTTAGCTTCCCCGCCCCAAGAAATAACATCAGCGAATTTGAGTAATTGGCCTAAGGTTATGTATTCCGTGTTGATAGCGATCTCTTTGATTGTTTTTGACACTATTTTGACCTCTATAATAGTTTACTACTAAGTAGTAAAAAAAGGAATGATTAATTTCACTCCTTTTTAGCATGTAAATTTATTTAAATTTATTCGATGTTTAGCGTGTTCTCATTGGGGTGATGAGTTCAACGACGGAATCATCTTTTGGATCGAGAACAACGAATGGTTTCATCTCACCGACGAATTTGAGGGTGACATCTTCCGCTCCTAAAGCTTTAACGGCTTGTGAAACGAAGAGAGCGTTGAACGCGACTTCTAATCTCTCGCCTTGATATTGGATGGTTGAGAGTTTTTCTGAACCAGAACCGTTTTGGTCGCCTGAAGAAGAGATTTCAATGCCTTCAGAATTCATAGAAAGCTTTACTATGGCCGCGCGATCGCTGGAGAGGATGGAAACACGGTCGATAGCGTTAAGAAGCTGTGAGGCGTTAATTTGGAGCGAATAATTGAAGTTTTGAGGGATAATTGAATTCTTAACTGGGTATTCACCACCAATGAGTCTGGTTGAGACAACGGTTTGGCCGAAAGAAAGGATCATCTTTTCGCCTGTTGAACAAACTTCAACTTCATAATTGTTTTCAAAAAGCTTAACGATGTCAGTAATGGTCTTTGCAGAGACGTTAGCGTTGAAGACGATAGATGAGTCGATCGCCACCGCTTTTCTCGAAAGACGGGCACTATCTGTGGCTAATGCAGTGAATTGGCCGCCTTCGGCTTTGAGGTTAATTGCGTTTAAGATTGGTCTTGTATCTTTATCAAGTGCAGCAAAAGCTGTTTGCTCAACAAGTTTTGTTAATTCGGTACATCCGATTGAGAATGTTGAACCTGTCTTTTCGAGATCAATATCAGGATATTCATCTGAGTTCATGCATGGTAATTTGAAGACGGAGTTACCATCATCAATCTTTGCGATGCTTTCATCAATAACATCTAATGAAAGTTCACTTCCTTCCATCTTTCTAACGATTTCGGTTAAGAAGTGAGCGTTGATTAAGGATGATCCTAAACTGTAATTTCTAATGATCTCTTTTTCGTTTAGTTTTAAAGGTACTCTTGTGAAAACAGTGACATCGCCATTAAAAGCTGTGATTTCCAAACCGATGGTTGTCATTTCTAATTTGAAACATAAGAGTTGTGGCATCGCGTTCTTTGGACTGATGCCTCTTCCAGCAATAAGAAGACCTTTCAAAAACTGTTCCTTATCAATCGTAAATCTCATTTTGGATCTCTCCTTTTCTATTACTTAATTTTTATTATATTAATTATATTAATAATATGTATTGTGGAAAATGTGGATATCTTTGTGATTTCTTATGAAATTGATGTTTGTTTGATATTTACAAAATCCACTAAACATTACTTATATCCTTTATTTTAGTTTACCTCTTAAAGTATTGATAGCATGTTCCATCTCTTTGTTAGTTCTACACTCGTTTTCCACTTTCGTGACAGCGTTCATAACAGTGGTGTGATCACGGCCTCCGAAATACTGGCCGATTTTCACAAACGGAACATCTAATAACATCCTTATTAAATACATAGCGATATGTCTTGCCATGGCTATTTGAGCGGTTCTCACTTTACTTGTTAATTGGAATGGTGTGAGGTTGTAATACGCTGCAACGGTTTCAGTGATTCTCTTTTCTGAAAGCTTTTGCTCATCATCTTTAACGTCTGTTAACGATTTAACTGCTTCCATAGCGGTATTTATATCGATGTGTTTTGTAGGTTTGATGTTGATAACGTAGAAGAGAAGTCTGGCTAAAGCGCCTTCAAGCTCTCTGATGTTTCTTCCAAACTTATCTGCTAAGAAAGAAATGACCTCTTCATCAAAATCAGAGATTTTTAACCCATCATCCGCTTCGATTTTCATTTTCAGAATAGCTTCACAGGTCTCTTTTTCCGGCGTGTTGATTGATAAAGGTAATCCTTGAGTGAATCTCGTTTTTAAACGATCATCGAGATTATCTAATTTATTAGGATGTTGATCGCTGGTTAAAACGATCTGCTTATTCATTGAATAGAAGTTGTTATAAATAGAGAAGAAAGTCTCTTCCGTGGCTTTTTTGTTTGATAAGAATTGAACATCATCAACCAAAAGAACATCTACCGAATTCTTAAACCAATCAACGATGCTGATCCCCTCTTTATCTCCTTTTACATATTTAACATATTCATCAAGGAACTCTTGAGCGTGAATATATAACACTCTTAAGGTTGGGAATCTTTGTTTTATAGCGTTCCCTATCGCATGGAGTAAATGTGTTTTTCCAAGACCGCTATCACTATATAAGAATAAAGGGTTATATAAATTACCTGGATTTTGGCTGATCATTAAGCTTGCTTGATAAGCTTCAAGGTTCGAATTACCAACAACAAAACTCTTAAATGTATAATTAGGATTCAACACAGAATCACTAAAATATGTTGGTTTTGCAGGCATTTTCTTAATTGAAAGGTTGCCTAAATCGCTTTCAGTCACAAAAAGAAAATCAAAATCACTACCAGTAACTTCATTGATGGATTGATTAACAACATCGATATATTTCATTTTGATAATAGTCGCTGCTAAACCACTATTAACAACCAAAACAATCTGATTTTTATCTACCTCGTGAATGTAGCTGTTTGCGAAAAACGAATCGTAAACAATGTTATCGTTCAATTTCGCTTTTATCTTGTTTAGGGTTCGATCCCATAAAGCTGTTAATTCTGATACTGTTAATTCCATAAATAATCTTTCTGCGCCCAAAGACTATAACACACATTAGTCATAAATATGACTGTGAAAAATACACCTAATTGAGTTTTCCACAATTCATATCCTAAAAACACCCATAAACACAATGATTTTTCAATTTGTCCATAATACCATTGTGGAAAACTTGTGGATAGATTGTAAAAATTAGTAATTTTGTGGATAAAAATTTAAATCAAAAACATATCCACAATTACAATTAATTCTAAAAAACACACATCAACTCTACATTTTTAAATAATCAACAATATTAACAACATTCAATTAACAGAAATGTGGATAAACTAATTTCACATTATTTTTCTTTTAATCAACCTATCAAAAAAAGTAAATATTACAAAATCGCCAACCTTTGAGTAAACACGAGGAAATCATGAAAATTGTAAATGTGTTTTTATATTGATTTTCCTCATCAACAGAAACCATGTTTTAGGCTTTTCGATAAGATGAAACACACACGCGCGAATAAAGAAGTGCAAAAAGAGTTTGCCTTAGAAGTTTGTAAAACTTATAATCTATGCGCACATCAGTGAACCTCGGAGGAAACTATTATGTCAAAGAAAACCTATCAACCATCAAAACTCAAACACGCCCATATGGCTGGCTTCCGCGCTAGAATGGCTACCCACAATGGCCGTAAAGTCTTAGCTGCACGCCGTGCAAAAGGCAGAGCCCGTATCGCTGCTTAATTTTCCACTCCATTTTTTGAAGCCTGATGAAGAAAGAAAACAGAATTCTCACATACTCAGAGTTTTCTGAGATTATCTCGACAACCAGGCGTATAAGAACACCACATTTCTTAATTAATTTTCGTGTTTCTAACGAAAACAAAGCTCGCATTGGTGTATCTGTGAGCAAAAGAAATGGCAATGCGGTCACCCGCAACAAAATCAAAAGACAAATCAGATACATTGTAGGCAAGAATTTCGACATGAGTCGCCCAGTAGATCTTGTGATTGTGGCGCGTGCCACATACAACTACTTGGATTTTGCTCAGATAGAGAATGAACTCATAGATGTTCTTTCCCACATCGGAGAATAAAACATTGGAAAAACGTACAAAATTCAAATTATTAGGAGTGTTTGGCCTTTTAGCAGGGGCTGTAATGCTTTCAAGCTGTGTTTCGAATTTCTGTTCTGACGTTGAAAAAGCAAGAATTGCTTACCCATATGAGCAAGGCGTTACAGTTTATGTCGATGGACAAAGCGCCGTTCCTCAAGAATACAGAGATAATGGCTTAGCTTTTAACCCAATCGAAGGTAATACAGAGCTTTGGGCATACATCCCAGTTAACCCAACTGGCTATTTTGCTGCAAACAAAGCATCGTTCTTAAACACAAATATCCTTGCTGCAGCTAAACAAAACGGAATCGCAACACCTTCCTACGATTACTTCAAACAACTCGACCAAAAGGTTTTAGAAACCGCTATTTCAGCCGCTAAAGCCGATGGTATTACAGTTAATGAAGCAACCTTAACAGCCGCACAAATCAACCCATTCAGCGTAGCTGACTGTATCGGTAATGAAAAAGGCGTCACAGAAAACAAAGATAGTATTCTTAGAAATTACGGCTACTTAAAATTCGTCACTGAAAAGAAAGATAGCGCCACAGCAAAGAACACCGTCACATTCGATTTCGGCAACTGGCAAAAATGGAATGATGAGATCGAACAAAAGATCGAAACCGAAAAACCAGGAAGCGGATCTTCAAACGTTCCAAACGCCGAATACGTTACAATCTACAAAAAAGTCTTTAATGACTTAACTGCAAACATCCGTACTTGTATCACCACAAAAGAAGGCTCATATGGTCAATATGGTCCAAATTCAAATTGGTCGATCAAGATGGAAACAATCACTTGGGGAGACGCATGGTCACATGGTCTTTTCGAGGGTTTAATCGTCTACCCTGTATCCGCATTGATGGATAGCTTAAGTAATGCATTCGACCCAGGTTTATCTGGTATCGGTCAGATTTGGGCTTTAGTCATCACCACAATCATTGTTAGAGCGTTTGTTACTCTTCTCACTTTCAAGAGCACAATGGATCAACAAAAGATGCAGGCTCTTCAACCACAAATCGCAAGAATCCAAGCTAAATATCCTAACAGCAACACAAATAAAGCTGAACAGGCTAAGTTATCACAAGAGACAATGACTCTTTATAAGAGAAACAACATTAACATGTTCTCTTCAATCATCGCCCTCTTTGTTCAATTCCCTGTCTTCATTTCTGTTTGGGGTGGATTACAGGGGTCAGCCGCCTGATCAAGCGGTCAAGTCTTAGGACTTCGCTTATCAGATACAATTGCCAGCGTTTTAGGTAATTTCAGCGGAGCTTGGTACGCCAACGCTAATGGTTGGTGGACAGCAGCCATCCTCTTTGTTCTTATGGCAGCAATCCAATTCGTTGCTATGAAACTTCCACAATGGATCACAGCAAAGAGAACCAAGAAAATGTCAAAAACATCTGCAAATCCTGCAGCTGAGAAGTCAAACAAGACCATGAAAAACGTCTCTTGGATCATGTTAATCATGACAATCGTTATGGGCTTCATGCTTCCAGCGGCAATGGGTGTCTATTGGGCAATCGGTGGCTTAGTCCAAATGGCTCAAACCGCTATTACACAAACAATCATGGCCCGCAAACAACGCAAATAATCTTAGGAGATTTTGAATATGAAACACTTCACAAGCAAAACCGTCGAAGACGCAATTGAGGCAGCAAGTAAGGCCGTAGGCATTCCTGCTGAACAACTCATCTATAAAGTCATCGAAGAAAAGAAAGGCTTGTTCGGAATTGGCCGTGAAGCCACCATCGAAATTTACGATATTGATGATGCAGCAGCGTTTGCTGAAGAATACATCAAGACCGCTCTTGGCGGTATGGGTGTTGAAGCCGAAACAACATCGACAATCGATGAAGGAATCATCCATTTAAACATCAATTCTGAAAGAAACCCTATTCTCATCGGTAAAAACGGCAGAACACTTCAAGCTCTTAATGAGCTCACAAGATTAGCTGTCAGCAACAAATTCCACCACAGATACAGAATCCTTCTTGATGTCGGCGGATATAAAGAAGACAAATATGATCGTCTTGAATGGATTGCTAAAAAGACAGCACGTGAGGTTCTTAAGACCAAAGTTGATGTCAAACTCGATCCAATGACAGCCGACGAAAGAAGAGTCGTTCACAACACTCTCAACGGCATGGCTCACATCAAAACCGAATCAAGCGGTGAAGGTCGCGATAGAGCTATCACAATCAAATACGTTGATTAATTAAACTAACAGGTCGAAAGGCCTGTTTTGTTTTTCTAAGAAAATTTTTTCTTAGAATGTATAATGAGTATATGAATAACGTTATTATTGCTTTAGCCACACCACCACTTAAAGGAGCCCTTGCCCTGATTAGGCTCTCTGGAAACGGTGTTTTTGATATCACAGACCAAATATTCTCCAAAAAAGTCAGTGGAACAACCAATAGAGACATCTATTATGGCTCCATGAAGGATGAAGATGGAAACGTCATTGATATGGTCGTCGTTTACGCCTACAAAGGCCCAAATACCGCCACTGGAGAGGATGTAATTGAAATCTCCTGCCATGGCTCGATGCTTATCGTAAATCAAATCGTTGAAGCGTATCTAAAGAGAGGTGCAACATACGCCACAAGAGGAGAATTCTCTTCTAGGGCTTTTTATAACGGCAAGATGGACCTTATTGAGGCCGAATCAGTTAATGATTTAATTAACGCCACAACAATTGAAGCAAAAAACCTTAATTTGATGTCTTTAAGAGGAGAAACAAGCAGATTGGTGGATCCTCTTAAAAAGTCTATTGCGGACCTTCTTTCGCTTATCGAAGTTAATATCGATTATCCAGAATACGACGACATTGAAGAAGCAAACAAAGAGACAATTGCCCATAAGGTTGATGACATTAGAAAAACAATCGCTAACCTCATCAAAGGCGGCAAAGAAGGAAAAATTGTCAAAGAAGGCTTAAACGTAGCCATTGTTGGTGAACCTAACGTTGGCAAGTCTTCCCTCTTAAACGCTTTAATGAACGAAGATAAAGCTATAGTTTCTGATATTCCAGGCACAACAAGAGACGTTGTTGAAGGTGACATAGCAATCAAAGGCATCCAACTCCATCTTTTAGATACTGCTGGTATTAGAGAAAGCGATGACAAGATTGAGTCTTTAGGCATCGCAAAAAGCGAACAAATGATATCAAAAGCAGATTTAGTTATTCATGTTATTGACGCTAGAAAAGGCGAATCCGATGAGGATTTGCGCATAAAATCGCTATCAGAAGGCAAAATTTATGTTCAAGTCTTTAATAAAGCAGACCTTATTTTAACTAAAGAAGAAGGGCACATCTATATAAGCGCACTCAACAAAGACATAAAAACCCTTTTAGACCAAGTCTACGATGAGCTTGGCTTGTCAGACGACGCTTTCAAATCCCCTTCTCTTTCAAGCGCAAGACAACTTGGGCTTCTTATGAAGATTGACCAAGATCTTTTAAAAGCAAAAGAAGATGCTTTAAAGGAACTCCCAATAGATTTAGTTTCAGTTAGCTTAATGTCCGCCTATAACGGCTCCAGGGAGCTTTTAGGCGAGGGAGCTACCATGGATTTGACTGATGAGATCTTCTCTCGTTTCTGCGTAGGTAAGTAAGATGTTAGACTCACACTGCCACTTAGACGATTCTTCTATCTACGAAGATAGAGAAAGAATAGTAAAAGAAGCCAAAGAAGCAGGCGTTTCTTTAATGATCACTATCGGATGTGATTTGGAATCATCAAAGAGAGCCATAGAAATCGCCCACGAGTTTGAGGGTGTTTACGCTGCAATAGGCTTCCATCCGCAAAACCTTGAGAACGTTAGTGATGATGCGCTAGAAGAAATAAGAAAAATGGCTTCTGATAAGAAGGTTGTCGCCATTGGTGAAATCGGCCTTGATTATCACTGGTTCAAAGAAAAGAGCGAACACGATAATCAAAAGGTTTGGTTCAACAAACAAATCGATCTAGCAAACGAACTTCATTTACCTATATCAATTCACGCTAGAGACGCCACAGAAGACACATACGAAATGTTAGTAAACAACCCACCAAAATATGGCGCCGTCTTACACTGTTATAGCGGTTCAACCGAGATGATGGATAAGTTTGACAAGTTAGGTCTTTACTATGGATTCGATGGCCCAATTA
Organism: Bacilli bacterium; assembly: GCA_024408335.1. Lineage (GTDB taxonomy): Bacteria > Bacillota_I > Bacilli_A > RFN20 > CAG-826 > UBA4951. Next base: position 200,321 of record JAKSVB010000001.1, read on the forward strand.
CCTATAAAAATTCTGTAACTCCAAAAGAGAATGTTAAACGTTGTCCAATAGATAAGATACTTACCGAAACGGATTCGCCATACCTTACTCCTACCCCGTTCCGCGGCACCTTAAATGGACCAAAACACATCAAGGAAATCCTTCAAGAAATGGCGAATTTGCGTGGGGTTTCTATAAATGAAATGGAAATTGCTGTGGAAAACAATTTCAAGAGGCTTTTTGAGACAAATGAAGATTAAATACCCAAACGTAATTGTTGTTGAAGGCAAGATGGACAAAGACTTATTGGAGTCGTTTTTGGAAGTTGATATTGTAACTACAAATGGCTCTGAAGTTTCACGTGAAACCATAAATTATGTCAAAGAACTGTCCAAAAACAGAAATGTCGTAGTGCTTACTGACCCTGACGCTCCAGGAAAGAGAATCCGAGATATTTTGAACTCCGAAATTCCAGGTTTATATAACGCCTTCGTTCCAAAAGAGAAATCTATTAAAAAACATAAGGTTGGAGTCGCTGAATGCGACAAGAAAACGATTCTTGAAGCGTTAGAAAACCTGATGTGCCCAGTGGCAGATGTACCAGATTCTGATTTAACGATGGCGGATTTGTTCGAATTTGGATTAACTGGCCATCAAAACTCTGTGGAGATTAGAAAAAAGCTTGAGAACGCTTTGCATATTGATCAAGTTAATGGCAAGACCCTTCTTAAAAGGCTTAAGGCTCTTGGAATTAACAAAAAGGATTTAGAGGAGATTATCAAAAATGGATGAAGCAAAATATTTTGAAAAAGTTGCGGAATATAAACTCCTAGCAAAACATGAAGTTGGCCAAAACTTCTTGGTCGACCCTGTTGTCGCGCATAGAATCGTCGATCTTGCTGAGATTTCTGAAAGCGACAAGGTCTTAGAAATCGGTTCTGGAGCGGGATCTCTGTCTTTTTTCATCGAACAACAAGCCAAAGAAGCCGATTTAATTGACATTGATGAAGGCCTCATTGCCAAAATCACCGAGGATTTCAAAGAGTCAAAAAACTTGAATATCCAATTAGGAAACGCGATGAAATGGGATTATGAGCCATACACAAAAATCATCAGCAACCTTCCTTATTACATCACCAGCGCGATTCTTGAAAGAATCCTTTTGAATGCGAAAGCCTTGAAAAAAGGCGTTTTCATGGTTCAAAAAGAAGTTATCGCAAGACTGAACGCTCCTGTAGGAAACGACAATTACGGACCATTAACGATTTTAATAAAATACAGAACCAAATATTCAAAGGGTTTTGTTGTTTCACGTAACTCCTTCGTTCCTGCTCCACACATTGAATCTAGCGTCTTTGTGCTGGACGTTATTAATGACAACGTAGAAGAGGCCGTAAAGCTTTACTCATTATGTTCAGCGATGTTCCTCCACAAGAGAAAAACCATATTGAACAACCTCGGCTCTTATCTAAAAGATAACGAAAAAGCGAAAACCGTATTAGAGAAAGCGAAAATTCCTGAGAATAAACGCCCTCAAGAACTCGGTTTGGAGATGTATTTATCTCTTTTAAGCGCTTTGGAATAAGTTTTGTTGATTTAATAAATCAAACTAGTACAATTTCCTTACAAAATTATGCTTTTTAACAAGAATATCCAAATTGTCAAATCCAGAGCCAAGATCAACCTATCCCTAAAAGTGGTTGGCACAAGAGAAAACGGTTACCACGATCTTGAAATGGTAATGGTTCCTCTTGAGATGCACGACGTCATTGAAATAGTTCGTAGACCTGGCGCTCTAGACACATACATCACATCAGACGACGTTGGTTTAGCTCACCTTCATAACAACCTTTGTACTGTTGCGGTTGAAGCCATGAGAAAAGAGTTTGGGTTCAAAGACAACTTTGATATCAACATCCATAAAGAGATTCCTTTTGCTGCTGGTCTTGGTGGAGGTTCGTCAAACGCTGCCGCAGTTATTGAAAGCTTAATCAAGATTCTCGGCATCAAAACGGATGACGAAACAATCAATCGTATCGCTTTAAGCATTGGTGCAGACGTTCCTTTTTTCCTAAAAGGAAAACCATGTTTAGCCCAAGGCCTTGGAGAACAATTAACACCTATTGAAATCAAATCCCCATACCACTGTTTAATCGTCAAACCTCAACAAGGATTGAGTACAAAAGCAGTATATGAAGTAGCGGATAACTTTGATAAAGCGGATATAGACACCAATAAGATATTGGCTGCACTAAAGGAAGACGACATCGTCGAGCTTGGCAAAGACATCGGAAACGATTTATATGCCCCTGCAAAAAGCCTTCTTCCTGAAGTCGAAAAGATCGTTGAATCGCTTAAGGCTGATGGGTTCCCTGTTGCCGCAATGACTGGAAGTGGATCAGCGTGTTTTGCGCTCTCGAAAGACAAGAAGCTCGTAAAAGAGAAAGCAAAGGATTACAGAAAACTCGGCTATATAGTCAAAGTCACAAAAACGATAATCTAATTGAAACGACCTCTCGAAAAAGGTGTTTTCTAAAACCTTTAAAAAAGTTATCAATAAAGCGTTAATGGTTTTAATAGAAGAAAACGAATAGCGGCAAAATAAAAAACCGCAAGCAATTTCATCTAACCATCGCTCGATCGGTAAAAATATTTTTTACCGCCCAACCCAAGGGCATTTTTATTAATTGCAGTTTTTTGCTGTTCTACTTAACTTTGCACAAAGTTAGGTTTTTTGATTGTCGATAGTATGATTTCTAACTTCCGAGACCTTCATATATGACTTGTTGCTTGATTTTAAAAATTTCTATATTGAAAGTAATGTAAAAAGCGTTACAATAGCGTTACAAATGAAAAATGAAAAAACATCGAAAACAACGCTGAATTTACGTATAGATAGCCAGCTTAAAAAACAAGCTGAATCTGTCTTTGAAAATTTAGGTATATCAATGTCATCTGGCGTTGTTTTGTATTTGAAATCCGTGGTTAGAGAACAGGGCATTCCTTTTGATGTTAAGCTAGATAAAAAGTCGACCAAACCTACTGTTAAAGGAGAAAAGCATATAAAAATCGAATATTTAGAAGATGAGGTTTTAGATGATGATTCCCTCTTGTCCGCGCTTAATAAATTATAGTTAACACGCACAAGAGCACGTCCTTAAATATAATGACCCTAAGGGGCTTTTTTTGTTCCTTAAAAGTTCTCGCGAAAAATTGGTAAAGACCGAAATTTCTTTTTTTTATAAAAAATGATACACAAATTAGTGAATTATGGTTAGAATATAACCAACAAAGGCAAACGATTGACTGTACAAGTGATTTTTTGCCGAATAAATCTTGTTGTGAATGGGGTCCAACAAGCTAATTCAAAACCCCAAGAAAGGATAATACTATCTAAAGTATTAGTATTCATTTTATGAAGAAAAAGATTTTCGGCTTAGCTGCAATGATGTTCACAGCAGCTGCCCTCGTCGCTTGTGGTGGTAAACCAGGTGTTGAAAGCGATCACAAACACAAGTACGACACAGAAGACACAACAAAACGTGTCGAAGCTACTTGCCAAGCAGCTGGTAAGAAAGTTATGAAATGTTCTTGCGGCGAAACCAAAGAACAAACCATCGCTAAATTAAGCCACCAATACGAAGACATCGCTGGTGGAACCGCAGCTACTTGTGATGCAGCTGGCGTCCAAAAGCAAAAGTGCAAACTTTGCCAAGGCTTAAATGACAAGACCCTTCCAGCTCTTGGTCACGACTACCAAGACCTCGCTGATCAAACCGGCGCTGTTGCAGCAACCTGTACAACAGATGGCACCAAGAAACAAAAATGCTCACGTTGTACCTCAACCCAAGATGCTGTTGTCGAAAAACTCGGCCACGAATGGGAAGATGATTCAGATTTAGCTTCAGCAGAAGCTGCATCATGCACCTTCTCAGGCTCAGTCCCACAACACTGCAAACACGACGGTTGCCAAGAAAAGAACACAAGAAAAGTTACTGCTACTGGTCACGAATTCACAGATCAAGGAAGCCCTGTTGCTGCTGTTGAAGATGAAACCGGCAAAACAGTTGGTGAGACAACCTACAAAGGCTACACCAAAGTTGGCTACAAGACAGAGTTCTGCGCTAAAGACAACGTTACCCGTGTTTCATGGGACGCAAAACAAGTCACAACAGACTGCAAAGCTCCATCAACCGAAAACGTCGTTGTTGAAGGAACTGGTGAAGAAGCAACAAGAGAAGATAGATTAGAACCACACATCACCGAATCAGATGCAGGCGTCCAATTCTGGGGCCGTGCTATCGGTAATGCTCAAATCCTTGATGAAAATGGTTCATCTTCAGCAAACTCACACGTCCACGAACCAGATGAGCGCATCGAAGGCTCATTCATGGAGTACACCATCGATCTTGCAACTCCTCTTACCTCAGTTAAATTAGCTGCAAACCTCATCCCAGCTCAATACCTCTCAAATAATGACATTTGGCGTGCAGCAGGTGCAGCAAACGACTGGACCCCTGGTTACCAAAAAGGCGTTGACGGCGAAATGCACATTGTCAACGACTGGAGATACGTCATCACAATCGACGGTACTCAAATCCAACTCGACAGAACAGTCGACACCAAACTCATCCACTCTAACAGCGCTGACTGGTATTCAGTCCCAATGAAGGTTATGAACCTCGCAGCAGGCTCACACACAATCAGAATTTCAATGGCTGGTGGTTACAGACACACATTTGTTAACTGGGCATTCGAAACTGGCATTGCACACGACCACGATGTCAAACTCAGTGAAAAGGCTGAAAACAGCGCACTCCACACCATCTCCTGTAAGTGTAACAAACTTGTTGGTTACGAACTCAAAGCAGCAGAAGCTACTGAAGGACAAAAAGCTCCTGTCGCAACCGATAAGGAAACTCGTTTAGGTAAAAACATCTTTGAAGACGTCTGGGCAATCAACGGCGCAGCAACTGGTATGTATGAAGTCTACCTCAACGCACAATGCTCAGCAGGTAACGCTGACGCTGGTAAGTGGAAAGGCGACGGAACAAACGTTAACAACAATGGCGGCACAGCAGAACTTGCTAGCGAATACAAGTACAAGATTGCAATCGGTACTGGCGCAGAAGAAGAAGAACTCAACTGGGTCGGTCTTGGCGCAGTCGAAAGCTACTCAGCAGCTGGTATCAGCGAAAGCAAAGCAGCTTGGACAACAAAAGCTCTCGCAACCATCCCAGTCAACAACGGCGCAGCTACCCTTACCATCAAGAACATGAACAACGGCTACTCAATCTGGGTTTACGGCGTTCGTCTTGTCAAAGTCTCTGACTTCGTCTATTAATCTAGACTAATTCACTAGACTTAACTAACACATTAAGGCTCGATAGAAATATCGGGCCTTTTTTCTATGCCTGCATCCTATGTATTCATTTCGTGCTTTGGATCTTACAATCTGTTTAGGAAGAATCGCACCAGGACCCTCAAATAGAAAACACGCCCTAAATGGGCGCATTAAGAGGCGCTTTCTTATTAATATAGGATTTATTACGGATTATTAAACGACAGGGCTAGAATCGCCTAAAAACAGTGTTATTCAAGCTCCTATATTTTATATAAGGCAAACGCTAAATTCGGTGTAGCAAGCACAAAAAAAGCAGGCTGTTTTACGAGCCTGCTGATTTTGTCTAGTTAAGACTATTTCTTTTTGTGAAGAATGTTTGCTTGAGCAGCAGCGAGTCTTGCAAGAGGGACACGGAATGGTGAGCAGCTGACATAGTCGAGGCCGACTTCATCATAGAACATGATGGAAGCTGGATCGCCACCGGTTTCACCACAGACACCAACGAGGAGTTCTGGGCGAGTTGCACGACCACGTTCGACAGCGATCTTGACGAGTTCGCCAACACCGTTAACGTCGATTGTTTGGAATGGGTCGAATTCGTAGATCTTACGATCGTAGTAGAATGGTAAGAATTGACCTGCGTCATCACGGGAGAAGCCCATGGTGAGTTGGGTAAGGTCGTTAGTACCGAATGAGAAGAATTCTGCTTCTTTAGCGAGATCCCCAGCACGGAGAGCGCCTCTTGGGATTTCGATCATTGTACCAACGTGGTAGTGGAGGTTGACGCCTGCCTTAGCCATTTCTTCTTCAACAGCTTTGACAACAACGTTCTTAGCCCACATGTATTCTTTGAGTTCGCCTGCGAGAGGAATCATGATTTCTGGTTCGACTTCGTGGCCAAGTTCCTTACCTGCTTTGATAGCAGCTTGGATGATAGCACGAGCGAGCATTGCATAGATTTCTGGGTAGGCAACACAGAGACGGACACCACGGAAACCCATCATTGGGTTAGCTTGGAGAAGTTGGTTGATTCTGTCTTTGACCTTTTGGACATCAACGTTGAGCTTTTCAGCGATGTCTTTGATGTTAGCTTCATCGTGGATTTCTGGTAAGAATTCGTGAAGTGGTGGGTCAAGTAAACGGATGTTAACAAGTGAATCTGGGTTAGCAAGATACATTTGATAGAAGTCATCTGAGATGAATGGACGGATTCTCTCAAGAGCTGCTTCACGTTGTTCTGCGGTATCTGAAAGGATCATTGATCTCATGTTGAGGATTCTTTCTGGAGCGAAGAACATACGTTCGGTACGGCAAAGACCGATACCTTCTGCGCCGAAGTTACGTGCGTTGTTTGCATCTTCTGGGGTGTTGCAGTTTGCACGGATCTTTAAGCGGCGATATTTGTCAGCCCAACCCATTAAGCGGCCGAAGTCGCCACCGAGGTCAGCTGGGACCATCTTGATTTCGCCTTCATAGACGAGACCGGTTGAACCGTTGACTGAAAGGATGTCGCCTTCGTGGTAGACTTTGTCACCAACTTTGACGATCTTGTTTTCTTCATCGACGACGATTTCAGTAGCACCTGCGACACAGCACTTACCCATTGAACGAGCAACGACAGCTGCGTGTGAGGTCATACCACCACGTGCGGTGAGGATAGCTTCTGAGTTAACCATACCGATGATGTCTTCTGGTGAAGTTTCGGCACGGACGAGAACGACTTTCTTACCTGCATCGTGTTGTTCTTTACATTCTTCAGCGGTAAAGACGATAGCACCGGTACCTGCACCTGGAGATGCTGGAAGACCTTTGATGCATGGTGTGTGGGCCTTGAGGTCCTTTTCATCGAAGGTTGGGTGGAGTAAGTCGTTAAGTTGTTTTGGTTCGACACGGAGAACTGCTTCTTCTTCGGTGATTAAGCCTTCATCAACAAGGTCGCAAGCGATCTTGAGAGCGGCACGAGCGGTTCTCTTACCATTACGAGTTTGTAAGAAGAAGAGTTTACCTTTTTCGATGGTGTACTCCATATCTTGCATATCACGGAAGTAGTTTTCCATGCTCTTAATGGTTTTCATGAATTCTTCGTAAACTTCTGGAAGTCTCTCTTTGAGAGCATCGATGTGAAGTGGGGTACGAACGCCTGCGACGACGTCTTCGCCTTGAGCGTTTGGTAAGAATTCTGCGTAAACTTCTTTGGTACCATCAGATGGGGAACGGCTGAAGGCGACGCCTGTACCGCAATCTTCACCCATGTTACCGAAGACCATTGTTTGAACGTTGACAGCGGTGCCCCAGTCATATGGGATACCGTTCATTTGACGATAGATGTTTGCACGTTCGTTATCCCAGCTACGGAAGACAGCGGTGACTGCTTCTTTGAGTTGGAGATATGGATCTGAAGGGAAGTCTTCGCCGAAGACACCTTTGTAGTACTCTTTGTACTTAGCGACTAAGCCTTTGAGTTGTTCTGCGGTGACTTCTGTATCGAGTTTATAACCGTTTGCTTCTTTGAGTTCGTCGAGCATCTTATCCATAGCGGTTCTTGGGTGACCTTTGGCGATGTTTGTGAACATCAAGATGAAACGACGGTAGCTGTCGTAAGCGAAACGTTCGTTGTTGGTGGCTTTAGCCATAGCTTCGACGGTAACATCATTTAAACCAAGGTTAAGAATGGTGTCCATCATACCAGGCATGGAGACACGAGCGCCTGAACGGACAGAAACGAGAAGTGGCATACCTTTGCCGCCGAACTCTTTTCCGTTGAGTTTTTCGACTTCGTGGAGATGTGCCACGACGTCTTCCCATACTTCATCAGGAATTTTCTTACCTGAAGCGTAGTAGAGATTGCAAGCTTCGGTGGAGATGGTGAAGCCAGCTGGGATGTTAATGCCAGCGGCGGTCATCTCGGCAAGACCAAAGCCTTTTCCACCAAGGATTTCCTTGCCAATTTTTTGTTCTTTGGCTTCCTTGAAGGAGAAAACATATTTTTTTGCCATATTGTCCTCCTATTGACAATCTATAGGGTTCTTTAAACCCTTGCGTGTTAATGTTACCACTTCATTATTCTTCTTTAAAGAAGAAGACAATTTGAGTTAATAGTCTTTTTGCAAAAAGGTTTATAATCATTAGTATGAAGAAACACGAACATCTGTTTGGAAAAGACTTTTTTGGTCCAATTGCCCATAGAGGGTTACATGATTCTGTTTTAACAGAAAACGGGATGAAAGCGTTCGAAAAAGCCGTTTCGAACAACCTTCCTTTTGAATTCGACATCCATTTAACCAAAGATGGGGAGCTTGTTGTTTGTCACGATGACGACTTGATTAGAACCACAGGCAAAGCCGGAATTATCGAAGAACTCACTTTGAAAGAGATCAAAGAGAATTACCGTCTTTTAGACGGCGGGGAAATTCCAACATTAAAAGAAGTAATGGATATGAACCAAGAAAGAAGCCTGATGGTTATCGAACTCAAGGTTCACGAAGGAAAAAACTATAAAGAACTAGGCAAAGCAGCCGTTAAAGCTCTCAAAAACGTCAAAGACAAAAAGAAATACACAATTATTTCGTTCGATCCTAGGGCTTTGGCACAATTCCTTTTCAAAGGGTTTGCCTTGCAGCTTCTTGTATGCAAAAAGTACGAAAACGCATGGAAATTTAAATGGTTATTTGGTTCCGTAGATGTCGAATCGTGTATGTTAAAAGAGCCTAAAGTTATCAAATACAGGAAGAAACACATCGTAAATGTTTGGACGATAGAGTCTGAACAAGAAATGATAGACTACAAAGAATATGCGGATGCTCAAACATTCCAATTCATTCCGCCAGATAGAGTAAAAGAGATACTTTTGTGATAATATTTTTCGAACGGAGAACAGTATGAGCGAACCAATAATCTTTACCATAGACTTTGGCACGCAAAGTGTTAGGGTCGCCCTTTTTGATAAAAAAGGGACTCTTTTAGCCATAAAACAAAAGGAATATGTTGAACCATATTTCTCAAAAGAGACTAATTACGCGGAGAAAAACCCTTTTGATTACTACAAAGATCTTTGCGAATGTAGCCAAGCAATCGTTAAAGAGAATCCTGAGCTTATTAAAGGCGTTAAAGGCATCACTCTTACCTGTTTCCGTGATTCAGCCGTTTTACTAGATAAGGATTTGAAGGTAATTAGACCAACTGTTCTTTGGCTTGATCAAAGAAACGCAAAATGCGAAAAACCATTACCTTTGATTTCTAGATTCTTGTTTAGACTCGTTGGCAAAACAGACACGATTGTCTTCAACCGTCGCAGATGCGTTGCAAATTGGATTCAAGAAAATGAACCAGAAAACTGGAAGAAGGTATACAAATACGTCCCTATTTCAACTTATCTCCACTATCTTTTGACTGGCGAACTCAAAGAAGTTGCCTCCAATTGCGCAGGCCACTATCCTATCGATTTCAAGAGAAAACAATGGTACGCAAAACCTGAAAAGCACCTTACAGGCCAAATCTTTGGCATAACAAGGGATCTTTTGCCTGAAATCGTTAAGGAAGGAAGCCAAATCGGAGGCTTAACCAAGCAAGCTGCAACCGATATGGGGCTTCCTGAAGGAACGCCATTCTTCGTGGGCGGCTCAGACAAATCCTGCGAAACGCTAGGTCTAGGAGTTATAGACGAGACCTGCGGAGCCATTAGTTTTGGAACAGCATCAACAATTGAAACAACCTCAAAGAAATACCACGAATCCGAGCCTTTCCTCCCTGGATACCCAACTCCTGTTGACGGTTTATATAACATGGATATCCAAATCTACCGTGGTTTCTGGATGATGAAATGGTTTACTGAAGTAATTCTCCAAGGAAACAAGGAATTAGGACTAAAACACTTTGACAAACATTTGTTTGATGTCCCCGCTGGATCGGATGGCTTAATCGTTCAACCTTACTGGGGTCCAGGCCTCTCAAAACCGTTATCTAAAGGCGGAATGATTGGCTTTAGTGACGCAATCACAACAGAACATATCTATAAAGCGATCGTTGAAGGCAACTGTTATGCTCTCAGAGAAGGGTTAGAACACTTTGAAAAAGCGTTAGGACACAAGATTCCTGAACTTCGTGTTTCTGGTGGCGGATCAAAGAGCGATGAAGTGTGCCAAATCGCTGCTGACATATTCAATAGACCTGTTTCAAGGGTCCAAACGTTCGAAACATCATCACTTGGTGCTGCGATAAGTGGCTTCTTGTCCATTGGTGAATTCAAAAACGTTGAAGAAGCTGTTGAGGCTATGGTTAGAAAAGGCGACACCTTCCTTCCAAATCAAGAAAACGTGAAAGATTACGAGTATTTGTTCAAGAACGTATACCTTAAAATGTTCAAAGCAAACAAAAAACTCTACGCCAACATCAAGCGTTTCAATCAAAAATAAAGGTTATTTAGAAATAAAATCAAACAACGAGGTAGGTAAAACTTCTCGTTGTTTTTCGTTTCCGTTAATGAATCTGCTTAATAAACCTGTAACGAGATCGAGGAATAGCGTTGCTTTGTTTTCAGGGTTAGCAAAACCTGCCTGTCCAAATAGGCAAGCTAAGGTTTTGAATGGACTCTCACCATCAAGTTCTTTGACGGCAGAATTGGTAATATAATCGCGATTTGCGTCGATTTTTGCGAAAAATAAGTGGTTTTTGCTGAGGTTTTTGAGGTTTTCATAATGCTCACAAACAATCTTTAAACCTTCGTTTCCTCCAGCGTTTAATGCAGCTTCTTTTGGGAAAAGGGATTCTTGATATTCCTCTTTTTGAATCTTGAGGAGTTCGTTAAAGATGTCGTCTTTTTTCTCGAAATAGTGATATACCAAGCCGTGTGAGCAGTTGCTTTCGTTTGAAATATCATCAATTGTGACCTCATCAAAGCCTTGGCATGCAAAAATCTTTAGGGTCTTCATTAAGATTTTTGTTTTTCTTTTGTCTCTGATGATTGCGTTTTGCGCGGCGGTTCTAGGCATAATATTTCTCCGAAGTACGTCTTATCTTATTCAATACGAAAAATTAGTCAATTAAAAAATGCTGAAAAGACTGATTTTTTGGTGTTTTTACTCTGCAGCCTTTTCTTTTAGGGAGAGAGATTTTTTGGAAAGGAAGAAGAACAATGCGGCCGATCCGATTAAGAGTAATGAGCCGACAATCCATTCAACAGTTGTGACCGATGAGTATTTCCACACAAGGGTGTCGTTTGTGATCATGCTTTGGTTGAGATACATCGAAACGAGGGACCCGACAATAAAGCCAAATACTGCGAAATATGTTTCGTCATGGAACTTAGCTAAAAGACCCTTCATGAGCTTGCTTGTGAGGATAAAGCCTGCAACGATTCCAACGAGGAGAGAAAGGGTTAAGAACATGCCGCTGACAAGTCTAGCGTGGTTATGAAGAATTGAGTTTTCGCCAACGTAAATGTTGAGGACAGGGTCATATAGTCCAGCAACAAAGAGGATCATAGCACCGCTTATTCCAGGGATGATACAGGCCATGGCTGCAATGAATCCAGCCACGAAAACGCCTATATAAGTCCACCATTCTCCAGCCACAAACGCAGCATCAAAATTGCCCCAGTTGTTTAACTTAGCAATTGCACTTAATACGCCAATACCTGCAGCAAACAAGGCACCAATAATAACTAAAAAGATAGGTTTTGCAGTGATTTTGACACCCTTAAGCTCTTTGGTTATGACTGGCAATGAACCAATAATCAAGCCGGCAAAAAGGGAGATAATTGCAAAAGGAGCATAGTCCAAACCGAATCTAACTCCAAGCATACAGATGATAGCAGAAACGACCGCGCCAATACCTAAAGGAAGAAGAGAGACAAAACTCTTTTTGAACTCTTTTCTTAAGGCTGATATGCCGTCAATCAAACGATCATAAATACCAGCAATGAGGCCCATTGTACCTGCGCTAACACCAGGAATCATTCCAAGGCCTAAGGAACCGCCTTTAAGGACGTCTAATAACCACTTCTTATATTTCATGAGTAAATAATAACTTCTTCAACTCCATTTATCCATCAAAGCGTGATAATATTTCATTATATGAAAACCTTAGTCCTTCACGAAAGCAAAACAGGCAGCACAGAGAAATATGCCGAAGACATCGCGAAAAGAGTTGGCGCGGATGTTTACCCACTTAAAAAATTCAAACTCAGCAAGATGGCCGAATACGATACTATCGTTTTTGGAGGCTGGATTAGAGGAGGCGAAGTCAAAGGTCTCAACAAGTTTTTACAAGCTTGGGACTCGATTTCAGCCAAGAACGTCCTTATTTTTGGCGTTGGAATGAGCATTGCTACAAAAGAAGGAAGAGATCAGCTCATTAACCAAAATCTTTTAGATATGTATCATGTTCGCTTCTACCAAGTTAGAGGCTCTTTCCATTTCGAAAAGCTTGGTTTCTTAGAGAAAATGATGATCAAGGCTTCGGTTAAACAGTTACAAGGCGGCGATTTGTCACCAGAACAATCCGCGTTAGCGACAATCATCGATAATCCTATCGAGTGGTATGACAAAGAGAAGATCGATCGCATCGTTAACGTTATCGAGGCATTAAAGGTTGAGGTCAAATAAATGAAACTCTACGTTGGTTTAGGAAATCCTGGAAAACAATATGAAGGAACTCGCCATAACATGGGATTTATGGCGGTCGATAAATTTATGGAGCTTGCTCACGGCGACTTCGATCGTCAAGGCTTTCATGGCACCTATGGAATCGTGAAAAACCCTGCATTTTCCGAGCCAATTGTTGTTTTAAAACCAGAAACATTCATGAATTTGTCCGGAACAAGCGTTTCCGAATGCGTTTCATTCTTCAAGATTGATCCAGAAGACATCGTCGTTGTTTATGACGATATGGCAATCGAGGAAGGCCTTATTAGAATCCGCCAAGATGGTTCAAGCGGCGGGCATAAAGGAATGCAAAACATTATCGATCAGCTAGGAACACAAAAGATTAAGCGCATAAGGGTTGGAATTGGAGAACCAAAGTTCAATACAATCGACTTCGTGCTTGGCAAACCATCAAAAGAAAGCGCCCCCCTCATCGAAGCGGCACTCGATAACGCAGCAAAGGCGCTTCGCGACATTGACATTCAGGGCTTCCAAAAAGCCATGAACGTATACAATTCAATCAAAAAGGCTAAATAGCCATAGGAGGCATTTACGGATTTATTTGAAAGCTTAAAAAACTTAGATTTGACCACCCCCCTCTCGAACAAAAGGGGTCATTTTGTCGTGGACGATACTATTGGAGCGGCGCTTCTTATTGCTTCGTTATACGGCCAAAAGAAGGATAACTATTCAATCGTTGCAACAAATCTCTATAGCGCTCAAAAAATCTACGAATTCCTGCTTAATTTCTTGCCAGAAAACAAATTGATATTCTTTCCTGCAGATGAGCTTCTTAGAGCAGAAGCTTTATCGTCCTCAAAAGAGCTTATGGCCCAAAGACTGTATGCCATGGGACAAGCAATAGAGGCAAAGGATTCCATTTTGATTACGCATCCATCTGCGGCGATGCGTTTCTTGCCTTCAAAAGAAGAGTTTAAGAGGCACGTTCTCGAGTTTGAGAAAGGAAAAAAGCTTAGTGTCACCGAAGTTAGAAAAAGACTAACGGAGATGGGGTACCGCAGAGTCAACAAAATTGACCAAACGCTTCAATTTGCATCCCGCGGCGACATCCTTGATATCTATTCGGTAAACTACCCAAAACCTATACGTATTGAGTTCTTTGATGATGATATCGAAGCAATCAAATTTTTTGAAATTTCCAGTCAAATCTCGGCTGAATCACTGGAAAAGGTTACTGTTTTGCCAGCATCTGACATCTTTTTATCAGATTCAGAAATCGCTGAATTTAAAACAAAAATCGTCGCTTTATTAGAAAACGACAGGAAACACCTATCCCCAACGTCTTATGAAGATCTTGTAAGAAACGTCGAAAATGATATTGCCGATATCTCTGAGAGGTCTTATAAGCCAATTCTCTACAAGTATTTGGGTTTTGCTCTTGGAAAAAACTCAAATATCTTCTCCTATTTCAATTCGTCTTTTACTTATGTTGCTGAGAAGAATACGTTCGATGAATCCTGCGGCTCTCTTTTCGATGAGGCAATGGTTTATTACTCAGAGCTTCATGAGAGCCTACGTATCCCAACACATTTGGCTGAATATCTCTCTCCGGATAGCGTTCTTCCAACAAAAGGAGTTAGATACGGCAGCAAGTTTGCCACTTCGGCAGATGATTTTGCGTTAATTGTCAGACACATCGTTTCTGCCGGTGTTGGAATAGCCGCTATGGTGCCAACAATCGAGAGTTACCTCAAAACAAACAAGAAGGTCATAATCGCTCTTGAACAATCGCAGCAAAGAAAAACATGTATGTCTTTCCTTGATGAGGCAGGCATTAAATACGAGGAAACCAGAGGTTTTGAGCTCCCTAAAGGCAGTTTAGGCATCACCAGCGCAACCCTAAACGAAGGTTTTGAGATACCTTCCCTTGAGCTTGCTGTTTTATCCGCTTCAGAGCTTTATGGAAAGAGAGTTGCGACCACCCGTTTCTCGTCAAGGTTCAAAGACGCAGTTATTTTAAAGAATCACGATGATCTAAAACCAGGCGATTACGTGGTCCACGAATACAACGGAATCGGCCAGTTTATTGAAGTTACTACACTCCTTGTTGATGGCAATCATAGAGATTATTTGAGAATCGCATATGCAAACAATGAAACACTATATGTTCCTTTGGAACAATTTAGATTAGTCAGAAAATATTCGGGAAGAGAAGGCGCAGCGCCTCGTTTATCACACCTTTACAGTGGCGAATGGGAGAAAAAGAAGGCCCATATCAAAGAAAGGGTCAACGATCTTGCTGATAGACTTTTAACTTTATATGGGACGAGAGCCAAAAAAGAAGGCTTTGCCTTCCCGCCAGACGACGAATTGCAGCGTGACTTTGAGATGCAGTTCCCATACGACTTAACTAAAGACCAGCAAAAGTCAGTCGACGAAATCAAAGCCGACATGGAAAAGCCTGAGATCATGGATCGTCTTTTGATTGGAGACGTTGGTTTTGGAAAGACGGAAATCGCGTTTAGAGCCGCGTTTAAAGCTATTTCTGCTGGAAAACAGGTAGCGTTATTAGCCCCAACGACTCTTTTAGCAAGGCAACATTACGAGGTCGCGATGCAAAGATTCGCCCGTTTTGGGGTACGTATCGCCGTTCTTTCGAGAATGGTTTCGAACCAAAGACAAAAAGAATTCATCCAAAGAATCCAAGAAGGCAAAATCGATTTAGTTGTTGGAACTCACAGAATTCTTTCTAAAGAAATCATTTGGAGAGACCTTGGTCTTTTGATAGTTGATGAAGAGCAACGTTTCGGCGTTGAGCAAAAAGAGAGGATCAAGGAAATGAAGAATACGGTAGACGTTCTTTCACTTTCTGCCACCCCAATCCCTAGAACACTCCAGATGTCCTTGGTAGGAATCAGGCCTCTTTCTCAAATCAACACAGCGCCTCAGACAAGAATGCCTATCCAAACATATGTCACGCCATATAGGGAAGAGGCAATTATTGAACTCATCAACCGTGAATTAGGAAGAAACGGTCAGGTCTTCTACGTATATAACAAAGTCGCATCGATTTACGCTAAAGCAAACGAGCTTTCCCGCGCTCTTCCATACGCAAATATTGGGGTTGTGCATGGAAAAATGGAGAAAGATGAGGTCGAAGACGTTATGCAGAAGTACTACGACAACGAGATCAATATCCTCGTTTGTACTTCGATTGTTGAAAACGGAATCGACGTCCCTAATGCGAATATGATCATTGTCGAAGACGCAGATCATTTTGGCCTTTCTCAGCTATATCAAATCAAGGGTCGTGTTGGTCGTGGAGATCGAATCGCCTATGCTTATTTGACATACAAACCTCAAAAGGAAATGAGGGAAGATGCCGTCAAACGTCTGCAAGCAATCCAGGAATTCACTGAACTCGGAAGCGGTTATAAGATTGCCCAAAGAGACCTAATGATTAGAGGCGCTGGCGATATGCTTGGACCCGAACAAGCTGGTTTTATTGACTCAATCGGCCTCGATCTCTATCTCAAAATGCTTAATGAGGCTATCGAAGAGAAAAAGACCGGTGAGGTTAAAGCCCCGCCGAAAGCTAAGAGTGTGTTTAAAATCGACGCGTATATTCCGAAGGAATACGCAATTAATAGCGATAAGATTCAGTTATATCAAGAACTCGAAAACGCTAAGACAGAAGAAGAGCTTGATACGATCGCAAAAAATATGAGAGACGTATATGGTAAACTACCTGATCAGGTTTCTTTGCTTGTCCTCAAAAAGAAAATCGATCTTTTGAGCGAGAAAGAAGAGTTCTCGAAAGTTGATGAAAGCGACACGTATCTCGACGTTTATATGAGCGATGCTTTCTCAAGAGTAAACGGCATTGGTGTCGACCTTTTTAACTTGCTCGCTCCATACCTGTCTTTCATGAAAGTCAACTTTGTTGACAAGAAGGTTCACATCAGAATGATGAAGAGGCGCGACTGGATCCATGACATCTATCGCTTGCTTGTTGTCATAGATAAACTATATTTCCGTAGGAAAAACGAACATTAGTGGTACAATAAGGCAATGAGAATTGATAAATACCTAAAGGTCACCCGTCTAACAAAGAGAAGGGAAACCGCAAAAGAACTTTGTGAAGACGGAGACGTCATAATCAACGGCAAAGTCGCAAAGCCTATGACTGAAGTCAAAGTGGGCGATGAGCTTGTTTTGATGCTTGGAAAACACAAAATCACTTCAAAAGTGCTAGAAATCCGTGAATTTGCAAGAAAAGATGAAGCAAAAGGGATGTATGAAATAGTTAACGATGAAATAATTTCAAGGGGAGAAGAACAATGATTAATCTTGAAGTACAAAAAGACGTCACTTACGTGCTTGCCGCAAACTATGGCCCAGATTCAATGGCCTTAACTCACGCTTTGAAGAAAGCAGAAGCCAATTTCGTAATGGCTTACGTTAACTACAAATTAGACCCATCATGGGATGCCGCAGAAGAAGGTCTTAAAAAATATTGCGAACAATACGGAATCGCCATTGAGATTTTAAATGCCGGAGAAGGCCGCCCAGAAAACGAAGAAGAATTTGAGAAATGGGCTCACAAAGTCCGTTATGATTTCTTTGAAGAAATCTACAAGAAATATGATGCAGCCGCTCTTTTTATTCCACACCAACAAGACGACGTCATTGAAGCGCACTTAGTTGCAAAAGAGACAGGCGTTAAAACCTCAAAATATGGTCTTAACGCAGTTACAACTGCCCGTGACATGATTGTCAGAAGACCTTTGATCAATTACTCAAGAGAAGATCTTGTTGAATACTGCAGAAGACACATCGTTCCTTTCGATGAGAACTTCAGCAACTACCAACAAGATAAGTCAAAGAGCAAAATCAGACGTGAAGTCGTTTCCAAACTCGACGTTGTCGAGCGTGAAAGAATCATTGAAGAGATGAAAAGAAGAAAGAGTGACGTCATCGATTTCGCAACAAGACTTAAGAAGCATACGGAGAAAGGCGAGAGCCTTAATGTTCGCGAGATCATTGCTCTCGACGCAGGAGAATTTGCTGAAACACTCATCAAATTCGTCAAAGCAAAGACCGGAAAAGCAACAAAGCTTACTCCAAAAATCATCGCAGATTGCCGTGCAATGTGCCTTGATCCAAAACCTAACATGACCCTCAAAATCAGAGGAAACGTGTATTTCACAAAGGAATACGACGAGATTTCAGTCGATACCGATGGCCTTGAGATGCCATACCAATACGAACTTGAAAAACCATGCAAATTCGCATGTGAAAACTTCGAATTAGATTTCACAATGGGCGCCGAGGATAGAAACATCCATATGGAGGACTATCCAATCACCGTCAGAAGCATCCTTCCTCAAGATGTATATCTTTTCGGAGGATATTCCGTTAACGCTAAAGCGATGCTTGTTGCAGCAGGCGTTTCCGAAAGATTGCTCCACGTTTGGCCAGTATTCCTCAACAAAAATGGCAAAATCATCTACATTCCAAGATACAAAAAAGGGTTCTTTGAGTACCACAAGAGCCGTTTGAACATCTTCGTCAAAGAAGAAGAGAAGTAATTTATAACACTTGTGTTATTTACACAAAAGTTGTATTGTGCAGTTGATTTAATAATTTATTAAATGCACCAACGAAAGGAGTAGCAACATGAAAGATGAAAACAAACAACAACATGGACGTAGTTGGTTTAGCTACTTGCTCCCATACTTATTAACCGGTGGCATCGTAGTTATTCTCATAATTCTTGTCTTCAGCAGAGTCTCACAAGGAACCAGCAATTGGAAGGTTGGCGAAATCGACAACTATGTTGGCTACACCTTGCCTACTGACAATTCAACAGAAGGAACAATCAACACTGAAGAAGGCGATTTCTACATTTCATATTTTGCCGCAACAGACCGCTATGGAAGCGTTGTTTACGTCCAAGGTAGAGCTTACGAAAAAGGCAAAACCAACAACAACTTCACATTCCAAGTTACAATCAGCAGTGATCAATGGAACAACGCATTCGAAGTTCAAAACCAAGATTCTCAAGAAGTCGTCAAACACTGGTCATATAGCACCATTTTCCAAAGCAAAGTCGCTGAATGGAATGCAAACCAAGACCTTGTTGGAAGATTCGGCAAAGGATCCTTCGAAGAAGGTGACGCATACTATGTTAGCTTCTGGGATGTTTGGGGCCCAACAATCATCACTGTTGCTGGTGTCATTCTTATCTCTGTCTTCATCCTCTCTCGTATAAATAGCTCCGTTAGTGGCGCAAACCGCCAAGCAATGGACTTCAACAAATCCCCAGCACGTCGCGAAGACGCTTCAAAAGTTCGCTTTGCTGATGTTGCAGGATGCGATGAAGAAAAAGCCGAAATGGTTGAAATGGTTGATTACCTCAAAGAACCAAAGAAGTATTCACGCTGTGGCGCAAGACTTCCAAAAGGCGTTCTTTTAATCGGTCCTCCAGGCACTGGTAAAACACTTTTAGCTAAAGCTGTTGCAGGCGAAGCAGGTGTTCCTTTCTACAGCATCTCAGGTTCCGACTTTGTCGAAATGTTCGTTGGCGTCGGTGCAGGACGTGTCCGTGATTTATTCAAAAAAGCTAAGCAAACCGCACCTTGCATCATCTTCATCGATGAAATCGATGCAGTTGGTCGTCAACGTGGCGCTGGTTTAGGTGGCGGTAACGACGAACGCGAACAAACCCTTAACCAACTCCTTGTCGAAATGGATGGTTTTGAATACAACTCAGGCATCTTGGTCATGGCTGCAACAAACAGAGATGACGTTCTTGACCCAGCCCTTCTCCGTCCAGGACGTTTCGACCGCGTTGTTACAGTTGGTTTACCAGACAAGAACGGTCGTGAAGCCATCTTCAAAGTTCACGCTAGAAACAAAAAGATCGCTCTAGAAGTCGATTTCTCTGCTCTTTCACAAAGAACCGTTGGCTTCTCAGGTGCTGATATTGAAAACATTCTTAACGAAGCCGCAATCCTCGCGGTCCGTTTCAAGAAAGAGTTTGTTGGAATGGAAGAAATCGATGAGGCTATTGACCGCCGCATCGCTGGCCCAGCCAAGAGCTCAAAAGGCCTTAACGAGAAAGAACGTAAGCAAATCGCTTTCCACGAATCTGGCCACGCTGTCATTGGCCTTGTCCTTCCAAACGCAGACAAAGTCCAAAAGATCACCATCATTCCTCGCGGAAATACCGGTGGCCACGTCTTAATGACGCCAGAATCTGATAGATTCCTTTTAACCAAGAAAGAACTCATTGCAGAGATCACTGGTTTACTAGGCGGTCGTACATCTGAAGAAATCTTCTTCGACGATGTTTCAACTGGCGCTTCAAATGATATCCAAGAAGCAACAAGAATCGCTCGTTCAATGGTCACGATGTACGGTATGTCCGACCTTGGCCCTATCCAATACGAACAAAGCAATGGTTCAGTCTTCCTTGGAAGAGACTACGCCAACACCACAAAGAACTTCTCTTCCGCTATGGCACTTGAAATCGATAAAGCAGTTCGCGAAATCGTTGATAATGCCCACGCAGAAGCCAAGAGAATCCTTACAGAACACAAAGCAGACGTTATTCTCATCGCTGAGACTCTTCTTGCAAAAGAAACAATCACAGCAGAAGAGATTGACTCTTTGATCAAAACCGGAAAGCTTCCTTCAAAAGAGAAAGCCGAAGTCGGTGCAAACGAAACGCTTTCTGACAAGGAAAAAGCTGTTATCGAAGCCCCTAAACAAGAAGAAACAGCGACTCCTATAGAAGCGGCCCCAAAGAAGCCAAGAGCTCCTAGAAAGAAAAAAGCTCCTGCTCCAGAAGAAAAGGAAGAAAAATAAGAGGAGGCCTTAGGGCCTTCTTTTAATGAAAATTATGATCAAAATCGGAGACGTTGAAATCAAAGGAAAAGTAGTCCTTGGTCCGATGGCGGGTGTTACAACCCTAGCGTATCGTGACTTTATGAAGCCTTTCGGGGTTGCTCTTTCCTATAGCGAAATGATCTCCGACTGCGGAATTGACTACGAAAACAAAAAGACCTACGCATATCTCATTACTTCAAAAGTCGATAGGCCGGTTGGCTTACAGCTTTTCGGTTCGTCGATTGAAAACACTGTCAAAGCAATCGGCCTTATTGAAAAAGTGGCGGATTATGACATCTTAGACATCAATCTAGGCTGCCCTGTAGCAAAGGTAACAAAGACCGGCGCAGGCTCTTCATGGCTTGCTAGACCAGATGCCCTTGAAGAATATATGAAAGCAGTTGTAGCGGCCTCACATAAGCCTGTTACAGCGAAGATTCGTCTAGGAAAAGACGATAAGTCAATTAATGTTTGGGAAGTCGCCAAAATGCTCGAAAGAGTAGGCGTTAAAATGGTTACAGTTCACGCTAGAACGGCTGCTCAAATGTATGCAGGTGTTCCTGATTTTGAATGTATTAGGGATCTTGGGAAGTCCTTAAACATCCCACTTTGTATATCGGGAGACATATTTAGTGCTGACGCAGCGGTTAACGCCATGGAGATAACTGGCGCTAGCCTTGTTATGGTCGCTAGAGGAGGTTTAGGGAACCCTAGACTCGTTACAAACATCAACAATCGCCTAGAGGGAAAAGAAGAATACCCTGAACCAACCATTCTTGAGCAGGCAACATGGGCAAAGCAATTCTCTGAAATGCTTATGGCCCAACTTGGCGAAAGAGTGGCGGTCAATCAGCTTAGGGGACTTATTCCTCACTTCTTTAGCGGATTCCCAGGCTATAAGAAAATTAGGGGCCAAATTTCCACCAACATCCATTCCGCTGAAGACTTATACAAAATCTTGAACGGTATTATTGACAGATACAGCAAATAAGCGGATTATTCTTTGAATAAAAATTATGAAAGACATCATCAAGTTATCGAAATATGTTAAAGGCTACTGGAAGGAAGCAGTAATAACCTGGCTCTCAGTCTTTGTTGAATGCATTGCTGAGGTTCTCGTTGCTTTCTTTATGCAGTACGTTCTCAACAATGTCCAAGGCTTAATTGACAAAGCGACTGGAGAATTTGTTCCAGAGGCGATGAATGCGATTATCCTCTATAGTTGCTTAGTTGCCTCGATGGCCATAATTGCGGCCGTTACAGGTATTATTGCGGGCATATTTGCCGCTACGGCAGCAGCGGGATTTGGCAAGAACCTCCGCGAAGCCATCTTTACCCATATTCAAGATTACTCGTTTAAGAATATCGACAAGTTCTCAACTAGCTCTTTGGTCACAAGAATTACCACCGACGTCACAAACGTCCAAGGCGCCTTCCAAATGATCATCAGAATGGTTGTTAGGGCTCCTTTGATTATGACTTTTGCACTCGTTATGTGTTTTGTCACATATTGGCCTGCCGCTCTCATTTTCCTCGGCATAGTCCCAGTGGTTTTTGTTGCGCTTATTCTCATCGCAAACAAAGCTCATCCGGTTTTTGTCAGGGTTTTTGAAGCGTATGACGACTTAAATGAAGCAGTTAGCCAGGATGTTGATGGCATCCGCGTAGTCAAATCGTTCAACCGCGAAAAGCTTCAAAAAGAGAAGTTTGGTGGGGTTTCAGGCTTCATTTATAAAAACTTCAAAAAAGCTGAGAAGAGAGTCGCTTTAAACGGCCCAATCCTTAATCTCGCAATTTATGGCGCCATCATCGCGATATCAGCGATTATGTGTAATGCCATCCTTAAAGTTCCTGCAGACGTATTAGGCGTTGGCTCATTAAGTACCATGATCACTTACGTCATGATGATCATGATGTCTCTTATGATGATTTCTATGGTCTACGTCACTCTTATCATCGGTAAGAACTCAACCGTTCGTATTTTGGAGGCTCTTGAAGAAGAACCTGATATTAAAAACCCAGAAAACCCAATCACAGAAGTCCCTAATGGCGAAATCGAATTCAAAAATGTCGATTTTGGGTATCACAAAAACAAAAATGTCCTTACTGGCGTTAACCAAAAGGTCGAATCAGGCAAGACAATAGGCATTCTTGGCTCTACGGGCTCAAGCAAGACCACTCTTGTCTCTTTAATCGCTCGTTTATTTGACGTAACAGAAGGCGAAGTTCTTGTTGGAGGACATAACGTTAAGGAATACGATCTCAAAGTTCTTCGCGATTCCGTTGCAGTCGTTCTTCAAAAGAACACCTTATTCTCTGGAACAATTAGAGAAAACCTTTTATGGGGCAACGAAAGCGCCACGGAAGAAGAAATAGCCAAAGCGTGTGAAATCGCTCAAGTAACGTCTTTCCTCAAGGATTTACCTAACGGTCTTGAGACTAAGCTTGACGAAGGCGGAACAAACGTTTCTGGCGGCCAAAAGCAAAGGCTTTGTATCGCTAGGGCCCTTCTCAAGAATCCTAAGATTTTAATCTTAGATGACTCTACAAGCGCTTGTGATACACATACAGACGCATTGATCCGTGAAGGCCTCCAAAAGTACCGTCCAGACGTCACCAAGTTCATAATTGCTCAACGCGTCCTTTCAGTTAAGGAATGCGATGAAATTTGGGTTATGAATGAAGGCAGAATCCTTGAAACAGGTGATAACGCCACCCTTATGAAGACCAGCAAGGTTTATAAAGAACTCTTTGATTCACAAAACGGAGGAGGTGATTTCGATGCCGCCAATTAAGCATAGAAACGTGGCTAAGGTATCGGGAAAAGCCAAATTAGCCGCAGTAGGAAGACTCCTTCGCTACATTTTCAAATATTACCCAGTTCAATTTATCGTCGTTCTTGTATGCGTTCTCGCGTCTAGTGGTGCCAACGTCATCGGATCAGCTTTCGTTGGACAAGTCATCGTTGATGCATATTTAACGCCGTCGTTTGAGGCTGGTTCCCTCTTAATTCTTACTCCAACTGTCGCTAGCGCAAAAACTGCAGTGTCACAAATGTTTATAGGCGTTCCTTTCGGAGTTGCTCTTGGCATTATGGGCGGCATTTACGTATTAGGCATTATCTGCTTATATGCCTATAACATTTTGATGTCGATTATCGGGCAAGGCGCCCAAAAGAAGATTCGTGATGAGCTCTTCGATCATATGCAAGACCTCCCAATCTCATACTTCGATAGAAGAGGACATGGCGACATCATGTCGGTATACACAAACGACGTTGATGCACTTCGTGAAATGCTTTCAAGAGCCATCCCTATGATCTCTAGTTCAATCGTTACGATGATTGTTTGTTTGGTCATGATGCTTTCAACAGACTTAATCCTTACAGGAGTTGTTTTATCGGTAGCAATACTCATCTTCTTCATCATCTTCTTCTTCACAAGAATGAGTGCGAAGTTCTTCGTTGCCCAACAAATCGAACTCGGAAAGATGAATGGCTACATCGAAGAATTAACCAAAGGACAACGCGTTGTTAAGGTTTTCAACTACGAAGAGAGAAATATCGAAGGATTCAAAAAGCACAACAACGAATTTTTTAGTTTCTCCGTTAAGGCTAACAAGTACGCTAACTTGCTTATGCCTACCGTTAACCAAATCGGCAACCTCCAATACGTTTTAATCGCCCTTGTCGGTGCAATTGCTATAGCAAATCAGTGGACTGGCTTATCTTTATCAGGGACATTCAAATATAGCACCGCTTCAATTGGCGTTATTGTTTCATTCCTCCTTCTCTCGAAAGCCTTTATTCAACCTATCGGACAAGTTTCACAACAACTCAACCTAATCGCTCTTGCTTTGGCAGGCGCAACCAGAATCTTTGATATCATTGACGAACCAGCAGAAGTCGATGATGGTTATGTCGAGCTTGTTAATGCAAAAGAAGACGAAAACGGCAATCCTGTAGAGTGCAAAGAAAGAACAGGACGTTGGGCATGGAAGCATCCTCATACAGACGGATCTCAAACCACATACACCTGGTTAAAGGGCCAGATCACCTTTGACGGCGTTGATTTTGGCTACGTTCCTGGCAAAATCGTTCTTCACGACGTGACAATGTACGCAAAACCTGGACAAAAGATTGCGTTCGTTGGTCCAACAGGCGCAGGTAAAACAACAATCACAAACCTCATTAACCGTTTCTACGACATCGAAGACGGCAAGGTTAGATATGACGATATCAATATCAACAAAATTAAAAAGAAGGACTTGCGTCGTTCATTAGGCATCGTTTTACAAGAAACCAAACTCTTTACAGGAACCGTTATGGAAAACATTAGGTTTGGTAACCTTGAAGCGACTGACGAAGAAGTTATAAACGCTGCAAAACTCGCTAACGCACATAACTTCATCTCTCTTCTTCCTGATGGATATAACACGGTTCTTACAGGCGGAGGAGCTTCGCTTTCACAAGGACAAAGGCAACTTATTGCCATTGCCCGTGCTGCTGTTGCAGATCCGCCAGTCATGATTCTTGATGAAGCTACCTCATCAATCGACAGCCGTACCGAATCGCTTGTCCAAAAAGGCATGGATGCAATCATGAAAGGACGCACTGTCTTCGTCATTGCTCACCGCTTATCAACAATCAAGAACAGCGACGTCATTATGGTTCTTGAAAACGGCCACGTTATTGAGCGCGGCAACCACGAACAATTGCTCGCTCAAAAAGGCAAGTACTATCAACTTTATACTGGCAACACAATCGCTAATGAATAAATACAATTATTGTATTAAACTATCAATACACTTTATGGAGGAATAACCATGGAAGAAGAGAAATTAAATGACCAAGAGCTAGCTCGTCGTAATAAGCTTGCTCGCTACGAAGAACTCGGCGTTGACCCATTCGGATCACGTTATGAATGGAAAGACCAAATCAAAGATTTGCGTACAAAATACGCCGGTAAAACCGAAGAAGAACTTTATCCAAACGTTGAGGTTCTTGTTAAGGTTGCAGGCCGTCTTATGTCAATTAGACGTATGGGTAAGGCCAGCTTCGTTAATATCAAAGACGAATACGGCAATATGCAAGCTTGGATTGGTATGAACGTTATCGGCGAACACGATTACGATGTTTTCAAACTTGCTGATATCGGCGATATCGTCGGTCTTGAAGGCCACCTTATGGTCACAAGAACCGGTGAGCTTACAATCCGCGTTAGCAAATACACTCACATCACCAAATGTCTTAAACCTCTCCCAGAAAAATTCCACGGCTTAACTGACCTCGAAGAAAGATGCCGCCGTCGTTATGTTGACCTCATCATCAACGACCAATCACGTAAGAACGCTCTTACAAGAAGCGCAATCATCAAAGGTATCAGAAACTACTGTGATGGCCTTGGCTTCGTCGAAGTCGAAACACCAGTCCTTTCTCCAATCGCAGGCGGTGCTTCAGCTCGTCCATTCATCACCCACCACAACACATTAGACAAGGATTTCTTCCTCCGTATCGCTACTGAGCTTAACCTCAAGAAATGCATGGTTGGTGGCATCGACCGCGTTTATGAGATCGGCCGTATCTTCCGTAACGAAGGTATGGATAACAGACATAACCCAGAATTCACCACAATCGAGCTCTATCAAGCATATGGCGACCTCTCAGATATGAAGGCATGGTGCGAAGGATTATTCCACTATATTGCCGAGAACGTCATGCATAAAGACGTCTTTGAATGGAACGGACACCAAATCGATGTCTCCAAGCCATTCGCTGCTATCAGCATGGCAGACGCCATCAAAGAGAAGTGTGGCGTTGACTTCAACCAACAAATTCCTTTTGAAGAAGCCGTTAAGCTTGCAAAAGAACACAATGTTCCACTTGAGCAATCATGGAATAGCACAGGTTACATCATGCAAGCCTTCTTCGATGAACTTGTTGAGCCAACCCTTATCCAACCTACATTCATTCACACATACCCAATTGAAGTTTCCCCATTAACAAAGAAGACAGCTGATCCACGTTTCGTTGATCGTTTCGAACTCTTCATTGCAGGAACCGAATTCGGTAACGCTTATAGCGAACTCAACAACCCATTCGACCAAGAAGAGAGATTCAAAGCTCAACTCGCTGCTCGTGAAAGAGGAGACGATGAAGCTGCAGATATCGACTTTAGCTTCCTTGACGCTCTCATCTACGGTATGCCTCCAGCAGGTGGTATTGGCGTTGGCGTTGACCGTCTCTGCATGCTCTTCGCTGAAGAAAGCACAATCCGTGAAGTCCTTCTTTTCCCAACAATGAAAGACGAAGTCGTTGCTCAAAAGAAAGAAGCAGCAGACAAAGAATAAGCTTCATAAAAAATCAAAATACGCGGCAAAAACCGCGTATTTTTTCTTTTTTCTATGCAAAACCGCATTATTTTTAATTGCAAATTGCTTCTTTCTTGGTGGAGGTGAAAAACTAACTAAAGTTAAAAGTTTACAATTTGCTCAAGTCGCAATTGATTAAGGGCGGTCGTCATAGTATGATATTTGGGCTTTAGGGAAGGACTAAAGCATACATGCTTCTATGGCCGCACGGTTAAACGAGGCGGTCCTTAGACCAAAATTAGGAGGTGCTAATCATGAAAAAGTACGAAATTATGTACATCCTTAGCGCAGCTCTCGAAGAAGAAGCTCGCAAGGAAGAGATCACCAAGCTCCAAGGTATTCTTGAAGGCGGCAACGCTAAAGTTCTCGAAACCAAGGAATGGGGACTCAGAGACTTCGCCAGCATCATCAAGAAGCAAACCAAAGGTTACTACGTTATCCTCAAAGTTAACGCTGAAAAACCAGCCCTTGATGAATTTGAGCGTTTGGCAAAACTCAACCAAAACGTACTCCGCCACTTGATCACAGTTGCTCAAGACTAAGCAACGTTATTGGAGGATGGTAATACAAAATGCTTAACCATGTCATTCTTATTGGTCGTTTGACCCGTGACCCAGAGTTACGTAAAACCACATCAGGACTCTCAGTAGCTTCCTTCACTGTTGCGGTTGACGACACATATAGCAGAGGCCCAAACGGAGAAAAGAACACATTATTCATGGGTTGCTCAATCTTCGGAAACAAGGCTGACAATGTCGCCAAATTCGTCAGAAAAGGCTCGTTAGTAGCAGTTTCAGGACGTCTTAATCAAAGAAAATACACCAACAAGGACAATGTCCAGGTTACAGTCATTGAAACCATCGCGGACAACGTCGACTTCTTAGAACCAAAAGGCCAAAGTGCAGCAGGCCCTGAGGACAACTTCCGTCAGGTTGCTCCACAACAAACCTATTCACAAGTCGACACAGCTGCTAGCAGCAACTTAGATGGACTCGATGTCGTAGACGACGATCTCCCATTCTAAAAAATAATTTCATTAAAGAAAGGAAATAATTATGGCTTTCAAGAAAATGAGACCAAAGAGAAAGGTCTGCTTCTTCACCAAGAACCACGTTAAATACATTGACTACAAGGATGTCGAAACTCTTCAAAGATTCGTCACACCAGACGGCAAGATCCTTGCTCGTAGCTCAACCGGCACATCAGCTAAGTATCAACGCCAACTCGCCAAAGCTATCAAGAATGCCCGTTTTATGGGTCTTCTTCCAGAAGTTGGCCAAAGATAATATCTTTGTTCTAAACAAAATCAAGACAGGCAATCGCCTGTCTTTTTTGTTCCTAAACATATTTTTGTGGCTTTAAACGAATCGCCAAATACCAATACCAAAGCCATAACGCCAAAAACGACGAATGCCTTTCTTCCTTTGCTCCTTCTAAGGATTAAAATCCCAATAACTGTTGTTGCTATTAAATAAAATACGCAAAACAGCGCTTCCATTATCTTTCCCGTAAACGTCGCTCAATTGTTTTTAGTATGTATCATTTTCTAGGGCCTTTGTGTTCGGGAAAACTAGAGGAAGCAGGACATTATGCTTTAAAAACTTCTTATCTATTTTTGTTTATAGGCGATTATCGTATACGTTTTCGGACAAAACGATCAAAAACAATTATTGACATGCCTTTAAAAACGTTTTAAAAATGCGTAAAAGGGGCATAGTTATGAGAAAAATTAGTGCATTGTTCGCTTCAGTGTTGTTCTTGTTAATGACTACTGCCTGCACAAAATTCGAAGAACAATCATCGGTGAAATCCGAAGATATATCTTCGATATCAGAGGAAGAAAGCACATCTTCAACATTAGGAACCGAAAGCGATACTTTAGAGTCCAAAATATTCCATTTGGAGGTTATTAATAAGCTTTCGGAATTCGAGTCTCCGGATTTCCCCGCCACAGGAGATTATGAATATGGGCACGTTTTTAACTTTAAGGTCGCAAGAGTCGATGACGGAGGGTACGCGCCTTATTTGAACGATGAAAGACTAGCCCCTTCAAAATATGACCGCGATTATCTCTCCTATTCGTTTTCAATGCCAAAATGCAAATCGGTTTTAAAGTTGGTTGAGGAAGGCGGAATGCATGTTCATAACGAGAAGACACGTTTCGATTTAGATGAAGTGTTTCCATGGATACAAGACGTAACGGAAACCACTCTAAAAGGCATTTCGATTGAATACGGATGGGTAGGGGCCAATCCGGAAATTCATGTTCCTAAAATCAAATCTAGCGAAAGACAAGAAGACATTATGTATAACCTCACCATTCTCAAAAACACGACGCTTATCAAGGCGGATGATGAAATGGTCGAAGGGGGCTGGTATAGAAACGTTACATATATTCTTAGCGACGGGACGCATCGCTCCATAATGATTGAAAACGGGTACCTGGTCGGCAGGTATTCCTCGGCGTTTATAAGATTAAAATTCTTTGGCGACAACCCGAATTACCCCGATATCATTACTGATGATTCGTTATTGAATTAGAGCCAGCGGTACCATTCCTGGGCCGATTATTAATCTGCCAATGTTGCGAGATGCCTATTTACGTTTTTATATATTTTAAAAATGCGTTCCCCATATTAATATAGAGTTGAGGAATAAAATATATGAAAAGAATCTCTGTTTTTACATTGCTATCAGCTTTGTCTTTGTGTGGCTGTTCATCTAATAACAACGCCAAAGAATCAAACCAAGCACCTAAGCCAAAGGAAGTCAGCGTTTTCCTTATGGGCGGTCAATCAAATATGGAAGGAAATACATATTTCAAAGATGACGATGGCAAAGATTGGTTGAAAGACGCTTTTGAAGAATTAGGAATAGATGACGGCGATTGCTGCTATGAAGGAATCAAAGAAGTTAAGACTTCGTTCTATGGAGGAGCTACATGGTTTATTGGCGGAAACTCCATGAGAGGAAGCAATACCGAAAATCCAGCAGAAGGGAAATTCCTTGATACCAAAGTAGGATTTGGGTGTGGCGTTCCTGCATTAGGAGGAATAGGCCCAGAAGTCGGTTTAGCCTATAATTTGAAAGAACACGCATCAGAAGACAACCCTGTATATTTAATCAAATGCGCTTTTGGTGGCAGTAGCATGAGCGGTGGTGGAAGCTGGGGTTGGGATCCAACCATTTCCAATGGCAAAAGCATATATAAAGACCAATTCAAACCATTCGTTGATAAGAATTTGGCGGATATTGAAAGAATAGAAGGCATGAAGCCTACTATTAAAGGTTTCTTATGGCATCAAGGCGAAAATGATTCAAGTACATCTGCGGCCAGCCAATACAAAACAAACTTAGAAAAATTGGTGGGTCAAGTTAGAGAAGACTATGCGCTATATGCGACCGAAGAAGAAGGGGATAACATTGCGTTTGTGGATTGTTATATCTATGACAAAGGCACAGATGACAACGCCACCATGCCTTCAGGCTCAAAACTTTCTGATATTAAAACATTAAACGCACAGAAAAAGGCGTTCTCTGAAGAAAGCGACATGAATTTTGTCGTTAATTCTTCATGGCAATACGAGGACGGTTTAAAGCTTCAAATTCAAACGGTTGACGGCGGAACGGTAAACGGCGCCATCGGTCAACAACACTATCAAACAAAAGATATGTTCTTATTAGGGCAAGCGTACGCCGACATCATCATAGAAAACTCATTGCTTGATTAAAAATAGATCGTGGCGCTAAAAAAGCCACGGTCTTTTTAAAAAACGCCCTATTTGTTGGAAAATGGAAAGATAATAAAAACAAGGAGACAAATCAATGGCCGAGTATAAAGTCCCAGAATACATATATGAAACCTATAATTACTCAATGAACCAAGGCAATATTTGGTTGTCGGGAAAGAATGTAAGCGACACCCCTCCGGCGTTTTTTGTTGAGTCTGTCGAAGGGTTTTCAGATAAGAAAGTTAAAGTCCCAGAGAGCATTAAAACAAAAGAAGACCTAATCAGGTTTGTGCTTAAAAATTATACTGATGATTATCTCATCCAAATTGATGGAAAATTAGTGCTTAGAAAAGATTGGCAAAAATAGTCTTTATCGTGTTACACAAGAAAGCTGGAATTTGATTGACGCATCTTTTCCTTTTACGGTTTCTTGGCTGTTAACCAAATAAATATCGGTCCCTTTTTTCGCGTAAGCGCGATACGAGATATCTGAATCATAATCTATGGTTGCATCGACGATTAGGTCAGCGTAGTTTTTGACGACCAATTCGTCTCCAGAATAATCTTTATCAAAGCCTAAGTTATAGAGGCAGTTTGTGAATGTTTCGAATTGGTTAATATAGGTATCGTTTCCGCTGTTAACCCTATCTTTGTATTCGATGTTGTATTCAACCATTTTGTTATTGGACCATTTGGTTGAGCATGTAGCTATTGGGAGTTGTGGTGTGGTTAGTTCGCCAGCAAAGCCAAGGCTTTCAATCATGGTTGAATTGAGCACTGTAGCAGCCACCTTATTGATGTCTTCTTCTATCTTGCTTTTGGCGGCGTTACCTAAAAGAAGTTCTTTTACCTCAAACTTAAAGTCTACTGGCTTTTCCGCTTGTGTTCTCGAATCGACTAAATGGTCAATATCAAGGCGAAGGATGAAGTTTGTTTCTTTGTCCACGATTAAAGAGCCTTTTGAGGCGCTTTCCCAGCTCTCTTCGTTGCAATACTCCATGCAATTCCTGCCTAAAAACGTTGTTTCTCTGTTTAACGAGAAGCAGAAAGATTGACCTGCAAAGCATGAAACATAGGCTTGCCTATATAGTTCTTCTTGGTTGAGTTCCTCACAGACAAAACTTGAAAAAAGGCCATCGTCGTCTTTTGAGTAGAATAGTGATCCTTCGGGACTATTTTTAATGAAGAGGTCACGTCCATTGGACTCGCTTGTGTCAACAAACTTAACGTATTCGTTATAGCGGACAAAATTGAGGTTCTCCTTCTTGTCTCCCTTTTCGTATTCAAGGGCAACACTGTATTGTTGGCCGAGCTTTTGATCGATCGAAAACGCTGAAGGGAAAGCGACGAGGTTTGGATCAATAAAAACGCTTTCGGAAGATGATTGTTCTTCGCTAGGTTTGCTTTCGTCTTTTGAGGTACAAGAAGGTACTAATAGCAAAGCTGAAGCGGCGATAAATGTTTTTAATAAGAGTCTAGTTTTCATAAGGCTAGATTAGATTATATATGTAACGGCGTTCCATTCAACAAAAGGCAACGAAGGCAAAGACACAAAACGGATTTTTTGTATTTTAAACATACAAAATAGTGTTAATGAAGGCGTGCGTTTTTTGCGGTTTCGTATATACTAAAATTGATTATCTAACTTTGTTAGGAGAGTGCTATGGCAAAGATAAGTAAGAAAACTAAAGAACGAATTGAAAAATCGAGTAAAAGCTACCGCAGAAAGAACGTAGCCACTATCAGCATTTTGGTAGGTGGTGCCGTTATTCTTTGTGCGTTCCTTGGATTTATGCAGAACTATTCTGCAGAGCAAAGCCAAAAGAAGTCGTCTCAGAAGATTCTTGATGAAGTCACTGAGACAATGGAAATCAATGACAAAGCAGTCAAATCAATCACATGGGAATTCAACGATCTCAACCAATCTACTCTCCAAACCCTTGGCACCTACATTACAACCGAGTTTAATAGTTTCTTTGGCGAAAACGCTGTAAGTAAGCCAGGCAAAGACCCACAAATCGAAATGAGTAAGTCATTTACCGTTCTTGCTGAAGAAATCGATTCTGACGGTGTTTTCGTTATTAACAAGACAGGCGACATCATCCTCTCTTCAGAAAAAGAACTGATCAACCAAAAGATCACTGCTGTTTTTGGTGATGGATGCATTGAACGATTCACAGCCTACACCATTGATCAAACAAGCGGAGAAGTTACTGTTAACGGCACCGTTTCATATAGAGGCGAAAAGGTCTTCTCTCCAATAGAGCACAAAACAGAAAATGGAAGATTCTTCGGATACAGCACTTTCTTCTCTCAATCTAACGGAGTCGACTATTTCTTAATTAACAGAGTTGAATCGGCCCTTCTCGATACTGAGCTTTCTTCAATTAAGGAAATCTCATCGGTTTTGGATGGAATCACCGTTGGAAAAACCGGCTTCCTTTTCGCTGTTGATTCAGAAACCAAGACATTCTCGTATTTCGACGATGGAAAAAATAAATTAACTGGCACCGAATACCAATCAGCAGGTTTATCTGATAGCGCAGTAAGAGATTCGTATGTTGGATATCAAACAATCAAAGGAACCAAGTATTTCTGCCTTTCTCAAAAATATTCAAGTGAGACCTTTGGCGAATTCACAGTTATCGCAGCGGTTGTCGCCGCAGATGAAATCGTTGGCAAAATCGCAATGACTGTTGGCATTTCATGCTTTGCCTTCGTTATTGTCGCCGCAATTGTCATTGGTTATGGAATGATCATTAGACGTGATATCGGCGACCACTCAATCCACATCGAAAACCAATACACAAACGACATCAAAGAAGAAAATTTAGATAACAAGATCAGATTCACCGACGAAGAGATTCAAGAGAGAGTGAAAATCAAAATCGATGACTCCATCGAAAGAAAACAAGACATCCAATTAAGAAGAGTCAACATCGGAACCAGAAACGCCAAAGGCGTTCAATCATATTTCTCAACATATGTTGCTAAAAAGATTGCTCCGGTTATCGTTGTCGGTTCTGCCATCATTTTCGGTATTTCCTTCTTCTCACAGACCCTTATGTCTTACCAAGAGGCGATTACCGTTTCTGCAACTAGAATCACCGACGTTCAACAAATCATCAGAAACAACGAGGAAACAGATGCTTCTATCCGCGAATATATCTCAGACCAGTATCTTTCAAAGTCAAAGCTCATCTCATACATGATCGAATCCAGCCCTGAAAGGATCCTCATGTACAACGAAAATGACTATGAGGTTTACGGAAAAGCCCTTTACGCTGATGAAAGCGATGAAGTTAAGGCAACCATCTCAGAGGAAGACTACATTCTCGAGAATTATGAAAAGTATTCCAAGAACGTACACCCTGTTGTTATTAGAAACGAAAAAGGCGAGAGAGATTACGCTAAAGACGATTATGGCAACGTAATCTACTCTGTTGGAAGAAGCGAAATGCTCGAGAAGATTTGCGAGCTCAACAACCTCAAGTCGATTTCAATTTATAACGACCAAGGCTACGTTATCGCAACAAATACAGATTATTGGTACGAAGCCATCACAAACGATCCTTCATCAAGACTCCACCCACTTAACGACATTATCGACAGCAAAACGAATTTCGTAGTTGAGGATGTCGACTTTGGCGAAGACGAAACCGCTAGCAAGCAGTTCATCGCCTATGCTCAGTATTATTACACATACCAAGCTCCTGATGGCAGAACCGCATTCGCAAGCCAAGCCGAATACAAAAACCAAACAGCAGCAAACCCTATCACCAGACACCGCTCCGTTGTTCAAATTGAAATAGGAATCGATGACTTCAGAGAGCTATTTGAAGTCACAAGAATCGGCTACGTCTTGAATAACATGCACGTTTCTGGCGATGATTCTTTCTTCATCGCCTTTGATTCAAGCGACGAACACCGCTGCGTGTATTCGCCAGTTCCAACCTCGATTGGTAAAACAGCAGCCGATCTTGGACTTGATTCAAAGATGTTCAAGCTCGCCGGTACATTCAATGGATTCATCACCGTTAATGGTGTTGAGTATTATCAATCGTTGTCATTGATTGGCGACTATTATTTCGGCGCTACAATCCCAACTTCATCAATCAACTCAAGCAGAAATCAGAATTCCTTATACACCTTGTTATTCTCCGTCGTTTTCATCCTTATTGCCTCTTCCTTCTATACAATTTCTAGCGATAAGGCAGACAAAGAATATGTCGACTTCTTAAAGGGAAAGCAAATCAAGGAAGACACAGAAAAGAACTCCTTCTTCATCAAGACTGCTTCAGGTACGACAAAAACCAGCAGCGCTTCCTCAAGATACAAGAAGATCTTATGGAGAAATAAGACTGTTGAACAAAAGCTTAACGCCATTCTTATGGGTTACCTTTTCGCAGCATCCCTTATCATCGGCATCGTATTATTGAACGTCATCATCACAAGAGATCAGGATTCAATATTCACATACATCTTCTCTGGCGAATGGGACAGGGGGCTCAACATCTTCTCAATAACCGCGGCAATGATGGTCATCGTTCTTATCATTGCAGCATCGAACCTTATCAGAGTTCTCGTTAAGTCGTTCTGTTCATCGCTTGGTGCTAGAGTTGAAACGCTTGGCAACTTATTCATATCAATCGCTAAATACGGAGGCACAATTGGAGGTGCCTTCTACTGCCTCTACTTATTTGGATTTGATACGACTTCACTTCTTACCTCGGCAGGTATTCTTACAATCGTCGTTGGTTTAGGTTCCCAAAGCCTCATCAGCGATATTATTGCAGGTATGTTCATCGTCTTCGAAGGCGAATTCAGAGTCGGCGATATCGTTACCATTGGAGACTTCCGTGGACAAGTCCTTGAAATTGGTCTTAGAACCACAAAAATCATGGACATCTCTAACAACATCAAGATTTTCAATAACGCATCTATATCGGGCGTCCTTAACATGACCAAAGAATCGTCATTTGCTTTCGTCACTGTTGGAGTCGAGTATGGCGAATCTCTTGAAAGAGTTGAAGCGGTTCTCGCTAAAGGATTCCCAGAGATCAAAAAGAAGCTTCCTGCTATCGTTGAAGGACCATTCTACAAAGGCGTCCTTGAACTCAATACAAGCTCAGTCGATCTTGGCATCGTTGCAAAGTGTGCTGAAGAAGACAGAGTCCAACTTGCTAGAGACCTCAATAGAGAAATCTTCATTCTCTTTGGCAAGAACAACATTAACATTCCATTCCCACAAGTTACTGTTTCGTATCTAGATGAGAAGGAACATCAAGACGCTACAAAGAGCGAAATCGCAAGAAGCAAAGCATGCCTCGAAGAGGGCAAAACCATCGCGGAATGCGAAGGTGAATAATAGGAGGGGAAACGACTATGAGAAACATTAGAATCATGACAGACTCCTGTGCTGACCTACCAGTCAGTTACCAGGAAGAAAAGAACATCGCCGTAATCAACTTCTCCATTTACCTTAATGGCCAAGAAATCTATGTCGACCCAGCTTGGAGCAACATCTCTAGCGCTTCGCTTTATGGCTTCCTCCGTAAAGGAGTTAGAGTTTGGACCCTTCCTGCAACTCTCCACGAAATCAGAACAAGAATGAGAGAGGTTTTAGAAGAAGGAAGCGACATCATCTACATTGGAACATCGGAAAGACAATCAACCACTGTTACCAAAGCAAGAAGAGTCGCTAAATCACTTCAAAAGGATTTCCCTGATGCAAGAATCGCAATCGTGGATAGCCTTAACGCATCTATTGGCATCACCTTATGTGTCAAACACGCAGTCGAATGTCTAGAAAAAGGAATGGATTTTGACGAAATCGTTGCCTCAACTGAAGCAATGAGAAACAACGTCATCCAATTCGCAACAGTTGACACTTTGACATATCTTTCAAAAGCCAACAAAATCAACGCAAGAAGTGCTGCGCTTGGCAACTTGTTCAAGGTCAAACCAATTCTCATTTCTGATGCTCTTGGCAACCAAACCGCTATGAGCAGAGTTAAAGGGCGTGAGAATAGCATTAACGAAATCGTAAGACTATTCTTAGAAAACATAGTTGAACCAGAAAACCAAGTTATCTATATCATTCATGGTGACGATGCTGCTGTTGCCAAAACCGTCAAAGATAAACTTAAGCAGTCAGGCGTGACTTTCAAAGGAATCGAGACCATTTGTATTGGTGCGGTAGTCGGAGTCACAACCGGACCTGGTATGGTTGGTTTATTTGGACTTGGAAAAGAAGTCACATTTAAGGCTGAAGAATAATGAAAAGTCTTCTCTTCCTTTTGGCGTTACCTCTTATGGCGGCTCCAGCAGCCGTTTCTTTTGAGGCACAGGAGAATGAGGTTATTCTCTCTCCTATGATGGCTGCAAAGGAAGACGAGAAGGAAGAAGATCCAGCCGTTGGTGCGTGGATTGGAGGAGGACTTGTAACTGCTGCAGGAATTGGGGCAGGAGTCACGGTTTTCAATAACAAAAACCGCGTAATGAACGAGCCTCGCAAAGAAAAGAAAAAGAAAGATAAGCAGGATTTGCAGTAAAAACATCAACCCTTAAATAGTTTTACAAAAGATGCCGCAAGCTTCGTTATGAAGCCATAATGGTTTATAAGACAAAATTAACAACTACGATGACTGCGATTAAAGCGGCTATCATGACAATAGGTAAAACGATATTCTTAAGGATTTTTACTGATTTCTTTTCTTTAACTATAACGTCAGTTGGTTCTTGAACGACCTTTTCGCCATGAATCTCTTTGAGGATGTTTTTGAAATCGATCGCATGGAATGCGCATGATTTTTGGCATTCGCCACACATGATGCATTCATGATCGCCGACTTTCTTGACGTCCATTTTGCATTCGCTTACGCACTTGCCACAGTTTTTGCAGTTCTCTTCAATGACCTCGACACCTAAGATTGAGAACTTATTAAATAATCCAAATAACGCGCCGAGAGGGCAAAGGAACCTACAGAAAAATCTGTAAATGAAGACCGATGCGACAATGACCGCGACCATCACGAAGAACTTCCACGTGAATAGCGATCCTAAGTTATCAAGAAGGAAACCTTTACTAGGGTTTGATAATAAGAATAACGACGCCTCAAACGTTCCAACAGGACATACGTATTTGCAGAACGTAGGGACACCGGTGTTCATGAAAATGCCATAGCCCAAAGGAACTCCTATGACGAGGACAAGAAGAAGTAAGTATTTGAAATAGCTTAAGACTCTTGTGACTTTGCTTTTCTTAAGTTTTGGAGTCTTGATTTTGTATGCGAGTTCTTGGAGAAGCCCGGCAGGGCAAAGCCATCCACACATGGTTCTTCCTAGAATAACAGCTTCAAGAAGGATGATGCCAAGAACGTATGCAGGCCATGTTGCTCCGCTTTCGCTTAAGGCAGCTTGAAGAGAACCGATTGGACACGCTCCTATTGCGCCAGGGCAGGAATAGCAGTTCATGCCAGGAACGCAAACTGACTTTGAGTCGCCTTTAAAAATGTTTCCAGTGATGAAGCCCTTGATATTCGCGTTATATAAAAGAGCCGCGTATATTTGAATCAGCCTTCTCTTAGTCGGCATTATCTTCGAAAAGAATTCTTTGATCTTGCTCATACTAACCTATTCCTATGCATTCTAAGCAGATCATAGTGGCTTTGGATAAAACCATACCTGCTTGTTTGTTTAAGACACCAATAACGATGAACGTTAAGGCAACAAGAATGACGCCTGCTCTTACTCCATTAACTATCATTCTTTCTTTCTTGCTTTTGGTTTTTGCTTCTTTTGGCTTTGGAGCCGTAACAAAAGCGGCTCTAACAAGAGAAGCGACAAGAAGGATTATTACAAAAGGCAAAAGATAATACATGAAAGCCAAGAAGTCTTTGTTGTACTCATATGAGAAATGTTTCTTTTGGACTAAGTAACCGATGGTGAACACTGCGCAAGCAAGGATAAGAACGAGATAGGCAATGTTGATTATGAAATATGTCTTTTCTGACACGATTTTCTTAAAATACCTTGTTTTTGCAGGTGTTTTTTTCGTTTCTGACTTAGTAAACATGGAAATTACGAAGACAACAGCCCAAAGAATAACAATAGCGAGGATTTGCAAAAACACCTTTGCTATTAGCTTTTTTGTGTAATGGCTGTTAAGCCTTATTGCTTGAATAATAAAGAGCAAGCCTAAAACGACCGTAAGAACGGCTAATACGATGTTGATTATCTTGTTGAAGAGCTTGTTCTTAATCATCTTGCCTACATGTATAAGTTTATCGCATTAACTATGGCTTTGTTCCATTGTGATTCTGTCATGCTGCCGGTGATTGCTTCTCCTAATTGGTGGCCATGCTCATCGATAAAGATGGAATATGGAATGTATTCGGTACTTGCGATGAAGTTTCTTAGACCGGCGCAAGGATAGAGACTAGGATAGGTAACGCCTGTTTGTTTAACGATTGCGTCAGCCTGAGTCTTCTTATTTGGAAGGAGGTCTCCGGTGCTTGGGTCGAAAATGTCGCTTAGAACGCCTACAACTTGGAAATCGACTTCTGCAAAATACCTATGGAATTCTCCCAAATATGGCATTTCTTTAACGCAAGGACCGCAGAAAGTGCCCCAAAGATTCAAAAGAGTTAGTTTTCCAGCAAATAAAGTTTGGTCATATGTTTTGCCATCAAGACCTTGGGTTGTGAATTCTCCAACAACTTGTGTGAGTCCTTCGCATTTGTCTTTGCGGCTAACTGAAGCTGTAGGGTTCTCTGGTATTGAAGGAGCCAAGGAGGTTGATGATTGATCGTCCTCGACTTCATAGAAGTTACAGCTAGTGCAAATTAGTGCTGCCATTAATAACGCTGATAATCTAAGTTTTTTCATTTTTGAAGTCCTCCTGAAAATATTTTTTATATAAACTCACAAAAAGAAGGAATTTGCACTTGTTAATTTTGAATTATGAAAAGAAAAGTGCCCTAAAGGCACAGTTATTGATACTCATCTGTCAATTTCTAATGGGTTATTAGCTTAATCTTTGCCTAAAAGGTTTAATAGAAGCTCAGAGATAACTTTTTTCGATTCGACTTTCCCGCCTTCGATCCACCTTGAAATGATTGCAAAAATACCTGAGACGAAGAAATCTTGGTAATAAAGCTTAAGGTTAGGGTCTTTGATGATGACGGCCCTTGTCTTTTCCAAGTATTTCATGCACTCATTTTTGAAAGAGGCTGAGTTTGTCTTTAAAAGAACCATCATCTTATCGCTTTCCTTGTCATAGTAGTCAACGGCTCTGTTGATTAAGTCTTCGTAAGTTGTTCTTTTTGCGTTAATCTCGTCGATGTTTTTGACGATAAAACTCGTCATGCTTTGCTCGATTTCCTTATACAAATCCAAAGGGCTCATGTAATGAGCGTAAAATGTGCTTCTGTTGACATCAGCGATATCGCAAAGCTTTTTGACTGTCACACTTTCTAAAGGCATGGTTTGTAAATACTCGACCATCGCGTCTGTTAGTCTTTCTTTTGAGTGCTTGATTCTTTTATCAACTTGGCTTGCCATGATGTAATTCCCAAGAAATTTTATTACTAAACCCAACAAACTACAACATTGTGTTGGATAACCGACATAATATTCAAGTTTAATGATATTCAATACTTCGTATTGGGTATATAAAGAGTATGTCAAAAAATTTGAAAGGAAAATTATGACAAATTTATTCAATTTACAAGGTAAAGTCGCTCTCGTTACAGGCGCTTCATCAGGCTTAGGCGTTCAATTCGCAAAAGCATTAGCAGGTCAAGGTGCTGACGTCGTTATCGCAGCAAGAAGACTTGAAAAGCTCGAAGCTGTTAAAAAAGAAATCGAAGCTATGGGTGTCAAATGCCACGCTGTTAAGTGTGACGTCACCGATACTGCAAACGTCATCGCTATGGTTGCAGAAGCAGAAGCAGTCATGGGCAAAATCGACATCTTAGTTAACAACGCAGGCGTTGGTGACACCGCTCCAGCAACTGACATGCCAGAAGATATGTGGAACAGAGTTATCAACACCAACCTCAACTCATTATTCTTCGTCGCAAGAGAATGTGCTAAAGGCATGATCAAACGTGGTTATGGTAAGATCGTCAACATCGGTTCAATCCACTCAGAAGTCGTTATGAACAATGCTACCTGGCCAGTTACAGCATATGCTGCAGCTAAAGGCGGCGTTAAGATGCTCACCAAAGGCTTAGCAAGCGAATGGGCAAAGCACGGTATCACCGTTAACGCAATCGGCCCTGCATATTTCGAATCAGAAATGACAGACGCTATCTTCCAATCTGGCGGACTCGATCCAGTCGAAAGCATGTACTGCCCAATGGGCCGTGCAGGTAAGCCAGGCGAATTAGATGGTGCTTTAATCTACTTCGCATCAGATGCTTCAAGCTACACCTCAGGTCAATTATTATTAGTTGACGGTGGCTGGACCACTCTCTAATCCTAACAATTAGGAACTCAATCAAGGGGCCATTTAAACTGGCCTCTTTTTTGTTTCGATGGTGAAGGCAGAAACATACGTTTTTTTGGCAAGACTTTTAACTTGTCATTGAAGACGAGATTTCATGTTCCTAATATAATTATTCTTATGAATACCGTTACGATTTTGATTTTATTTATGGCGATTGTCGTCGTATATGTCGCCCTTATCAGCGTCTTCTCAACTCTCTTTCAAATCACCGGTCTTGCGAAAGACAAGGCACGTTTCCAAACTATTTCGCTTTTAACCGGCGTTGGTTTTACTACTGCAGAGAGCGAAACTGTCACAAATAACCCAGTAAGAAGAAAGCTTGCGATTGCCTGTATGTTCGTTGGTCATTTGTTATCGATCGTCATCCTTTCTTTGGTTGTTGATACAATTGCTTTCTTTGATATCGCTAACCTTGAGAATTCATGGGAAATCCTTCTTATTTCGTTTGGCGCATTTGCTGCGATCATTATCGTTTTCAATCTTCCGTTCATCAAAAAGCCAATCAATTCTTTAATCAAACGAATTGGTTTCGTTTTGTATTTCAAAAAAGGAAAGGAAAACGTTCTTACTATGATGGACCGTTATGATAAGGAATCCATCTACCAAATCAAAATTAACGTTCTTCCTGAAAACCTTAAAGACAAGACCCTTTTTAAGTCGAAGTTAAAGGAAGATTACAACATTAACGTCATGCTTATTAGACGTGATAACAGAAACATCACTATCTCTAAGTCAACGATGATTCAAGAAGGCGACACTGTTGTCGTATTTGGAAACAGCCACAATATCAATACCGTTTTCGGAACAAAACATCCTGGTGCTCAAAAAGAAGAACTTAATGAAGCAAAGCTTCGTAACGCAATCCACATCATGGAGAACTACCAAGACAAGGCTATGGTTGAGATCATGGTGCACAAAGTTCCTGAGATCTTAAAAGAAACCACTCTTTATAACTCATCAATCAAAGGCCAATATGGCATCAATATCATGCTCATCAAAAGAAAAGAGCTCATTATCGACATCAACCAAGACACCACTATTGAAGTTGGCGATACATTAGTCCTTTTTGGCCCATATAAGAACATCGAATACTTGTTCGATAACGAAGAGCCAAACAAATAAATTGAAAATCGGTCCTATTGATAATAGGATTTTCTCATAGGATTACTTAATACTTATCGCCTTCTTTTTGGCGAGTTAGGAGAACAAAATGAAATTTGCAAAGCTTAGTGGCATCGCTATTTTGTCTGTCGCTCTTTTAGCGTCTTGCGGAAATAACTGCGAACACGAACACTATCTTAAAGTCGCCGGCGACCCAACAACCACATATGAGTCAGGAGACCACTTCTCAACAGACGGATTACAAGTCTATTTATGCTGTGACAAGTGCGGCCAGGAAAAAGAGCTCAAGAAATATGATGTGAATGAACATGACGATTACCTCAAAACAAAAACTAAGTTTGTCACAATCGAATATGGCGATCTTACATACAATATTGATGTTGAAGTAACCTTTGATTACACATTCACTGGCACAATCACCTGTGTCGGCGATTCATTAACAGAAGGTCACAACTGGCCAAACCAATCATACCAAACTACATCAACGAAAACCTTCCAGAAGGTTCCAACGCCAAGGTTATCAACTGCGGCAAGAACGGCGCCTCATTTAAAACTTTCGGCCAATATAACCCTGCATATAACACAACCCCACA
Organism: Bacilli bacterium; assembly: GCA_024408335.1. Classification (GTDB taxonomy): domain Bacteria; phylum Bacillota_I; class Bacilli_A; order RFN20; family CAG-826; genus UBA4951. Next base: position 243,466 of record JAKSVB010000001.1, read on the forward strand.
ATACACAAACTCACTTAAAGAAAAACCAGACATCGTCACAATCCTCTTAGGCACTAACGACGCCACAAACTGGGCAAACGAAAAAGATGATTTCTATCAAGACTATGTTGATTTGATTCATCTCTACCAAACCCACTGGGGAACCGATGAACAACCACAAATCATTCTCTTAACTTCTCCAACGACTAAGGAAAGCAACTCATTTGGCATTCCAAACGAAGTCATCCGTGATTCAGTTAACCCAATTCAAAGACAAGTTGCTGAAGAACTCGATTTACCATTAATCGATCTTAGAAAGATCTTCGATAGCTATGAAGGTGGACTTGACGCTCTTGTTAGACCAAACGACGGCGTTCACTTCAGCGTTGAGGCAGCAAAGCTTGTTGCAGGCCTTATTGCTGACGAAATTGTTTATCTAGCAGAGTAAGCAGCAAATCATACAAAACGCGTCATCTGTGTGGCGCGTTTTTAGTTAAAAAATTTGTCACATATTTGTTGCTTAAAACATAAGTTTATTTTAACATAAATAAAACACGCAAAACGTAAAATCGCATGGATTTACTTTTTGCAAATGCAATTTAATTGCGGAAAGAGAAAGTATGTTTAAAAAATTATTACTCACACTTTTGATAAGCGGTCTTTCTGCTCCAGTACTTGCAGCTAGCGAGCCAACACAACTCGTTACAAATGACTTTATTGCCAAGTACACTGACAGAAACTCCTATATCAAAGCCGGTTCTGCTTTAAACAACAGAATCTGTGACGAAGGTTTTACTCTTCTCAAAAACTTAGATGGCTTCCTCCCAATGGAAGGTGTCGAAAAGATTTCTGTTTTTGGTAAGAGCAGCACAAGCCTTGTCTATGGCGGTGGCGGATCAGGTAGTGGTCACGTCAGCGGTGAAACCCAAATCGACTTACAAAAGTCACTTACAAACGTAGGCTTCGAACTTAACGATGCCCTTACAAGTTTCTACAAGGACAACAGCAAATCCGGCAGTGGCCGTACAAACGGTAACGATGGCTGGAAGGGAAACTCAGAAGTTACCATTGGTGAAACTCCAATCGAAAAATACGACGCTACATTAAAATCAACATTCAGCGAGTATAACGATGCCGCTATCATGGTTCTTAGCCGTGAAGGTTCAGAAGGCTGCGACGTCTTAACAATCGACGCAACAGACTCAACCAAATATGGTTTCTCAGAGAAACATGCTCTCGAATTATCAGATAACGAACAAGCCTTATTTGATATGATCAAAGAGAACTTTGAAAACATCATCATCCTTATCAACTCAGGTAACATTTTCCAATGTGATAAGTTCGAAAACGATGATCAAGTCAAAGGCATTCTTTGGATGGGTAACCCAGGTGCTACCGGCGCTTCAGCTGTTGGCCGTATCTTATGTGGTGATGTTAACCCATCAGGCCACACCGTTGATACTTGGACCCGTGATTTCTCAAAAGATCCAACTTGGCAAAACTTCTCAGACAACCGTCACACTGGCGAAGCTATTCCAAACACCAGCAACAGATTAAAGCATGCTTCACAAGATACCATGTTTAACCCAGACGGAACTCCAGTCGTTAGCCATGGTACATTAAAGACCGATCCAAGATATATCGAAGAAGCTCAAAAGGTTGTCGAAGGCGGCCTTAACGGTGTCAAACCATCTTCATATGTCTCATACGAAGAAGGTGTTTACCTCGACTACCGTTACTACGAAACTCGCTACCAAGACATGATCAAAGCTGATGGTCAAAAAGCGGCAGATGATTGGTACGAAAGCGAAAACGGCGTAATCTTCCCATTCGGTTATGGCTTAAGCTACACCGAATTCGAACAAGAAATCGTCGGCGCTACAGTCACCAACAGAACTCTTGAAAGCGAAAAAGAAGAAATCAGAGTTAAAGTTAAAGTCACAAACACTGGCTCAGTCCCTGGTAAGGATGTTGTTCAACTTTACTGGAAAGCTCCATACATCTCAGGCGAAATCGAAAAAGCCGACCGTGTCTTATGTGCTTTCGACAAGACCGATATTCTTGAACCAAATGAGTCAGCAGTCTATGAATTAACATTCGCTCTCGCTGATGTCGCTAACTATGACTACAGCGATGCTAACAAGAACAACTTCAAAGGCTACGAACTCGATGAAGGCAAATACGAAATCAGCGCTAACAAGAACGCTCACGAAGAATTTGACTCAGTTAAGTTCAATGTCAAGAAAGGCGGCATCAAGTTCGAAAACGACCGTTTCACCGGTAACAAAGTCGAAAACCGCTTCTCTGGCAATGACTTCTACAGCTCATTACCATTAGAAAACGACATCGGATTCGATCACTTCTCACGTGAAGATTTCGATGAAACATTCCCAACCCACCCAACTATTGCTGACCGTACTCTCAAAGAAGGCAGCAGAGTTCCAGAATTCTACAACCACGAATTCAACCTCGACGACGTCGAATTCGATGAAGAGTTCTTATATGTTCCTGCAGCAACAAAGAAGACCAAGGAAGACATTGAAGCCTTAGGTTGGACACAAGCAGAAACAACCTTAACCAAGGACCAATCAATCCAATTCAAAGAAATGGTCGGTTTATCATTGGATGACCCAAAATGGGAAGAATTCATGAACCAAATGACCTATGCTGAAATGCTTCAATTCGTTACTGGTGGTAGCTCACACAACCCAGCTATCAGCAGAATGGATAAGCCATCATCAGGCGACTCAGACGGCCCTTCACAATTCCAAATCATCTGGTGGACAGGCGCCCCAATCGTTGCAGCAACCTTCAACGTTGAACTTGCAAAAGAACAAGGCGAAATGGTCGGTACCGAAGCACACCTTACTGGTACTTATGGTTGGGCAGGCCCAGCATGTAACTTACACCGTTCACCATTCGGTGGTCGTAACTTCGAATACTACTCAGCAGACGCTTTCTTAAGCGGCCGTATGTGTGGCAGAGTTGTCGCAGGCGCTACAGACTTAGGTATGTACTGCTTCTTCAAACACTTCGCTGTCAACGATCAAGAAAAGAACCGTGAAGGCGTTACCGTTTACCTCTCAGAGCAAACACTCCGTGAGTTATACCTCAAACCATTCCAAATGGCAGTCCAAGAAGGCAAAGCTACTGGCATCATGTCTTCCTACAACCGTTTAGGCTTAATGGAAACCGCAGCATCATACCCATTATTAACCGAAGTCTTAAGAAATGAATGGGGCTTCAAAGGCTCAATCATCTCCGACATGACCCACCGTGGAAACAGCAGCATGAATGGTAAGTGCTACGAAAACATCAACAACCGTGTCTTATCAGGCTGTAACAACCAACTTGATAGCCAAAACTACTCCGATGACTGCAACGCAAAATGGAGCAAAGAATTACACTGCCCAGTCTACAAGAGCAAGACCCATGGCGAAAACACCCCATCATACTCATGGTGGTATGCTGTCCGTACATGCGCTAAAGAAGCTATGTGGATGTGTGCAAACTCAGGTGCAATGAAAACTGCTCTCACCCCTGAATTAGACGTTACATTAACCAACGTTATCGATGAACGCTTAGAAGCTAAAGTCGGTGATGCTATCAACGTTGAAATCGTTCTCCCAGAAGAAGCTGAAGTTGGCGCAACCCTTAATGGTAAGGTCGTTGCAGGCGTTGAAACATCAATCAGCGCAGCAACCCCACTTCCAGAAGGACTCAAATTAGAAGGAAATGTCATCTCTGGCACCGTCAATAAAGAATGGAACGGATTCGTTCACATCTTATTCGACGTTACCTTCGAAGGCCAATCAGACCCAGTTAGATATGGTTACTCATTCGAATTATATGTCGCAAAAGATAAATTAGTTCAAGAGTACGTCTCAGGAACTGGTAGCAACAAGGGCGAAGCAAACGTTGGCTTAATCGCTGGCGTCGCTGCAGGCTCAGTTGTCGTCGTCGCAGCTGCAGCAGTTGCTGTCGTCTTAGTTATGAAAAAGAAAAAGGCAGCTAAAGCTGACTAATTCTCATCAGCACTAAACATACTTAATTTATAAGAAATTGCCTCCTATCGCCTAATCGCTTTAGGAGGCTTTTTTGAATAAAATTGGTACACCTTGTACGGAAGGTCATATAATAATTAACGTATGAAAAAGAAAAGCAATCTAATCAAATTGTTTCTAGTTATACAAACAGTTTTGCTTGGACTTCTTTTCTTTTTAGATCTCACACACACTTGTAGTGATCCGGCCTGTGAAATCTGCTGCTTCATCTCGTTTTTAGAATACGCCTTACGTTTTGTATACATTCTTTTCGCGTCAGCCTATGTCGCAATTAACATCTATGAGTCTGTCACTTTAGGAAGAGCAGGGCCAAAACTCGAACCATTCGAAGCAGAATCAAATATCGAAGAGACACACATCTTTTCAGTAAGAAAGGAAACTTTAGTTAACTTAAAAGTTAAGCTTCTAGTCGCAATGTAATTCATTTATTTTTTCTATTTTCAAAAAACAAGGAGACAATAAATGATTACAGTCAAAAATGTAGTCAAGAAATATAAAAACGAGAAGGAAATCGCCTATCGTGATTACACTTTTCTTGACGGTAAAAGTTATATTATTTTAGGCGCCTCAGGATGCGGAAAGTCCACATTACTCAACATGATTTGTGGAATCCTTTCGCCAAACAAAGGCCAAATTATCATTGATGGAATTGAAATAACATCATTATCACAAAAGCAAAAAGACAAGATTAGAATTCAGAAAATCGGGTACGTTTACCAGGATTTTAAACTCATAAAAAACATGTCCGTTATGGATAACATCAACATTCTTAGGTTAGAGAACATTGATGTCTCATCAAGCGAAGAGCTTCTAAAAAAGCTTGGAATTGATGATAAAAAGAACAAAAAGGTCGCAAATCTTTCAGGCGGCGAATCCCAAAGAGTGGCCATCGTTAGAGCCCTCGCAAAAAAGCCTGACATCATCCTTTGCGATGAGCCAACTGGCAATCTTAATTATGAGATTGGCCGCAAAGTCATGGAGGAGCTTCTTGAATGTTCCAAAGGCAAGATTTTGATTGTCGTAAGCCACGACGAAAGGCTCGTTGATTTGTTTGACGAAGTAATCCACATGGAAGACTTCATGGTGAAAGAAGGTGAACAACATGCTTAAGTTTGCCCTCAAAAACACGATGATCAAGATCGTCCAGGTAATCTTGGTATGTGTCTCAATCGTCCTTTCATGCGGAACTGCTGTTCTTGCGTTTAACACTTCAAAACAGATCGAAGACGGCATCACTACAAACGCTGCCTATTATTCGGCAATTATCGGTCCAGCCGGATCACAAACCCAACTTGTCATGAATACGGTGTATTTTACTGACAGTCCTGTAGGAACGATTCCTTATGAACTCGTTTCCGAGCTTTCACAAGATAGCAGAGTAGAAAAGGCTATTCCTTTTGCGATGGCAGATAGCTATAAAGGCTTCAACATCGTTGGCACCACAAAAGATTACTTTGAAGAAAAAGAACTACTTAACGGCAATATCTTCTCAATTCCTAAGGAAGGTGACGAAGGCTTCGAAATCGTTGTTGGATATAACGTCTATAGAGCGGCCGGACTCAAAATCGGTCAAAAGATCTATACTTCACACTCAGTTGGTGATGAACACCATACACCTTTCATCGTCACGGGTGTCTTAAAAGAAACTCATTCGATGTCAGACGACATCCTCTACACCCATTTAAAGAGCATTTGGCTCGTTCACGAAGAAGAGGAAGAACATGGCCACGAAGAGCATGACCATGAAGAACTTAACAACATGGTTTGTTCTATCATCATCAAGGCCAAAAACCCTAGCGCCGCTCTTAGCGTTGTAAATGAATACAACGGCAAGCTCTTTAGTGGTCATGACGCTAAAACTTACTCTCTTCAAGCTGTTGAACCTATGGCAGTCATCCGTTCGGTGTTAAATGACGCCGACTCGACTCGCTATATCGTCTATGCGTTATGCGCAGTAATTCTTGTGATGAACATCATGATTATCTCAGTTGTCACTGTCCTTAACATGATCCATAGCGTTCCAGAAATCAAAATGATGCGACTCATCGGCATCTCCGTAAAGAAAATCAACCTTCTCTACTTATTGCAAAATAGCATCATAGGAGCCGTCTCAATCGGTCTCTCGTTCTTGTTCTCAAGAATCGGTCTCCTCTTTGTTGGCGGTTACGCCAAGAGTATGGGCGCGGTATTAAGCTTAGGCGCCGTCTACCCGCTTGAATTCATCATCATGGTTGGAGTGTTCGTAATCTCCGTTCTTCCAACTGCAATAGCAACCTTTGTTTTATCGAGAAAGGACAGCATAGCTGAATAATTTATGAATACATTTGTCAAATCACTCATGTGCGGACTTATGTCCCTTACTCTTCTTGGATGCAGCAACGCCGATACAAGTCCAAACGTCTCGTCAGTTACAAGCTCAAACCCTGCTCTCCAAGGAGCGACAAGACTCAATTTCAAAGATTCCTTGAGTTTCGAGTACCTTAAAAGTCTTGATACCAAAAAGGTCGCGATCAATGGCTATATGGCAACATCATCTCCTGTAGATGGCTCTTTCATCTTCTTGATGAATTTACCTTACCAGTCATGCCCATTCTGCAAACCTAATACTTCAACCCTCTCCAATACAATCGAAGCGTTCCCAAAGAAAGGCCAAAGATTCGGTTATACCACCGCGGCCATAACGATCGTTGGGACTTTAGAAGTTGCAGAAAGCGAAGCAAATCCTTTTACTGACGCTTATGGTTATGAGTTCGCATTCAAGATCGTTGATTCCGAATATTATCTTGTTCCTGAGAGCGAAATGGGTGAGAACGTGGGTGTTTGGCAGAAGGTTGCCTCTTCAAATCTAATCACTGATGTGTATTCAATGCTCGACTATATCCATTTCCTTTGTAACTGGCCGACATATTACGTCAGATCCTATGAAGACATTGATGGCAACGTTGTTCCTGGATTCTACCTTTATGCGGCAGATGCCTTAAAGTTCCTAGATAGTGCGAATGGCCAATATCACTACGGTAGAGAGTCTGGATATTTCCAGAAGTTGATTAACCGCGCAAAAGGCATCTCAGAAGAGGCCTTAGCCGACCTAATCACAATCATTAGTGATGCCTCTACCTTAGCGACTTATGCCTATAACGAACTTGTAAGTGGCAACTACACATCAGAGGAACAGTATGTTCCTATGTTTGACACAACCGACTACATATTCACTTTGAACAACGCAGCAGAACTTGAAAGACGTTGCAACGACCTCTACGATTCGTTTGAGTCTTGGTTAGGAGGCTGGGAATTATAAAACGATTAAGCCGTGTATTAAATTACACGGTTTTTTCTTGTAATATGTTCATAACAAATACGGGGAATACTTATGGCAACAGTCAAAAAATTTGCGGGGCTTGTCGATTTAAGAATCGAAGGAAACACGATAAAAGACTTCTACGGAAGGATTCAATTTAAAATAGGAGACGATACGATTCGCGATTTTTATGGGAGAATCCTATATAGAATAAGCGACGACACGTTAAGAGAGTTTTCTGGCAGGATTCTTCTTACTTTCGACGGTACATATGTAAGAGAATTCTCAGGGAAAATCATCTATAAAGTGAATGGAGATAACATCTGTGACTTCAGTGGAAAGATTCTTTACCAAGTAAATGGATTCATAAGCAGAAGAGAAATGTTTGCGTTAATTGCAGTCATTCATTTTGGATAATCAAAATATCGTTAATCACCTAAGCGTTATATTCGGAACCCATCACAAGCGATGGTATTATTAACTTATCAACCAACAAGGAGGAATACTTATGAAATATGTTTGCCCAGTTTGTGGTTATGTCCACGAAGGCGATGAACCACCAGCAGAATGCCCAGTTTGCCACGTTAAAGGCGAAAAATTTAAGAAAGTCGAAGGCGAGATGAAACTTGCTGCCGAACACGAATTTGGCGTTTACGCTACAACAGTTAAAAACAACCCAGATATCTCAGCAGAAGATAAGGCCTACATCCTCGAACAACTCAAAGCCAATTTCCATGGCGAATGTTCAGAAGTCGGTATGTATCTTTGCATGGCTAGAATCGCCCATAGAGAAGGCTATCCAGAAGTCGGCTTATATTGGGAAAAGGCCGCTTACGAAGAAGCAGAGCACGCAGCAAAATTTGCAGAGATGCTTGGAAGCGAAATCGAGCCTAAGATGACTGCATCAACCAAATCAAACCTCGCTTGGAGAGTTGATTGTGAATTTGGCGCAACACAAGGTAAATTCGACCTCGCAATGTGCGCTAAGAAAAACGGCTTAGATGCAATCCATGACACAGTTCATGAGATGGCAAGAGACGAAGCTAGACACGGCAAAGCCCTCAAAGGCTTCTTAGACAGATTATTTAAGTAATCACTCAAACAATCAGAGCTGTTCAAACGAACGGCTCTTTTTTGAGCAAGTATTCTTAATACTTAGTAAAAAAAGTGTTAAGATTTTTTTATGAGAACCATAAGAACTATCGACATCAAAAACGCAGTAAAACAAGCCATATACGAGGCTTGCCACAATTTGAACTCTTTTACTTTGGGTTTGCTTAAGAAAGCCAAAGAAACGGAAGACAAAGAGCTTAGCAAAGAAGTCATTTGTCAGATACTCGACAATGCTTCCTTAGCAAAAGAGGAACATATTCCTATGTGCCAAGACACAGGTATCGTTACTTGCTTTGTCAAAATGGGCAATGAAGTCACCGTCGATGGGGATTTGGTTAAGGCGATCAATGAAGGCGTAAGGGAAGCGTATAATGACTTCTACCTTCGCAAATCAGTCGCTGATCCAATTACAAGAATCAACACAAAAGACAACACTCCTGCAATCGTTCACGTCCAAACAGAAGTAAGCGATCGCTTTGTTATAAAAATCGCTCCAAAAGGCGCAGGAAGCGAAAACATGTCAAAGCTTAAGATGCTTAATCCTATTGACGGCATCAAAGGCATCAAAGAATTTGTCCTTAACGCCGTAAAAGAAGCAGATGGAAGACCATGTCCTCCTATCTTCTTAGGGATCGGCATTGGAGGCAACTTCGAAGAATGTGCGTTTATGGCAAAGGAAGCCCTTCTTAGAGAAGAAGGTTCTCCAAACGAAGAAATAGCAAAGCTCGAAAACGAGATATTAGAAGAAGTGAACAAAACCGGAATTGGTCCAATGGGCCTCGGAGGAAAGACAACATGCTTAGGCGTATTCATTAATACCGCTCCATGCCACATTGCCTCTCTTCCAGTCGCGGTCAATATCCAATGTCATGCCAACAGACACGTGGAGGTTAAGTTATGATCGATGTAACAAAACTTCATGCTGGCGATATCGTCTATTTAGATGAAGTCATCTATACTGCAAGAGACGCCGCACACCTTAGAATTGCCGGATTATTAGAAAATAATGCGGATTTGCCAGTGAATTTTAAGGACTCATTCATATATTATGCTGGTCCAACCCCTACAAAACCTGATGGAATTGTTGGTTCGATTGGCCCAACGACATCTTCAAGAATGGACAAATTCGTATCCATGATGCCTAAACTTGGTGTCAAAGGGATGATTGGAAAAGGTCCTAGAAGCGAAAGCGTTAAGAAGGCCTGCCAAGAATACAAGATGGTATACCTAATCGTAACAGGTGGCGCTGGAGCGCTTCTCTCTAAGAGAGTCGTGTCTTGCGAAGAGGTCGCCTTTAATGACTTAGGATGTGAATCCATTAAGAAACTTGAAGTTAAGAACTTCCCAGCCATAGTTGCCTATGACACCTATGGAAACGATATATTTGAAAGGTAGAGATTATGGAATTACGCGATGAAGCTTTGCTAAAGCATGAGGGTGGTAAATTTGAAACATCACTCAAACTCCCAATCGAAGACAAACATGATTTATGTGTTGCCTACACCCCAGGTGTTGCTGAACCTTGTAAGGAAATCGCTAAAGACAAATCTTTAGTCTACAAATACACCTCAAAAGGCAATACGATCGCTGTCATTTCTGATGGAACAGCTGTCTTAGGGCTTGGCGATATTGGACCAGAAGCAGGCATTCCAGTTATGGAAGGCAAATGCAACCTTTTCAAGAAATTTGCCAATATCGATGCCATTCCTTTATGCATCGACACAAAGGATCCTGAAGAAATCATTAGAACCTGCAAAATCTTGGCTCCATCATTAGGCGGTATCAATCTTGAAGACATTAGCGCACCTAGATGTGTCACCATTGAAAGAAGACTTATCAAAGAACTCGATATTCCAGTCATGCACGATGATCAACACGGAACATCAATCGTTGTTGGCGCTGCAGTCATGAACTGCGTGAGATTAACTGGCAAGAAGATGGAAGATCTCGTTGTCGTTATGAGTGGCACTGGTGCTGCTGGAAGCAACATTGCAAGAATGCTCAAGAGACTTGGCGTTAAAACCATCTATGCATCAAACATCAACGGCGTTGTCGACAAAAAGGATTACGACAAGTATGACTTCCTCGTAAAAGAACTCGTCGACGACGGTATCATTGACACCAAACCTAACCACAAGGGCACATTAGCGTCGCTTCTTGAAGGCGCTAACGTATTTGTTGGTGTTTCGGCTCCAAACCTTGTCACAAAGGAAATGGTCAAGACAATGAAAGATCCATTTGTCTTTGCTATGGCAAACCCTGTTCCAGAAATCAGCTATGCTGACGCTAAAGAAGCAGGAGCAGTCATTATTGGAACTGGCAGAAGCGATTATCCAAACCAAGTTAATAACCTTTTGGCCTTCCCTGGCATCTTTAGAGGAGCTCTCGATGCAAAGGCTAAAAAGATTACCGAAGGCATGAAGATGGCAGCGGCAAAAGCATTAGCTTACTTAATCAAAGACGAAGAATTATCAGCAGACTACATTTTACCAAGCGCTTTTGATGAGAGAGTCGTAAAAGAAGTTAGCGAAGCTGTTAAGAAAGCCGCAATCGAAGAAGGCGTTATCAGATGAAATTAAACAAGGCGTTTTTACTAGTTTTACCTCTCGCTCTTTGTGGCTGTTCCCCAAAAGAGCCTACAAATAGCACATCAAATCCTGTTGCATCTGCTTCCAAAGACGCTCCATCAACCAGCATTCCTCCTTCAATGAAACTAACAACTTCTGAAGGATTAGAAGTCAAGTTCGCAACCAAAGGCGCCAAGATCGACTCGGTTGATTTTGATGGCAAACATATAGCAGAAAATGGTTTTGTTGCTGGAAGAGTAGCAAATAGAATTGCCAATGCTTCTTTCACTCTCGACGGAACTACATACAACACAGATAGAAATAACGGGCAGCACACCCTTCATGGTGGCTCTAGAGGTTTTGGTGAAAGAGCCTGGACCCTTGTCGAGCAAGAAGAAGACAGTATCACTTTCTCGCTTCACTCTGACGATGGAGATATGGGTTTCCCAGGAAGCCTTGATATGACAACAACATATACTTTGTACGATGATGGTACTTTGGAATATGAGTTTAGAGCAGTTTCAGACAAAACCACATTGTTCAACCCTATCAACCATTTATACATGAATATGAATGGCAACAACTCGAATTCAAACCACAATTTGTGGATTGATGCTGATACGTATACCAAAGCGTCAAGCGACCTTATCCCAACTGGCGAAATTGTTACCGTTGCAAACACTACTCTCGACTATAGAACCAAGAATATGTACCACGGCAATAACGACTCCAATTTAGTGCTCAATGGATCAGGTTACAGAAAAGTAGCTGAAATGGATGGCACGACTGGCGGATATAGAGTGGAAGTATTCACAGATAGAGTTGGCCTTCAGCTCTATAGCGATGGCAAGTTCATTTGCTTAGAGGCCCAAGACTTCCCAGATGCAATGCATCACGACAACTTCCCTTCGATAGTCTTAGAAGCGAACGAAGAATACTATTCAAGATCCGCTTACAAATTCACAAAAATTAGTTAGAAATTACGCTGCCAGAGATGGTGGCGTTTTTGGTTAAACATCGAACGTTTTTTCGAGATGGGGTACATACTGAAGCATTTTTAGGCCGTTTTTGCATAGAAAAACTATGTTTTTTGATGGAAAACCCGAATATAATTTTTTAAAAAGGAAGTGTTGTTATGAAAAACATTTTAAAAATCCTTTCTTGTGCCATGGTTTTGCCTTTTATCGCAAGCTGCGGACAAGGAACAAACTCAGAGGCTTCGTCTTCTAGTAACCAACAAGAATCTAGCAGCCAAACTACAAGCAGCGAGAGCTCCGAGTTAAGCGTCTCCTCTTCTAGTAGCCAAGGAACATCACAATCATCAACGTCAAAGTCTTCAAGCGCCTCAAGCTCATTGAGCTCTTCAAGCCAAGCGTCATCGAGTTCCTCTTCTAGTAGCGCAGATAGTTCAAGGCCAACATATACCCCGCCAGCAACCGATTCACCTATCGCAGCAGCATATGGCTACACTCCACGTATCCCAACCCAAATGGCTCGTATCGACATCAATACAACTGCGGGCACAAATAACTGGGCTACCGACATCAACCGTAACTACAAGTTAAGCAACGCAATTCAATATGAAACAGCAACTGTAAGTGTTAGTGACTGCGATGCATCTCAAGCCCTTACTAACGTCCCAACAAACGTTAAAGTCCGTGGCAACTACACCCTTGATTACCCACAAAAAGGCATCAGATTGAAATTTGATTCCAAACAAAAATTACTCGGTCTTAATAACGGAGCAAAAAATAAATCATGGGTCCTTCTAGCAGACTACAAAGACCTTGCTAACACCAATAACGCCCTTTCGCTTTATTTAGCACAGAACATGCTTAAAGCTGATGGCTTCTATGCATCTGACTTCACCTATGCAAACGTCTACATCAACAATACCTACTGGGGTGTTTACCTTGTTGCAGAACAACAACAATCAGGCAGCTCAAGAATCAACATCACTGAACCTGCTACCGATTATGAAGGAACCGATGTCGGCTACATCTGTGAGCTCGACTATTACTACAACGAAGAGAACCTCGCATTAGGCGGTGACTACACCTTCACAATCAACTATGAAGGAAATAGCCTTACCAACTACGATGGCGATACAGTTTCAGGCTTCATCAAGGGTTACACCATGAAGAGCGACACCTATAGCGACGCTCAAAGAACATTCATCAGAGACTATGTCCAAAACACATACAAATTGATGTATCAAGCCGCAAGAAACAACACCTTCCTTAAGTTCAACGACACCCATACAGCTCTTGTTCAAGCTGCCGCTGGCGAATTCGCTTCAGCTAAAGAATGCATTGCTGCATCAGTTGATCTCCAATCACTTGTTGATATGTATATCCTCCAAGATATCGCTTGTGACCCAGACGTTGGCTACTCAAGCTTCTATCTTGATGTTGATATGTCCGCTACCGGCGATAAGAAACTTCGTTTCGAAGCTCCTTGGGACTATGACTCAGGATATGGCATCACCACAAGAATGGCCGACCCAGAAAGCGGAACATTTGCTGCTAATCACAAAGGACAAAACAAACAACCATATTATCCAAACGCATGGTTCACAGTTCTTATTCACCAACAATGGTTCAGAGATATGATTTCTCTTAAGTGGTCAGAAATGAAGCACTTCAACCTCTTCCAAAAGTCTCTTGATATGGTTGCAGACATCGCCACTAAATACGAAACCGATTTCGCTAACCTCAAAGCTAAATGGCCTCAAAAGTTCAATCGTAATTCCGAAAGAACCAACCAAGCAAACTCAAGAACAACCCAAAAGGAAGCAGCACAAGACTTGCTCAACTGGACTAAGAAGAGATACGAATACCTTGATCACCAATATGGCGATGGCTCATTAAGCGTCACAACCCAAACACTCGTTGCTAATCTCCCATCTGGAGATATCGGTGGCGGTGGACAAGGTGGCGGCAACACTCAAATCACATTCAACGAAAACGACAACGACGTCACTGGTAACAAATATCGTTTCGAAGCTGAAAATGCTGGCCACTCAGGAAGCGTCACAATGACCAAATCAGGTTATAATGCTTCAGGTCCTAACCATGGCTATATCGGCGACTTCAGAACTGACTCAGTCGTCTCCTTCAACATCTCTGCTCCAAGCGCAGCAGATGCATATCTCTATGTAGGTATTGCGGCCACAACCAACGATAAGATCGATTCCTGGTGGAGAATAACCGTCAATGGTACTCAAGTTAACGTTACGGCAGATAAATATGTCAGAGGACAAAACGATTTCCACGCATGGTATTCAATGCCTGTCGGCAAATGTCATCTCAACGCTGGAACAAACGTTATATCTCTCACAGCTCTAAGAAACGACTTCACTAACATGGACTACATTGAGCTTCAATGCCCAGTAGCCCTTACAGCCGCTGCTTAAAAACAAAAGAAAAGGTCAACTTGCTGTTGGCCTTTTTTCTATGTATTAAAGTTCTAATAGCTTGGTTTTGCTAAGGATTTCGTAAGGAATGATGGTGAATAGGACTGTGATTAAGCCACCGAAGCAAACGTCGCTAAGGAAGTGAGCGCCTGCTAAGATACGAACCGAACCCATGAAGATGTAATAGGCAAGACCCACTAAGAATAATGGAAAGCGAACCTTTTCGCTCACGTGCTTTGGGAACATAAGAGGAACGAATATCGCATAGAACATCATAAGAGCAGAGATTGATGAGTGTCCTGAAGGGAAAGATTTGAATTCTTCTTTGACGATCGCTCCACCTAATAAATCCTTGTAGTGAAGGTTTGGTTTGTACCATGGGAAGAATTCGATTCCATTTCCAAGAGAACGGAATCTAGGACGATTGAACAATGATTTGAGAGCGCTGATACCGACAAGCTGAGAAACGATGATGCTTCCCGCCAATGTCATAATGACGATCCAAGCGTTCTTATTTTCGTTTGATTTAGCACCGATGAAGCCAAGAGCGAAGCCGATGCCGTTAAATAAGAAGCCAATTACATAGGCCAAGATTGTGTATCCCATTTCTGGGTGATAAAGGCCATTGACGCTGAAGTTGTCTTGAGCGGAGTAATAAGCCCCTGCTAAGCAGAAGAAGACACTCATGAAGTAAAGGACGGCTTTGAGCCCTGCCTTTTGGTTTTTGTTATTGAGAGTGACTCTAAAGAGAGCTCCGCCGAAAAGACCAAAGAACATATATGGGATGATTAAGCCAAAAGCAGTGACGGTATGAAGGAAAAAGTCATCTGAGTTTTGACAAAGAGCTTGCGAAATAGATAAATCGCAGAAAGAGCCAATGACAATGCCGACGACAAGGAGTGTTAAAAGTGAGTAGAGCGCTATTCTGAATTTCATATGCCTATTAGTATATTTAAAAATTACCTCATTTCTAATAATTTTGGATAAATTGAAGTATTTTTGATGTTACGTTGATATTTCATTAAAAAATGGGCTTGTTTTGTTATAAGATTTTTTGTGAAAAAGGAAACGTTATGGAGATTCTGTTTATTGTTTTAGGGGTAGTTGGAGTGATTCTAGTTTTGCTCCTCGCCTTTTTGCTTGTCATCTATTTCATGTGTTTCTATAACCCAGTAAAGAACAAAGGCAAGTCACAAAGGCCTCTTACCGGTCCTCAATACACTCCATTTGATAATGAGATGAACGCCCTTATCGAAAACGTCAAAAAGATATCTTACGAAGACGCTTGGATTAGGTCATACGATAACAAGAAACTTCATGCGAAGGTCTACATTAGCGACGTTAAGAAGCCATTTGCTATATTGGTTCACGGTTATAGGGGTTCTGGCCTAAGAGACTTCGCTGGAGGTCTTGGTTATTACATAAGCCAAGGTTTCAATGCGATTCTTATCGACCATAGAGGACATGGTGAAAGCGATGGGAAAACAATTACTTTTGGCATCAAAGAAAGAAAAGATTTAGTTTCTTGGATTAACTACGCAATAGATACGTATGGAAAAGACATCGAGATTCTTTTGACTGGCATATCCATGGGCGGAGCGACCGTTCTTATGGTGCTTGACCAAGATCTTCCTCCAAACGTCAAATGCGTAATCTCCGATTGTCCATTCTCATCGCCTCTAGGAATCATCCTAAAAGTCACAGAAGACATGCATTTGCCTTCTAAGCTTTGCAAGCCATTTATCAAACTAAGCGCTAGGTTATTCGCCCACGTTAACCTTGAGGAAAGCGATTCGTTTAGATCAATCAAAGATAGCAAACTTCCAATTCTCATTATCCACGGAACCGAGGACAGATATGTCCCTGTTAAGATGAGCGAGGAACTTAAAAGCAGTAATCCTAATGTTGAGCTCCTAGAGATTGAAGGCGCTCCACATGGACTTAGCTTCATAAAGGATAACGCTAAATACACAAGCGTCGCGAAAGCCTTTATAGATAGGTACTTCAAATAAAGAAAAAAGGTTCTGCCATAATCGGTAGAACCTAATTTTGTTATTGATATATCTTACTT
Source organism: Bacilli bacterium (assembly GCA_024408335.1). Lineage (GTDB taxonomy): Bacteria > Bacillota_I > Bacilli_A > RFN20 > CAG-826 > UBA4951. Next base: position 259,973 of record JAKSVB010000001.1, read on the forward strand.
GATAACAGCTTCTTCCCAACATTCAGGAGCTTCTAAGCCGAAGAGTTTTGCAACTGTTGGAGCAACGTTTGCAAGACCGAAGTTGCCTTCTTTCATCTCGACTTTGATTTCATCATCAACAATGATGAATGGAACTGGGTTGAGTGAGTGAGCGGTTCTGACTTGGAGTTCGCCCTTCTTGTTCTTTTCGAGCATTTCGTCAGCGTTGCCGTGGTCTGCAGTGACAAGCATGGTGTAGCCTTTTGCTTTAGCGACTTTCCAAAGTCTTTCTAAGCAGAGGTCGAGTGCTTCCATTGAGCAGATTGTTGCGTCTAAGTCGCCGGTGTGGCCGACCATGTCGCCGTTAGGATAGTTAAGTCTGATGAATTGATATTTATCAGATTCCATAGCCTTGATGACTTCGTCGGTGATTTCAGCACATTTCATCCAAGGTCTTTGATCGAAAGAGACGTTGTCGCTTGGGATTTCCATATAGGTCTCAAGTTCTTCGCTGAATTTGCCTGATTTGTTGCCGTTCCAGAAATAGGTGACGTGACCGTATTTTTGGGTTTCGGAGATTGCGAATTCGTTGATGTTTGCCTTAACGAGGAGTTCGGTAAGGGTGTTTTTGATCTCAGGCGGGTTGACTAAGAATCTTGCTGGAAGCTTGAGGTCGCCATCATATTGGAGAAGGCCTGCATAGCAGACGTTTGGATAGACGACTCTGTCAAACTTGTCGAAGTCTTTCATATCGAAGGCCATTGAGATTTCGATAGCTCTGTCACCTCTGAAGTTGAAGAGGATGACTGAATCGCCATCAACGATCTTACCGACTGGTTGGCCGTTTTCTGCAATAACGAAGGCTGGGAGGTCTTGGTCGATGATGCCAGCGATTTCGTTTCTGAATGTTTCAACGGCAGCAGTGGTTGTTTCGAACATTCTGCCGTCTCCCATAACGTGGGTGTGCCAGCCATCTTCAACCATCTTCCAGTTAGCTTGGTATCTGTCCATGGTGATCTTCATACGGCCGCCGCCTGAAGCGATACGTGCATCGAATGAAGCATCATTGAGCTCTTTAAGAACTGTTTCGAGTTGATCAACGTAGATTAATGCGGAAGTTGCTGGAACGTCACGGCCATCGAGAAGAACGTGGACTCTGACTTTCTTAACGCCTTCAGCTTTTGCTTCTTTGATCATGGCGATTAAGTGAGAGATGTTTGAGTGAACGTTACCATCACTAAGAAGGCCTAAGAAGTGAAGTGTTGAATCGTGTGATTTGACGTTTTCGACTTCTTCTTTCCAAGCTTCTGATTGATAGATTTTGCCAGAGCTGATTGATTCGTTAACAAGCTTTGCGCCTTGTGAATAGATTTGGCCACAGCCAAGAGCGTTATGGCCGACTTCTGAGTTACCCATGTCATCATCTGATGGAAGTCCAACAGCTGGGCCATGTGCCTTAAGTCTGCAGTTAGGATAGGTCTTTAAGAAATGATCAAGGTTTGGTGTGTTTGCCATTGTGACTGCGTCACCAATGCCGGTCTTTGAGAAGCCAACACCATCCATGATTACAAGTAAGATTGGTTTAGACATAGTTTTAGTCTCCTTTTACAAGAGAGATTTTACTAGTTAATTCAAATTTTTCTACTGATAAAGCAAGAGAAATAGAGAAATTGAAAGATTGTCTTTTAAATTTATTTAAAAAATAGTTGATTAGATAAACCCATATCGATATATTTCTAGAGAGCTTTCAAAGGGCTCCATATGATTCTCAAGAATGAAGGAGGAGAATATGAAAGATTTAAACCTTAAAACAGTAAGTGGAAGAAGCGGAATCGTCTTTGACGTCCCAAGCTTAGTTTCCACTTTTTCTTTATCTGACAAACTCGATCCTAATTCTTCTTACGTTATTCTTCCTGGCTTCCTTGATGTTCACGTTCATCTTAGAGAGCCGGGTTTTTCATATAAAGAGACAATCAAAGATGGCACAAGAGCATGCGCACATGGCGGATACACAGCAGTCTGCCCAATGCCAAACCTCAACCCTGTTCCTGATTCATTAGAGACGCTTAAGGTTCAAGAGGACATCATCGAAAAGGACGCTTGCATCCACGTCTATCCTTACGCCTCAATCACAAAAGGCGAAGCTGGTGCAGAACTTTCCGATATGGAAGCGCTCAAATCCCACGTTGTTGCCTTTAGCGATGACGGAAGAGGCGTCCAAAGCGAAGAAATGATGCTTGAAGCCATGAAGAAAGCCAAAGAGCTTAACGCCATTATCGTCGCACACTGCGAAGTCAACGAACTCCTTAAACGAGGATATATCCATGATGGCGAATACGCCAAAGAACATGGACATCGCGGCATCTGTTCAGAAAGCGAATATGCGCAAATTGCAAGGGATATTGAACTTTCGAGAAAGACAGGATGCGCATATCACGTCTGCCACATCTCAACCAAAGAAAGCGTTGAGCTTATTAGAAAAGCCAAAAAAGAAGGCGTTAATATCACCTGCGAAACCGCCCCACATTACCTCATCCTTGATGACAGCATGCTTCAAGAAGCAGGCAACTGGAAAATGAATCCCCCATTAAGAAGCAAGGAAGACAAAGCTGCTCTTATTGAAGGCATCCAAGACGGAACAATCGACATGATCGCAACAGATCATGCCCCACATAGTGAAGAAGAAAAATCTAGAGGCTTAGAGAAATCCCCATTCGGTATTACAGGCATCGAACTTGCATTCCCTCTTCTCTACACAAAGCTCGTGAAAGAAGGAATCATCAGCATGGACAAGCTCATCGACCTTCTTGTCGTTAACCCAAGAAAGAGATTCGGCATTCCATTTGATGGATTTAGCATTTGGAACCTCGATGAAGAATTCGTAGTTAGCAAAGAGATGTTCTTGTCTAAAGGAAAGGCCACCCCATTCCTTGGAGAAACACTTAATGCAGTCAACTATCTCACCGTATGTAATGGAGAAATCGTTTACAAGAAATAACAGGAGGGCAATATGAAAAGAAGCATATTCAAAGTACAAAGCAACATAGCCCTAACAAAGGACGTCTATAAGATGGTCCTTGTTGGCGACACAAGCGGAATCACGAACTGCGGTCAGTTCGTCAACATTCTCCTTGACGGCCTCTATTTAAGAAGACCAATCTCCGTTAACGACTATGATGAAGAGACCTTAACGCTCATCTACAAAGTCGTTGGTGTTGGAACCGAAAAAATGAAGTTCATGGAAGAAGGAACTTCATTAGATGTTCTTACAGGTTTAGGAAACGGTTATAACCTTTCAAAAGCTGGCGATCACCCTCTCCTTATTGGAGGCGGCGTTGGAGTCCCACCTCTTTATAACCTCGCCAAAAAGCTCATCAAAGAAGGCAAAAAAGTCTCAGTTATCTTAGGCTTTAACAAAAAAGAAGAGGTTTTTGCTGAGGATTCTTTCAAAGAACTCGGATGTGAAGTCGCTGTCACAACAGTCGATGGATCTTATGGCGTCAAAGGATTTGTCACTAACGCCCTTCCTGAATCATATTCATATTTCTACACTTGCGGCCCAGAACCAATGCTCAAAGCCGTCTATAACTCAACAACCACAAGCGGTGAATTCTCTTTCGAAGAGAGAATGGGTTGCGGATTCGGTGCTTGTATGGGCTGCACTTGCAAGACACTCTATGGTCATAAGCGTATTTGCAAAGATGGCCCAGTCTTAACAAAGGAGGAAATCGTATGGGAGAAATAGATACCAAAGTTAACCTTTTAGGAATTGAACTCGATAACCCTATCATCCCTGCCTCTGGCACATTCGGATTCGGTTATGAATTCAATGATCTTTATGACATCAACATTCTTGGCACCTTCTCATGGAAGGGAACAACCAAAGAACCAAGATACGGCAACGCTACCCCAAGAATCGCAGAGACTCCTAGCGGTATGCTTAACGCGGTCGGCTTACAAAACCCAGGCGTTGAGAAAGTAGTTACCGTCGAGGCAGAGAAACTTGCTAAAGTCTTCCACAAGAAGGTCATGGCAAACGTTTCTGGCTTCAGCATCGAAGAATACGTCGAAGTTTGTGAGAAAGTTAGCAAACTCGATATGGTCGGTTGGATTGAACTCAACGTTTCTTGTCCAAACGTCCATGGTGGAGGCTTGGCTTTTGGAACAGATCCAGAGAACATCAAAGCGGTCGTTCGCGAGGTAAAGAAAGTCATCAACAAACCTCTCATCGTCAAACTCTCACCAAACGTCACAAACATCGTTGAAATGGCAAAGGCAGCAGAAGAAGCTGGTGCGGATGCTGTTTCATTAATCAACACTCTTCTCGGCATGAGAATCAACTTAAAAACAGGTAAACCACTTCTTGCTAACACCACAGGCGGCTTATCAGGACCAGCGGTCTTCCCAGTCGCAGTCAGATGCGTCTATCAAGTTGCTCATGCAGTTAACATTCCAGTCATCGGCATGGGCGGCGTTTCTTCTGCAGAAGACGTGCTCGAAATGATGATGGCCGGCGCTACAGCTGTTCAAGTTGGCGCTGCAAACCTCGTAAACCCTTACGCTTGCAAAGAAATCATTGAGGATTTGCCAAGAGTAATGGAGAAATATGGTATAAAATCACTTAAGGACATAATAGGAGGAAGAAAATAATTATGGCAAAAGACGTTATCATTGCTTGCGATTTTGAAAGCAAGGAAAAGACATTGGCCTTCCTTGACAAGTTCACTGGAAGAAAGCCTTATGTCAAAATCGGCATGGAGCTTTTCTATGCAGGCGGACCAGAAATCGTTAGAGAAATCAAAGCTAGAGGACACAAGATCTTCCTCGACTTAAAACTTCACGACATCCCAAACACAGTTAAGAAGGCTATGGCTGTTCTTTCCAAACTCGATGTCGATATGTGCAACCTCCACGCTGGCGGAACCAAGCCAATGATGGAAGCAGCTCTTGTTGGTCTTACAAGAGAAGATGGCACCCGCCCACTTCTTATCGCAGTCACCCAATTAACATCAACTGATCAAGAAGCAATGGAAAGGGACCTTCTCATCCATGAGCCAATCGATAAGGTTGTCATGCATTACGCAAAGAACGCTCAAGAATGCGGGCTCGACGGCGTCGTTTGTTCGCCTCTTGAAGCAGGCAAAGTCCACGATGTCTGTGGCGAGAAGTTCTTAACCGTCACCCCAGGCGTCAGATTCGCTGATGGAGACAAAGGTGATCAAAAACGTGTCATGACACCAGCAGAAGCAAGAAAGATCGGTTCAGACTACATCGTTGTCGGCCGTCCAATCACAGCAGCTGAAGATCCAGTTGCAGCATACGAAAGATGCATCAAAGAATTTTTAGGAGAATAACAATGACAAACATCGACAAATTAATCGCAAAAGACTTATTAAGCATCAAAGCAGTCTTCTTTAGCCCAAACAAACCATTCACTTGGGCAAGCGGAATCAAATCGCCAGTTTACTGTGACAACAGATTAACTCTCACTGCACCAGCAGTCAGAAACGATGTTGAAAACGCATTAGCAGAAACCGTCAAAGCAAACTTCCCAGAAGTCGAAGTCCTTATGGGTACTTCAACTGCAGGTATCGCTCACGCTGCAATCGTTGGTCACCTTATGGGTCTCCCAATGGGTTATGTCAGAAGTGGCGCTAAAGACCATGGCAGACAAAACCAAATCGAAGGCAAACTCGAAGCAGGACAAAAGGTTGTCGTCATTGAAGACTTAATCTCAACAGGTGGTTCAGTCATCGAAGTCGTCAATGTTCTTAGAGAAGCAGGCGCTGAAGTCTTAGGCATCGTCTCAATCTTCACCTATGGCATGAAGAAAGGCTTAGTCAGACTCGAAGAAGCAGGAGTTAAAAATGTTTCATTAACCAACTTCGACGTCATTGCAGAAGTCGCGGCAGAAGAAGGCTATATTGAAAAAGCCGACATTGAAAGACTTATCAAGTTCAGAAACAATCCTAGCGACGAAAGCTGGATCAAAGGCGAATAACAATGAGAAGCGTTATTGATATTGTTGATTTATCAGTCGAAGAGATTGATGAGCTTTGCAAAACTTCGTTGGATATCATTGCAAACCCAGCAAAATACGCTGAATCTTGCAAAGGAAAGAAACTTGCAACCCTCTTCTATGAACCATCAACCAGAACCAGATTATCATTCACTGCCGCTATGATGGAACTCGGTGGTGATGTTCTTGGCTTTGCTGGAGCATCCAATTCCAGCGCTTCAAAAGGCGAAAGCTTTGCAGACACAGCTAAGACCGTCTCTTGCTATGCCGACATCATTGCGATGCGTACAACCCAAGAAGGTGCAGCCCTTGTTGCATCACGCGCAGGTTCAATCCCAGTCATCAATGCTGGCGATGGAAGACACTGCCACCCAACCCAAACCTTAGCTGACTTACTAACTATCTATAGAGAAAAAGGTTCATTTGATAACCTTACAGTCGGTTTCTGCGGCGATCTTAAATATGGTAGAACCGTCCACTCACTCATTGCAGCCCTCTCAAGATACAAGAACGTCAAAATCGTTCTCATCTCACCTAAAGAGCTCATGCTTCCTGACTATGTCAAAGAAGACATCCTTGAACCTAACCATATGGAATACATGGAAACCGCTTCATTAGAAGAAGCGATGCCAATGCTTGATATCCTTTATATGACTCGTGTTCAAAGAGAAAGATTCGATGACCCAGAGGAATACGAAAGACTCAAGAACAACTACATCTTAACCTTAGAGAAATTAGAGACTGCAAAGAAGGATATGTGCATTCTTCACCCTCTTCCAAGAGTCAATGAAATCTCAGTTAAGGTTGATGATGATCCAAGAGCCTGTTACTTCAAACAAGTTCTTAATGGCAAATATATCAGAATGGCTCTCATTCTTAAGCTTCTTGAAGAAGCCAAAAAGAATCCTAAGAGAGTTGATGCCTTTGCAGGCAAGGGATACGAATTCAACAAACACGTTTGCAATAACCCAAAATGCGTTACTGCAAATGAGCAAGAACTCGATCAAGTCTTCAAGACAATTGACGCTGAAGGACATCAAAGATGTGTTTGGTGTGATATCGGCGAACCACAAGACTAATAGTCAAATAACAAATGACAGGGAGATAAAACTTCCTGTTTTTTGTTTATTGGAAAGACAACTCTTCGCATTATTAGTTTGCATATAAAATGAGTCAATGATTTGCATAGAAACAGGGCAGAAAATATGCAAACCGAGTTCTATTTTGAGGACTCTTGCAAAATTCCGTTCAGATCGTCATCAAACAAGGAACCTTGAACGAATTCGCTTATTTCTTTTGATCCGCTAACAGTCTTTTCGAAGAGTTGGATGATCATCTCGTAATCTTTGACGTCGCTATTGGCGATGCGAATTACTTTGATTCCATGACGCTTACAAATCTCTTCCTTGGTTCTATCCGAATCCATTCTGGATTTGCTTCCAATGTGTTCGCCGCCATCGATTTCAAAAACGACGATTGGAATGTATTTTCTATTCATGAGCCCAGTGGATGCAAAAATGACGACGTCGAATTCTTTGCGGCCAAAGCTCATTTCCTCTTCTGCTGAGATGCCTTTGATGACATTTCTAACCAAAAGGTTTCTTTCAATTTTGAATTTTGTGCCTCTTCTATTGAAATAAGGCTTAACGGTATCAAAGAACAATTGTTCTGAAGCTGAGTTGTTAGAGAAATCTGTAATGATAGTTTTTTCTGATTTTGGTGGGAGGACCTCTCCGTTTTTAGCGACATAGTCCGATAAAGCTTTAAGGTCGGTGTTCCTGTTCTTCGAAAGCAGATCAATCGCTTCTTTGTCTCCTACGAAAATTAGTCTTTCTCTTGCTCTAGTAACCGCAACATTAATGAGCTCGCTGTTATTTTCAATCCACGCAAGAGTTCTCTTTGCGGTTTTTAAAGATAAGGCGCTTGATAGGATGATTGTTGGTTTTTCTGAGCCTTGAAGCGTGTGGACTGTGCCTGCTTTGATGTCTGTTATGCCTCCCTTTTCTAACAAACTATTTATTAGTTTTGCTTGGTTGTTAAAAGGGGTGATTATTCCAACGTCTTTGTATCCGCCGTTTTTGACTATGTTTACAATTTCGAGCGCTTCATTTAGATAGGAGTTGCGTTCATTAGGGTTAGCACTGTTATGAACATCAACATAAAGGAGGCTTCCGGAGTTTTCGTTTAGAAGTTTAAGTTGATCGTTATAGTATCTTGCGTTAGGGAAAGAAGCAATTTTCTTACCGCATCTATAGTGATATCTAAGAAGTAGTGATTTGGAGTTTTTATCCTTTGATGTCATGCACGAAAGAATTGAGTTATCGACATAGTCATATTCTTTTTTGACACCATATTCGTCACGGAATTTTTGATTGAGCTTATCGTCAATGACTGTAACTGGTTGAAGTTGGTTTGTGTCGCCAACAAGTAAAAGATCGGTTCCTCTTGTAATAGGAATGAGACTGCTTGCCATGTTGCATTGACCAGCCTCATCCATGATAACCAAATCGAAATGAGGGGTTGGGCTTCCTAACTTGTCAGATGAGTTATTCGTGCAAACTATGATAGGGAAAATATTTAATAGTCTCTTAAGCGAAGTATCATCCCTCAAATATTCATTAAACTCTTTGACGCAGCTTTGGATATTCTCAGGGCTTTCGCTTTTAATGATGATATCTCTAAGTGGTTTATATGTGATGTTAAGAAGCCTTTTGAAAGAAGACATGAAAGAGTAGTTAAGATAATTCATGAAGTTTTCGTCTTCCTTTGCAGACGTTGCATAATTTGCAACTTCTTCATCTGTTATGTCTCTTGCTTCGGCTACCTTTTCTTTTTTGATAGCTATTTGTTCAAGAATTGAAGTTCTTACTTGATCGGTTGTTCCTAGTTCACCAATCTTCTTCAAACGCTCAATATCTTCTAGTCTCTCAAGTTTTTCTTCGTATTCCTTTAAGACTTCTCTTAGCTTTGAATTCTTTTCTATCGACTTTTCCTTTTGACCACTCGTAGTTGAGTCGTTGACGTTAATATTTTTGATGCTTTCAGCGTATTTCAAAATCTCTCTAAGAACAGCGAGAGTCTTTGGGGTTTCGTTGTTGTTAAAGATCCTAAGAGCAGGGAAATTGAGTTTCTTTTCGACACCTGTTTTTGGGTTTTTCCAATAGAATGACGTAGTTAGCTTTTCATATATGTCATTTAGAGGATGGTTGTTATTTGAGCAAATCAAAACGGTCTTGTTATTCGCTAAAGCGGATAAGATTACGTTAAAAATTGTTTCTGTTTTGCCAGTGCCTGGAGGCCCTTTGACATAGGTAACGTGGTTAACCATTGAGTTATAAACAACTCTCATCTGGTCGATATTGATTTTCTTTTTGTCCGCGATAACAATAGCAGGATCTTTTGATGTGCCTGTATGTGGTCTGCTACGGCCGAAAAACGCTTTCAAAGGCATCGTAAGCGAGTCATTCTCTTCCATTTCTTTGATGGAATTGCATGCTCTTTCTAGGTCGTTTGAGTTTCTTCTAGCCAATAAGAAAATCGAAGTGTCTGTGTTGATTCTCTCGCCTCTTTCAATATTGAGGTTTTCTTTAATTAATTCAATGTATTCACGGTGGTTAGCAGCGAAGTTTTCGGTGAACTCGTTAGGGGACATATCTAAGTAGTGGCTCAAACTAACTTGCTCTTCGTCGATCAAGAAGCTCGTGTTGAAACAAATGTCGTTACCAATCTTGAGAGTTTTGTTTTTGAAATTAACTGTAAGAGGCCTATATGCGACAACAAATTGTTTATCGACAAAATTGATTGAGAAAACGTTCATACCCATTTGTTGGGTTTCTTGAACCGCTCTCAAATCTTCGTATTTGTATTTTTTGAAGACTGTGCCGAGGATTGCTTTGAACTGTTCTTCTGAAAGCTGATATGTTTTTGATTCCAAGAATTCCTGAGGGATGACTCCGTCTATTAACGCTCTTTCTTTAATGTATGGATCGTTATCGTGTTTATAACAGTCGGTTAAATATTTGAGAATGTTGTTATCAAGCGTGTCGACTTCCAAGAACTTGTATATGTCCGAACTTGTATCTAATAGCTTTGTAATAAGGGAATTGTTTGGCGGATAATACGTTTCCTCGACAACAACCGCATCAAGAATGCCCTCCATCGTTAGTGAAACTTGGTTTTCAAGACACTCAAGGCTTTTGGATGGGTTAAAAACTCTGCCTTTAATTTTGCCGTTTTGAATGTCGATTTCTTCAATTCCAAAATAAAAGAGCGTTATCTCTTTGCTTTTGTTTTTGTACTTAAAATTTAACCAATGGTTCTCAACCAGAGCGCGATAAATCGCATTCTTAACTGTGAGTTTCATGAAATGATTATTACATTTTTTGCTACGTTTTACATTGAAAACTCATTCATTAGGCAAAATAAAAACAGGAAGCGTTGAACTTCCTGTTTGGTATTTTTATTCGTAATCGACAACTGATGCCCAGTTAAGAAGCATTTCTCTTTCTTCTGGATTTCCTTTGACGGATTGAGAAGCCGCTACGATTGGCATCCACTTTTGGAGGTGCTTCTTTTCGATTCCCGCTTTCTCGGAGAACTTCTCAAGATAGTAAGCAGCTTCATCGTCTTTGTGTTGTAAGCAGAAGGTTAAGTAGGTTCTTGCTGCATCAGCACATGCGTTGCCTTGTGTTGCGTGGCTCCAGTCGAGGATGTAATGCTTTCCTTCTGGAGTGACGATGATGTTTGATGGACGGATATCGCCATGGCAGAGAAGGTTGTGCTTTGGCATACTCTCTAAACGAGTATGAAGATCGAATCTTGTGTTAGCGTCTAAATCCGCTAAATAGATCTTACGGTTCATCTTGTCGTAGAGCTTAGTAAGAAGTGGGCATTTCTTTGATTGGATTTCGATTTGGATATCGATAAGCATATCAATGTATTCGTGCTTCTTCTCTGGATTCTCCTTCATGAGTGTTGAGAGGGTTTTGCCTTCAATGAACTCGCTGATGATTGCCCATTTGCCATCAATTTCGGTGACTCTGATGATGCTTGGAATGTTAAGTCCTGTTTCTTCGACGCGAGCTTGGTTTAAAGCTTCGTTAAGAATGTCTGACTTTTTGAAATCTTCGTTGAAGACTTTGATGCAGTAGTTACCATCACGGTAGAGAGTTTTGTTGTGTCTTTTTGCAATGACAGTCTCAAGTTTCATGGTCTTTCTCCTAATCAATTACTTGCCATAGTAGGCGTTGAGGTACATTTGCTTAAGTTCTTCCATCAATGGATAGCGAGGGTTTGCGCCTGTGCATTGATCATCGAATGCTTGTTCAACCATTGCGTCAAGGCGATCGAGGAAGTCTTTTTCATCGATGCCATAGTCTTTGATGGTTGGCTTGATGCCGATCTTAGCTTTGAGTTCGTCGATTGCTTTGATGAGGTTTTCGACTTTCTCTTCGTTGGTCTCGCCTTCTAAGCCAAGAGCGGTTGCGATTTCTGCATATCTAGCAAGGGTGTGTGGGTGATCGTATTGTGAGAATGTGCCCATCTTGGTTGGAGCTTCGCTTGAGTTATAGCGAATGACTTCATCAATAAGAAGAGCGTTTGCGATACCGTGTGGGAGGTGGTGGAAGGCACCGAGTTTGTGAGCCATTGAGTGGCAAACACCAAGGAATGCGTTAGCAAATGCCATACCTGCCATGGTTGCTGCGTTGGCCATCTTTTCACGGGCAACGACATTGCTTCCATCTGCATATGCTTGTGGGAGGTATTCGAAGATAACCTTAAGTGCTTGGACAGCAAGGCCATCGGTGTAATCGGTTGCGAGCATGCTTGCGTATGCTTCAAGAGCGTGAGTGACTGCGTCGATACCGCTTGCGGCAGTTAAGCCTTTTGGAGCGCTCATATGGAAATCGGTATCAATGATTGCCATATTTGGTAGGAGCTCATAGTCAGCAAGTGGGTATTTGACACCTGTTGCTTCGTCGGTGATGACTGCGAATGGTGTGACTTCTGAACCTGTACCTGCTGAGGTTGGGATAGCGATGAAATATGCCTTTTCGCCCATCTTAGGGAAGGTGTAGACACGTTTTCTGATATCCATGAATCTCATGGCCATATCGAAGAAGTCGACTTCTGGGTGTTCATAAAGGACCCACATGATCTTGGCTGCGTCCATTGCGGAACCGCCACCAAGAGCGATGATGCAATCTGGTTTGAAGTCGCTCATGATCTTAGCGCCTTCTTTTGCACATCCAAGTGTTGGGTCTGGTGCGACGTTTGAGAAGGTCTCGTGAACGATGCCCATCTCATTTAATTTATCGGTGATTGGTTTGGTATAACCGTTTTGATAAAGGAAGCTGTCGGTGACAATGAAGCAACGCTTCTTGCCCATGACATTCTTGAGTTCGTCTAAGGCGACTGGTAAGCAGCCTTTCTTTAAATAAACCTTTTCAGGTGCTCTAAACCAAAGCATATTTTCTCTCCTCATAGCGACTGTTTTAATGTTGATTAAATGTTTGACTCCGACGTTTTCGGAAACTGAGTTGCCGCCCCATGAACCGCAACCAAGGGTGAGGGATGGAGCTAATTTGAAGTTGTAAAGATCACCAATACCGCCTTGTGATGATGGGGTATTGACGAGAATTCTGCATGTCTTCATTCTTGAAGCGAATTCAGCGATCTTTTCTTTGCCTGTGATTTCGTTAAGGTAGATTGAAGAAGTGTGACCAAAGCCACCGTCAGCGATTAAGTGTTCTGCTTTTGCGAATGCGTCGTTCAAATCTTTTGCGCGGTACATTGCAAGGACTGGTGAAAGTTTTTCATGAGCGAATTCTTCGCTGAGTTCAACTGATTCAACTTCGCCGATGAGGATCTTTGTTGATTCTGGAACTGTGACGCCGGCGAGCTTAGCGATTGTGTGAGCTTTTTGACCAACGATTCTTGCGTTAAGCATGCCGTTGATAAGAATGGTCTTTCTGACTTTTTCTGTTTCTTCTTCGTTTAAGAAGTAGCAGCCTCTGTTTTTGAATTCTGCTTTGACTGTTTCATAAACGGAATCGAGAACGATGACGGATTGTTCTGAAGCACAGATCATGCCGTTATCGAATGTCTTTGAATGGATGATCGAGTTGACTGCTAAAACGAGGTTAGCTGAGTCATCAATGATAGCAGGGGTGTTACCAGCACCGACGCCAAGAGCAGGTTTGCCGCTTGAGTAAGCTGCTTTGACCATGCCTGGACCGCCTGTTGCGAGAATGATGTCTGCTTCCTTCATGATGAGGTTAGTCAAATCAAGAGATGGAACATCAATCCAACCGATGATGCCTTTTGGAGCACCGGCTTTGACTGCGGCCTCTAAAACGACTTTAGCAGCAGCGATGGTGCTGTTCTTAGCTCTTGGGTGAGGACTAATGATGATACCGTTTCTGGTTTTAAGTGAAAGTAATGTTTTGAATATTGCGGTTGAAGTTGGGTTTGTTGTTGGGATGACCGCAGCAACAAGACCGATTGGCTCAGCGATCTTTTGAATGCCAAAAGCTGTGTCTTCTTCAATGACGCCGCATGTTTTAGTGTTCTTGTAAGCGTTGTAAATGTATTCAGCAGCGTAGTGGTTTTTGATGACCTTATCTTCTACGATGCCCATGCCTGTTTCCTCGACTGCCATCTTGGCGAGTGGGATTCTGGCGTTATTTGCGGCTAAGGATGCCGCTAAAAAGATTTTGTCTACTTGTTCTTGGGTGAAGGTAGCAAATTCTTTTGCAGCGTTTCTCACTTCTTGGATTTTTTGTTCAAGGGTTTGAACGCTGTCGACAATGAATTCTTTTGTTTCCATAAAGAACCTCCAGATTAAGTATATAAGAAATAGTGAACTTTAAAAACAAAAACGCATCTTTTTCTTTTTAAGAAATCGCTAGGAAAATGTACCTTTTGTATTGAGCAAAATCAAAAAGTCCAAAAACGCTATATATGTGTGCGCTTACATCAAAAAAGAGGCATCCGAAGACGCCTCGATTTATATTTTGTAGTAAAGGATTACTTAGCTTTGTTTTGGATGTATTCGTGGATACCTGCAGCAGCAGTTTTGCCAGCGCCCATAGCTAAGATAACTGTAGCAGCACCAGTGACAGCATCACCACCTGCGAAGACGCCATCCTTTGAGCTCATTGCGGATTCTTCGCTAACGATGATGCCGCCGTGAGGGTTGGTGTCAAGGCCTGGAGTGGTTGACTTGATGAGTGGGTTTGGATTTGTACCGAGTGACATGATGACACAGTCAACATCAAGGACGTATTCGCTTCCTGGAACTTCGACTGGTCTGCGTCTGCCTGAAGCATCTGGTTCACCAAGTTCCATCTTGATGACCTTCATGCCTTTAACCCAACCTTGTTCATCGCCGAGGATTTCGACTGGGTTGTTAAGGGTCTTGAAGATGATGCCTTCTTCTTCAGCGTGTTCGACTTCTTCTTTACGTGCTGGAAGTTCTTCCATGCCACGTCTATAGACGATGTAGACGTTTTCTGCGCCTAATCTAAGAGCTGTACGAGCTGCGTCCATAGCGACGTTACCGCCACCGACGATAGCGACGTTCTTGCTTTGTTTGATTGGAGTATCGCAATCTGGGAGGTAAGCCTTCATGAGGTTGCTACGAGTTAAGATTTCGTTAGCAGAGAAGACACCTTTGAGGTTTTCGCCTGGGATGCCCATGAATTTTGGAAGACCTGCGCCTGAACCAACGAAGACAGCTTCGAAGCCGTATTCTTGCATGAGTTCATCGATAGAGATGACTTTACCGATAACCATGTTGGTTTCAACTTTGACGCCCATAGCTTTGAGGCCTTCGATTTCCTTACGGACGATAGCCTTTGGAAGACGGAATTCTGGGATACCGTAAACGAGAACGCCACCAGCTGTGTGGAGAGCTTCGAAGATTGTGACTTCGTAGCCGAGTTGTGCAAGATCACCTGCACAGGTTAAGCCTGCAGGGCCTGAACCGACGACTGCGACTTTGTGACCATTAGAAGCTGGAACTTCTGGTTTTGCGGTGCTGTGTTCGTTGTGATAGTCAGCAACGAATCTTTCAAGACGGCCAATGCCAACTGGATCGCCCATCTTGCCGCGGATACATTTGCCTTCACATTGTGATTCTTGTGGGCAAACACGACCGCAAACTGCTGGAAGAGCGCTTGATTTGTGGATGACTTGATATGCTTCTTCGAATTTGCCTTCAGCAACTAAAGCGATGAATTCTGGAATGTGAATGTGAACTGGGCAGCCTGCCATACAGAATGGGTTCTTACATTGTAAGCAACGAGCTGCTTCGTCTTTTGCCATTTCCTCGGTGTAGCCAGTGGTAACTTCTTTGAAGTTGTGTGCACGAACTTTTGGGTCTTGGCAAGGCATTGGGTTTTTGACTTTGCTCATGTTAGGCATGGTTATTTAGCCTCCTTGAATAAGTTACAAGCCTTTTCTCTGGCGTGTTGTTCAAATTCGGCGTAGCTTCTGCCACGGGACATAGCTTCATCGAAATCAACTTCGAATCCGTCGAATTCTGGGCCATCGACACAGGCGAATTTGGTTTTGCCACCAACGGTGAGACGGCAGCCGCCGCACATACCGGTGCCATCGATCATGATTGGGTTCATGGAAACGACGGTTGGGACATTGAATGGTTTTGTTGTAGCAACAACGAATTTCATCATTATGATTGGTCCGATTGCGATGACTTCATCGTAGTTCTCGCCTGCTTCAATAGCGGCCTTAAGTGGCATTGTGACAACACCTTTTTCGCCATAGGAGCCATCATCTGTCATGATGGTCATCTTTGTGCTAGCTTCTTTGAATTCTTTTTCTAAGATGACTAAGTCTTTGCTTCTGAAACCGATGAAGCTGTGGACTTCGCAGCCAAGTTCATGAAGTTTTTGAGCAACTGGTAATGCGATAGCGCATCCGACGCCGCCGCCAACGACAGCGACTTTCTTTAAGCCTTCGACGTGGGTCTTTTTGCCTAAAGGACCAACGAAGTCGTGTAAGCAATCACCGACATTCATGTGGTCTAATTTCATTGTGGTACCACCAACGATTTGGTAGATGATTGTGACAGTACCTTTTTCTCTGTTGTAACCAGCGACTGTAAGAGGGATTCTTTCGCCATCTTCAGAAGTTCTTAAGATGATGAATTGTCCAGGTTCAGCTTTGCGGGCAACAAAAGGGGCTTCAATTTCCATTAAAGTAACGGTTGGATTGAGGCTTTCTTTTCTAACAATCTTGTACATAGATCATTAATCTCCTTTACTAATCCTTGTAAATTGATTTCGCTATTTTATAAATAGCACCGTACAAAGTATTTCTTTCATCGAAGCTGATGAGTCTAAGTTTGGTTTTACCAACTTTGATTTTGATCTCATCATCTTTTGAAAGCTGATACTTATTGCACCCATCACAAGACGCAACGCTATCATTTTTGCAAATTCTTATAGAAATTTCATCATTTTGTGAAAAAACTACGGAATTGAAAGCAATGAATTGCGGGCAAATCGGGGTTAGGACATAAGATGAGTTTGTTTCTAGGAGAAGAGGGCCTCCAGCCGAGTAGTTGTAGGCACTCGATCCAGTAGGTGTTGAAACGAGTAATCCATCTCCATAAAAACTGTTTTCATATGTGTCGTTGACCACGACAAAGAAGTTGCCAAGTTTATTGTCGACTCCTGTGATGCTAATTTCATTAAACAAGACTTCAGTAACGCCGTTAAAAGAAGCCTCGAGGGTGATGCGATCACTGATTTTGTAATCGCCATTTTTTATCTTTTCTAAGTAGTGTTTGTAGTTTGAAAGTTCTGATACCGCAAGAGCGCCGACACGGCCTTTGTTGATGCCGAAAATAGGAAGGCCAAATTCTTTGAATTCTCTTGCGAATTCGATTATCGTGCCATCTCCTCCGAGAATGACTGCGAAATCCATATCTCTCATGTCTTTGGCTTTTGGGCCATATTTGCCATCTAATGTGAAAACCTCATATCCAAGAGAGAGGATTGTGTCCAACACTTCCTTTCCAAGGTTGCTTTCAGCATCCTTGCTTTTGTTAACTACGTACAAGATTTTCATAAATTGATTAAGGACTCTTAAAGAGCAAAAAAATTATAAACTTGTTTATTCCTTTATCCAACAAAGTATCAATTTTATTATCGGTTTGTTGAAACTGCGATTTTCTTTTGTTATAACCATAAAGGTTAAAAACCAGGAGGAACAATAATGTTTAATTATAAAGGAAAAGTTGTCGCAATCACTGGCGCATCATCAGGATTAGGCAAACAAATGGCTGAAGGCTTTGCACAACAAGGTGCTGACCTCGTCTTATTAGCTCGTCGTGTCGAAAGACTCGAAGCTTCAAAAGCTGAATGGGAAGCAAAATACGGCGTCAAAGTTCTCGCAGTCGCATGTGACATCACAAACCAAGAATCAATCGATGCAGCTATCGCAGCTGTCGAAGCAGAATATGGCCACTGTGAAGTCATCATCAACAACGCTGGTGGCGAAAAAGGCACTGGTACTCCACTCCTTAACTTCGACAAAGGTGATTGGGAATACACATTAAACCTCGACCTTACCTCAGTCTTCGCTGTTACCAAAGCATTCACAAACTTAATGAAGAAATCAATGGATGCTGGCAAGCAAACCTATGGCCGTGTCATCAACATCGCTTCAATCTATGGCTTAGTTGGCAACACCGCTATCCCAACAATCGCTTACCACGCTTCAAAAGGTGCCGTCGTTAACTTCACCCGTGGCGCTGCTGCTGAACTCGCTGCTGCAGGCACCAACATCAATGTTAACTGCATCTGCCCAGGCTACTTCTACACCGAATTAACCACCGCAACTCTTGACACCGAATACTTCCAAGCATTTGCTAAAGCAAGTGTCCCAATGAAGAGATACGGCAAGCCAGGCGAACTCAACTCAGCTGCTATCTTCTTAGGTGCTGAAGAATCATCATATGTCACTGGCCAAGTCATCGCTATCGATGGTGGCTACAGCTGCATCTAATAGTTGAACTAAAATACAACCACTAAAGGAGCAAGCAATTGCTCCTTTTTTTGTGGTACAATATTTGCACCTTAATATATCCGAACAAATATACGCACACAGGGTATTTGGTCGTGGAAAAAGGAGCGAAAAACTATGAACTTCAATCAAAAGAGTCTTACCAAAAACAAATACATGCTTAATGGTAGCCTTAAGAAGAACGGCTATGACTGGTGGTGGCATTCATTTACGGCAAGAGATGAAGAAACAAACGAAGAAAAACCATTCTTTATCGAGTTCTTCATTGTTAATCCTGCTTTAGCAGAGGATACGCCAACACTTGGACAACTCCCTAGTAACAAAGAAGCCAAGAAGAAGCCATCATACCTTATGGTCAACGTCGGCACTTGGGGAGAAGGCGCGGTTCAACTCCACCGTTTCATCTCAATGAAGGATGTCAAAGTGAAGAAAGGCAAAGACTTCAGCGTCACGGCTTTCGATTGTTACCTTGATGAGCATAGCGTCAAAGGAAAAGTCGAAGTGAAAGACGCAGAAAAGCATCCTGAATACCTTTGTGACAATGGGGTGATGGAGTTCGATCTAAAAATCGAAAAAGATGTCGCTTTCAATGTTGGATATGGCACAAGAGCGATGTTTAGAGAAACCAAAGCTTTTGAGATGTATTGGCACGCAGAAGGTATGAAGAGCTTCTTCGAAGGTTCCATCGTTTTTAATGGCAAAAAGTATAAAGTTTCTAAAGAAAACTGTTATGGATATTCTGACAAAAACTGGGGCAAGGATTTCACTTCGCCTTGGGTTTGGCTTTCAAGCAACAACCTTGTCAGCAACATCACAAAGAAGCAATTGACCAACAGTGTTTTCGATATCGGCGGTGGAAGACCAAAGGTACTAGGAATCGCCCTTGAAAGAAAGCTTTTGGGAGCGTTTTGGTATGAAGGCACTCCTTATGAGTTCAATTTCTCCAAATTCTGGACAAGAACCAAAACAATCTTTGATTGCAAGGAAACCGATACCCAAATCGTTTGGGATGTCACCCAAACAAATAGAAAGTTCAAAATGGTCACTCACATAACCTGCGAAAAGAAAGACATGATTAAAATCAAATATGAAGCGCCTAATGGAAAGATGCTTCACAAAAACCTTTGGAATGGCGGAAATGGAAAAGGCAACATCAAACTCTACCGTCTTAAGGACAACGCTTTGATTGATGATATTGATTGCTTTAACGTCGGTTGTGAGTATGGAGAGTACAGCAAAGAGTAAGATATTTCTTTCTCGTTAGCGCTTTTTTTAAAAGTGAAAAAACTATTAAAACCAATTTTTATATATACAAAGTATATATACATTTTGTAATTTTTGGTGTTTTTTCGTTAAAATATCTCAACCCGATTTTTGGGCCAAATGCTAACGTTTGCAAAAGTTAATAATAGGCTAGAAAATAGTCACGAACAGAATTTCGATTACAAAATTCGAAACGGCGCTGTTCACTGTTCTGGCGGATTTGTAAGCTGTGAAAATCAGTTTATTAAAGACGTATTAGACTATTGTTCGAAAGTGATCGTCCGACCATAGTCAGAAATGCAGGAGTTGCCCTACTCCTGCTTTTTTATTTGAATATCCGTAAAAGAAACGATAAACAAAGGCCGATAAAACCTATGAAACAAAAATCTTCCATTTATCCCGATAAGGGATATGGGTATAATTGAGACAACTATGAACAAACTTATTTCCAAATTACGAACAACATTCCTTATTGCATACTCTGTTGAAGTCCTCATCTGCATAGGTTTCCTTGTCTTCTGGCTAAATGATGTTTTTAACCTTAAAGGCAACCCTGACTTCAGACTTTATTTTGCTATTACTCTTGGCGTCTTTTTGATTTTCGATGCCTTACTTTTCTGGTTTGGCGTCCTTGCTATTAGCAAAAAGAGACACGAAAACGACCAAGAAGCAGCTTCTCTCATCGGTGAAGAAATCCAAAGCGCATACAACTTCGCTCACATTGGCTTAGTCGTCATTGATAACGATGGCATTGTTATTTGGGCTAACGGTGCTTTTAAAGAACTCCAAATCGACATCATCGATACCGACATCTATGAATTCGCCCCTTCCCTTAAAGAGCTTGTCACAAGCCCTTCTGGCAAGAAGATCGAAATCGAAGTTAAGCAACGCAAATACGAAGCCACGTATCTTTCCCAACCAAGAATGTTCGTCTTTAATGACATAACGGATTACGACAAGGTCGTTAATTATTCCCGTGAACAAGCAACCGTCTTAGGCATCATCATGATCGACAACTACAACGAAGTTGCCAATGAAGGCGATGATCTTGATGATACTGTTATGAAGGTTCGTAGCCTTATTGGTGAATATTGCCGTAATTACGGCGTCATTCTCCGTCGTATCAAAAACGATACATACTTTATGGTCTGTAACTACGCATCCCTCGCTAGAATGGAAAAAGACAAATTCTCCCTTCTCGAGGATATCCGTAATAGCAACGAAAAAGGTGAGACACCTCTCACCCTTTCAATCGGTATCGCACACAACTTCCCAGACATCACCAAGCTTAGCGAAATGGCTGGCGACGCAATGGACGTTGCCCTTTCTCGTGGTGGCGACCAAGTAGTCGTATCTCACTATGGTCAAGAACTCGCATTCTTCGGAGGCAAATCCGTCGCTCTTGAAAACTCTTCAAAAGTCAAAGTCCGTTCTATGTCAGATTCCGTTGCGACCATTATCCGTGGCGCTTCAAATGTCTTCATCATGGGACACAATGACCTTGATATGGACGCTTTAGGTGCTGCTCTTGGCATGATGTCCATTTGTGAATGGTTAAAAGTCCCAAGCAAGATCGTCTACGCACCAAAGAAGGCAGAAAAGAAAACTCGTTTAGCCTTCCAAAGCGCATTCTCTAGAGACACCTATGAAAGACTAACCATCAGTCCTGAAGATTCTGCTAACCAAATCAAAGAAACAACCCTTCTCATTCTTGTCGACAACTCTGTCCCAGAGATGGCAATGGCCCCAAGGCTCATTGATTTAGCAAGCAAAACAATGATTATCGACCACCATAGACGTGGTGAATCATTCCCAGAAAAGCCAGTTCTTTCATATATCGACCCAAGTGCATCAAGCGCTACAGAACTTATTGCAGAAATGATTAAGTACTCTAACGCAAACCCAAGAATTGATGTCAAACCAGCATACGCAACCATCATGCTCTCTGGCATCTTCATGGATACAACCTTCTTCAAGAGCAAATCTGTCGGTATGAGAACATTTGAAGCCGCTTCGATCCTTAAGGGCTATGGAGCAGATAACGCTGTTGCAGATGACTATTTGAAAGACGAATATGAAGAATACTCACTCATCAACAAAATCATCGCCACTATGAAGACTCCATATTATGGAATCGTCTATTGTGTTTCTGACGATGACGAAGTTATTGAAAGAACAACCGTTTCAAAAGTCGCTAACACAGTTCTCCAACTTAAAGGAGTCAATGCTTGCTTCGTCGTCGGTAGAACCGAAGACAATACCGTCCGCATTTCAGGTAGAAGCGATGGCACAGTCAACGTTCAACTTATTTGCGAACATCTTGGTGGTGGCGGACACTTCGCAAGCGCTGCAACCGCTATTCCTGATTCATCAACCGAAAAAGTCGTCAAGATGCTTCTTGGCACATTAGACCAATATCTCGACAGCGCGAGAACCAATAACTAGGAGGAATTATTATGAAAATCATCTTACTTCAAGACGTTAAAGGAGTCGGTAAAAAAGGCTCAACAGTTCAAGTTAACGATGGCTATGCTAGCAATTTCTTAATTCCAAAGGGACTCGCTAAAGTAAGCACCGAGGCAAACCAAGCTCAATTAAAGAAAGACAACGCAGCGGAAGCAGCAAGACAAGAAGAGCTCAAGAAACAAGCTGAAGAGCTTGCTCTTAGACTCGAACACATCAACGTCGAATTCAAAGCCAAGGCTGGAAGCGATGGCAGAATGTTTGGCACAATCTCGCCAAAAGAAATCGAAGAAGGCATGAAAAAACAATGGGGAATCACCATTGATAAGCGCAAATTCCTCGACAAAACCCCAGCGAATGGCTTTGGTTATACAAGACTTAGAATCGAACTCTACAAAGGACAGGCAGGCCATGTCGTAGGCACAGTTATCGTCCACATCAGCGAGGATAGATAATATGGCAACCATCAAATTACCTTCCAACGTTGAGGCTGAACGTGCTGTTTTAGGCGCCATCCTTCTTAACGACTCAATCGCTCTTTCCACAATTGCGTCTCTTAAGGAGACCGATTTCTCAGGAGACGATCCACGAAATGTTTTAATCTTCAAAGCAATGAAGATTCTTGATGATCACTCTCATCCAATCGATCCTGCAACCGTTCAAGATCAACTCATCAACATGCAAGCTTTAAGCGATGCCGGTGGAGCGGATTACATCATGGAGCTCCTTAACAGTATCGTTGATTTCAAAAACATCGATTACTATGTAAACCTTCTTCGCAACCAAGCCGTTTTCCGTGCTTTCTTAAAGAAAATCGCAAAAATCCAAAAAGACTATAGCGAAGGTGAAGTGAAAGATATCAGTGAGTTTATGGCGGTTAACACCCAATCACTTTCAGACATCGCTTCTCAAAGACAAGTCGCAAACTTCCAATCTGCATATAACGTCACGGAAGCAATCCGTACAACCATTCAAAAAGAGCTTAGAAGCAACAACAACGGTATTACCGGCATTGACACCGGCTACCTTGCATTAAACGCATACACCCATGGTTGGCAGCCTGGCAACTTAATCATTCTCGCTGCTCGTCCAGGTATGGGTAAAACCGCTTTGATGCTTAACTTTGCTCTTAAGGCTACCGAAAATACTGGCAGAACCGTCGCTGTCTTCTCTTGCGAAATGGACAACAATTCCATTATGAAACGTATTCTCGCAAGCGAATCTCTTGTTGATATTGGACGCTTATCAAGCGGCAACCTTACAAGACGTGAAATCGATAAAGTTGATTCAGCTTTAACAAGAATCGGTAAGACAAAATTGTATTTTGATGACACCCCAAACCAAGCTTTAGGTGACATTGTCGCTAAGGCTCATAAACTCAAAAACGACAATCCAGATCTTTGTATGATCTTCGTTGACTATATCAACATCATCGACGTTCAAGGAAAGTACGATAGCCGTACCCTCGAAATCGGCGCTATTACAAAGACCCTCAAACAGTTAGCGCGTACATTAGGAGTCCCAGTTATGGCTCTTGCTCAGGTTAGCCGTGAAGCTGATAAGAGCGACAACCATACCCCAAGCCTTGCAAACTTAAAAGAATCAGGAAACATTGAGCAGGACGCTGACCTTGTTCTTATGATTTACCGTTCGAATTACTACAAGAAACAAGGCTTAGAAGTCAAAGAAAAGAATTCTCAATACGCTGAGCAACTTAAGCAAAGTGTTGAAAACCAAAACAGCAACGGAGGTGACGCTAACGATAAGCATGAAATCGTTGACGTCAACGTCGCTAAAAACCGTAACGGACAACAAGGAAAATTCCATCTTATGTTCACTGGTGCAAACCAACGTTTCGACAACGTCGATAGCGAACGTGAGCAATATCAACAATTTATGGCTGGTGGAAACCAACCAACTTCTGAAGAATAATGATTTCTTTTATCAACGTAGGTAGCGGTTCAAAAGGAAACGCTACTTTAATATATGATGAGAAGACCCTTATCCAAATAGATATGGGCCTTTCTTTGAAGCGCGTTTTTGGAGCGGCTAGTGCAATCGAGAAAACGCGAGAAGATATTTCAGCCGTCCTTATTACTCATGAGCATACAGATCACGTATCGTCTCTAATTAGATATAAAGGAAAGGTTCCAATATACGCTTCAGAAGGAACGGTTGGATATGCTGACCATATATTCGAAACAGAGGATTCCTTTGAGATCGGAACGTTAACCATAATTCCGATTAGGACAAGCCATGATGCGAAAAATCCGCATGGATTTGTCATTTTCTCAGGCAAATCCCGCCTCGTTTATTTAACTGACTCAGGATACATACCTGAAGAGACTCTTCCATATATAGAGAACGCAGACTATTACATCATTGAGTCTAACCACGACCTAAAGATGCTTATGAAGAGTCATAGGCCTGCTTCATTAAAAAGAAGAATCAAAGGCGACTTAGGACATCTTTCGAATGTCGATAGCGCAATATACATCTCTCAAAGTGTGGGTCCTAATACCAAAGCCATTTACCTTGCCCACCTTTCAGAAGAATGCAACACGGAAGAGATTGCTTTAGAATCATATAAGAAGACCTTTCTAAGAAAAGAGAAGGATCTTGCAGGGATTAAGCTTGTTTGCTTAAAACAACACGAAATGACAAAAGGAGGAGACGAATGAAAATCAGGCTTCTAGTGGTTGGACACTTAAAAGAGAAATACTGGAAAGACGCCGAAAGCGAATATCTTAAGCGTCTCCAACCTTATGCAAAAGTCGAAGTAGAGGAGATTGACGATCTTCCAAGTTCAAAAGACGCTTCCCTTGCTGAGATGGAAGAAGTTAAGAACAAAGAGAACGCTAAGCTTCTTGCTAAGATCAAACCTAGTGAGTTTGTTGTTCTTCTCGACCTTTCCAAAGATGAACCAGATTCCGTTGAGCTTTCCAAGAAAGTTGAGAAATGGTTTGCTGCAGGTGGATCTTCTATAACCTTTGTTATAGGCGGATCGCTTGGACTATCTGCTGAGATGAGGAAGAGAGGAAACGCTTCGCTTACTCTCTCAAGAATGACGTTTACTCACCAAATGACAAGAATCATCCTTCTTGAGCAAATCTACCGCTCATTCAAAATTCTTCATAATGAGCCTTATCACAAATAGAATATTTGAGTACAATAAGAAACATGATTTATCCAGAGTTTAACAAATACAAACCTTATGTCGACAAAGATTACCCTCTTTGCAACGCATACCAAACGGAAGAAGGACATATCTTCTTCATCGAACCTTGGTTCTATGTAGGGCTTCAAGGCTTTAAGGAAAAGAGAGAAGAACGCTTTAATGAGATCCTCGCTGCAATCGATGAACTTGTTAAGAAGAACGAAAAGCTCATCTTCACCGGTGACTTCGAAATGCCATTCGTCCACAAAGATGATTATCTATACAGAGAGATTCACGATATCACTGATCCATTAAATATATACGTCGAAGATAAGAGTCGCGGAAGCGATTACGGAGACTAAAAAAGCGCACCGTTTGGTGCGCTATTCTTTTTGTCTTCGTTATTGTTGTTGTGGAAGATATGGACGGAGAGTTCTGGTGCTCATCCACATGATTCTCATACCCATTAAGAAGAGGAAGATGAACATGCTGAATGAAGCAAAGAATGGTAAGAATCCAAGAAGGGCTAAGAGAGCTGGAGTGATACTTGCCCAAGCTGAGATCTTGAGGCCGTCGATGAATTTGTATTCGCGGAATGGGTTGTTCTTGCCTCTGGTCATGAGGTAAATCATAAGACCAAAGAGGAAGACTAAGCCGAAGTTGATTGCATAAGCAATTCCTGTGTATTGCCAAGCCATGATTGTCTTTGTGCTTTCATATGCAGCAGCGAAGAACAATTTGTATGAAGCAAGGACATCAGCACGACGTGCGGCTGTCATGGCGTTGCTGTCATATGCGTGTCCCTTCATATTTTGCTTATAAAGATCCTTGAGATCGAAGTTGACTCCGAAGTCGTATTTTCCATTGATGGCGCTATTGACTGTTTCGGTTCCTGCTGGTTTCTTGAAAGCAGAGAATTCGTTTTCACCAAAGACGATTAAGTTGGTTGCGAAATCTTTGCTGGTTGTATTAGCTAAGATTGAGAAGTTTGGATCTTCACCTTTAAGAATGACTTCTGCTGCATATTGGTAAGTTGTTTTGCCAGCAAGAGTTGTATTATCAACGAAGTAGACGGCTAAATCGCAGTAGGTAATGGTTTCTGAAGTTGGAACGGTTGGAAGAGCATCGCTTGCAGCGCCGCTTTCTTGTTTGAGAGTGACTTTGTTAACGGTGTAGTAGTGGCCATAGAAGTTCTTTTGGTTGCCTTCATTGTCTTTACAGACCTTTTTCCATTCTTCAGCGTTAACGCTCATTTTGCCATTTTCGATTTTCATTGAGACGCCATTGTCATCAAGTGCTTTTTCGAAATCGGTAAGTGATGTATCGAGAGAATAGTTTGGGAGATCAAAGAAAGCTGCTCCACTGCGGCTAAAGTAGTTGACCATTGTTGCGAGGGTTGCAACGAAACAGCTAGCGATAGCGACGATTAAGGCTGTGTACCAAGGCTTCTTTCTTCCTTCGACACAGTTTGGGTTTGAGAAAAGAGTTGAGAAGAAGAATCCAATGCTTTTCAAAAAGCCTGATTTTTGTTTTTTATTAGCGTCTTTTTTAGACACGGTTGTTGCTTTAATTTTTCTTTTTGCCATTTTTGTACCTGCTTTTTGCATAGAGATACTACAACAAAGTTGGTATTTATACAATTCAAAAACCTTTTAAAGGTTTATACTATTGAGAGAAAGTTGTTGCTTAAAGCTAAAAAGAAGATATACTTTCTCTCACCTAACCGATGTTAGGCATTGTTCTTTTGTGGGGTCGTTCCGGTTTTGACGGGGGATTGATCTGGCCTGGATTGCAGTGGTCTGATAAACCTAAAGATCAAAAACCAATAACTGACAACAGTTATATCCATATGAACCGTGCTTCAATGCGTGGTTCATACGCTTGCGCTTAATTTAGTACCCTGAGGGGTTCCTGACACAGATTCAGGAGCAGCGTGTCCTTCGCTTATCTGGTTCCTCATAAGTGTTTCGGGCATCATACAGAGGAAATAGTTCCGTACCCTTGACCAGGGGGAAAGAGCGAAACTCAATTGGTATCGCTTAACACTCTCTGACTTCGTCAAAGTGTTAGGTTAAACAACGATGAAGCCTAAACTGTAGGCGTCCTCGTTGGAGATCCTTCGGACGCGAGTTCGACTCTCGCCGGCTCCACCAATCAAAAAATACCCGCTTCACTAGTAATAGTGGGGCGGTTCAAGCGTAAACAAGCACAGAACAAAATCTGTGCTTTTTTCTACATTATCCCTATATATAGGGATAAATTTTCAATATTACCTGCTTATGAGCTATCGTTCAGGGCAGGTTTTTTATTTGTCTGATGCGCCTGATGACACGATATTTAAGGAGAAAATGAAGCATTGCCTAGAATCGTTGACCATGAAGTGTTTATCAAAGCCAAAGAACTTCTAGATAGATACAAATATGACAGGGTTAGAGGCATAGACAGTAACCACTTACTAAAAGGAATCCTCAGTTGGCGGCTTATCCGGCCCCTTCATTCCAGTATCCGAAGACCACGCGAGGATTGAGGCTGCTGAATGCGGAGCGTTGACTCTTGAGAAACTCGAGGCGATGACTTGCGTATGCTCTGTTGGATTGGATATGATAGCCATTCCTGGAGATACACCTGACTCATCAATCGCTGGCATAATCGCAGATGAGGTGGCGCTTGGCATGATAAACAACAAGACCACTGCCGCTAGACTTATCCCTGTCTATGGCAAAGGACTTGGAGAAAAGGCCGTTTTCGGCGGATTGCTCGGTGAAGCGCCAATAATGAAGGTTAATTCCTATGGTTGCGAGGATTTCGTCTCTAGAAAGGGCAAAACCCAGCACCTATTCATTCATTTAAAAACTAGCAAAAAGGACTCGATTCTCTCGAGTCCTTCATTTTTAGTCTAACTTCAATTCGCCTAACGCGATGAGCTTCTGAGATTTTCTATCGAACAAGACAATCTCTTTTCCGACGACATTGACTTTTGCCTTAGCGTTGACTTTGTAGTCCACGCCTCCGAAGACGACTGATGTAACGATGTATTCGCCGACGCGGAGCTTAACCGTTGTTTCCATACCAGATGGCATTGCGGAATAAACTTCGGTATCGAGCTTACCATCGTCGTCGATTCTCAAGAACTCAGGTCTTATTCCAATGACAAAGTCGTCATCTGCAATCTCCTTTGTGTCTCTTTCATCGATCGTGCCGTTTATTGTAGGAATCTGATAATTGAAAGCCTTGTCAGCGTTGCCTTTGACAACATAGTGCTTATCCTGGATCTTCTCCTGATAAGCCGCTTTAGCTTCGTCAGTTTCTCTATCTGCATCTTCTCTGAACTTCTTCAAATCGACATATGTGTTAGGGATGAATGTTCCTTTAACCATTCCGTCGAATAAGCTCACATGAATACCCTTATCGTCCTGGTTCGCTTTGACGTTGACGAAGTTGATTGCTGGGTTTCCAACGAAGTCTGCAACGAATAGGTTATTAGGTCTCTTATATACGTCTAACGGGGCATCGTACTGCTGAACTACGCCATTATTGATCAAGCAAATGTGGGTAGCAAGGGTCATAGCCTCGAGCTGATCATGGGTAACATAGATGAATGTAGCGCCTGTATCATGATGGAGTCTCTTTAACTCGGATCTCATCTCAAGTCTCAATTTGGCATCGAGGTTTGATAAAGGCTCATCCATGAAAAGAACTTTTGGTCCAGGCGCAAGTGTACGGGCGATTGCAACACGCTGCTGCTGTCCGCCTGATAACTCATTTGGATATCTGTCCATGAACTCGCCAACTTTAACGATACGAGCTGAACGGCGAAGTCTCAAATCGATTTCCTCTTTGTCGAGTTTTCTCTTTTTGATGACTTTCTTTCCGTCCTTAACGAGGTCGTAATCTGCATCGACTTCGAAGCCTTTGCTCTCAATTTTCTGGAGCTCGGCATCCGCTGCAACCTTGTATGTTTCAATGGAGGATTCAAGTTTAGCTTCTGCCTCTTTTACCGTTCCTTTTGCAACAAGAGCGTACAGTTCCTTTGCAGAATACATGGAAATCTCAAGGTTATCGATGAGGTTAAGGAGTGCTTTATCTTCAACGATTTTTCCTTTTTTGTCCAATGCGTTTCTGACGAGGCCTATGATTTTCGTCTTTTCCTTCACGATGTCTGCCATCTTGACGCATCTTTCATATTCAGAAGCGTGGACAGGCATCTCTTGGTCGACGTTTGATAAACCGAACTGAATGTTCTTATAGACCGTCATGTGTGGCCATAATGCATAGTTCTGGAACAAGAAACCGACATGTCTATTATTAGCGGACACGTTGATTCCTTCTTCAGAATCGAAGACAGTTTCACCGTTAATGATGATTTTGCCAGTTGTAGGCGTTTCTAAACCAGCAATCATTCTCAAGGTTGTTGTTTTACCGCATCCAGAAGGGCCTAACAATGTGATGAAGGATTGATCTGGAAGCACAAGATTCATGTTATCTACAGCATAGAAATCATTCCATCTTTTTGTGACGTTTATTAATTCGATTTTTGGCATGATTATTTACCTCCAACTCCCTTATCGATTGAGGCACCGGTCAATATGTTGACCAACCAGTTAACGACAAGGATGATAACGACGAGTATTAAGTTTGCGGCATTCTCAAGTGCTGAAATGCCAGTATCTTCAAGGAAGTACATGAATCTTGTTAAGAGCATGGTTCCTGAGCCGATGAAGATGAAGAGGTTAAGCTCTCTCATACATGAGATGAATGGGAGGAGATAACCGGATAAGAACGCACTCTTCTGGATTGGGAAGACAATGCGCAACATTCTCTTCCACCAAGGTACATTCTGGATGACGGCGGCTTCTTCAATCTCGTTTGAGAGCTGCATCATCGCATTAAGAGATGATCTGGATGCGAATGGGATGTATTTAATGAGACCCAAGATAATGCAGACGAGGAATGGGAGCTTATATAGCCACTTAACCTGGAGTGATAAGAGGAAGAAGATGGCTGATAATGAGACTGATGGGATTAAATATGGGAAGAACGCAAGTCCGTTAACACCCTGAGCAAGTTTTGATTTGCGCTTCTTAGCAACTGCATATCCGATTAAGAGGCCAACTGTACCTGCAAGAAGAGCGCAGGAGATTGAGAGAAGAATTGATCCCTTCAAGGCTTCCCAGAGTTTTGGCTCATGGAAGACGCCGTGCAAGTCGTTTCTAATGACATCTTTTGATGTCCAATAATAAGTTGTTAATCCGTTTGAATAGTCGCCTGGGTTAGGGAGCATTGACTCGAATAAGAACGAAAGCATAGGACCGATGCAGAAGAAGACAACAAGGATTGAGAATAAGGATCCAACAACCCACTTGCCAACTTTGCCGAGGTTGTTCTTTGAAGCCTGTCCTGCCTTACCGGAGACTGTTGTGTACTGCTTTCTTCCACCGGTAGCTCTCTGGTTGAAGATGAGGATGAGGACGCCCATCAAGATGAGAACTATTGATACGATTGATCCCTGTCCAATCATTGCCCCAGAGCTTCCTTCGATCATTTTCTTCATTTGTACCGCAAGAACGAAATAGTTAACAGGAGTACCTAATGTCTGAGCGACTGGATAAGATGAGATTGCTGCCGAGAAGACGAGCAAGATTGTTGAGAGGATGGCAGGAGTCAACATAGGGATGGTGACTTTGAAGAATGTCTTCCACTTTGGGATGTTGAGAATCGTTGCCGCCTCTTCTAGGTTGGAATCCATGTTTCTAAGGACGCCGCCCATTAAAATGTAGGCGAATGGCGCGTAATGCAAACCAAGGACAATCGAGATTGGGAATGGTCCGAATACCCACCACTGTGGCATCGCTATCGATGTGAGTTTTTGAAGCTCACCAACATATCCTAGCGCGCCGCAATTAGTTGAGATGAAGAAGTTCTTCCAGAATAAGGCCAGTGTCCACTGTGGCATGATGTATGGGAAGATGAAGACTGTTGAGATGAACTTCTTGAAAGGCATGTTGGTTCTGCAGATCAAGAACGCTGCGCCACCGCCGAATACAATCGCGAAAGCGCATGACATGATGGAAACGAGCAATGAGTTTCCTAATGGTCTCCAGAAGAAGCCTTCTGATGTTTCAGATCCAAATACCTCAAACCAGTGGTAGAAGGTGAATGAACCTGCCGGCAATCCGACCCAGTCATCCGCGTGTGCCGGAACGAATTCCATTTTATGAACCGTGAAGGCGTCTTGAAGAACTGAGACGATTGGAGTGATATTGAATATTAATAGCAAGATTCCGAAAGAGACTAAGATGGAATTTGCTGGATTGGAAAGGAAAGTCCAAACAGTGTTCCAGCCGCGTTTGAGTTTTTTGCCAAAACCGCCTGGCTGTTTGACCGATTCATTATCCATACTGTTCTCCTTTCTTTATCTATTTAAATAAAGCGAGGTCGGAACGAATTCGCCCCGACCTGCTAGCTAAATCATAGATTTATTTCTTCTTTGAAATCTGTGTGTTGATGAAGCCTGCGACTCTGTTATACATAGGACCGATGAAGCTTGGGGTTTCGACAACTGCGTTACCCTTTGAAGCATCATTCCACCATGCTGAGCTTGGGTCATTTAAGCAAGGGAAGACGTTTTCGCCTTGGAAGATGGCACTCCTTTCGATCAGTACATCTCTTCATTAAGTGCTAAGTCGCTTGGCACTGACTATAATCCAACGAAACCGTTTCCTCTATTAATAAAATATATAGATGCGGGTGATAATCTCTCAATCCAAGTGCACCCTGATGATGAGTACGCTAGGAAGGTGGAGAATGACAACGGCAAAGATGAGATGTGGTATATAGTCTCAGCTAAACCAGGGGCTCTCATATATATCGGATGGAAAGAAGATACCGACAGAGAAGAAGTAAAAAAGAGAATAGAAAGCAACGCGATCGAGGAGCTGTTGAATAAGATATATGTAAAGCTAGGAGATTCATTCTTCATCGAAGCCGGAACTGTGCATGCGATAGGAAAAGGTTGTTTGGTCGCAGAGATTCATCAATCATCAAACGTAACCTATCGATTATATGACTATGGTCGCCTTGGAGGGGGCGGTAAACCTAGAGAGCTTCACATAAGCAAAGCTCTGGATGTTTTGAAATATGCAAAATACGAGGTGCCTGCTCACGCTTCATTCGGGTTGCTTGCCATGTGTCCAACCTTTAAAGTGAGAAAACATGAGGTTTGGAAAGAATACGGTTATTGCTTGAACACTCTTCACTCATATGAGTTTGAAGGACCAAAAGGCATGGATTCCATGAATGGAATAGTCGATGCTTTCAGGGTTGTGGAAGGACGTTTCTGCAATCTCCCAATCGAGAAGAAGATAGATTATCAAAAAGGCGTTGATGGATTACCAAAATCCAATGTCATTAAGCTTTTCTTGACAGGCGGATATTCTTTGATAATAAGGCCATCAGGAACCGAGCCTAATTTAAAGGTGTACATCTCAATAAAATCGGACGATAAAGAAAGAGCCTTGTCAATCGAATCAAGGCTCGAGAAATTAATCAAGAGCTACTTTACTCAGGGAATGTGATGCGGAATGTAGTTCCAACATCGAGTTGCGATTCTAGCTCAAGGGTTATGTCATAGTAGTTGCAAATGTGCTTAACAATTGCAAGGCCTAGACCCGTACCGCCATTTTTGCGGCTTCTTGCCTTATCAACTCGGAAAAACCTTTCGAATATGCGGGCTTGATTCTCGCTTGCAATGCCAATTCCGGTATCTTTAATGACAATGGTTCTGTCACTTCTTGAAAAGGAGATGGTTACAGACCCATTTTCTTTGTTGTATTTGATGGCGTTCTCAACGATGTTTTTGATCAAGCGGTCGAAGTCTTCAGCGTTAATTTTAAACCCGAACGATTCACCTGTTTGCTCAATGGATATACCTTTTTCTTCAGCCTGAAATCTTAAAGCGTCAACGACTGATTCAGTAAGAGAATAGACATCTACTTCCTCAACCGGTCTAAGAGATTCTCTTTCTAATGAAGATAGCGTCAACATATCGGATATGATTTTGTTCATTCTGCTTGAGTTAGCGACGCACTTATTAATGGCGTTATTTACTTCTTCCTCATCGCTTATGGTTCCGTTCTCAATGAGTTGGAGATAACCGATCGTCGTTGTTAAAGGGCTCTTAAGCTCGTGGCTAGCGTTAGCGAAGAATTCTTTCTTCATCTTTGATGAATTATAGTCTTCAGTAATGTCTACCATCAAAAGCGAAGCGCCACTCTTATCCTCTTTAACGATTGATTTAGCCCATTGATATTGGATAGGGTTTATAACGCATTGGTAATAACGACCATCAATTTTCTCAACAAAATCTATCCCTTTATTCATCTGGATGACCATGGAGAAATTCGAAGTGATGTTAGGTGGGGTTGATAGAGTGTCGAAATGTCTTCCTTGAACATCCTCTCTCTCAAAATTAAATATATTGAGAGCGGCCTCATTAATCATAACTACTTTGTAGTTTCCATCCAAAACAACAAGGCCTTGAGAGAATGAATCCAATATGAAATCGAGTTTCTGGTTTGAGATTCGAGTTTCTTCAAGCTGCTTAACAAGCTTATGTCGCGAATCCCTTAATATGAAAGCGAGATAAGAGATATCGTCGCGATATTCTCCGGATGGATTTGCCTGGGTTATTTCCTGGAGTTTCAATATCTGCTGCTTAAGAGGTATGAGTGAACGTTTGAATTGGAAATATGAGCCGACATATGCCGCTGCACACAAGAGGAAAACAACAATGCTACCGTAAAGAGCAAGGTTTTTTGCGACAACATATCCGGTAGAAACGGCCTTAGCAACTCTTACCACAAGCGTCCTCTTCTTACATTCTCTATAAATAACAAAGGCATCAGATTTAAGAGCTTTATCGTTTTTCATAGTGACGACATTTCTCTCGCTATTGAAGTCGGGATCAACGGGCAACCCCGTTTCATGATTGTCGTATGTCGGGGAGGATATACCAACGTCATAGAATGTTATGTGCATGAATTCCGAATCTTTTGTCGCTAGACAGAAGGTACTTATATCCTCATTTCCGTCATCAAGACGCATGACGATATTATCCGCGAGCATTGCGGTTTCATTTCTGTCACTTCTAGTGGATGTTCCATAGAAAAATACAGAGGTAACCCAATAAACCAGAAATACCGTGAGCGATATTATTAAGTTCTTAATTAAGAAACGTTTTTTATCCATTAATCAATCGTGTATCCGACATTGAAAACGGTTTTGATGAAATCTTTGTTAACATCAAAGAGTTTTTCCCTGATCGACTTTATGTGCATATCTATGGTTCTATGCTGCTTCTTAAGTCTTTCTGGGTCTTGATTCTCCCCGTATATTGCTGAAGCAATATCATTTTTGCTGACCGCCTTACCCCTGCCCATGAAAAGCATCTCGGCCACTTTATATTCGCTAGGTGTCAAATCAACTATTTTACCGTCGTATCTAACCACTCTATTGCCGACGTCTAAAGAACGTAATCCAATGGAGATTACATTATCAGATGTATTTATGTTTGATTTGATGTGTCTTCTGTAATGAGCGTTGATCCTAGATGTAAGCTCATTAATATCAAAAGGCTTTGGTATGTAATCATCAGCGCCTAAATCCAAGCCTTCGATTCGATCTTGAACCATCGATTTAGCGGATATAATAACAACAACCACATCACTAAGTTCCGAATCTTCTCTGATTTTCTTGAGCACTTCGATTCCTTGAATTCCAGGAAGCATCAAATCAAGAAGGACCATATTAGGTTTCTTAAGTTTGATCGCCCCTAAAAACTCTTCCCCAGAGCCAAATGAAAACACATCAAATCCCTGCCCCTTTAAGGCAAGTCTAATAACGTCTGCAATCTCAGAATCATCTTCAACAGAGAAAATTGTGTAATCCAAGTTCATGGGTATTATTATATATCCAATGTTTAAAAAGTAATTAGAAAATATCTTCCATGACGAATTGCTGAGGCTTCAACCCGTTCTTTTCGTAAAAAGCGAATCTTAGAATCATTCCCTTCCCATACATGAAGGCTCAAGGCTGTACATCCACTGCTCTTAGCAAACGCTTTGATGAAATTATAGAGTTCTGTACCAACGTCACTGCACCTACTTTTCACATCTACAACAAAATCGTCAATGAACAAGGTTTTTCTGCCGAAAGCGAACCCATACAAGATGGTTGCCTTTGAACCATAAGGACAAATAGTACGAATATGGTATAAACAACCTATAATTATAAACGCGACCTGTAGTTTACATTTAGAACCTCGATGTTGGTGG
>JAKSVB010000010.1 GCA_024408335.1 Bacilli bacterium
GTTAGGCGGGCAGTTTGACTGGGGCGGTCGCCTCCCAAAAAGTAACGGAGGCGCTCTAAGGTTCGTTCAGCATGGTTGGAAATCATGCATCGAGTGCATTGGCATAAACGAGCTTGACTGCGAGACTTACAAGTCGAACAGGGACGAAAGTCGGACAAAGTGATCTTGCGGTCCCGAATGGAAGGGCCGTAACTTAACGGATAAAAGCTACCCTGGGGATAACAGGCTGATCTGGTCCAAGAGTTCACATCGACGACCAGGTTTGGCACCTCGATGTCGGCCCATCACATCCTGGAGGGGAAGTACCTTCCAAGGGTTTGGCTGTTCGCCAATTAAAGTGGTACGCGAGCTGGGTTCAAAACGTCGTGAGACAGTTTGGTCCCTATCTGTCGTGGGCGTAGGAAGTTTGAAGGGTCTAGTCCCTAGTACGAGAGGACCGGGATTAACGAGGCACTGGTATATCGGTTGTCGCGCCAGCGGCATGGCCGGGTAGCTACCCTCGGAAGAGATAAACGCTGAAAGCATCTAAGCGTGAAGCTCGCCCTAAGATTAGACTTCCCATTCGCAAGAAGTAAGTGCCCTCCTAAGCGAGGAGGTTGATAGGTTGGATCTGTAAGCACTGTGAAGTGTTCAGGAGACCAATACTAATAGCACGAGGACTTAATTTCACTATTCTATATAATTATAGATGAGTAAGCTAAGTCGCTTGATTACAAAATAGATAGAAGAATGTGTTGATTGATAGTATCCAGTGTTCAAAGAACATAGAGCATAGAAAAAGTCTGGCGGCATTGGCACAGTGGTCACACCTGTTCCCATCCCGAACACAGAAGTTAAGCACTGTAGTGGCGACAATACTATGGCCGAGAGGTCAGGGAAGATAGCGCGCTGCTGGGCTTTTTCTTTTATAGGCCTATATTTAGCAAGGATATCGCTTTCTGGCGGTATCCTTTTTTCTTATAGCAAAACGAGAATTAATAAAACAACCTGTATTGAAAGGCTTTGATTTCTTCGATACCGTGTGATAAATTTTAATAAACAAAGCAAATAAGAGCTACTTATCTTTTTTGCTCTTATCCAAGAAAGGAAAAATTATGAAATTTAACAAATTATTTGTTTTTGCTCTTCCTCTTATCATGGGCTTAACTTCCTGTGACGGAGGTGCTTCAACATCATCAAAAACTTCTGCAAAGTCATCAAAACCAGCTGCATCTAGCACAAGCAGAGCTCCAGCTAAGACTTTCAGCATGTCAACTGTCGATCTTACTAAAGATTCAAACGGTAAAGTCGGCGCAGTCGTCAAAGGATCAATCAGCAACTATACCGCTGACGAAATGAAATTTGCTTTTGGTCTCAAACACGTCGAAGTCACTGGCGTTGACACAAAGACCGATTGGGTTGTTGGCTCAGCTACACCAGCTGATGCTGATTACAAAGTCGCACCAGTTGTTGCTGCTAACGGATCATTCGAAGTCACATTCGATCTCTCAGCAATCACCACTCTTGAAGCAGGCGCTTATGAAATCTATGCCGGTATCAAAGGCCAATACACCAACCTCATGGAACTCTTTGCTGGCACAAATGGCGGTGAAGGCGCAATGTTTGGTGGAACCAAAGTTACAGGCGCTGGATTCAAGATGTACATCCGTTCAGACGTCAACGCTCTCATCCTCGACAAAGCTGCTCCTATGGCATTAACCGAAGCATTCTTTGAAGAAGGCGAAACAGATCACAAGCCATATCTCTTTATCGGTGGCGAAATGAACGTTGATGCCGCTACCTTCAATACCTATAAGCCATTCCTCCAATTCCAAACTAATGGCAACAACAACGCTATCGGCAGAGTTACCGGAGACGGCGCTGGTCAATCATGGTATTTCTATCGTCAAGACGTTGAAGGCACCCCAGGCAGCAACAAATGGACGTCAACAAAGGATGCAGATGGCAAAGAAGTCGAAACTGGCCGTGTTTCTGTCGAAGTCAGAGGAAATAAAGGTTACGTTAAATGTGACTTATCCGAAATGCTCTTAGGTGGCTTCAACACTCACCTTAATGTTGAATCAAAGACTCAAGCTGACTGTAAGATGGATGCTGACATTGATACAACAAATAGTCCAAAAGTCATCGGTTCAAGAAAGTATTCAGTCTATAGCGATACTAGCGCAGGTGCTGATGATGCTTCAAAATACTGGGGCAACCTCGCTGTTATCATCAACAACGCTTAATTCTAATAATTAAACCTGAAATTGCCGTTTGATCAAAAGTCAAACGGCTTTTTTCTTGCTTGTAGAATAGTTATGAATTTTCTTGAATTAGTTTAAATAGATGTGTATATTATTATCAAGGAGGTGCCTTATGATTGAATGGTGGACTTCAAAAGAGAAACGTGGTCAGGCCACGCTATACAGTTCTAACATCACTCTCAACAAAATTGCGAGCGTCCCCTTTGAATTCGCATACCGCGTTCAAGTAGGGATGGATGAAAACAAAAACATCGTAATTGAGCCAATAGCTAAAGAGAGAGTGGAGAGAGGGGATATGGACGAATACAACCTTCTCGAAATCAAAATCAAACCTTCGTATTCGAGAATATGCTCAACCGACCTTATGTCGTTTATCAGCAAAGCAATCGGTGTCAGCTTAGGAAAAGATCCTGTGAAATACGAAACAGAATGGGAAGAGGAGAATAATCACTTAGTGATCCTCTCCGGAAAGGAAAAAGAATAATGGAAGCGTGGATGTGGGTTATCTGGCTTTGCGTATTCATCGCAGCCTTAGTAATCGAAACCGTCGGACCTGAAATCGTTGCGATTTGGTTTGCGGGAGGTGCTTTGATTAGCCTTATCGCTAGTTTTATCCCAGGTGTTGCCTGGTGGGTCGAAACAGTCGTCTTCGCAGTTGTCTCACTTGGACTTCTTGCATTCCTTAGACCAATCGTCACCAAGATGATTAAAAGGGACACCGTTCCATCAAACGCAGATGAAATGAGCGGCAAAAAAGGTGTTGTCACTTCTGACATCGAGCCTCTTCAAAAAGGTGAAGTTAGTGTCGATAATATCATTTGGACTGCAATTGCATCTAAAGATGGTGATATAATCAAAGCAGGGACAAAAGTTAAAGTGTTGTCCATCAGCGGAAACAAGCTCATTGTTACACCGCTTAATTAATAAAGGAGATTTAAAATGGAATCATGGCAAATTGCTATTCTTGTAGCATCAATCGTTCTTTTTATCGCAATCCTTGTTGTCATTGCGAACATCCGCGTCGTCAAACAAACTGAAAAGATCATCGTTGAAAGACTCGGCGCTTATCACGCAACATGGGGTGTTGGCATTCATATCCTTCTCCCATTCTTCGACAGAGCCGTCGATAGAATCAGCATGAAGGAACAAGTCAAAGACTTCCAACCTCAATCAGTTATCACCAAAGATAACGTCACAATGAAAATCGACACTGTCACTTTCTACCAAGTCACAGATCCAAAACTTTACGCTTATGGCGTCGACGATCCAATCATCGCTCTTGAATACTTAGCAGCAACAACTCTTCGTAACATCATCGGTGACCTCGACCTCGATGCTACCCTTACATCACGTGACATCATCAACGAAAAGATGAGAAAAATCCTCGATGCTGCCACTGACCCATGGGGCATCAAAGTCAACCGTGTCGAAGTCAAAAACATTCTCCCTCCACAAGACATCCGTGAATCAATGGAACGTCAAATGAGAGCAGAACGTGAAAAGAGAGAAAAGATCCTTCTCGCAGAAGGTGAAAAGCAATCAGCAATTCTTGTCGCTGAAGGTAAGAAGCAATCATTAATCCTTAACGCAGACGCTGAAAAGCAAGCAAAGATCCTTGCAGCAGAAGCAGAAGCTGAATCAATCTTAAAGACCAAAACAGCAGAAGCTGAATCAATCAGAAGACTCCGTGAAGCAGAAGCAGCAGGTCTTGAAGCTCTTAAAGCAGCAGGCGCTGATGAAGCAGTCCTTAGACTTCGCTACTATGAGGCTCTTACAAAGGCAGCAGATGGCAAGGCAACCAAGATTCTTCTCCCTTATGGATTTGAAAAAGCAGGTAGTTTTGCCTCAGCTTTAGCTGAATCAGTAAAAGAACCAAAGTAAAATTCAAAAGTATGTAATATTTAAAGACCTATCTTTGATAGGTCTTTTTTCTGTATAAATAGTATTAATTTTTCAATGTGCATTTTTCTCTTTTTGTTTAGCGTTTTTTTATGGCATAATATGGTGCCCTTCTTTAGAAGGTGACTTACTCAAATGGCAATCGATAAAAAAACTCCTTATGGAAAAATAAACATATCAATGGACTTTGTCGCGGGCATTGCAGGCGAAGCTGCAACTGGCTGCTATGGAGTCGTTGGACTTGCGGACCGCAATCTTATTAGAGGTGGTTTTGCCGAGCTTCTCCAACAAGAAGATTACGACAAAGGCATCTACTGCAGAAAGAAGAAAGACGGTTACGAGGTCGATGTCTATTTGGTCGTGGCCTACGGTGTTAAAATCACTGAGGTCGTACGTGAAGTACAAAAGAAAGTGGCCTATGACTTAAACAAGGCTTTCGGAGATTCGTTCCTCGAAGTCAACGTTTATGTCCAGGACATTCGAGAGATTAATTAATTATGAAAACAATCAACGGTCAGGAACTTAAACAACTTTTCCTCTCTGGTGCAAACAACCTATACAACCATTATCCAGAAGTCGACAAACTTAATGTTTTCCCAGTCCCAGATGGCGACACTGGCATGAACATGAATCTTACCCTTACTAGCGGTGCGAAAGAGATCGAAAACAAGAACGATAGCTCTGTTGAGATCATCAGCGCATCCTTTAGCCGTGGCCTTTTAATGGGAGCCCGTGGTAACAGTGGTGTCATCACTTCCCAAATCTTCAAAGGCTTCTCCAATTCTTGCCAAGGTAAAGACAAGCTTACCGTTGAAGAATTCGCTGCTGCTTTTGCTGGCGCTAAAGAAACAGCTTACAAAGCCGTTATGCGTCCAGTCGAAGGAACAATCCTTACAGTCATCAGAGAAGCAAGTGCTGCTATGGTCGATAGAGTTAAGCCAACCCACTCAATCGAACAAGCTCTCGATATCCTTCTCGAAGAAGCAAAGAAATCACTTGATCACACTCCAGACCTTTTACCAGTCTTAAAGCAAGTCGGCGTCGTCGATAGCGGCGGTGCTGGTCTTACAATCGTTTTCGAAGGCATGGCAAAAGCTGCTCATGGCCAATTCGTTGAAAGAAATACAAATCTCGCACAAGAAGAATCATCTTCTCCAATCATCTCTCCTTCAAGCTACGCAGGTGCTCAACTTAGCGAAGATGAAGAAGGATACGGATACTGCACCCAATTCATTCTTAGACTTGGCAAGCCAGAAGATGGCAAGAAGGCTTTCGTTGAGAAAAACTTCCAAAAATTCTTAAGCGCACACGGCAATAGCATCGTCCTCGTTCGCGATGATGATATCGTCAAAGTCCACGTCCACACTCTCACCCCTGGTTCAATGCTCAATTACGCTCAAAACTACGGTGAATTCTTAACAATTACCATCGAGAACATGAGTGAAGAACACCACAATATCGAGCACGGAGACGTTGCGACCGATATGATGGCAAACATCGAACGTGGCAAAAAAGAAACCAAAAAAGAAGAAAAGCCATGGACTGACTTCGGCGTCATCGCCGTTAGCTCAGGCGCAGGCTTAGATGAAACATTCAAGGAACTTGGCGTTGACTATCTTGTCAGCGGTGGCCAAACCATGAACCCAAGCACCCAAGACTTCGTTAAAGCGGTCGAAGAGATTCGCGCTCACAACGTCTTCATCCTCCCAAATAACGGCAATATCGTTATGGCAGCTAACCAAGCAGCAGAGGTCATCGACAACAAAGAAGTCAAAGTCCACGTCATCCCATCAAAGACAATCCCACAAGGCATCACTTCAATGATGCAGTATTCTGCAGAACTTGAAGCTGGAGAAATCGAAGAAGCCATGAAAGAAGCCTTAGGCTTAGTCAAGAGCGGATCAGTCACTTATGCAATCAAAGACACCGACATCAACGGCGTCCACGTCACCAAAGATTATTACATGGGCATGAAGGAAGATAAGACCATCGTTGCCTGTGTCAAAGACAAGATGGAAGCCCTCAAATCACTCGTTGAAGGAATGGTCACTGATGAGTCATTCGCTCTTAGCATCTACTCTGGTAAAGACATTACCGAAGAGGAAGAAGCGGAAGTCAATGAATACATGACAAGCCAATATCCAAATCTCGATGTTACCGTCCGTAGAGGCGATCAACCTGTCTATAGTTTCTTAGTCGGCATCGAATAAATATCAAAGAAGTTAAGGAGCTCCGGCTCCTTTTTTCTTTTTAAAAATATTCTTAGTGAAATGAGGGTCAATATTTGATATATTGCATCTAACACTAAGGTGTTAAAAGATGAAAAAGAAGAGTTTATTTAATGGAATTTTGATGGGATGCATGGGGTTACTCGTAGCTTCATGTTCTTTTTCAAGCACTCCAACACATAGCGAAAGCAAAGAGGTAACCTCATCTAGCAGTCAATCCTCAATTAGTGAGGCGTCATCATCTGAATCTCTTGCTTCGTCAATCGCCCCAGGAACATCTGTCGATTCCTTCGCAGAGTCTCAGCCAGTATCTAAGACCAAGATGAGATACACCTTCAAAGACTATGGAAGTCATAACATTGCTAAATCAGATTTTTGTCCAAACCAAGGAAACCCAAAACTCTTGGTCATCCCTGTTTGGTTCACCGATTCCTCAGACTTCATCAACATGTCTCATAGAGAAGATGTTAGACAAGATATTGAATCCTGTTATTTTGGCGAGAACGAAGAAGTCGGCTGGAGAAGCGTTAGAACTTATTACAGCGAACTCTCACAAAATAGATGCAATCTAGAGGGCGTAGTTTCCGATTGGTTTGAATGCGGGGATAGCTTCACATCAGCAGGTAAATTCTCTAGCGACGTTGCAAGACTCAACTACATGGATAGACTCGTTGACCGCGCTGTTGAATGGTATTTCACTCAACCTAACGCCAAAGAAAGAATCGATTTCGACCTTGACGAGAACGGCTTCCTTGATGGCGTCATGCTTATCTATGGCGCTCCAGATTACTCATCTTTAGCTAACAATCCAAACTATAGATACACTGCAAGAAACTTCGACAATCTCTGGGCTTATTGCACTTGGCTTACTGAAAACGAAGCAGATATTGATACACCAAACACAAACGTAATTTTCTGGGCTTCTTACGACTTCATGTATGGACGTGAAAGAATCTACGAAAGAACAGGTAGCAGCATCTACTATGGCGGTGACACGGATTCTTGCAACCTTGACACCCACACCTTCATTCATGAGATGGGCCACGTTTTTGGCGCTAGCGACTATTACGATTACTCTGGAGGATATTGCCCAGCTGGCGGTTTCTCCATGCAAGATAACAACGTCGGATCACATGATCCTTTCACCGCTTTAGCCTGTGGTTGGGTCGATCCATATATCCCAAAGACATCATGTGACATCACCCTTAGACCTTTCCAAAGCCAAGGCCATGACGTCATCCTTTTAAGCCCATTCTGGGATAGCATCAACTCACCATTCGACGAATACCTCCTTCTTGAGTTATACACTCCAACAGGACTCAACGAATTCGATTCAGATAATCCTTATAAGCTCTACTACCCAAGTGGCACTAAGGAATGCGGCATCCGTTTATGGCATGTTGATGCTAGACTCGTTAAACCAAAGAGAGTCACTCTCACAGGTCAAGTCTTCTGGGATACAACGCCTCTAAATGATCCAACAATAGATAACGTTTATCACATGATCACGAATACATATTATTCAGCCAGCGCCGAAGGATATTGCTCCGTTCTTGGCTCCTCATACGCTGACTACAATATGCTTCAACTCATCAAAAACAGCACTACCTCAACCCATAAAAACAGATATGGCAATTACTTTGGTTCATCTGACTTATTCAAAGACGGCGATGTCTTTGATATGAAGACCTTTGGAAAGCAATTCGTCAATGTTGGAGAGCTTAATAACCAAGACCTTCTTGGTTGGGCGTTTGAAGTCAGTATCACAGGCACTGGTGAGAACACTCTTGCAAAGATTTCTCTCGCAAGAAGCTAATTGATCAAACCCGATTAACATCGGGTTTTTTCTTTGTGGTAAAATATCTTCATGAAATTAACTTCTTCTAAGAAAATGAACGCGGCCTTAGAAAGCATGGGCATTTTTACTTATGCCGATGTCATTCGCCATATTCCTAGAAGATATGATGACTATAATTACACCACCCCAAAAGTGGAATACGAAGATAAAGAAAGACTCGTTCTTAAAGGCAAGATTAGAGGTGGGGCACCTCACCCTATGAGGTTTGCCAAACGCATTCTTTATC
Source organism: Bacilli bacterium (assembly GCA_024408335.1). Classification (GTDB taxonomy): domain Bacteria; phylum Bacillota_I; class Bacilli_A; order RFN20; family CAG-826; genus UBA4951. Next base: position 8,455 of record JAKSVB010000010.1, read on the forward strand.
GTTTCTATTTTGAGACAGAAGAAGGTTATTGTTACCTTGTTGAAGCGTGGAACCGCGTATATTTAGGAAAGCTCCTAAAGCAAGGCGAGATCTACACTTTGATGGGTAATTACGATAAGAAAAGACACTGCATCTCTTTGATTAATATCGTGTCTGGAATCATCAATCCAGAAGACGCATTTAAGCCAATATATAACCTCCCTAATGACATCCAAAATTTTGCCTTTTCTCGCTTAGTGGAAAAGGCTCTAACCGAGGAGAAGGGCGTCTTGGATGACTTGATACCTGGAAGATACAAAGAGAAGTATCGTCTTTGTTCCCTTTTTGAAGCGTATTCCCTCATCCATAAGCCAAAGAATTCCAATGACATTAAGAAAGCTTTAAGGACTCTCAAATACCAAGAAGCCCTTCTTTTCGAACTCAAAAACCAAAAGGTAAGAGCCACAAACAAAGCCATCAAAAAAGACCTTAGAAGAGGCGTCAATATCACTAAACTTGAAGCCTTCATCAAGACCCTTCCTTTCTCTCTTTCTAGCGATCAGAGAAAGGCACTAGATGAATGCGTTTCCGATATGGATCAGGGAAGTGTCATGTACCGCCTTCTTCAAGGGGATGTTGGCACAGGAAAAACCCTTGTCGCTGCTTTAGCGGCATACGCTAACTACACAAGAAGTCAGCAAACAGCACTTCTTGCTCCAACCGATTCTTTAGCAAGGCAACACTATGAAACATTAACGAAAATCTTCGAAGGAACAAGCGTCAATGTCGGCCTTCTAGTTGGAGCGATGGAACCGTCAGAAAAGAGAGCGGCCATCGATGATATTGGCGATGGCACGACTGATATAGTCGTTGGAACGCACGCTCTATTTTCTAAGTCCGTCAACTACGCTTCATTAGGGCTTGCCATCATTGATGAGCAACATAAATTTGGCGTTAATCAGCGTACTCTTCTCCTTGATAAAGGTGAGCACGCAGATCTTCTTTTGATGAGCGCCACCCCAATTCCTAGAACACTCACCATGACGATTTATGGCGATTTGGATGTCTCCACTTTGACCGAATTCCCTGCAGGAAAAAGAGAAGTCAAAACTTATCTTTGTAAGAAGCATGATAAGAAAGTTGGTAAGCTTATCGAAGAGTCTTTGGCCAACAAAAAACGCATCTATGTCGTCGTCCCTCAAATCGAAGGAGGGGAGGACAAAGATTCAACTTCCGTCTTAACGGTCTATGAAAAATATAAGAACTATTATGGCGACAAAGTAGTCATGATGCATGGCCAAATGAATGAGGAAGAAAAGAACCTTGCGACCTTAGCCTTCAAGTCTGGAATTTGCCCAATCATGGTCGCCACTTCCCTTATTGAAGTTGGCATTGACGTCAAAGAAGCAAACCTCATGATTATCTACGCGCCATCGCACTTTTCCTTGTCTTCTCTCCATCAGCTTAGAGGTAGAGTAGGACGTGATGGAAGCAAGGCTAGCTGCGTGCTTCTCACTAACGAAAACGCCGAGGATGACGATAAGCTTTCGGTCCTTCTAAAAACCGATGACGGCTTCCAAATAGCAGAAGAGGATCTTCGCTTAAGAGGGCCAGGAGAACTAATGGGAACAAAGCAATCCGGACTCCCTTCTTTCTTAACTGCGAATATCATTAACGACTTCAAGATTTTCGAATGTGCCAGAGACGATGCCAAAGAAATTTGGCAAAACCCTCGCTACCTAGACAATCAACCGATCGTACACGAGGCAGAAACCTCCCTCCTAACATACCGAATCTCCTAGATTTAGAATCGATAGGTAGTTATACTAACTATCGATAGGAGATTTTTTTAATATGAAAAAAATTGTTGTTGATATGATGGGAAGCGACCTTGGTCTTGAAGCTACCAAGCCAGGCGTTGAACTTTTCCATGCAAAACACCCAGATGTAGAACTCATTTTAGTTGGCAAAGAAGATGAACTTAAAGATATCCCATACGCCAAAATCGTTAATGCAACCGACGTCGTCCCAATGACTTGTGGCGCTTTAGAAGTTATCCGCCGCAAAGAATCATCAATGGTCGTCGCCTTAAATACCATGAAAGCAGAAGGTGCTGATGGCATCATCTCTGCTGGTGCTACAGGCGCATTCTTAAGCGCTTCAACCCTTATGCTCAAGAAGATCCCAGGCGTCCAAAGACCAGCTCTCTTAACAGCCTTCCCTAACATCGAAGCAGATGGCTATACAACCCTTCTCGATGTCGGCGCATCAAACGTCAACGCCGCTGAAGAACTTGCTCAATTCGCTTTCATGGGAACCGTTTACGCTAGAGCCGTCTATAACATCGAGAATCCACGCGTCTGCCTCTTAAGCAACGGCAGCGAAGAAGGCAAAGGCTCACCAGTTGGCAAAGAAGCATATGCCCTCCTCAAAGAAGACAAGAAAGTCAACTTCCAAGGCAACATCGAAGGCGACAAACTTCTCAAAGGCTTAGCAGACGTCGTCGTTAGCGATGGCTTCACTGGCAACGTCATGCTTAAGACAACCGAAGGCACCGCTAAAGGAATGGGTAAGCTCTTAAAGAAAGGCTTCCTTTCAAAGCTCCGTTGCAAGATCGGCTACTTATTCGCAAAACCAGCAGTCAAAATGCTTACCGATAAACTCGATCCATCAAACGTCGGTGGCGCAATGCTTATGGGCGTCAATGGCGCAGTCGTCAAAGCTCATGGCAATAGCACTGGCAAGTCATTTGCAAGTGCCATGGAAGTTCTCTATCGCTTAATCGATGGAGATACCACAAACAAGATCAAGAAAGCTTTCGAAGCAGATAGCGAAAACAAATAATGAAACACAGACTCGACCCGCTTTTTGAGAAGCTTGGCATTAACGCCAAAAACAAAGACGTATACGATGTCGCTTTGACTCACTCGTCTTTTAATGCTGTCTCAAACAGAAAGCACCAAGATTACGAGAGACTCGAATTCCTTGGCGACTCAGTGGTGGGTATGGTCGTAAGTGAGCTTTGCTACCGTTATCATCCAGAGATGCAGCAAGGCGACTTATCAATCCTCAAAAGCCAATTCATCCGCACCGAAAGCGAAGCAGGCTTCGCCTTAAGCGTGGGACTTGGCGAATATCTTAGAACCGGCCCTTCTTATATCGGCAACATCGGAGACAACCTCTCGATGCTTGAAGACATTTTCGAATCCTTCGTTGGAGCGATGTATCTCGACCAAGGAAAGGATTTCGCTTATGACTTCGTATATTCCCTTTTCGAAAAGCCAATAAGCCATGCGAAGATCGAATACGAAGAAAACCCAAAAAGCGAACTTCAGGAAGCAATTCAAGCAGATGGCAGAGAAACAGTCTCTTATCGCCTCATCAAAGAAGAAGGCCCTTCAAACAACAAGGTTTACACAATCGGCGTCTATCTTATGGACATCGAACTCGGAAGAGGAAATGGCAGAAGCAAAAAAGAAGCTGAAACCGCAGCTGCCAAGGACGCTCTTAACAAGAGAGCGTTCGTTGAGATTCCTCTCGAAGAATAGTAAAGGAGCTACCTATGGGATTAATCACATTTCTCAAAAATAAGTTCTCCAAGAAAAAGAGCAACGAAACATACGAAAAAGGCCTAGCCAAAAGTAGAGCGGCTTTCGCCGATCGTTTGGATGACCTTTCAAAACGTTACAAGAAGGTCAACTCCGAATACTTTGAGGAGCTTGAGCAAATCCTCATCGAATCAGATGTCGGAGTATCCCTCACTCTTAAACTCGTAGACTCTCTTTTGGACAAATCCCAAAAAGAAGGCTTAACCGAACCAAGCAAAATCAACGAAGAACTCATTGACCAAATGTTCGTTAGCTATGTTGAAGGCGGAGAAAGCATCACCAACGAAATAGCTTTCGCTAGCGAGGGCCCAACCGTTCTTTTAGTCGAAGGCGTCAATGGAGTTGGCAAAACCACATCAATCGCCAAACTCGCTCATAGATATATGGGACAAGGCAAGAAAGTCCTTCTTGTCGCTGCCGATACCTTTAGAGCAGGCGCAGTCTCGCAGCTTAAAATCTGGGCTGAAAGACTTGGCTGCCCAATCGTCTCAGGCTTAGAAAATGGCGACCCTGCCTCAGTTTGTTACGATGGCGCTAAATACGCGGTCAACAATAACATCGACTTAATGATCGTCGATACAGCAGGAAGACTTCATAACAAAACCAACCTCATGGCAGAGCTTGGAAAGATGAAACGCGTCATCGAACGTGAGATTCCAGGCGCTCCACACGAGACATTCTTAATCATCGACGCTCAAACAGGCCAAAATGGCGTTTCCCAAGCCAAAGCCTTCAAAGAGGTCAACGACCTTTCAGGCATCGTCATCACAAAGATGGATGGCACCTCAAAAGGTGGCATCATCCTTTCAATCCGCGATGAGCTTGGCGTCCCAGTCCGTTTCATCGGCTTAGGTGAAGCCATGACCGATTTAGCGGAATTCGATCTCGACGAATATCTCCACGCATTACTTGTAGGAAACGAAAAGAAATGAAAAACGAAATCTTAGAAAAGCGCGAGGAGATTAACGAATACTATGACGCTTACGGGGAGTTACTCACCGATAAGCAAAAGAGCCTCTTCGAAGATTATTACCTCCACGATCTCTCCCTTGGTGAAATCGCCGAAGATAGAGGAATCACTCGAAGCGCGGTGAATGACGCTCTAAAGAAGACTGTCACGAAATTTGAAGAATACGAAAAAGCAGTAGGGCTCTTAAAACTCAAGAAAGACATCAAGTCGCTTCTAAAGGAAATCGAAGAAGCATCTACAAAAGAAGAAAAAGAAAAAGCAATCGAAAGATTAAAGGAGTACGGATATGGCATTTGAATCATTAACAGACAAATTCAGCGCCCTCTTTAAGAAACTTCGCAAAGAAGACAAACTCACAGAGGCAAACGTTGATGCGGCGATTAGAGAAATCCGTGTCGCTCTCCTTGAAGCAGACGTTAACTACAAAGTCGTCAAAGCCTTCACAGAAGACGTTAGAGCCAAAGCCCTTGGCCAAGAGGTTCTTCTTCACGTCAACCCAAGCCAACAATTCATCAAGATCTGTCACGATGAACTCGTTGAACTTCTTGGACAAGACAACTGCGAAATCAAATACAACAAGGGACTCACAATCATCATGCTTGTCGGTCTCCAAGGTGCTGGTAAGACCACAAGTGCTGGTAAACTCGCCCTCCTCGAAAAAGAAAAGCTTGGCAAGAAACCTCTTCTTGCAGGCTTAGACGTTTACCGTCCAGCCGCTATCGACCAGTTAGGCGTCATTGCTAAGCAAGTCGGTGTCGATTTCTTTAATATGGGCGTTTCAGCAAACCCAGTTGATGTTGCTAAGAAAGCAGTGGCCAAAGCAACAGACGAAGGATATGACGTTCTCATCCTCGATACCGCAGGCCGTCTCCAGATCGATGAAAAACTCATGGATGAGCTTAAAGACATCAATAAAGCCGTCCATCCAGATGAGGTTCTTCTCCTTGTCGACGCAATGGCAGGTCAAGACGCCGTCAATGTCACAAACACATTCAACGCAGAACTCCGCTTAACCGGTGTCATCATGTCAAAACTCGATGGCGACGCAAAAGGCGGTGCTGCTCTTTCGATCAAATACATGACCGGACTTCCAATCAAGTTCGCCGGCGTTGGTGAAAAACTCAAAGACTTAGACATTTTCCACCCAGACCGCATGGCGGATAGAATCCTTGGCATGGGCGACGTCGTTACCCTTGTCGAGAAGGCAAAAGAAGTCTTCGATGAGAAGCAAGCCGAAAAAGACAGCAAGAAGTTCTTAGATGGCGAATTCACCCTCGATGATTTGCTTAAGCAAATGAAGATGGTTCAAAAACTCGGCTCATTAGGCGGCATCATGAAGCTCATTCCTGGTATGCCAAAGATCAGTGACGAGCAAAAGAGCCAAGCCGAAAAAGAAATGAAGGTTTTCGAAGCCATCGTCAATTCAATGACCCCATATGAAAGAAAACACCCAGAAGTCCTTAAGTTCTCCCAAAAGAACAGAATCGCAAAAGGCTCTGGCAAAACAAACGCCGACGTTAACCGCGTCATCCGTAAATGGGAACAATCAAGAGACATGATGAAGCAAATGAAACAAATGAGCAAATCTGGTCGCTTCCCTCAAGGAGGCGGATTCGGTGGCGGATTTGGCGGATTCGGAGGTATGAGATAATGCCAGAAGAGAAGCAAGTTCTATTTGAACCAAAAGTAATGTACGAAAGGATGCTGAAAGATCAGTATCACAAAGGTGCGACCGAATATTTTAATGAACTCCTTACCAAAAGCGGAGTTAACGAAGAAGAGAATGCTTCTCTTGTTAGAACCCTCAAAGATACCGAAAAGCGTCTTGCAAACGCCAGCAAATCTCTTGGTGGCGTATTGGCTCTTAGAGGCTTTGTGATTTTTCTTGCCGTTGTCACAGGACTTGCGACGATCATCGGTTTCTATGTCGGCTCTAGAGGCAATGACATCGAAAACAGCTGGATTGGATTCATTGTCGGAGGAGTCTCTCTCGCTCTTTTCGTCCTCTTCATGGTCCTTCTTTTCACCGTCATCAAGAAAAAGGTGAACGAAGCAAAGGACGCAAAGGACAAAGCTCAATCAGATAAAAATCGCGCTCTCGCGGATTGCGAGAAAAACGCCGCTTCTCTAAATTCCCTTTTTGACTGGGGCATCCCACAAAAAGTCATGGAAAAGGCGACTCCAATCATTGATCTTGACCCTGTTTTCACGGGTGAAAGACTCCAATACTTAAAAGAGAAATTTGGTTTTAACGAAGTTACTGCTCCTGGACAAAGCGTCCTCGAGGTTTTAAGCGGACAAATCGAAGGTAACCCATTCGTCCTCGAAAAGATTCTCGATTGCACCATCGGGCCAAAGACTTATACAGGCGAGCTCACCATTTATTGGACTACGACATATAGAGATAGCAATGGCCGCACCCAAACCCAACAACATAGCCAAACTCTTCATGCTTCAGTCACTAAGCCAGCCCCATACTATTCAACCTTAACTCAACTCGTTTATGGTAATGAGGCCGCTCCACATCTTCACTTTTCTCGTAAGCCTGTCCACGCTGAAAGGATGAGCCAAGGCGAAAGAGACAGGTACATCAAGAAAACAATCAAGAAGCTTGACTCGAAAGAGGCAAAAGACCTTGAGAAGAGCAGCAACTTCACCAAACTTGGAAATGATGAATTTGACGCATTATTTGGCGCTTTCAACCGTGACAACGAAGTTGAATTCCGACTTCTCTTCACGCCTCTTGCCATCAAAAACACCATCAAGCTCCTTAAAGACGCAGAACCTTTCGGAGATGATTTCCATTTCACAAAAGACGGCATGGTCAATACCATCCGAAGCGAACACTCCCAAAGATTCGATTATTCGTCTTCGCCAGCCTATTTCTTTGGATATGATGTGAGCGTCATGAGAAACAAATTCGTCAAGTACTGCGATGACTTCATCAAGAACCTTTTCTTCGATTTAGCGCCGCTTCTTAGCATCCCTCTCTATCAGATGCATAAGCCATACGAATACATTTACGAAACCCCATATCGTTCTAACTTCTCATCCTTCGAGCAAGAAGTCTTAGCAAATGGATTTGACCCATCTTTCTTTAGACCTAACCTCGCAGGAAATGATTTACCACTTATCCTCAAGGCTAAGAGTTCTCAAAAGAGAGGCAGTGGTGACGTTGTCTTAATCGACGCTATGTCGTACCAAGAGACCCCGATGACGGATTATGTTTCCGTCCATGGCGGCGATGGAAGATGGCATAATGTCCCAGTCGACTGGATCAAATACGACGAGGTCCACAAATCATCAAAGATGGGTATTTCTAACGTTGAAGGCACGAGAAACCAATATTTAAAGAACAAAGAAACTGGTTTCGGAGGCAGGGTCAATGTCCTTAAAACATACTTCGAAAGAGGCATGATGGCTATCTTTGAAGGCGATGAGGACTTCAAAGAAGAACTCAATAACGAACTTATTGCCCTCTTCAAGGATTAGCGATAATTGTTGTTTACATTCTAAAGAATGATAAAATAGAAACAGTCTAAAAAAGGAGATTTAAAAAATGAGCGCTCAATTAGATGAACTCGATCAATCAAGTGTCATGACTGAAGGTCTTGATACCCACGTTATCGCAAAGAAACTTAAAGTCGAACTCGACGGCATGGACAAATTTGTCAACGTCGCTTTATGGTGCCTTCTTGTCATTCCTGGTCTCGTTTACCAATTCAAGAAAGCAAAAGCAGAGACTTATTTCCAACAACTTCAACAAAAGATTCAACACGACGCTTCCACAATTGACAACTACATGGCTCAACGCGCAAGCATCCTCCAAAACGCTGCAAAGCTTTTAGAAAAATCAATCGATCTCGATAAATCAACATTTGTCGACCTCGCAAAAGCACGTTCAGGCGTTGCCGATGTTGATGAAGCACGTAACGAAATGCAAACCCAACTCAACAACATTGAAAGAAGCATCAACGTCGTCTTAGAAAGATACCCAGAACTCAAGGCTCACCAAGACATCGCTGCCGTTATGCAACAAAACAGCTATCTCCAACAAGAGATCACCGCTGCTCGTGAAGTCTATAACGACACCATCCAATCTTGGAACGCACAAATCTTCAGCCGTTGGGCAAAGAAAGCTGCAGCAGCTAAAGCAGGCTACACAACCCGTATTCCATTCACCGCTTCATCAGCAGTCAAGGAACAAGCTGAAGGCCTCTTCTTCTAAACGGAAGTTTGATTCAAAACTTCTAGGCATGGCTATCCATGCCTTTTTCTTTTGCTTGAAGTGATTTAGGCCATTAAGAAGCGATTTCCTAAGAAGCAAGTAATTTATATAACCTTCATTGTTTTGAAGCGCATAGGCCAAAAAAGGCAAAGAAAAAACTCCTTGTGGTTTTCACAAGGAGTTAAGAGATCTTTAGAAGATCCAAGTGAACATGATTGAACCTTTCTTTCCGCTCACTTTATAGGATGACTTTGAAATCTGGGAGTAATAATTATCGTATACTGATTGAACGTATTTGCCCCCGTCGATCTCCTTGTTGGATTTTTTGTATGTAGCATAGGTCGTGACAGTTGCTTTCATGCCGAAAAGCTCGCCGACGTACTTGATTTTGAAGATGTAAGTGTCAACGAAATAAGTGTTGTCTGCATCTTTCGCGACGTAAACGAATTCAGCTTGTTGAAAGCTGAGATTGGTAGAGCCATCTTCTTCTTCGTTTTTAATAATTTCTTTTCTGATCTCACGGTAAACGTTGACTGGTTCAGAAATTGCGATGTTAGTAACGCCGGTGAGGTCTAACGCTGCAACGCCACCAACAAGAGCAAGGAGAATAACAACGATTGCTGCGACAACACGTCCGCCTTTGTTGCCCTTCTTCTCACCGCTTGAATAGGATGAAGATGAATATGTAGAGGATGAGGTTTTTGGTGCTTTGTAGCTGCTTTGGCTGCTGTAGCTTGATGTTGATCCATAGCTTCCAGTTGAAGCTGGAGCGTTTCCATATAACTCAGATACTCTGTCTCTGAAGTCTACTGATGGATCGCCATTGTAGCCTAAGTTATTCAAAGCACGTTGGATTGATCTTCCTGAGAAAAGGAATGATCTCATGACTTCATCATATGGGTAGCCGGTGATGTTATAAACTTCGTCGATCTTCTTAAGTCTCTTTTTGTTGATGGAGTTTTGAAGGAATGGCGCAAAAAGCAATAATAGCGCTGAGACACCCATTACACCGTACAAGGCAAGCATGGCCTCCATAGGCATTATGTCCCCGGTAAGTGCGTTAATCATGGCAATCAACAAAGCAAAGACTACGACAAAAACAATGTCGATAACGGTAAGTATTACGAAAGCTACTTTAAATGTCTTCAAATATTTGTCTCTTACTTCTCTGTCCGCGTTCTTTTTAGCGTATTCTCTTCTTGCTGCTTCTTCATTCTCTTCTTCGCTTTGAACGTAAGTAGGTTCTTCATAGCTAGGTGCAGCAGGTTTGACTTCTTGAACAACAGGTGCGCTAACAAATGGTGCTGGAGCGCCTGTCTCTTCTTGTTGTTCTTTGATTAAAGCGATTGCGAATTCCACATCGCCATTTGTTGTTTCAAGAGCGCTTTTGCAGTCTAAAAGCTTCGCTCCTGTAGCGTCTTTTACTTTTTTAATGTCGTAAAAACTGATTTCCATATTTAGCCCTTTCATTGAAAACCAGAATAAATAGATTTAAGAATATTCTTAATCCACAGTACTCTAGTAATTAGGATATATCTAAAAAAGCGCTAAAGCAACGAGAAAGAGCGTTGCTACTAAACGAACTGAAAAATAGTTACTGTAGCAAATGTCTTGGTAACAAAAAGAAGCCTCTTTTCAAAGAAAAAAGGCACGAATTCTTTATCGTGCCTTTGGGTTTTGAGTTTTGACTATTAGCTCTTGAAAGCGTACTTCTCGTAATCTTCGACAGGAAGAGGTTTTGAATAGAAGTAGCCTTGGATAAGAAGGTGGACTTTAGCGCCGCACATTTCTTTAAGAGCGCTTGCTTGCTCTTGTGTTTCAACGCCTTCTGCGACTGTGTCGAAGCCAAGTCTTGCAGCGGTGTAGATGATACTTCTAAGGATTGCTTCATGCTTTGGTTCAAACATGTTGCGGACAAGGCTCATGTCGATCTTCATGATGTCGATTGGAAGTTCAGCGACGCTTGCGAAGGTTGAATAACCTGTTCCGAAGTCATCAAGTTCAATGATGAACTCTCTTTCCTTCAAGGCGTTGATGATCTCGATCTTCTTTCCTTTGTCGCTTGCGTTAGCTGATTCGGTGATCTCAAGGTGGATGAGAGCGTGAGGTAACTCATACTTATCAACGATGCCGGTGATGATGTTTGCAAGATCTGGTTGGTCAAAGTCTGCTTGTGAGATGTTGACTGAAACAGGAATCATGGTCTTATCTTCATCGAGCCAACGTCTAAGGTCGCTACAAACGGTTTCGAGAACGTATTTGTCGACTTCGTAGATGAATCCGTTAGTTTCGAAGAGAGGGATGAATTCGGCTGGGCTAAGGAATCCCATTTCTGGGTGAATCCAACGAACAAGGGCTTCAGCGCCTCCAACGCATTCTGATTCAGGATCGAATTTTGGTTGGTAGTAGACCTTGAATTGTTTTTCTTGGATAGCTTTTTGTGATGATGCAACGATGGCTGCTTGATGTTCGACTTTGTTACGCATGGCGTCATCGAATTCAGCGATGTATAAGCCATAGTGGTTGCGGAGTCCTGCTAAAGGCATTGCAGCGAATTTCAAAACTGAATTCATGTTTGCCTCGCGGTCGATCTTTGGATAGACACCGCAGTTGACGACGACGTTAGGGATTGGGACTTCGTAATCTGCAAGCATGCAGTATCCCATGAATTTCTTATGTTCTTCGAATGAGATGTGCTTAAGGAGCATTGCGATTTGTGAATCGTCGACACGGCCGATGAGGATATCGCCTAAAGCGGCAGTGACGTTTTTGACGATTGAACGAGCGAAAGCTTCGCACTTGTCACGGCCATAACGTTCGAGAAGGATTTCAAATGATTCCATTTCCATGACGGCAAGGTCATATGATCCATCTGGTTCGCTTCTGATTACGTTTGTGCAGTACTCAAGGAAGGATTCTTTGCTATATGCGCCGGTAGTGACGTCACGTTCGACTTTGTTTAAGAGAATGGATGTTTCGTTAAGACGGATTAAGCTTGCGATACGTCTTTTGAGGATTTCTGGGTTGTATGGCTTTTTGACCAAGTCAGAAGCGCCTTTTTCGAAACATGCAATCTCTTCTTTATCGGAGTCAACGCTTGAAGTGGCGATGACGGGAATTGTTTTGAATTTTGGTTCTTTTGAAAAGAGCTCTAAAAATTCATAGCCATCCATGACTGGCATATGTAAATCTAAAAGAATTAAGGAGAAGTGGTCTTGGGAAGAGGAAAGAACTTCAAAGCCTTCTTGGCCATTTGAAGCTTCAACAATGTCATATTCGTTTTGAAGTATATCTCTTAAAACGGCTCTATTTTGTTCGCTCGGTTCAATTACGAGCAACCTCTTTCTTGTTTTCATGGTGTTCTCCTTTTCCGCCCTCCGAAAAGATCAGCGTCAATATCTTTTAGATATTCTTCCACATTATATCGCAGAAAAACGCCATTACAATTCAAGCAACGAGAGTGCAACTAAGAATAGCAAAAAACCCCGATGGCACGGGGCTTTTTCGGTTCAATAAACCGCTAATTGCTATTTAATGTACTTGTGTCCCTTTTCGATTGCCTTTAATTCCCAATCTGGAATTTCTGAACTTTTGGCTTCTTCTAAGAGCTTCTTGTCTTGTTTTGAAAGAGTGAGTTTCTCAAACAGATCAGGACGGTGCTTCTTCGTTAAGAGAAGAGCTTGCTTCCTTCTCCATTTGCCAATGGCTTCATGGTTGCCGCTATAAAGGATGTCTGGAACCTTGCTGCCATTATAGTCATATGGTTCTGTGTATTGAGGGTATTCAAGAATAGGCTCATTGAAGGATTCGTCAACTAAGGAATCGCTGCTAATGGCCCCATCAAGAAGACGAACAACCGAATCGATTACAGCCATGGCAGGGATCTCACCACCAGTAAGGACATAGTCACCGATGGAAAGAAGCTCATCGACATAGTCGTTGACTCTTTCGTCGATTCCTTCGTAATGGCCGCATACCAAGATAAGGTGATCGAGTTTTGCGTATTCCTTAGCCTTCTCTTCTTTGTAGGTTACGCCTCTAGGAGAGAAAAGCGCGGTATGGGAAGTAGGGGTCTTGATCTTGTTTAATGCATCAACGATTGGTTGGCATTTCTGAACGAGTCCTGCTCCTCCACCAATAGGTGGGGTATCGACTCTGCCATATTTGTCGGTTGTGAAATCTCTAATTTGAACAATCTCAATTTCTGCGCATTCTTTAGCGATCGCACGTTTGATGATTGAGTTCTCTAAGACGCCAGAAAACATTTCTGGGAAGAGGGTTAAGACGGTGATTTTCATAGCAATCCCTCCATTACGAAAATCTCGATGATTTTGTTTTCGAGGTCGATGTTTTTGACGAATAATCCCTGTTTGAAAGGAACGTAGATGTTCTTGTCATTTTGGTCTTTGACGAGAAGTGTTTTTGTTGTTGAGTAATCAAGAACATCAATGACTGTTCCGATGACTCTTTCTTTGTTATCAAAGTCTATGACTTTGCAACCCATTAAGTCTTGGAAGTGATAATAGCCTTTAGGAAGTGTGGCTTTCTCTTTGTCCATCTCGATGGCGAAGCCGTTATAAACCTCAACGGCGTTGATGTCGGCGCATTCGTTAAAAGAGAGGAAATAGTAATCTCCTGAATCCCTAAACGATTTGACGGTGACCTCTTTTCTTTCGTCGGTCTTTTCGTTATGCAAAGAAAGGTTGGTCCCTTTCTTAAATCTCATGCGTGCAAAAGAAGTGAGCGATTTGCATCTGACCTCACCTTTGAGTCCAAAAGGCTTAAGAATGTAACCAAGTGTAATGTATTCCATAAATAATCAAAAAGGAGGGTACCTTAGAAGGCACCCTCATTGTCGTCGTGGCTTTCGTTGAAGCTTTCGAATTTCAAATGAATTCTGATGTTTGAATTGTCGGCTTTGCCTGCAATTCCAACTGCTTCACGTAATGCGTTTGCGATCGCTCCATGCTTGCCGATGAGGCGTGCGGTGTCATCGTCTTCAGCGACGATAAGTAAGGCGACGTCTTTTTCGGTGCTGCCTGGGAGCACTCTAACCATGATTGAGTCAGGATGCTCGATAAGCGGATCGACAAGTCCGTGGATTACGGCATTGTAATCCATTACTTGCTCTCCTTCTTAGCTTTGCCTTCTGCGAATTTGGCCATGATGCCTTTGCGGCTGAACATAGCACGGACGCTATCTGATGGGACTGCGCCGTTGTTGAGCCACTTCATTGCGAGTTCTTCGTTGATTGTAGCGGCTGCTTCTCCGAGAGCTGGATCGTAGGTACCAATCTGTTCGATGTAACGGCCATCTCTTGCCATACGGCTGTCGGCTGCAACAATACGATAGAATGGGTCTTTATGACGGCCAATACGGGCCAATCTGATTTTAACCATAATTTTCTAATCTCCTTTTCCGGGTGTAAGTTTAGCTTTCCTAGAGGTAGGTGTCAAGTAAAAAAACATTACAGGCTAAAATCTGCTTGCGGTCTCCTTCGTATGCGTGTATTATTATCCTCGCGTTAATGCGCTACGCAGGCTCCGCCATCTGTCACTTGATGTGAACCTGAAGAGATTATCTAAGTATAGGAGGAAAAACTCATGAACATGAATTTAGTCAATGAGATCACTGCCAAACAAATCCGTGAAGACATTCCTGCTTTCTCAAGTGGTGACACCGTTAAGGTCTACTACCGCATTGTTGAAAACAAGAAGGAACGTATCCAGGTTTACGAAGGTGTTGTTATCCAACGCCGTGGTCATGGTGTCAGCGAAACCTTCGTCGTCAGAAAGATGTCTTCAGGCATCGGCGTCGAAAGAACCTTCCCAGTCAACTCACCAAGCATCAACAAGATTGAAGTTGTCCGTTATGGTAAGGTCCGCCGCGCTCGTATCCACTACATGCGTGGACTCAGCGGCAAAGCTGCCCGTATCAAAGAAGGCAAAAAGCCAGAAGCAAAATAATCAATTTATAGTGACTAGAAACCGCCCGCTCGTCGGGCGGTTTTATTTTTTGTTAAAGGCAGCCGAAAAATATCGATTTATGTAACCGCTATTATGTTTGAAATAAATAAAGATTATATATAATCAAATTGATATGAATGGAGATATCACAATGAAACCTATCAAAGAAGGAAAAGTCAGAGAGATCTACGATAACGGAGACACTTTGATTATGGTCGCAACTGACCGCATCAGCTGCTTCGACGTCATTTTACATAACATTGTCACAAACAAAGGCAAGGTCTTAACCCAAATCTCAAAATTCTGGTTTGATTACACCAAAGACATCTGCAAGAACCACATGGTCAGCGTCGACGTCAAAGATATGCCAGAATTCTTCCAAAACGACAAATATGAAGGAAGATCAATGATGTGCAAAAAGCTCACCATGCTCCCAATCGAATGCATCGTCCGTGGCTACATCACCGGAAGTGGCTGGGCCAGCTACCAAAAAAACGGCACAGTCTGCGGCATCACCCTTCCTGCAGGCTTAGTTGAATCAGATAAGCTTCCTGAACCAATCTACACCCCATCAACCAAAGCAGAGATTGGCGATCATGATGAGAACATCTCATTCGAAAGATCGGTCGAAGTCCTTGAAAAAGAATTCCCAGGCAAAGGCCTTGAATACGCAACAAAATTAAGGGATTACACCATCGCCCTTTACAAGAAATGTGCTGATTATGCTCTTACCAAAGGCATCATCATCGCTGATACCAAATTCGAATTCGGTCTTGATGAAAATGGCGAAGTCGTTGTCGCTGATGAAATGCTCACCCCAGACTCATCAAGATTCTGGCCTCTTGAAGGTTATGAAAGAGGAAAGAGCCAACCATCATTCGATAAGCAATTCGCAAGAGATTGGCTTAAGTCAAATGAACATGACTGGACCCTTCCAGAAGAGATTGTTGAAAAGACAATCGCCAAATATCTCCAAGGTTACGAACTCTTAACAGGCAAACCTCTTTAATAAAAAAGCAACATTTGAAGCCACAAAAGGAAAATCCTGAATGTGGCTTTTTTATTTCTAACTACAAAAACCACAAGAACTTGCAAAAAAAGTAGATAGATATTGTTTTTCTTTTATAAGATGAGATAATTAATCTACAAAAACTGCAGGAACTTGCAAAAAAAGTAGATAGAGTTATGGAAATCAAAAGAGATAATTACCTAAAACAGCTGATTGAGAGGAAAAATAACGGACTAATCAAGGTCATAACCGGGTTAAGAAGGTCAGGCAAGTCCTATTTGCTCAACACCATTTTTAGAAGACATCTGTTACAAGAGAATTGTGATGAGACTCAAATCGTTTCTTTTGCCTTCGACAAAATGGAAGACATCATGAAGCTGGATCGATATTTGCCAGAAGAGAACACCTTGTTTTATGACTCAAAAAAGAACTATAAGGTCAACTCCAAAAAATTTATTTTATATATTAATGACCTTACAAAAAGCGAAGGAAAGTATTATCTATTGTTAGATGAGATACAACTTTTAGATAAGTTCGTAATGACGCTAAATAGTTTTTTATCGCGAGAAAACCTAGATGTTTATGTTACTGGAAGCAATTCAAGAATGCTGTCCAAAGACATAATAACCGAGTTTAGAGGAAGGGGAGATCAAATCCATGTCAAGCCTTTGTCATTCAAAGAGTTTTATGAAGCATCAGGCAAACCTTTTGATGACGCATATCTTGATTATCAATACTTCGGTGGCATGCCATATACCTTGCAAATCGATAGCCCAGAAAGAAAAGAACAATATTTGAAAGACTTGTTTTTGGAAACGTATATCAAAGATATTGTGGAAAGAAATGGTATAAAAGACGTCGATTCATTTGAGAAACTAATGAAAGTTTTGGCGAGTTCTATAGGATCCTACACTAACCCTTCGAATATAGAAAACACCTTTATGAGCGTAGAAGGAATAACATATGGCCATGTTACAATCAAGAATCACATCGAACACATGAAAGACTCCTTCTTGATTCAAGAAGCATGCAGATACGATATAAAAGGGAAAAAGTATATAGGAGCAAACTTAAAGTACTATTTTACCGACATCGGATTACGAAACGCTCTTATCAACTTCAGACAATCAGAGCCAACGCATATTATGGAGAACATTATTTTCAATGAGCTTGTTAATAGAGGCTATAGCGTCGATGTCGGCATTGTTGAATCGAGTGAGCCTAACGAAAATGGCAACTATGTAACAAAACAGTTAGAAACGGATTTCGTATGTAACAAGCAAACAGAGAGGCTCTATATCCAATCTGCATACACAATGGAAACGTTAGAAAAACTAACGCAAGAAAAAAGACCTTTGCTTAATATCCATGACAACTTTAGAAAGGTGATAATCGTCAAAGACTCAATCAAAAAATATTTCACTGAAGAAGGAATAGAAGTAATTAGTCTTAAGGATTGGTTGCTTAGTTAATTAACGAAGACCCATAACCTTGCACAAACAAGGCTCGCATGAATACGAGCCTTGTTTTTCTAATTTATTTTCTGCCATCCCAGCAGTATGTGCAGATCTTTTCAGGATCCATTTCGACTGCTTCCTTAAGGTCATCAAGTCTCATGAAGCCAAGAGATGTGAAGTTGAGCTTTTCTCTAATGTACTCAACCATGTTCGCATATTCTTTACTATCTGCATCAAGATATTTCTTGATGGTCTCAGATTCAACGTTTCCTTCAAGAGCCAAGATAGCGCGTCTAGCGATGAGCTCCATCTCGCTTGTTGAAGCGGAGAAGTTGAGGTATTTGCAGCCATAAAGGATTGGTGGGCATGATGAACGGACGTGGACTTCCGAAGCGCCTGATTTATATAAGAATTCGGTTGTCTCTCTCATCTGGGTGCCTCTAACGATTGAGTCATCGATGAGAAGAAGTTTCTTGCCATCGATCAAGTCGTGGATTGGGATGAGCTTCATGTGAGCGATGAGGTTACGTTTTGTTTGCATCGTTGGCATGAATGAACGAGGCCAAGTAGGGGTGTATTTGACGAATGGTCTTTGGAATGGGATGCCTGAAGCGTTTGAGTAGCCGATTGCCGCTCCAAGGCCCGAATCAGGAACGCCTGCGACTGAGTCCGGTTTGACGTTGTCGCGTTTTGCGATGAACTCACCGCATTTGCATCTAAGCTTTTCGACTGAGAGTCCTTCGTAAACTGTTGATGGATAACCATAGTAAATCCAAAGGAAGGTGCAGATTCTCATCTTGTTTCCTGGTTCAACGAGGGTTCTAAGTCCGTTTTCCGCACTGACGACGGCGATTTCGCCTGGACCAAGTTCTTTGTATGGGGTGCAGCCTAAATTGAGGAAGGCAAAGGATTCGAAGGTGACGCAGTAAGTGCCATCATCTTTTTTGCCAACGACAATAGGGGTTCTGCCATATTTGTCTCTTGAGCAGTAGATGCCCTTTTCATTAAGAAGAAGGATGGTCATTGAACCATCAATGACTTCTTGAACGTATTGCAAACCTTCGATGAGGTTTTTCTTTTGATTGATGATGCTAGCGACAAGCTCGGTGTTATTGATGTCGCCGGTTGATGTTTCGAGGAAGTGAGAGTTGTTATTAAGGAATCTTTCCTCAAGCTCTTTGGCATTATTGATTTTACCAACGCATGTGATGGCGTAGGTGCCATGGTTTGATCTCACAACGAGTGGTTGTGAATCGAAATCGGAGATACATCCGATACCCATGTTACCCTTCATCTCTATAGCTTCTTTTTCAAATTTGGTTCTGAAAGGTGAATTCTCAATCTTGTGAATTGCTTTGGTGATTTTGCCATCGTTCCAGACAGCCATACCCGCTCTTCTTGTTCCTAAATGTGAGTGGTAGTCAACGCCATAAAAAAGGTCAAACACGCAATCGCTTTTGCTGACAACTCCGAAAAATCCTCCCATAGATAAACTCCTTATGTTGTGCGCTTTGCACTTTCTCATTATATGGGTCGAAAATCGCCTTAAAAGATGAAAGTGCTTTCATCAAAAAAATTGATTTTTTGGGGTTTTCGTGAGGGTATTTCATAGACTATTATTTAAATGAACAAAGCCCCAAAAGAGCGGAAAAGGAGCCTATCATGAAAGCTATCATCTCAGTCGTTGGCAAAGACACAGTCGGCATTTTAGCGGCTGTCGCAACCAAATGCGCCGAATACAAAGTCAACATCCAAGACGTCAACCAAACCATCATCGATGAGCTCTTCACAATGTACATGGTCGTTAGCCTCGATAACCTTACGATCGAATTCACTTCCTTCGTTGATGAGATTCACAAAGTCGGCGAGGAAAAGAACCTCAAAATCGAATGCATGCATGAAGACATCTTCAACCTCATGCACAAAATCTAATGGGTGCCGAAAATGATTAACAACAGAGACGAGATTATTGAAACCATCCGCATGATCGAGGAAGAAAACCTCGACGTCAGAACCATCACTATGGGCATTTCGCTTGTCGACTGCATCGACAACGATATCAATAAGTCATGCGAGAAGGTCTATAACAAAATATATAAATACGCGAAGGACCTCGTAAAAGTCGGAAACGAGATCTCTAAGAAATATGGTATCCCAATCGTCAACAAGCGTGTTTCGGTAACCCCGATTTCCATCCTTGTCGGCGTTTCTGGCGGAGACCCAGTCTTATACGCGAAAACATTAGATAAAGTTGCCAAAGATATCGGTATCGATTTCATTGGTGGCTATAGCGCTTTAGTCCAAAAAGGATTCGCTCCTGGTGACAAAGAACTCATTGATTCAATTCCTAGAGCCTTAAACGAAACATCATTCGTTTGCTCTTCCGTTAATGTTGGCTCAACCCGCGCTGGTATCAATCTTGACGCTGTCAAAATCATGGGTCAAAAGGTTGTCGAAGCAGCAAAGCTATCTAAAGACAACGAATGCATTGCCGCTTCAAAGATGGTTATTTTCTGTAACGCAGTTGAGGATAACCCGTTCATGGCTGGCGCATTCCATGGCATCGGCGAAGCGGATTGCGTTATCAATGTCGGTGTCAGTGGCCCGGGTGCTGTTCGTGCTGCCGTTGCAAAATGCCCAAAAGACGCTTCAATTTCAGAAATCGCAGACGTCATCAAAAAGACCGCTTTCAAAGTCACAAGAATGGGTCAGCTTGTCGGTGTAGAAGCATCGAAGATGCTCGGTGTTGAATTTGGCATCGTTGACCTTTCGCTTGCTCCAACCCCAGCAATTGGTGACTCAGTCGCTCACATATTGGAAGAAATGGGCTTAGAAGAATGTGGTGGAGTCGGAACAACAGCTTGCCTTGCAGTATTAAACGACGCTGTCAAAAAAGGTGGTGTCATGGCCTCTTCCAGAGTCGGCGGGCTTTCAGGCGCATTCATTCCAGTTAGCGAAGATCAAGGTATGATCGATGCGGCGAAATCAGGCGCTCTTTGCATCGAAAAACTTGAAGCCATGACAGCTGTTTGCTCAGTCGGTTTAGATATGATTGTCATCCCTGGAGACACTACGCCAGAAGTCATCAGCGCTCTTATCGCCGATGAAGCGGCTATTGGCATGATTAACTCCAAAACAACCGCAGTGAGAGTCATCCCAGCAATCGGAAGAAAAGAAGGGGAAGAACTCAATTTCGGAGGACTTCTTGGTCACGCTCCAATCATGGCGATTAGACGTCAGTCACCAAAGACATTCATCGACCGTGGTGGCCAAATCCCAGCACCTCTAAATTCGCTTAAGAATTAGTTAAACAACCAGGAGCGATTGGAATATATATTAGTTTTCGCACTGATAAGGCTGAATTGCGCCTAAAATAGGCGTAGGAGATTGCATGTTAAAGATTTTTGACTAAAATAGAATTGAATTCGAAAAAAGTCAAAAAGGAGTTTTTTATGTCTTATATTCGCCGTTCTATAGAAGAAGTGTTGTTGAGCAAATCCAAAACATCAAAATCAATCGCCATTACCGGAGCAAGACAAGTTGGTAAAACTACAATGACGTCCACTTTGTTTCCTGAAGTAAGTAGAATCAACTTGAAAAACCCTTCGTTGCTTTTGGCCGCCAAGGACGACCCACAACTGTTCTTGGAAAGCTATGAAAGGCCGTTGTTCATTGACGAAATTCAAAAAGCTCCTGAGCTAATAGAGTCGGCAAAGGTAGTTTTGGATAAAGTCGGCGGAAAATTCAATTATGTTTTTTCGGGCTCGCAAAAGTGGAGCCTTATGAAAGGGCTGTCCGATTCTTTGTCAGGAATGGTCTCGATTTTGGAACTATCTACCCTTTCGATGAGAGAGGTTTCCGGTGTTTGTTTTAACGAACATTTTGTTCCTAATGATGAATATATCGCCAAGCGAGAGAAAACATTAAAAAATTACGGCGATATATGGCAATACATACATAACGGAATGTACCCAGAGTTGTACGATGACAATCCGCGAGGATGGGAAGAATTTTATAGCGATTATGTAAAAACTTACATTGAAAGAGACGTATATGACATAACAAAAGTAAGAGATTATATGACTTTTTATCGCTTTTTGGTTTCTGTTGCGGCAAGAACTGGAAATGTTTTGGATTACACCAATATTTCAAATGACGTAGGCGTCAGTGTTGACACTGTAAAAATGTGGGTTGGGATACTCGAAAAAACAGATATCGTTTACTTGCTTCAGCCTTACTATAACTCCCACCTAAATAGAGTCATTAAGTCACCGAAAATTTATTTTAGAGACACCGGGCTTGCTGCGTACCTTACTTCATGGACCACTCCTAAAGCGTTGGAAAACGGAGCGATGAATGGGGCATTTTTTGAGACGTTTGCGATTGGTGAAATCTTAAAGTCGTTCTCTAACGAGGGTAAAGATTATCGTAACTACGTTTATTACTACAAAGGAAAAGACAAAAAGAAAAACAAAGTCGATAGTGGTTTTGAAGAATGTGAGGTTGATCTGATAATCGAAGAAAACGGAACGTTATATCCGATCGAGATAAAGAAAAACTCAAATCCAAAATCAGAAATGGCCTCAGCGTTTCCTGTCTTGGATAAGGACATCGGCAAGAAAAGAGGGACAGGAGCCATCGTTTGCAGGTGCGAACACAAAATGAAATTAAGAGACAACTTATACGCCCTCCCTATTGAATATATTTAAGAATCAACAGGGACCGATCGTTCGAATAAATGCTATAAAGCCTTATTGCATGCTTTGATATACTAATTTTATGGAAAACTTTTTTACCGTCCTCATTAACGTTGGAGTCATGATGCTATACGCCATCCCAGGCGTTCTTTTGGTTCTTTTCAAACTCTTAAAAAGTGAACACGCCAAAGCTATAGCGACCATCCTTCTATACGTTTGTTCTCCATTATTGACGATCTATTCATTCCAAAAGATTTCATATTCAGTAGAAACATCGCTTGAGTTACTCATTGCTTTTGTTTTTGGGCTTGTCACTATGCTAGGCATGACCCTTTTGATGTATCTAGTTTTTAAGAAGAAAAACGAAGACGTTAGATATAGGGTCGCTGCAGTTTGCTGCGCATTTGGTAACGAAGCATTTTTAGGCGTTCCGATTATGGAAGCTTTGCTTCCTTCCTATTCGGCAGGGGCAGCAATGTGCGCAATTTACCTTACGGCGATGAATCTCATTGGCTGGACTGTTGCGTGCTTCATCATCACCAAAGACAAGAAATACATCTCCATCAAAAGAATCGCTCTTAACCCGGCAACCATTGCATTCGTTATCGCTCTATTAATGTATTTCTTTAATCTAAAAATCGCCGATATCCCAACGGCAGGCGAACCTTTAATGAACTGCGTCACAATTGTGGCTAAGATGTCCGCTCCATTATGCATGATTGCTTTAGGTATGAGACTTGGTTCAATGAACATCAAGAAGATATTCTTAGAGCCTCTTAGATATCTGGTTATTGCAGTGAAACAATTTGGTTTCCCATTGATTGTCTTCCTTGCGGTGTTCTTCCTTCCAATTCCAACTGAACTAAAGATGACTTTAGTCATCCTTTCTGCAGTGCCTGTCGCTCAAATCGCCCAAACTTTCGCAGAACTCGTTGGTCAAGGCCAAGAAGACGCGGTGGCAAATTGTCTCGCCTCAACCATTACATCGGTAATCTCGATTCCTTTGATTTCTTTGCTTTTCCTTTGCTTGTAAAAATGTTTTTGAATCTTTCAAAAGGATTAATGGCAAAACATTGAAGTACAATAAACTGTACGTTATAATCATTTCACATCAAGGAGAAACGATATGATTGCAGTCAATTACAGCCAAGTCAGAGGCAACATGAAGGCATACATGGACAAAGCCACAAATGATTTCGAAACAATAATCGTCACAAGAAAAGACAAGAACGTCGTCATCATTTCAGAAGAAGCGTATAACAATCTTCTTGAAAACGCATATTTACTTAAAGAAAAGGCCAATTACGATTGGCTCATGGAATCAGTAAATCAATTGAATTCCGGAGAAGCTAGAAGCCACGAGCTTATCGAAGAGGAATAGAAAATGGATTTTTTATTCACTCCAAACGCGTGGGATGATTATTCTTTTTGGGGCGAAAATGATAAAAAGACCCGAAAAAAGATAAACGATTTGTTTAAAGATATATCAAGAAACGGTGCTTCGGAAGGAGTTGGGAAACCTGAGCCTCTAACAGGAAATATGAAAGGTTTTTATAGCAGAAGGATTAATGATAAAGACCGTCTTATCTATAAAGTCGAAGGCAACACGATCACCATCATCTCTTGTAGATACCATTATTCGGATAAATAGATACTTGGCACGGCTATCAGCTCGTGCCTTTTTCTTTTTGAAACCACTTTCAAGGTTCTATAGATTGAATATCTTTTATAAATAAAATATATTATTTATATACTGAAAAACGTAAGTATTATTGTGACTGACGGTAGATGCGAATTAACGCAATGGAGCAATAATAAGTTCAGTAGCAACGTCGACCGTCTGGGCACACTCGTAGAATTGATCTTTATCAGTATTCTATCGGCGTGTCTTTTTATTTTTTCGGAAAGGAAACCACTATGAAGAAAGTTGGAATCGTCATGGGAAGCGCAAGCGATCTCCCAATCCTCAAAAAAGCATTTGAACAACTTGATGCCCTTGAAGTTCCTTATGAGGCTCATGTCTATTCAGCCCATAGAACACCAGAGGAAGCGGGAGAATTTGCAGCTAACGCCAAAGCAAACGGATTCGGAGTCATTATCGCAGCAGCAGGCATGGCCGCTCATTTAGCAGGAGCAATTGCTGCAAGAACCACTCTTCCAGTCATTGGAATCCCATGCAAATCAGCAGCCCTTGATGGTATGGACGCTCTTCTTGCAACCGTTATGATGCCTTCAGGAATCCCAGTTGCGACAGTGGCCATTGACGGCGCTAAAAACGCAGCCATCTTAGCGGCAGAAATCATTTCTCTTAGTGACGAAGCCCTCGCTTCACGCTTAGAAGCAATGAGAGAAGAAGGCGCAAAAGCGGCCCTCGAAAAAGATAAGGAAATCGCTGAAGCCTTCAATAAATAAACAAGTCGGCAAAGAAGAAGGAGGGAAAGAGATGTCATCATTACATGAAGAATGTGGAATATTCGGAGTATATTCACCAGTCAAACAAGACGTTGCTAGAACTGCATATTATGGTTTATTCGCCCTCCAACACCGTGGACAAGAGTCCTGTGGCATCGTCGTTTGTGATGACGGAGTCTTCTCAAGATATAAAGATTTAGGTCTTGTTGAGGAGGTCTTCACCGAACGTCACCTCGCTCGCTTAGGGCAGGGAAACATCGCTGTAGGCCACGTTAGATATGGCACTACAGGAGCCACGGATAGGCACAACGCCCAACCTCTTGTCGTCAATCATATCCATGGTCATATCGCCATCGCTCATAATGGCAATATCACCAACTCCTTGGAACTCCGTTCGCAACTCGAACTCCAAGGCTCAATCTTCCATACAACCTCAGATACAGAGGTCATATCCTATATAGTCACGAGAGAAAGAATCACTTCGAATTCAATCGAAGAGGCGGTGGAACGTGCAATGTACACCATCAAAGGTTCTTATTCTCTTGCCGTAATGTCACCAACAAAACTCGTCATCGCTCGCGATCCATTTGGTTTTAGGCCTCTTTGCTTCGGGATTAGAGATGATGGCACCTATATCGCCGCTAGCGAAACATGTGCCCTTGACTCAGTTGGCGCTAAGTTCGTTCGCGATGTCCTTCCAGGCGAAGTCGTCTACTTCGACAAAAATGGCGTCCACTCAATCAAAACGCATTGTGGCAAGCAAAAGAAACACATCTGCGTCTTCGAATACGTTTACTTCGCTAGACCTGATTCAGTGATCGACGGCATATCGGTTCATTCAGCAAGAGTCAAAGCAGGCGAATACCTTGCAAAATCGCATCCTGTTGAGGCTGATATCGTTATCGGAGTTCCGGATTCAGGACTCGACGCAGCAATCGGATACTCAAAGGAATCAGGCATCCCTTATGAAATCGGATACATCAAAAACAAATATATTGGTCGTACGTTCATCGCTCCTGGCCAAGACAATAGAGAAGACAAAGTCAAATTGAAACTGAACCCTGTCTCTTCTGTCGTAAAAGGCAAGCGAGTGGTTGTCATTGATGACTCAATCGTTAGAGGCACGACAAGCAAGAAGACAATCAAGCTCCTTCGCGATGCTGGCGCCAAAGAAATCCATATGAGAATATCATCCCCGACCTTCCTTAATCCTTGCTACTATGGCACGGACATCGATTCGAAAGATAATCTCATCGCCTGTCACCATTCGGTAGAGGAAATCGCGAAGATCATCGGCGCGGATTCCCTTGGGTTCCTGTCGATTGAGAATGTTAAGGATATCGCAGGCGGCGAATGTTGCACGGCTTGCTTTGATGGGGCTTACCCAACGGCAATACCAAGCGATACCAGAAAATCAAGGTTTGAAAACAAGATCTCAGATAAAGAGTAAATGGAGGAGAGAAACATGAAAAACTCAAAATCAGAATCATACGCAGCAGCAGGTGTTGATATCACCGCAGGTTACAAAGCCGTTGAGCTCATGAAGGCTCATATCGCTAGAACCATCGTCCAAGCTAAAGCAGACGACATTGGTGGTTTCGGTGGCCTTTTCACCCTTGACCTTGAGGGCTACAAACATCCAATCCTCGTTTCAGGAACAGATGGCGTTGGAACCAAACTCAAGATGGCTTTCTTAATGGATAAGCATGACACCGTCGGCATCGACTGTGTCGCAATGTGTGTCAATGATGTCATTTGCTGTGGCGCAAAACCTCTCTTCTTCCTTGACTACATCGCTTGTGGCAAGAACTATCCAGAAAAGATCGCCGACATCGTTTCCGGCATCTGCGATGGCTGTGTCATGGCACATAGCGAACTCGTAGGTGGCGAAACCGCTGAAATGCCAGGGTTCTACCCAGTTGATGAATATGACCTTGCAGGCTTCTCAGTCGGCATCGTCGACAAAGACAAAGTCATCGACAACAAAAAGATGGCAGCAGGAGACGTTATGATTGCTCTTCCAAGCAGCGGCGTTCACTCAAATGGCTTCTCTCTTGTTAGAAAAGTCTTCGATATTGAGAACGCTGACATCAAGACTCCTCTTGAAGCTCTTGGCGGCAAGTCTCTTGGCGAAACTCTCCTCACCCCAACCAAAATCTACGTTAAGTCTGTCCTCGCTCTTCTTGATGAAGTCGAGGTCAAAGGCATCTCACATATCACAGGCGGTGGCTTCTACGAGAACATGCCTCGTTCCATCCCTGACGGACTCAAAGTCGTCATCAAGAAAGAAGACGTCAAAGTCCTTCCGATCTTCAAACTCATTGAGGAAACTGGAAACATCCCAGAAAGAGATATGTTCAATACCTACAATATGGGTGTTGGCATGTCCATCATCGTTAAACCAGAGGACGTTGAAAAGTCTCTTGCCATCTTAAAAGCCCATGGCGAAGACGCTTACGTCGTTGGTCACATCGAAAAATCAGAAACAGAAGAAAAGATTGAAATCAATCTCTAAGCACAATGAAGAAAGAATACGCTAACATTGCAGTCTTCGTTTCGGGAGGAGGAACTAACCTCCAGGCGATTCTTGACTCGATCGATAAAGGAATCATTCGTTCAGGCAAAGTCACTCTTGTCGTTTCGAATAAGAAAGACGTCTATGCCCTCGAAAGAGCGAATAACCATAACATCGAATCGCTTGTCGTCTCTAAGAAAGAACTTGGTTCCCAAGAAGCATTTGAAGACGCTCTCTTAAAGGCTCTTAAAGAAAGAGACATCGACCTCATCGTTCTTGCTGGATTCCTAGCGATCCTCTCTGAAAGATTCGTCAAAGAATACCCAAATAGAATCATCAACGTTCACCCATCCCTTATCCCATCCTTCTGTGGAGACGGCTATTATGGCCTTCACGTCCATGAAGCGGCTCTAGCGAAAGGGGTTAAGGTCACAGGCGCAACAGTCCACTTCGTTAACGAAATCACCGATGGAGGAAAGATCCTCCTCCAAAAAGCGGTTGAAGTTAAAGAAGGTGACACCCCAGAAATCTTACAACGCCGCGTCATGGAAGAAGCCGAATGGATCATTCTCCCTCAAGCGGTTGAAATGGTATCAAAACAGTTATTGGAGGATAAATAATGAATATCTACGCTGTTAATAACATCAAAGAGCTCATCAAGGACAACCCTTATGTCGGACGTGGCATCGTCATCGGCAAAACACTTGATGGCACAAAAGCAGCCTTTGCTTACTTCATCATGGGCAGAAGCGAAAACTCAAGAAACAGAGTCTTCACCTTCAAGGATAACGTCCTCTACACCGAGCCATTCGACGCTTCAAAAGTGGAAGACCCATCACTTATCATTTACGCCGCAGTTAGAGATATCGATAACAAGATGATCGTCACTAACGGCGACCAAACCGATACCATTTACGAAGGCTATAAAGCAGGCAAGTGCATGAAGCACTCCCTCAAAACTCGTGCCTTCGAACCTGATTTCCCTAACCTCACCCCACGTATTTCAGGCGTTCTCAAATTCGAAGAAAAAGATTTCTCATACGAGATGTCGATCCTTAAGTCCGCTGACGAAAAAGGAACATCATGCAATAGATATTATTTCGAGTATGACGCTCTCCCAGGACTTGGACACTTCATCCACACCTATGTGACTGATGGAAACCCAATCCCAACCTTCCAAGGCGAACCAGAAAGAGTGGCCATCCCTAATGACATCGACGAATTCACAAGCGATATCTGGACTGGCTTAAACGAGAACAACAAAATCTCGCTCTATGTCAGATACGTTGATTTAGTTACTAAAGAAGTCACTACAAGACTTATCAATAAAAACAAATAAGGAGAAGCAAAGATGGAAGAAAGAAAAGAATACATTTCCCCATTCTCAACCCGCTACGCCAGCGAAGAGATGCAGTACGTTTTCTCAAACGATTTCAAGTTCCAAACCTGGAGAAAGCTTTGGGTATCTTTAGCCAAAAGCGAAAAGAAGTTAGGACTTAACATCACCGATGAGCAAATCGAAGAACTCGAAGCTCATATGACTGACATCAACTACGATGTCGCCGAAGAAAGAGAAAGACTCGTCCGTCATGACGTCATGTCTCACGTCTACGCTTATGGTCAACAATGCCCAAAAGCAGCAGGCATCATCCATCTTGGCGCAACATCTTGCTATGTTGGCGATAATACCGATGTCATCATCCTCAAAGAGGCAAGCAAGATCATCCTTAAGAAAGCCGCTCAAGTTTTAGCTAACCTTAAGGCGTTCGCTATCAAATACAAAGACCTTCCTTGCCTTGCTTACACTCACCTCCAACCAGCTCAATTAACCACAGTCGGTAAGAGAGCAACCCTTTGGATGAACGAGCTTGTCATGGACGTCGAAAACCTCGTCTATCAAATGGATAACCTCAAGCTCCTTGGTCAAAAAGGTACAACAGGCACCCAAGCATCATTCATGGAACTCTTTGCTGGAGATGAAGCCAAAGTCAAAGAACTCGAGAAACTCATCGCTAACGATATGGGATTCGAATCATGCGTCCCAGTCTCTGGCCAAACATATTCACGTAAAGTCGATAGCTATTTCCTTAGCGTCCTTTCAGGATTCGCCCAATCAGCATACAAATTCTCCAATGACCTCCGTATCCTCCAATCATTTGAAGAGATTGAAGAGCCATTCGAAAAGAATCAAATCGGCAGCTCCGCAATGCCATATAAGCGTAACCCAATGAGAAGCGAAAGAATCTCTTCTCTTGCTAGATACGTCATCGTCGACTCTATTAACCCAGGTCTTACAGCAGGCACCCAATGGTTTGAAAGAACCCTTGATGACAGCGCCAACAAGCGTATTTCCGTTGCTGAAGCTTTCTTAGCAGTTGACGCAATCCTTAACATCTACATCAACATCTCATCAAACCTCGTCGTTTATGAGAACGTCATCCGCCGCCGTGTCATGGAAAAACTTCCATTCATGGCAACCGAGAACATCATGATGGAAGCCGTCAAGCGTGGTGGCAACCGCCAAGAACTCCATGAAGCAATCCGTGTCCATTCCCAAGCAGCAGCCTACGAAGTCAAGATGAACGGCAAGCCAAATGACCTCATCGATAGACTCGTCGCTGACCCAATGTTCAACCTCAAAAAGGAAGACATCGAAAAAGAACTCGACCCAGCTAAGTACACTGGCAGAGCCTCTTCACAAGTCGTTGAATTCATTGCAGATTTAGTCGATCCGCTTCTCAAGAAATACCAAGGTGAAGACATCACCGCCACTTTGAAAGTCTAATTAGGAGAACTTACATGAAAGAATTCGAACTCAAATACGGTTGTAACCCAAATCAAAAGCCATCAAAGATCTACATGGCTAATGGAAGCGAACTTCCAATCGAAATCCTTAATGGCCGCCCAGGCTACATCAACTTCCTTGACGCCTTCAACTCATACCAACTTGTCAAAGAACTCAAAGAAGCTCTTGGTTTTGTTGCCTGTGCTTCCTTCAAACACGTTTCTCCAACAAGCGCCGCTATCGGTCTTCCTCTTGATGAAAAACTCAAGAAGGCATGTTTCGTCGATGACGTCAAAGGCTTAGACGAATCACCAGTTGCCTGCGCTTACGCTAGAGCAAGGGGCACCGACAGAATGTGCTCATTCGGTGACTGGGTTGCTTTCAGTGACGAAGTTGACCTTGTAACCGCTTTAATGGTCAAGCGTGAAGTTAGTGACGGCATCATCGCTCCAAGCTATTCTCCAGAGGCTCTCGAAGTCTTAAAGGCTAAGAGAAACGGTACCTATAACATCGTCAAGATCGATCCTTCCTATGTCCCAGAAGAAAAAGAAACCAAACAAGTCTATGGCATCACCTTCGAGCAAGGAAGAAACAACTTCAAAATCAACCGCGAACTTCTTTCAAATATCGTTACCAA
The DNA here is from genome assembly GCA_024408335.1 of Bacilli bacterium. Taxonomy (GTDB): domain Bacteria; phylum Bacillota_I; class Bacilli_A; order RFN20; family CAG-826; genus UBA4951. Next base: position 38,718 of record JAKSVB010000010.1, read on the forward strand.
AAACAAAGAACTCCCAGAAAGCGCAGTCCAAGATCTCATCATCGCGCTTATCACTCTCAAATACACCCAATCAAATTCAGTTTGTTATGCCTACAAAGGCCAAGCAATCGGCGTTGGTGCTGGTCAACAATCAAGAATTCACTGCACCCGCTTAGCAGGCACCAAGGCAGACACATTCTTCCTCCGTCAACACGATAAGGTTCTTAACCTCCCATTCCTCCCAACCATCAAGCGTCCAGATAGAGATAACGTCATCGATGGCTACATCAATCAAAACGAAGAAGATGTCTGCGCTGATGGAAATTGGCAAAAATACTTCACTCACCAACCAGAAAGATTCACCCTTGAAGAGCAAAAAGCCTATCTTGCAACCATCACAGGCGTCTCTTTAGGAAGCGACGCATTCTTCCCATTCTTTGACAACATCGAAAGAGCGAAACGTTCAGGTGTCTCATATGTTGCTGAACCTGGTGGCTCAATCAGAGATGACCTCGTCATCGAATGCGCTGACAAATACGACATGGTTATGGCATTCACCGGAATGCGTTTGTTCCATCACTAATCTTAGGAGAAACCAATGAAGGTCTTAGTCGTTGGAAGCGGTGGCAGAGAACACGCCATCATCAAGAAAATCAAAGAAAACAAAAGCGTCGAAACTATTTATGCCTACCCAGGAAATGGCGGCATGAAAGATGACGCTACTTTGGTTGCAGGCTCTGCAACCGATATCGAAGGTGTCGTCTCATTCTCAAAAGAAAACAAAGTGGATTATGTCATCGTCACTCCGGATGACCCACTCGTCTTAGGCATGGTCGATGCTCTCGAAAAAGAAGGCATTCCTTGCTTTGGCCCTAGAAAGAACGCTGCCATCATCGAAGGTAGCAAAGTCTTCTCAAAGGACTTAATGAAAAAATACGGCATCCCAACAGCAGCCTATGAAGTCTTTGATGACGTCAATAAGGCTCTTGCTTACGTTGAGACTTGTCCAATCCCAACAGTCGTCAAAGCCGATGGCCTTGCTTTAGGAAAAGGCGTCGTCATTGCTACTACTAGAGAAGAAGCTAAGCAAGCCGTCATTAGCTGTATGAGCGATCACCAATTTGGTGCTTCAGGCGATCACATCGTCATCGAAGAATTCTTAGAAGGACCAGAGGTTTCTGTCCTTTCCTTCACCGATGGCAAAACCCTTAAGCCAATGATCTCAAGCATGGACCACAAACGTGCCCTTGATAATGATGAAGGCCTCAATACCGGCGGCATGGGCACAATCGCTCCAAACCCATATTACACTGAAGAAATAGCCAAGGTTTGCATGGAAAAGATCTTCCTTCCAACAATCGAGGCTATGAACAAAGAAGGGAGAACCTTCAAAGGCTGTCTCTACTTTGGCCTTATGATCACCAAAGATGGACCAAAGGTCATTGAATACAATTGCCGCTTTGGCGATCCAGAAACCCAAGTCGTCCTTCCGCTTCTTGAAAGCGACCTCCTTTCAATCATGATGGCAACCACTAACGGAACTCTCGATAAGACTGAAGTCAATTTTAGCTCCAAGTCTTCGTGCTGCGTCATCATGGCTTCAAAAGGATATCCAACCCATTATGAGAAGGGCTTTGAAATCACCTATGACCCATCAGTCAAAGACGACATCTATTTCGCAGGTGCAAAGCTTGAAGGCGATAAGCTTCTTACTAATGGTGGCCGTGTCTTAGGCGTCACATCAGTTGGCGAATGCCTTAAGTGCGCCATCAAAGCCTCATACGAAAAAGTTAACAAAATCCATTTCGATAACAGTTTCTACCGCCACGATATCGGCGCTAGAGCGCTTAGTGCAAAGGAGAGCAAATAATGGTCAATAGAGTTTACGTAGAAAAGAAACCTGGTCTTCAAAATGAGGCCAATGCTTTGTTTAACGAATTCAAGAACCTTGTCGGAATCAAAGGACTCAAATCTCTTAGAATCCTTAACCGTTATGACCTTGAAAACATTGATGCGAAAGTCTTAGAGAAAGCGGTCAATACCGTTCTCTCTGAACCTCAACTCGATGACGTTTATTTTGATCTTCCTAAAACAAACGGCTTAACTTTCGCTGTCGAATATCTTCCAGGCCAATTCGATCAAAGAGCAGATTCAGCCGCTCAATGCATCCAAATCATGGCGGTCATCGATAAGCCAATCATCAAAACCGCTAAGGTATACATCCTCGAAGGCGAATTAACTAAGGAAGAAGTCGCTGCCGTTAAGAAATACGTCATTAACCCGGTCGAAGCTAGAGAAGCAAGCTTAGATCTTCCAGAAACCCTTAAAGCAAATTACGTCATCCCAACAACTGTTAGAACTCTTGACGGCTTCATTAACAAAACCAAAGAAGAACTTGACGCTTTCGTTAAGGAAAACGGCTTAGCTATGGATCTTGATGACATCGCTTTCTGCCAAAGCTACTTTAGAAGCGAGCAAAGAGACCCAACAATCACCGAAATCAAGATGATTGACACATACTGGTCAGATCACTGCCGCCACACAACCTTCTTAACCACAATCGATAACGTTTCCTTCGAAGACGAAGAAATCCAAAAAGCATACGAAGAATATATCGCTTGCCGCAAAGAGCTTAATAGAACCAAGCCAGTTAATCTTATGGACATCGGCACCCTTGCCGCCAAAGTCCTTAAGAAAAGAGGCCTTTTAGAAAAACTCGACGAATCAGAAGAAATCAACGCCTGTACCGTCAAGATCGATGTCAAAGTCGATGGCGAAACAAAAAAATGGCTCCTTCTTTTCAAGAACGAAACCCATAACCACCCAACCGAAATCGAACCTTTCGGTGGCGCAGCAACTTGTATCGGTGGCGCAATCCGTGACCCTCTTTCAGGAAGAAGCTACGTCTATGGTGCAATGCGTGTCACTGGCGCTGGCGATCCAACCGTTCCTCTTAACGAAACCATCCAAGGCAAACTCCCACAACGTAAGCTCGTTCAAACCGCAGCTGCTGGCTACTCCTCATACGGTAACCAAATCGGTTTAGCAACAGGCATCGTTGATGAAATCTATCACCCAGGATATGTCGCAAAGCGTATGGAAATCGGTGCTGTCATTGCAGCAACCCCAGCCGAAAACGTTAGACGTGAATGCCCAGTCGATGGCGATATCGTCATCCTTCTTGGTGGCAGAACTGGCAGAGATGGCGTCGGTGGTGCTACTGGCTCATCCAAAGCCCATAACGCCCACTCAGTCGAAACCTGTGGCGCAGAAGTCCAAAAAGGTAACGCCCCAGAAGAAAGAAAACTCCAAAGGCTCTTTAGAAACAAAGAAGCTTGCCAAATGATCAAACGTTGCAACGACTTCGGCGCTGGCGGCGTTTCCGTCGCTATCGGCGAGCTTGCTGATGGCCTTTCAATCAACCTCAATGCCGTTCCAAAGAAATACGAAGGCCTTGATGGAACTGAACTCGCAATCAGCGAATCACAAGAAAGAATGGCAGTCGTCGTTGAACCAGAAAACGTTAATGCCTTCTTAGAAATCGCAAACAAAGAAAACCTCGAAGCGACAGTTGTTGCAGTCGTCACAGAGTCTCCACGTCTTGTCATGAAGTGGAACGACAAAGTCATTGTTGATATTAGCCGTGAATTCCTTAATTCAAACGGCGCTGAAAAGCATATCGACATCATCGCTTCAAAGCCTCTTGATTACAAAAAGGAAATCAAAGGGGACTTCGCTTCAAACCTCAAAGCTCTTGCTGGCGATCTTAACGTCTGCTCCAAGCGTGGCTTAAGCGAAAGATTTGACTCAACCATCGGCGCAGGATCGGTCACCATGCCATTTGGTGGTAAGCACCAAAGAACACCTGTTCAATGTATGGTCACCAAGATCTCGGTCGAAGAAAAACACACAGACGAATGTTCCTTCATGTCATGGGGCTATAACCCATTCATCATGGAGAAAAACCCATATCAAGGCGCATACCTTTCAGTCGTTGAAAGCGTCTCTAAGCTTATTGCAGCAGGCGCTAAATTCGAAGACGTCTATCTCACCTTCCAAGAATACTTCAAGAAGCCTATGAAAGACGCTAGACGTTGGGGCGAGCCTCTTAGCGCACTCCTTGGCGCTTTCAAAGCCCAACTCGACTATGGTATCGCCGCAATCGGTGGCAAAGACTCAATGTCAGGCTCATTCGAGAAACTCGATGTCCCTCCAACGCTTGTCTCCTTTGCAGTCACCACAGGAAACGTTAACGAAGTTCTCACTAACGAATTCAAAGAAGCAGGCAGCAAAGTCTATCTCTTAAAACCAACTTATGACGCTAACGGCCTTCCAAACGTCGAAAGTCTCAAAGCCCTCTTTAAGAAAGTCGAAGAGCTTAACGCCAAAGGCTATATCAAATCATGCTTCACCCCAACTCTTGGAGGTGTCATAGAAGCAGTCATGAAAGCCGCAATCGGTAATGGATTTGGCTTCCTCTTTAACGACAAACTCACTCTCGAAGATATCCTTGGCTATGCATATGGTTCATTCATGATTGAAACGAGTGTTGAACTTGATGGCCTCTATATCGGTGAAGTCACGAGTACCGACAAGTATGTCTATCAAAACGAAGAAGTCGCTATCTCCGATATCGATGATTTATATGAAGGCAAACTCGAAAGCGTTTACCCAACCCTCGAAAAGAAAGATAACAAGGTTTATGAATCCTTCTCTTACAAAGAGGAAGCTAAGGCCCACGCTTCAAAACATTACGATGAAGTAAGAGTCCTTATCCCAGTCTTCCCAGGAACAAATTGTGAATTCGATTCCGCCAAAGTCATGAGAGACGCAGGGGCAGCAGTCAAAATCTTCGTCGTCAATAACCTCGACACAGATCACCTCAACAAATCCATCATGGATTTCGCAGAAGAAGTGAAGAAGAGCCAAATCATCTTCGTTCCAGGTGGTTTCAGCGGTGGCGACGAACCAGATGGATCCGCTAAATTCATTACATCATTCTTCAGAAACGAAGCAGTCAAGAATGCCGTTACCGACCTTCTTGATAATAGAGAAGGCTTGATGCTTGGTATCTGTAATGGCTTCCAAGCCTTAATCAAACTTGGTCTTGTTCCATTTGGAAAGATCATGGATACAGATCAAGCTTGCCCAACCCTTACCTTCAACACAATCGCTAGACACCAATCAAAGATTGTTAGAACAAGAATCGCCTCAAACAAATCGCCATGGCTTGCTAGAACCAAAGTCGGTGACGTCTATAACGTTGCCATATCACATGGTGAAGGCCGCTTCTTCGCAAGTGAAGAACTCGTAAGAGAACTCGCAAAGAATGGTCAAATTGCTACACAATATGTTAATCTTAATGGCGAAGCAACCGACGATATCCGTTATAACCCAAATAACTCTGTTTTAGCAGTCGAGGGTATCACCTCATTCGATGGCAGAGTTCTTGGAAAGATGGGCCACAGCGAACGTATCGGAAACGGATTATATAAGAACGTCTACGGCGAATATGACATGGAAATGTTTAAGTCCGCAGTCGAATTCTTTAAATAAAGAACCTTAGGAGGAATAAAGAATGCTTACAGACATCGAAATCGCTCAAAAGTGTGAAAAGAAGAATATCTTCGAAATCGCAAAAGTCGCCGGAGTCGACGACAAATACCTTGAGCCTTATGGCAAATACAAAGCCAAAGTCGACTACGCCCTTTTAAAAGAAGGCCGTAAGAAAGGCAAACTCATCCTCGTCACTGCAATCACTCCAACTCCTGCAGGCGAAGGCAAAACAACAACAAGCATCGGTCTTACCGATGGTCTTAGAAAGATCGGCAAGAACGCAATGGCAGCTTTAAGAGAACCATCTCTTGGCCCAGTCTTTGGCATCAAAGGCGGCGCTGCAGGTGGCGGATACGCTCAAGTTGTCCCAATGGAAGATATTAACCTTCACTTCACTGGTGACTTCCACGCTATCACCTCAGCCAACAACCTTCTCTGTGCTCTTTTAGATAACTCAATCCAACAAGGTAACCCTCTTGGCATTGACTCACGTAAGATCGTCATCAAGAGATGCCTCGATATGAATGACCGCCAACTTAGATTTGTCGTCGATGGACTGGGCGGCAAAATCAACGGCACCCCAAGAGAAGATGGCTTTGATATCACTGTCGCTAGTGAAGTCATGGCAATCTTCTGCTTAGCAACCTCAATCAATGACCTCAAGGAAAGAATCGGCAGAATGATCGTCGCCTACACTTATGACGACAAACCAGTCACTGCTAAAGATCTCCACGCAGTTGGCGCTATGACAGCTCTTCTTAAAGACGCCATCAAACCAAACCTCGTCCAAACTCTTGAAGGCACTCCTTGCTTCGTCCATGGCGGCCCATTTGCGAATATCGCTCATGGCTGCAACTCCGTCACCGCAACAAACATGGCTATGTCACTTGCTGACTCTACTGTCACAGAAGCAGGATTTGGCGCAGATTTAGGCGCTGAGAAGTTCCTTGATATCAAATGCCGTTTAGCAGGCCTCAAACCTGACTGCGTCGTTATGGTTGCAACCGTTAGAGCCCTTAAGATGCACGGCGGCTTAAAGAAAACAGAACTTGCTAACGAAAACCTCGAAGCCCTTGAAAAAGGTCTTCCAAACCTTCTTAGACACATCGACAACATCAAATCCGTCTATCATCTTCCATGCGTCGTCGCTATCAACCGTTTCCCAACCGATACCAATGCCGAAATCGAACTCGTTGATAGAAAGTGCAAAGAGCTCGGCGCTAACGTCAAACTCTCAACCGTTTGGGCTGATGGCGGTAATGGCGGCGTTGAACTTGCAAAAGAAGTCGTCCGCCTTTGCGAAGAATCAAACGACTTCAGCTTCAGCTATGAACTCGAAGGCTCAATCGAAGACAAACTCGATCAAATCGTTAAGAAGATCTATCGTGGAAGCCGCGTAGTTCTTACAGCTTCCGCAAAAAAGCAAGCTGCTAGACTTGAAGAACTCGGATTCGGAAATCTCCCAATCTGCGTTGCAAAAACCCAATATTCATTCTCAGATGACCAAACAAAGCTTGGCGCTCCAGAAAACTTCGAGGTCACCGTTAGAAACCTCAAAGTCAGTGCAGGCGCAGGCTTCATCGTTGCCTTGACTGGCGAAATCATGACAATGCCAGGACTTCCAAAAGTTCCTGCTGCCAATAACATCGACGTCGATGAAGATGGCAACATCTCAGGCTTGTTCTAAAGAGCACTAACAGATATTAAAAAGCTCCTAACCGACACTTGCTGGTTAGGAGCTTTTCGTTGTAACCGCTGATTTATTACAGATTTCGGTTTTACTTTTTTGTATTTCTGTTTATGGCAAAACACGCAGTTTCGTAATCTATATCGCCTTTTGCATATAAATGAATAATCCTTTTTAGATTTGGAGGAACCTCATTTCCGCCTGTGGCATTGATTGCAAACGCCAATTCTTCTTCTCTGTTTAATTCTTCTTTTGATTCTAGTTCGATTTCGAAAGGTATAGCCCTTTTTATGATAACTTGCTTCAAAAACATAGACACAGCATAGGACATGTTCACTCCTAACTCTTCTAGGATTTTTTCGGATTCGTTTTTTATGGAAGGAGAAATCCTTACATGTATCGTCTGTGTTTTGCTTGTTTGATTCATAAACTGTCCTCGAACAATATTGTAGCACAAATGGTACACAAAACAATATTTATGACAATAGGTGAGGTGTTATACAAACCAAAAGGCCTTATTTGCTCGTGTGCTTTTTAAGCTTGCCAAGTAACAAAAGATATAAATAGCTAAATAAGAGGATTAGGCCTAAAAGAAGGATGATCCACCACATGCATCCCATGAATGGGAGGCTATTTGAGAAGCCAAACGCCACACAGAGTATCGCGATATTCGTAAACGTTATTCCTCTTTTTGACCGTTAAGTTGAAGAGGGCGCTTTAAGAATAAAACGCACGCAAAATAAATAAGGTAAGGCACGCTACATGAAGTATATAAAACGAATTCATCAATAGACGTAATTGAAAAAATAGATAGATTGATTTTTGCAAGGAAGGCGATCAAAAGAAAGAGATCAATAATTATTAAAAGTGAGAGAAAAGACAAAGAGGACCAAAATGTTTGTTTGGAATACTTGTCACTTAACGCTCCATCTGCTTCGTGTTTTTTCAAAAAAGCAATATCTAAATACACATGGTAAGCAAGAGGCATTGCCATAATTAAGAAGAACGCTATAAACGGCACAAAACCATCAGCAGGGAAGCTATTTGCTAAAGGATTTTCCGCAAACACAATAATCAAAGTTTGAACAAGGAAAAAACCGGCAACAAGCAAACTTATAACACTTAATACGGAAGATACGATTAGCCAAATAGATACTTTTGTTTTCATGCTTTTACTCAATAGTGATGATATGTCACTGCCCTTTTCTTTTTATATGTTAGCATTTTTCCAAAAAAAACAACTAAACATCTTTTATAGTTTTTAATGATTTCTGGTTCCTTTGCAAAGATATTCATCCTTTCTCGCTTTGGAGCCCTTTTTGTTTTGCTATGAACACCAAATAATCTATACTTAGATTAATATGAATAACATGCAGCAAAAGAACGTACATTATTTCCCTGGCCACATGGCTAAGGCTCTTCGTGAAATGGCGCCATTCGTCAAGAATGCTGACATTGTCGTCGAAGTCGCTGACGCTAGAGCGCCTTATTCCACTAGAAACGGTCTTTTGCATAGCTTAATTGAAGGCAAACCACATCTTCTTGTTCTTTCGAAGAACGATAAAGCAGATCAAATGACAACCGCTAGATGGGTCAGTAAATTCAACGAAGCAGGAATCGTTTGTTTTGCTTCAAACCTTAGAGGCGAAAAGGTCATGGATCTACTCATTAAGATGAGCGAGCCTCTTGTTGCCAAGAAAAGAGAAAAAGAGAAGAAGCTTGGGATGAGAAAACAACCTCTTAAACTCCTCATTGTTGGTATCCCTAATGTTGGTAAAAGCACCCTTATCAATAACCTTGCTGGAAGACGTGTCGCTAAAGCCGCAAACACACCAGGCGTTACTAGAAGCGAGCAATGGGTTAAACTCTCAAACGATTTCGTTCTCCTCGATACGCCTGGCATTCTCCCTATGAACTATACCGAGCCATTAACCGCCAAACGTTTAGCGGTATTAGGTTCAATCAAAGAGGACATACTCCCTCGCGATGAACTTTATCGTTTCCTTTTCATGTATCTCCGCGAAAACTACAAAGGATGCATGAAAGATAGATACGGCATCGAAAATCTTGAAAAGCTTGACGCTGACAAAGTCCTTGAGGAAGTAGCTAAGAGCAGAGGATACCTCCTTAAAGACGGCGTTTACGATATCGAAAAAGCAGTTTCTTGCATCTTCAAAGACCTCCAAGAAGGCTATTTTGGAAAGATCAGTTTGGAGAGACCTTAATGCTAAATAAAGAGAAAGAATTCTTATCTTCTTCAGTAAAACTTATCGTTGGCATTGACGAAGCGGGAAGAGGCCCTTTAGCAGGTCCTGTTTTTGCTGCTGCCGCACTTTTTGATGCGTCTTTTGAAGATGAGTTAATCAATGATTCAAAGAAACTCACAGAGAAGAAAAGAGAGGCTCTTTTTTCTTTAATAAAAGAAAAAGCGTTATCTTTTGGTATCGCTTCTTGCTCAGCAGAAGAGATTGATAAATATAACATCTATGAGGCAACGAAAATCGCCATGAAGAAAGCGTTAGAACAAATTTCCATTGACTATGATTTAATCATCACTGACGCTATGCCACTAAAAATTCCAGGAAAGAATGTTATCGCCATGGTCAAAGGTGATGCGCAGTGCATGAATGTCGCTGCGGCCTCCATTCTAGCGAAAGTCAGCCGTGACCATTACATGGAAGAGCTTGATAAGAAATATCCTGAATATGGATTTGCAAAACATAAGGGATATGGCACCAAAGCCCACATCGAAGCCCTCAATAAATACGGTCCAATCGAAGGCGTTCACCGTAAGACTTTCGCCCCTGTAAAGGACTTCTACAAAACCCAACTTAAACTTTTTTAAAAAAATTTCTGATTTCTCCTCTATATGAAGGTGGAGGAAAAAGAAATGAAAAAATACGAACCACGAGACATTCTTATATATCTCGCATTTAAACACGAGGGAGATTGGGACGCATGCGTTGCGGGCATAAGGTCTCATGAGCATTTTGATGAAGAAGAATATGAAAAGCTCCTAAAAACAAACGGCAGCAAAATCATCACGATGCTTGACGACGAATATCCTAATTATCTTAAGACAATGATGAAACCGCCTTTGGTTCTCTTTTACTATGGCGATATCTCGATTTTAAAAGATCAAAGAAAGAACATCGGGTATGTTGGATCAAGAGAAGCCTCATCCTATGGACTTGAGACCGCTAAAAACATATGCAAGGACCTTGCTGGATATGGCTATAACGTCATTAGCGGTCTTGCTTCTGGAATCGATACAGCCGCCACAGAAGGCGCTATAGAAGGAAAAGGCAAAGCCGTTGCCGTCCTTGGAAACGGCATCGACTACTGTTACCCATCCGAGAATACGCCTTTATATAGGCAGCTCATCCATGAAGGACTTGTCATAAGCGAGTATCCTGGCATGACAAGACCTAGTAAAGAAACCTTCCCTTTCCGCAATAGGCTTATCGCTTGTCTTTCAAAAGCCGTCGTAGTGGGTGAAGCGTCCATCAGAAGCGGCACCCTCATAACCGTCAACTATGCTTTAAGCAACAACATCGACGTTGGCTGCGTGCCGTATCGCGCTGGGGAGAACAGTGCTTGCAATGTCCTTATTAAAGAAGGCGCTTTTATGATCGAAAACGCTGAAGACATTATGACGATGGTCGGAAATAACAGCAAAAAATAGCCCAAAAATTTTACATATTTTTCTATAAATAAGTCCTTATTTATATATATAGGAAAAGGAGAAAACCCGTTTGACAAGCACCAATGAAGCAAATATAGTACTCTCGCAAATCGAAAGGCCCCCATCATGAAGTTAGTAATCGTTGAATCTCCAAAAAAATGTGACACCATCGGAAGATACCTCGGTAGTGACTATTTAGTCATGGCTTCACAAGGGCATATTCGCGATCTTTCGACAAGAGGCAAAGGAGGCCTTGGCATCGATGTAGAGAACGGTTTCGTTCCAAACTTCGCCATCACCAAAGGCAAGAGCAAAATCGTTGCAGACCTTACCCGCGCCGCAAAAAAAGCTGATGAAGTCATCCTTGCAACTGACCCTGACCGTGAAGGTGAGGCCATTTCATGGCACCTTGCCCAAGTCTTAGGGTTAGATGTCGAAACAACAAAGAGACTTCAATTCCACGAAATCACCAAGCCTGCGATTTTAGAGGCAATCGAAAACCCAGGCCTTATTAATATGGATCTTGTCAATTCACAAGAGACAAGACGTATGTATGACCGTGTCATCGGTTTCAAACTCTCATCCCTTCTCCAAAAGAACATCGGATCAAAGTCAGCAGGACGCGTTCAATCCGTCGCTTTGAAGATGATTGTCGACAATGACAAAGAGATTAAGGAGTTCGTTCCTGAAGAATACTGGTCAATCGAAATCACCCTTGATGTCGATGGCACAAAAGTCGTCGCCCAACTTGATAAAGTCGACGGCAAAAGCGTTTCCATCCATAGCAAAGACGAAGCAGAAACAATTGTCGCCCGTATCGCTTCCTCATATCACGTCGCATCATTAACAAAAGCCAAGAAACGCACAGCATCAAAGCCTGCCTTTACAACATCTACCATGCAACAAGAGGCATATAACCGCTTCAAGTTCAGCCCTTCAGATACCCAAGCAATCGCTCAAAAGCTTTATGAAGGTCTCGATATCGGTGGAGAGCACGTTGGTTTGATCACCTACATCCGTACTGACTCAACAAGAATCAGTGACAACTTCTACCATGGCCACGCCAAACCTTACATCCTCGAAACTTTCGGTGATGAATATCTCGGCGTTGTCAAAAACGGCAAGAAGAAGGAAACCGATCAAGACGCTCACGAAGCTATCCGTCCTACTGGCACCCACCGTACACCTGAGATAGTCGCAAAATACGTGACACCTAGAGAAGCAAAGCTCTACAAACTCATCTACGATCGCGCTCTTGCATCAATGATGTCCGATAAAGTTGAGGAAGTCACAACCGTCATTTTCGAAGAAAACGGTCTTTCTTTCAAAGCAACAGGCTCAAGAACCCTCTTCAAAGGTTATGAAGCCATCTATGGCGAAATCGAAGAGAAGACAAGCAAGCTTCTTCCTGCAATCGATGAAGGTAAGACATACTCAAAAATCAATTTCAAAAACGAACAAAAGTTCACCAATCCTCCAAGCCGTTACACCGAAGCTAGACTCGTCAAGCTCATGGAAGAAAAAGGCATTGGAAGACCTTCAACATACGCAAGCACAATAAAACTTCTTATCAGCCGTAGTTACATCACTTCCAAGAGCGGTGTCCTTACTCCAACCGAGACCGGCACTAACGCAACTCTCTTCTTGGAAAAATACTTCCCAGAAATCGTCGCGACTGATTACACAGCTGAAATGGAACACCAACTCGACGAAATCGAAGAAGGAAAACTCGCTGAAATAGACGCAATGAATGGTTTCTACTACCCATTCATGGAGAAATACGACGATGTCACAGGCAGAATCCGCAAAGATCCACCTAAGACAACTGGAGATGTTTGCCCTGTTTGTGGCGCTCCTTTAATCGAGAAACAAGGAAGATTCGGTTCGTTCATTGCTTGCTCTGATTATCCAAAGTGCAAATACGTCCAAAAAGCCCAAGCACCTGAAGCCAAGAAAACAGGAGACTTATGCCCAGAATGCGGAAAGCCTCTTGTCATTAGAAAAGACAAAAAAGGCAAGGAATTCGTCGCATGCTCTGGCTTCCCATCATGTCGTTATGTCAGAAACCTCGATGGAACAGAGACCCCAAAGGCCAAACCTGTTTCAGAAAGCGATTATGTCAAGCCATGTCCAAAGTGTAAGAAAGGCCACCTTGTTTTAAAACACGGCAAGAAGGTTGATTTCTTAGGCTGTACAAACTTCCCAAAATGCCGTTATCACGAATGGCTTAGCGAGAAGCAAAAATGAGAGAAATAACAATTATCGGAGGCGGTCTTGCTGGAAGCGAGGCTGCCTTCTTCCTCTTAAAAAGAGGATATACAGTCCACCTTTACGAAAGACGCCCATTAGTTGATGATGGCGCTCACGTGACAAAGGATTTCGGCGAGCTCGTATGCTCTAATTCTTTGAAGTCCGACCGCCTTGATAACGCTTGCGGTCTTCTCAAAGAAGAGATGAGAAAGATGGATTCAATCACCATGAGAGCAGCCGAAGTGGCTAGGGTCCCTGGAGGCAATGCTTTAGCGGTTGACCGTGATGTTTTCGCTTCCGAAATCACCAAAGAACTTTTGTCATTCCCTAACTTAATCGTTCACCGCGAAGAACTTACTAAGATCCCGGAAGGACCAGTAATCGTATCTACTGGACCTTTAACAAGCGGACCTTTAATGGAGGAACTTGGAAACCTCATCGGAGAAAAGAACCTTTCGTTCTTTGACGCCAGTGCTCCGATAGTCAGAAAAGACAGCATCGACTTTTCGAAAGCCTATTTCAAATCAAGATTTGAACAAGATGATGGTGCATATATCAACTGCCCATTCTCAAAAGAAGAATACACAAACTTCGTTAACGAGCTTTTAAATGCCGAAAAAGCTCTTCTTCACGAATTCGATACAAGATATTTCGAAGGATGTTTGCCAATCGAGATTATCGCAAGCCGTGGATTCGAAACATTAAGACACGGCCCACTTAAACCTTTTGGTTTATGGACCGAAGAACATCCTAGAGCATATGCTATTGCGCAACTTAGACAAGACACCAAACTTGGCGATTACTATAACCTCGTAGGTTTCCAAACAAACCTCACTTACCCTGAGCAAAAACGTGTTTTCCAAATGATTCCAGGGCTCGAAAACGCAGTCTTCCTTCGCTATGGCCTCATGCATAGAAATTCATACATCAACGCACCGAAAGCCATCAATGAAGATTTGTCTTTAAAGAACAAACCAGAGGTCTATATCGCTGGTCAGCTTTCAGGCGTCGAAGGTTATGTCGAAAGCGCTGCAACAGGCATAATCGCCGCCATCAATATCCTAAGAAAACTCGAAGGCAAAGAGGCAATCAAAACACCTAGATGCTCAGTCATCGGTTCCCTTCTTGATTACATTTGCCACGCTTCAAGCAAACACTTCGAACCTATGAACGCTAACTGGGCCATTGTCCCTGATAGCGCTAAAGAAATTCGCGATAAGGCTATAGAAAAATCACTCCAAGAGGTAGAATCTTATTGGGTAAAAGTGAATGAATAAGGTCGAAAAAGAATATTTGGATAGCCTTTCTGGCAATCTTTATAGCGAGCACACCATCGATTCGTACCGCAGGGATATCGATGCCTTTTTCGTTTACCTTAACAAAGAAGGATTGCTTTTTGATCAAGTGACAAAAGTGAATATCCGCAACTACTTAAGCGAAGAACTTAGCAGGGGAGTAAGTGCTAGATCCTGCCAAAGAAGAATGACCGCTCTTCGTCGTTTCTACGCTTTTTTGGAAGAAAGGGAATATGCAGAAATCAATCCTTTCCTTCAAGTTAGCGCCCCAAAAAAGGGAGTGAGATATCCAGAAACCCTAACCGTAGAACAAGTGGAAGAGCTCCTTTCGCTTAACTCAAAACGCACTGACGAAATGGCAATCCGTGACCAAGCGATTCTTGAGCTTATGTACGCTTCAGGAGTCCGTGCCAGCGAACTGATTTCCATCAAACAAAGAGAAATAGATTTCAGAAGAAGAATGATTAAAGTCTTCGGAAAAGGCAAAAAGGAAAGACTTGTTCCTTTTGGCAAAACCGCAGAGCAAGCTTTGCTTGAATATTCAAATATCACTAGACCAACCCTTGCTGAAAGAAGAAAAAGCGATAAGAGCCAAGACGCTTTTTTCCTCTCTGCAAAAGGAGAGAACCTCACTGTAAGAGGCCTTGAATACATACTCAAACAAATCGAGCTTAAGACAGGTTGCAGATTCGGTCTTCACCCTCATGAACTCCGTCATTCTTTTGCAACACATCTCTTAGATAACGGGGCAGATCTTCGTCTCATCCAAGAGCTTCTTGGGCACGAATCATTAGACACGACAACCGTATACACCCACGTTTCAAAAAAGGCGCTTAAGAAACAATACCAAGAGTTTTTCCCTCGTCAAAAGAAGAAGTGATTTTGTGCAAGGCGCACAACAATTTACGAATTTCATAACTTATAGTTATTCGTCCTTGCTAGTAGGAAATCTTTTTTGTATACTCTTACTCGGCCCTTTTCTAAGAAAAGAGCCAAATACACACCTCGTGGATCGGGCACCGTGTTCCTTAATGGACGAAGCAGTTTAAAAAGCATTAAGGTGGTCAGCTCTTAGAAGCGAGGGAGGCACAAACAAATGGAGGTCACAGAAATGAGTGACGAAATCAAGGTTGAAGCTGTTGCTGAAGAAACCCCAGCAGCTGCCGAACCAACAATGGCTGAGATTGTCAGAGACCCAAGCGCTCCAATCGTTACAGTTAAGAAATTGCTTGAAGCTGGTGTCCACTTTGGTCACCAAACACGCCGTTGGAACCCAAAGATGGGCAAATTCATCTACGGCGCTAGAAATGGCATTTACATCATCGATCTTACAAAGACCGTTGCTCAAGTTAATGCCGCATACGCACAACTTAAGAAAATCGTCGAAGATGGCGGCAAAGTCCTCTTTGTCGGTACCAAAGACAACGCTAAAGAAGTCGTTGTTGATGCAGCTGTCCGTTCAGGATCATTCTACATCTCCAACCGCTGGTTAGGTGGTACCCTCACAAACTTCCGCACCATCCTTTCCCGTACCAAGAGACTTAAAGAACTCCAAGCTATGGTCGAAGATGGTTCATTCGACAGACTCCCAAAGAAAGAAGTCGCAGTTCTTCGCAAAGAATTAGATAAGCTCTCAAAGAACCTCGAAGGCGTTAAAGAAATGAGACGTGCTCCACAAGCTATCGTCATCGATGATCCAACCGTCGAACACAACGCAATCGCAGAAGCTAAGAAGCTTGGCATCCCAACCTTCGCTATCGTTGACACCAACGATGATCCAGAGGTTGTCGACTTCCCAATCCCATCAAACAACGATGGCAGCAACGCTCTCAAACTCCTCATCGGCACATTAGCTGATGCTGTTGTTGAAGCAAAAGGCGGCATCACCGAATTCGCTTACATCAAAGAAGAAGGCGAAGATGCAACCATGAAAGACGCTATCAGAAGCGCAGATGCTGCTAACGAAGCTCGTAAAGCTGCTATCCGTGCACAACGTGCTGAACGTGAAGAACGTTTCAAGAAGATGCAAGCTGAAAGAGCTGCACGTTTCGCTGCAAAGCGTGACGCTGCAAAAGCTGCTGAAGCTCCAAAAGCTGAAGAAAAACCAGCCGAAGCACCAGCTGCTCCAGAAGCAAACGCCTAATCAAGGAGACCAAGAAAAATGGCAGAACCAAATAAAATTGAAGCCATCAAAGCCCTCAAAGAGCGCACCGGCGCTGGCATGATGGATTGCAAAAAAGCCTTAGAAGAAAACGATTACGATATTGAAAAAGCTATCGACGTTCTCCGTCAAAAAGGTATCGTCAAAGCTGCAAAGCGTGCAGGTAGAACTGCTGCTGAAGGCTTAGCACTCGTCAAAGCTTGCAACGAATGTGGCAAAGCTGCAATCGTTGAAGTCAACTGCGAAACAGACTTCGTCAGTGCTACTGACAAGTTCCACGCATATGGCGAAGGCGTCCTCGAATACGTTCTCAAGAATGCTCCAGCAACTCTTGAAGAAGCACAAGCAGGCACCAAACTCCTCCAAGACGACACTGCTCTCGCTACTGGCGAAAAGACAGTCTTCCGTCGTTATGCAGTCATCGAAAAGGCTGCTGAACAAGGATTTGGCAGCTACATCCACATGGGTGGCAAGATCGGCGTTATCTGTGTCTTAGCTAAAGAAGATGCTGAACTCGGCCTCCAAATGGCTATGCACATCGCTGCTAACGCTCCTGTCTACACAACTCTCGAAGACGTTCCAGCTGCAGAAAGAGAAAGAGAACTCAAGATCGCTGAAAGCGAAGTCGCAAACGATCCAAAACTCGTCTCAAAACCAGAACAAGTCAAAGCTGGCATCGTCCAACGTAAAGTTGACAAGGTTCTCTCAGCAAGCTGCTTAACCTACCAAAAGTGGTTACTCGACGACAGCAAAACTGTTGCCCAAGTTCTCCAAGAAAAAGGCAATGGCATCGTCAAGTTTGTCCGTTTCCAAGTCGGTGACGGCGTTGAAGCTGCTGCTTAATTCGAACAAACACCAAGACCCTTACGAAAGTAGGGGTCTTTTTTGATAAAAAACATTCATACATAAGCCCATATTCTTGTATAATATGAACAATATGAAATCGATATATAAAAGAATAATTCTCAAACTTTCTGGCGAAGCTCTTGCTGACCAGGAAAACCACAACATTTACGACAAAGCAAAACTTGACGCTGTCGCAGCTGTTATCAAAGACATCTACGAAACAGGCGTTCAAATTGGCATCGTCGTAGGCGCAGGCAACATCTGGCGCGGTAAACTTGCCGCTAGCGTTGGCATTGACCACTCAACAGGCGACTACATGGGAATGCTTGGCACCATCATGAATGGTCTTGCAATCCAAAGCGCTCTTGAAGAAAAAGGTATCCCAACCCGTGTCGCAAGTGCTATCAACGTCCCACAAGTCTGCGAACCTTATATCCGCCGCAAAGCCATCCACAATATGGAAAAAGGCAGAGTCATCATCTTCGCAGGTGGAACAGGAAACCCATTCTTCACCACTGATTCTAACGCCGCTCTTAAGGCCTTAGATGTTGATGCAGATGCAATCCTTATGGGTAAGAACGGAGTCGAAGGCGTCCTTGATTCCGACCCACGTATCAACAAAGATGCAAAGCTTATCAAAAAGCTTACATATCAAGAAATGGTCGAAAAACAACTCGCTGTCATGGATTTAACAGCAGTCGCCCAACTTGAAAACACAAGAGTTAAGATTCACGTCTTCAACATGGCAGAACCTCAAAACATCATCAAGATTCTTGCTGGTGAAGAAGTCGGAAGCACCATCTCAGACTAAGGAGAATATTTATGGATCCAATCGTTAACGAATGCAAAGAACAAATGGAGAAGACCGTTAGATCTCTTCACGACAACTTCAGCAAGCTTAGAAGTGCTCAAGCAAACCCACAAATCCTCGCTGGCATCAAATGTGACTACTATGGCGACAAGATCAATATTAACGAAATCTCAGCCATTACCCGTCCAGAACCGCGTCAACTTATGATCAAGCCTTATTCAAGCGAAGATCTTAAGCCAATCGCTGCAGCTATCACCGCTGCAAACATCGGTATCAACCCACAAGTTGAAGCTGACTGCATCCGTCTTATCTTCCCACCAATGACCGAAGATACCCGTAGGCAAACAGTCAAACAAGCTAAGGGCATGACAGAAGACGCAAAAGTCGCATTAAGAAACATTCGCCGTGATCACCTTGCCATCATCAAAGAAGATGACACCATGTCAGATGACTATCGTGAGCGCGTTGAAAAAGATCTCGAAAAGGTTGTCTCTGACGCCATCAAAATGGTTGATGACGCATATGCAGCCAAAGAAAAAGAGATCATGACTCTCTAAGAACCAACAAAAAACAAGGGGCTGTTAAGAAATGAAAAATCTTAACGCCCCTTTTTTCTAATTTTTGAGAAAACGTATCTCGTAATTGGCAATTCCTTCATCCCATGAAGCGTGCTTTTTAATCCTTGACCATTCAAACTCGCTTCCTTCGAAAAGGATTTCTCTGATGCCAGTATCTTTGAATATGGCTTCACCGATTGAAGTCATATTTTTTGGTAGTGTGATCGTTTCTAAAGCGCTACAACCTTCAAAGGCAAAATCACCAATTGATTTGAGTTGTCTTGGGAGCTCAACTGTAGTTAGAAGAGCGTCCCCTGAGAAAAGGTGTGCTCCAAGAGCCATTTGCCCTTGAGATACGTTCATAAAGGAAATCTTCTTTAAGACAGGAAGGCCTGCGAAAGCGTATGGCTTTATTTCTTTATATAATGATTGAGTGTAAATCGCTTCGATTTCTAAGCCGCTTCCATCTTGGAAGACGGAAGTGGAAGAATCGTTCCCTGCCGTGCGGAAATCGAATACCTTTTTGTCGGTTCCGATGTCTTGATAGACGTTAATAGGGAAAACATATTCTTTTGCATGAGCAGGGGCTTTGACCGATCTTAAATCGGCGTAATCAAGTCCTGCGCTGTCTTTTAATATCTTAATGTCGTAGACTCCGACACTCATGAACTTGCCATTCCCGTCATAGAAACCGGCACGGTTCGTTGTCCAATCGAAAGACAAAACTGGTGTTTTGTTTTGTGAGTCGTCACCAACTGTTCCAGCGATGATTGTTGCAGTTAAAGCAGCCACCAAAGCAAAAGCAATCGATCCGATTATGATCGTGTTTCTCTTTTCGTTTGGCTTCTTTCTTTCTGAAAATACTTGGGATTTGTCAGGGATTTCAGCGTTTTCTTGTGCAATTTTGATTTCTTTTTCTTCCATGATAAGTGTTATTTTAAACGTTTTTGGCAAAAGGGGCATCACTGTAAACAACCTAAAATTTTTAGACAGAAAAGTCGCATTAATTTAGATTTTGCACGCTTGTCTATTTCCTCATGGGGCCAAAAAGAATATAATTCTTTCTATGAAAGAAGCATTTGTTTTAAAAAAGCCGCTCAATCACGTCGCTTTCATTATGGATGGAAACGGCAGATGGGCCAATCTTCGTGGCCTTCCACGCCACTTAGGACATAAGGAAGCTTGCAAGAGGCTCATTGAGATTTACGACTTATGCCGTGAATTCAATATCAAGTACGCTAGCTTCTATGCTTTTTCCACTGAAAACTGGAACCGTCCTCAAGATGAAATAGACCATCTTATGGACTACCTCGAAGATTTCTTCCATCGTGAGATCGATTACGTTATGGAAACAAATGGTCGCATTGTTATCTCTGGCGACCTTGCCAGAATCAGAGAACAAACTAGACTCGTTTGTCTTGATGCGATTGAAAGAACAAAAAACAATGACGGATTCATCTTTAACGTGTGCCTCAATTACGGCGGCCGCGATGAAATAGTCCGCGCTACAAAGAAGATCGCCGAAGAATTCAAAGAAGGAAAGATTTCTCTTAGTGACATCACAGAAGAATCGTTCAAAAAATATTTGTGGCAACCAATCATGCCAGATATTGATCTCATGATTAGAACCAGTGGCGAACAAAGGTTATCAAATTATCTCTTATACGAGAATGCATACGCCGAATTCGTCTTCACAGATGTAAAATGGCCTGACTTTAGAAGAAAGGCATTCATTGATTGCTTGAAAGAATATCAAAATCGCAACCGTAGATACGGAGGACTCAAAAATGAGTAACAGTAAGAAAGTAGGAGCTATTGAAATCAATACACCTCCTGAGGGATACAAAAAATCACTTAAGAGCCGCCTCATTGTCGCAGGCATCCTCTTAGCTATCCTTGTTCCATCAATCGTCATTGGTGGATGGGTATATTTCTTCGCCATCATGGCGTTCCTTCTTTTTGGAATCGCAGAAATCATCCGCGCTCCAAGAAAGAAATACAACTGGACCGTTTATGTAGCCACATACATCATTGTTTTAGCCTACGTCTACTGGATGTTCGCTAAACAAAACCTCAATAAATATTTCGATAATCCTGAGGGTTTCTCCTTCTCTTTGGAGAACTATTATCAAAGATTCGAGGTATCGATCATCGGTATTGCTTCATCGCTTCTTGTTTACTGCGTCGAAGGCCTCGTTGACAAGAACTTCAGCTTCGACGATGTCGCTTACTTCTTCTTCATGACCCTCCTCGTTGGCATCGGTTTCCAATCTTTCTATTTCTTGAGATTCTTCCCATTCTCAATGGCATATGACGCTGGATCAGCATCCGCTCTTTGGAATGGAATCACCTATAACCAAGATCTTTTAGCAAACGCTAGCTTCAAATATTTAGGCTCAACTGAGCTCTTTGTCTTTGCCGTGTTAATCCCAATCGTCAACGACATCGCCGCATATTTCGGTGGCATCTATTTTGGCAAACACAAATTAAACGAAAGAGTTTCTCCTAAGAAGACCTGGGAAGGATTCTTCTTTGGCTGGGTATTTGGTTTTGCAGCAGCCTTCATCTTCGGCATGGTCATGGCAGCATGCGGCCTCCCGATTTTGCCGTCTCTTACCATCGATAAGTGGTACCGTATCTTCGTCGTTTGTTTCTTAGGGCCGTTACTCGCTGACATCGGTGACTTAACATTCAGCCTCATCAAACGTTATTACAACATCAAGGACTATGGCGATATCCTTAGAGGACACGGCGGAATCCTTGACCGTGTCGACAGCATTGTCTTCTCATGTATCGGTATCACAATGCTTCTTATCTTCATTTACAATTCCTGGAACATCCTGGCTTAATAAAAATGAGAAAAGTTTTGCTTCTTGGTGCGTCTGGAAATATCGGGGAGCAATCTCTCGATATCTTTGAGCAAGATCGCTCTTCTTTTGAGCTTGTCGGCATATCTGTCGGAAAGCGTATCGAAAAAGTAGAAGAGATCATTTCAAAATTCCCTACCATCAAAGGCTTCTATTCCATTAGCGAAGAGTTCGCTCTCTCTTTGAAAGAGAAACATCCTGAACTTCACGTTTTCTTTGGCGAAAACGGTTTATCTGAACTAATCAAAGATAGTGACGCTGACATGGTTGAAAACGCTCTTGTAGGTTTTTCAGGCCTCGTCCCATCAATAACCGCTTTGGAAGAAAACAAAATCCTTTGTCTTGCTAACAAAGAGAGCCTCGTTGTTGGAGGCGATATCATTAACGGCCTTCTTGACGAAGGACATGGCAAGATGTGGCCTATTGATTCAGAACACGTAGCCGTTGCTAAATGTCTTTCTAGAGTTAACAAAGAAGATGTTGAGAAGATCATCATCACAGGAAGCGGCGGAGCTTTCCGTAACCTCAAAATCAACGAGCTCGATTCAGTAACTCCTGAGATGGCTTTGAAGCATCCTACCTGGCAAATGGGCGCTAAAATTACAATCGACAGCGACACAATGATGAACAAAGGCTTCGAAGTCATTGAGGCATATCATCTTTTCAGATTCGACATCGATAAGGTTGAAGTCGTTCTTCATGACGAAAGTCATCTTCATTCAGCAGTCGTCCTAAAAGATGGCACAATTGTCGGAGACGTGAGCAAGCCAGATATGCATGGTCCAATCGCATACGCTTTATACGAGGGGAATGTTCCTTTTGAAGTGTATAGAGTCAAAAAACTCGAAGAATTTGGTCCATATCACTTCCACAAATTTAACCCAGAAAGATATCCAGCAGTCCCTCTTTGCTTAGAGGCCCTTAAGATGAAAGGAACCGCCACAGCGGTCCTTAATGGTGCTAACGAAGAAGCCATTGCCCTTTTCCTTGAAGGAAAAATCAGCTTTTCAAGCATTGTCGAAGCAAACTCAATTGCTTTAAAGCAATTTAACAATATAATGAATCCTACAATCCATGATTTAATCATGATGGATAAGAGAGCCCGTGCTTTCGTTAGAGAAAAGTTTGGTAAAGGAGAATAGGCATGCAAATAATCACAACTATCATAGTCATGCTTGTTTTGCTTGGCATCCTTGTTTCAACACATGAACTTGGCCATCTTCTCGTAGCGAAAGCCTATAACGTCTATTGCTTGGAATACTCCATTGGCATGGGTCCAAAGATTTGGAGCAAGAAGAGCAAAAACGGCGAAACCGAATATTCTCTTAGAGCCCTCCCATTAGGCGGATATGTCGCAATGTATGGAGAAGGGGTTGAACTTCCTGAAGGTCAAAAAGCAGGCCCTGAACGTTCGTTAAATGGCATCAAGTGGTGGAAGAGATGCCTTGTTATGCTCGCAGGCATTTCAATGAACCTCATCACCGCCATTCTTTTCTCGTTCACTTACGCTTTATGTTTCCCTTCATATTACAGCGCTTCATATTTCGATACCGGCATTAACGAATCCGCTAATATCTCAACGGTTCAAGAGGAAACAACCGCTAGAGCGTATTCCCTTTGGATCAAAGGAAGCATTGGCGAATACAAGCTCGATTACGACATTGCTCGTTTATATTCTCCAGCCATTGCTATTAGCGAAGATGGAAGAACAATGGGCTACATCATTGACTGCGATACCGATATCAATGGTGAGCAATACGTTGCTGTCTTTAATCTCACGAGCGTCGTAAACGCCAACAACGTTTTCACTAACACAACCTTCTATCGTCCAAGACAAGGTTTCAACCAAACACAAGTCCAAAAAGAACTTTGTCTTGATGCAAAACCTTCTCTCGAAGATGGCGCATATACCCCAAAAGCAGGCGATGTCATAAAACTGACCCCAACCTTCATTAAGGTTTCAACAAAGAAAAACAACCCAACAAGAGAAGAATTCCAAGCTTCGAAAGCAAATGAAAAGGAAGTCGTGGCAACCGTTGATCAAAATGGCAGCCTCATCTCCGAAAGCGTGCTCAATGTTCATTTGTATCAATACTGGGCTCCTATCGGTGAGCGTTTCCATAATGGCGCCAAACAGTTCACAAACCTCTTCGTTTCGATCGGCCAAGGATTCCAGTCTCTTTTCACAGGACACATTGAGAATCTTGGTTCGATTGTCGCAGCAGGCAGCATGGTAAACACCATCTCAAACGAAATCGGATGGATCCAAACGTTCTTCTTCTTTGGTGGTTTCCTTGCGCTTAACCTCGCTCTTTTCAATTTATTACCTTTCCCTGGTTTGGATGGCTATCAACTTCTTGTGTGCCTTATCGAAACCGTCTTTAGAAAGAAGATTCCAGAAAAGGTCAAGAACACCATCTCAGCAGTAGGTGTTTTCATTCTTCTTTCCTTCAGTGTTCTAATTATTCTCCGTGATATAGTGAGGCTCTTCTAATGGATTACGCAAAGCTTACAGTACGTTTCCTCGAGTCTATTGGTTTAAGCGATGTCGACCGCTTCGGACTTGAGTTCATCAAAGTCGATAACAGTGACAAAAACGCTCCAATCCACCTTATCTTCAAGAAAGACGATGAGTGGCGATACGATCTTTTAATGGAATTCTTAGAAGGCTTAGCAACGATTGGCTATGACTACTTCATGGAATTCAAATATAGTTCCGATATCGATCCAGAGACTCTTTTTGGACTTTATTCAAGCCTTTGCTTAGACAAATTTAGAATCGTCGAAGAAGAAAAGACCAAATTCAAAAACGGCAGATACCTTGTTCTTGAAAATAGCGAAAACAAAAACGCCGTCAATGATTTCAATAGCTTATGCAAATTCCTCGGTTTTGGAGTCTCTTTAGAAAGAGTCCCTTCTAGCGAATTCGAAGATAAAGAACCCGTTAAAGAAGAAGTTAAGCCTGTCGTCAAAGAAGAAGCTCCTGCCACAATTCAAGAAGCGGCTCAAGAAGAACCTATTGAGGAAGAAGTTGAACCGATGAACGACGAAGAACTTGACGCTATCGGTCAAGACCTCGAGATTCATAAACAAGAATTAAATGACGCTTTCGTTGATTTCGTTGAGAACGCCAAAGCAGCAGAAGCAGCTGCGAGCGCTCACGATTTTGATCGCGCCAAGTACAAAAAAGGCAATTACGCCAAAGTCGAATCGATTATTGAAATCTTCGATAACGATGGTGGCAATTTCGAATTTAGCGGTACCGTTTTCGCCTATGAAACAAGAAGCCTTAAAAACGGAAAACTCATGGCTACTTTCGGAGTTGGTGATAACACAAGTGCGATAGCAGTTAGAGCAGTCGAAGGTGGAGAAGAACTCTCCGCTGATGTTTTGACATCCTTCAAAAACGGCGCTCAAATCCTTATCAAAGGCGCTCTTAGCTTCGATCAAAGACCAGGGCAACTTGAAAAGAACGCCCAAATATACGTCCATTACTTAGAGGTTCTCCCTCCAAAGGCCTTAAGAGATGATCCATGCGAACAGAAACGTGTTGAACTCCATGTCCACACCAAGATGAGCGCCATGGATGGCCTTGGTGAGATGAGCGATTACGTTAAAGTTGCCCACAACATGGGAATGAAAGCTATTGCCGTTACCGACCATGGCGTCATCCAGTCTTTCCCTGCAGCAGAAGGCGCCTGCGCTGACATCAATAAGAAAATCGAAGAGCAAGATAAGAAATTCAAAATCCTTTATGGCGTTGAGTTCTACGCCATCAAACAACCGAAGTACGGTTGGAATTATTGCGATACCATTCTTTCAAAGGGACGTTATTGCGTATTCGACTTTGAAACCACAGGTCTTTCTTCAAAGTACGACAAAGTCACCGAATTCGGTGCGGTTTTGATTGAGAACGGCCTCGTTGTCGAAAGAAAAGACTTCTTTGTTAACGCTGGAGTCCATATTCCTGAAATCATTCAAAAGAAAACCAAGATCACCGATGCGATGATCGCTAATGGTTTAAGCGAAGTTGAAGCGGCTCATGAAATAGAGAAGTTCATGGAAGGCTGCATCCTTGTCTCCCACAACGCTCAATTCGACGTCGGCTTCCTTAATCAGCTTAGAAAAACCGCAGGCCTTCCAGCCGATACTCACCCAGTCATCGATACCCTTGCCTTGTCTCACTATCTCTTCCCAGGAGCGGCAAGACACAACTTAGGTGCTTTATCACGTAACCTCAAACTTGAAGTCTATAACCAAGAAGAGGCTCACCGTGCTGATTTCGACGCGGAAGCTCTTAACTCAGTCTGGCAAACCATCATCCCTCTCTTAGAGAAAGATGGCTGCATTAGACATAGCGATCTCGCTTCTTTGGTATGCAAAGACAAAAAGATGTACAAGCATCTTAAGAGCGAGCACGTTGTTGCTATCGCTAAAAACGAGGCTGGTATCAAAGCTATTTATCGCCTTGTCAGCCATAGTGAAACAACATATATGACTCTTGGCTCAGTTCCAAAGATCCCTTACGAAGAACTCGAAAAGGAAAGAGAGAACTTAATCATCGGTAGCGGTTGCTCCAATGGTGGCGTTTTCCAAAACGCAATGCTTAAGAGCGAAGAAGAACTTGAGGAATCCATGAAGTTCTTTGACTACATTGAAGTCCAACCTAGACCAAACTATTCATATCTCGTCAAATCAAATCAACTTAGCGAAGAACGCCTTGTCGATGTCCTTCAAACCATCGTCAGAATCGCTGACAAATTAGGCAAGATGGTCTGCGCTACAGGAGACTGTCACTACGTCAACCCTGAAGACAAGATCACAAGAGACGTCTATATTTGCTCTCCAGCCGTCGGCGGTGGCCGTCACCCGCTTTGGCTTAGAGAACTAGCTTCGGAAACTACAAAATACGAAAGCCCTGATCAACACCTTAGAAGCACAAGGGAAATGCTTGATGATTTTGAAGCGTGGCTTCCAAAAGAGAAGGCATTCGAAGTCGTTGTCACCAATACCAACAAAGTCGCTGACATGGTTGAACCAGTCGCAATTCTTAAGACAAGACTTTATAGACCTGACGCAAACCTTCCTGGTTCAAAAGAGAAAATAGAGGAGATTTGCTGGGGAAACATCAAGAAAATCTACGATATTGATCGTGATGGAGAATATCCAGAAGACAGCCCTAAAGGCATAATCAAAGCCCGTTTGATGCAAGAACTCGATGGTATTATCGGTAACGGTTATAGCGTTACCTATTACATCGCCCACCTTCTTGTCAAGAAAGCGGCAGACGATGGCTTCTTCGTTGGAAGCCGTGGTTCGGTCGGTTCTTCTTTCGCTGCCCACATGGCTGAAATCACTGAGGTTAACCCTCTCCCTCCACACTATCTTTGCCCAAAATGCAAACACATCGAATGGGCTGATAGCAAAGTATACAAATCAGGTTATGACCTTCCTGACAAAGTGTGTCCAGATTGCGGCGCCCCAATGACTCAAGCAGGTCAATCAATCCCATTCCAAACCTTCCTTGGTTTCAAAGCGGAGAAGGTCCCTGATATCGACCTTA
Source organism: Bacilli bacterium (assembly GCA_024408335.1). Classification (GTDB taxonomy): domain Bacteria; phylum Bacillota_I; class Bacilli_A; order RFN20; family CAG-826; genus UBA4951. The sequence goes on from JAKSVB010000010.1 coordinate 65,975, forward strand.
ACTTCGACCAGGAATATCAACCACAGGCTCACGCATATACCCGTGAACTTCTTTCAACAGCCGAAGAAAATGAACTTTATAGACAAGGCAAAACCGTTGACTCACCTCACGTCATTAGAGCAGGAACCATTAGCTGCTCCGAAGAAAAGAACGCGATTGGTTATGTCAAAGGCTATTATGAAAGAGTTCTTAGAAGACCTGTTACCGCTAACGATAACATGTTCATCAAATATATCGCTTCCCGTTGCTGTGGCGTTAAGAAGACCACTGGACAACACCCTGGTGGTATCGTCGTCATTCCAGCGGATATGGATATCTTTGATTTCTCACCTTATCAATACCCAGCAGATGATGAATCAGTAGGATGGCTTACAACCCACTACGAATTCGCAAAGATGCACGACTGCGTCCTTAAGCTTGATGAGCTTGGTCACCTTGACCCTCTCGCTCTCCGTAAGATGAAGGATTTGACCGGCATTGATTTCAAAACGCTCCCAATGAATGATAAGAAGGTTCTTTCTCTTTTCACCGAAAGCACCGCTTTGGGAATGAAGCCTCTTGGAAACAAAGAGACAAAAGAATTCATCAAAGACGCTTTCAAGACAGGCGCTATCGCAATTCCTGAATTCGGTACCAACTTCGTTCAAGGCTTAATCATTCAAGCTAAGCCAAAGACCTTCAATGATCTTCTTATCATCTCAGGCTTGTCACATGGTACAAACGTTTGGAACGGCAACGCTCAAGACCTCATCGTCAATAACGGTCTTACCTTAAATGACGTCATCGGATGCCGTGACGATATCATGAACTACCTCATCGGCATGGGTGTCGATAAATCCCTCTCCTTCAAAATGATGGAAGACGTCCGTAAAGGCAAATTCCCTAAGACTCAGGACAATTATCTCCCTGCTTTAAAAGAGGCAAATGTCCCTGAATGGTATATTGAATCCTGTAGGCGCATCCAGTATCTTTTCCCTCGCGCTCACGCAACCGCCTACGTTATGGGCGCTATCCGTGTCGCTTGGTATAAGGTTTATAAGCCAGAGGCATTCTATGCCGTCTATTTCTCAACGCGTTGTGACTCCTTCGATATTAAAGCTATGACTTCTCCAATTGATGAAATGGTCGCTTCGCTTAAGGAATATCAAAAGAAACGTGATCAAAAACTCACAAACGCTTCCGACGAAGAAAAGATTAAAGCGCTTCTTGTCGCGTGTGAGCTTACATGCAGAGGCTTGAAGGTTGGCAAAGTTGATCTTATGCAATCTGATTCATCTGTTTGGACGGTAAGCAAAGATAAGAAAACGATCATCCCTCCATTTACCGTCATCCCTAACTTCGGCGTTAAAGCTGCCGAATCAATCTTGGAGGCCAGAAAAGATGGGGAATTCATTTCCATCGAAGACCTTAAAGAAAGAGCGAGATTAGGTACATCGACAATCAACGCTTTAAGGGATGTTGGTTCGCTTGAGGATATGCCTGAGTCGAATCAGCTTACACTCTTCTAAGGTGCGGCTACTAAAATAGCCGTTTTATCGGGACGTAGCACAGCTTGGTAGTGCGCTTGCTTCGGGAGCAAGAGGTCATGGGTTCAAATCCCACCGTCCCGACCATATAACGAGCATAGGTTTGATACAATGATTTCGGTCAGTATCAAGCCTTTT
>JAKSVB010000011.1 GCA_024408335.1 Bacilli bacterium
TGCCTTAATGAATTCAATAAGATTCGCGCATACGCATACCCATACGCGTATTTTGATAAGGACAATGATGTGATTGAAGGGACCAAAGGCGATTTCGTTTTCCGTAACAAAGACGAAAACGGAACCGAATATCTCTCCATCATGTTCGAGATGAAAAACGAAGCAGAAGAAACCAAAACCAAACACAAGAACGAGGATTTCTTCAGAAAGCTCGATGAAGATAGAAAGAAGAAGGGGTGTGAGTACGCAGTTCTCGTTAGCCTTCTTGAACAAGAAAACGAATTCTATAACGCAGGCATTGTCGATGTCTCTTACAAATATCCAAACATGTTTGTCATTAGACCCCAATTCTTCCTCCCTCTCATCGGTTTGTTAGATAAGGCAAGCAAGAAGAACGCAAGAACCTTAGCGACCATCGAAGAAGAGAAGAAGCAAAGCGTCGATGTCGAGAACTTCGAAGCCAAGCTTAAGGAATTCCAAGAAGCGTTTGGAAAGAACTTCACTTCAGCCTGCACCCATTACGATGCCGCGATAAAAGAGATCGATAACGCGATTGCTAAGCTAAACAAAGTGAGAGATGAATTAGATACATCAAGAAATCAGTTACGTTTAGCCAACGACAAAGCTCAAAAACTCACCATCAAAAAGCTTACGAAAGAGAGCCCAAGTCTTGCCGCTAAATTTGAAGCGATCGACATCACTTCAGAAAACGAATAGATCGTCACATAATTAATCAAATAGAGCCTTACCTCACAGTTAGGCTCTTTTTGCTTAGAAAAACGGAAAAAATCGCCAAGCCCACTAACTTTTTCAAAAAATTATAAAAAATGTTTTTTGCGGAAAATGTAGCGTTTTCCATATCCACATATCCCAGCGTATCAATAAACTAAAAAATATGTTGTTGACAGCCATTTCTCACGCACGTATGATAGCACCCGGACGCAAAAGTGGCAGAAGTGCCATTTTTATTGCGACAAGAGAAAAAGGAGATTGGAAATATGCCAACAATCAACCAACTCGTCCGCTCAGGAAGAAAGAGCCTCGTCAAGAAGTCTAAGTCACCAGCCTTAGGCAAGAGATGGAACTCACTCCAAAAGCACGAGTCTAATCAACCAAGTGCCCAAAAACGTGGCGTCTGCACCCGTGTCGGCACTATGACTCCTAAGAAGCCAAACTCAGCTCTTAGAAAGTACGCTCGTGTCCGTTTATCAAACGGCTACGAAGTCACCGCTTATATCGGCGGCGAAGGCCACAACCTTCAAGAACACAGCACAGTCATGATCCGTGGCGGCCGTGTTAAAGATTTACCAGGTGTCAGATACCACATCATCCGTGGCTGCCTTGACTGCTCCGGCATCGAAGCACGTCGTCAAGGACGTTCACTCTACGGTACAAAGACCCCTGAGGAAAAGAAGTAATAGGAGGACTAAACAATGTCACGTAAAGGCAAAATCGAAAAGAGAGACGTTCTCCCAGATCCAATTTATAATTCAAAGCTCGTCACCCGTCTTATCAACCGTGTTATGTACGATGGTAAGAGAGGTACCTCACAAAGAATTATCTACAACTCATTCAAGTTAATTGAAAAGAAGACTGAAAAGCCAGCTATGGACGTATTCGCTACTGCCATCGCTAACATCATGCCTGAAGTCGAATTAAAGGTTCGCCGTATCGGCGCTGCCAACTATCAGGTTCCAGTCGAAGTCAGCCCAGAGAGAAAGCAGACTCTCGGACTCAGATGGTTAGTCACCTACAGCCGTCTCCGTGGCGAAAAGACCATGGAAGAAAAGCTCGCTGGTGAAATCATCGACGCAGCAAATGGCGCTGGTGCCGCTGTTAAAAAGAAAGAAGACGTCCACAAAATGGCAGAAGCCAACAAGGCTTACGCACATTATCGCTGGTAAAGGAGGAACAACACCATGGCTAATGATGAAAACCTCATTGAAGAAAGTGACGTCTACGATCTTCCTCACACCAGAAATATCGGTATCATGGCACACATCGATGCCGGTAAGACAACAACTTCCGAACGTATCCTTTACTACACCGGCCGTACACACAAGATCGGTGAAGTTCACGAAGGTACAGCAACCATGGACTGGATGGTCCAAGAACAAGAACGTGGTGTTACAATCACCGCTTCTGTAACCACCGCATTCTGGAAGAACCACCGTATTAACATCATCGACACTCCTGGGCACGTCGACTTCACCGTTGAAGTTGAACGTTCACTCCGTGTCCTTGACGGCGCTGTCACTGTTCTTGACTCAAAGAACGGTGTCGAACCACAAACCGAAACAGTCTGGCGTCAAGCTGACGGCTTCGGTGTCCCAAGAATCGTCTTCTGCAACAAGATGGACGCTATTGGTGCCGACTTCTTCATGTGTCTTGATTCCCTTAAGGAAAGACTCGGCGTCAAGTATGCCGCATATCAACTTCCTATCGGACGTGAATCACAATTCACAGGTGAAATCGACCTTGTCGCTATGAAAGCTTGGTACTACACCGGCGATCGCGACGTACCACCAGAGTGCAGAGACATCCCAGAAGACTTATTACCACAAGCTCAAGATTATCACCAAAGACTTCTCGAAGCCCTCAGCGACTACGATGAAGAATTCTGCATGATGCTTCTTGAAGGTGTCGAACCAAGCGTTGAAGACATCAAGAGAGTTACCCGTAAGGCAACCCTTACCGCTAAATTCTTCCCAGTCTTCTGTGGTACCGCCTTCAAAAACAAAGGCGTTCAATTACTCTTAGATGCAGTCATCGACTATCTCCCATCCCCACTTGATATTCCAGGTGAAAAGGGTGAAAAGGGCTCAGAAGAATATGTCTGTAAGACAACTGATGATGCTCCATTCGTTGGCCTCGCATTCAAGATCGCAACCGACCCATTCGTTGGCCGTCTTGCATTCGTCCGTGTTTACCAAGGACAACTCAAAGCTGGTTCATACGTCTACAACACCAACCGTGGTGTCCAAGAACGTATCGGCCGTCTCGTTCTTATGCACTCCAACCACCGTCAAGAAGTCAGCGTTCTCCACGCTGGTGAACTCGGTGCAGTTATCGGTCTTAAGAGCACAACCACAGGTGACACCCTCTGTGATCCAAGCGAGAAAGTCATTCTCGAAAACATGGTATTCCCAGAGCCAGTCATCGAAGAAGCTGTCGAACCAAAAACCAAAGCTGACCAAGAGAAGATGGCAATCGCTCTTCAAAAACTTGCTGAAGAAGACCCAACCTTCCGTGTCCACACCAATGCCGAAACTGGTCAAACCATCATCGGTGGTGTCGGTGAGCTTCAACTCGACATCCTTATCGACCGTATGAAACGTGAATTCAACGTTGCAGTTAACGTCGGTCGTCCACAAGTCAACTACCGTGAAACAATCCGTAGCGGTGCAGAAACTCGTGGTAAATACATCAAACAGAGTGGCGGTCACGGTCAATACGGTGACGTCGCTATCCGTTTCGAACCAAACCCAGGCAAGGGCTTCGAATTCGTCGATGCCACTGTCGGTGGATCAGTTCCAAAGGAGTTCATCAAACCTACACAACAAGGTCTTGAAGATGCCCTTGGAAGAGGTCTTATTGCTGGTTTCCCAGTAATTGATATCAAAGCTACGCTTTTCGATGGTTCATACCACGATGTTGACTCATCAGAAGCTGCTTATAAAATCGCTGCATCCATGGCTCTCAAAGAAGCTGCTGGCAAATGTAGCCCTGTCATCCTCGAACCTATCATGAAGGTCACCATCACAGTTCCAGAGAACTACTACGGTGACGTCATTGGTGACGTTACACGTCGTCGTGGTGAGATCAACGAAGAAAATCAACGTGGCAACGCGAAGATCCTTACTTGCTTCATCCCACTCGCCGAAATGTTCGGTTACGTCACTGACCTCCGCTCCCTCACACAAGGCCGCGGCAACTTCATGATGACATTCGACCACTATGGAGAAACCCCAAGGTTTGTCCAAGACGCAATTGTTAAGGAGCGTGGCGCTCACTAATAGGTTTATACCTATTGCGAAAGCGTTTTCCTTGCTCTAAAATTAACTTGCTACTTTTCTAAAACCATTAATGGAGGAAAATCACAATGGCAAAACAGAAATTTAATCGTGACCGTGTCCACGTTAACGTTGGTACAGTCGGCCACATCGACCACGGTAAGACAACCCTTACCGCAGCTATCTGCCACGTTCTTAGCTTAGTTGGCAAAGAAACTGGCGGTGCAAAAGGTAATGCACAAGACGTCGGCTACGGCGGAATCGACAGCACTCCAGAAGAGAGAGCTCGTGGTATTACCATCAACTCAGCCCACGAAGAGTACGAAACCGAAAAGCGTCACTACGCTCACGTTGACTGCCCAGGGCACGCTGACTACATCAAGAACATGATCACCGGTGCAGCTCAAATGGACGCTGGTATCCTTGTTGTCTCAGCAGCTGACGGCGTTATGCCTCAAACTCGTGAACACGTCCTTCTTGCTCGTCAAGTCGGCGTTCCACAACTCCTTGTCTTCTTAAACAAGTGTGACATGGTTGACGATCCAGAACTCATCGACATCGTTGAAATGGACGTCCGTGACCTTCTCAGCAAATACGAATTCCCTGGCGATGAAATCCCAGTCGTTCGTGGTTCAGCTCTTAAGGCTTGCGAAGTTGCATCAAGCTCAGATCCAGCAGCTGCATGCATCCTCGAACTCCTCAACCAACTCGATACCTACTTCCCAGATCCAGCACGTACTGATGACAAGCCATTCCTTCTCCCAATCGAAGACGTTATGACTATCTCTGGCCGTGGTACTGTCGTCACTGGCCGTGTCGAACGTGGTATGATCAAACTCAACGACGAAGCAGAAATCGTTGGTATCAAAGCTACCCAAAAGACCGTTGTTACTGGTCTTGAAATGTTCCGTAAGTTACTTGACTTCGCAGAAGCAGGCGACAACGTCGGTGCACTTCTCCGTGGTATCACCCGTGACCAAGTCGAACGTGGCCAAGTTCTTGCAAAGCCAGGTTCAATCGTCCCACACGACAAATTCAGCGCAACTGTCTACGTTCTCACCAAGGACGAAGGTGGCCGTCACACCGCTTTCTTAAACGGTTACAGACCACAATTCTTCTTCCGTACCACCGATATCACTGGTAGCATCACTCTTCCAGCTGATGTCCAAATGGTTATGCCTGGTGACCACGTTACCTTCACTGTCCAACTTATCAACCCAATCGCTATCGAAGCAGGCACTAAGTTCTCAATCCGTGAAGGCGGCAAGACCGTTGGTTCAGGAACTGTTTCAGAAATCCTTCACTAATTTGTCTAGGATCTAAGATTCAAAATTTGACCTCTGAGCAATCAGGGGTCTTTTTTTGCACAAAAAAAGCTCGACTTTGATGAATCGAGCTTTTCTAATAGTTTTAGCTATTACCAGATGATGATGCGCTTCTCTGGAGCGATATACATCTTGTCTGTCTCTTTGACATTGAATGCTTCATACCACTCTTTGAAGTTTCTTGGCTGCATATTGCCACGAAGTACAACTGGAGCGTGAACATCGGTGTTAAGCAACATGTTAAGGTATTCAGGACGTCCTTTCATGCACCAGATACGTGCCCAGTTCTTGAAGTATGCTTGGTAATCGGCGTTAGGCATCTGGCTCATGATTTCAAGAGTGACAGCCATGCCGCCATTATCGGCGATGTTTTCGCTCACGATGAGTTCGCCATTGGCTTTGCCGCCATTGATTTCAATGCCATCAAATTGTTCGATCATGCCTTTGGTGAGTTCTTGGAAGCTCTTGTAGTCTTCTTCGGTCCACCAATTGTTGAGGTTACCATTTTCATCGCATTGAGCGCCGTTGTTGTCGAAGGCGTGGCTGATTTCGTGTCCGATGACAGCGCCGATGCCGCCAAGGTTCTCTTCTGGCTTTTGTTTGATGCTGTAGAAAGGAGCTTGGAGGATAGCGGCAGGGAAGGTGATGTCGTTTGAGCTTGGATTATAGCAAGCATTGACGAGGTGTCCAGGCATGCCCCATTCACCACGGTCAACTGGCTCATGGAGTTTGTTTAAAGCGTGGAAGAAGCATTGGGTGCCAAGCTTGTCGAGCATCGCGTAATATGAATCGTTTGGATCGACTTTAAGCTCATCATAGAAGGCGTCTGCTTTATCTGGATAGCCCATCTTGATTTTGATGGTACTGAGCTTAAGGATTGCCTTTTCTTTGGTTGCTTCCGCTAAGAATGTGCTCTTCTTCATTCTTCCTTTATAGGCTTCGATGATTTTCTTAACCATCTCAATGACGTCTTTCTTAGCTTCTTCGCCGAAATACTTCTCGCCATAGTAGATGCCGATGACTTCGCTGAATGAACTTTCGGCAACGCCAAAGGCGTGCTTTTCGTTGCTAGTCATCTTAGGGTTACCAGTTATTGCGCGGCGATACATGCCTGCGATTTCTCTAAGTTCTTCGGTTAAGGTTCCGCATGACCCAAGAAGCATCCTGACATACGCCCATTTTTTGAAGAGAGGGAACATCTCTTCGTTCCAGTATTCACCAAACTCTTTGAGGGCACGTGGATCGTTAACGATGATGGTAGTAGGGGCTTTATCCTTATAAATATCTTCAAGGAATTTCTTAAATGGGAAAGGCTTCATTTGCTCTTCGACTTCATCGCTAGTCATTGGGTTATACGCTTTGATGTAGTCGGCCCATTCGAGTTGGCTCTTAACGTGCTTTGAGATTTCTTTATCGTATGCAAGAGCAGCATTGACGTAATCTTCTTGTTCTTCTTTACTTAAGTCGGTGTAAGAGATGATCTTTAAAGCCATCTCTTTCCAAACGGAAAGAAGCTTCTCTCCTCTTTCGTTTCCTTCAGCATAGTAAGTGACGTCAGGAAGGATGATTGAAGGGCCTGCTATTTCGAAGCAGTGCTTGAGGCTATCTTTCATATCAGGGCTAACGCCGTATGAGAATGGGAGGCGAGAACCAATGACGCTACTCATTTCAAAAGCTCTATCCATGAATTCATTCATGTCTTTGACTTCTTGAAGCTTATGAAGGTCAGCAAGAACTGGCTTTACGCCATCTTCGTCACGACGTTTGGTGTCGAGTCCTGCTTTATAGATGGTGATGGCTTTAGCGAAGTTCTCGTTTGGGATTTCGAGTTTTCCCTCAGCCATATCATTGAATTCTTTCATTAAGAGTTTTTCTACTTCGATATCGAGGTCAGCAAAGCCTCCAGCGCTTGATCTGTCATCTGGAATAACTGCTTTGTCGATCCATTCTTGGTTAACGAAGTGATATAAATCGTCTTGGATTCTGATTTCTTTCTTTTCCATTGTCTTCTCCTTTGCGGTTCCTTATCATTTTGACTTTTCTTATTTCTTATTCAAGAAATATCTTTCATTATGTATAGTATTGTTATGAACAAATTATTAGTTGAACCTTCTCCTTACAAACGCATATTCTCCTATGTCGTTGATTTCATCATTGCTTTAGTCCTTGGCCTATTCGTCTTCGCAACGCTTGGTAACAGCGTGCTTATGGACGCTTTAGGAGGAAATAGAGCCTTTGACAATATCACCAATTTCGCTGTTGATAGCCATCTTGCTTACAAAACAAAAGAGACGCCATCCGCTGCATTATATTCTTTCGCACCAGATGGCAAAGAAGATAAAGCAAAAGGATATGTTGCCACTCCTAATGGCGAAAAAGGATATGAAGCGTATTTAGACCGTGTCTGGTATTACTATACAGAATTTGTCAATGTCGCTAAAAACCCTGACGAAAGAGTCGTCTCTCGCACTAAAAGCGATGGAACTCCATTCTCGTCATTGGATTATTATCAGTCGTTTTTCTTCGATGTTTTAGGCTTTGACGCCTCCTCTTCGAAAGACAACAAATATTTCGTATACGCAATGGATGGGGACGCCCCAGATTACTTTGCTAAGCCAGTCTTGAACGCGACATATCAAGCTGCGGTTGATTCAGGCAGCGCTCAAGACCTTGAGGTGTTGAATAACTATTTCTATTTCGCTAGCCAAGAAGCCGGCGGATCAGGCATTTATTACGATGCCGTATGTGATTTAGAAGGACCGCTTTTTAAGAAAGGCTCCGTCCAAACGTATTATCAAGAGCAATTTAGCAAATATTCCCTTTCAAGCTACATCACCGAAGTCATATGCATTCTCCCATTCAACATCATCTTCTTCTTCGTGATTCCTCTTGTTTCAAAGAAAGGACTCACTTTAGGAAAGCGCATCTTCGGTTTAGCGGTCGTTAATGAGGAAGGATATCTAATGAGTACCAAACAAAGAATCTTTAGACCTCTTATCGTCACCCTCATTAACTCTCTATTCTTGATGCCAAACATGCAAACGGGCATGACCATATATGTCATTCTTGGGGCTATTAGTTTCTTCATGATGATGTTTAGCAAAAAGAAAAAGGCAAACATCCAAGAACGAATCACAAAAACAATTGTTGTCGATAACAAACAATCTAAGATCTTTGCTTCTTTTGAAGAAAAAGAGGAGTACTTCAAAGATAATGACCTCGATAAATATGGAAACCCAAATAAAGTCATCGTCACTAGCGATGGGGAACCAACAGTAAACCTCACAAAAGAAGAATAAGAAAAAGCCGGATTCAATTTGAACCCGGCTTATTTGTTATCTCGTTTAGCGATTCTTAACAAGGACGTAGAGGTCCTTCTTTCTTAAATAATTGATTTCGGTTGTTGGCTCGAAGGCTCTAAGGAAACAACGGATTTCATTCATGTATCGCTTGAAAGTTACGTTTGAAAGCCCTGTGAGTTCCATAGCCGCTTTTTTGGAAAGAGCCTTCTCTTTTTCGAGCTTTGTGTAAAGGTATAAAAGCGTTTGTCCTTTTGTGAGTTCCATTGTTTTCCTCCTTTTTCTTTCGGTGGATTCGTCACATAACATATGGGTTTTTCATATATTTGCGACTTAATGAATTAAATATAAGAAAAAAATACAACGTGTAGCAATGCATTGGTTTACTTATTAGCGCTTTTTCAAAATTCTTTCGCAAAAGATTAGAATACACTTGAAGGATTTGAATTACCGTTATATCATATAGCGCACTGGTCCCTTAGCTCAGTTGGTAGAGCAGCTGACTCTTAATCAGCGGGTCGCGGGTTCGAGTCCCTCAGGGATCACCAGAAAAAAAGAATGGCTTGATGAAAATCAGGCCTTTTTTTGTTCCTTGCGTTGGAGTGGTTTAAACCTTAACGCCTCCTTTAATACAAAAAAGAGGAAATAGCGTTGCGTTTGAAATGCAATAAGCATACAATAAAGGTAAAGGAGAGGCTTATGAGATTATTCGCTGGCGCAATTGGGGTTCTTGCTTCTGTTCTGTTAACTGCAAATATGCATAATGATATTTCTTCGAACAAACGGTTTTTCGAACGGAATGAATTGTCTTATGCTTTTGAAGCAAACGTTCCTTTGAAAAGAGAAATTGACATCAATGATATTTTTTCTGAAAAAAATGTTTTGGTTACGCTTAAACCTGAAATTAGTAATCCTGAAGGAATATCGGATGAATTGATAAAAAGTATTTTTTCTGTTGTTGATTACGTTGAAGCGAACGATCTATCGAAAGTTTCAATCACGCCAATATTGCAAGATTATTACAGTAAGAATTCCTTTAATCAAATTTTTTGTGTTGAATTGGCGTATCCGTCAAAAGAGGCTGTTGTTCAAGCTTGTTCTGTTTTGAATGAGGTCGAGGGTGTTGCTTATGCCGAACCTGATTACGCCTTTCTTACTGAAGAAACCGCATCACCTGACTCTACGGTCGATGAACAGTGGGGTCTTTTTGATGACGATGATCCGGAGAATCCGCAATATGGAATCGGGGCGCCAAAAGCATGGGAAACGACGAAAGGCAATCCTTCTCTTGTGTCTGTGGGTGTTATAGATTCAGGCATCAATGACCATGAGGATTTGAGCGTTAATATTTCTCCCGGTTGGGATTTTGTGCACAATTCAAGCGTAACCAATGATGGTAAAGAGAACCATGGGACGCATGTTGCCGGCATTATTGCGGCCAGACAAAATTCAATAGGCATCACTGGCGTTGCACCTCAAGTGAAAGTCGTGCCGCTTCAAACGGAATCCGACTTTGTGGATCAAGGGAAACACGTCCATTATGTTTCTACGCGCATTAGCGCCATTAATTACGCAACAAAACTATGGGGGACTAACTCACAAATATCTGTTCTAAATCATAGCATCTCTGGATTCGGTCGCTCTGAAGCGTCCTTATATGGTTTATTAAATGCAATCCGAAATTTCCCTGGGGTCTTTGTTTGGTCAGCCGGCAACGAAGGCGATAACCTTGATGAAAGTGATTATATCGCTCAATACTCGTTGCCAAACCTCATTAGTGTCGGCTCTATTAACAATGGAGGGCGTAAAGCAATCTCTTCTTGCTACGGCAATTCTGTTTCGATTTACGCGCCAGGAGTGAATATTTTAAGCACGATTGGAGTTAACGGATATGACGAAGATAGCGGAACCTCGATGGCGGCTCCTTTCGTAAGCGGTGTAGCCGCTCTGCTTTATTCCATTGATCCTGGCTTGGAAAGCTGGAAAGTAAAAGACGCTATTATCGGCGGAGCAAAAGATATTGTGATTGTTGGTGGAAACGGACAAGCTTACAATTCAAAAAGATTGTATGCGCCTGGCGCAATCGAATACATAAAAAATAATTATCAAACCTCAAGGTCGCCAGTGAGAATAAGCGTTAAGCAAAAAAATGGAGCTGTTTGGAAGATACAAGTCACAAATCCAAATAAAGGTAGTGTTTTTGTAGCTTACAATTCAAAAATGTGTTTTGAAAGCGACGCAAAACAATTTACGAACCTCTTTGACGTTGAAACGGTTAGCTTGCTCGGGAGGGAATCAAAAGATGTTCTTATTAGCGAAAACGGAACTGCGGGATGGATCAGTTTTGCTTATGGGTACGAAACAAGTGATGGAAAAAGGATGCTGATGGTTTCCTGCGCAAACAATCTAAGCGCTAACAAGTCGACCTTCGATAATAAAGTTTATAGTGCAGAAGTGAATCTTGGCGAAAGGATCAGGAGAAAAAATGGCAATTTTACTAGCAATCAGTTTCCTAAGGTCACAAGCGCTCCAAAGCACCTTGCTTTGACCGTTAAAACGGCTAGTTCCTGGTTTTCGAGTGCCATCATTGAAGTCAAGAACACAAATAGCAAAACCGTCCAAACAAGGTATAGAACAAAACTCTGTTTCATTGATGACGCCAAAAAGATGATCGTCAGCGATGTTGCCAAAACTTCAATTAATGCAAACGCCTTTTTTAATGCTACGGTTAAGCCAAACGGGACGGCTGATTATTTTGCGGCTAGCATTGATTGCTATTACAAAGGTCTATACTACTCTTACACCACATATATAAATTCGCGATCAAAGGGTTCGTATTATTTAACGTCGATTAATTTGGTTTTTTAGCAAAGGATATTTCAAGGCAAATTATGTCTTTGGGTACAATGTAATTGTTATGATTGATTTAAGTAATGTAAGCAAATGTTATCGTAGTAGCCGCGGAGACTATTTTGCTTTGGAATCTATGTCCATTGACCTTCCAAACAATTCGTTGGTTATGCTGATCGGGGAAAGTGGCTCTGGCAAAACAACGTTCTTAAATATTATTGGAGGGCTTGATTTGCCATCTAGCGGAACGGTTTCTTATAGAGGTGAGGCGATTAACAAAAACAACGTCGATGATTATCGTTCAAGTCACGTAGGCTTCGTTTTTCAAGAATACAATCTTTTGAATGAAGTGTCGGTTAGAGAAAATCTTAGAATAGCTTTTGATTTGCAAAACGAAGATGTAAGCGATAAAAAGATCGCGAAAGTTTTGTCTTCGGTTGGACTTCCCGATGAGAAAGACACTTTAGAGTCGTTTCTATCAAGAAGACCGGTTGAGCTTTCGGGGGGGCAAAGACAGAGGGTTGCGATTGCAAGAGCCTTAATAAAAAATCCCGATGTCTTGCTTTTGGATGAGCCAACTGGTGCGTTAGATGAAAAAAATGCTTTCTCTTTGCTATCTTTGCTCAAAGACCTTTCGAAAACTCGCTTAGTTGTTGTGTCAACTCATAATCTAAAAGCAACGGCGGCTTATGCCGACAGGATTATTAAATTGTCGTCCGGAAAGATCGTTTCTGACGAAACTAAAAATATAAACGAAGAAACCATTGTGAACCTTTCAAACGCTGCGAAGAAGGGAAGTTTGTCGCCTTTTTCCACTGTTAGAAGCGCATTAAGAGGTCTTAAAGGTAAAACGGTAAAGCTAATTTCTTCGGTGCTACTCGCTTTCATAACCACGATGTGTTTAGGCGTTGTTTCTTCCGTTCAAACGGCCGATGTAGACAGAGTAATTTTGAGAACACAATACGAAGAAAAAGAGTCAAGCTTTTACATGATAAACGCAAGATGCAAATCCGATGAACCCTACAAAGAAGATTTATACCCAAAATTTTCTGAAGAGCAAAAACGCATCCTTGAAAACGAGACGAGATACCCTTCAATTCCGATCGTGGATCCTGGCATTTTTATCGAGTCCATTGCCTCTTACGACTATCGCGGAGACTTCTTCGCTCCATTTTATACCTTCTTTCAAGCCGGTATCGGAAGAGGCAATGCGATGGTTTTGAATTATGAATCCGGCCTTACTGATGCTTTGCTTTCAAGAGATCCTCGGTTAAAAAAGGAAACCGTATGTGAGTTGCCAAAAACTCAGGATGAGATTGCTTTGACCGATTTCCAAGCGGAGTACATTATGCTCTCGTCTTTTTATGGCGAAAAGATAACGTGCATCGATGAGTTAATTGGAAAAAGAATCGAAGAAAAATACACAATCACCGGAATCTTTTCCACTGAGACTTCGCTAGAAAAATGGAAGCAATATGGCCCAAGTAGGCGCCCTACTAGAGAAAGCAATATGGCGGAAGGTTTTTTTGAGGCTCAGCTATTGATAATGTCTGATGAAGTTTTAAAAGATAAAGCCGCTCTTTCTGATTTCGACAGACGGATGATGATTAGGCTTGAAGGGTCCGTTGAAAATGATTTGCGATTGATTTCAAAACTTTCAAAAGGAAATGAATATGTCGATGTTTCCAACATGTATATCGAGAACGCAAACACTGTTGTTCAAGTAAGGTATTTGATGGGGCCTTTGCTTTTTGCTTTGGATGTCGTTTTTATTGTGATGGGCGCAATTCTTTCGTTAAACTTCTTCTACACAAACATAAAGCAGATGGAAAAGGAGCTTGGTGTATTGAAGGCTATGGGAGCAAGGAAGAAAGACATCTGGAAAATTGTGTTTATCCAAGGTTTGATAATAGTTACTGTTGAAAGTCTTTTGAGTTTTGTCGGAACTATGTTCGTCAATTCGTGCATAAATGGATCTGTCGGACTCTCCTTGCTTTCAATTAACTGGATTGTTGCCGCTTGTATCATCGGTTCGTTGTTTGGCGGAATGCTGATTGTTTCCCTGCCTGCTTCAAATAAGGCAATTAGGCAGAGGCCAATCAACGTTATCGACAACAAATAAACGCAAGCAAGGCTAAGTATCTGATCAAAAAATGAGCAATAAAACAAAAATAGTGATCGCAAACATATTGAGGCCAATTCTTACTGCAATCATTTTTGCTCTAGATATCTTTTTGCTCGCCCGCTTTGACTATTTGAATAATCTCATGGCCGTGGATAACATCCTTGGCTCTCTCCCGCTTTCGCTTATCCTTTTATTCTCTGTTGCAGGGTGTCTTTTGATTTGGGTCAAATTTAAAAAGGAAAGAATGCCTTTCTCAATCGTCATGGCGGGATGGATGATCGTTAGCGTCGCTCTATTTCCAAACTCACTCACCAAGAATTGGTTTAGAGGGGAAGAGGTCAAATCGGTTGGAAGCGATGGAGAAGTCGAATCATACGCACCATTTAAGGCCGATACGAAAGCCGCGAAGCTTGATTATCCAGCTTCTATAAAAATAATGGACGACATGCCAACTATGGATGGGGCTCTTGCTTTGTATCCCGTTTATAGCGCCGTTGCTCAAAGCATCTATGATGAAGCGCACTATACCGACGAAGTGAGATTTACAAATACCATCAGAGGCTTCAAAGGACTGGTTGATGGATCTGTTGATATCTTTTTTAGTGCTAAACCAAGCGCATCGCAGTACGAATACGCGAAATCAAAAGGAAAAGAAATATATTTGACGCCTATCGGTCTAGAAGCATTTGTCTTCATGGTTCCTAAATCAAATCCAATTAACGACATCACAATTCAACAAATTAAGAACATCTATTCGGGAAAGACTGATTTTTGGCAAACACTTGGTTGGAAAGAGGGCGGAAAAATAATCAAGTTCCAGCGCCCTGAAGGAAGTGGTAGCCAAACCCTTCTCCAATATGTCATGGGTGATCTTCCAATCGAGAAACCTCAGCCTGCACCGAATATGGACATCATCGGCACCAATTCCTTAATGAAACAGATGACTGTTGAATATAGAGGTGTTCAACCTGCTTTAGGGTATTCTTTCAAGTTCTTCGCTTCGGTCATGAACCCTAATCCTGACGTCAAATTCCTTTCTTTGAATGGGATTGCCCCAACATCAGAAAACATATCTAATGGCACCTACAAATACGCGACGCCTTTCTATGCGATGACAGTAGGGGAGCCAAAAGGGAATTCAAAGAAGGTAATTGATTGGATCGTCTCATCCGAGGGACAATCCTTAATTGAAAAATCTGGATACTCAAAAAGAAGTGTATAGGAGGAAAAACAATGGAAAGCTTAGAAAAAGAAAACGCGACGAAAAAAGAAAAAGGTGGATTAGGAAAAATCAGTTTTGTGATCGGTCTCATCTTCTCCATCCTTGCTATCTTTTTATGTGTGACTAACATGATAATTTGGGTCATCATTTTCTTCTTCCTTTGGAGTATACCTGTAGGACTTTTCGTCTCTTCAATAACCTGTGGAATGGTCGCTTTGGTTAAAAAAGGCAAAAGCAAAAAAGAGAAAACGTACGCTCTTGTTGGTGTCCTTCTCCCGCTGCTTACCATCTTTGCTTTAGGCATGTTATATTCAGGTGGGGTCCTTGTAATTAGATTCATGTAAAAAGCCCAAATAACAATTTTTCTTTTTTACGATCTATAACAACGCTAGAATATTAACAAATGGAAAAAAACTTCAACGTCTATCGTGTAAAACGTGCATTAAGCGCACTCAAGAAAAAGAACAAAAAATATGTCACAATCGACATGCTTTCGAAGTGGGTCGGTGTGTACTCTGACGTTTTGATGGATGACCTAGTTTTCTTTGAGCCTATGGTTCGTATGGACCCAACAATCAACATGAACGATCTTGTTCCGATGATTGAAGAATACTTTGCTAATGAGGCCAAAAAAGAAACGGCAAAAGGCACAACCAAACCTAAGAGAGTAACAATCAGAAAGAAAGAGCTTCTTGAATATGAATCAGTAAGCGATTTCGTATATAAGAAAATGGCGGGTCCTGGAGGACTTGTATCCCCATCGACAACTCTTAGCGATCAAGACCTTGCTATTCTTGCTAAGCTTGTCAAAGAGGAGCAAGGAAAACGCAAAAAGGTCATGACAAAAACCAAAAAGAAAACAACTTCAAAGAAGAAATAAGTTTTTTAGTTACGAGTAACCTCAACAAAATCCTCGTTATTATTGACGAGTTTTTTTGTTTTGGCATACTAATATATAGGAAATGAATTTGTATTAGGGCTTAGTATATGAAAAAAGGTTTTGTTTTTGCGTCGATGTCTTTGCTTCTTTTCTCGTGTAACGAGATACATGGGCACCCAATGCCAACCGTTAATGGTGGCTACTATGAAGGGATCTCCGTTGAATGGAAGAACACATCTGATCGCGCAAAGATTTCTTTGAAAAAGAATTGGTCATTTTTCTCCTTCGCCATCGAACTTGTCCCTCATTGGGAATCAGCCAAAGACGTGGTTAAGTATAATTATGACTGCGGTCATTTCTCTTATTTGGATTCAACTGGAGATACGGTTACTTTCACTAAAAGCTTAGAAACACCTTCTTATCTCTTTAATGGAGAAAGAATGATAACGGTCATCTTCGATACTGAATTCCAAGCCGTCCTAGAAGCAGCGGAGAAAGTGAACTTCATTGTCTCTGGTCAAACTTTTCTTGGGCCTTCTAATTTCCTTCCGAACCGAAGCTAAACGGATTTTGAAAAACCAATTTACGCCTCCTCCTATGAAAACTAGGAGGGGGCTTTTTCAAAAAACTACGACCCGTTTAGTTTTTTGTCTTACCTGACACCCAAAGAAGAATATAAAATATTCGGTATGAGGAACGCTTATCTTTTAAAACAATATGAGCTCCACCAATCTCTTGAAGGATATGACATCATCAAGTTCACTTTCCAATCCGTTTTTGGCGCGGAGCATCTTCTTCAAAATGTCGATGCTGCTAGAGAGTACCTGCATAAAGAAATCGAAAGTGTCAAAGGCATAAAGGAAAAAGAATCTGAACCTCTTTTCGAAGAGATATCCGATGAATATGTCAGGCTCAATCTTTACCCTTTCATTTACATCAAAGGGTGGAAGGAAGATGATCTTTTTAATCTTTTCTTTAAGACCGCATCAACTCAAAGCGGTTCAAACTTAGGTTTTGATAAAGAGATAATGGACAATCTTGAAACGCTCAAGGAAGATATTGATTATAAGAAGGCTAAAAGCGATATTGACGAATACCTTCAGTCGTACAAGTATCAGCCAGTCACTCATTCTGAGAACTATAGAATGATAGAGAAGCCTCATTATAGAGTCGTAAATAAGAAATACCTAAATGAATTCCTAAAGGAAAAGGAGATGTAATATGGAAAAGAAAACGAGAACAGATGGAGATAAATATCTTCCTTACGAGCAAAGAGTAGGCAACGAATCAATCGTTTATTTCACTAGAGATCTTTCCCCAGAAGGTCTTCTCAAAATCTATAGGAAAGTCAGTGGCAACATCAAAGGAAAGACAGCAGTCAAACTCCATACTGGCGAGAAAAACGGACCAAACATTATCCCTTCATCTTGGGTCAAATATCTTTTTGAACAAGATGATTTCAAAGACGCGACAATCGTTGAAACCAACACCTACTATGAAGGTGATAGGTATACAACAGAACAACATAGGGAAACTCTTAAAGTGAATGGCTGGACCTTCAAAGAAGTCGATATCCTTGATGAAGATGGAACCGCTATGCTTCCTGTCAAAGACGCTAAATGGTTCACTGAAATGAGCGTGGGCAAAAACATCTTAAAATACGATTCTTTTGTCGCCCTCACTCACTTCAAAGGTCACACCATGGGCGGTTTTGGAGGCTCAAACAAAAACATTGGTATTGGTGTGGCTGATGGAAGAATTGGCAAAGGCATGATTCACACAACACCTGGCCAAGATGATATGTGGGACATCCATGGAGAAGAATTCATGGAAAGAATGACAGAGTCAACAAAAGCCACTGTCGACCATTTCAAAAACCACATTTGCTTCGTCAATGTCATGAGAAACATGTCAGTCTCTTGCGATTGCGAAGGATGTGCTGCAATGCCTGTCGTCACTCCTAATGTCGGCATTGTCGCTTCCTTAGATATCCTTGCCGCAGATCAAGCTTCGATCGATCTTGTCTACGCGATGGAAGAAAAAGACCACAAAGATCTTGTCGAAAGAATTGAATCAAGGCACTCGCATAGACAACTTAGCTATATGAAAGAACTTGGCATGGGTAACGACAAATACATCCTCATCGATGTCGACAATGACGAAAAGAGAATATATCCAAAAGAAGCAGTGGAGCACGTCGTTCCGTTCGTCAAATAGAACCTAATCCCTTGAAAAATAGGGATTTTTTCTTCGTTAGAAGTTACAAGCGCTAAAGTAAAATATTTTTTCAGTTTCTTATTTACTAATAAGTAACTATACTTATTGAGTACAAAAAGGAGAGTACCTTTAAATGTCTGAACAAATCAAAAAGACTTTCAAATCAGTAGACGGCAACACAGCTGCTTCTATTGAAAGCTACTACTTCACCGAAGTAGCCGCTATCTTCCCTATCACTCCTTCATCACCAATGGCCGAAAATGTTGACGCAATGTCAGCTAAAGGCGAATTGAACTTCTTTGATTCAACCGTCAAAGTTGTTGAGATGCAGAGTGAAGCCGGCGCATCAGGCGCTGTCCACGGAGCCCTTCAAGCAGGTGCCTTATCAACAACCTACACCGCTTCACAAGGTCTTCTTCTCATGATCCCAAACATCTACAAATGGGTCGGAGAATTACTTCCAGCTGTTCTTCACGTTTCAGCTCGTAGCTTAGCCACCAGAGCACTTTCAATCTTCGGTGACCACGCTGACGTTTATGCATGCCGCCAAACCGGCATCACCATGCTCTGCTCAGGCAGTGTCCAAGAAATCGCTGACTTAGCACCAGTTGCTCACTTAGCCGCAATCGACGCTTCAGCACCAGTTTTACACTTCTTCGACGGTTTCCGTACCTCACACGAAGTCCAAAACGTTGAATTCGTTGACAAAGAAGAATGGAAGAAACTTCTTCCTATGGATAAGGTCGAGGCTTACAAAGCACGCGCTCTTAACCCACACACCCACCCAGTTACCCGTGGTGGCGCTGAAAACGATGATATCTACTTCCAAGCACGTGAAGCTCAAAACTCACACTTCCAAGCTATCATCCCAGTCGTTGAGAAATACTTAAAAGAAGCATCACGTCTTACCGGACGTAACTACGCTCCATTCGTTTACTATGGTGCACCAGACGCAGAAAAGATCATTATCGCTATGGGTAGCGTTACCGAAACCGCTAGCGAAGTCGTCGATGCATTAATGGCAAAAGGCGAAAAAGTCGGTCTTATCAAAGTCCACCTTTACCGTCCATTCAGCACCAAGCTCTTAGTCGAAGCTATCCCAGCTTCAGTTAAGAAGATCGCTGTTCTCGACAGAACCAAAGAAGATGGTGCAGAAGGCGAACCTCTCTATCTCGATGTCATTGCAGCTCTTGCTCAAGAAAACCGCCACATCGATATGGTTATCGGTGGCCGTTATGGCTTATCCTCAAAGGATACCCAACCAAAAGACGTCAAAGCAGTCTATGACTTCCTTGATGCAGAAAAGACCTGGACTGGTTTCACCGTTGGTATCAACGATGACGTCACCCACCTTAGCATCCCAGTCGATCCATCATTCCACATCGATTCAGATTGCACTGAATGCTTATTCTATGGCTTAGGCTCAGACGGTACAGTTTCTGCTAACAAGTCATCAGTCAAGATCATCGGTGATGCAACTGGCAAATATGCTCAAGCATACTTCCAATATGACTCACGTAAAGCTGGTGGTACAACCCGTTCACACTTACGTTTCGGTAGCACCCCAATCCGTGCAGAATACTATGTCAAGAACGCAGACTTCATCTCCTGTTCACTTGATACATACATCTTCAAATTCGATATCATCAACAACCTTAAGGTTGGTGGTACCTTCCTCCTTAACACAGACATGGACGATGCAGCTCTTGAAAAAGCAATGCCAAACCGCATGAAGCATCTCCTTGCTGAAAAGAAAGCAAACTTCTATGTCATCGACGCTAACAAGTTAGCTGCCGAATGTGGCATGGGCCGTCACACCAACACCACCCTCCAAGCTGCCTTCTTCAAACTTTCACCAGACATCATGCCTTACGAAGAGGCTGAAAAGTGGATGAAGAAGTTCGCTCAAAAGACCTATGAAAAGAAGGGTATGGATGTTGTCGAAAAGAACTGGAACGCTATCGACGCAGGTACCAAAGGTCTCCGTAAAATCGAAATCAAACCAGAATGGCTCGACCTCCCAGCTGCAAAAGCTGCCCTCGCAGATACAGGTGACACCTACTATGATGAATACATCGGTGTTATCGATCGCTTAGATGGTGATGAACTCCCAACCAGCGAATTCATGAAATATGAACTCCTCGATGGCACAATGAATGAAAACATCACCTTCAGAACCAAGAGAGCTATCGCTGACCGTGTCCCACTTTGGAACCCAGCCAACTGTATCGAATGTAACCAATGTGCATTCGTTTGCCCTCACGCAACAATCCGTCCATATCTCATTAATGAAGAAGAACTCGCTGGAGCTCCTGAACTCGTTAAGAATGGCGTCAAACCAGTCATCGGTCTTCCAAAGACAGCTGATCAATCACTCAAATACCGTATCCAAGTTTCAACCATGAACTGTGTCGGTTGTGGTCTCTGTGTTGCCGAATGTATGGCTAACCAAACCGCTAAGAAGATGGGTACTGACAAATACGCTCTTACAATGGTCGACGCTAAAGGACAATTCGCAGAACAAGCAGGCGCTGATTATCTCTACTATCACTGCGCTACTAAGGGTGAAGTCTTCCCAACCAACACTGTTAAAGGTGTCAGCTTCCTCCGTCCATACATGGAAGTCTCTGGCGCTTGCGCAGGCTGTGGTGAAGCTCCATACTACCGCTTACTCTCACAACTCTTTGGTAAAGACATGCTCGTTGCTAACGCAACCGGTTGTTCATCAATCTACTGTGGTTCAACCCCACTTACTCCATTCGTCAAAGACGAAAATGGTGAAGGTGTCGCTTGGGCTAACTCACTCTTCGAAGACAACGCTGAATACGGCTTCGGTATGAGAATCGCTGCTGACTACCAAGTCAACCAAGTCATCCGCATCTTAAAGAAAGCTATGGCTTGCGACCAAGCAGAAGCAGAACTCAAAGACCTCGCTGCTAAATATGTCGCTGCTCTCGAAGGCAAAGACAGAAAGACCCAACGCGCTCTTGTCGAAGACCTCAAGAAGGCTGTCGACGCTTCAAAGTGCGAAGGTGTCAAAGAACTTCAAAAGTACTATCGCGATCTCATCGACAAGTCAGTCTGGATCATCGGTGGTGACGGATGGGCATACGATATCGGCTACGGCGGTCTCGATCACGTTATCGCTAACGAAGCTGATGTCAACATCCTTGTCCTTGATACTGAAGTCTACTCCAACACTGGTGGTCAAGCTTCAAAATCATCACAAACCGGTTCCATCAACAAGTTCACCGCTTCAGGTAAGAAAGAAGCCAAGAAGAACCTTGCTCTCATCGCAATGTCTTATGGCCACGTCTACGTTGCACAAATCGCTCTCGGCGCAAACCCAATGAAAGCTATCCAAGCTCTCAAGGACGCTGAATCATACAACGGCCCATCACTCGTCATCTGCTACTGCCCATGTGCTGAACAACACATCAAAGGCGGCCTCGTCAACTCAATCAGCGAAGAAAAGAAAGCAGTTGAATGTGGTTACTTCACAACCTTCCGCTTCGATCCAAGAAATGCTGCCGCTGGCAAGCCACTCCTTGAAATCGACTGCAAGGAACCAGATTGGACCAAGTTCCGCGACTTCTTAATGCTCGAGACTCGTTTCTCACAACTTCCATACATCAACCCAGAACACGCTGAAGAACTTCTCACCAAGTGTGAAAAGTACGCTCAAGCACGTTGGGCTGCTATCAAGAAGTTCGGCCTCTAATCCTTAGAAGCCTAAACTCTAGAGGGGGTCAATTGACCTCCTCTTTTTTCGTTCTTGCGGTTATAATAATGGCAAGTATGGAAGAAAGACTTAATAGAAGGATAAAGGCTCTTATGGAAGAGCGGGGGATGAACCAAAAAGAACTCGCTAGTAGAAGCGGCCTTACTGAAGCAAGCGTCTCCAAATATCTTAGCGGCGCTAGAAAGCCTCAGCTTGAAGCAATCATCTCTTTAGCGAAAGCCTTAGATACGGATGCCGATTACCTTTTAGGAATTCAAAAAGAATCATCTTCAACGTATAAGGATATAGAGAAGATGATTAGAGAAAAGAAAGCCTCTTTGACCTCTGAAGAAAGAATGAGGCTCATCATGCTTCTTTCGAAAGAATAAAAAACTTAAGAAATTATTGGCGTTTGATGGGGTTTTTGCTCTTTTTTTGCGCATAGATTATAAATAGCCTCTTCTTTAAGTGGTTCCTTTCTTTATAATATCTTCAAACAACCATTACGATATTTGGGGGCGATCATTATGAGTAAAAGACAATTGTTAGCGTTTGTAACATCCGTTCTCTTTTCGACCGCGGTTTTTGGATGCTCAAAAATGAAAGATGATTCATTAAGGCTTTTGGAAGAAGGGGAAATCTCCTATGAATACATTACCGAATCAGACAACCCTCATGCATTGATGAACTTAAATGGACAACCGTTTTCCTTTAATGGCGATGTGTTTGTTGAAGATACGGCCAATAAACTTGAATCTTTGGTAGCAGGGGATTTCGTGTCTCTTTATGAGAACGTGAAAACAAACGAAAGAATAATTAAATGTAAGCCCGCAATAATAGTAAAAGGCATTATTGATCCTGTTCCAGGGACTGGGAAAAATGTGTTTCATGCAGATGTGCCTTTCACCTTTAATGGATATAGAGGTGATTTCCCAGAATACGGAATAAAAGAAGATATGAGCATTGTGAAGGCGCCATCTTCAGCGGATAACATTTATTACGTTTCCGGAGTCGATTCCGGTTTGAAAGACACGTTTGGCGACACCGTATATGAGATGAAAGCCATGTATGAATACAATGTTTCAACAACAAATAGAGAGTTTGTTGACATTCATTAATTTGCGCCGCTACAGCAACAGCAGCGGCTACCATAGGAAATAAGAAAGTTTTTGAGAAATATCAAGACGCCTTTCTTTTATTAAAGAAATTTTGCGAGTTGGACCACTTTAAGAGTATAATGTTTTCACTATGGATTCCCGCAAATTTATTACTGTCAAAGGTGCTAGAGAGAACAACCTAAAGAACGTTGATCTCGTCGTCCCAAAAGAAACCCTCACAGTCTTCACTGGCCTTAGTGGCTCAGGTAAATCTACTTTGGCGTTTGAAACAATATACGCTGAAGGCCAAAGAAGATACGTTGAGTCTCTTTCTCCATACGCAAGACA
This sequence comes from Bacilli bacterium, assembly GCA_024408335.1. Lineage (GTDB taxonomy): Bacteria > Bacillota_I > Bacilli_A > RFN20 > CAG-826 > UBA4951. The sequence goes on from JAKSVB010000011.1 coordinate 23,098, forward strand.
GTTCTTAGGCGGAGTCGATAAACCAGACGTCGATTCGATTGAAGGTCTTTCTCCAGCGATCTCAATCGATCAGAAAACCACATCACATAACCCTCGCTCAACAGTTGGAACAGTCACTGAGATTTATGACTTCCTCCGACTTCTCTTTGGAAGAATCGGCGTTCCATATTGTCCTAAACATAACCGCCCAATCGTTGCCCAATCACCTGTCGCAATGACTGAGGCCATTCTTAAATATGAAGTTGGCACAAAAATCCAAATCCTTTCGCCAGTTGTTAGACACGAAAAAGGAACCCATAAGCCAACTCTCGATAAACTTAGAAGCGCAGGCTTTGCCCGTCTTCGCGTCGATGGTGAATTCTATCTCATCGAAGAAGTACCTGAACTCGACAAGAACAAACGACACGATATTGATATTGTTATCGACCGTCTTGTCATGAAAGAAGATGTTCGTTCACGTGTTGCCGAAGACGTTGATCTTGCAATCGACTGGAGTGATGGCTACATAATCATCTACACCCCAGAAGAAGAAAGACTTCTTTCAAGCAATCACGCTTGTCCAGAATGTGGTTTTAGCATTCCAAAGCTTGAGCCTCGTCTTTTCTCATTTAACGCTCCGCTTGGCTCATGCCCTGATTGTCATGGCGTTGGCCTTACTAGAACGGTAGCAGAAGATCTCCTTGTTCCAGACCCAAAGCTTTCAATCAACCAAGGAGCCATCCGTTTCTTCAAAAACCAAGTAGGTGGAACCACTCTTGAATGGCAGACATTCGTCATTCTTTGCGATACCTATAACATCGATAGAGATAAGCCATGGGAAAAATTGTCTGACGAAGATAAGCACATCGTTCTTTATGGCTCAGATAGGCCAATCAAGTACACTCTTGAATCCGTTAACGGAAACATTAGCAAGAGAAACGCTCCAATCGAAGGCATCAAAGTCCTCATCGAAAGAAGATACAGCGAGACAACCTCAAAATGGATGATGCCTTTCTATGAATCGTTCATGCGTGACGCTGAATGTGAAACATGTCATGGCGCTAGACTTAATGAAGCCGCTCTTTCGGTTCGCATCAATAACCTCAACATCCACGAAGTCACTTGCCTAACAATCGACAAGCTTCTTGAATGGGTCAAAGACACCGAAACAAAACTCACAGAAACAGAACTTCAAATCGCTAGACTCGTCTTAAAAGAAATCACTAACCGCGCTTCCTTCTTAGTGGACGTTGGTCTTGATTACTTGACCCTTAACCGCCTTGCTATGTCGCTTTCTGGTGGCGAGGCACAACGTATTAGACTTGCAACTCAAATCGGTTCACGTCTTTCTGGTGTTCTTTATGTCCTTGATGAGCCATCAATCGGTCTTCACCAAAGAGATAACGCAAAGCTCATCAAGACAATGCAAGATATGAGGGATCTTGGAAACACCCTTATCGTTGTTGAGCATGACGAAGAAACGATGCTCAAAGCAGATTACATTGTCGATATTGGCCCAGGCGCTGGTGTGCATGGTGGCCAAATCGTTGCAGCAGGCTCCTTAGAAGACATTGAAAAAGTCGAAGAATCAATAACCGGACAATATCTTTCAGGTAAGAAATACATTCCAGTCCCTAAAGCAAGAAGAAAAGGAAACGGCAATAAACTCGTTATCAAAGGCTGCAAGTGTCATAACCTCAAGAACATCAATGCAACATTCCCACTAGGAACCTTAACCGTCGTCACAGGCGTTTCTGGCTCAGGCAAGAGCTCACTTGTAAATCAAACCCTTTCTAAGATCCTTGCTAAAGCAATCAACAAAACTGATGAGCTTCCAGGAGAATACAAATCAGTAAGCGGCCTTGAGTTCGTTGATAAAGTCGTCAACGTCGACCAAGAGCCAATCGGAAGGACCCCAAGAAGTAACCCAGCAACATACACAAAATTATTTGATGATATTCGCGCCCTCTTCGCAGAAACCCCAGAAGCAAGGGCAAGAGGCTTCGACAAAGGAAGATTCTCTTTCAATGTCGGCGGTGGCAGATGCGAAAAGTGTCAAGGCGCCGGCGTTGTCTATGTCCCTATGAACTTCCTTCCTGACGTCTACGTCAAATGTGACGAATGTGATGGCAAGAGATACAACCAAGAAACCCTTGCATGCACATATAAAGGCAAAAACATCTATGACGTCCTCGAAATGAGAATCGAAGATGCGCTGAAGTTCTTTGAGAATAGACCTCAAATCGCCCATAGATTACAAACGTTAGTTGATGTTGGCTTAGGCTATATCAAGCTCGGTCAACCAGCAACGACCCTCTCTGGTGGCGAGGCTCAACGTGTCAAGCTTGCTTATGAGCTTCAAAAGAGGCCAACAGGCAAGACGGTCTACATCTTAGATGAGCCAACGACAGGTCTTCATAGCGATGACGTCAAACGTCTCATCAGCATCCTCCAAAGAATCGTGGATCATGGAGACACAGTCATCGTCATCGAACATAACTTAGACGTCATCAAATGCGCTGACTACATCATCGATATCGGTCCTGAAGGCGGATATCGCGGAGGCAACATCGTTGCAGAAGGCAGCCCAGAAGAAGTGGCTAAAGTAAAAGAATCGTATACAGGTATCTTCCTTAAGGAAGTTCTCGAAACCGCAATAAAGAAAGGACAAATGGAATAGCTTATGAATTATTTACTCTTAATACTCGGCTTGATCCTTGGCCTAGGTGGAACTGGGTTCATCTTTTATTCGTTCATCAAATGGAATAAGGACAACCTCAAAGACAAATTCGAAAAGAAAGGTTGGCAGACATATATCATCACCCTCGCCGTCATTGGTTTAGGCTTTGCTGGACTAATCGGTTCAATCTTCCTTTTCCATCCTGAATGGGAAAGCATCAAGGCTTTTGCTAGTGGCGCTTTAAAAGACCGCCCAGTAAGCTTTGCTGGCAACCTCATCAAAGCGATGGTTGGCATGTTCTTATTCGCAGTTTCTTTTGCTGCCTTATGGACATCATTCTCAACTTACTACTACAAACGCAAACTCGATCCTAAACAAAAGAAGATCTTTAGAATCATCAAGCTCGCTGCTATTGCTCCAGCTGTTTTGTCTTTCTTCTTCTGGACCGATGCTTTTGGCGCTTATATCACCTATCCATTAGTAAGCGGCATCAAAATCGATGGCGAAGGAGTGGGATTCTTCACCCCGTTCTCTAGAACTGGCGAAGGTTTAAAAATTGCTTTCTATGCTATCGTCATTCTTTCAGGTGCCTTCATCTCATACGCAGTTGGAAACCACCTCATGTACAAGAAATACAAGAAGAAGGATGTCTTTGGAAGCACTCTTCTTGTTGGTTTTGCTTCTGGCGTCATCGGCGCTCGTATTTGGTATGTCGTCGGTAACTTCGAAAGAGAATTCTTAGGACAGCCTTTCATGAAGTACATCGCTATTTGGGAAGGCGGCATCACCATTCTCGGTGGCGCTTTCGCAGGTATCGTCATGGGTGCTCTTTGGTTCAAACTCACTCAAAAAGACATCGATATCAGAGATGGCATTGATTTCGCTGTTCCAACAGTTCTCCTTGCCCAGGCTTTAGGCAGATGGGGCAACTTCTTCAACGTCGAAGTTTATGGCGAACCAATCAAGGTTAGCGGCATTTGGAACCTCCTTCCTTCTTGGATCATCCAACAAATGAACCAAAGCAGCGGCGGAATGCCTCTTCCAGCTGGGGAAATGCATCTCCCATTATTCTTAATCGAAGCCGTCCTTAATTTAGGTGGCTACTTCATTATCGTCTATGGCGTTGGAAAAGGACTTAAGAAATGGATCAAAGGCGGTGACCTTTGCGGTGCTTACTTCCTTTGGTATGGTATCGTCCGTATCATCCTCGAACCTCTTAGAGATGGTAGATTCAACATGGGTACCGACAACTCATGGAGTGTCTGTAACTCTCTTGTCTATATCGTTATCGGCGCTGCAGTCATTCTCTCTGCTCACCTTTACCAAGCCCTCGTTGATGAAAAAGAAAAAGGCATCACTCCAATGGTAGCAGCAGGAATCCTTGTCCCAACCATCCTTTTCCCTCTCCTTCAAAGCGTCACTGTCACTAGTGGCAACGATGGAACAGGAGCTCTTCTTGCAAAATATAGTGGCTTTGAAGCAATGGGCAAAGCGCCAGTCTTCTTAGTTTCATATATCCTTGTCGTCCTTGCTTGCCTTATGTTTGCCGCTTCATTCTTCTTAAAGAAGAAAGGCAAAAAGCAACCAGCTGAATACATCAATATCGGCGCCATGTGTTTAGCAGGCTTAGGAGCCGTCATGACTTTATTCGCCAAAGACTCCATCCCTTCAGGAAGCGACGAATTTGTTAACTTCTCATATGGATTCTTCCTCCTTGCCATATTCGCTATTTCTGCTTTAGCAGTATCCTTCATGCCTATCTTTAACGAGGCAAGACTCAAGAAAGAAAACAAAAAAGCGGAGGCAAAGAAAGACAATGCTTAAGCTTGCTATTTTCGATTTGGATGGAACCCTCATTGATAGCGATCTCATGATCATTGATCTTTGGAGACTCATCTACAAAAAGTACCGTCCTGGCTATAGGCCAACAACAAGAAAACTCCTTTCCTTCAGCGGACCATCTTTTGACGATTCTCTTAGAGAAGAAGTCCCAGAGGTTCCTTCTCAGGAAATCATCGATCTTCATAACGAACACTTCGACGAGCTTTACGAAAGTGTCGTTGCCTTCCCATTTGCCAAAGAATTCCTTCTTTCGTTGAAAGAAAAAGGAATTAAGTTAGCGGTCAACACCAACAAAATGCACCTCCTTTCCGAGTGGTGCGTTAAACACGTTGGTTTTGGAGAAGACATGTTCGACGTCATTGTATCGTGCGACGATGTCAAAAACGTCAAACCAGACCCAGAAGGTATTTTCTTAGCCATGAAGCAAACAGGAATCACCGATAAGAGTGAAGTCATTTTCTTTGGCGATTCCGTCTTCGATATCAAATCCGCGAATAACGCGGGCGTTAAAATCGCCATCATGAAATCGCCAGTTCACGCCCTTCCAGAAGGAACAAAGGCTGACTATTTCTTTGATGGTTTCGATGAAGCGATGAGGGTGATCAAATAATGGAACAAATTGATATTGTCATCATTGGAGCTGGCCCAGCAGGTATTAGCGCGGCCCTTTACTTAAAAAGAGCGGGTGCATCTTTTACGTGGCTTGAAAAAGGCGCGCCTGGAGGAAAGCTCATCAATATCCATGAAGTTGGCAATTACCCAGGCATCCCTAACGCTAACGGTTTTGATTTGGCCATGTCTTTGCTTAAGAGCACTGAATCGGTTAACGCTTCCGTGACTTATGGCGAAGTCAAATCAGTTAGAAAAGAAAACGGTCTTTTTATCGTAAGCACCGAAAACGAGACTTACGAAGCTAAAGCGGTGATTGTCGCAACAGGCTTCTCAAACGTCCCATCGATCAAAGGAGAGAAAGAACATCTTAATAAAGGCGTCTCTTACTGCGCTACATGCGATGGACCTCTTTACCGTCAAAAGCATGTCGCTCTCTATGGAAGAGGGGACATCGTTCTTGAAGAGGCGATTTATCTTGAAGCGTTAGCAAGCAAAGTCACGATCTTTACCCCAGACGCAGAATATCAGGGAAATGAACTCATGAAAGAAATTCTTTCAAAGAAAGAAAAAGTTGAGTTCATTTATAATTCAAAAATCACCGAAATCCTTGGAGAAGCAGCTCTAACTTCAATCAAATATGAGGAAAATGGAGAAACAAAAGAAATGGAAATCTCCGCGCTTTTCCCTTTGTTTGGCGAGAAGAGCGCTTCATCTTTCCTTTCTCCATTAGGCATTGAAACAAATAAAGGGTTTGTCAAAGTCGACAATAATATGGCTTCTAGCGTCGAAGGGCTTTTCGCTGCTGGCGATATCGTAGATAAATCTCTTCGCCAAGTTGTTACCGCTGCTTCAGATGGAGCGATCGCTGCCACAAGTGTTCTGTCATTTTTAAGGAAGCGCAAACAATGAAAATCTCATTTGAGTCATTTGGTTTTAAATATGGGTTACCTGATGATGGCCGCATGATCATCGATGTTCGTCACCTCCCTAATCCTTATTGGGATGAAGCCCTAAGGCCTTTCACTGGCTTAGATGAGCCAGTTGCCGCCTATATTAGAGAAAGCGAAATCACCAAAGAGTTCTTAAAGAACCTTACGGCAATGCTTGATCAATATTTTGAGGAGTCGCTCAAAAACGGAACCGAAAGCATTTGTGTTGGTATTGGCTGCACAGGCGGCCAACATCGCAGCGTTTTTGTAACCGAAACCCTCTACAAAGAATACAAAGGCAAATATAACTGCACCGTTTCTCATAGAGAACTAAGCAGATATAAGAGGAACTAAGATGGCAAGCACAGGGAATGGAATCTCATTTGCAAGGCTAGTCAAAGAAGAATCCGCCAGAGCCGAAAGAAGCGAATCAGAAAAGAAAGCCGTTCTTTCTTCTTTCGTTCGCATCAATGGCTACATGAAGATGGGTGGAGGAAAAGTCGGACTTGAGCTTTCAAGCGAGAATAGCGCTATTGCCAAATGTGCTTATCAATATCTTCATGACCTTTATGGCGTTGAAGTTAGATTCTCTTACACTCGTAGTGCGGGCTTATTAAAACGAATCACCTATCACGTCATCGTAGATGATGGGGCAGAGGATATCCTTTCCGATCTCGAAGTCGATTTCTTTAATCCAGAAAAGCCAAAAGAAGTTATTTCTTCTTCCAAGGAAGTCGCCGCCTATCTTACAGGTGCTTTCTTAGCAAGCGGATCCGTCAATAACCCTCTAGCTAGAAGCTACCATCTTGAGATCGCTCTCAAAGATGAGGGATACGCAAAATTCCTTCTTAAGCTTTGGTCAAAATATTCTCCTCATCCTTTCTCATGCAAGATGAGCAAAAGAAGAAACCAATACGTCCTTTATATCAAACGCGGAGATGAGGTTTCCGATTTCCTCATTCTTCTTGGTGCCAAAGATCAGTGCCTTGCTTTCGAAGACGTCCGTATCAGCCGTGACTTCAGTGGCATCGGCAACCGCTTAAGCAACCTCGATACCGCAAACTATGGAAGGGTCGTCAAATCGAGTGAACGCCAAGTCGCAGAGATCGAATACTTGTTCCAAAAAGAAGGAAGGGAACATATTCAAAACAAAAACGAGAAACTCTTTGCTCTAATGGAACTCCGTTTGTCAAACCACGATGCTTCTTTAGAAGAACTCGCTTCCTTATTAAGCGAATTGCTTAATACTGAAATCACCAAATCAAACGTCAATCATCTTTTTAGATATATCCACACTCATGCTGAGGAGCTTAAAAATGGCGGTAGATAATAAGTCTTTTGGTGTCCTTTGGCAGTTAGGAAGAAGAATCGCTTTTCTTAGAAAGCAAAGACATCTTTCTCAGCTTTCTCTTTCGATAGACGCGGACATCGCAAAAAGCTACCTTAGCGATCTCGAAAGAGGAGAAAGAAATCCAAGTGTTCTCATACTCAATAGGATCGCTTTGGCTCTTGGAATCACTCTTTCAGAGCTCTTCCAAGGAATAGTTTCTTTGGAAGGATTAACCAATATCGAGGGAAGACAATGAACTTCGACTCTTTTGACACACTTGTAATCGACTTCAACGGAACCATCCTTGATGATAGGGAACTCTGCGTCACTATCCTTAACGAGATGCTCGTGATGCAAGGACATGAACCAGTTACCCTCGATAAGTATCTTCACATCTTCACTTTCCCGATTATCGAATACTATAGACGCGCGGGTTTTAAACTAGAACCAGAAGGAAATGAGAACTTCGATTATCTTGCTAAGATCTTCGTAAGAAGTTTCAAAGAAAGATTCCCTGGCCTTCAAATATTTGACGATGCCATTTCGTTCCTCGAAAGCTTCAAAGGGAAGAAGAAACTGATTTTGCTCAGCGCTTCAGAGCAAAAAGCCCTCGAAAGCCAACTTGAACATTTTGGAGTGCTTAGTTATTTCGATGTTGTTCTTGGCATCAAAGACATATACGCCGCAAGCAAACTAAAGGAAGCGGAAAGATATTTTGAAGAGAACAAAACCGATATGGGTAAGGTTCTCTTTATCGGTGACACCCTCCACGATGAAGAGGTCGCAAAAGCCTTAGGAGCCAAATCGATCTTCGTTTCTAGAGGCCATCAGCATCCTGATGTGCTAAAAAGCTTAGGCGAAAGCGAAATCTTCCCTGATCTTATGAGCCTTGTAAAATAGGCTCTTTTCTTTACAAAATTCAACAATTGAAAAAATGTATGCGCTTTTATGTATTCTAAATACATATAAGGTGTTAATGTAAGAAAAAGGAGTAACCCATGGCAAAAATCATCAACGAACCATCACACACATTTAATGAATACCTTCTTATTCCAGGCTATTCAGATGACAGAGCAATCCCATCAAACGTCGATTTATCAACACCGCTCACAAGATTCAAAAAAGGTGAAGAACCAAAGATCAAAATGAGCATTCCAATGATCTCCGCTATCATGCAATCTGTCTCCGGACCAGATCTCGCCGTTGCCCTTGCAAGAGAAGGAGGCGTTTCCTTCATCTATGGCAACCAATCCATCGAATCTGAAGCGGAAATGATTAAAACCGTCAAACAATACAAGGCTGGTTTCGTTGAATCAGATTCAAACATCACTCCAGATTCCACAATCGCTGACCTTCTTAAACTCAAGGAGAAGACCGGTCACTCAACAGTGGCAGTCACAGAGGACGGCACCAAGAACGGGGTCCTCGTCGGTATCATCACTTCAAGAGACTATCGTCCATCAAAAATGGATTTAGACACAAAGGTTTCCGAAGTCATGACCCCATTCTCAAAGCTTATCGTCGGTCACGTTAACGATTCATTAAAACACTGCAACAACATGATCTGGGACAACAAACTCAATCAACTCCCAATCATCGACGAAGACAATAGACTCAGATACTTAGTTTTCAGAAAAGACTACGAAAACCACAAACTCTATCCAAACGAACTCTTAGACGAAGACAAGAGATACATCGTCGGTGCTGGCATCAACACCAGAGACTACAAGACCAGAGTTCCAGCTTTAGTCGAAGCAGGCGCTGACGCACTTTGCTTAGATTCATCAGAAGGTTACTCAGCTTGGCAAGAACAAGCTCTTGATTGGATTAAAGCAAATTATCCAGATATCCCTGTTGGCGCTGGAAACGTCGTTTCAAGAGAAGGCTTCCGTTTCTTAGCAGACCACGGCGCTGACTTCATCAAAATCGGTATCGGTGGTGGCTCAATCTGTATCACAAGAGAAACCAAAGGTATTGGTAGAGGCCAAGCTACTTCAGTCTTAGAAGTTGCAGCAGCTAGAGACGAATACTTCGCAGAAACCGGCATCTACGTCCCAATTTGCTCAGATGGCGGCATCGTTCACGATCACCACATCACCTTAGCTCTTGCTATGGGCGCTGACTTTGTCATGTTAGGAAGATACTTCGCAAGATTCGATGAATCTCCAACCAACAAAATCATGATTAATGGCACCTACTACAAAGAATACTGGGGAGAAGGTTCCGCTAGAGCAAGAAACTGGCAAAGATACGACAATGGCGAAGCAAGCAAGCTCACATTCGAAGAAGGCGTCGATTCCTATGTTCCATACGCAGGACCGCTTAAGGAAAATGTCGCAATGTCCATGTACAAAGTTAAATCAACAATGTGCAACTGCGGCGCTCTCTCAATCAAAGAACTTCAAGAGAAAGCTGTGCTCACTCTCGTTTCTGAAACATCCATCGTTGAAGGCGGCGCTCACGACGTTCTTGAGAAAAATAAAACAAGAAACTTCAAATAAGAAATCTAAGGGTCAAGCGATTGGCCCTTTTCTTTTAGAAAAAGTATTTGCCAAGCAAACGTTTCTTCTATAAGAAGAGAGTTATTAATTTGCTTCACATAAGGCAAAGTGCTTTGTATAATTAAGCCGCAGTCTAATAAGGAGGACATGTAAACTTATGTCAGTAAAGGTTGCTATTAACGGATTTGGCCGTATCGGCCGTCTTGCTTTCCGCCAAATGTGGGGAGCCCCAGGCTACGAAGTCGTCGCCATCAATGATTTAACCAGCCCACAAATGCTTGCTCACTTGCTCAAGTACGATTCAGCTCAAGGTCGCTATGCCTTAGCAGATAAAGTCACCTGCAGCGAAGAAGGCGCAGCAGAAGGTTGGATCGCTGTCGACGGAAAGAAAATCCGTATCTATGCAGAAAAAGATGCCAACAACTGCCCATGGGCAGCATTAGACGTTGACGTCGTTCTCGAATGCACTGGTTTCTACTGCTCAAAAGAAAAGAGCATGGCACACATCAATGCCGGTGCTAAAAAGGTTGTTATCTCAGCTCCAGCTGGTAAAGACCTCCCAACCATCGTCTACTCAGTTAACGAGAAGACCTTAACAAAAGAAGACAAAGTCATCAGCGCAGCAAGCTGCACCACAAACTGCTTAGCTCCAATGACCAAAGCTCTCAATGACGCTTTCCCAATCCAAAGCGGTATCATGACCACTGTTCACGCATTCACTGGTGACCAAATGGTTCTCGATGGCCCACACCGCAAAGGCGATCTCCGCCGTGCTCGTGCAGCTGCTGTCAACATCGTTCCAAACAGCACCGGTGCTGCAAAAGCTATCGGTCTTGTCATCCCAGAACTCAATGGCAAACTCATCGGTTCAGCTCAACGTGTTCCAGTTCCTACTGGTTCAACCACAATCTTAGTCGCAGTCGTCAAAGCAGACGAACTCGATGCTGCTAAGATCAACGCAGTCATGAAAGCTGCTGCTAACGATTCATTCGGCTACACCGAAGAACAACTCGTTTCAAGCGACATCATCGGTATCACCTACGGCTCACTCTTTGATGCAACCCAAACCATGGTCATCAAACTTGCTGAAGGCCTCTACCAAGTTCAAGTCGTTTCATGGTACGACAATGAGAACTCATACACTTCTCAAATGGTCCGCACCATCAAATACTTCGCAGAAAATTGCTAAGCTATTTAAACACGAAACTAAAACTATCGAGCCACGCAGAGATGCGTGGCTTTTTTGCATGCCCTAGCGAAAATTTTCTCATGAGGATATTTAAATAATTCTTCTGTCTTGATGAAAATATTGAAAAGATTCAGTAGATGAGTAATACTAAGTTGTAATTCAAGGTAGAAGTGCATGTTAAAGAGTTTGATAGCATTGATTCTCTCGGTGCTAGCATAACGAATATAGAAACAGCCGTTTTTTGCAATGGGCCATCAGCTACGGAGGCTATAAATAATAGCGGTCCGGCGAATAGGCCGATGCTAGAAAGCCCGTTTGATTTGACTTCGCTTGTGGGATACTTCGAGGTTTATCGTTTATGAAGAGTAAAAAGGAAATGTTATTCCCAATTTGTGTTGCGATAATGACAACCGCTTCCTCTTGTTCGCATATTTTTAATTCAGAGACAAACAGTCTGGAAAACGACTCATCTTCACTATCAAATTCTCGAAACGTGGGGGTCCTATCGGATTATTTGGACCCTTATAAACCTGAAGAGTCTGAGGAATTCGATCCAAACAAATCGTATTTGGGGATGGATAGTTATGATTTTTCCAACATGGCGATAAAATACACTTTTTGTCAAAGGATTCAGCCGCTTAGCTTTTCAAAGAATCCGGACAGGATTCTGCTGGTTAGCAATGGGAGAACATATTCGTTTAGGTTCGGAGACGAAGACGTTTTCGCTGTGGGGGACAACAAAGCCTCTCGTAATATTGAACTATATTCCAAAACAGCCAAGAAGCTGTTTACCATAAGCGAGGCAAGGGAGGAAGGTTTCTTCAAAACAAAAAAGACTGATAGTTGGCCTATCTATTTTTGGCATGATAGGATTTGCGAATCAAACGAGACGTTTTGGGTCTCGGAAAAAAAGAACGGGCTTGATATAACTCAAGACGATTATTTCACCAACATCCAAAAATATGGGGCTTGGGATGCGATGATGGTTTTTCTTGATCTTGGAAGCCAGTATTACGGAACATGGCCTAACGGAATCTCATCAACACTATGGCCGGCTATACCTATTTACTCTGACGATTATTCTGAGGTTTTGGGTGCAAGTGTGCTCGATACCAACTTAGAGTTTCGTACTTATCTCAAAGAAGATGGTTATGCAGACAAGATTACTATGGAGCAATACGAAGCAGGCATAAGAAAAGGCAAGGCTGATCATTCTGAGAATTTCGGAAGAGCGGCATTCTACTTTGAGCCTAGTGAATTCGTCTCTCCTGGACCTGCCGCCTATTACAACCTTTTGGGAGGCGAAGCGGTCGCTTGAGTAGACCTGATTAGATATTCGGTCGAAACCATATAGTCTAGAATAATGAGATCTAGCAGTTCTAAAATATCCACTATTTGGTGATTACACAAACTCTCAAATGAGAGTAGGTACTGCGTTTTTCTATGTTCGTTGTTTTTTGATGCAAGCCGAGTCATGGCGAGTCTAGAAAAGCAAAGCTTTGGCTAATCAATAACATCGTAGTGCAAGGAAAAACGGGCATACAAGTTCCGTTTATGGTTAAACTTCTTGTTTTAAAGTCACTCCTAATAAGAGGATTTTTCCAGTAAATGAACAAAAAATGATATCTATCATTTCCATTATTATGGAAACATCCTCTATTAGTGGTATGATTAACGAGCAAGGAGCTATTAGAAAATTATGCTTACTGTTAAAGAAATGAAGGACTTACAAGGCAAATACGTCTATGTCCGTGTTGACTTCAATGTCCCACAAACCAACGGTGTCATCCGTGATACCAACCGCATCAAGGCAGCTCTTCCTACAATCCAAGAGCTTCTCTCAAAGGGTGCACGTGTCATCCTTATGTCTCACTTAGGCAAGATCAAATGGAAAGAACCAGATCCAGAAAAGATCGAAGCCATGAAGAAAGCCAATGATATGGCACCAGTTGCCAAGGCTCTCCAAGAACTTCTCCCAGAAACAAAGGTTCACTTCTGCGCTGCAACCCGTGGCGAAGAACTTAAGAATGCTGTTGCAGCTCTTAAAGATGGCGAAGTCCTCCTTGGACAAAACACCCGTTACGAAAAAGGCGAAGAAAAGAATGACCCAGCTCTCGCAGCAGAATGGGCAAGCTTAGCAGATGCCTTCGTTATGGACGCATTCGGAAGCGCACACCGTGCACACGCTTCAACTGTCGGTGTTCCATCAATCCTCAAAGAAGCAGGCAAGCCAGTCGCTCTTGGCTACCTCATGATCAAAGAAGTCGAAAACCTCAGCCGTTGTGTTGAAGTTAAAGACGAAGATCGTCCTTACATCGCTGTTTTAGGCGGTCTCAAGGTCAGCGACAAGATCAAAGTCATCGAAACCTTACTCACCAAATGTGATTACATCATCATTGGTGGCGCTATGTCATACACCTTCCGTAAAGCCAAAGGTGAAGAAATCGGTATGTCATTCCTTGATGCCGATTCACTTGAATACGCAAAGAACTGCTTAGAAAAGGCTAACGGCAAGATCATTCTCCCAATCGACACAGTCGCAACAACCTCATTTGACCCAACCGTCGAAAGAGAAATCAAGATTGTTGATGCTGCCGAAGGCATCCCAGCTAACATGGAAGGCTGCGATATCGGTCCAAAGAGCCGCGAACTCTTCGCTTCATATATCGCAAAAGCAAAGATGGTCTTCTGGAATGGCCCAATGGGTGTTTTCGAACAAGCAGACTTCAAGAATGGCACTGTCGCAGTTTGCGAAGCTATCAAAGACCTCGAAGGCAAAGCTTTCTCAGTCATCGGTGGTGGCGACTCAGCTTCAGCAGCCAAAGCTCTTGGCTATAAGCAAAACTTCTCACACGTCTCAACAGGCGGCGGCGCTTCACTCGAAATGATCGAAAATGATGGCCACCTCCCAGGCGTTGACGTTCTTAAATAAGAAAAGATATGCGTAAGAAGTTATTACTCGGCAACTGGAAGATGAACAAGACTCCATCCGAGGCAAAAGCTTTCGCTTTAGCCGCGAATGAGATGGTCGATTACGCAGTTGCTCACGATATTGAAGTCGGTGTTGCTCCAACATTCGTTTGTTTAGCCACCGTCAAAGAAAACATCAACCCTAAGTGCATCGTCAGCGCTCAAAACGTTAACGAACACGCTAGTGGTGCATACACTGGTGAAATCTCCATTGGTATGCTCAAAGAAGTCGGTATTGACTGGGTTATCCTTGGCCACTCCGAAAGAAGAGAATACAATGGCGAAACATCCGAAGCATGCAATCTTAAGATCAAGGCTCTTCTCGCAGCCAATATGACTCCAGTCTATTGCTGTGGCGAATCCCTTGAAACTTTTGAAAAAGGCGAAACCAAAGCTTGGGTTGCCGAACAAATCAAAGCAGGTCTTGCAGGCCTTAGCACAGAAGAAGCTCGTAAAGTCGTTATCGCTTACGAACCAATTTGGGCTATCGGCACTGGCAAGAGCGCAACCAAAGAAATCGCAGAAGACACAATCGGCTACATCAGAGGAGTTCTCCGTGAACTCTTTGCTGAAGCAGCAGAAGATATGCGTATCCTCTACGGTGGTTCAGTCAAACCAGCTAACGTTACTGAATACATGAGTCAACCAGACATCGACGGCGCTCTCGTCGGCGGTGCATCTCTTGAACCAGATTCATTCAAAGCCTTGATCGAAGGAATGATCAAATAATCCATAAAAAATATTTTCTGGGTCCTAGAAATAGGGCCCTTTTTCTTTTTCTAGTTTTGCGAAGAAAAATAACGAGAAACAAAACAAAAAAATTAATAAGAAAACATATTAAAAAATAAGAAAAAGAAATTTTTTTAAAAAATTTTTTTGTGTGAGAAATACGCTCCTATTACTCCTATATATTACGTAAGCGCACGTGCGTATATAAGGTACGCGTGCGCGCGTACACAAGGCAAATTGTAAAAACACCGATAAAACGTGGCAAAAAAATATTTTAAAAAAAGTTTCATTTTCCTCTTGACCGCCATAAAAAAATGGCTAGAATATGTATCACTGCGGTACGCAAGGAAGCAATTCTGAGTGAGTCGCAGAGAGCTAGTATCAGGTCATCTGAACAGGTCACAAAAAAAGAAATTAAAAATATTTCAAAAAGTTGTTGACAGGTTCAAATGAAAAGCCTATATTAGTCAAGCACGCGAAATTTGGGACAGCATCCCATCGCTGAGCGAAGCGCGTGCTACTGATCTTTGAAAACTAAACAGATGTACAACATACACTAACGTCGATTCCTTTATAAATAAGGAACAACAATAACCAAGTAATTAATTTATGAACTAGATCTAACTAATTGAGAGTTTGATCCTGGCTCAGGATGAACGCTGGCGGTGTGCCTAATACATGCAAGTCGATCGGGCGTAGCAATACGTCAGAGGCGTACGGGTGAGTAACACGTAGGTAACCTACCTTCAAGACTGGGATACCCAGACGAAAGTTTGGCTAATACCGGATAACAATGAGAGAGACATCTTTCTTATTTGAAAGGCGCTGCAAGGCGCCACTTCTAGATGGACCTGCGTCGCATTAGCTAGTTGGCGGGATAAAAGCCCACCAAGGCGAGGATGCGTAGCCGATCTGAGAGGATGACCGGCCACAATGGGACTGAGACACGGCCCATACTCCTACGGGAGGCAGCAGTAGGGAGTTTTCGGCAATGGGGGAAACCCTGACCG
>JAKSVB010000012.1 GCA_024408335.1 Bacilli bacterium
TGATTATCCTCTCGATTTCTGAAGCAAGAAAATCATCAGAGGTGAGTAAGGATTCATCGTTAAGGTATTTGGCAAAGAATTCCACGAAAGAGAGTGACGATGAATCCTTAATCACTTCCTTAACGAAAACAGAAATAAGATCTGAAAGGATGAGTTCCGTCTTCTCATCGCTTTTTTCGTAATAGAGTTTTAGTTCTCCTCTTACGATGTCAAATAAATGTTCATCCATATGCCTAAATTATACACCACACAAATATAGTAAACGCTACAAAATATAGTTGGAATTTTGGTGGATATTTGATGTATTCAGATGAATGGTATTCTTTTCCTATGAAAGAAATCCCCTCTTCATGAGGGGATATAAGAAGTTACTTCTTTGATGCTTCAGGAGCTGGTGAAGGAGCGGCAGCTTGAAGAGATTTCATTCTTATTGGAGCTTCATCAGGAATGCCAAGTTGTTTCTTTCTCATTTTGACGTTCTCCATTTGTTTTTCGTGATATCTCTTATTGAGTTCATCGTATCCTGCTTTGAAGCTGTGTTTCTTTTTCTTTCCAAGAAGGACGATGAGGCCAAGGATGAAGAGGATGAGACCAAGCGCTGCAGCACCAAGTCCTGCTAAGACTAATGGAGGTGTTTCCATAAGAGGGGGATTCTCAACGATGAGCTTTTGGTAAAGTTCCATTGGCTTATTAAGCAAGCAGATGACAATTGCTGCAAAACCAAGGAGGAAGATGCTAAGCACTAAGAAGAATGTTCCTAGTGGCTTGTAGTTCTTATCCTTTTGGGTTGTGAGTTTGATCTCTAAGCCAGTCTCTTCGATGGTAATCGTTTGTTTGACGTATTCATACGAGAGAGCGTTGATGTTGTGGTAATACACATCAGTCTCGAATTGTCCCTTTTGGACAATGTGGACGAATTCATCTTGGAAATCAAGAGAACAGTCCTTGTAGTTATGTGGGGATTCTTGTTTTTTCATACAACGTATTCCTTATTTATGTACTTTGCTGACACTTGAGTATATGGGTTGAATGGCTCATATTCAAGAAAACCCTTCTTTTCACTAGCGGAAAAATCACAAAGAAGAAAAGCAGAGGATTTCTCCTCTGCCATTAACTACTTCTTGTATTGATATGTATCGATGATTGAAGCAAGAAGCTTTTTGACATCGTCATCGCTATCAAGATGGAAGGCTTCGACGATCTTCTTCATGTTCTCTTCAACTGGATATATACCTTCTTTTGGTTCAATGAAGATCTTCTCGTTTTCGGTGTGGGTTTGCTTCTCTTTATCAAGAAGCAGTTCTTCAAAGAGCTTCTCACCAGGTCTAAGACCTGTCTCGATAATCTTGATATCAACACCTGGAACAAGGCCTGCTTGTCTAATCATCTTTTCAGCAAGAGTCACGATCTTAACAGGTTTACCCATATCAAGAATGAAGATTTCTCCTCCCTTAGCAAAGAGGGAACACTGAAGGATGAGAGATACTGCTTCAGGGATTGTCATGAAGTAACGGATGATATCCTTATGGGTGATGGTGACTGGACCGCCTGCTTCAATTTGCTTCTTGAAAAGCGGGACAACTGAACCATTCGATCCAAGGACGTTACCGAATCTAACGGCAGCGTAGTTGGTGTGAGAAGATTTCTCACTCCAATATTGGATGATGGTTTCTGCGAAACGTTTAGTGGCACCCATGGTGTTGGTTGGTCTAACTGCTTTGTCAGTTGAGACAAGAACCATCTTCTTAACGCCATATTTGTCTGCGAGTCTAGCAACGTTATATGTACCAACGACGTTTGCTCTGATTGCTTCAGCTGGTGAGTCTTCCATTAATGGAACGTGCTTATACGCTGCAGCGTGGTAGATGTAATCAGGTTTGTATCTGCTGATGACTTGTTCCATTCTCTCTTCGTTATATGTTGAACCAATGAGAGTTATGACATCAACACTGATATTGCCTTCTTCTCTCATCTTGCGGAAGAGTTCCATTTGAATGTCATATACACCGTTCTCATAAATATCAAAGAGAACGAGGGTCTTTGGTTTTTTGGCGAAGATTTGACGGGTGAGCTCTGAACCGATTGATCCTCCTGCTCCCGTAACAAGAACGCATGAGTCATGAATCATGTTGGTGATGCCATGGTTATTGAGTTTGATTGGTTCACGGCAAAGAAGTTCATCAAGGTTGACTTCAGTGATCTTCTTATCGTTTGGACCATTCATCTCACTAAGAAGAGGCATACGTTTGATTCTTACTTGAGCTTCACCAATGGAAGCAATGATTTCACGGATTCTTTCTTTGTCAGCGTATCCTATGCAAATAATGACTTCTTTGGCGTCCATCTTCTCAATGATTTGTTGGACGTTTGCGATTGGGCCATAGATTTTGACGCCTTCGAAGAATTTGCCGATCTTATTTGGATCATCATCAACGAATGCGACGATTTTGTTTTTGTTAAGAGGGTTGTTTCTTGAATCATCGAGAGCGAACTTACCCATATCACCTGCACCGATGATGATGGTTCTTATTGCGTCTTTGACTGCTGTTCTTCCTAAAGCTAGACGATAGAGTCTAGCAACGATTCTGCTTGCTGGAAGACCTAAGAAAAGAAGAATGCAGATAAGCGCCCAAGTCCAAAGGCTCATGGAATCAGTTATGCCTGCGTATCTAAAGATGATGAGGACACCGAAACCAACAACGTCAACAGAAGCGACGACAATACCGATTCTCGTTGCTTCGAATAAGCCGAATTCCCTATAAAGGACACGGTATACGCCTGTAAACACGAATGCGATGATCATAAGAAGAGGGAAGAGGAGCGTGAAAAGGATGATTGCTAATGCATCATCTGGTTGGCTTATACCTCTAAGCTTCATATTAAAGAAGTATGTGAAACCGATTACTGCAGCGGTCAATATGTAATCTAATACCACATAGAGAAGGCGCCCTGCTTGGAATCTATATGCTTTATATTCTTTCATAACAAGTTTACTTTCTGTTGTTTTTTGTATTTTTTGTATTATATCAACTTTTTTATTTTTGAAGCAATCTATGTGGGGTTATCGCATATTTTTTAGCGGTGTTTTAATTGCTTCATAATTGAATAGCCTCTGTTTTTCAAAAAAACGGTGATCTTCAATATTCTTATCCATGTTTATCTGGATATCACATATTGTAACTCATTATTCTTAGATAATCTTCAAAATATATCGATAATTACTAAATTAATTGCTATTAAGTGTTGTATTTGATAACCTACATACAGTTTAAGGAGTCATATCATGATTACACCTAATGACATTATTTTCACCGAGACAAGAATCAATATCCTTATTGTCCTTGCCATTATCTGTGCAGTGTCTTTCCTCTATTGCTTCATCGTTGGAGAGATCACAAGAAACAATTCTCAGATGGACAAGCTTTGGTCCATCCTTCCTATTATTTATATATGGGTCATCTTCTTTATGGGTGGATTCAATATCCGAATCCTTATCATCTCCATCATCGTTACCCTTTGGGGAGTAAGACTTACCTGGAACTTCGCTAAAAAGGGCGCGTACAAACTCAAGTTCTGGGAAGGCGAAGAAGATTACCGTTGGCGAATCGTTAGAAGTAACAAGATGTTTGCAAAGAAATGGGCATGGGCCTTATTCGATCTCTTCTTCATTTCCTTCTTCCAAAACTTCGTTGTTCTCTTAATCACATTACCTGCTCTTCTTCTTATTGGTAACACTTCTCCTATTGGAGTCGCTGATATCATCCCTATGGTCACCATGTTTGGCTTCTTAGCGCTTGAAACCATTGCGGACAGGCAACAATGGGATTTCCAATCCACCAAATACAAGATGTTAGGTGAAGGCAAGAAGCTTGAAGAGCTTCCTGCCCCATATAACAAGGGATTCAACACCGTAGGATTATGGGGACACGCAAGACACCCTAACTATCTTGGTGAGATGGGTATCTGGATATCTTTGTATTTTGTTGGTGCCGGTTCAATTCTTAGTGAGTGTGGAGGTATGGCTTACCTTAACCTTACAGGTCTTGGAGCACTTCTACTTATTACTATCTTCATTGGTTCAACAATCCTTGCTGAAAAGATCTCAAGTGGCAAATACCCTTTATATAAGGATTATATGAAAAAGGTATCTGTCTATATCCCTCTTTGGAAGTACAAAGAATAGAAAAACTTCATTCATTTATTGACGAGCGATAATCGCTCGTCTTTTTTATCTTCCATACGCTTCTAATGCCCTTTCAATCTTTCGCGCTTCTTCTTTCGCTGCCCTTAAATTGCTTTCAATGCGCTTTCTTTCGAAATAATTGTTCCTTGCTTCTTTTTCTTGGGGAGAGCCTTCAACGCCTATATACTTGCTTTTTATCGTTTTGCCTTCTCTCCATTTAAGATACACAAACATTCTTCCTGATATTTTCATCTTTGACAAATATCCTTTTTGAAGATGTGAAAGAATCTCCTCATAGGAGTCGATGTGGGATTTGGCGCGTTCTAATTCTTCTTTAAGCACATCTTCAAAAACTGACATTTCTATTCCTCTAGGCTATTATAGCACGTTTGATTATTATACTACATTTCTATTTTGAAATATTATTTGTAGTGTACTGATTTTTTATCCAAAAGCTCCAAAAATTGTATATAATTGATACGATTCAAAACTAAGAAAGGATTATTATGTTACGTATTTTTGTTGATTCAGATTGTGATATCACCAAAGCAATGGCAGAAGAATATGGTGTAACCCTTATTTCCATGCCTTATTTCGTTGGTGAAAAAGAAATATACCCATATGTTGATTTCGAGGAATTCGAATCCCACGAGTATTACAACATGTTAAGAAAGGGAACCATCCCTACTACTGCTGCACTTAGCCCAGCAAACTATAAAACCATCTTCGAACCATATTTCGAAAAAGGCGATGAGATGCTTTATATCCATTTTAGCGCTGCAATGACAAACACCTTCGAAGCAATGGAACTTGCAGTCAAAGAACTCAAAGAGAAATATCCTGTTGCAAGATTCGAACACTTCGACACCATGTCCATGACTTGTGGTGCTTATCCACTTGTCAAAGAGATGCTTAACCTCTATAAAGATGGCAAGAGCCTTGATGAGATTGTCGAATATGGCGAAAAAGAAAAGCAACACTTCGCATGTTTCTTCTTCGTTGATGACCTTAAGTTCTTTGCTAGAAGCGGGCGTGTTTCTGGATTTGCTTCATTCATGGGCGGCATCATCGGCGTTAAGCCGATCATCTCCATTAACGAACAAGGTATCATGGGATCAATCGGAAGTGCGGTTGGAAGAGGTAACGCTTTAAACAAGCTTATCAAGTATGTCGAAGATCTTGGTGACGATATCAAGAATCACATCTTCGTCGTTGGACATACTGACGCTCCACTACTTGTTAAGAAAGTATGTGATGCTCTCAAAGCAAAATTCGGTGAGGATCTTGTCATTGAAAAAGTAGCAGTCAACCCAACTGCCGGCGCTCATAGCGGTCCTGATGGTGTTGCAGTTTCATTCCACGCCAAACACAGATAAACAAACTATGACCTCTTGGTTATGCCAAGGGGTCTTTTTTAAAAGTCAAACTGAACTACTTTTTCTTATATCACAAGCCAATAACCGTATCTCTTTCCGTTTTTCCTCGTTATTTTATTTTTGACTTGAAGAGAAAAAAGAGATGTTTTTATTGTTCTTACTGATTTGCCTGTTGCAATAGATAACTCTTCACTAGATATCTTGTTGTTTTCTTTTATTAATCGAAGGACAGCGTATTCCAAATCATTAAGGTTTTGATTAACGTTCTTCATTTCAAGAGATATTTGCATCGCCTTGTTCTCGAGAACGTTATCTTCTTCGAGAAGAAGGTTTCTTAAAAATTTGATTAAGAAGGATTTGTCAGAAGTTGCCCCCATCATGAGGTTACTATAATTTGCTCTACACAAGGCGTTTCTAAAATACCAAGCGTTGTCTTTGAAGGTGTTGTTGGTTACATCGAATCCTAAACTTCTAAAATACTTGATGAAGAACACTGCGGTCGTTCTTGTGTTCCCTTCCTCAAAAGGATGGATCTGCCACAAATTCGCCACAAAAGAGGCAAGATGAAGAATGATTTCATCCA
Source organism: Bacilli bacterium (assembly GCA_024408335.1). Taxonomy (GTDB): domain Bacteria; phylum Bacillota_I; class Bacilli_A; order RFN20; family CAG-826; genus UBA4951. Next base: position 6,143 of record JAKSVB010000012.1, read on the forward strand.
TGCTTTTCCCTTTGTAGTCATAACGCCTTTCGACTTCTAAGTCATATTCTAGAATGGCTTCCAAATCACGATAATCTCCATATGTGATTGAGTTTCCATCAAGCACCCATTCTTTCTTGGAAATATTATATGTACGGAATTCGCCTGCTTTTTCATATATCCCTTCAAAGAGTCTTTTGTGGATGGCAAGAAACTGTCCACTAGAAAGAACAAAGCCATCATTAAGAAGGATGTCCGCTATTCTAAGGGAAACTTTATCTGCCTCTTCAACTCTTGTATTGGCCTTATTCTCTTTTGATTCATAATAACTACCAACAAGCTCATAGAGATCACTAATGCTCATTTCGTTACTAAGATACTTAGAGCTTACTTCTTTGTAATAACTTGAGTTCTCAAGTCCATCAACCTTTTGAAGGCCCATTCCTGTTTCGATGCTATATCTATGAATATCTTTTACCATGCCTTTATTTTTAGGCACAAATTCTCAAAGTGCAATCCCAAAGTGCAATTTCATGTCCCAAAGTGCAATCTCAGTTTAATCGGAAGCGCGCTAGGTTGACAAAGTGGTACATGTCTATGTAAGATAAAGTAAGAAAGTAGGATTTTCTAACTAATGTTCAGGAGGTACCCATAATGATCGTAGAATTGAGACAAAAGTCACAAGTAACCATTCCATCAGAATATGTAAAGCAACTTTCTCTAAATGCCGGAGATAAGTTTGAAGCGATTGTTAAAAACGGGGTGTTGATGTTGATTCCTGTTGCCGTATATCCAAAGAGCTATGTTGAAGAGCTTAAATCGGAATTATCCCTCCTAAAGAAGGGAATGAATTCAGGAAGTTCCCCAGTATTTCATAATGTCGACGATATGTTTGCCAGTCTTGATGAGGAGTGATATGCATGCTTTCAATTTCATATTCCGATAGATTCAAAAAACACTACAAAAAATTAACTGAAGTTGAAAAGAAGCAATTTAAAACAAAACTCGTACAGTTCATTGATGACCCAACAACCCCATCCTTAAGAATCAAGAAAATTAAAGGCGCTGATAATCTTTTCGAATTCAGCGTCAATATGGACATTAGAGTCATTTGGTATTATGAAGGGGCTGAACTCATCGTTCTAATAGACATTGGCCATCACGACATTCTTAACAAGTATTGATATCGTCTAATCGAAATGTATTTTGGAAAAACGACGAGTTTTTAATTTGAAACCGCTTACTAATAGAAACGGCTTTTTTGATACATTATGATTGATTTGTAAGCTAGTTGAAGTTTATAGGAAAGGCGCACTTAGCTGCCCACCGAAGGAGTAACGCTCTCAGGTAAATAGACTATAAACTGATAGCGCTCCGGAGAAGTCTATTTAGATACCGAAGGTGTTAATCTCTCAGGTAAAAGGACGGAGAAATATGTTTCCTACTAACACTAGGGAACGTGTTTTATCGGAGTCACTATTTGACTCTTTTTATTTATTTAAGAAGAGGCGAAGGAGGACCCCTATGTGGAATACGATCATCGAAGGTGTCACTAAGGCCAACAACTTCCTTAATGACATCGTCTGGGGATGGCCAGTCATCATCCTCATCTTAGGAACAGGCATACTCTTAACAGTTATGACTAGGTTCCTACAAATCAGAAAATTCAAAGCCTCACTTGATGAGACGATCATCCCAACCGTTAAGTCGATTGGAAGAAGAGGAAACAAAAAAGACAAATCTTCGGTATCGCAGTTCGAAGCTTTCTCAACCGCAATATCAGGTACCGTTGGAACAGGTAACATCATCGGTGTCACTAGCGCAATCCTTACTGGTGGCCCTGGCGCAGTTTTCTGGATGTGGATCAGTGCCTTCTTTGGTATGGTCACTAACTATTCAGAAAACGTCCTTGGTTTATATTTCAGAAAGAAAGGCAAAGACAATTCTTTGTCTGGTGGTCCTTTCTATTACATCTATTATGGTCTCAAATGGAGATGGCTTGCTTATGTTGCTGCTTTGTTTACAGTGCTCGCCGCAATAGGTATGAGTGGCGCTCAAACGAATAAGATCAGTGGCACCATCGCTAACTCACTCGGAAGCGAAGACATGATGATCAAACTCATCGTTGGTATCGTTGTTGCGCTTCTAGTTGGAATCATCATCGTTGGAGGCATCAAGAGAATTGGCAAAGTCGCTTCTCTTCTTGTCCCTTTCATGTCACTTCTTTTCATCATCCTCGCCTTTGTTGGCATTGGCATGCATATCGTTAATGTCCCTGCTGCATTTGCCGCAATCTTCTCTAGCGCTTTCGGCGTTAAGGCTCTAGCAGGAGGCGTCACTGGTTATATCTTCTCCGTTGTCATCAAGAAAGGTATGGCAAGAGGTGTTTTCTCAAATGAAGCAGGCTTAGGATCAAGTGTCATCGCTCACTCTGCAAGCGAAACAAAAGAACCAGTCAAACAAGGCTTATGGGGTATCTTCGAAGTTTTCTTCGATACCTTCATCGTCTGCACGATTACCGCTTTGCTTGTTTTGACTTCAGTTGATTTATCATCCATTAATCCTGATTTAGGCGATACCGCCTTCATCATGGATATCTTCAAAAACAATTTCGGTGTCTTTGGCACGGTGACATTCGCTATAATTCTTCCTCTATTTGCTTTCACCACCATTATGGCCTGGTCATATTATGGTGAGAAAGCAACAGGATTCCTTTGTAAGAAGCTTGGTGAAAAAGGAGAGAAGATCGGAATCCTAGTGTTCAAGATCATCTATGTTTTGCTTATTGTCGCTAGTGCGGTTATCACCTCTTCCCTAGCTTGGGAGATAAGCGATACCTTTAATGGTCTTATGGCTATTCCTAACCTTATATCAGTTGTCGCTCTTAGTGGCTTAGTCGTTAAGATCACCAAAAACTACTTTGACCGTAAAAAAGGAAAAGAAGTCGAACCTATGCTTAGTGCTTACGAAGATCTAAACGAAGAATTTAAGAAGACACTCAAAGAAGAGATGGAAGATTCAAAAGAAAACTAGCAAGTTTATCAGCGGCTCTTTTGGCGTTAATCTAGCCCTTAATATTATTAAGTCTTTGTTTTTTATCTCAAAAGCGTGAGAATATCCTTAGGAGAAATATAAATCATGCAATTAGTTATATTAGCCGCAGGCATGGGTTCACGTTTCGGTGGACTCAAACAAATGGAGCCAATGGACGATTACGGTAACTTCCTTTTAGATTATTCTGTATACGACGCTAAAAGAGCAGGTTTCGATTCAGTTGTCTTCATTATCAAGAAAGCTTTCTATGAAGCATTCAAGGATTCAATCGGAAAACGTGTCGAAAAAATCATCAAAGTCGATTACGCATTCCAAGATTTAGAAGACCTTCCAGAAGGATTCAAAGTCCCAGAAGGAAGAGAAAAGCCATGGGGAACCGCTCACGCGATCTATGCAGCTCGTGAATACATCCATGATGACTTCATCATCATTAATGGCGATGACTTCTATGGTAGAGATACATATAAAGTCGCTCACGATTACTTAGCCTCACTTCCAAAAGGATCAAAAGGCAAATACGCAAACGTCGCTTTCCAAGTTGCAAATACCATGACAGAGAACGGTGCCGTTAAGCGTGGTGTCGTCTTTAGCGATGACGGCGTTACCATGTCAAAGCTCATCGAATCAAATGTCGAACACGAAGGCGAGAAGATCGCTTGCACACCTCTCGAAGGCGGAGACAAATATTACGTTGAAGCTGCTCACCCAGTCTCAATGAACTTATTCATCTTCAATAAAGACTTAATGGATCACCTCATTGAGAAATTCCCTCTTTGGCTTAGCAAACACGGTCAAGAGTTCAAGAGCGAATTCCTTATCCCTTCAGTCGTCGATGAACTCGTCCACGAAGGAAAGGCTAGTGTCACTCTTCTTACTACCACCTCTGTTTGGTTTGGTGTCACCTACAAAGAAGACAAACCAGCAGTCGTTGCATCACTTAAAAAACTCGTCGAAGCAGGCGAATACAAAGAAGGTATTTATTAATAGGCAAGACACATATCAAAAGCCCCGTCACATCTAAGACGGGGCTTTTACGTTGTCTTGTGATTTGTTTTATTCTTCTGCTACATAGTTCCAATTGACAGGGCAGTTTGAAACGTTCCAAGTAGAATTCCAACCAGTAGGTACAGATTGGGCTTCGCAGTAGATAGTAAGTTCTACGCAGCCATAGAATGCTTCTTTGCCAATTGTTGTGACACTTGTAGGAATGACGATTGAAGTAAGGACTTTGCAAGACGCAAATGCACTAGCACCGATTGAGGTAAGGCTATCGCTAAGAGTGACGCTTGCCAATTTGCTACAGCCAGAGAAAGCTTTATCGCCAAGTGAAGTCACGCCTGATGGAAGAGCGACAGATGTAAGGTTTACACAACCGTTAAACGCATCAGTGGAGATTGAGGTAAGACTTTCTGGCAAGGAAAGGCTAGCAAGTTTGGAACAACTTTGGAAAGCGCCGTAGCTAATGGATGTTACGCCTTCAGGTATCGTGACTGAATTAAGCTTTTTACAAAGTCTGAACGCATATAAGCCAATTGATGTGACGGTTGTTGGGATTGTAACTGAAGTGAGTGCTTCACAATCATAGAAAGCATATGAAGCGATGGTTTCCATGCCTTCTGGAAGAGTGACAGATGTGATTTCAGATGAAACACCATGGAAAGCATATGTGGCAACACTAGCAACAACACATCCACCTAATGTGTCTGGGACAACAACATCTAAGTCTGTTCCAGTGTAATCGTAGATTGTTGCCTTGTTGTCTTTGATGTAGTAATTGAATCCTTCAAAAATACCGAACGTGCAAGCTGTAGCGTCCCAAATGACAGGGCAGTACCAGCTCCAATCACTATTGAAGCCAGATGGCTTTGAAGTGGCTTCACAGAAGAGTGAGACGTTTCTACACATATAGAAGGCACCTTGACCAATCTTGGTAAGGGTTGTTGGGATGGTCAAAGGCAAAAGGGAAGTGCATCTGTTGAAAGCTTGTTTGCCAATCGAAGTAAGGGTTGATGGAATATTGATCGAAGTAAGAGAGGAACATCCATAGAATGCAGTTTCACCTATTGAAGTGATACCTTCAGGAAGAGTAACAGATGTGATTGAGATGTTGTTTTTAAAAGCGTCCTTACCAATAGATGTGACAGTTTTACCTGTTGGGGTATAAGCAGGAATGACAACTGAAGTCGCTGTTCCAGTATATCCAGTGATTGATGTTCCATCGAATGTGAAGGAATTAGATGTCCATGTTGCGGTGATGGTCATATCATCAGTGACAACGACATCAGAAATGGATGTGTTCCAACTATCAAATTCATAGTAATCGTTTTCTGGATTAGAAGGTGCGGTTATGGTTGAACCATAATCAACTGTTGATGATGAAACTTCGTTTCCAAATCCATCAACGAAAGAGACTGTGCATTTGATGATTTCCCATTTTGCCTTGATTTCAATGTTCTCTGCAGGCATGGTTGATGGGATTTCTGCATCCCAGCCTGCGAAGTTATATCCGGTCTTTGTTGGGTTAGTAGGCTTAACGATGGCTGAGCCGTAGTCTTGGGTTAATGAATCAATGGCTGAGCCGCCGTCTGTGTCGAATGAGATGGTGTATTGGTTGACGGTCCAGTTCGCCTTAATCTCAACGTCTTGTGCAGGCATTGTCTCAGGTACTGCTTTATCCCAACCTGCGAAGGTATATCCTGTTTTGGTTGGGTTTGCTGGTGTGGCAATAGCCGAGCCATAGTCTTGGCTTATTGGGTTAATCGATGAGCCACCGTCAGTGTCAAAAGTGATGGTGTATTGGTTTGCTCTATATGTTGCGATGAGAGTGATGTCTTTTGTTATTATCGAACCAGTGAATGACCATGCCTCACCAGTTTGAGAATTAACCCAACCAGTGAAAGTGTATCCAGTCTTAGTTGGATCAGTAGGTTTAGTTGCTTTCTTTCCGTTTTCAACTTGTTGAGTTGAGTTTTGCTCGCCGTTATTAGGATTAAAAGTCACAGTGTGATATACGGTAATTGATTGAGATGATGAAGATGAGATGCTAGATGAAGTTCCAGTCGAAAGCGAAATAGATGAAACACTAGTGAGGTTTCCGGTTGATGATGACTCAATAGGCTTGCTTTGAGAAGTAAGCGATTTGCTTGTCGAGAGGGACTCTTTTGTAGGTGAAGATGAACTGATGTTCTTCGAACATCCTCCTAAAGTTCCTGCTAAGAGTAGCAGAATTATCGCGTTACGTTTCATAACAAATGCCCCTTTTTTTCCGTGTAAGTATATCACTAAAGAAACGCTAATCAAGTTTTAATATATTTTGTTTAAAAAGCTAAAAAAGCCATTTCGAATTGTAAAAAATGAACCTCGAATTATAGGAAACAAAAAGGATGCCCCCTTTTTAGATTTAGGGAAGCATCCATATTGATTTTATGAGCTTATCGCTATTAGTCGATGGTAGGAAGAGGAGTTCTGGTGCTATTAGTAACGAACTTCTTCTCAAGGTAGTTGACACGTTTAGCGAGCCAGTTGATGGTTTCTTTTTGAGCGTCTTTACGTTCGTTAACGTTAACGAATGGTTTTCTAAGCTCACCGCTATTGACACCATCACCATTGAAGTAACTGCCAACGTTGTTGTCAGATGCTTGAGTGGTTGTCCACTTGGTGAAGTTCTTAGTGTATTCGCCATCATAATACTTATAGAAAGTATTAGCTAAGCTGATCATGTTCTCGAAAGTCTTGTTGTTTCTTGCAGCAATCCATTTTGGTTTGACATAGTCATTCATGAACCAATCCATCTTGCCTAAGAATTGGAGCCACATGTTTGCGGTTCTATCCATGAAGTATGGATCATAGGACTTTGCGCCCCAACCGCTACCGGTAGAAGCAACATCTGGTTTTTCGATGAAGTTTCTTCTATTACCGAAGTTGCTATCGAAATCCCATGGGTTATCGAATCTAAGTTTCTTGTCTCCAGTTGGAGAATTGTCGAATGACATGTAGAAGGAAGAATAGCCAACATCAGGTGGTAAGCAGACAGCATTGATAATGAAGCCTTCTGCCCAAGCATTGAGGTCAAAGTGTTTTTCGATTGCTTGTTTGACCGATGTTCCACTAGGAGCATTGACGACTTGGTTATTGGCGTTAATGTCTTTTGCGGCTTTGTTCTTTGAGCCTTCTGCTAAAACGCCGAATAAGGCTTGGAGTCTGTTTTTCATGAAGCTCATTTGAGCGCTTGTAGCGTCGGTTGTTTGAACGTTTTCACCAGCTGTGCTATCGGTGATATTCGAGTTCATGGTGTAAGTAGAGACAACGCCTAAGCCTGAGTTAGCTAAGCAGCTTTCGATATTGTAGCTTTGTTGGTTGAAGTAGTTGCCATAGCTGATGGAGAAGGTTGGATCACCCTCTGCTCCTTTAGCGGCTTCGTTTTTTGCATAGTAATCGAGCTCGAAGTTGTAGCCGATTTCAGTTGAGGTTTCTTCATCAGCGACTTCAGGGAGTTTGATTCTGCCGCTCTTAACTTCTTTTTGCTCTGCAAGCATGTACATGCCCCAGTAGCTGTTATTGAGATAGACAGATACAGGTGTGAAATCGGTGTACCAGACATTTGAATCTGCAGCAATGACACCTTTACACATGGTAAGACCTAAGGCGGTTCTTGAAACGGTTGTATCTTTAGCGTCTGCTAAAAGAACCCATTTCTTGAATTTCTTGTTTCCATTAAGACCAAGCATCGATTGCTTAGAAGTGAAGTTGATCTGTAAGCCTTTCTTATCAAAGCCAGCGGTTTGGTTGCCTCTGACTTTCATTGAAGCAGGAAGAGCTTCAGTGGTGTTATATTCGCCAGCGTTTGTGATGGTGATGTTACCAGAAACTTTTGGTCTAGTGACATCATTACTTCTAGCTGCGGTTGCGAAGTTTGCGTTTGGATCGGTTGTATCAAAGGTGAATCTGATTTCTGGAAGAACAGCAAAAGATGTATCAAGCTGCTCATAATGACATGCTGAACATTCTTTGTATTTGATGTTTGAGTTAGCGAAACGAGCGTCACTAATCTTTGTGCCTAAGTTTTCTGTCTTCCAATCACCGAATGTGTGATTAGCGGCATCCTTCTTTTCATTACAGGTTGCACATGCGTGATAGTGCTGAGTGCCATCTGTGGTCCAAGTTGTTGCCCAGTTATGAACGTGGGTGTTTGTGCCAACGGATGAGCTAGCGCTTGAGACCAATGATGATGTGGTTGGGGATGATTGGGCGCTTGACGAACTTGAACTTGTCACGCTGCTATTACCGCTTTCGCTTACACAACCGGCAAGCATGAAAGGAACAGCAAGAATAGCAAGGGCCCTAATAGACTTCTTCATAAAACATTTCCTTTCTTGAGAGGAAGACGAGAAAAACATCTCGCCCTCTTCAATATGTTTCTTTGCATTTAGATTGTACACGCTTTTGAAAGAAAACAATAACTTTTGTTTGCTAGTCACACGAAAAACATTTCTTATGTTGTGGGTCAGTATCTGATACTGTTATGCCTACATCAAAGGGACGCTAGCGATTAAAGAGGGTTCTTGAAGAAGTGACCTCTTGTGTCAGTTTCTTCGTTAAATAGTCTTTCGTCACTTCCATCAAGTTTTTCTTGGAATGACTCGATGATGCTTCTTACTTCTTCTTCGGTTTCGGTTGTGAAGGCTAATCTGTAGTAATTGATACCTTTAAGGTCTTCAAGGTTATCCATGATGTTTGTGACTTTGGAATTCAAGAGGCTAATTGTGCAGTCATCATTGAACATAAGAGGGAATGAAGCGTATTCATCCTTTAATGCGAATGATGAGGTTTTGCATTTAGGGCACATTCCAAGCCTCTTAAGAGGGCAATACATCGTATGCATGATCTTGCTTCTGCCATATACGATGAGTTCAAGATTTGGATGGGTTCCGTATTCTTTCTTATATTCTTCGATGAGCTTAACGATTGATGGCTTATTGATCTCTTCTGAAAGAGTGATTCGCTTCGCACCTAAAGAAGAAAGGATCGCCACAGATTTATGGTTAGTGACATTGAGCGATGCATCAGTGACGATGTCGTTCTTGCCTCTAAAGAAGCTAAGGCCATTAAGTCCTCCGACAAGGACCTCACCTTCAGTTTCCTTAAACGATACGTGGTTTCTTCTAAATCTGTTTTTGAAGTATATGTGCTTGATGCCAAGACTACGTGCGACTTCAAACTGCTTTTCGTTATTTACTTCAACAGTGATTTCAGGAGTCATCTCTTCATGTTTCTCTGGAATGATTCTAAGAGGCGATTCGTTATATATGACTTCGTTATCGAGTCTAGCTTCATTAAGTTTATCCACCGCTTCTCTTCTAAGATCATTAAGCGAAGAAAGAGGAACGAAAACATCTTCATCAAGAAGAACACTGACATTACCTAGTTTATATGGGGTGTCTCCCATTCTATCAAGTTGAGATACGAGGCTTTCTTTTGTTGCAGCCTTTTTGCTAGCCTTACTTACTATGTAAGAAGAAGTTGCGGTGACCTCATGACCCTTATATCTAAGGCGGAGTGAGAGAGGTTCTCCAAGTTTAGCGATAAGCCTAACATCAATCTCAAGTTTCTTTTGGGCTTCAGCAAGTTCTTTCTCGCTTCTAGAATAGAACTCTGAGTCTTTGGTTTTATATACATTCGCGCCTATTTCGACCCACTTAGGGCAATCGACGACACAAAGACGTTTTGCTGACTCAACTACGTTAAATGAAGAATCTAAGAGTCTAGTGACAGCAATTGATATTTCTTCTCTTGGATCGTTAGTTTCGATTCTAATTTGATCGCCCTTATTTAGAGGAGACGAAAGACGAATCATCACTTTGTTTTTGAAGGCGCGTTCGACTTTGCCAATAAGGTATCCAAAGTTGTTTGGACGTTCGATATTGGTGATGTCCATTTTGTCTTCACCAAGAATATAGCCTTTCGTGTATGTTCTATTGAAAACCTTATCGAGGGTTTCGAAGTCAACTTTCTTATGATCAAGGATATCCCTATAGTATTTGGTTACCTTACCAACATATGTTGGTTCCTTCATTCTTCCTTCGATCTTAAGAGAATCGACGAAAGAGAAGTCTTTGATATTACGAGATACATTAAGATCCTTCATTGAAAGAAGGTATCCTGTTTTGATTTCTTCTTTGGTTACTATGTCTTCAAGAGTGTAGAGCTTTCTACAGCATCCAGCGCATCTGCCACGGTTTCCACTTCTTTCTCCGATCGCGCTAGACATGAAGCAGTTGCCAGAATAAGAGACACATAAGGCGCCATGGATGAAAGCCTCCACTTCGATGCCAAGTTTTTCTTTGATATCTTTGATATCTTCAAGAGGAGTCTCCCTAGCAAAAACAATACGGTTCACACCCATCTCTTTGGTGATTGATGCTCCAAAAACATCATCGATGCCAAGTTGAGTCGATGCGTGAGCGTATATGCTTCTATAGGTATTAGTGATGTAGTTAATGACCGCTAAATCTTGAGCGATGATGCCATCAACGAAGATAGCGGCAAGTTCATCGATGGTCTTATATACTTCAGGAAGCTCGTGATCATAGATGATGGTGTTTATAGCCACATATATCTTGGTGTTTCTTAGGTGAGCGTACTTCACTAAATCCTTAAGCGATTCGATGGTGAAGTTTGAAGCGTAGGCTCTCGCACTAAACTTGTCTAAGCCTAAATAAAGCGCATCAGCGCCGTTATTAATCGCAAGATAGAAGGATTCAAGGTTGCCTGCTGGCGAAAGAAGTTCACTCATAACTTTGTTAGTTTATCATAGTTTCCACATCTAACTCTAAAAAAATACTCAATTTATGAGTATGATATTAGACGTGAAGAAAATCGAAGTGTTAGCTCCAGTAGGGAGCAAAGAAAATTTATTGACCGCGATTCACTTTAAAGCGGATGCCGTATATCTAGGAGGCAAGAAGTTTGGACTTCGCGCTTTCGGCTCCAATTTTGATTATGAAGAACTTAAGGAAGCGGTCGAAATCGCTCACTCTAATGGAGTGAAGCTTTATGTTACCGTCAATATCCTTGCCCATAACTCTGACTTAGATGAGACATTAGAATATCTCAAATACCTTGATTCAATTCATGTTGATGCGGTCATTGTTAGTGATCTTGGCATCGCTTCATTAGTGAAGGCTCACACTAACCTTGAACTCCACGTATCAACTCAGGCAAACATCACAAACAAAGCCAGTGCTCTTACTTGGGTTTCTTTAGGCGCCAAGCGTTTGGTTCTTGCTCGAGAACTAAGCATTTCCGAAATCAAAGAAATCAAAGAAGCCGTTGGTGAAGATATCGATATCGAATGCTTCTGCCATGGAGCGATGTGCATCTCCTATTCAGGAAGATGCCAGCTCTCAAATTATTTTGTTGGCAGAGATTCAAACAAAGGCGAATGCATCCAACCATGCCGCTGGAAATATGAGATTCATCCACTTGATGAAAGAACTAACGTCGAAGGGAACTTCCCAATCGAAGAAGACGAAAGAGGCACATACATCTTAAATAGCAAAGATATGTGTCTTGCCGCTCACATTGGAGAACTAATCGAAGCGGGAATCACTTCTTTCAAAATCGAAGGAAGAATGAAGTCTCCATATTATGTCGCCACAACAGTAAATACATATAGAAGAGCGATTGATGCGTATCTAGAAAACAAAGAGGCTCCATTCGATTATGTCGAAGAACTTGAAAAGACAAGCCATAGGCCATTCACAACTGGATTCTATTTCGGAGCGACGGATAAGACTTATGTCGAATCATCGCAGTATACCCAATCCCATGAATTCAGTGCGATCGTCCTTGAAGATAGCCATGATGGCAAAGTTCTTATTAGATTAAGAAACAGATGCTTCAAAGGCGATACCTTAGAAGTTCTTTCCCCAACTGAATCATTCAATAAGACCATAACCCTAGGTAACGCGACCGACGAAGAAGGAAACGTCGTTGAGGTATTTAACAAAATCAATCAGCACCTAATAATCGAAACAGATGTCGAGCTTAAGAAGAACGACATATTAAGAAAGAGAGTCGACCATGAAATTAAAAGACAATAAGATCTACCGTTACATAATGATTCCCCTTTGCATCGCCATGTGCTTCTTTGGAAGATTCATCCCTGCTCCAACTGGACTTACTAGTGACGCAATGGGTGTCCTTTTCATATTCCTTGGTTCCCTTATCCTTTGGCTTACGATCGGCATCGATTGGCCTTCGCTTCTTTGCATCTTCGCTTTAGCCTTCTTAGAGAACTTCTCATTCGATACCGTCTTATCCAAATCATTTGGTAATTCCACCTTCATCTTCCTTCTTTTCACTTTTGTTTGCACTTACGCCTTATCGAAGACATCGCTCATCAAAAGAGTCGCGATTGGTTTCATTTCTTCGAAACTTGCAAAAAGAAGCGGATTCTTCTTTATCTCCCTCTTCCTTCTTGCCGTTCTAATCCTCGGCTTATTCATCTCTCCAAGCGTTCTTTTCGTCATTATTCTCCCAATCCTTAATGAAGTATTTGAAATCGCCCATATCGAAAAGGGTGAGAAAGCAGGAAAGGTCCTTATGATGGGCTTAGGCTTCACTGTCTCAATCTCATCAGGCATGACCCCTATCGCTCACGTGTTCCCAGTTCTTGCTATGAATGCCGCACACGTTGAAGTATCTCCTCTTGCTTATATGGGTATGGCAATTCCTGTTGGCCTTATCGCCTTTGTCTTGATGCTTCTTATCTTCAGATTCATCATCCGTCCTGATTTAAGCAAACTCACAAACGTCGATACCTCTTCTCTTGAAGAAGATCTTCCAAAGATTAGCGCAAAAGAAATCACTATCCTTTCGATCTTCTTTGCAGTCATCCTTCTTTGGATCGTCCCAAGCTTCTTCAAAGATTCCGCTCCAGACTTCTATAAGGCCATCAACCAATATGGCACCGCAATGCCTCCAATCCTTGGCGTCCTTCTTCTTTGTATCATTAGATTCGACAACAAACCAATCATCACTATCGAAGACGCATTCAAAAACGGTGTCCCTTGGAGCGCGCTTATGATGTGCGCTGCCACCCTTGTCTTAGGCGTTGCTTTAACTAACGATGCCGTTGGTATCAAAGCGTTCTTACAAAACAATTTAGGCGCTTCTCTTTCCATGGTTGGCGCGGTTGGACTTCTTATCATCTTCACCGTCTGGGCCGCTCTTCAGACTAACCTTTCATCAAACATGGTCACCGCCACTCTTGTTAGCACCGTTGCCGCTTCAATTGTTGCAGCCTCTGGTGCAGCGCTTGAGATCCCTGTGCTTGCCTCTCTTATCGGCATGCTCGCATCATTTGCCTTTGCTACCCCTCCATCAATGCCTCATATCGCAATCGTCGCAGGAAGCGATTATTGTGACACCAAGAACGTTCTTATTTATGGCTCGATATTAATGCTTGTGACCATTGTTGTCGCTTGCTTAGTCGGATATCCACTAGGAACACTTCTCATGTAAGGAGAGAAAGAATGTCAAAACTAATCGAAGCAAGAAACAAGATCGATGAGATCGATACGAAAATCATCGCCCTCTTTGAAGAGAGAATGGATGTCGTAAAAGACGTCGTCGCCTTCAAGTTAGAAAACAATATGCCTGTCTTTGACGCTTCAAGAGAAGCCGCGATGCTTGAAAAGAACTTAGGCAAAATCAAGAATCCTGAATACAAGAAATATTATGAAGATGTTCTTGCTGGATATCTTAAAGCCAGCAAAGACATGCAGAAAGACATAGTCGAAGAAAGCAAAAAATAAACTAAGAGTTGTGTGGAACATTTTATACTCTTTTGTTCCACACATTTTCTTTTTTACGCTATGCCCCTTGCCATTATGCACTTCCAAATGTTTGGTATTAATAGCAATATTTTAAGGTTTTTCCTAAACAAGAAACCGTATCGGTTGTGAAATCAAAAAGACTTATAGATAATTAACTAGAAAAGAATATTCCAAAGGAGATATTTATGATCAATTTACCAAAAATGAAGATCGGCATCGTTGCCGTTTCTCGCGATTGCTTCCCTGAAAGCTTATCCGCTAACAGAAGAAAAGCTTTAGTGGACGCTTACAAAGAGATGTATGACGAGGCAGATATCTATGAATGTCCAATCACCATCGTCGAAAGCGAAATCCATATGAAAGAAGCCCTTATGGACATCGAAGAGAATGGTTGCAACGCCTTATGCGTCTATTTAGGCAACTTCGGTCCAGAAATCGCTGAAACCATGTTAGCCCAACAGTTTGATGGCCCAGTCATGTTCTGCGCTGCAGCAGAAGAAAGAAGCGACTCCCTTATCCAAGGAAGAGGCGACGCTTACTGCGGCATGCTTAACGCTTCATATAACCTCAAACTCAGAAACGTCAAAGCCTACATTCCTGAATATCCAGTTGGGGACGCTAAATACTGCGCTAAGCTCATTAACGAATTCCTTCCAATTTCTAGAGCCTTATACGGCATCAAAAACCTCAAGATCATTTCCTTTGGTCCTCGCCCACAAAACTTCTTCGCATGCAACGCCCCTATCAAACAACTCTATAACTTAGGCGTCGAAATCGAAGAAAATTCAGAGCTCGATTTATTTGAATCATTTAACAAGCACGCTGGAGACGAAAGAATTCCTAGTGTCGTCAAAGAGATGGAAGAAGAACTTGGCGAAGGCAACAAGAAACCTCAAATCTTAGAGAAGCTCGCTCAATACGAACTCACTCTTCTTGACTGGGTTGAATCACATAAAGGCAGCAAGGAATTTGTCGCTATCGCAGGCAAATGCTGGCCAGCCTTCCAAACCCAATTCGGTTTCGTCCCTTGCTACGTTAACTCACGCTTAACTGGCAAAGGCATCCCAGTATCATGTGAAGTTGATATCTATGGATGTCTCAGCGAATTCATCGGCGAATGCGTCTCAGAAGATGTCGTCACTCTTCTTGATATCAATAACACCGTTCCTGCTGACATGTATGAAAACGACATCAAAGGCAAGTTCGATTACAAGTTCACAGATACATTCATGGGATTCCACTGCGGCAATACCTGCAGCAAGCTCCTTTGTAAGCCAGAGATGAAATACCAACTCATCATGGCAAGAAGCCTTCCAGTCGAAGTCACTAACGGCACCTTAGAAGGCGATATCAAACCAGGCGAAATCACTTTCTACCGCTTGCAATCCACTAGCGACAACCACCTCTACGCTTATGTCGCAGAAGGCGAAGTCTTACCAGTCGCTACAAAGTCATTTGGCAGCATCGGTGTCTTCGCAATCCACGAGATGGGAAGATTCTACCGTCACGTCCTTGTTGAAAATGGCTTCCCTCACCATGGCGCTGTTGCCTTTGGCAAATATGGCAAAGCCCTCTTCGAAGTGTTCAAATACCTCGATGTTGAGAAGGTTGGCTATAACAAACCAGAAAACGATAAATACCCAACAGAGAATCCTTTTTAAGTATGAAAACCGCATACATTGTCATCGATATGCAAAATGACTTCATCGATATGGCCTTAGGCACAAAAGAGGCCACTTCGATCGTTGGTCCAATGGCCAAATACCTTTCTTCTCTTCCTGAAGATTCCTTCATCGTTGCAACCCGCGACACTCATCAAGAAGATTATCTTGACACTAATGAAGGCAAGCACCTTCCTGTGAAACACTGCATCGAAGGAAGTAAGGGCTGGGAAATCACGGAAGCCTTAAAAGACATCTCATTCACCAAAATCATAAACAAGCCAAATTTCGGCGTTTCCGCTCCGGAATGGAAAAGTATATTAGGTGAAGTAGAAGAAATCGTCTTGATGGGTTTATGCACCGATATATGCGTCGTATCGAACGCTCTCGCACTTAAAGTTGCTTATCCTGAAAAGAAAGTCAGCGTAATTAAGTCTCTTTGCGCAGGCGTTACTCCAGAAACGCATGAGGCCGCGATAAAGACCATGGCTATGTGCCAAGTCGAAATCATCTAAAAAAGAAAGGGAGAAGATCACAAAATCTTCTCTCTTTTTCTTTTGTGTTTTTCCATCTAAAAAAGGAAGACCTTTTTGAGATCTTCCTAATTTTTTTGTTTTAGCTATTAAGCGTTAGCTTCAGCATTCTCTTCCTTTTTGAGTAAAGCGAATGTGATTACAAGGCCGCCCCAAACGAGGAGAGCTGAACCAAGACCAATGGTAAGGCCGGTAAGAGCGATTTGCCAGATTGGATCTAAGTAGCCAAGGATTTCAGCTGCCATGATGTTGGAGTTACCAATTGCGTAGCAGTTGTTGTGGGTTGCTCTTCTTAAGAGGTTTGCATCCTTTGGATCGGTTGGAGTGACGAATGGTGTTTCTTGAATGTTGCTTGTTTGAAGTTTGTCAGCATTAAGAGATGAAAGGCTAAGGTCACCGCCTGCGTAAAGCATTTGCTTTGCATCCATGTAAGTGTGGGTGTCGAAGTCACAGATAACTGAGCCTTGGAATCCCCATTCGTTACGGAGGATGGTTGTGCAAAGACGGTATGAACCGCCAGCCCATTCAGTACCGATACGGTTGAATGAAGTCATAAGACCGTGTGATTTACCTTCTTTGACAGCGAATTCAAATGGTTTGAGGTAAAGTTCACGGAGAGCTTGTTCGTTAACCCATGTTGCAATACCTTTAGCGCAACGATAGGTTTCTTGGTCGTTGACTGCGAAGTGTTTGACGTTAGCGTAGACACCAAGTTCTTGGACGCCTTTGATAACGGTTGCAGCCATCTTACCAGAGATGAATGGGTCTTCTGAATAGTATTCAGTGTTACGACCTGAGAATGGTGAACGGTGGAGGTTGACGCCTGGAGCATACCAGCCTGGGTATGAGAGGCCGTTGCCACGTTCGTTACCAACGAGACATTCGTTACCGATAGCTTTTGCTTGTTCAGCAGCAAGTTCGAGGTTGTAGGTTTGAGCAAGTAAGCATTCTGATTGATAGTATGTACCACCATAGACAGCTGGTTGAGTAGCACCAACAGCTAAGAATGAGACAAGGCCAGTAGGACCGTCGAATGAGCTTGTTGCAGGAACGCCTAAACGTTCGATATCAGTGGTTGAGTAGCAACCATCGTTGAAGAGCTTAAGCATCTCAGCGAATTCGAATTGATCAAGGAAGTCTTCCCAAAGTGGATCGTTGTAAGCTTTGCCAACAAGAGCTTTGAGCTTGATGATCTCATCTGGGTTACCTTTGTTCTTACCCATGGTTGGGAGAGTTGTGTAGACCTCATCATTAGTTGTTTCTAATGAATCGAGCTTCTTACGGAATGCTGTTGTGATTGTACGTTCTTCAGTGGTGATTTCGTGTGGGAAAGTGCCAGTGAAGTTATCACGGCTAAGGTTCTCTGTGACACCTTCTGTAACATCATCGAAGAGGTTTTCGACTTTGTTATTGGTTGTGGTGTCATTTTCGAACTTGTGGCCAGTAGCTAAAGTCTTTGTGAAGGTGTCGAAGTCGGTGTGAGCATCTGTACCAAGGTGGAAGGTGTAGTTGCCAGCGTCGAGTTCGTAGCCTTTGAAGCCGTTAGCGTTCATATCCTTTGCGTCATATGAAGCAAAGTCATAAGGATTAACGGAGATTGTGAGTTCTTGTTCTTCGCCTTTAGCGAGGAGTTTGGTTTTTGCAAAGCCAACGAGGACTTTGTAAGCCTTTTCGATGCCGCCTGCTGTGTATGGAGCTTCAGCATAGAGTTGGACGACTTGCTTACCAGCAACATCGCCAGTGTTCTTGACTTTGACTTTGACGTCAAATTTTTCGGTTGCGTTAAGAGCGGCTGCTGCTAATGCATCCTTGCCAACGAGTTCTTGGCTGAATGTTGTGTATGAGAGGCCGTATCCGAATGGATAGACAACGTTTTGGTTGTACCAGTTTTCGCCATCGATGTGACCACGTGTTTCGTAGTAACGGTAGCCTAAGTAGATACCTTCTTCGTAGGAAACTGTGTAGTAACCAGTAGCTTTGCCAGTTGATGAGATGTAGCTAGCAGCACCCTCTGGGTTAAGGTAAGTTGAGTAGTTACCGAAGTTTTGCCAGGTTGGGTCGTTTTCGTAATGGGTGTAGACAGTATCAACGGTGTGACCTGATGGGTTGGCTGTGCCATTGAGGATTCTTCCAAGAGCCATGATACCGTTACCGCCGACAGAACCGATGTTGATACAAGCATCAATTTTGTTGTTGTAAGCAGGATCGTTGGTCATCTTTAAGAAGCCAAGGTCAATGTAGTTTGAACCATTCAATAAGACAACGATGTGTTGGAACTTATTAGAATCGCAGAGGTATTTGAGAAGTGCTCTTTCGTTGTTGTCGAGTTCGAGGTAGTGACGGTCTGCACTGTCGCTAGCTTTACGTGGAAGGTCCCAGTTTTCACCGGCAATACGTGAGAAGACAACGAGTGCTGCATCTCCGTAGTTGCTGAATGTATCTGTGACGCTTGATGGATAAGAAGCAATTGGGGTTTCGCCGGTTTCTAATTCTTTGACACCGCCGTTTTCCATTGGAGGGTTTTCACTACGGCCTTTACCTGATTTGCTGTTATCCTTGTAGAATTTCTCTAAAGCTTCGTTGGTTTCGAAACCTGCTGCTTTGAGTGATTCGTAGATTGTCTTTGGTTCAGCATCTCCTGGGCAAGCTGAGCCGGAACCGCCAGTGACGAGTTTGACTGAGTTCTTACCGAAGACTGAAACCTTTGCTTTTGCTTTTAATGGAAGAGCTGGTTTGCCATCTGCTCCCTTTTCGTTTTTAAGAAGGACCATACCTTCTTCGCAGATTTTTTCGACAACTGCGTTACCATGAGCGTTTGCATCTTTCTTGCTGAAGTATTCTTGTTCGAAGACAATGCCAGTATCTTCTTGTGAAACGATAGCACGTTTGCCGCCGAAGACGGAGTTGAGAAGTGAATCGAGCTCGTTTCTGCAGACGACGTTAGCAACAGCGAGGACTGCTGAGAGAACTACGGTTGTAATCCCCCAAGCAATGACGCTCTTTTTGAGTAATTTCTTTGCTTTCATAAGTGCTCCTTAGATTAGAGTAAGTTGGTGCATTTAGCTTCTGGCCAGGTGATGGTAGCGTCTGTGAATAATTTGAGTGAGTCGATACATGGTGCTGAAGCAGCGATTGTACCGTTGAGGGTCTTTTCGTTGTTGACGATTAATTCGATCTTGTTTGCACCTGCTTTAAGGCTGAGTGTTGTGCTCATGAGATAGTCTTGGCCATAGATGAATTTAGCACCTTGTGTACCTTGGATGTTGTTGATGGTGATATTGCCATATTGCATTGCGGTATCGTTGACTTTGACTAAGAATTCTTGATCGTTGAATGCGTCGATTTGATCTTCGTATGCTGGGTAAGCAACTGGTTTACCGTATTCAGCTGAGAAACGAGCGAACATTGTGACGTTTGAAACTGCTTTGCTTGAGACGATGTCCATAGTAAGAACATTGCCTTTGTAGTAGTCGAAGTGAACCATTGCGCCGTAAGGGATGTCTCTGACTTCTTTTTTGACTTTGACGAAATTTGGGTTTTCAGCCTTATATTCAGCACTTGGTTCTTCCCACATTTCGATGACTTCATCGATTTCTTCGTTTTGGACAGCTTCTTGGTTAGCGTAGACTTCGTAGTAATCGTAATTCTTGATGGTTGTTGTGCCATATTCATTTAAACGATCTTTGAAGACAAGCTGTTTGCCTTTAGCACCACCTGAGTAGGTAGCGCCATCCATGCCTTCGCCGTCGTTAGCTTCTGGAATGATACGGCAAAGCTCTGGTTCGATGTATTGAACTTCCATGCCTGCTGGAACGAACATAGGTTCGAGTTCAACATCTGCCATGACTTGGTTTAATTCGTGAGAAGCTTCGAAATCCCAGATTTGTCCACCGTTCTTGTTGTTCTTCCAACCATAGAAGACCATGCCTGCTGGAGCAGTTGGGTCAGCTGGTTTGGTGATTGGTTGTCTGACTTCGATTTGTTCTTTTGAGATTTGTGTGCCGTCAGCGCCTTTAATAACGACTTCGAATTTTGGAAGTTCGTAGACGGTATCATCTTGTGAATCTTCTGATGATCTTGAGGTTCTTGACTTTGATGCAGCTGGAGTTGATGAACCAGTAGCAGGTTTGCTGTCACAAGCGCCAAGAAGCATTGCAGCGGTTGCAAATAATGCGAATCCAATTTTGTTTTTCATAATTTAAGAATTTCTGTTACCTAGGTGTTAAAGCTAGGCAATATTTTCCTTTCTTGGTTTTATTTGAAGTAATTCTATCATAATCGATACGATTTATGACACGAATTTATTTCAGTTTTTATATATACACGTATGTGTGCACGTAAACACGTTAAACTGCTAGGGAGAGTTACCCCCTAGCAGTCAAACAATTTTTGTGTTTAGTCAGTTACTTATTCAGCAGCTGGAGCCTTTTTCTTTTTCTTGAGAACAAGGACAACAACGACTGCAGCAACAGCAGCAACAGCGACAACACCGCCTGCGATACCGGCGATCATGCCGACATTTGCAGCGTTTCCTTTTGGAAGGAGACCGGAGACTGACATGTCTGGAGTTGCTTCAAGAACAAACTTGTGAGCAACTTCTGCCTTTGAATCGTCTTCGAAGGTGATGGTTGCAATGATGTCGAGTCTGTAGAGACCAACAGTTGTGAACTTACCAGTAAGTTTGCCATCAGCGATTGAGACGCCTTCTGGGAGAACAACGCGGTAGTTTGGTGCGTATTCGATAGCTTTGATTGTCTTGCTATTGTAGGTTCCGCCGACTGTGACGCCTTCACCAAGAGTGATGTCGTAAGCGAAGTCTGTGTCGACTTGGACAGCTTTAGTTGTTTGGCCAACGACTTTGGTGACACCTTGTGCCATTTGAGTACAGTTAGCTGACATGTAAAGGTGACGCATAGCTGCTGTTCTAACAGCACCCCACCATGAGAAGGAGACCTTCTTTTCTGAGCTACCAGGTTTGGTGTAGGTTGGGGCGCCTGTTCCGCCTGACCATGCAAAGCTTGAATCCCACTTAGAAGCAGTTTGGCCACTGAAGCCGCTTGAGTCTAATTGAGCGCTTTGTCCTGAGAGGACACGGGTTGTGACACATTCGTAGCACTTGTTGTTAACAGAGCCGTTGCCACTGTGAGTCATATCAGAAAGGATAGAACCTTGGAAGCCCCATTCATTTCTTAAGACTTCGGTGTTAAGTCCGTAGTGTGCTGCGGTTTCCATTAAGCCTAAACGGTTGTAGGAGCCCATGACACCAGTAGGTCTTGCTTCTTGGAAGACCATTTGGAAGGACTTGAGATAGATTTCACGTAATGCTTGTTCGTTAACGAATGAGATACCGGATTCACGGTTCTTTTCTTGATCGTTAACAGCGAAGTGTTTGAAGTAACAGAAGATACCTCTGTCAGTTGCTGCACCAACAACGTTGGATGCGATTCTACCCATAAGGAATGGGTCAGCTGCGTAGTATTCGAAGTTACGGCCGCCGAATGGTGAACGGTGTGTGTTGACAGCTGGTCCCCACCAACCTGATTTACCAGTGATTTGTGATTCCATACCGACACATTCGCCTTGTTCGTGAGCGAGACGTGGGTTGAATGTAGCAGCGACGATTGGTGAAGAAACCCACCAGATGATGTTGAATTTTTGTGGACCGTCGCCCTCGCTGAAGCCTGGCTTACCAATGCTGTTGATAGATGGTGAGCTCATTCTGTTGCTTTCGACGATTGTCATCATTTCGTCCCAAGTTAATTCGTTGGTGAATTCTTCCCATTTTGGATCGTCATAGCTAAGACCCTTCATGGCTTTGAGTTGGGTACGGGTTCCGCCTGCAGCGGCATTTTGTTTCCAGCCAGCTTCTTTTGCTTGAGCTTCTGTAACAACTGCTGCTTCTGGAATGTATTCGTAATTACCTTCATCGAGTTCCCAGATGTTGAATTCGTGGGTAAGGAATTCTTCGTATCTGCTGCCAGCCTTAACGGTGCTTGATTCGTAGGTTGGGTGAGTTGGGAAGGTTCCTTCGAAGTCGTGACGTGAGAATTGGGTGAATTCGATGTCGTTTTCGCCTGGCATTGAGTCATAGAAGCCTTTGCCAGTGAATTGGTTTTCGACTTTGTGGCCTGTGTAACGGTCGTTTTCGTATTTGATACCGCCGTCTTTGACATTGAGTGAAACTTCGTCGTAGTTTTCGTGTGCGTTCTTATTTAAGAGAATTGAGTACTTACCTGCGTCGAGTTCGTAGCCTTTGAAGCCGTTCTTGTTAGCGTCCATGAAGTCGTAGTTAGCGACGTCTTGGAGGTGGAAGTTAAGGTGAATGATTTGTGATTCGCCTGGTTCGATGATTTCGGTCTTGTCGAATGCGCAGAGAACGTGGTCTGCTTTTTCGATGCCTTGATCATAGTATGGAGCTTTCCAGTAAACTTGGACAGCGTCTTTACCAGCCCAAGAACCTGTGTTGGTGACTTTGACTGAGACTTCCATTAAATCGCTTTCTTCGGTGAGGGTTGTTCCTTCAGCTGGTGCGATTCTAACGATTTCTTGATCGAATTCGGTGTAGCTTAAGCCATAACCGAATGGGAAGACAACGCCTTCTTCTCCATCATACCAATCGTCTGCGGCCTTCTTGCCTTTGGTAGCAAGTAAGTCAGCATACTTGGTTTCGTAGTAACGGTAGTCAAGATAGACACCTTCTTCGTATGAAACATATGAAGCTGGTTTGACGCCGTTGATACCACCTTGGACAACCTTTTGTTGTTCTTCAAGCCATCTTGGTGCTGAGTGGTTTTTGTAGTTCTTATCTGTACCGTATGAGAGCATTGGAGCGCCATCAGCAGCAAACATAGTATCTAATGAAGCGTGCTTTAATCTGTTGCTGGTGTTAGGAATTGCTTCACCCCAGTGACGGTTGTCTGAGAAGTTTTGGAATGTAGGATCTTTTGTGAAATCACGGGTCCATGTTTCGACTGTACGGCCTGATGGGTTGACTTCGCCGCTTAAGATACGGCCGATAGCGCCAGGGCCAACGTCGCCAGGGTTACCGATCCAAAGGATACCTGCAACCTTGTCATCTTTCATGAATTGATCACATTCGAAGATGTTTGATGAGTTGATGACGATGATGATCTTGTCAACAAGGTCATGTAAGTTATCAAATAAAGCTTGTTCGTTATCTGATAATTCAAGTGCGTGCTTTTCTGAATAGCCGAACTTGGTTGAGTCTGTTGCGTCGATGGTTAAGACGTCGCAGCCTTCTGAACCTTCACGGGTGAGAACTTGCATACCGATGTCGCCGTATTCAAGAAATGAATCTTTGACTTCTTGTGTGTAAGCTGACCATGGGGTTTCACCGATGGTGACTTCTGAGTTACCCTTCCAGCCATCGTTACCATTGGTACGACCGCCAGGAGCGCTCTTTGTGAAGTTGATTAAGGTTGGGTTAACTTCGAAACCTGCGTCTTTGAGTGACTTTTCAATATCAATTGAAGTGACACCTGAAGAAACGCTACCTGCACCTGAGCCTGCACCGCCTCTTGAGATGTTTGTGGATGCCTTACCACAAAGAGAGATTTTTGTTCCTTCTTCTAATGGGAGGGTTCCGTCATTCTTAAGAAGAACGAAGCCTTCGTCAGCGATTTGGCCATTAACTTTGGTGGCGTGTTTGATGTACTCAGCTCTTTCGCTGTACTCACCAATGAAAAGACCTTGACGACCATTTGCGAGAGGATCAACTACACCAACATTTTGTGCGAGGAAAGGCATTGCCATTCCAGCGACGAAAAAAGAGAGTAATAGTTTTTTCATCTTGTTTTTTCCTTTCATATATATCCAAAGCAGATACTCATCCCCTCTTTACGAGTTTGATGACGTTAGTTCTTTCTACGAAAACCATAAAAAATCCTAACTGTGCTCTGTTTGGTTGAAATATAAGGTTTTTAGCTCTTTTTTTATATGACAATATTTCTATTTCTTCATAGACAATATTGACAAACCCAAATAGCTGTTTTTGAAGAAATACATAATGTTAAATCTATGATTTAAATGTCAAAAATTAACCTATATTTTTGTCTAGAAAAAATAGATAATTTTGCGAATTTTCGAAGTGAAACTCTTTTGTAATGCAAAAAGTATCATTTTTGATACCTTATTTTGCTGAATTTGTTCAAAAAATAGCAAAAAGAAAACGCCTTAGTTTTAAGGCTAAAGCGTCTTCATTTGGAGTTACTATTTTTCAATGCCAACGGCTTTGAATTCCTCAGCTGTCCAAACGTTATTTGAGTGAGCGCAGACATAGAGAATGTTCTTTGCAGATCTTCTCATGAGTTTGAGCATATCGTTTTGAGCAGCGTTATAAGCTGTTCTTGCTGTGGTTGATGAGTTATTTGGATCGAGCCAGAGGTCGTTTTGGGCTCTTAATCCTTGAGCGACACCCATGTAGCTGTGGTCATTGACGTAGTCGGTGACGACAACACCATGGAAGCCCCATTCTTCACGGACGACGTTGGTAAGCATACCTTCGTGAGCGCCAGACCATGTAGCACCGATTCTGTTGAATGATGACATGAAGCCAAGACCACCAAGATCGCTATAGATTTCGAATGGACGGAGGTAGATTTCACGGATTGCTTGTTCGCTGCACCATGTGTTCACTTTGACACGGCTGTATTCTTGGTCGTTAAGAGCCATATGTTTTGCATAGCAGTAAACGCCGTATTCCATTGTGCCTTGTG
>JAKSVB010000013.1 GCA_024408335.1 Bacilli bacterium
TTTGTTCAATTAGGATATTAGAAGCAAGTCCAACTTTTGGGTCTCACTTCATTTCCCAGTGCTTAGATTTTAGTGATTGAAGCTAATCTCATCGGTGAAGATATGTTTCTCTTCGCCATCGATTTCACCGATTAATGATCCATCTTCGCCAATCTCTTTGACAACGATCTTCTTTTCGCTTCCTTCATAGACGCAAGAGCAATCTTGGCCAAGGAGGAAGTTATGAGAATTGATGCCTTCAAGATATGAGGATGAGCCATTAACGAACTTCTTGAGTTCTTCCTTGATTAAAGGATAGAGGGCTTTTCTTATTTCTTTGATTTCGTAATCTTTGTTTGTTTCAAGCTTCATTGAAGTAGGGGTTCTTCTAAAGTCTTCTTCGAATGAGGTTTGATTGACGTTGATGCCGATTCCGATAACAAGCGCCTTAACGTCTTTCTTAACGACTGACTCTAAGAGGATACCACAGATCTTCTTGCCGCCGACATAAACGTCATTAGGCCACTTGATCATGACATCCTTAAGTCCCATCGACTCAAGGTAATTCATGACGACATAACCGCTTAGAAGCGAGAGGAGAGGAGCCTTAGAGAGAAGCTTCTTATCTTTGATAAGAATACTGAAGGTAAGAGCTTCGCCTTTTGTGCCATCCCATTTTCTTCCAAGTCTTCCTTTGCCTTCTTTTTGAAATGAAGCGTCTACGAATGTAAGGTTAGGGTAGAAAGCGTAATTCTCTTTTAAGAAGGTGTTGGTGCTATTAATCTCATCGAAGTGACGTCTCTTATATGGCACAAGAAGATTCATGTATCTGGATGTGATTAGACATGCGACGACGAGTTTAGCGATGTCGAATGGGATATATGGGATGATGAAGATATTTAGACCTGCTACGAATGTGAGAGTAGTCATTCCTTTGAGGTTCTTTAGTATGAGGTATCCATGGATGAATCCAACAATATAAAGAACGATGAGGGAAATGACTGAACCGATGACGGTTTTGACCACATCGATTTTCACTCTTCTTAGTAATAAGTCATTAAATAAGTGATTGATTAAAATAACGAAATAGAAGCCATATACGAAGCCGAATGTTGGGGCTGCGACATAGGCTGGGCCTCCGCTAAAACCTGCAAAGACAGGAATGCCGATTAAACCCATCGCGATATATAAGGTCACGATGATTAGTCCATCGACTAAAGGGAGGAAATTGGCAATAAGAAAAACCGCAAGAAGTTGAAGTGTGAACTTTGTTGCAGGTGGAACCTGGATTGTGAAGAAAGTACACACGATGAGAAGTGCGAGGAACATTGCGTCCCTCGTAATCATTCTTACGGTTTTGTTTTGCATAGATTAAGCTCCGAACATAGCAAGAAGGATACCAGCAGCGATAGCGCTACCGATGACGCCTGCGACGTTAGGTCCCATTGCGTGCATAAGGAGGTAGTTGCTGTTGTCTTCTTCTTGCCCAATCTTATGGACAACACGAGCTGCCATAGGAACTGCTGAGACACCAGCGGCACCGATCATTGGGTTGACTTTGCCTTTGGTTGCCCAGCACATCACTTTGCCGCCGAGTAAGCCACAGATTGCTGCGACGACGAAGGCGGTGATGCCAAGAGCGAAAATCATAAGTGTCTTTGGTTGGAGGAAGGTGGTACCAAGTGCGGTAGCGCCAACTGATAAGCCAAGACAGATTGTGCAGATGTAAAGAAGTGCGTTTGAAGCGGTGTGAACGAGGTTTGGAACGACTCCGCTTTCTTTGATAAGGTTACCAAACATCAAACATCCGATAAGTGGTGTGCAGCTAGGAACAAGGACGGTGCAAACGAGAGTGACGATGATTGGGAAAAGGATCTTTTCGCCTTTTGAAACTTCTCTTAAGGCTTCCATCTTGATGCTTCTTTCCTTCTTGGTTGTGAAGGTTTTGATGATTGGAGGGAAGATGACTGGAACAAGAGCCATGTAGCTATAAGCTGCAAGAGCGATACCTGCAGTAAGCTCAGGTCTAGCGAGTTTGTTAGAAACAAGAATTGCGGTAGGGCCATCAGCACCGCCGATGATACCGATACCTGCAGCGTCACCGACTGTGAAGTCGAAGACACTTGGCCAAAGACCACTTAAAGCGATTGCACCAAGGAAGGCAGCGAAGATACCGATTTGGGCAGCTGCACCAAGAAGCATGGTCTTCTTGTTTGAGATAAGTGGACCGAAGTCGGTTGTTGCACCGATTCCGATGAAGATAAGACATGGGTATAACTCATGTTCGACACCGAGGTGAAGAACGCCGAGTAAGCCTCTTTCGAGCTCAGCGGTTTCTAAAACCGTAGCGGTATCGACAAAACCCTTAGCAGCGAGTTGAGCTTCGGTTAAAGCTGCGAAGCTCTCGACGACCAAAGGTCCTTCTGTGTATGTGTAGGTCATGTAGACTGCAGGGAAGACGTTAACCAAGATCATGCCGACAGCAATCGGAATGAGAAGATATGGTTCGAATTTCTTCTTGATAGCTAAGAAAAGGAAGAGTGAACCAACACCGATCATGATGAGGTTCATCCAGCCGTCGCCAGAGAAGAAATAGGCAATCCCTGTCTTTGATAAGAACTCAAGGATTAATTGCCACATACTTTATTACTCCACGACAATGAGGGTGTCGCCATTGCCAACCATTGCGCCTTTAGCAGCAACGACGGCTTTGACAGTGCCAGAAACTGGTGATTTGATTTCGTTTTCGAGTTTCATAGCCTCGAGGATCATGATGGTATCGCCTTTAGCGACTTTGTCACCAACATTTACTTTGACATCGAGGATTTTGCCAGCCATAGGAGCTGGGACTTTTTCACCGCCAGCAGCAGCTGGGGCAGCGGCAGGAGCAGCAGGAGCGGCTGGAGTAGCGATTGCGCCAGCGACTTCTTTGACTTCTTCAAGTTCTACTTCGTAGACTTTGCCGTTAACTTTGACTTTATAGATTTTCATAAGTAAACCTTCCTTAATTTAATTCTCTGACAGAGACGACACGGACATCGCCTTTGCACTCTTTTTTGTAATCGATGGTGGCAACAAGAATGGCAGCCATCATATCGTCGTCTTTGACAACGACTTCTTTGCTTGGAGCAGGTGCGCTAGCAGGAGCTTCTTGCTTCTTTTTGAGAGCGTCGAGCTCAGCCTTCATGGCGAATAAGCCGGTTAATTTGAAGACAAGAGTAGTAACGCTGATGATGATTAACAAGATGACGAAGACCATGACGATGGAGACAACGCTATAGAGGGCGCCGTTACCAAGGTCTAAGGTTGAACTTTTATCAACCGCGTATTGGATAGCTTGTTCGTACATACTAGTTACCTCCTAAGACGACATTAAATTCTTCAATCTCGTCTTCTGGCTCTGGGGCGTATTTCTTGTTTAAGAAATCGAGAGCGACTTTTTCGAAAAGGGCAATTGAGAGAACATCTTCATCACTCTTAGCGATGTCTTTGTATTTCTCTTTGAGGCTTTCGAATTCAGGGGCTAAGAGATCAGCTGGACGGCAGGTGATGACTTCATCATCGCCGATGATCTTCTTTCTCGCGTCTTCATCGATTGGGGCAGGAGCAGTGCCGTATTTGCCATGGAGATAATCTTTGATCTCTTTTGGGACGAGTTTGTAACGTTCGCCAGAGATGATGTTCATGACAGCTTGGGTGCCAACCATCTGTGAAAGAGGGGTGACAAGTGGTGGATAGCCCATGTCTTTTCTGACTTCTGGGACTTCCTTAAGAACTGCTTCGAGCTTATCTGACGCACCTTGCCCATCGAGTTGAGAGATAAGGTTAGAAAGCATGCCGCCAGGGACTTGATATTTAAGGATGTTAGGGTTGAAGCTAAGAACCTTTGGATTGAGTGTTCCATTCTTAAGGTACTTGGCTTTGACTTTTCCTAAAGTTGCAGCGGCTTTATCAAGGCATTCGGTATTGAGTTTTGGATCGTACTTTGTGCCTTTGAGTGCATAGTTGATTGATTCTGTACATGGTTGGGAAGTACCACCAGCAAGAGGGCTAAGAGCGCAGTCGATGATGTCGACGCCTGCTTCAACCGCCTTGAGGATGGTCATTTCGGCAATGCCGCCAGTGCAGTGAGTGTGGAGCTCGATTGGGAGCTTGGTGTTCTTCTTAAGAGCTTTGATGAGTTCATAAGCATCGTTAGGAAGAAGGACGCCTGCCATGTCTTTGATGCAAAGAGAATCTGCGCCTAAGGCTTCGATCTTCTGAGCGAGTTCAACATAGTAAGGAACGGTATGGACAGGTGAAGTGGTGTAGCTAAGAGCGATTTGGCATTCACCGCCATATTTTTTGGTTGCTTTGACAGCGCATTCGAGGTTTCTGATGTCATTAAGGGCATCGAAGATACGAATGATATCGATACCATTTTCAATGGATTTTTGGACGAACTTTTCAACTACGTCATCGGCGTAGTGACGGTAACCAAGGATGTTTTGGCCACGGAAAAGCATTTGAAGCTTGGTCTTTTTGCAAAGAGCCTTAGCTTGGCGGAGTCTTTCCCATGGGTCTTCGTTAAGGAAGCGGAGGCAGGAGTCAAATGTTGCTCCGCCCCAAACTTCGATAGCGTGGTAACCGGCATCGTCCATATCTTTGATGACGGAAAGAACCTCTTCGGTGTTCATTCTGGTCGCGAAGAGCGATTGGTGTCCGTCTCTAAGAGATGTTTCGACGATTTTAACGGCCATGGATTTCTCCTTATTTAGCAGCTTTTTCAGCTTCGTCGACAACGACTTTGATTGCAGCAAGAGCTTCTTCTGGGAGCTTGTTGAAATCATCAAGTCCTGCGACGTAGTCGTAACGGTCCTTCATGCGAAGGGCGACTTGTTTCATGTATTCGGCATCATCAAATGGAACTTCGAAGCCTTCCATTGGTAAGTATTCGAGTGAGGTGATAGGGCCAAATGGGACGAATTTTGCTTTTTCGAGAACGATGTCTTCGATTAAGCCAAGGGTGTGAGCTGGCTTGACTTTGGTTTCAAGGAAGAAGCCAGTGTTGATGATGTAGCAATCGATGCCAAGGTCTTTGTTATCGAAGAGTGATTTGAATGACTTGTAGTCTTTTGCGAGTTCGTAAAGTCTGAATGGGTTTGCGTAAGGAACGATAACGAGAGCGTTAGGATCCATGCCTGGAACGTATTCAGCGGTTGAACGTTTGGTTGCTAAGGTAGCACCCATGACTGATGCAAGAGCTGGATCTTTGACTTTGACGACTGGTGGAAGAGTTGGGTCCTTCATGATCCAGAAGATAGCGTTGGTTGGCTCTTTGAAGTCAAATTCTCTATTTGGGGTAGCGAAGATTGACTTAACTGTACGGCCGTTGCCATTGAGGATATCTTCGGTGACTGGGACGATCTTGCCATTTTCATCAAGGGTAGCGCCGCAGTTTTGGATGGTGAGGAAGTATTGTGATTGATCTCTTGTTAATGGGTAATCTTGAGTCTTATCGAAGTAGGAAGGTTCGAGTGAGATTGATGAGCCATCGCTGTTGTTGATGATGAATGCGTCATCGTGGAGGACTGTGGTGTTGAAGCGTCCGCCGTGATCGCTAAGTGTGATTGTTGATTTGCCTGAGCCTGAAAGACCGAAGACTGAAACGACTTTTTGTTTGCCGCCTTCGAGGTTGAATCTCTTTTGGCCACCGTGGCATGAAGTGTAGCCGTGTCTATTTGCGACTGTCCAGCCAAGGGTAAGAGTGCCTTTCTTGTGTTCGCCGAAGTATCTCATGCCAAGGAGACATGCGCAGTTGTAGTCCTTGTCGAAGAGAGCGAGTCCTTCTGGGAAGTCTTTGGTGTAGCAATCTGGGTCGGAGTAGATGAATAAATCGCCTTCGCCTTCGATGAGTTTGCTATCCTTATATAATTTGGCAAAGTATTCGTTGTCAGCGTTTTGGAAGTTTAGTAACCATGAGTAAAGGGTGTTTTCGTATCCCTCTGGAACTAAAAGGTGAGCTCTAAGCATGAAATCATGAGCGAGGCCGACATAAGCGATACCGTGGTACCATTTTTTGTCTTTGCCACCGAAGATGATTTCTCTGACCTTACCTGCATACATATCGCGGTTTGAGTCATCGACGAGCTTTCTAAGTCTTGCTTGTCTGCCAGTGATGAAGCCGTCATTGAACAATAAGACTTTTGCATCTTCTGGGAGGCCGAGTTCTTTAGCCTTGACGATTGGTTGATCGGTAACGATTGTGCCATTAGCGTTTTTTGCTAAATCATAAGCTTGTGCTAATGATTCAACGTTAACAACGTTGTTGCGGTAGAAAGCGGCTTCGATTGTTGATCTGAGCCTTGAATAGTATTGAGGATTAACTGCCCCAATTTCTTCGTGTTTGAAATTGTACTTAGTTGACATATTTTTGTCCTTCCTTAGTGTCTTGGGGAAAATTTTTTCACAAATTGACCCATGCTATCACAATACACCTAATAGGTGTCAAATTTCCATAAAAACCGATGGAAAAGTATAACTTTTTCATTGGTGTTTTGATGATTAGCAAAAAATTGACGAAAAATGACCATCAAAGCTTAAAAAAATGTACTTTTCAAAACAATCTAAGATATAATGTTTTCATATTTGAAAAACGAAATGGAAGAAAGGACCATTTTCACCATGAAATTTAAGAAACATTTATTAGTCTCATCTTTTGGTGTTTTGGCTATGGCTTCTTGTGCTTCTGGCCCAAAGGCAGACGCTCCATATAAGCCTAACCTCCCTGAGATGACTGCAGCTACAAAAGCTGAATACGCTAAAGAACTCGCTATCGTCAGCGGAGACGACATCAGAGGCAACATCTATATGCCAACTGAGCTCAAAGATGGAGCAACCGTCACCTGGCATAGCAACAACAAGAAAGTCATCACCGACAAAGAAGAAGACGGCATGGCTCCAGGCGTTGTCACCCGTTACACAACCGATAAGGAAGTCAAACTCACTGCTACAGTAGTCAAAGATGGCGAATACTGTATGGTCGAACAAGACGTCACCGTCAGGAAAGATTACGGCGTTCCAGAAGATGAAGATTACGTTGGATATCTTCTCGTCACCTTCACAGGCGAAGGCTCTGCGAACGGCGAACAAGTCTATATGTCTCTTGCAGGCGAAGGCGAAGGCTTCAAATTCCAAGGATTAAAGAACAATCAGCCTATTCTTACATCAACCGCTAGCGAAAAAGGTGTTCGTGACCCATTCATCTACCGTTCACCAGAAGGCGACAAATTCTACATAATCGCTACCGACTTAAAGATCAATAACAGAAAGAACCCAGATGGTTCTAATGGTGGTTGGTCAAACACAAGCCACGGTTACACATTCCCAACCGTCAACGGCACCCACACCTTAATCCTTTGGGAAACAACCGACCTTGCAAACTGGGGCGAACCAACATACATCCCTGTCGCTGATGGCATCACCGCTGAAGCTGCAGGCATCGAAAATCCTGAAGATTATCCACACGGTGGAGCAGGCATGGCTTGGGCACCTGAAATGACCTACAACTATGAGACTGGCGAATACGTCATCTTCTGGTCAAGCGCCTACATCGATGACTTAACCAAAAAGGATAATGACAAGATCAAAGTCAAAGGCGATGCTATCTACCGCACCACAACCCGTGACTTCAAACACTTCAGCACTCCAACCCTCTTCATCGATAACCTTCCAAATAAAGATGGTTCCTTAAGAAACATCATCGACGCAACCTGTATGAAGATCGGTGATTATTATTACTCAATCACCAAGGACGGCGATAACCCAGATAGAGAAGGCGGCATCCTCATTCAAAGAAGCCAAAACATCCTCGACGTCAATGCTTGGGAAAAGGTTTGCGATCTCGATGAACTTGGACTTCCAGCAGTCACAAACGGAGTTGCCTATAACAACACAACTCTTGAAGGCCCAGCTCTCTTCCAATTCAACAAGTGCGATTGGAAAGATGAAGACACCCCAGAATACTGTGTTATGGCCGATGACTATAACAACAGAATGGGCGGTGGCTACATCCCATTTGCAACCACAAACATCGAAGATGCAACCAACGCTGATAACTCTTGGAGAGTTCTTCCAAAGAGCGATTATAGTTGGGGTAATGGTGGCAAACGTCACGGTTCAGTTCTCAAACTTACCGCAGAAGATCTTGATACCATCAAATCATCTTCACTCTACGGCTTCTAATCTTAGTGAGATTATTAACCCAGCTTCGGCTGGGTTTTCTTTTTGCCAAAAAGGCAAAGAAAAAAGACCTGGTTGATTCCAGGCCTTTGATCGAATTAGTTATTTGGCTTAAATGAGGATTTAAGAGAACAGGTTCTGTTGAAGACGAGTTCTTCTTTTGTTGAATCCTTATCGGTGCAGTAGTAACCGTTTCTCATGAATTGATAGTGGTCGCCAGGAACTGTGTTTTCGAGATCGAATTCAACGTAACCTTCTTTAACGATCCATGACTCTTTGTTAAGTCTATCGATGAAGGATAAGCCTTTTGTTTCTTCGGTCTCATCAAAGATGAGAGGTTCGAAGAGGTTGAATTTTGCTTTCTTGGCGGTGCTTGCTTCAACGAATTGGATAGTGCCATTAGGCTTACGGGCGGTGAAGTTATTGCCGCTTCTGGTTTCAGGGTCGTATGAAGCGTGGACTTCGATGATGTTACCGTTTTCGTCTTTGACAACGCTTTCGGCTTTGATGAAGTATGAGTTCATGAGACGAACTTCCGAATCAAGAGCAAGTCTCTTCCATTTCTTATTAGGTTTGACTTCAATGAAGTCTTCTCTTTCAATGTAGAGTTCTCTTGAGAAGGCGATCTTATGGGTGCCAAGTTCTAAGTTCTCCATGTTGTTTGGAGCGTCGAAGTATTCAACTTGTCCTTCTGGATAGTTGTCGATGATGACCTTAAGTGGATCCATGACGGTCATGGCTCTTGGGGCGCTCATCTTTTGGTCTTCCATAAGGAAGTGGTCAAGGTTGACAGCGTTTGTGGTGCTGTTGATTCTTGAAAGGCCAGTGTAAAGAATGAATTCCTTGATGGAACTTGGAGTGAAGCCTCTTCTTCTTAAACCAACAAGGGTTGGCATTCTTGGGTCATCATATCCGGTGACGTAATTACCTTCGACGAGCTGTCTAAGATAACGTTTGGACATGATGGTGTTTGTGATGTTGAGTCTTCCCCATTCGTATTGGTGAGGGACGTGCTCCATTTCACACTTCTCGACGAACCAGTCATAAAGAGGGCGGTGGTTGTCATATTCAATTGAGCAAAGTGAGTGGGTGATGCCTTCGAAGGAGTCTTGGAGAGGGTGAGCGAAGTCATACATTGGGTAGATGCACCACTTATTGCCTTGACGGTGATGTTCCCTGTGGAGGATACGGTACATGACAGGGTCTCTCATATTGATGTTTGGACTTGCCATGTCGATCTTCGCTCTTAAGGTCTTTTCGCCATCGGCGTATTTGCCTTCCTTCATTTCTTCGAATAAGCGGAGGTTTTCCTCAACGCTTCTATTTCTATAAGGTGAATCCTTGCCTGGTTCGGTTAAGGTTCCACGGTATGCGGTTGTTTCTTCTTGAGAAAGATCATCGACATACGCTAAACCCTTCTTAATAAGAAGGACAGCTTTCTCATATGTCTTTTCGAAATAGTCGCTTCCGAAGAAAACATTGTCTGGGGTGTAACCTAACCAGCCAAGGTTCTCGATGATTGCGTCAACGTATTCAGCCCCTTCGTTAACAGGGTTGGTGTCATCAAATCTAAGGTTTGTTTTGCCTCCAAAACATTTGGCAAGCTCGAAGTCCATGATGATTGCGCGAGCGTGGCCAATATGAAGGTATGCGTTTGGTTCTGGTGGGAAACGAGTGGCAATGTGGTCGACTTTGCCTTCTTTGAGATCGTTTTCCATGATTGTTTTAATGAAATTAGAAATCTCTGCCATAAAACTTTCTCCTAACCTTATTATTTTACAATAAGAAGGGAGCCATTCGTAGAATAATTTGGAAGCAAAATGAAAAACTTCTCTCTTTTTAGCGTTTGACTCATAAGGCTTTTCGACACTATTCAGGTCCTTTCTCAAAATTGGTGAATGCCATAGTCTTTCTCGCTTATTAAAAAAATAAGAATTGACTTTGACGTTTTATCACGTATAAATTGCAAGTATATTAAAATAAAATATTCAGGGCAATCCAATGATAAAAGTATTAGGGCTATCAAAGACATACCATAGCAAGGGAAACCTAGGTCCAGATGTTAAAGCACTAGACAACGTCTCCTTTACGCTTGGAAACAAAGGGCTTGTTTTCGTTCTTGGAAGATCCGGTGGAGGCAAATCAACCCTCCTAAATCTTTTGGGTGGACTTGACACCATCGATTCAGGCGACATTTCTGTTAACGATACTTTTCTTGCGTCCTTAGACGGCCCTGGTCTTGATTCATATCGAAATACCTATGTCGGTTTTGTCTTTCAGGAATACAACATCCTGGAAGGCAAGACCGTAAAGGAAAACGTCTCTTTGGTTCTTTCGCTTCAGGGCAAAAAGGACGATGAGCTTGTAAGCGACGCTCTTAAAAGCGTTTCGATGTTGGAGTATGCCTCAAGAAAAGCATCGTCCTTATCGGGTGGACAAAAACAAAGAGTGGCAATCGCCAGAGCAATCGTCAAAAAACCTACTTTGTTACTAGCGGATGAGCCGACTGGTGCTCTTGATCACGAAACGGGCACCCAAATAATGGATCTTTTAAAAGAAATTTCGACCAAACAGCTCGTGATCGTGGTTTCGCACGACCGCTTATTTGCAGAGAAATACGCCGATAGAATAATAGAAATAGAAGACGGTAAAATCATCGCTGACTCTAAACCACTTGATAGCGAAGAGAAAGTAGAGAAACTGCCGTTAATTAAATCTAAGATTAGATTTAGCGAGTCTTTAAGAATGGCCACAAAATCCCTGAAATCAAAAGTCACTAGACTTGCTTTCGCCACTCTTCTCTCGGTCGTGTCTTTTGGTGCTTTTGGGGTAATGAATACAGCCTCTTCTTGGAACAAAAACGAAGCGATTATTAGCGCCATCGAAAACGCGGAAAACAAAACTATTGGTATTACTTGTTTAAGCGAGGACGGCCCTAAGCTTATCCCTCAAAGTAGAGTGAATGAACTGATAACGAAATTTGAAAACAATATTTTCATCAAAGAATGTGTCGGCGTTGATATCTATGGTGACGAGATTGCAAGCCTAAATCATTTTGACCGAGGGCCATACAACGAAGGACCTGGGTTTGAATATCCAGAATTAGGCGATTTTTATTCTGGAAAAATATACGGATATACCCATTTCACAGAAGATGACATTGTTCGTTCTGGTTTTGATGTCACCGGAAGGCTTCCTATTGCCGATGATGAAATTGCAATATCAAGCTACTCCTACAATTTCTTAAAAAAGAGGAGAAAGATTTTCACTTATAGCGGAATAAAGATCAGTCTTGATATCAATGGCATGGTCAACAAAGAGTACACGGTGGTTGGAGTCGTCAATACAGGATTCAAATAC
The DNA here is from genome assembly GCA_024408335.1 of Bacilli bacterium. Taxonomy (GTDB): domain Bacteria; phylum Bacillota_I; class Bacilli_A; order RFN20; family CAG-826; genus UBA4951. Next base: position 11,560 of record JAKSVB010000013.1, read on the forward strand.
TCTAAATACCTTAATGCAAATGTATTCGAAAGTGGGAAAAGTGAATACAAAGACTTTGTTCTAGACGATTTAAAGAACAGTTTTAATGGCTGCGTTTTCTTAAGCGAAGGCATGTTCAACTTCGCTAAATCGAGAGAAGACATAAATCTTAGTGTCTCCATCGGAGAAGCATCCCTTGCGACTAATCTTGAAATAATGACCACAAGCCTTGAGGACCTTTATCAAAATTTCATAAAAATTAAAGAAAGAGACTATTATCAAAACAACTCACGCTATTATGACTTTGACTATCAAACCGGGTCCGTTTGGCTAACCGATGAATGGTTTGCTGCTAACGGCTACATTTTTGACTCCAATAATTGGACTTTCACCAAAACGATAGCAGATCCAAACGGCGACTACACGGTTGTTTATGATGCTGGCGGTAACAGGGTTTCAGAGGCAGAAGATCCAAATTTGATCATTCCTGAAAAAGCGACGATCTCCACAACAAGAAGAGAGTTCCTTGACGCTCAGTTTATTACTTCTTCGCAAAGCGAAAAGGATTCGTTGCTTATTGATGACGATACTTTTGCCGCTTTAGGCGACGATGAAATCATCCCTGTCGTTGAGAACAATTATTCTCCTTTCTGCACCAATTTCCTTAATGGCAACACTGATGCCTCTTTCATCGCCGGGGAAGAAACCGTAAATGCAAAAATTAAAGCGATATTCATCAAGAAAGATGCTTCGAATAACGAAATCACTAACCACCAATTCATCATTAGCAAAAAAATCGAATCATCAATAGCTACAAGCATCAGTGGTTGTTATCGTTTAATCGCTAAACTGTCAAACGATACGGTGACAAATAATCAATTTTTTGACTACCTTGCAAAAGCAAAATGTAATGACGGATCTTTTGAAATGGCAAACATTGCTGAAACCGTAGTAACAGAGATAGATAATTTCATGAGCGGGCCGGTTCTAAACGTCGCTTTTGTTTCCTCAGTCGTCTTAGCTTTGTTTTCGTCTTTGATGCTAATGAATTTCATTGCCATTTCAATGTCGTATGGAAAGAAAGAAATGGGCATTCTCCGCGCTCTCGGAGCGAAGAATTCCGACGTTCTTTTCGTTTATATTCTCGAAGGCTTATTAATTGCATTGATCAATGGCGTTTTGTCGCTAGGTGTCACGTCTCTTGCGTGTTCGATTATTAACGCACAGGTGGTCTCGCATTTTGGTGTAACCGTTAACGCTCTTCGTTTCTCGGTTTTTGTTCCATTAATTATTTTTGGGTTATCAATAATATCTTCTCTTTTCGCCGTTTCTATTCCCGTTTGGAAAAACAAAAACAAAAAGCCGATTGAGACTTTGACGAATAGGTAATTATGGTTGAGTTAAAAAACGTTACGAAAATATATTTTTCAAAGGACGGATCCCCAGAAGTCAAAGCAGTAGATGACGTGTCTATGACTCTTGGTAACGAAGGACTTGTTTTCGTGCTCGGGCGATCTGGCGGAGGCAAGTCAACCATTCTCAATCTTTTGGGTGGCATAGATGAAGTAAGTTCAGGCGAAATCATAGTTGATGGAGTGCCAGTTTCATCGTTAGGAAGAAGCGGCCTTGATAGTTATAGGAACACCTATGTTGGTTTCGTTTTCCAAGAATACTATCTTCTTGATGACCGCACGGTTATGGAAAATGTATCTTTGGCTTTGGGCCTTCAAGGAAAAGCGCATAAAGGAAGGGTGGAAGAGTGCCTAGAAAAAGTCGGGATTGACCATCTTAGGAATAGAAAATGCAGTGCGTTATCCGGTGGTCAAAAACAAAGAGTTGCTATAGCAAGGGCTTTGGTAAAAGAACCAAAACTCCTTTTAGCAGACGAACCAACCGGAGCTTTGGATTCCGTTACCGGCAAAGAGATAATGGGACTTCTAAAAGAATTATCCAAAGAGAGGCTTGTGGTTGTCGTTAGTCACGATAAGGGATTAGCAGAAACGTTTGGAGATAGGGTTATAGAAATAGAGGATGGGAAGGTGACTTCTGATACTTCTTCTAAAGAACGCTATTCGGTAAAAAACTCACTGGCTCTTAAAAAATCAAAAATGAGAATCGGAACCTCTTTCTTAATGGCTTTCCGCTCGCTTGGGGCTAAAGCTTCAAGGCTAGTTGCAACAATGCTTCTCTCAGTTTCGGCATTTACCGTTTTTGCTGTGGGAAACGCTATTTCGAATATTGACGTCTCTAGTGCCATAACAAGCGCTGTTGACGCCTCGAAGAATAAAGAAATCTGCATAAAGGACAAGTATAAAGGAGCCTTAGTATTAAAAAATCAAGAAGAGGAAATTAGAAAAAAGACTCAAAACAAAATCTTTTTTAAAGAAGTTTTTGATGCTTCATTGCTAAATACAAGGGAAATCAAGGTCATAGATAAAGGGGCAAAAAACGAATTGATAAAGCAATCCCCATACAGCAAGGTTTATGACGTAACGGAAATTGATAGTTTTACCTCGTTTAACGAGGACGATTTAATCGCATCCGGTTTTGAGATTGAAGGCAGCCTTCCAAAGAACGATGGCGAAATCGCAATATCCAAAGTGATTTATGATGGTCTTTCAAGACGCGTTGGTTTGACGACGTATGAAGGACTCGTTTTGAACTTCGGCAGACCGCTTGATGACTATGAGGTAGTAGGGGTCATCGATAACCATTTTGACTCTTCGAAATATGAAGATCTGAAAAAGAAAGATATTGAGAAAAACGAAAATCTTAAAAACGATCTCGAAAGCGATTTGAAAAACGGGTTTGCTACGACCGTCTATCTATCTGAATCGTTTTACGAAAAGCACTGCGGCAAGGTGTATTCCTCGCTTGATCTGAGTTTTTTCAAAGATGAAACAGGAGCAGGATTTCATTACGAAAAATTTGAGTTTCCAGTCATCGCGGATTCCATTGAAAGGCTTTATGAAGAATTTTTAAATCTAAGCGAAGAAAATGGTTCAAACAATCTAACAAGAAGAGGATTTTTGGAGAAGTATTTCATCGTTCCTAAAGGTCACGAAGTCACAGATCTTTTGAAGAACGATGAAGAGTTTGTTTCACTTGATGACGACGAAGTGGTGTGCGCTTATTACAAAGACGAATATACCGGCATAGTATCGGAATACGTCGAAGAATTAAGAAGAGGACACGTCGATTTGGCTTCTCGCTACAACGCCGAGGAATTAGGTATCAAGAAAATAAAGGCCGCGTTCTTTAATAGCGGTCATTACGGAAATAGGCTTTTTTCGCATAACATAGTGGTCAGTCCCAACAACTACGACTACTTGAAACGCAATAGCGAGGGGGCTCATGCTATAAAAGCAGTTCTTTCTCACGATCATTCGCTCAATGAAGAGTTCATAGATTACTTTGTAAATATTTTTCAATTCATGGTCCAGCACCGCTCTTCGAAGGCTATAAATGAATATTCGACATTTTTATCTTATCCGCTCGACGTCATTTACTACGCCTTGATTTTCTCGCTAGCATTTCTCTCGTCGCTAATATTGATGAGCTTCATAAGCATCTCGATGTCTTATGGGAAAAAAGAAACCGGAATTCTAAGGGCGTTAGGCGCCAAAAACACGGACGTTCTTTTCATCTATGTTCTTGAAGCCTTTCTTATTGCGTTAATTAGTTCGGTTCTTTCGATGGTGGTTTCTCTTGCCATGTGTGCAGCATTGAATTTTGCCATAGGAGTCTCCTTAGGCTTCCAAATTAGAATTGTCTCGCTAACATTCTTTGAACCCCTTATGGTGTTTGGACTTACGACTTTGGCTTCTCTAATTGCTGTGGCTTTTCCAGTCTGGAAAAATCGAAACGTCAAGCCGATTGACGAAATAAGGGGTCATTAAGTTAAGAAAATTCCAACGGCATCGTTGCTTTTATTGAAACTTTGGTTTTCTCGTTCTATCATTTCTCTAAGAAATACGGAAGGTATTATTATGAAAAAGAATTCGTTACTTTTAGCGTCATTATTTGCCGTTACCCTCGCAGGATGCGGCAACACTCCAAGCGCTGAACCATCAAACAAAGAACCAGATAAGAAAGTTGATGTCTTTGTTCTTTCAGGACAATCCAACATGGAAGGCAGCACAATGTATGTCCATCCTAATGGAACACCACTTCTTAAGAACTATCTTGAACAAGAAAGAACCGACGTTGATGCAGAAGCAGTCTTAGAAAACGGCTTTGCCAATGTCAAAACCAGTTATTATGGCTTCTATTATCCAAACAAATGGGGTCAAGCTCATTGCAACTCAACCGATCAATCATCAAAAGAAGCTAAACTTGCAACCCCACAATTCCAAGCAACTAAAGTTGGAATGGGCGTTGGTGACACATACCAAGGAAAGAAGGACATCTTCTTCGGACCTGAACTCGGTATCGCAAGCGTTCTTAGCGAATACGCAACAGAAGAGAACCCAGTCCACTTAATCAAATGCGCATTCTCAGGATCAGGTTTCCATAAGAACGATGGTCCAAACTGGTTAAGCAGAGATGAAGATCCAGACAAATCACTCTTCAAACTCCTTAAGGAGTACACTCACAACGCCATTAACAAAATCATCGAAGATGGCTATGAACCAGTTCTTAGAGGCTTCGTCTGGCACCAAGGTGAATCAGATTCAGGAAGCAATACTTACGCAACAGAAATGAAACAACTCATCTCTGATTTCAAAGATGAGTTTGTTGAATATGCAGTTGATGAAGACAAAGACCAAATCGCTTTCCTCGATTGCACAATCTACGATGGCGGATTATATGGCAATAACCCAGCCGTCAACGCTCAAAAACTTTCGATCGCCAACGAAAGCGAAGATGACCTTAACTTCTGTATTAATGGCAGCGTCCGTGAAGAAGGCGGCTTAAAGCTTGAAATCGGCGATGACGCAAAGGGTGGTTTCAACACTTACCACTACAACACCAGCGATGCCTTTAGACTCGGTGAAGCCTATGGCAAGCTCATGGTCGATCACGATTTAATCAGAATGTAATTAGCATCCAATTAGAGGCAGTCAACTTGACTGCTTCTTTTTTATTTTAAAAAAGGCTGACCAACGTCAGCCTGAAAGATACTTTTGGAGCACCAGAGGAGAATCGAACCCCCATGGCCAGCTTGGGAAGCTAGTGTTCTACCACTGAACTACTGGTGCATATTTTGCTTTATAACTATAGCCAAAGAGTATCTTATCTTCAAGAGGGGGAAATTACACCCTTTTTTGTATGAAAAATAGCAAAATTGTCCTTGAATGCTTTATTTAAAGCTATTGCTTTGCTAGACTATTCTTGATACTTGAAAAAGTATGGTAAAAGTAGGTATTAGCAATGGTTTTAGCAAATTTTGGGTCAGCAAATTGGATTGTCGGAACAATCCTTGCTTTGCTGTTATTTATATTCACTGATTTCATCCTTTTTAGATATGTCTGTCATCGCTATTTCTTTATGGCAGGAATGGCTTTGATTGAACTTGTGGTTCTTGCCGCTAACTGTTTTAGCGGTTTAGAAATCGTGACTAATATCTGTCTCATCCTTTTGCTTCTTCTTGTCGTTGCCGCAATATTTGCAAACATCAACGACTACCGTCCATATCTTAGTAACACATTCGCCAAAAACGATGCGAATATCTTCAAGAAGAAAAAAGCGAAAGCAGAAGTCATATTCGATCGCGATTCTCTTTATAAAGCCGTCAAAAAAGCAGTCATCGATATGTCCATGATCAAACAAGGATGTCTTATCACATTCGAGAAGAATGATGACATTCTTGATGAAGCAAGGGTTCCTTCCATCGTCAAGCAACGTGGCGTTGAACTCAATTCTCCGATCACCCCTGAACTTTTAGAGACCATCTTCTATGTTGGCACTCCTCTCCATGATGGCGCAGTCGTTATCCGTGATGACAAGATTGCCCGCGCTTCAGTCTTCTTTGCGCCAACCAATAAGCCACTTACAGGCAAATACGGCTCACGCCACCAAGCAGCCCTTGGCATAAGCGAGAATACCGATTCAGTAACGATCGTCGTTAGCGAAGAAACCGGAAGAATCGGAATTGCTTCGCAAGGCGAAATCACCCCGGTCACAAGAGACAACTTCATGAGAGTCTTCGAGGAAGCCATGAAGTATGATTCAAAGGAAGAAAGCAAAGAATAACGAATAATTAACGAGAGCTACACAAACGCTCTCGTTTTCTTTTCTCTTTATTGTTAAAATAAGGAGTATGTCATTCGAACTTAAGTTAACCATATATATAGTCGCCCTCTTCTTTGTCACGGGCGCTTTACTCCTTTGGTTCTTTTACGCTCCGATAAACAAACTTAGACGCCGTTCTTCGCCAGGCGCATTCTTTTACGAGAGGGTGTCAACCGTCGTTAATTATGGCGATTTCTATTTGCTCAATAACGTCTCATTAGATCTTCCAACCGGCGAGAAAGTCATGGTCGACCACATTATCGGTGGGGAGAAATACATCTATGTCATTCTTGACCGCTACTTCGAAGGAACGGTAAGAGGTAACTACAATGATCATTATTGGATCTATTACATGGAATCCCTTTTTGGCAAAAGGAAGAAGAAAGAGATCTCAAACCCTCTTAAGCAAGTCCAATCCTTGATTGATTTGATTAGCCTTCAAAACATCATCCAGAAAGATCTTTTTGTCGGAATAGTCTTAGTCAACGATGATTGCTTCATTAGTGGCTACGAAAACAAAAGCAATTCAATTAAACTAATACCGGTGTCCAAACTCGAGAAAGTGATCAACACATTCGAGAAAGAGGATATTGACCCTCTTGGAGAAAAGAAATTAGAAATCTTGATCCAAAAACTACATGATGAATCGGAACTATCGAAAAATGGAAAATAAGAAAATTCAAAACGTTGCAAAAGAAGCGAGATCCATCTATGGATCACAATTAAAGAAAACCGCGCCATTCCTATTCTTTTTCTTCTTAATCACCATCATGGTGTGGCTTATTCTTTTGCTTCTAAACTATAGTGGCCTTGGCTCTCTTTTACTCACGATCCTTGTGATTGGCGCCATCGAGATGCCTTTCTTTTTAGCGGTTCAGATCTGTAGCTATATGACGATGAACGGGGAAGAAATCAACTTCCAAGGCTTCTTTAGAACCTCATCCCTATATTTCAAAAGGGAATTTAATGGAGTCTATCGAGTCATCAACTGTTTCCTATTCGCCCTCCTTATGACTCTTCTAGGTTCTATCCTTTTCTCGATTGGATATTACTTTTTTTCTCCTACCTTCGATCCTTCTTTCGTGACCGACGTTAGATTAATGATGGATGCGATGGAAGCAGGGGAGAACGGAACCTTAGAAACTCTTCTTAATGAATCCAAGTCGTTCCTCCTTTTCGAGAACCTCTTCGCTCTTGTGGTTGAAATGATCTTCGTCATGACAACCGTATTCAAAATCTCAAGAAACTGCGCGATGGTCTTTGTCCGCGATTTCTTGATGTCGCCAGACCCAAGACTTCCTGCTATGGTCTATAAGCAAACACTTAAAGCAAACAAGGAATACAATAAAGACTTCTATGGCGCCACATGGTTCGTTTATCTTGCTATCGCCGTCTTTTACGTTATAGGTCTAGTGGTCGCGTATTTCCTTTTCGAAGGCCATGGCTTCCAAGGAATGCTCATGAATATGATGGGCATCGGATTTGGAATGGTTCCTGCCTTCATCTTGCTTCCGTATTTCTTGAATGTTGTGTATTTTGTCACCGCAAAACACAAAAAAAGCTTCTTGGAATCGTCGATCGATATGGCAAGAAGGGCCTTCGGTCAGATCCTAACATATAACGGGGCTCAAATGACCGAAGAAGAAAGAAAGAAAGTCGAAGACGCCTTAAGCGAATACGAAAAACAAGTTAGAAAAGTCATTAACGAAGATGAAGATGAAGTCGTGGAGGAAGAAGACCAAACGAAAAACGACATTCACGATAACTCGAATCTTGATGATTACGGTTCCAGCGACCATCACTAAAAATCGCAAATAAGATAACGCCCCGAAACAAATCGGGGCTTTTTAGCACTTTTTTCTTGAACTGTATTAACAGCACTAATACAATTAAGACAGTTAGTACAGCTAACGTAAGAAAAGAATGGAAATCTATTTAACAGGAAACAAACCAATCTTCGAGGAGATCATTGACTCCATGCGACTATACATCAAGCATGGAATCTTGAAACAAGGTGAGCGTTTGCCTTCCGTAAGGGAACTTGCCATCTCACTAGCGGTGAACCCAAACACCGTTATGAGGGCGTATCAGATCCTGACGGATGAAGGGCTCCTTGTTTCAATCCCAAAGAAGGGCCTATATGTGGCAGGGGATGTAAAGGAGGAAGAACCTAGCAAACTCGTTTTGCTTCGTTTGAAAGAAATCCTTAAAGAAGGATACAAAGTATCCGATATCGAAAAAGCATTAAAACAATTAAAGGAGGAAAAGGCACATGATTAAGATCGAGAACTTAACCAAGTCATTCGACGGTCAAGTGGTCATCAAAGACTGCAACCTCGAAATCAAAGACGGCGCGATCAATGGCCTTATCGGCGAGAATGGCGCGGGTAAATCCACGCTTCTTAGACTTATAGCAGGGGTTTTGACTCCAGACACAGGCACCATCACCCTTGATGGAGAGGTTATCTTTGATAACCCAGTCCAAAAATCGAAGATCTTCTTCCTTTGTGACGATCCATATTATGGAAAGACCGCAACGCTTAAGAGCCTTTCCACTCTATATAGCTGTTTCTTTGATGGGTTCACCGAAGAAGAATTCAGGGCGAACTTAAAACGTTACGGGGTCGATGTCGATAAACCTCTAAACGCATTCTCCAAAGGCATGAGAAGAAAGTCATACATCTCTGCCGCTTTGACATCGAAAGCAGAAGTCATTCTCATCGATGAAGCATTCGACGGACTTGACCCATATAGCCGTCACATGTTCAAGAAAGATATTGTTGAGCTTATCTCAAATAACCCAAAGACAACGGTCATCATCGCTTCCCACTCACTTCGTGAGCTTGAGGACATCTGCGATTCATATAGCCTTGTCGACAATGGCTCAATCGATGAAGAATTCATGAGCAAGAGAGAAAGCAACCTTCTTAAGGTTCGTTTGGCCTTCGCTGAAGAAAAGGCTATTGACCTTGCTCATCTACATCCACTTATGGAAAAGCACGATGGTCGTTTCTTGACTGTCGTCCTCGATATGAGCGAAGAGGAGATTCATAGATTCTTCGATCCTCTTAACCCAGTCATCATGGATATTTCAAACGTCACTCTTGAAGAAGCATTCATTTACAACAAAGAGAGGGAAATGTTATGAGCAAAAAGTATTTAAAGTTCTTATTCAAAACATTTAGTTCGGTTCTCGTTGTTTACGCCGTCGTCTGTGCTTTCATATACATCGTTTTCCCAATCATGATGATCGCTCCTGAACACATGGAAAGTGTTGACTACGTCTCGACTTTTGCTGGATCAGTTGTTCCATTCTTCGTCGTAGGAGCCATACCTTTAATATTACATAACCGTTACTATACGAAAAACTCGAGTGACATCTATTTGTCGCTTCCAATAAGCAGACGCCAAGCCTTCATTACCGAAAATGGTTTTGCTCTTATTGGCATCTTAGCCATCACAACAGTGATGTATCTTATCGGCGGATTCACGACAATGGCGTTTGCTATCGCCGCTAGAAAAGAATTGTTATCGCCAATTAGCGACATCCTTGAAGTTTTGCCTTTGCTTCTTATTGCAACGACTGTTGTCTATTTGATCAGCATGGTTGCGGTATCGTTCTCTAATTCTCAAGCTGAAGCCCGTTCCATGGTCTTCTATCTTCACATCATCCCTGTCCTTCTATATTACATTGTCTTGATCGTCACAAAAGCTAAGCTGAAGTCATGGACCAATTTGATGTTCTATGCCCCGGGCTCATATGTATCTGCCATCGCATCATATAATCATTATTATGGATTGGAAGACATCACCAAATATTTCTTCAACGACTATGGATTCAACCTTTTGGTTCTTGCCATCAACTTAGTGTTCTGGCTCGCTGTCGGATATGTTGCCCTCTTACAATTCGAGAAACTCAAAAGCGAGCACCTTGGTACCACTCAAATGGAAACTTTGGGCGCCAAAAACTTTTTCGTCGTAGCAGCCTTCCTTGGCTATGTTTATCTTGGCCTCCTTCTTGGAACAACCCTTGATTCCGGTTCGATTGATGAGATTTTGCTTCCAATATATTTCATCGTCTTCCTTGGCTCGGTAATCGTCTATTGGATCACGACATTTGGCATGAGAAAGAAAATCAGGTTCTTAAAAGAGGATTTGATCAGATTTGCAATTGCCGTTATTCCATCTCAGATTATAGGTATCATCATCTTCTACGTATTCATCCGTTAATTGCCTTCGATCCCTCTCCAATAGAAGGTAATTGTCGAAAAAGGCATCCTCACAAAAAGGATGCCTTTTAAACTGTTTATATCTCCTCGATCTTCTTCCAAGAAGATGTGAGTGAATGGACTTTCGCAAGTGATTCTTCTTTAGAAGAGTTGCCTTTGAGATAGTCATAGATGATATGCGCGATCTCTATGGCGTTATCTTTCGAACAACCTCTTGTTGTCGAAGCGGCAAACCCAATACGGATGCCACTGGTTTTTGATGGAGGAAGAGTGTCACCTGGAATCATGTTCTTGTTTGTGGTGATATCGATCTCTTCGAGTTTGGCTTGGGCTTCCTTGCCATTTATTCCAAATGAATCGAGAACGTTCATAAGGAATAAGTGGTTTTCGGTTCCACTTGACTTAACACCGAGTTTTTCAAGTTCGTCTGCACAGGCCTTCGTGTTCTCCTTGACTTTCAAAGCGTATTCTTTGAAATCATCGCTAAGAGCCTCTTTGAAGCAAATTGCCTTACCTGCAATGACGTGTTCAAGTGGTCCGCCTTGATAATAAGGGAATATCGCGGAATTGATTTTCTTGGCGAGCTCTTCGTTATTCGTAAGGATGAGTCCGCCTCTAGGTCCTCTTAATGTTTTGTGAGTGGTGGAAGTGACAACATCTGCCACACCGACAGGCGAATTGTGAACTCCTGCAGCAACTAAGCCTGCAATATGAGCCATATCAACCATGAAAAGGCATCCTGCTTCATCGGCGATTTCTTTGATCTTCTTAAAATCGATTTCGTAAGGGTATGCGCTATAACCTGCGAGGATGAGGTTTGGCTTCTCCTCTAAGGCGGCGCGTCTAATGTTCTCGTAATCGAGCCTACCGTTTGTGTCTAGATGGTAATGAACGAATGTATATAGATGTGAAGAGAAACTGACAGGGCTACCATGAGTTAAGTGACCTCCATCATTAAGGACAAGAGACAAAACCTTGCCTCCTTCTGGCATAAGGGCCCTATAAGCGGCAGCATTAGCTTGGGATCCGCTATGAGGTTGGACGTTTGCAAACTTCGAACCGAAAAGCTCATTAGCTCTAGCAATGGCGATGGATTCGATCTCGTCAACTACCTCACATCCACCATAATATCTTCTTCCTGGATATCCTTCCGCGTATTTGTTCGTAAGAATTGATCCACATGCATCGCGCACTTCCTTGCTAGCGTAGTTCTCGCTGGCAATAAGCTCAATTCCGCGGTTTTGACGGTCGGTTTCTTTGCTGATTAGTTTCTCTATTTCTTTGTCCATGATTGTCCCTCCTGCTATATCATATATGTATATGAACAAAAAAGAACTAAGAGAACGCTTCTTGTCCCTAAGAAACTGCTTACATAAGAAAAAAGAAAGAGAAATGACCATGGTTTCTTCCATTTTGGAAGAAGAAAGAATCAAAAACTCCAATGTTATTTCAGTTTTTGTTTCTTTTGGAAGCGAGATAGATACGCTCGAACTTATATCCGCTCTTTTAGACGCAGGCAAAAGAGTGGTGGTGCCTTTCATTAAGAAAGATGACTCGATGGTCATGAAAGAAATAACGTCGTTTGGCGATCTTTCATTTACGAACAAATACGGCATAAAAGAGCCAAATAGTGACGCAAAAGAAATAAATAAAAAAGAAATAGATGTTATGCTCGTCCCTGGACTAGCTTTCGATAAAAATAACTACCGCTTAGGATATGGAAAAGGATATTACGACAAATATCTAATGGGTTCGTCTATATTCACCATAGGAATAGGATATAAAGAGCAGCTCGTCGATTCTCTTCCTACTGATGATTTTGATGTTCCTTTAAGCGAAATCCGACTTTTTTAGTTTTGTTGACACGGGATTCGATTCCCCTTGTTCCAAGAAAAAAAGCCCTTCATTGAGGGCTTAGTTTTTCTAATGGAGCAAGTGGCGGGAATCGAACCCGTGTATTTACCTTGGCAAGGTAATGTTCTACCATTGAACTACACCTGCATTTGCTTCATCGAGCGAGTGTTATTATAGAAGTACTGTTAAACTTGTGCAAGCCCTTTTTTGATAATTTTTGCAAATGTGATTTGTGGAATTCCTCGCGTGCGTGCTATATAATCTCTCATGTTTGTTTAGGAGGGTGATTTATGGCTACCTATAATGACTTAGCAGAACTCTTATTCCCAGAGATTACAAAAACTATCGAAGACCTTGAAAAAGAATATCCAGAACGTTCTCTTCCAGAAGGGGCTCAAGTAACAAGATTCGCACCTTCTCCAACTGGCTTCCTCCATACTGGTTCTCTTTTCACAGCATACATTGCATATACATTCGCCAAGCAAAGCCAAGGCGTCTATATGTTTAGACTCGAAGACACAGATACCAAAAGAACAATCGCAGGAAGCGCTGACGAGCTTATCGATCAGTTAGAGGAATTTGGCATCATCGCTGACGAAGGATATTTCGCAAATGGCGATAAAGGCGCTTATGGCCCATACCAACAAAGCGCTCGTGCAGACATCTACAAAACAGTCATCAAACACCTCATCTTAGAAGGAAAGGCATATCCAGATTTCTGTTCAGCAGAAGAACTTCAGAAAATCCGTGATTTCCAAGAAGCCAATAAGATCCTTCCTGGATACTATGGCCCATACGCTCGCGATAGAAAACTCACAGTCGATGAGCAAATCGAAAAAATCAAAGCAGGAACCCCATGGGTCATCCGTTACAAATCAAACGGCGATCACAATAAGAAGATCAAATTCAAAGACTCAATCAGAGGAGAACTCGAACTCGCAGATAATGATGTCGATATCGTCATCATGAAAAGCGATGGCCTCCCAACATATCACTTCGCACACGTCGTCGATGATCACTTCATGAGAACAACCGCAGTCACTCGTGGCGAAGAATGGATCCCATCAACTCCAATCCATATTCAGTTATTCCGTGATCTTGGTTGGAAAGCTCCTAAATACGCTCACCTCCCAGTCATCATGAAACTTGACCATGGCAACAAGAGAAAGCTTTCCAAGAGAAAAGACCCAGAAGCAGCAGTCAGCTACTTCCTCAAAGCTGGATATCCAGCAAGAGGGCTTCTTGTCTATCTTATGTCCATCGCCAATTCCAACTTCGAAGAATGGACAATCACCAATAAATCCCTCGATGTTTCGAAATTCACCTTCTCATTCAAGAAAATGGCTTTAGACGGCGCTCTCTTTGATGAGAACAAACTCAATTACTTCTCAAAAGAAGTCATTGCCGCCACACCTAAAGAAGAACTCTTCAAAGCCGTTAAGGAATGGGCTTCAAAGAACAGTGAGTCATTGCTAAAGAAGATTGAGATGGATGAAGAATACTTCAGCAAGATTATCAACATCGAAAAAGATCGTCCAAACCCAAGAAAAGACTACGCCAAGTATAGCGACATCGAACCTGCAACATGGTTCTTCTATGACGAAGACTTCGCAAAGCATGACGCTCTTCCGTTCGATGAGAAATTTGACAAAGACTTCCTTAAGGCATTCTTAGGAGAAGTTGCAGACAAGCAACTCTATAACGCCACAGAAAGCGAGTGGTGGAACAGTGTCAAAGAACTTGCTGCTGCTAATGGATTTGCTGTTTCAAATAAAGATTACAAAGCTAATCCAGAGGCCTTCAAAGGCAACATCAGTGCAGCTGCTGAATTAATCCGTATCGCCGTCACTGGACAAAAGGATTCCCAAAACCTCCATGAAGTCATTGATATCCTTGGAGAAGAGAGAGTTAAAGCACGTTTGAAGAGTGCAATCTAACTTTTTGTAAGCCACTATTGATATTTATCAACCTAAATGCTTTAATATGTGGCACACGGCCCTGTGGTCAAGCGGCTAAGACGTCACCCTCTCAAGGTGAAAACCAGAGTTCGATTCTCTGCTGGGTCACCAAACAAAATATAACGAGGCAAGTCCTCGTTTTTTGTTTGGACACAGCGGGAATCGAACGAAGGGAAAACAAAAAAATAAAAAAATCGAAAAATTTTTGAAAAACGCCTCTATATGAAATTGGAGGCACATATATGTTAAAAAGTTGTGTATACGGAATCAAAAATGAAAACGACATCATCAAGTACCTTGATGGAAAGGCATACAAGGAGCTGAACGAAAAATGGAAGAACCACATGCGTCTGATGTTCTCCTTCGTCGAGGAGGACGATTTAATCTCTTGTCAGCATTACGAGGATGAGAAAGGAAAGCCGGACATTGTCATTACGGTCCGGCACACGAGCGTCTACGTATCGATCAAAACGGGGAAGCCTTGCAGCATGCATCGCGAACCGCTTGGGACCTTTGAGGCTTTCTTACGGAAGAAAGGTGTTTCCGAGAAAACGATCAAAACGATAAGGTTCTTCCATTATGGAGAGACTGAGAAGCTAAGCAACAACGGCAAGCCGTTTACGCCAAGGGAGCTCAAAGACAAATACGGAAGGTATTTTGTCGAGGCGTCTAAGGCGCTTGATAAGGATGAGATCATCGACGCGATAGTGTTCAGATGTGTCCTAAAAGGGTGCAATTTGAAGCGTTACAAAGCGAACTTCCTTTATTATGGGAACCTTGAGCATGGCTACATTCTTTCCGAAGAAGATATCTATAGCCTTGTTCGACAATATAGGCAACACGATAAGACCGCCATTCATTTCGGGGGATTGAACTATCACCCATCCGGAAGAGATAGAAGCAAACTTAGCTTCCATGAATGCAGGATCAAATGGCCAATCCTCGCCCTTCTTTACTACCGAACCGACGAAGAGATAAAAGATATTGTTTCGGGAAAGCTGAGGGTTTGATTTATCTCGTGCCTTTAATAAGGGTATTTGGGTAAAATAGCCATGTAATAAACATAGTTCGAAAAAAGAATGTCAATCACGTTTTAATTTTTGCTCCTACTCCCATAATTACATTTTGTTCGCGTGATTACCAATTTTTTAGAAACTATCTAAACTATGTTTAAGCATTTTCGAACGCAAAATCTTTAAGCTTATCTTTAAAAATAAGAATTTGATATTAGAATATACCTCGTTACGTTTTAAAGAACGTAATATCGAGAGTGGAAAATGAATAGATTTGAAGGCTTAAAAGGAAGAGAATTAGAAGACGCTGTTGAT
>JAKSVB010000014.1 GCA_024408335.1 Bacilli bacterium
AAGTTTGCCATATGACACAGCCTTTCTAAGAGTGGATTCATTAAGGTTCCAAAGCTGGCATGCTTCTGTGAAGGCGATAAGGCCGTCGAATGGGGTCTTTATCTCCTTCCCTTCATGAAAAAGCTCATCGCAAGATAAATCTATGTCGTCGTTCCATGAAATGCCGTATCCTCCTTGATCTACGGATACTTCTTCAAAAAGGTGGTCGTTCTTTAATTCATTGAATACAGGCCATTTAGCAAACAAAGGTTTAACATCATATGTTTTTGTCACGCCTTCTGAAAAGGAGACGAGTAAGACGAAGTCGTCCATTGGTCTAACTGATTTTACTTTATGAAACATAACTTTACTCCAATCCTGGGATCGCATGGAATTCTTGATTGTCCCACATCTTTTGAA
This sequence comes from Bacilli bacterium, assembly GCA_024408335.1. GTDB lineage: Bacteria > Bacillota_I > Bacilli_A > RFN20 > CAG-826 > UBA4951. The sequence goes on from JAKSVB010000014.1 coordinate 400, forward strand.
GTTCATCCCTGTGTAAATCCATCCACTCTCTCACCATTGATACGGCTTTGTTTGGCAAATCGCCCTCAAGAATGCTTCCGTCTTTAATAACAATTGAGCCAGAATATTCCGCGTAAGCGACATGAATGTGAGGCGGTTGGTGTTCCCTTTGTTGAAAATACATTTTGATAATCAATCCATAGAATCTAGAAATTACAGGCATATAATTCTCCTCTCTACGTGTATATAGTATCACTATTCCGTGATATTTTAAAGGCCATTTCTCTTCCTCTTGACTATTGATAACCTCAACAACAATCAAAAAGACAAAAACCCCGATTTCCCGAGGATGCCTTGTTGTTCTTGTGGGCCTATAGGAACATTAAACAAACCGCTTCCGCACAAAACCTGTCGACCCGAAGTGGCAAATGTCAGATTTCTCTATTTCTCAGATAGAATCACTAAGCAGTGATCAGAGAGTGGTTTGATGTCCTCCTCGTCATCAAACGCGAATTTTATGATACGTTCTTTGGAAACATTTTCTTTTGAGATCAAGTGGTTATAGAAAATAGTATTTAAAAGGTATGATTTTCCACACCTTCTGATTCCGGTAATTACTTTAATCAAATGATTGTTTTGCTTTTCTATTAATTCATTTAAATACAAATCACGCTTGAACATCATAAAATCTCCATTTCTCTCAGTACTGAGGTTTTTGTCGAGTTTATTGCATCGCTTTTACAAACAAATGTAAATCCAGACATAGAAAAATCCCCGGTTTCCCGAGGATATCTTGTTATTCTGGTGGCCCAAGCCGGACTTGAACCGGCGACACATGGATTTTCAGTCCATTGCTACTACCAACTGAGCTACCGGGCCATCGTAAGTTTTTTTGCAGAAATTGGCGGGCCGTACGAGAGTCGAACTCGTGTCTCAAGCGTGACAGGCTAGCATCATAACCGTTGGACCAACGGCCCGTACCAAACGTGCTTGAATATTATCCACAAACAAAAAGCAATATGCAAGTGTTTATAGTTACGAATTTACCTCTTTTTGTTCTTTTTTTGGTTTATTTGATAAAGGAAAACCTTTGCAAATCGGTTACATGGTTTCTTGCTACCTCTAGCAAACACTAGAAAAACATCCAGGTTCAAATATAAAAACTACTAAAATACCAATTAATTCGTCTAATTCTTTTTGTATTCTTTGCGGTAGATAAGAACCCACCAGTAAATGCCACTTCTAAGGAAAAGCAAAGCAGCAATAAGCGTTGCAATAGGCGCGCCGATTCTAGATACGGTAAGAATGAAGAGGATGACCCATAAAGATGCTTCAGCGATATATGCGACCGCATGAAGGAAGGAATTGAACATGCCTTTAATTATGGTGAGCACTGGCATAACCGAAGAGAGAGATACGACAGTCGCTAAAATAAGAAGGAAGAATGAGAAAGTGAATTTGACGGTGCTAAAGAATGACTCATCGGTTCCGATCTTCATCTTGCCTAATATGGTGAAGTAAAGAAGGAGAAGGACTCCAAGAGAGAATATGGACGAAAGCAAGAATGAATAAGGAAGAAATCTCTTCTTATCGAAGATAACGTTAAGAATCAAAGCCCCTGCTACTAGAAGGAACAAGACGCCTAAAACAATCGATAAAGGAAGAGAGAAATAATAAGTAAATGTTGAAGGATCTTTTTGAGCGAGAAGGACGCTGATGGCAACGAAAACAAACCCTGCGAAAAGAGAAAGGATGAGAAATAGGTCACCAAACACTTTGGCGAATAGCGAGGCGTTTTCGTTTCTTTCTTCCATAAGACGTTCCTTAAACACTAAATATTTAAGGCTTTAACGGCTTCGTTTCAAGGCACGAAGCGATTTTTCTGCAGCTTTTAAGATATCTGGGACTGTTTTTAGCTCTTCATTGCTACATTCGGTGTATCCAATCGAAACCGTGACTTTCCATTCGGTATCTTCTTTGCCGTTTTGAACCTTTAGTGATTCATATACCGCTTCACATAGCGCGTTAGCGGATTCGACGCTAGGAAGTTCGCCTAGCATTGCAAATTCCGCTGCTCCGATTCTTCCGACGATGATATTTCTAGGCGCGACTTTTTTAAGGGTATCGGCAACGCGAACAAGCGCGGCATCCCCTTCCGCATATCCATATACATCATTAAGGTTTCTGAAATTGTCGGTATTGATTAAGAAGAAGTAATAATTCTCTAAGCCAATTGAAGCGCTTAACTTCTTGATTATGAGGGTGCGGTTTGAAATACGGGTCATCTCATCCATTGTGACCTTGCTTCTAAGGCTGTCAGTGTAATAAATGAGAGTAAAGAATGCGCCGAAAAGCGACATAAGGTCAATTGGCGAAGAATAGAAAGAAGGAAGGACAGCACTTAGTAGATAGACAGCAACATAGATGCAATCGCCTTTGATGGCGTAGTTCTTCTTTTTCGTGGAAGCGATAAGTGAAGCAATAGCCATAACGACGGCTGGGAAGAAGAAAATGCCATAAACGAGGTACCAGAACCTCTCTGCTTTGAAATGTCCTCCTGCGAGGCTAAAAATGATGTTGTCGTTAAAGCCACTCGTGCTGATGACGGCTAAAACGAAAGCAGCGACTCCAAGATACAAAATACGGAGACCGACTCTAAGGTATTTGGCATCAGGGCCTTTATATCCTATTACTTTAAGACAATATAAGCATCTTTGATGGAGAGTAAGGCAACTTCCAACAAGGACGAACATGAACGCGACATATGGGGCAGCTGTAGTATTATATTCCTCTAACAAGTTAGCGATTCCGAACATCAACATGCAAAAAGACGTTAATCCAACGGACACAATAAACATTCTTGACTTCTCCGAATGATCGCTATCGATGATTAATCGGGTTAGTACAAGAAGTGTGATCGCCAATGATAGAAATGATGATAATGCATACACTGTCATATCACTATTATTGTTACTAAATACTGTACAGAGTGTCAATTCTTAATTTCTAAGCACAAAAAAACGGACCCGTTTTATGGGGTCCGTTAGTTTTAGCGTGTTTGCTACTTATTCAGCAGCTTGTTGCTCGACTAAGGTGAAGCAGTCGATATCAGCTAAGACGCTACGATAGCCTTCGCTTGAACCTAATTGTTGGCCAACGAATGAGATGGTGTGGATACCGGCTGGAAGTGTGATTGCAGCGGTTTCGACATCTGCCCAAACGTTAGTAGCGTTGATGGTTTCTTTCAAAGTACCATTGACTTTGACATCGAAGCATGGCTTGGAGACTTCCATGTCTGACTTGATCTTGGCTTTGATCTTAAATGTTGTTTCAGCATTTAACTTAACGCCATAGACGAGTTCGCCTGACATGTTGGAGCTCTTTGAATTGTTCCAACCTTCTCTAAAGACTGCGTGGATGTATTGACCGCCTGATGCTTCTTCATCTTCTTCAATAGTACCATTAAGGCTAACTGGATATTGTTGTCCGTTAGTTGTGTAATCAGTTTCTTCGCCAGCTGATCTGCCTGATGTGAAGATGGTGTGCTTGATTGAGTAATCTTCAGCTTCGATCTTCATTTCGCCTTGTTCGAAGACAACGTTCTTAAGATTTGGAACGTAGTCGCCAATTCTGACGAGACGGATTGTTTCGCAGTAGAGTGAATAGCCAGCGCCAGTGTGAGCAAATTTGAATGATGTTGAGTCTGCTGGGATCATCATTGATTTGATGACAGCTTCGGTTGACCATTTGAATGTTTTGTAATCATCTAAACCGATAGCATTGAAGTTCTTGCTTCCGGTGTTGGTGTAGACTTTTTCGCCTGTATCGCCAACTTGAGCGTAGTAACGTCCTGGAACAGCTGTTCCGCCAGTGCCACTACCTGCTGTTGACATTTGGTCACCGGTTGAGAAACCGACTGTTGCAGTTGGACCATGGCTTCCGTTAGAAACGTGGCCTTTAACGTAAACTTCATAGTTACCAGCTGGGAGCCCTGTGATATCGAAGGTTGCGATCTTGCCGCTGTTTAATTTGTTTTCGTTGCCGAGATTTGAGCAGTTGGCTGCTGTAACATCCATTTCATAGTATGTTAAATCATTTGATGGGCAAGTGACTTTCCATAAATCTGAAGTTCCTTCTTTTTCTTCACCGCGGTTCATTGAGTGGACGTGAGTGACGAAGAGACCAGCACATGCATAGAGGTGATTTACATCGTTGTGTTCAGCATCGAAATATGGAGCGTATTCTTTGGTGCCAACGACTTTAGCGTTTGCGGTTCCTCTAGCGTCGAAAGAAGCACATTCCATGTCGGTGTTTGGATATGCAGCACCGTTGTTGTAGCTGATCTTGACTTGGTAGCCACCTTCTTGGACGCTTGAAAGGTCAAGTTTGAGGTAGCCTTTGGTGTCATTTTCTTCGACTAATTTGACAACTTTATCGCCTGTGAAATCGACTTTTGTCCAGCCGCCGTTAAGTTGTCTTTCGAGTCGGACAGCGATTTGAGCAGCTTCGAATGCATCTTTGTCCATTGCACCAAATTCGCCACCGATCTTGAGGAATGGTTTTTGAACATCTTCAACAGTTTCAAGAACGATTGTTGATTCGGTAACGATGAGGCCTGGCATAGCTTCTGCTGAGATAAGTGAAGCGTCGCCACGCATGATGATACGGACGTTGCCAGTCTTGATCTTTGAACCAGCTTCCCATTGACTTTGTTGCATTGTGACTCTTGCATAGCTGTCTGCGGTTCCGAGGTAGATTGCGTATGCGCCTTCGGTAAATGCGACGTTGGTAACTTCGACTTTGACTTCGAATGTGGTACCGGTGATGGTTGGAGTGATTGTGAAATCGGTTGCTGCTGGGGTTTCTGAACCAACAAGCCATTCGCCATCGTGTGCATCAGCAAGACCTGAGTCTGCATTGGCCTTGTGTTGGAGACCGAAAGCCATCTTTGCTTCGGCAGCGGTGTAACCAGCGATTGTACCGCCAACCTTGACGTAGATCTTATCGTTTTCTTTAACGATGCCGCCTGAGGTGTAAGCGATTGATTTTTGTTCTTGCTCGCTTGATGAAGCTGGAGCTTGTGATGAGCTTGAAGCTGCTGGAGCTTGTGATGATGAGCTTGCTGCTGGAGCTTGTGAAGTTGTGCTTGTAGCAGGAGCTTGTGATGTGGTGCTTGTGCCAGCGTTAGAGCTGGTTTGTGAAGTTGTTGATTCTGCAGGTGTGCTTGCGGAATCGACTGGCTTTGAATCTGCAGGCTTTCCTCCACATGATGCGAGGATCATGGTAGCGGAAAGGAGGAAGATCGAAGTAAGTTTTTTCATTTTTTCTCCTTATTGGGCGCGCAAAATAGATGGTCTTATAGCGCCTATTTAAATTTGATGATTTTAGAATAATGCATTTTTTCGAAAAAAACAAAAAATATTTGTAGGTAAATGCACTTTTTTTACAAAAATTTAATTAATGCATCATTTTTTGATACTTGGCCGAGATTACAACACTGTGAAGTTAGGTATTTTTGTTTTTGAATTAAGTGGCAAGCAAAAAGAAAGGCACCCTTTAAGAGTGCCGTTAATTGAATGGTTGCGGAGGGTGGACTTGAACCACCGACCCCCAGGTTATGGGCCTGATGAGCTACCACTGCTCTACCCCGCGATAACAAGTTACGAATTTCGTAACTGTCATATGATACCCATTAGGGGGAGGTTTTGCAAGTCCTTTTGTTTTACCAGCGGTTATAGACCTTTTCAGCAAATCCAAGTGCGTCTTCGATATGGATCAGTTTGTCACTGTCTGGAAGACGGATTGTGCCATTAAAGATACCGAAGACTTGATTCTGGTTGCTTCTAAGAACAAGTAGGTTAGTGTCGCTATGGCGGTTAATGAGAGGGTGGAAGGTTATCTTGATGTCGTTTTTAGCGCTTCTGAAGGTCCAATCCTTCATAAAGTCATCGTTGCCTTTTTTGGTAAGAGGGATATCGAATTTGACGTCTTCAAGCTTATAGGCGGTTCCATCAACGTAAAGGACGTTTTCGCTGGCTTTGCTCGTATCACCAAAACCATACCCAAGGTTCCAAGCGATTTCATGACCATCTTGCTTGACGTTCATGCTTGACCAGAACCAGGTGTTTTTATAAGTCCAAACACCCCTACCCCAGTCTAAAGTACCATAGGTATCATGAGAGAAATCAATCATCTCTTCTCCGAGTTTAGCGTAGCCAGTCGAAGAAAGGAGGTTGATCTTCTGGTTGTAATAGAAATGGGCTTTCTTTGGGAATGGGGTGGCGATAACTAAAGACTTGCCATTAAGGTTTTCAACAAGTTTGATGTCTACGCGTAATGGAAGGTCATCTTTGAACTTAGGCCAAGTGAGATTGAGTCTTCTGTCATCACCATCTTTGATGAACTTCATGCTTAGGCCTTTGTCCTCAAAAGATACATCTCCTTCCACCGAAGAGCTAGGAAGAGAAGTTTTTCCAAAGGTGAAGGCTTTGATCTTTGAGTTTTCGATGTATGTCTTGCTATCGAAATCAAGAAGGGTGCAGCTCACCATCGTGTAAAGTGAGTTATCAGCGATAGTCAAAGCGATGCCTCTGTGCTTATTGCCAACATAATAGTAATCCCATTCCTTGATACGGGATTTGCCTGCTTTGATGGCGGTTCTATCGTATTTCTTAACTAGGCTATAAGCGTAGCCTGCTTCCATGAGGTTTCCTTCTTCATTAAGAAGAAGTCCTGGTTCTAAAAGATGTTGTTCCATATATGTTTTCTCTCTTTCCTCATTTTACTAAAAGAAGAAGCAAATCGCAAAAACTTAAGGCAATATGAGAGGCGTTTCGTTAATATATTTATATATGGAAAACAAAAAAGACAACTTTATCAAAGATTCGCTTAAGGGACTCCCTTTAGGCGTCAGCGCAGCCGTACCTGGGGTAAGTGCTGGCACGATCGCCATCATCGAGAAGTGCTATGACCGCATCATTAGCTCAATCGCTGACATTAGAAAAAACTTCAAACAGTCATTCTTCTCCCTTCTTCCTTTCCTTCTTGGATATGCGGTTGGAGGGCTTGCAGCCTTACTTGGTATCAAGTGGGGATATAACGCAGCACCGTTTGCGGTCACTGGATTATTCGGTGGCTTCATTCTTGGCTCACTCCCTTCAGTGTTTGTTGAACTTAAGAAAGGGAAAGACGCAAAAGAGAAGATTCAGTTATTCATTCCTCTTATCATTTCTTTCGTGGTCGCTAGCGCATTAGGCATTCTTAGCGCCCTCTTCGAAATCGACTTCACTTCATCCTTAGCTAATCACGATTGGTGGATTTACCCATATGTCTTCTTAGCTGGCGCGATTGGAGCTGGTTCTTGTTTAGTTCCAGGCGTATCTGGATCAATGTTTTTAATGGTCATGGGCCTATATATCCCATTACTTGATATATCTTTAGGTGACCACGCATTCTATAAGACTGGCGATTGGCTTAGCGGGATCATCACCCTTCTCCTTCTTCTTGCCGGCGCTATATGTGGGCTTGTCGTTGCCTCTAAAGGCATGAAGGTTCTCTTAGAGAAACATAGGGATGGCACATATTATTCAATCTTCGGTTTGATTCTTGGATCGCTTGTCTCAATGTTTATTAACTCAAAAATCTTCCCAGTGTATATGGACGCTTCACATCCTATCTGGGATTACATCGTTGGAGCCGCGCTTCTTGTTGGAGGCGCAGTCCTCACATTCGTGATGTATAAGGTTCTTAGCAAAAAGAAAGAAGCTTAGTCACAAACAAAATAACTAACGTAAGATTCCGGTCTTACGTTTTTTTGTTTAGGCAGGTGTCGAGGTTATGGGCTTTGAATCTCCCATTATCTTTGACGCAAAAAAAGCCAAGCTTTAGAGGCTTGGCTTAAGTATTAATTAATCTTTCGATTAAGCAACGAGGTGGATTTGAGTGATGTTGAGGTTGTATGAACCAAGACGTGTGTAGGTGATCTTAAGTTCGCCTGCAGCGATTGATGCAACAGTGCCAACTTCACAAAGAGCCATCTTTGAGTAGGTGGTATTTGAACCAAAGTTTCCAGATTCGCCAACACCTGCTTCGCCACCGAACATTTCGTCATAGGTTGCGTGGTTGGTAACTTCAACAGCGGTTGTACCGAGTTCTAATTTGAAGTTGACGTTTCCGCTTGGGAAGAATGATTGGTCTTGGTTATGGTTCTCTGAGGTGTAGTAGTAGTCGACCATACCATAGAGATAGACTTTAGCATTGGTCATAGCTGCTGGAACGTTGACTGTGTATTCAGCGTATTCGTTGTTTGATTTGAATTTAAGGGTTGTGCCAGTGGCGTCTTTGTTTGTTCCTTGTAACTTGGTCCAGTCCATTGCATCAACGATGAGTGACTTCTTGTGGCAGCTTCCACATTCAGCTTGTTTGGTGCCGGTTGTGGTTGTAGCAGCATCGCTAGCGACTAATTCGGTTGCAGTGCCGAATGTGTGAGCGAGTGTTGGGATGACTTCGTCCTTTTCGTCATTACAACGTCCGCACTTGGTGTAGTTGTGGCCTTCTGCTCCACAGGTTGCAGCAACGTTTGGTTTTGCTGGGTTAGCAGCATAGTTGTGGCCGAGCTTTGTAACTGTTTCAGTTTTTTCTTTGCCGCAGATGCTGCACTTGGTGTAGGTTTTGCCATCAGCGGTGCATGTTGGTTCGGTGTTGGTCTTAGCGGTATCAGCAACATAAACGTGTTCGTGTGCTGATGAAGCTGGCTTGCTATTTCCGCCAGCTGCAGATGTACCAGCTTCTGGAGCGCCACAGCTCGCTAAGAGTCCGAGGGCTAAAAGGCTGGTGAAAAGTGATTTTTTCATATTCTTTTAATTACGCAATTAAATGCGTCCTTTCATTTGATGAAACTATTTTGCTATACAAAAATTCGTTCTTCAAGAGTGCAAAGCATATTTTTTGACACTTTTTTAACCTTACTTTAACAAAACCCTTGCAATTTTTGTTTTTTCCTATCAAGGAACCAAGTCGCTAGATTGTTCTCTTCAATATCAAAAAGAGATACGCTTGTGCGTGTTTTGAATTATGAATTGCTTGCTATGTCAAATGATGGTTTACCCAACAAAATTATTTTGCGATTTTTTAGTGAGAAAGAGCTGAACTTTGAATGGTTTAAGGGTGATAATTCGCAAAATAATCATCTTATAAAAGAGGGAATCGCAACAAAATTGTCATATTTTTTAAGAATTTTACATAGTGTTTTTACTTGATCTCTTTGATTGCTCGAGATGATCCTCTATTTCAAATTCTTCTGTCGTAGACTTGCTTTTTTGGAATTTAGCGGTTGTCCCCTGCCGCTCTTTTTGATTCTTAATTCCCCATGAATCTTTGCTAGAGACAGTCTTCATAATTATGTTATATAGACAAACTTGCGATTTCTTTGTATGATGAATATGCGTTTTATGGAATCGTCAAACAAAATTGAAATAGTCAAATATCCTAAGCTCAAGCATATTAAAATGTTTGTTAATAGGATCAAATTCGTTGAGAACCACGTTCATAACGATTTCGAGATTTTTCTTACTCTTAATGGTAAGGGTATGATGGAAATCAACAATTCAACATATATCTATGGCCCAGGTGACATCTTCTTCATTAACTCAGGTGATGTCCACTCCTTATCATCACATCTAAATAACGATGCATCTAAGACTAATGAGCCAACATCCTTATTCATCCAAATCAGCAACCACTTCTTAAGGGAATACTTCCCTCAGATCCATAACTCAGTCTTTAAGTCAGGCAACCTTAAGAATGCCTTATCTAAGAGCGACTATGAAACCTTGTACGCAATACTTGTCAAAGCCGCCAAAGACTACTTCTCCGAAACCAATTACTTCCAGCTTGATGTCGTCTCTTCGATCTCAAAGGCTCTTTCTTACGTCTATCGTAACCTCGATTACAAAGTAATCAACGAGGTTCAGAAAGAAAGAATCAGCAGAAAGAAGAGCAGAATGGAAAGAATCATCTCCTATATCGATGCGAACTTCGATTCGCAGCTTCGATTAGAAGATATAGCCGCCAAAGAAAACTTAAGCGTTACTCACTTATCTCATATCTTCTCATCTAACTTCGGCATGACGTTCCAGGAATTCGTCAACGTCAAGAGAATGGAACAGTGCATTCGTTTGATGGCGAACAAAGAGAAGACCCTCCTTGAGATCTCATACGAATCAGGTTTTAGCGATTCGAAATACATGAACAAGATGTTCTTAAAGAGATTTGGATGCACTCCAAAAGAATACCGCAGGCAGTACGCGACATTCTATGAAGGACCTACGCTTGATAGCGGCAAATTCGAATACGTCTTTAGCGATTCTGAATCACTAAAGAATATCGACAAAGCAAGCTTGCAAAGCTAAAAGAAACTGGCAGTTAGACGTTGTTATCAATAACGTTAGTTTTAACGACGTTTTTAATAATTTGCTGCAAAGCTCCGAATATTGGCGTATTTACTGGAAACATATAAACACTAGTCGCTTAAATATAATTGGGTTTTATCGTAAATTTTTGTTTTTTCTCGTAAATTTGACAGAAAAATGAGAGAAAAGACTATTGTGTTGAAATCATTCATAACACCTTAAAAAGGCATCTTGTTTTTCTATATACCCGAATTCGTTTTGCCAATTATTATGCCGAAGTGCTTTACGTCCCACTCTTGCTTAATTAGAGGCGTCTTCTTCTTTTTGCTCTATTTCGATCTTTTTTGATTTGATGAGATGCACTATTAGCATTCCAACCATGACTAGAATTATCGCTAAAGCGCTTCCTGAGAAATCAATTAAGACATCAAGGATTGCGCTTGTTCTTCCAGTGAATGATTGAATGAATTCATCCGTTACAGCGGATAATAAGCAAACGAAGAATGGAAGGATATAGAAATTCTTTTTTGTAAGTCTAGAAACGAATACGAACATCATTCTTAAGCTAAGGCCAAGAACGAAGAATTCAGTGAAGTGAGCGCTTTTTCTGACGATTGTATGAAGGAGGCCTTCTTCCATCTTGTGGCCTGGATCAACCACCGACTCCACTACCTCAACGACGACTGAGCTTTGTTTCATGGATTCTGGGCCATCTTTAAAGGAATTGCTGAATATGAAAATGAGGGTACCTAGAGCGATGACAGCCCACACTATAAGTTGTATTAAATCAGCTTTCTTTTTAATCATGTGGCATATTATAAAGAAAAAGCAAAATACCTCAATCTTACTTTTTTGTCGTTTTAGCGCTTTTTCTTAATGAAAAAGAACTAGAAATAGACAAATGCTTAGATATGTTCTTTATTTTGATGAATTTGCTTCTATTTTTCCTTTCGTCTTTTATAATTTGTTCAGTTTGGAGGCGGCTATGGAAAAGAAAAGAATCAAGATATCAAGTGAGATCACCTATTTCCTTGCGATTGTGATACTTGCTTTCTCTGTTTGTTTGGCAACCGCTAGCGATTTCGGCGTTTCCATGATCGTCGCCCCTGCTTATATCCTTTCCATGAAGTTTAGCTTCTTGACTTTTGGTCAATGGGAATACGTGACTCAGGCTATCCTCTTCGTTTTGTTTTGCCTAATCATGAGGAAGTTCCACTGGACATTCCTTATGTCATTCGTCACTTGTCTGATATATGGCGCAATCCTAGATTTATGGAGGCTCATTCCAATATTCAATCCTAGCGTGACCGCACCTGGCTCATTTGATTTGTGGTTACGAATTCTTTTCTTTGTTCTTAGTTTGCTTCTTACTTCTCTTTCGATCGCTATGTTCAACCGTTCATACATCTACCCACAGGTTGTCGATATGGTGCCTAATGGCATATCGAACAAATACAAATTCAAGTTCGCTTACGTCAAATACGCTTTCGATTTTGTTTATCTCTCTCTTGGTCTTACTCTTTCCTTCATATTCTTCGGTAAGATCGTTGGATTATCTTTTGGCACAGCAATCATGTTCGTGGTCAACGGCTTCTTCATTAGCTTTACCATGAAAATGCTCGACAAGTTTTTCGAGTTCGTTCCTTTAATCAAGCCTTTTGCCAGATTCTTCGAAGATAAGAAGGGAGAAACTGAAAACTAGCCAAATACTTATCTTCCAATAACCTTGAGGGCATATTAGATTTGAAAACTACTAAAAAACGCCAAGCAATAGAGAGCTCACTTAGGGATTTAAAAGGCTAATCGCTTAATTGTGACTAGCCTTATTTTTATAAACAGAATGTCATATATGCAGGAATGCATATAATACCGTCTTCTCTAATGGATAAATTCTTAGGATGAATTATAAATGATTCTGCGATTCTATCTGAAAATTTATTTCTAAATTCGATAA
>JAKSVB010000015.1 GCA_024408335.1 Bacilli bacterium
AACATTCGCTTGATACTATCGTTCCTGCTTTCCTTTCGTGGGCGAAAGAAATCATTACGCTGTTTTTATAAGGGAATGAAAAGGATGGCTGAAGAATTCCATTTGTTTCCTGAACGATACCAAACGAATGTTGGGTTCCTAGAACTGCAAAATGATGATGATTTGTCAGGAGTAGAATTATTAAAAACCCTTTATGAAAGTATGAGTGAGTAATAAGGGTGCTAAAATCTTACACGATTTGAAGTAGGGGTGCTAAATTGTATTAAAACATTTCTCTTTGACATTCAAAATACCCGCTTCACTAGAAATAGTAGGGTGGTTTTTGGTAAAATCAGCACAAAGAAAAGGTGATATAAATGAGGGTATTAGTCGAAAAAATCATTGCTCATATTCCTAATGAGATAATCAAAGATCATCTGAAAGAGAACGCTGATAATTTGACTATCATGCAATTAGCAACGTTGATTGATAATTTTTGCAATGAAGACTATATAGACAACATGCAATCTCTTATAAAGCTTACTAGCAACGAGTATGAGAAAAAGCTATTTTCATATGCCATTAGCGATTTTAAAAAATATAAGAGCGTCGATGAAAAGACTTGTGATTATTACGACAAAAACGATCCAAGAGAGGTTAAACCATTATGCCCCTTCCAGGAGTTTATTGAATTGCCTCGTTTGCTTAATGATTACGATATAGGCCTTTTGGATGACAATGAGATAGTTGTTGTAGGAAAAATAAATGAGTCAACGGATTATAATATCGAATTTGATGACTTATCGTACTTGGTTTACCATTTGGATTACGATGGCGAATTGTCAAAAGAAGGTATTTTCAAAATACATGACCATATCCATTATTGTGAGATAACCAAAATAAGTGCTAAGAATCTAAACGAAAAGCAGAAAGATATGTACGATAAGTTGGTTGCTTATCTTAAAGAAATAGGCTATTAATTCAAATGACGCGGAGGTTCATGCTCGAGGTACCGTGCAATTCTGCTCTAGTCACACACCTAACAATAAGAGAACAACCAAATTTGGCGCAAGAATAATAGTTCAAATCGATGGTGACGCATGCCACGCAATGATTGCTCCACCAAACAAAATTATTCGCTTCATTTTTTTGAAGCGTTTTGAAGAATTTGAAGCGCGGTTACACCGTGCTTTTTGTTGTTTGAGCTCTCTCATAGAGAGGCGAGTGAAAACTCCTTTAGAATTGGGGTGCGGGCCAACGCAACACAATCTAAAGGAGCATCATGTCAAACGACAACATGAGTTTAGCACACACGTGCTGGAACTGTAAGTACCACATCGTCTTCGCGCCGAAATACAGGAGGAAGGAGTTCTACGGGCTGAAGAGGCTCGAGATAGGCGCCATCCTCAGGAAGCTCTGCGAGTGGAAGGGGATAACCATCCACGAGGCAGAGGTCTGCCCAGACCACGTGCACATGCTGGTTTCGATACCGCCAAAGGTCTCTGTTTCGGGATTCGTCGGGTATCTGAAGGGCAAGTCGTCGCTGATGATATACCAGAAGTGGGGAAACGCGAAGTTCAAGTACCGGAACAGGGAGTTTTGGTGCAGGGGGTACTACGTCGACACCGTGGGCAAGAACACGAAGAAGATAGCGGAGTACATCCGAAACCAGCTGAGGGAAGACCAGGAGGCCGTCCAGCTGACGATCGACTTCGAGGGTGACCCGTTCAACGGGTAGCCTGCGACAGATGCAGGCGTTGGTCCGCGCCGCGGCCGCATTTAGCGGCAGCTGGTACCAGAGGGCTTAAGTGCCCGAACATGGAGAACCGCCAGATTGTCTGGTGGGTTTCTTTTTTTGATGCTACAAAATGACGAAAAAAAGAAAAATCTTCTAAGTAAATGCAAAGAGATGTGGTATCTTTATTATCATAAAGAGGAAAAAGCATGAAAAAATTATTACCTTTAGCTGCTCTTTTAAGTGCTATGGCATTAGTTGGCTGTGGAGAAACTCCTGCAGCATCAAGCCCAGCAAAGAGCTCAGCTTCAACATCAACATCAAAAACATCATCTTCAACAACATCGAAGGCATCATCTTCAACCACTTCAGCACCTGCAACTTCAACCACTTCAGTTGCATCACAAGGCGAAGCTTGGGTTAAAGGCGCTGACACAAAGAACTCAGACGATAAGACACTTACCAACTACACACTTGGTACCAAAGCAAAAGTCGAAATTGCAATCACCGATGCATCAAGCGGCGCAACCGACATTGGCACCGATGGCAAATTAGGCAAAGGCAAGACCTTTACCTGGAAGATTGTTGCTCCTAAAGCAGGCAATGCTAAATTACAATTCTGCGTCAAATACGGCCAATCTGCAGATAATATGAGCGACAGCGTTAGAAGCACCATCTGGGGTAATTCAGGCGATGGACAACAAAACTACATCGTCAAGAACGGCACAGCCGAAGCAACCGTCTTAGTCAATGGCAAAACATATCAAGAAACAGGCGTTGGCGAAGGAGAAGGTGCTTACATCGATTTTGCTACCATGGCAGTCACTGCAGGCGAATGCGTTATCTCATTAACAACTCCATCTGACCAATACTACAGAAACTGCTTCATCAACAACGTCGCTTTAATCATTGAATAATAATTAGCGATTTAAGGACATGGCTTAGGTCATGTCCTTTTTTGTTGCTTCTTCTCGTTGAAAAGGGTTTGGAAAAAGAGAATAATGCTCTTGGGAATGAAGTTCTCCCACAGGTAATCCTGAAACCGCCATTTATGAGCTGATGACTTCTGCAAGTTTTTTGCAGGGTCATTGGCTCTTTTAAGTTCTTGGAGGAAATAACATGCTAGCGTCTTTATCCATCATCTTCCTTGTTGGTCTTTCTATGGCCGCCATCTGCAAGGCAATAAAACTACCTAGAATCATTGGAATGATATTCACAGGCATTGTTTTAGGCCCTTTTGTGCTTGATTTGTTTGATCCATCGATTTTAAACATATCTTCGGAACTTAGAAAAATCGCTTTGGTTATCATCCTTATCAAAGCCGGTTTATCCCTTAACATCAAAGAACTAAAAAAGGTGGGAAGACCTGCAATACTCATGGCGTTCTTGCCTGCTTGCTTTGAAATTGTTGGTGTCACTATCTTTGCTCCAATGTTATTAGGCGTCACATATATAGAAGCAGCCTTAATTGGTACCGTTTTAGGCGCTGTATCGCCTGCCGTTGTTGTTCCTAAGATGGTTCAGCTCATTGAAGATAGATATGGAGAAGACAAAAGCGTTCCTCAACTTATTTTAGCGGGAGCATCTTTAGATGACGTTTTTGTAATTGTTCTATTCACCTCATTCTTAAGCATGGCCGGAGGAAACAAAGTCAATCCAATGGATTTCGTTAATATTCCTGTATCCATTGTTCTTGGTATCCTTCTAGGCTTTGCTATTGGTTTATTGCTTGCCATTGGTTTCGAGTTTGCTCACAAGAAAGGCAAAAACATTCGTGGAAGTTTCAAGGCAATCATTGTTGCAGGTGTCGCATTCCTTCTAATGGCCATCGAAATGTGGTTAGAAGGAATTGTTTCCGTTTCAGGTTTGTTAGCGGTTATGAGCATGGCTCTGGCCGTTTCTCTTAAAAGCAGGGCAGAAGTTACAAAGGATCTGTCATCGAAATTCGGAAAGATATGGTTAGCTGCAGAGCTTATGTTATTTGTCCTTGTTGGCGCAGCAGTGGATATCCGTTACACATTAAAAGCTGGTGGCTTTGCCGTCTTGTTAATCTTTATTGGCTTAG
This sequence comes from Bacilli bacterium, assembly GCA_024408335.1. Classification (GTDB taxonomy): domain Bacteria; phylum Bacillota_I; class Bacilli_A; order RFN20; family CAG-826; genus UBA4951. The sequence goes on from JAKSVB010000015.1 coordinate 3,780, forward strand.
CGTTCCGTTCTATAGGAACGTGGATTTGTCTTCTTGGAACAAAACTTAACGCCAAAGAAAGGCTTTTCTGCGTAATCGCATATCTTCCTAAAGCAACTGTTCAGGCTGCTATAGGATCGATTCCTTTATCTCTAGGATTAGGATGTGGAAATATCGTTCTTTCCATTGCCGTCCTTTCGATTCTCATCACTGCTCCATTAGGCGCAATAGGGATGGATTTGACATACAAAAAGCTATTAAACCAAACAAAGGACGAATAAAAAAAGAAGAGATTTGATCTCTTCTAATTTAATTATCTTTTCTTAATGAATACGTAGACAAGAGCTGCTGGCCAGAAGAAGATCAACAGGAGAATGAATATTCCAATTGAAAAGTCCTTCTCTTGTGGTTCGTTATAATTGTGGTGTGTTTCGGTAAAGCTTTTTGTTTGCTGTTCAATGAAAGTCTTTACTGGAGAAGGAGCGTGGTAGATAGGATTTGGTTGTCCGCAGTATTTGCATTCCTTTTCGCTTTCAAGCATGGCGTTGCCGCAATTTGGACATTCTTTTGTTTGCATAGATGGCTAACTCCTAGAATTTGTCTGGCAAATCTTGCTTGACTTCAATCTCCTTGCCTTGGAATTGCTCGTCATTAGCCTTTTGGACTTTTGACATAAGGATGATTGAACCAATGCCAGCAGAGGCAATGATAAGGCTAACAATTAAGGTTGAGAAGCAAAATATAAATGGCTTTTCGAAAAGTGTTCCAATTCTCATTAACGGAGCTACACCTTGAAGAAAGATAACTAAAGTAAATAAGAAAAGGATTGTACCTCTTCTTTGCTCTTTTGCGACACAGATAATGACTGAGGCAACGAAAAGAAGGACATAAGCAATCTTTGAGATTAAGAAGAAGGTGTAAACGGTTTTGTTGTTCATTAAAGCGTCGTTGTTTAAGAAGAATGGGATAACGACGATTAAAGCAATCAATAACGCAGAAACGATAATGGATGTTACTTTTTTAACGTTCATTGTGAGTACCTCTATTTGTATAATTTTTCGCCACATTCTGGGCAGAATTTTTGTCTAGGTGTGACTTTTGCGCCGCACTTAGGACATTCCGTTAAGATCTTTGCGCCGCATTCTGGGCAGAATTTTGAGTTGCTTGATATTGAAGCGCCGCACTTAGGGCAATCGATCTTGCTAGATGAGTTGTCTTGAGGAGGGATGATGGTGGATCTTTGCATTTGGTTACCCATTTGCATTCCTAAGCCAACACCCATGAAAGCGCTGGCGTTTCCGTTTCCTTTTGCGCCCGCTTCCATAACGTCATAGCCTCTGATGGTTCTGTAGTTGTTGTCACCAAGTTGATCCATTTCGGCTTTCTTATGGAAGATTTCATTAAGTTTTGATAAATCACTTTCTGGGCAATCGATTGATTCAATTGAGAATGTGACAATTTTGAAACCGAATTCGCCGAATGCGTCTTTGAGATCGCTTTCGAGTTTTTCTTGCAAGGTATCGATGTGCATACCAATCTCGAAGTAGGAGATTTTATTGGTAAGCAAGTGGGAGGTTAAAACCTTTCTTAATTTTTGGTTAATAACGCCCCTGAAGTTATTCCTAATGACATCAAATGTGATAACTCTGTTGTTGAGGATTGTTCCGACTAACTTTTCGTAGAAGTATTGATATTCTTCTAACTTAACACCGAGTTGGCCTCTTGCTCTTAAAGCGATTTTGATTTTGTAAATTGGATCGAGCAAATCAATTGGATCGCTTGTACCCCACAAGAAATCTAATTTGATTTTTGTGTTGATGAAATAGATTTCAATTGGATAAGGATTCTTATCATTGAAAACCATTTTTTGGAATTTTGAGAGAACAGGAAGGAATGTGCTATTAAGAACATGAGTGCCGTTCTCGACAATCTTTTCGATCTTACCATTGTGGACGATGATTGCTATTTGTCCTGGGGAAACAATTAATTTTGATTTGTTGTTATATTGGTTTTCTGGATATTTGTATAACAGCCAGTCGCTGCCTATTCCGTCAAACTTAACTACGTCATAGATATTCATACTTAACACCTCGTTTGAAATTATTATAAATTAATATTTACAATAATCAACAAAGCTAAAAGAACGTGAATATTTGGTTTTATCACCGACAAACTCCAGTATATTTGTTTTTAAAAAAAGAACATTTTCACAGAAGTTAAAAAATAGTATAGTTTTTTTCATGAAAAAGTTTTTAGCGATTATTCCTGGGGCAATTCTTCTTACATCATGTGTGAGCCAGCACTTTAATGGTTTTAGAACCGGAGCCATCACAAACAACACAGATCATTCAGTTAGTTCTGAATACTCTCTTTGTAGAGGCGTGGCCACTTATAGCTTTTCGGTAAGAGAAAATAGGTTTATTAACTGCGTTATCAAAACCAAGGCCGGTGAAATCAATTTCTCAATCAGCCCAATCGGAGAGGATTCAATATTCGCAAGATCCTTAACAGAGGACGGCGAATACAATGTCGATCTCCCAAAAGCAGGCAAATACAAAATTGTTGTTAACACCAATTCCCATTCTGGAAGTTACTATTTCAACTGGGGTAACGTTGGCAACAACTAATAGTTAGAAAACTGATAATGTTTGGGGTAAAAACCCAAACTTTTTATTTGCGCTAAACGCCATGAAAAAACTTCATTTTTTTAAGGCGCGGATTATCTTAAAAGAGTATATTAATAAATATTATTAAGGGAGACCTTTCCATGAACAAAATTGCGTTCAACAACGAGAAGTATTTAACAATCCAAAGAGAGAACATCATGAAGAGAGTCGCAGCATTCGGCGACAAGCTCTACATCGAATTCGGCGGCAAGCTCTTTGATGATTATCACGCTAGCCGCGTCCTTCCAGGATTCAAGCCAGATTCAAAGCTTCAAATGCTTCTTGGCATGAAGGAAAAAGTCGAGATCGTTATTGTTGTTAACTCAAACGACATCAATAAAAACAAAGTCAGAAATGACCTTGGCATCAGCTATCAAGCAGAAGTCGAAAGACTTATCGAAGCATATAAAGAAGTCGATCTATATGTCGGCAGTGTTGTCTTCACTTTCTATCAACCTGCTCCACTCGTTGACGCTTTCATCACCAAACTTAACCATATCGGTGTCAAAGTCTCAAAACTCTACGAAATCAATGGCTATCCAAATAACATCCCTCTCATCGTTTCCGATGAAGGATTTGGAAAGAACGAATACATTGAAACAACCCGCCCAATCGTTGTCATCACTGCTCCTGGTCCAGGAAGCGGCAAAATGGCAACCTGCCTTTCCCAACTCTATCATGAGAATAAGAGAGGCGTTCGTGCAGGATACGCTAAATACGAAACCTTCCCTGTTTGGTCTCTCCCATTAGATCACCCAGTAAACCTTGCTTATGAAGCAGCAACTTCAGATCTTGAAGACGTCAACATGATTGACCCATTCCATCTCCAAGCTTATGGCAAGACCGCTGTTAACTATAACCGTGACGTTCAAACCTTCCCTCTTTTAAAGGCTATATTTGAAAAGATTTATGGCGAAAGCCCATATAAATCACCAACAGATATGGGTGTTAACATGATTGGCTTCGCAATCGAAGATCAAGAAGCATCATACGAAGCTTCAAAGGCAGAAGTCATTAGACGTTACTACGAAGCAAGAAAACTCAACTTCTTAGGCAAATTCAAAGACAGTGCCGTTTCAAAAGAAGAAGTTCTAATGAACCAACTTGGTTTAACAATCGATGACCGCAAATGCGTCAAACCATGTTTAGACAAACAAGAAGAAACAGGCGTTGCTTGTGTCTCTATCGAACTTCCAAACGGCGAAGTCGTTGTTGGAAAAACTTCAACTCTTCTCCGTGCATCATCAGCAGCCTTGTTAAACGCTCTCAAAGTTCTTGGAAAGATCGATGATTCATTCCCTCTCCTCTCTCCATCTGTTATCGAGCCTATCCAAAAGCTTAAGGTCGAATCGCTTCGTCACCGTAACCCAAGATTACACGCTGAAGAAGTCCTTATCGCTCTTGCAATTCAAGGAAACTCAAACCCTCTTGCAAGCGTTGCCCTCAAACAACTTCCTAAATTAAAAGGATGCCAAGCTCATAGCTCAGTTATCCTTCAAGAAGTTGACTACAACACCTTCAAGAAACTCGGAATCGAGATTACTGAAGAGCCTGTAAGTTACGCACACCGCTTATACAAAGGAAAATAAAAATAGGAGCTGAAATGAAGTGAGACCCAAAAGTTGGACTTGCTTCTAATATCCTAATTGAACAAA
>JAKSVB010000016.1 GCA_024408335.1 Bacilli bacterium
ATATAAGAAAAGACCCTCCTGTTAGTTGGTCTAACATTTGGGTCTCATCTCAAAACCGGTGCTTTTTCATACAAAAAAACGCGAGAAGGGGAAGCGTAATTAAATAGTAAAGAGCCTTTCTAAAGTCCCATTATTATTTAACAAAATTCTTCAGGATGTTATTTGTTAATTTCTTCTAGAATAGCCTGGTATCTTAATAAAACGAACTTTTTTATCTCGTTGAAATTGATATTGATATCTAGAGATATAGACTCGTTAACTTCGTTGAGGATCTCTTCGTTTATTTCTGGAAAAGCGATTTCCCTTAAAGAGTTCTTTATCTCCCTGGAAGATCTAATTAGTTTGAGGAACACACTTAGGAAGCCTTCGTTTTTTTCATACTTTAAATCTTTGTTTCTGCTTATGAGACAAAGATTGTCGTCGTAATTTGGCGCTAAAGAGATATAATCCCCCTTCTCTCTATCTCTTAATATGCCGCAATTCTCATTGTGTCTGTCAATATTGTTTAAAACGACATCGAAAACGGAAAGCCTCAAATAATCCAAAGCGATATCACGCCTAATTTTGTTTAGTTCTTCAAAAACAAATTCGACATCTTCATTTTCTCCAACAAACGAAATCATAGGTTCAAAGTTATGCTTTGGAGAAAAGTTTTTGGTTTTAATAAAACCGTCTTCAAGTTCGTAATGGGCGGTAGGCAAGTTAAGTTTTTCGAACAAACGAGAATAAAAGATTTCGGAATATCTTTCTTCTGGAGTTTCGATTTTATATAGCCACCATTCCCCATCAACGTTTCTCCAACCTTTCTCATAACCTCCGTTAGTGGTTAATTCAGGTGTTAAAACAAGTCTTTTTGGATATAACGCTATAACGCCTTTTAACGCGGTGTCAAAAAACAAATCGTTATCAAAAGCGATATCAGCATATTTCAATTTGCTGTGTTTTGGTTTGAACCAGTAGTTGTCGCTTATCGATGCTGCATATGAGCAAAGCGAAATTAAAGTCTCATCACTAACTTTGATATTCAAAACTTTTCTTAATAGTCTTGAATTGGTTCTACCACAGTCTATCGATCTGCTTTTTAGGAAAGGAAAAAGGGATCTCGTTCTTTTGATCACATAAGGGCAAAGTTCGTGAGGTTCGCCTATTAACACTCCTTTGTTGAACTCAGCGACGACTATGTCGCCAGCCATGACATATCCAGTGTACTCTTTCGCAAAAGATGATAATTCAATTTCCCTGTTCCCACTTTTTAAAAGATGCTTAATTTTTGATTCAATGTCTCGCCTTTTTGACACTTCATCCATTATGAGAGCAGTTTCTTCTTGTGATAACTTTTTTGTTATATTTTTCCCATCTTCCCTATATTGATGGTAGTAATATACTTTACCGTTAATGGTTTTCTTATATACATTGCCTTTTGAGAGCTCGTTTTTTTGATGAATTAGTTCGAAAAGTGTTTCCATGATTTAAGGATACCAATTTTAACAAAATTTACAAGGATGTTATTTGTTAATGGATTTTAGGCCTTTGAAAGATTTAACAAAATTCTTCAGGATGTTATTTGTTAAAGTGATCAATTAGTTTCTGAAGTCAGTTTTATTAGGGAATCAATTCGGGGTGTCTCGCCCCTAAAAAAGAAAAAAGCCTTACTGTGTAAGGCTAATATTCTAATTGGTGGGCAGTAAGGGGCTCGAACCCCTGACCTTCTGTACGTCAAACAGATGCTCTCCCAGCTGAGCTAACTGCCCATTAACTCATGCACTTCTATCGAGGTGCTTGCATATTATAGTTAGATTATTGTTTTCTAACAAGAGATTATTAAAAATTTTTTGTTTTTCTTTGATATTATGCTTATTTTTCTATTACTTTTACCATTCGTTAAATGTCAAAACAAAAAGTGGGCTAGTGATAACCCACCTTATGTGTTCTTATTGAAATTATTATGCGACGAAGTTGTAGCCCGCTACTTTAGCTGCTCTAACCCATGTATCAAGGCTAAGTGTGAAAGCGGTGTACGCAAGTGCAACGCATTCCTTCTTTTCGGTTGGATCTGTGACAGACTGCTTCATGTTTGTTAAAGGGTCTGTAACGGTTGCGTCGTCCGCTTTAGTCTCAAAGAGCTCTGGATCGCAAGTGTAGTACTCAGCTGAACTCTCTTTGTCTTTAATTAATTTGACTTCTTTGAAATCAATGTCTTTGTATGTGACTTGATACGCTGTTGTGTACTTTTTTGTTCCTTCATAGCTGTAAGATTTGTAGATAGCGGATCCTTTCAGGCAGTTACCTTTAGCTAACCACCCAATGCTTGTTGTTAATCCGTAAGCCCCTGCGTATTCATGAATGAAGTTAACGATATAGCTTCCGCTTGTACCAGAAGCATTTACATAATATCTTTCTTTCACGCCGTTTGCGTCGGTGTCTTTGCCAAATGAGAAGTTACTGCTATCGTAAACTATGTCATGAGCGAATCTTGATAATTCTGGATTACCTTCTGGCGCTCCGCAGGATGTTAATAAGGCCGTTGCTAAAGCCAATGTAACGAATTTTGTTTTCTTCATAAAATCTCCTAAACGATTTTAATAAAATAATCCCCTCCCCAGTCGATTTCGTCAATCGCTGTTGCCTCTCGTTTGCTACACTTTAGCGCAAATTTGAGGCAATGAGGAAAAACGCTGTTCATTTTGTAGACACTTCAAGCGAAATGGCATGCATGGATACAACCCAAAAGAAGTCTCCATAACCTGTCTGAAAAGCCTTCTTCTTTGAATTTCTTGACCGCGCAGGCATCCAAATCGTTGGTACGTACATAATCTAGCCGATAATAAGATAGTCAAACAGCCTTAACGAAAAAGAAGATACTTGACTCTAGTGGTATCTTCTTTGCTATCTGTTATATTTCTTGTTTTTCTCTCTTAAGAGAGGGATGTTTTCTTCAAAAGAGGCAAAATCTTTAAGCCTCCAAGTCCAGTTAACGTCATCTATGATAGCAGGCTTATTGAGTCTTGCTTCGCTTCCTAGGCCAAGAATGTCTTGAACGGAGATTATCGCGTATTTGGCGTTAAGGCCTAAGCAATATCCGATCATCTTCTCTTTGATATCTTTTCCTTCGCATCCAAGTTCATCTAAAGCGCGTTCATAATCTTGCTTTTTCTCTTCACTAAGCTTATCGAAGAAACCCATGAATGGATCGTTATCATGAGTGCCAATATAGGCAACCATATTGACTGGTGTCTTATCGTATTTCTTTTCGAACTCGGTTTGTTCGAAATTGAATTCGATGACATTCATTCCAGGGAATGAGTAGTGATCGCGAAGCACTAAAACTTCAGGACGGAGAATACCAAGATCCTCGGCGATGATTTCGATGTCGCTAGCTTCTTTCTTAAAGGTATCGAAGAACTTATATCCAGGAGGTTCAATCCATTCCCCTTCTATTGCAGTTGGGCATGATGCAGGTATTTTCCAGAACGTGTCGAACGCTCTAAAGTGATCAAGACGAATGATGTCGTAGATGATGCCGTTTCCTTTTAAACGGTTGATTAAGAATTTGAAGTCTGTTTTCTCGAGCAATTCCCAGTTATAGATTGGGTTGCCCCATCTTTGGCCATCCGGTGAGAAATAGTCCGGAGGTACGCCTGCGATGGAGGTTGGGGCTTTGCTTTCCTCATCAAGAAGGAACGAATCCTGATTGGCCCAGACATCGCATGAATCGAAGCCACAGTAGAAAGGGACGTCTCCGATGATTCTGATGTCGTTATCATTAGCAAAAGCCTTTAATTTGCCCCACTGCTCATAGAGTTTCATTTGAACCCAAGTCTCATATTTCATGCCAAGCTTAGTTTCTTCGCTAAGTTCTTCGGCATCTCTTTTGATGAGTTCTTGCTCATCTAAAGGCCATTCATTCCATGAGCGCATACCATTTTTGCGTTTTAAGGTCATGAAAAGAGACCACGATTTGACCCATGGGTTCATTTCGCTAAAAGCGACTAATCTCTCATCAAGGTTAAGAGTGTCCTTGCTAAAAGCTTCCAAAAGGATTCCGTGCTTGTATTTAGCGACGTCTTCATAAAGAACCTTATCTGAGCCTTCGTTAAAAGAAGCAGGTTCTTCGATAAGGCCTTCTAAAGTTAGAGCACTTAAATCCATATAAAGCTCATCAAGAGCAAAACTAGAAAAAGGCTGATATGGCGAATGACCATAACCCAAAGGGTTAAGAGGAAGGATTTGCCATAGCTTGAATCCACCTTCTTTGAGGTATTTGGCAAACTGAAAACTCGTTGTTCCAAAATCACCTATCCCATAACGAGATGGGAGTGCGCTAATTGGCATCAAGACGCCAGAACAACGTTCGTTCATAAGTGCTTATATTATTCGTTTTCTTTTGCTAAAAGGATTTGGCCGCAATAAACACCCATGACTGAAGCCATCATAAGGCCTCTTGTCCAGCCTGAGCTATCGCCAAGGCAGTAAAGGTGTTTGACGTTGGTTTGGAGGTTCTCATCCATCTTGATCTTGTTGCTGTAGAATTTGATTTCTGGAGCATAGAGCAAGGTTTCTGAGCCTGCGAATCCAGGGACGACGTGATCAACCGCTTTGATGAAGTTGATGATGTCGGTCATGGTACGGTATGGAAGAGCTGCGGTGATATCACCTGCAACTGCGTCTTTTAAGGTTGGGGTAAGGTTAGAGCGGCTAAGTTCTTTGGCCCAAGTTCTCTTTCCTTCGAGGATGTCACCAAAACGTTGAACAAGGATATGTCCGGTTGCAAGCATATTGGTTAATTGGCCGAAGCATTGAGCGTATTCGATTGGTTGATCGAATGGTTCCATGAAGGCGTGGCTTGCTAAGATTGAGACGTTGGTGTTGTGACTCTTCTTTTCTTTGAAAGAGTGACCATTAACGACAGCGAGGCCACCGTCATAGTTTTCTTGAGCGACGAAGCCACCTGGGTTTTGGCAGAATGTACGGACTCTGTCTTTGAATGGAGCTGGGTAACCAACGAGCTTTGCTTCGTAGAGGGTTTTGTTTAGGACTTCCATGACTTCGTTACGGCATTCGAGACGGACACCGATATCGACTGGGCCTGGTTTATGAGCGATGTCGTGCTTAGCGCAGATCTTCTCTAACCAGTCAGCGCCTCTACGTCCCGCGGCGATGACAACGTCATTGGCCTTGACTTCGCGGATTTCTTCGCTGTGGTAGTTGCGGATTCTGACGCCTTTTGCTTCTCCTCCTTCAAGGATGAGGTCGCAGCATTCGCAATCGAAAAGAATTTCGACGCCGTGTTCTTGGAGATATTTTTCAAGAGAAAGATAAAGCTCTTGAGCTTTTTCTGTGCCTAAGTGGCGGATTGGGCAATCGATGAGTTGAAGACCTGCTTCGATTGCTCTCTTACGTATGTTCTTAACTTCTGGGTTTGATTCGTCGTTGCCTTCGATGTGGGTGTCAGCGCCGAATTCAAGGTAATACTTGTCTGTGTAATCGATGAGTTCTTGAACTTTGTCAAAGCCAATAAGTTCTGGAAGTTCGCCACCGACTGCAGCACTAAGGGAAAGCTTGCCATCAGAGAAAGCGCCAGCGCCACTGAAACCTGTTGTGATAGCGCATGGATCGCACTTGATGCATTTTCCTGTTTTGTCTTTTGGACAATGTCTTCTTTCGACTGAGTGTCCTTTTTCAACTAAAAGAATTTTCTTTTTTGAACCTCTTTTTACGAGTTCAAAAGCGGTAAAGATGCCAGCAGGGCCGGCTCCAATAATAACTAAATCGTACATAAATATATCCCTTTGGTTACTCTACTATTATTTTCAGAAAAGTCTAGCAAAATCTATGTTTTCCTACGGAACGAATAGAGAAAACGAGTTCATCTATTGGGCGCGTATCTTACCGACTACTTCTCAAAAAGAGGCTGTGATTAGAGTTTTTAAAAAGAAGAAGCTAGCAATTTAAGAACATAAATGTAACATCTTTATATTTTGCAAACCCACATCTTATTTATGTTAGCAAGTCTTTTTGATAGAGATTTTTGGTTATGGTTTTTGGCAAAGAGAATGGTCATTTATTGTGCTTTTGCTTATTCATATGTTCTTTTACAAAACTAGTTTTTGAGGCTATGTATCTTTATTTTTCAGCATTTTATCGATGGTTTTCTTTTAAGTGTCAATATTTTATACAAAAGCACAATTTAATATATTTTATAGCAATTCTTCACCGTTATATTTAAAAGTGATACTATATTTTCAAATAGGGCAAAAAAATAGAAACATATAGTTCTAGTTCATTTAAGCCCGTGAAAGGAAAAAAATGAAATCTAAGAAAATTTTACCTATTGCAGTTCTTGCAATGGTAATGGGTGTAGGACTCGCAGGATGTAATAACAGTACATCAGGCGACAATTCAGCCTCCACATCAGTCGCTTCTGAGAGAATCGTCCTCAAAGGCGCAGACAACAAGAGCAAAGTCATTCTTGGCCAAACTCTTCAATTAACATCTTCTGTCGAAGGTGTCGCTTATGAATCAGCTGACCCAACAATCGCAACAGTCGATGCAAAAGGTCTTGTCACTGGCCTCAAGGTTGGCAAAGTCAAAATCAAAGCTACCAAGAAAGGCTACAAAGAAGGCGCAATCGAAATCACCGTCGAATTAGAAAAGATCACGCTAACAGCCGCCGAAAACAAAACAAACCTCGTCCAAGGCCAAACAGTTCAATTAACCGCAAGCCAACAAGGTGTCACTTACACTTCTCTTAATGCCGAGATCGCTTCAGTTAGCGCTACCGGCTTAGTCACCGCTATCAAAGCTGGCGAAGCAACAATCAAAGCAACCAAAGAAGGCTTCCAAGACGCAACAATCACGATCACTGTTGTCAGACCTGAAGCAACCGCAGTCTTACACTTCGAAGACGCTGCCCACTACGCAGCCGATGGCTTCTGGGAGAATAGTGGCCGTGGCCCAGTCTTCACACCTGTCTACGAAAAAGAAGGAACATCAGATGGCACATGTATCGCTTACTTTGGAGAAGGCGACAAAGAAACATTAACCTTCACAAGCACCGCTGCAGTCAAAGCAGAACTCACAATCACAATCATCAACTACACTGGCTTCGAAGACTTAGCAACAGCTTATTCTGTCAAAGTCAACGACACAGCCGTTAGCCTTACAGGCATCGCATACGAAGGCAACAACGAACTTAGTGAAATCTCATTAGGAGAACATAACTTAGTCGCTGGCCAAAACAAAGTCGAAATCAGCATGCTTGGCAATGCTCCATACATCGATGACTTAAAAGTCTACGCTGCCGCTGCTACAACTGTCGCAGTCGTTGCCGCTCCAGAAATGCAAGCAATCACCGTTGATGAAGAAACAGTCACAATCGAAGCAGAATCAACTTCACAAATCACCTGTGCAACCAAAGGCGTCACTTTCACTTCATCAAACGAAGCAGTTGCTACTGTCGACGCAACCGGTTTAATCACCGCTGTCGCAAAAGGTAACGCAAACATCTCAATCACCAAAGAAGGCATGAAGTCCGCTAGAGTCAAAGTCACCGTCACCGAAAAGAAGGTCTCAGGCGAAATCAGGATCGAAGCAGAATCAGGCACAGTCGATGGCGAAGAACTCAGTGCTGAAACCGCAATCGTCACAAGAACCGCTTCAAGTGGCGAAACCATCACAGCACAA
>JAKSVB010000017.1 GCA_024408335.1 Bacilli bacterium
GACCCAACTCTTTTGGAACTTGTTAAAAAGAAAGACGACCTCGAAAACGAATACAACCAAATCCTTTCTTATCAAGATAAGAATAGTGAAGCCGCTAAAAAGGCCGAAAAGGCTCTTCACGAAGCAAAGCTCGAATTAGACCTTCATCCTCTCGCCAAAGAATATAGTGATGCCTTCATTAAGATGAGAGACATCTATATGCAAATAGACGACATCATCTTTGGCGCGTTTAGAAAGAAAATCATGACTGCGAAGGTTAAATAATATGATTAAGATCACCAGTGGAAAATATCGTTCAAGAGTTCTTGAGGTCCCTTCGTATTTAGAGGTTCCAAGCAAATCAATCGTCCGTACTGGAATGATGAACGCTTTAAGCCTTTATATGGAAGGAGCAGTGGTCCTTGACCTCTTTGGAGGAAGCGGAGCCTTAGGTATCGAAGCCCTCTCTAGAGGCGCTAAATTCGCCTACATTTCTGAACTCGAACTTGAAGGCGTCAAAACAATACAAAGAAACCTCTCTACTCTCAAAGAGAGTAACGCTCTGGTAATTCATGGCGATTATGAGTCGGTTTTGAATAACTACACCGAGAAATATGACATCGTATTCTTAGATCCTCCATACAAGATGAAAGAGGTATATAAGGAAGTCCCTGAATATCTCTTAAAGAACGATAGGCTTACCGAACACGCCATCGTCGTTTTGGAGTATGAAGGAGAAATCGAAACACCTAAAGAGTGCTTCTCGCGTGTGAAAGAGTATCATTATGGCAGAACTAAGGTTCTCATCATGTGGAGATAATTATGAGAAAAGCAGTGTACCCAGGTTCATTTGACCCAATCACAAACGGTCATCTTGAAGTCCTTAGAAGATCATTAGAAGTGTTTGATGAAGTTCATCTTCTCTTAGCGGTCAATCCAAAGAAGAGCGGAACATTCACAATCGAAGAGAGACTCGAAACCATGAAAGAGGCTGTCAAAGACATGCCTAACGTTCATGTTGATTATTATGAAGGCCTTACAGTCGAGTTTTGTAAGAAGGTTGGCGCTAAGCACATCATCAGAGGCTTAAGAGCGGTAACCGACTTCGAATACGAATTCCAACTTGCTGCCGCTAACGAATTTGCAGCCCCTGATATCGATATGGTGTTCTTCATGGCAAGAAAAGACGAAAACTTTGTCTCGTCAAGTTCTGTCAATGAACTTAGAAAAGGCGGAGTCGATGTGTCTTCTCTTGTCCCATCATGTGTCATTGAGACATATGAAAAGAAGGGCATGTAATAATCCTTATATATAAATAAAAGAAAAACGAGGCCATGACCTCGTTTTGTTTTTTGCGTTAATTAACGAGCGACGCGATATTCTCTCTTAGAGGTATCGGTCCAGGTGTTCTTGACGCTGTATGGATCGGTGTGGTTCCACATAGCGAGTAAGTTTTCAGCCTTTTCGTTAGCAGTGGTGCCGAAGCAGTTGAATAAGACTTCGCTTAACCCTGCACGGCCATCTGCGATTGCTTCAAGAGTGAAGTCGACAAGACAAACGGTTGGAACTGGGAATTCGGTAACGTTTTCAGCGATTGCGAAGTGGTTGAAGGTGTCTTCAGCAAGTGAGTTGTTGAGGACATATGGCATATGTTCGAATAACCATGGACCTGCAACGTTGAAGAGTTCGGTGTAGTTGGTGAGATAACGGTTGAATGCGCTGATCTTGCCAAGGGTGATTTCGAAGTCATCATCGTTTGCTGATTTTTCGCTTGAGTTGATGACGTGGATCTTGAAGTCGAGCTTCTTGTCATCGTGAGCAGCGAGGTTGAGGTTTGATTTATTCCAGTTGTCACGGAGGAAGCGGAAGCCTTCTTCAAAGTCTGATGCGGTGCTGTTGTTGTCAGCGACATAGACAAAGAAGAATTTTTCGCCGTATTCCTTGATGATTTGGCCGTATGTTTCGTTTTGATAAGCAGCGAGTGCATCTTTGCTCATCTTTGAACGATCGACGCCATCATATGCGTGGTTGAGTGTAGCTTCTTCAATCATTGATGTGAGAGCGTCAGCTTTTGAAATTTTTGCGTTTGCGGTGTCTTCACCTTCAAGAGAAACTTGATAAGTGGTGTAGAATGCGCCTTCGCTTGCTTCGCTCCAGCTTGAGACCCAGCTGGTGATGTATGGGATTGAGAAGATAACTGCGAAGATAGCACCAACGATAAGGAGTGGTTGGACCCAAGCAGTTTCCTTAATCCAGCGCCAGATTTTAGCGAAGAAAGCGCCAATGGATTTTAAGATGATCATGATAAATCCTCCGAAGAAAGTAACCTGTTTCTAGAAACAGCCCTAAAATAATATCATTTAGGCTAGGTTTGGGCAATAAAACAATTATTTTTATTCAAAAATAAGGAAACGCTTTTTGAAATGTAAAAATTTTTTGATGGAAAAATATGCCGTTTTTGCTGCAAAAACCCATGCAAATCCCGCCTATTTTTGAAAAATCGGGGCAGTGACAAAAAGTTTACTAAAAAATATCTCAAAATCGTGTTGTTAATAAGATTTTATATTCTATAATTGTGGCGCTATGTCAAAACTTAAAACAAAATTCGCCGAAATAAAAACTAACTTCAATGATTGGCTCTATGACCACAACGGAGTAAAAACATTTTTTGATTACTTCTTAGCGATTATTCTTTCAACTTTGAGTGCTTTCATTTTCGCAGCTGGTTTCAATACGTTCATGGATTTGGGCACACTCGCAGGAGAAGGACCAACCGTCCAAAAGATTCTTGCTGGCGGTATGTCTGGTTTGTCTCAGGTCATCACCATTATCTTCCAACTCTTCGGATGGAAAACGGTTGAGAACGGTGGCACTCTTGATGAAAGAACAGCCTACGCAATTCTCTACTTTGCCCTCAATGTCCCACTTATTGTTTTAGCGTGGGTAGGTATTGGAAAACGCTTCACAATCCTTACTCTCTTCAACGTTATTGAGACTTCCATATTCATTAGAGTTTTCACCATTCAAAACTTTGTTATCTTAAAACAAATTGCAGACGTTTGCGCCGCTAATGGCGGCATGTTGGCGCGTGCTATTTTCGGTGGCGTATGTACGGGCTTAAGTAGTGCTCTAGCTTACAAAGGCGACTTCTCTGCCGGAGGCGTTGACGTCATCGCTTACTACATTGGCTTAAAGAAGAGAACCCTCGTTGGCAAATACTCAATGATCCTCAATGGCATCACCCTTGCCTTGTTCGTTTCACTTTCAATCATCCATGAAGGTGGCAGTGCTGATGTTACGGCTCAATACATCTCAGGTGCCTTCTACACGGCTATTTATCTCTTCGTCACAAAGCTTGTCATCGACGCCATCAACGTCACTAATAAAAAGGTTAAAGTCGAAGTCGTCACAACCAATAGCGAACTTGGCGCAATCCTCATCAAAACCCTTCCTCACGCTGCAACCATGATCAAAGGCACTGGCGTTTATAGTGGCAAAGAAAAGTATATGTTTGTCATCGTCGTCTCTTCCTATGAACTTCCAACATTAATGAAAGTCATTAAGAGAGAAGACCCAGAAGCCTTCACCGAAGTCATTCCCCTCATATCCGTTGCTGGAAGATTCTTCACTAAACCAATCAAATAGAAAAGAGCCAATTACGGCTCTTTTTAAATACAAGTATTTAAGTTACTTTCTTTGTCTTCTGATTCTTTTGTTTTTCTTTTTCTTTACTGAGCTTTTAAAAACACCGTTTGAACTCCAATTTTTGCACACGAAACCCCAGGCCCGGTAATAGGTATTTTACCTGTAGAGATTTGACCTCCCCCTCCCCCATATATGGTTTTATTCTCACCCATTGCTAACTTATTGGTAATTCAGTGAGAATAATTTGTTTCAACTCGTTTCGCGGAAAATCTTCGTCCAAACGGGATATTAGCCTCATCG
>JAKSVB010000018.1 GCA_024408335.1 Bacilli bacterium
GCCCGCATCAAAACTCTCGAAACACCTCGCCAAGTCGAACAAAGAGCGCGGAAAGAAAAAAGAACGAGCAGGATTTTTCAAGAAAGGGAGAAATAATGAAAAATAATAAGAATCAAGCCCTGGCGCAGAATGGAAATGAATCTAAAGTAATTCATCCATGTAGCTTTGGTTTTCATATTGAACCATGTCAGCAAGAAGAATGTTTTTTGTCCACAATTCGGGGCGGCACAATTGATCCTTGTGTCTATATGCCGCTTGATTCATACATATCAGCGGCTCATGAGTTTGAAGAAATCATGTTGTCTTTGTTGGAGTATGCTAGTAGTGTTGGGAGGGTTGCGGCTGATACACAGAAGGCAAGAAGAATAGAATTATATAACACACTCAGGGAGGTCGTGGAAGATGCCAAGGCGAAACGGCGGCGGGCTTTGTATACGCTTGTGTTTCATGTGAGAAACGGTGAACCTGATCATATAGTTGAGAAGCGCTATCCAATATTTGATGCAGAGAAGGCAAGGACCATTAGAGAATTAGAAGATGTCGATGGCGTTGCGCCAAGAATTGTTTGTGAAACAGTCTTGCAACAAATTGTCAACAGATGGGAAACGCACCTTGCAAATGTAGTGCGCATTAAAAGCATGTCCGATCCAAGTTTGTTGGCAAAGAATAAGATAGAGCTTTCATATGACCAATTGCGTCGCTCGTCATGTCTTGATGAGTTAAGGCGATTGTTTGTTGAGAGGGTCGTGGCGGATGCAATGGAAGGTGGCGTGGAAGATCATCTTCGATTTTTGAAAGAAAATTTAGGCGTTGATTTTGCTTCTTGCTTCCACGACATAAATCGTTTAAAGGAGGTGTCGTTCCATCGGGACGTTGTTGTTCATTGTGATGGCATTGTTTCTGAAAGACATTGCCAGAAAATGAGAGGGATTTGTAAAGAGAGTGAGATGCCGAAGCTTGGGAGTAAGCTTGAGACTAGTTTGACATACGTGTTTGACGCTTGGGATGTTATATATGCAGCCGGATGTTTTTTGATTTGTCAAATAGGAAGACAATATGTGCAAAGTGTTCGCATCAAAGAAGGTCTGGATGCTGTTCATTCATTTGTCGTTAATGCCTCTTTTGAAGCGCTTAAGGCCAAGAGATACGATGCTGCTCGGATGATGTTGGAGTTGGCATTGGAAGGGGTTCGTGAATTTGATGTTGGAACTTTAGCGCTAAGAGTTAATTTGGCGTTGGTCTATAAATATACGGGGCAGGAGAAGAAGTTCAAAAAAATTATCGATAGCAAAGATTGGGACTCGCGTGATGAGAAACACCAGGTGGTAATTGCCGTACTTCGGAAGGATTTTAAGTTAGCGTATGACTTGCTTAAAAGTATTTGTAAAAAGGATCCGCTTTACCTGAATTATGTTTACGAGTGGGTCGTATATGAAGATCTAAGAAAAGATGAGAAATTTGAGAGCGAAATTTCAAAGATAAAAGCGTTTAAATCGTTTAGACCGCACAAAGGGAAGTCGGCCATATTGGATTTTAATGCGAAACCAGCAAACGTGAGGAAGCATTTCGACGCATTATTCGAAAGTATGGTGGCAAACGAAAGCAGATAGCGGATATGAAAAGAACTTATCTTCTTGATATTCATCCTCGGATATTGGAACTGTTGGGACCGAATCTGTACACCAACATTTACTATGTGTTGGCGGAGTTGATTGCCAATGCGTATGATGCGAGTGCGAAGAATGTTT
>JAKSVB010000002.1 GCA_024408335.1 Bacilli bacterium
GCTTTGGAACCTTAATGAATCCACTCTTAGAAAGGCTGTGTCATATGGCAAACTTATTGATGGCATTGACGTCTCGAAATATGGAAAGCAGTGGGTTGTCACAATGAAAGCCATGGAAAGGGAATATGGTCCTCTTCCAGTCGGTAAACGGTAAACAACGGTTCAGATACCGAATCGCTAAGTCCACCAGAATAACAAGATAATCCTCGGGTAACCGGGGATTTTTTGTCTCCTCATATGGATATGAAATCATATGCGCAATAAGGAGATTGCTTTCTAGTGACGCCTAATTCTTCCTTAATATCATCTCTGCGTATTCTTTTACGCTTTCGACCATGCTTTCTGGGCTAACTATCTGGAAGTTTTCAGCGTACTGGACATACCAATACCTGAAGCAATTCGAAGTGGTCATTATTGTAATGTGATACTTCTGGTCTTGAGGGTCCTTAAAAACATCATAATCGTTACCAAACCATTGCCTGATGATTCCAAGATCATCAAGAGGGTCCTTCCGTGTGTCTTCGTCATTAATGACTATCTCAAATTTTTCAATCTCGCCTCTAAAAGGATATGGACGATGCTTCATGAATTCTTTGATATCAAAATGCTCTGGAGTAAGCCTGATCGAGTTCGTTTCTTTGATATCGCCAATATTATCTAGACGCATGAAGCTGACTTCGTTTTTGCCGCCTTTCGAATACAAAAGATAGAAGGAACCTCTAACATATGTGATACCAAGAGGGTTGATTGTATGGTATTTGGCTTCGTCCTTGTTAGGAGCGGTGGTTCTGCCATCAAGAGTGTTAATGGCACGTGTATATGAGATTTGCTTATTTCTTTTTATCGCCTGGTTAATTACGGCAAAATACGACGGTATTTTTCTATTCCAAGAAGTCGATTCAGGCATTATGGCGTTTAGGTTCCTTGAAGAAGGAAGACCAATTAAAGGCGTCAATGATTCCTCGATGCCTTTGATTTGGTTGGCGGTCAGATTGATGTTTCCATACATCGAAAGAAGAAGGATGGCGATTGAATCCTCGTCAAGCTCCCTTAAAGCGTACCAACCGCTTTTCTTTGAATCCTTTCTTTTGACGAGCTCATATTCGCTAAGCTCTTCAAGAGTAAGGTTGACGGTGCGGTTATTAACGACAACACCTTTCTCAAGAAGATACTTCTGTATCGTTTCTTTTTCTTCGTCTACGGAACTAACGAGAAGGGGATGCGATTCATCGCTATTTTCAAGAAGGATGATTAGTATCAAAGCGCCTAACACTCTTCCATAACTACTTTTTGGTTTTGCCATAAAAACACCTCGTAAAGGATATTGTATTGTCTCATCCGTCTTTGACGAAAGATAAGATAATCATACATTACAATATTGTAACATAACCCTTCTGTTTAAGAAGAACGCTATGGAAATCATTTAATGCATGAGGAATACCATTTTTGTAAAATAATAGACAAAAGTTAATATCGATTAGCGTATCTTTGAAACTCAATTGCTAATAATGTAAACTTAGTTGTCAATTTAGACGCAATATCTCTTAAAGGTAAACTTTAAGTATTGAAAAGCCGTAAGCGCTTTCAAGGGACAACCGTCTAATAACAGAAAGGGGAGTAATCTTAACGATTACAATTACATATGAAAAAAAGAAAGATTCTTATTGGTATTCTTTCCGTCGCTATGCTCGCCAGCTGTAATGGTGGCCAAGGGGGTGGAAACAATAACAACTCTCCAGACGCTTTTGAAATCGTCACCGATCTTGACGAAGAGAAAGAAATCCACACTGCTGCTCAAAAGGAATACCTTAGCTATGACGGCGTTTACAAAACCATCGATCCAAGCCTTTACCCAAATGGTAATGGCGCAATGACAGACAGCGAACCAAAAGCCGTCAAAATCGAATGGGATTTCGAAGTTCCAGATGATAAGGAACTTGACTACTACACAGTCTCATTTGACCAAACAACCGATATCGATAATCCATATGTCGTCAAAGGAACAACCGCTAAATCACTTGACCTTTATAACGTCTATTTAGGAACCAACTTCTTCAAAGTCACCGCTAACTACAAAGATGGCACAAAAGAAGATTCACATATCTATCAATTCGACGTTGAGCAAACCGCTCCACGTAACCTCCAAATTGAAGGTATGACAAACTGCCGTGATATGGGTGGCAGAGAACTCATGAACGGCGGCAAGATCAGACAAGGTCTCATCTACCGTACTTCAGGCGTTGTTGGCAACTACCCATCACAAGTCACTGAAAACGGCATCGATGTCTTAAAGAACAAACTCGGTGTCAAAACAGAAATCAACGTTGCTGACCAAAGCACATATAACGGAACTGGCAATGGCTGGGAGGTCGTTGATTGCTTAATGAACTACAACCAAGATAAGAACTCAACCGGCAACAGCAAAGGTACAAATCACCACTTCTCAAGAAACGCTGAATCAGTCAAGAAAGTCTTCTCTCTTCTTGCTGATGAAGATAACTACCCAGTCTTCTATCACTGCCGTATCGGTACAGATAGAACTGGCTTAGTCGCAATCCTTGTTAATGGCCTTCTTGGTGTTTCCGAAAACGAAATCTACCAAGACTACCTCTTCTCAAACTTCGGTAAGATCGGTTCAAAGAGATATATCGGTACCCAAGCAGGGGAAGATAACATCGAAAACTACATGAAGGAAATCGAAGCAATGCCAGGTGAATCATGGGCTCAAAAGACCTATAACACCCTTCTTGCTGTTGGTGTTCCTGCTGCAACTCTCGATGCAGTCATCGACATCTTAACCGTTGGAGAGAAATTCAATGGTGAAGATGGCCAAAAGATCGGTATGGGTAGCGCTCTCAAAGGAAGCGCAATGAAGACTTCAAGCGATAGATTTAACCCAGCTGAGTACTACACCCTCGCCGCTAACGAATCAGTCACTTGGACTTTTGAAACAGCTACAGCATATAACGCATACCTCACCGCTTATCTTGGTATCGCAAGCTCAAGCACCAGCAACAAACTCGCTGACGCAATCAAAGTCGAACTCGATAACGAAGAGATGACAGTTGCCAATAAGAACTACTTCGAATGTGGTTTCGGTAATTTAAACATTAACAAACAGGACAGAACTTGTTACTATTTCAACAACATCGGCGAAAAGAATATCGCCGCGGGTTCACACACCCTTAAGCTCACCGCAAAAGTTGCTAACGTTAACGTTGGTGGCTTCGGTGTCTTCAAAAAATAAAAACTAAAAAACAATAGGGCCAGAAAACGCTGGCTCTTATTGTATCTAAAGGAGAAAAAAATGAACAAAAAACCATTGCTTGTATCTCTTCTTTCGCTCGCTATGCTCGTTTCTTGCGGAACACCAACATCATCTGCATCTAGCGCACCAGAATCAAAAAGCGAAAACCAAGGTACATCTCAAGCAGGAACAAGCCTTAATAGCGTTTCTTCCTCATCAACCGCTTCATCATCTAGCGTAGTTAACCACACTCACTCATTCACTAACGGAAGCAAAAACGGCGCTCTTCAAACTCTTACTTGCTCTTGCGGCGTCGCAGCTTATGAGCTTGCAACCGCTGATTGCACCGAAGGTATCAAAAACCCTAACCCATCAACAAAAGAAGATCGTTTAGGCAAACACGCAACCATCAAATCAGACATCTGGTCGATTGCTGGAATTGCTGCAGGAAACTATGACGTCTATGTCGAAGGCTCATGCAAAGACAATGACCATGAACAACCATGGAAAGACGCTGGCCAAGACCGTTATGTCGCCAAAGTGGATTCAGGAGCTGAAGTAGGGGCTATTGTCTCAACTGAAAGTTATGAATCAACTGGCTTATCAAATGGCGGTTCCTGGAACTGGACCAACACAGCAATCTTCAATATCGACGTTCCTGCTAACGCTGCAACCCTTACTTTAAGAGGCTGCGACATCGGTTACGCAATCTTCATCCGTGGCCTTAGACTCGTTGGCAAGACTGCTGGCGGCCAACAAGGCTCTTCTTCAAGCGTTCCAGCAGAATCACTTCCAGCAGGAAGCGGCGCCTTCTCTAACGTCAAGACCTTCACCGCGCCAATCGATAACCACACAGCCGATCAAAAAGCTTTCATCGATTATAGTGGTGACTACACAACCCTCACAGAAAGCCAATTTAGAAGCACCTTCCACACCGAGAATAACTCTCACCAAAGCGATCCAACCGATACCCAATTAACTTGGACCCACACTAAAGCTGACGGAAGAACATTCTCTAAGTACGTTGCTGAATTCGCAACCGACACCGCCTTCACCAAAGACGTCATGTCATTTGAATCGACTTCAGCATCCGTTAACTTCAATAACCTCATGATCGGAACTCACTATTTCTATAGAGTCAAAGCTCTTTACACCAGTGGCGATCCAGAAATCAGTGCTGTTAACCAACTCGATACAGCTGCAAATAACATCCGTAACCTCAAAGTCGACGGCATGACCAACTGCCGTGATATGGGTGGCAAAACAACCATCAACGGTGGCAAGATCAAACAAGGTCTTATCTTCCGTACTGGCGCTCCAGTCGATAGCCAATCACAATGTAACATCACTGCAGCAGGCAAAAAGGTTTTAGCAGATCAACTCGGCATGAAGACCGAAGTCGAACTTCGTGAACTTGGCTTCAATTCAGGCACAACCTCACCTGTTGGAAGCTCAGTTAAGTTCGTCCACGCTGCTATGGAATACCAAGGCGGCAAGAACTTGATGTTCAGAAACATCATCCCAATGATCCGTACCATCAACCTCTTCGCAGATAGAAACAACTACCCAATCATGTTCCACTGCCGTATCGGTACCGATAGAACTGGTATGATCGGTCTTCTCCTTAACGCTCTCCTTGGCGTTTCCGAGCACGACATCTACCAAGACTACCTCTTCTCAAACTTCGGAAGAATCGGTAAAACCTCAACTTGTGGCCAAGATAACGACGACTCAACAAAGGGCTACATCGCAACCCTTAAGACCTATCCAGGCGCTAACCTCCAACAAAAGGTCTATAACTTCTTAGCAACCGCTGGCGTTCCAAAGGCTAACCTCGATAGCATCATCGACATCATGACCGAAGGCACCAAAGGAAGCATGGAATCAAGCAAGATTGCCCAATTCGACAAAGACAACTTAGTCTTAAATGGAAACAGCACCTTTACAGGTGTTGCAACCACATCAAAATCAAACGCTAGAAACCCATTCAATGGCGGTGTCAAACTTAACTCAAGCAGCAAGTCAATCGACTTCACTGTCAACCCAACAGCTGCAGGTTCCGCCAGCGTGTATCTCACCTTCGTCTCAACTCAAACAAGCATGACCTTAAAGAACAAATTCAAAGTCATGCTCGACACGACCGAAGTTACAGGCGTTGCATCTAATAACTTCACAACAAGTGACTTAGGCTTTGCAACTTCCCCAAGAAACGACTACTACACAACCTGCAAACTCGCAGACTTAACCGTCGGAGCAGGAAGCCACACCATCAAGATCTCCATCAAGGATTCAACCGAGATCAGTGTTGCAGCAGTTGCTTTCTATAAGTAAACAATCATCTAAAGATGGCCAGGAAGAATTCTTCCTGGTTTTTCTTTTTAAGTTCTTCTTAAAAAGATAAAATAGAAGCGATGGTTAACGGAATTGTTTTAATTGATAAAGAAAGAGGCTACACATCTAGAAAAGTAGATAATGTGCTCGGAAAAAGATTCCTCACGCATTCCGTGGGTCATTTAGGCACCCTCGATCCTTTTGCTACAGGGCTATTAATCGTCGCAATTGGCAAAGGAACTAAGCTTCTCCCATATATCGAAGATGGCGATAAAACATATGAAGCCACTTTGGTGCTAGGAAAAAAGACCTCAACTGGAGATCCAGAAGGGGAAGTCATAGAAGAAAAAGAAATCCCAGAAATCACAAAAGAAAAACTTGATGAAGTCCTTGCTTCCTTTTTAGGCGAAAGCGAACAAGTCCCTCCAATGTATAGCGCGATCAAAATCAATGGGGTCCCAATGTATAAGGCCGCTAGAAAAGGGGAAGTCGTTGAGCTTAAGCCTCGTAAGATAACGGTCCACGAGATTTCTGGAAGCATCGAAGGAAATGAGATTAGATTCGTTGCTAAAGTCTCAAAAGGAACATATATCAGGGTTCTTGGAGAAGATATCGCTAGTAAATTAGGAACTGTTGGTTTTCTTTCTTCTCTAAGAAGAACATCAATCGGGGATATTGATGTGAAAGACGCAAAGCATATCGATGACGTCCTTGATGAAGATATCGTAGAAGGAACGTCATTCATTAATCTTCCTAAGCTTTCTTTAAACGAAACAGCGAAGGCTAAAGCCATGAACGGCGTTAAGCTTCACTTAAACACCAAACACGACAAAGTGCTTCTCGTCTATGAGAATAGCCTTGTTGCAGTTTACGTAAGAAAAGAAGAGAACGTCTTCGTTTCTGAAAGGGGGCTCTTCTAATGAAGAAATACAATATTTCGATAGATGAAGAATTCCTTCCTTTTGGAGGGACGCTGATTCTAGGCGCTTTCGATGGAGTGCATTTAGGACATGCGTCACTTGTTAAAAAAGCCTTAGAACTAGTTGATGAAGTAGGGGTGCTTCTTTTTGAAAGAAACCCTCGTGATGTTTTTGAGCCTAGCGTTAAGCATTACGAACTCACCCCACTAAACAAAAAAATCGAACGTTTCGAAGAATTAGGAGTGAAGCACTTCTTCGTCGTCGATAACGATCTCTCTTTCTTTAACCACACGAAAGATGAGTTCATCGGATTCCTCAAAAAACTCTCGCCAACTCATATCGTTGTCGGAGAGGACTACACATTTGGCAAAGGCAAAGAAGGAAAAGTAGAAGATCTTAAGAAAGATTTCGATGTAATGGTTTGCCCTTTGCTCGAGATAAACGAAAAGAAAGTAAGCTCCAGAGATATTTATAAGGACATTCTCGAAGGGAAAGTAGAAGAGGCTATGACTCTCTTAGGCAAGCCTTATTCTCTTAAAGGCAAAGTCATTAAGGGCTTAGGTAATGGCAGAACCATATCTTTCCCAACCGCAAACTTAGAGCTAGATGAAGATTACCTTCTCCCTAAAAGTGGCGTTTACAAAACAAGAGTCCATATTAATAATATGGAATATCTAGGGATCACCAATGTTGGTAAGAATCCGACAGTAGGAGCCCTAGATAAAAGAATCGTCGAAACATATATCGGAGGCTTAAACGAAGACCTATACGATAAAGAGATCGAAGTAGGATTCCTTAAGTATCTTAGGAACGAGAGGAAATTCGATTCGTTAGAAGACCTAAAAGCCCAACTCGAAATAGATAAAAGAAACATTGAATGAAAGGAGTTAGCCTATGTACGCATTCATCACACCTATGCCTTTAGAGGAAGAAGCCCTCTTAAAAGGCGTCACCATCAAAGAAAGAACCAAGTTCGCCCTTGGAGAATTCGTCGAAGCCTCATATGAAGGAGTCGATTTCCTTGTTGTCCTTTGTGGCATTGGCAAAGTCTTTAGCGCATCAATGGCTCAAGCGACAATCGACAAGTTCCCTGGCATCGAAGGCCTAATCGTTGCAGGTGTTGCTGGCTCTCTTGATATCAAGGCCGCTCCACTTCATAGTATCGTCATCGCTTCAAAGCTTGCTCAACATGACTTCGATACAACCGCCATCGGAGAACCTATGGGACTTCTCCCTCGCATTGGCAAAGTCTACCTTGAGACATATAACACCATTAACACCAAACTCATGAAGGCCGCTCCAAAAGCAAGCTATGGCGTCATGGTTTCTGGTGACCTCTTTGTTTCGGAAAAGAACAAAAAAGCCTTAATCCAAGAAACATTCAAACCATACTGCGTCGATATGGAAAGCGCAGCAGTGGCCCAAGTTTGCTACGCTAACCGCGTTCCTTTTGCAGCGATTCGCGCAATTAGCGACGCTGAAAACCATAGCGATGAATATGAGGCAAATGCAGAGATCGCTGCTGATATCGTTGGCGAAGTCATTAGGGAATTCTTACTTGTTAAATAATTATGAAACCATTCCTTAGAAATTTGATTCTTGGCATCCTTGCTGGTGTCGCTATATCTCTTGGAGCGGCCGCTAATGTCGCTGCTAGACTCTTCATCACCGATCTAGCTTTAGCTAGAGTCATCGGTGCTTTCCTTTTCCCTGTGGGACTTATCACCGTTTGTTCATTCGGCCTAAATCTCTATACTGGCAAGATCGGTTATCTTTTAGATAACACAAACAAAGATTACGCCTTATCTCTTCTTGCTATGTTCTTAGGTAACTTCATTGGCGCAGTCTTTATGGGACTTGTATTCATGCCAATCGAAGGCTTTGGCAATGACGCAGGGGTCTTCGTTAGTGGCGTCTCTTCATTCTTAGATGCAGGTGTCGCCCTTGCTAAAGGCTTTGTATGTGGCCTCTTAGTCTTTATCGCCGTCGACATTTTCAAAAAGAAAGGCGGAGTCAGCGGAACACTTGGCCTATGGCTAGCAACCGCATCTTTTGTCTTTATCGGCGCATCTCACTGTATCGCCAACATGTTCTACATGAGCCTTTCGTTCACGTGGGCTCCAGCATTTCTTCTTAATCTCCTTCTTGTCATTATCGGTAACTCAGCCGGTTCGCTTTTCTTTAGGCTTTTAATGAAACTCACCGAAAAGAAAGAAGAAGTCAAAGAATAATTCTTAACAAAAACGAAAGGACTTGTATAATTCCCCTATGCGATACTTAGAACTCTCAAAAGAAAAATTACAAAACGAACTCAACACTCTCGAAGAGGAGTGGAGCGCTTTAAGCGACTTAGGACTCGACATGTCTAGAGGTAAGCCATGCCAAGAGCAGCTTGATATCTCAATGGGTATGATGGATGTCCTTTCTAGCGATTCCAACCTCGACTGCGAAAGCGGAATCGATTGCCGTAACTACGGCACCCTCATGGGCATCAGCGAATGCAAGAGGCTCTTAGGTGACATCATCGAAGTCCCTGCATCGAATATCATCATCTATGGCAACTCATCGCTTAACATCATGTATGACTGCATCGCTAGAAGTATGACTCATGGCGTCATGGGAAGCACTCCATGGTGCAAGCTTCCTAAAATCAAGTGGCTTTGCCCAGTTCCAGGATACGATAGACACTTCGCCATCACCGAATATTTTGGTATCGAGATGATTAACATCCCAATGGATGAGAATGGCCCAGACATGGACATGATCGAAGATCTCGTTTCCAAAGACGAATACATCAAAGGCATTTGGTGCGTTCCAAAGTATTCGAACCCAAGCGGCGTCACCTATAGCGACGAAGTCGTTAGAAGATTCGCTTCCTTAAAACCAAAAGCCAAAGATTTCAGAATCTACTGGGATAACGCTTATAGCGTCCATCACCTCGATATGAATAACGAAGACTTCCTTCTTGAGATACTTGATGAATGCAAGAAGGCTGGAAATCCAGACATGGTCTACAAATTCACAAGCACCTCAAAGATCTCCTTCCCAGGAAGTGGTATCGCTGCAATCGCAACTAGCGAGAATAACATCGCCGACATCCAAAAGCAGTTTGGCGTTCAAACAATCGGTCACGATAAAGTCAATCAGCTTAGACACGTCCGTTACTTCAAGAACCTTAACGGCGTCATGGAACACATGAAGAAACACGCGATGATCCTCGCTCCAAAATTCGAACTCGTCGAATCGATTCTTACCAAAGAGCTTGGAGAACTTGGCGTGTCCTCATGGACCAAGCCTCATGGAGGATACTTCATATCTTTCACAGGAATGGATGGCACTGCAAAAGCCATCGTCTCTAGATGCAAAAGCGTAGGCCTCATCTTAACTCCAGCCGGAAGCTCCTTCCCATATCACACCGATCCTAAAGACAACAACATCCGTATCGCTCCTTCATACCCTACCTTAAAGGAACTCAAAAAAGCCACAAGAGTTTTCGCTCTTGCGGTTAAGATCGAATCCCTTAAGAAACTCTTAGAGAAATAATGAAGCCACTGCTAGGCCAATTTCGACTACATAGATCTCTATTTACCAAAGCAGGGGAATAGCAATCATTAATCACTTCTCATCACTGATGGGAAGTTTTTAATTTCAGGGAAAAAAGTACACTCGGTAGTATTTCCTTTTCTTCGCTCTTTCTTTAAAATAAAGAAAAGGTCTATTCATAGACGAGTAGAGGTGAGCTTATGGATTATAAAAAAGTAATCGCTCTCGTAAAAAGAAGCAGAGAAATAGTTAAGAATCCCGACGCTAAAAAAGATGTTCATATGAAAGGCGAGGCTGACTTTGTTACAGCCGTCGATACTGGCATCAGCAAATATCTTAGGGAAGAGCTTCATAAGCTTTATCCTGATATTGGCTTCTTCTCTGAAGAAGAAAACGGACAGTTATCCGATCCTTGCTGGATTCTTGATCCGATTGATGGTACCACAAACCTTGTCTATGGATATGAAATGAGTAGCATCTCTCTTGGATTATACCGAGATGGCAAGATCGTATTCGGTATTGTATATAACCCATTCTCAAGAAGAACATATGTAGCCCGTTTAGGAAAAGGCGCATTCCTTAATGACAAGCCGATTCATGTATCAGATAGACCATTAAGCGAATCGATCATTGAATTCGGTGCTGGTTCAACTAGAAAAGAAGAAGCCGCTACAAGCTTTGCAATCGCTAAAGACATATTCATGAAATGCGTCGATATTCGTCGTATCTGCTCAAGCGCTTTGGATCTTTGCTTCATCGCGGACGGTAGAATCGATGGCTACTTCGAAAAGAAGCTTAAGCCTTGGGACCTTGCAGCAGGTTCATTAATCCTCCAAGAAGCAGGAGGAAAGATTACCGACTATGACGGCAATCCAATCGACTTCTCAAAACCTACTTCATGCATAGCTAGCAATGGAATCATCCATGATTCGATTCTAGAGACGATCAAAAAACATAACTAATTAAAAAACAAATAAACAATATCAGAGGGCAGATATTATGAAAAAACTTTCTCTTTTTAAAGATCCAATGGACGAATCTCTCGTTAGAGAGGGTGATAACGGCAAAGCCGCGACAAACGATTTCAAACCTTTTATTGCAATCGTCACTCTGATCACAAGTGCGGTCGCAATCATCAAATCGGTTATCGTAATTCCTGGATTAAGTGAAGATATGCAATCACTCGTACAAGCAGGTGCTGCGGTTCTTCTTTCTTTTGGCTCCTCCTTCTTAATCAAATATCTCATCACCTTGGTGTCCAATAGCCGTAGAAACAAATGGATCAAGAGCAAGAAAAAAGTATGGGTCAAAGGCGTTTGGTTCCACACTCATGTCAAAGAAAACGGCGCTATCCGCGTGGGATACGTCATCATCAATCAATACTTCGATCTCGTTAAGGCAGAAGGCCACAACGTTAGCCTTGGAGAAGATCCTAATAAAAAGGATTGGAAATATCTTACAGGAAAGGTTAAATCAGAATCTGGCGAAATCGTCTGTGTTTTCTCGAGTAAAAGAGACAATCGCATCGAAAACATTGGAACGCACATCTTCAATGTAGTAGAAGACACTGAAGGCTTTCCACTAGAGTTAAATGGCAAATTTAACGATACAATTAACAAAGATTTTAAAGACTCACTAAAAGGATCAATAGGAAGCAAGAAAGAACTCTACGCAAAACTTGGAGAGCATTATGGAACAGTCTTCCTTTTTAGACCGTCAAGTGAAATCCTTGAAAGTTTAACCGAGAAAGGCAAAAAGGCTCCATCTCTCGATCTCATTAGAAAATACGCACTTGATATCAAAAAGGCATACGAAAAAAATTCAAATCTCGATTCTGAAGGATACGATGCTTTTGGTAAAGGCATCATTAACGCCCTTAAGAAATCAGATGAGAAGAAAAGACTATTAAAGTAGCCTTTATCACCCCAAAGACCGAGATATCGCCTTAAACCGTTTGGAATCGTTATCTTTTCAAAGATTTTAGATATTCTTTTTGAGAAGGAGTGATTCGATATGATTCTCTGGCTTTTTGGATGGTTTTGTTATGCGTCCAAACATCTAGAACGTTATTCTCAATGATCTTTATCGCACTTTCCCATTTCTTCGCTAAAGCGGTCGCAAAGAACCAAGCGATCATCATATTGACGTAATATTCCTTACTACGAATGGATGAAACGATATCTAGATACTCAGGTTTGAAGTCTTTGTCGAGATAGAATGACATAAGCATCTCAATCGCAAACCTGCATCTATACGTTTCTTTGCTTTTCACCCATTTTTTGATGAAAGGCAGGAATTCTTCTTTATGCTTACCAAATACTTTAGGGGAAGTGATGTCACAAACGGCCCAATTATCGATGTAAGGGAGAAAAGCGTCTATTTCCCTAACACACGCGTCAAAGTTCCTAATTTGGCTTAATAAGAGCCCATGAAGCATATTCTCATCATAATACGTATGAGGAAGATCATGGATGAAGTCATTTGCCTCTTTGCTTCCAGTTAGCTCCTTGGCAAGGTTCCTAACAAGAGGGACCCTAACTCCGATTATTGTATCTTTTGATGCAGTAGGGGTTAGTTTTGCCTGAAACTCGGCGTATTTCTCATCACGAAGGTCAAATAGTTTTTTCGTTATTGGATTCATGACTTAATTATACAAAAGTAATGACCCTAGTTTCTCGTTATTTCGATGTGTTCACCGATTTCTTTAAAAGGTTATAAGCGATAAACAAAAATGATCGCTTAATCAATTATAAGTTGGTATGGTCTAAACATATGGTCAAAGCATATGGACAAAGAATATTGTCCTAAGTATAATAACCGTAGATAAGAAAGGAGCTTGCTAATGAATACTGCAACCATTAAAAGCACCATAAACATCAATAAATACTGCAAAGAACAACTAGAATATTTAGTTAAGCTCGGACAAATTAGTTCCGTAACAGAAGGCATAAATATCGCTCTCGACAGATATATCAAAGAAAAAAGAAGCGAGCTTTACGCGCTAGAAATGGAAAAAGCAAAAAGAGATCCTGAGTTTATGAATAGGACCATGGGCGTTCAAGAAGAATTCGAAAAATCCGATCTTGAAATGGAAAAGCTCATTTTAGGGGAGGACTATGAATGGTAAAGAAATGGGATATTTGGTATTTGAGTCTTGATCCTACCGAAGGAAGCGAGCAAAAAGGAATACGTCCTGTTTTAGTGATTTCAAATAACGCCGTTAATGACAATCTTACTGTTTTTACCTGCATCCCGTTTTCTTCCGTCAAGATTGGCACAAGAATATACCCAACGGAAGTCTTCTTATCCACTTTTGAAAGCGGGCTCCCTAGAAGCAGCGTTCTCATGCTACAACAGATTAGAACCGTATCGGAAAGCCGCCTTTGCAAGAAAGTATCATCAATTACCGATGATAGAGTCAAAGAAAAGATTAACGACGCTATTAAGAGATATTTCGAACTAGATTAATCGCCATTAACAAAACAATCAAAGAGTAGAAAAGCGAATCTACTCTTTTGTTTTGTCCTTTTCACTATTTCGATAATAAAAAGGCAACATTTGATTTGTTGCCTTTGTGGATTAGTTATTGCCTTGAGCTTCTTTAAGAGCCTTTTGGTGAGCGTCGTATTTCTTTCTGTCTGGAGTGCTTAAAATACGTTTTCTCATTCGGATAGCGCTAGGAGTGACTTCAACGAGTTCATCGTGGTTAAGGTAATCAAGACATGCTTCAAGAGTCATCTTTCTAGGGGCCTTAAGAACGACTGTGGTGTCTTTTGTTGAAGAACGGACGTTGGTCATTGGCTTTGCTTGGGTGCAGTTGACTGCTAAATCGCTTGGGTAGCGGTGTTCGCCGATAATCATGCCTTCATAGCAGATTTCACCTGGAGCAATGAACATTGTGCCGTGCTCTTCGACTTTCTGCATCGCATATGCGGTTGCAGGTCCTTTGTCGGTTGAGACAAGAACGCCGATGTTTCTTTCGCCAAGTTCATGGTTATAGACTGGGCGATATTCTTTGAAGACGTGGTTGATGATGCCATAACCTTTGGTCATGGTAAGGAAGTTAGAGACGAAACCGATTAAGCCTCTTGAAGGGATAACGTAGACTAGTCTTGTGTTAAGGCCATTATCATCCATTGTGACAAGTGATGCGCCTCTTTCACCAAGGGAAGTCATCATGCTTCCGACGAATTCGTTTGGAACGTCGATTTGGAGGTCTTCGAATGGTTCGCATTCCACTCCGTCGATTTCCTTAAGGATGACTTGAGGTTTTGCGACTTCGAGTTCGTAGTCTTCACGTCTAAGGTTTTCGATCAAGACGCCGAGATGAAGTTCGCCACGACCTGAGACGATCCAGCTTTCTTTGTTAGGGACTCTGCTGAACTTAAGAGAGACGTCTCTTTGGGTTTCTGCGTAAAGTCTTTCTTCGATGACACGTGCTGTGACTTTCTTGCCATCTTGTCCTCTCATTGGGGAAGAGTTGGTGCCAAATTCCATTTGAAGGGTTGGTTCATCGACACGGAGTGGTGGTAATGCTTCAGCGTGTCCCATCTCACAGACTGTATCAGAGACACCGATATCAGGAAGGCCTGCAATACCGCAGATGTCGCCTGATTCGACTTCGCTTACTTCGTTTCTTGACATGCCATGGAATGTGAAGAGCTTCATGATCTTGAAGTTTTGGGTTGAGCCATCTTTTCTAACGTCAGTGACTTGCTCGCCTACTCTAATGTGGCCACGTCTAACTGTACCGATACCGATTCTTCCGACGAAATCGTTATAGTCAAGAAGTGCGCTTTGCCATTGGAATGGCTTTTCTGGTTCGCAAATTGGTTCAGGAATATGTTTTACGATTAAATCGAG
Organism: Bacilli bacterium; assembly: GCA_024408335.1. Lineage (GTDB taxonomy): Bacteria > Bacillota_I > Bacilli_A > RFN20 > CAG-826 > UBA4951. The sequence continues at coordinate 14,905 of JAKSVB010000002.1, forward strand.
AAGTGGTTCCATGCCTGGCTTTTGGGTTGCTGGGTCTGGATCCATTGAGGATGTGCCGTTAAGCGCTGAAACAAAGCAAACAGGGAAATCAAGGAATTCATCTGGTGCGCCAAGTTCGATGAATAAGTCAAGGACTTCGTCGATGGCTTTTTGAGCGTTGGCGTTAGGTCTATCGATCTTATTAATGACGACGATTGGCTTGATGTGGTTTTCAAGAGCGTTCTTCAAAACGAATCTTGTTTGAGGCATTGTGCCTTCATATGCATCGACGACAAGAAGACATCCATCGACCATGTGCATGATACGTTCGACTTCGCCTCCGAAGTCAGCGTGCCCTGGAGTATCGACGATGTTGATTTTGGTGTCGTTATGAACGATTGATGTGGTTTTAGCTAAGATTGTGATGCCACGTTCTGCTTCAATAGGGTTAGAGTCCATCATTCGGTCATGGATGGCTTCATTTTCTCTAAAGGTGTGGCTAGAAGTGAAAAGCGAGTTGACTAAAGTGGTTTTACCATGGTCAACGTGAGCGATAATAGCGACATTTCTGATATTCATAGGTAAATCCTCCCTTAGTTTTTTAAACTAAGAAATGATAGTCATTAATCGAATAATCCGCAACAAAAAAGAGAAAAAGAAAAGGCCTCGATTTCTCGAGGCCTATAGCTTATAAGTGATTAAGCTACTGAGATTGTGACGTTTTTGCCAACAAATGATGAACCAGCTGTTAAGTTGGTTAATGCGTAACTTCTTACTGCGAAAGCAGCAGCTTTGACATAGTAGGTTTGACCTGCTGTGACATTAATGGTTTGGCTTTCGGTTGAGCCTGAGCCACCATCGTACATTGTTGCGCCTTGTGCTAAGACTGTACACATTCTGTCGGTGTAGATACCGAATGCACAGTCAACTGCGGTAGCAAATGCAGTGGTGAATGTAACGCTGCCATCTGCTGGAGCAACGAATTTGACAACTGCTGAACCGTTTACAAGGGTTGTAGCATCAACGCTTCCTGGAACAGCATCAATGGTTCCTTGAACGATTTCAAGGTTGTGTTGTTCTTCGGTTTTTGTGAAGGTGTGTTCTTCAGCGTCAAGTGTGTAGGTTTCGTCTGCCCAAGAGATAACTGGATCGCCTTCTTCGTTGAGAGTTGGTGTTCCTTTCTTGGTGTAGGTTAAGCCATCTGTTGAACGGGTTGCGTTGAATGATTCGCCGTTATAGGTGGTTGACTTATATGTTGAACCTAAGGTGTTGACGGTAAGGGTATTGCCTTCTCCGTCAGTGTACTCGGTAGCAACGTATGGTGTGAATTCAAATCCTAACTTTTCGTTTGAACTTGCATAGGTGTTTGGAGTTGTGATTTCTGAAAGAGGTGTGTAGCTGCTATAAGCGCCAACTTTGATAGCGTATGTCTTTCCAGCAACGACGCTGATTGTAACAGCGTGATCGCTTGATGAACATGACTTATAACCAACAACGCCAGTTGCAGTAGAACTTGTGCCGGTGCAATCAGCAAGGGTGAATGTTGAGCTTAATTCATAGATGGTGATGTAACCATAGTATGAAGCGTAGCTGATTTCTTCTGAGACTTTCATCATGCCGTCTGATGGAGCGGTGAATGTTGCCCAGAGGTTGCCATCGTCGCCAAGGAGATCTTCGTATTCGGTGTCAGCTGCAGTTAATTTTTTGCAGACTGATTCTTTAACTTCGTCTGTGACAACGGTGTAAGTGTGGTTGACACCATCAAGAGTGAATGTCTTTTTGGTGGTTGCTTTCTTTGGATCAGCAGGATCGGCGTTATCTAACCAGACTCTTTCAACTTTGAGTTCGGTTCCAGCGGCATTCATTTCGCCACCTTGATAGGTGATAGCGGTTGTTTCATCATCACCAACAACGGCCTTGTATGGTTCGTCGTTAAGCATTGTGATCTTGAGGTCGCCTTCAGCACCATGATATGTTTCGACATCTGGTGTAGCGAAGTTGAATGTAACCTTTTCGGTGACGCCTTTTCCTCCATAAGCGGTACCTGTGTAGCTGTATGATGAGCCGTAACCTGCTCTGATGATGTAGGTGTGGCCTGCTAAGACAGGGAAGTTTTCAATTGCTACAGCCTTGGTGTTGTAGGTGCTATAAGCATATTTCTTAGCGTTTGTACCAGTTGTGCTTGTGTAATCGGTAGCTGCTGGAGTGGTGTCTTGCTCGAAGATAGTGATGTAGGTTGAGCTTGTTGGGTAGCAGCTGATTTTTTCTCTGAGAGTGATGAATCCGTCTTGAGTTGGAGCGAATCTAGCCCAGATGTTACCGTCATTACCAGTGATGCCTGACATTTCGGTGCTTGTTTCGGTTAAATCAACGAAGATGTTCTCAGTGTTTGTTGGAGTTGTTTTGACGTAGGTTCCTGTCGCGTTATCAAGGGTGTAAACAGTGTCGGTTGATGTCTTGGTTGGGTTTGCGCCATCATTGACGGTTGATGTACCTTTGATTGTTAAGGTTGTTTGATCGTCGCTTAATGCATATCCAGCAAGAGCGGTTGTTCCGAGTTTTGCTGAGTAGAGGCCTTCATCTGAGAATGAGAGTTTTAAGTCTGCTTGACCAGCACAGGTGTAAACCTTGTTTGTTAAAGCAGAGAATGAAATTGTGATGCTTAATGAGACACCTTTTAATGAGTTATCATTGCAATCAACGCCATAGGTCTTGAAAGCGCCATATTTGTATTGCTTGAAGACATACATCTTACCTGCTTGGACTTCAAATGCATCAAAATACTCTGGTTCCATTGAGGTTGTATGGTCTGAGTGCTTGAAGTAGTTTGAAGAGGTCCATGTTGTAGGATCGGTTGTAGCTGGATCATAGATGTAGCAATCTAAGACGTCATCAACGTTTTGCCAATCGCTTGCTGTAGCTGAAAGGACGCCATCAGCTGGAGCGACGAAGACGGTCCACATTGCACCATCGATTCCGGTAACGCCGTTATAGGTTGGGTTAGTGGTGGTAAGTGGGTTGAATAAACGTTGAGATTCGGAATCACTGGTCATTGTGCATGTGTGATTTGCTGAATCTAATACGATGGTTGTAGTTGTGATGATAGTTGAAGTGTTTGATGGATCTTCAGGATCGATAGCTGATGTTTTGGTGACGAGTGTAGTTCCAGCGCCATCGATTGAGTAACTGGTGGTAACAGCGCCGTTAATGTCAACACTAACGATGTTTGTTCCAGCTTTTTCAATGATGACAACGTCGCCGTCAGCGCTTGTGTATGTGTCGACTGTGTTTGGAGTGAATGTCCATTCGATTTCTTCGACTTGACCAGCGCAGGAAGAACCTGTTCCGTCATAGCTCTTATTTCTATCAGCATAAGCGCCGATTTTGATGACGTAGGTAACGCCTTTTTGAATGGCGAGGTCAGATTGACATGGGTTGTAACCATCGTCTTCGTTAAGGACACAGCCTGAAGCTCCGCCTGTAGTTGTGCTTGAGTAGTCAGTGGTTGGTGTGACTTTGTAGATAGCGATGTTTGTATCCCATCCTAATGTGCTTGTGCCACCGTGGACTTGGATTGTTTCTGTGACATGGAGGACGCCGCCGACTGTATCGGATCTGAATGATGCCCATAAGTTACCATCTGCTCCGACTTCGACTTGGTAGGTGCCGCTATTTCCAGTAAGCTCGTGGAATAATGTTTCGGCAACTGTTCCTTCTCCTGCAGTATAACGACCAGCGATCAATTCAAGAGTATAAACGGTTGCTTGGTAGATCTTTGAAGGATTTCCGTTTGCGTCAACGCCAACGGTGTATTCGGTGCCCTTAACGGTGAGTGCGTTGCCATCAAGTGTAGCGCCGAAGAGTTCGTTGCCTTCGAGTTTTGCGAATGCGAGTTCGCCGCCTTCGGTTTTGCCGATGACGAGGTCGCCATTATCACCGTGATAGACAGCGGTGGTTAAGTTGAATAATTCGATTTTTGCAAATCCGCCTTCACCTGCGGCTGGAGTGGTGACGCGGTATGATTTTGCGGTAGCGCCACTTCCGACAGAGAAGATGCCGCCTAAGCCATTGATATTGGTGCCTGCTTCTAAGGTCAAGCCAATGTTAAATGTGTAGGCGCCGTTGTTGTTTTGGAAATATTTCCAGTGGCCGTTTGATGTTTCGACAGCGCCGAAGAATGAAGTTTCATCCTCGGTTTCTGCAAATGCCATTGCAGCAGCGCCTGTAGCGCCTTTGTCCATGACGTAGTTGTCAAGGCTGCCTTCATCGTGGACGACGTGAGCCATAGTGCCGTCGGTGTAGACGTCGACACGATCTTCTTCAGCAACGCTTGCTGCAGATTGGATGTGATAAACGCCATTTGGAAGGGCGGTCATTGTTGCTGGGAATTTGTCTGCTGATGTGCCCCAGCTGGTGGTGTTGTCGGTATTGATGATAAGTGAAGCCATACCACCGTTGTATTGGCCACATAAGCCGAGTTGTTGCCAAGTTTGTTGAGTGCTGCTTGATGCTGCTGGTTGACTTGAGCTTGATGCAACAGGTGTTGAAGTGCCACCTGCTTGGCTAGTTGTTGAAGTGCCTGCTTGGCTTGTTGTTGAAGTGCCTGCTTGGCTTGTGGTAGAAGTGCCTGCAGTATTGCTTGTTCCAGCGTTTGAAGTTCCGCCATCAACTGATGTGCCAGGTGCTACAGATGAACCACCTTCAGTTGAAGTTGCTGGCTTTGTGCCACATCCTGCAAGTACCATGGCTGCGAAGGTACTAAGGAGCAAGATGCCGCTAGTCTTTTTCTTCATAAATTGACCCTCCTTTCAATGGGTTTTCTTTGATTTATGAGGGCATTATAGAAACGACTTTGACAATTTCAACAATTAATTGCAATTTTTGCTAATTATTTTTTGAAGGAGTAAATGTGAAGAACTTAATGAAAATAATCATTTCCTTTTGCACGTACGTGTGTATCATATAAAAACAACCCTGAAACAGGGCGAAAAAGGAGGTATTACTATATGCTTAAGAAAGAAATGAAAATCTCTATTTTGGCGATTAGCGCTTTATTGGGATTAGCAGCTTGTGGAGCAAATGAAACGCAAAGTAGCGTTGATTCAAACGCTAACCAAAGTCAAGCTGGCAACACCGATCCAATTAGCGGCGATTCAGTTAGCGAGAGCCAACCAAATTCAGAATCCCAAATCTCCCTTTCTAAACCTGATTACACTGAAGGCTGGTCAGCACTTCCTGCCCTTGGCGAAGAAATTACCAATTACTGTGGAGGCAACGCCATCCCATTCATTGACCTTCAAGGCGACTTCAAAGCGGTTAATGTCAAGAAATCAGGAGGCATTGCAGCCCACCTTCTTATCTACACAACCGGTTCATACGACAGAACATTGGTCTACAATACCAAAACAACCTATGAACTTGCAGGTTGGGATGTTACATATAATCAAGTCTATTTCGAAGATGGCAGAACCCCAACTTGGACACTTGACGCTATTGAAGAAGATCTTGGCATCCAACTTAAGATGTATGGCAAACAAAACACCAGAGACAATAGCCAAATCCCATATTTAGAGATCTACTTCGAAGAAACGTTCAAGATCCCACCGTCCCGTTCATGGAACGACTCAACAAAAGAAGTCTTGGCAAGCGTCAATATTCAAGCTCCTCACGCTCTTCCATACTGCTATCTTGGCGTTTATAAAGAAGAGGCCGATGTCGCTCCAGGCAACAAAGTTAAAATCAAAGGCGGCGATTGGTCTTCACATGAAAGAGACATCACCAATGCCGTAAGAAATAACTATCTTACCGCAGCGCGTCAATGGACTTACTCCAAATCGACTTCCAAACAAAATAAGAGTGGCGTCCAAACTTATGTCTACACATACAGCAAGACATTCAGCGACAACTACAAAATCACCGCTGACGTGTATGGAACATATGATCCAAACGAATCATCGCTTCCAACCGCTGATAGAACCATCTATTGCTACATGGAAGTTACCCTCACTTCTCCAAAAAAATAACGGACAAAATTTCTAAAGGCTCCCGATAACGGAGCCTTTTCTTTTGCCGTTGTTCAAACTATCAGCCCAATCGTCTAAATAGAATCCAATAACATATTAATACACACGCGTACACGCGCATAAAAGGGCCAATAAGAAGAATCTTCATTAAGATAAGTAAAATATCAGGCAACAAAAAAGACCGCATTGCTGCGGTCAGTTTTGAGTTAGAACTACATTCTGTTTTCGCCAACAGTGTATTCTGCTTTCTTTCTCTTTGGTTCGCCTTTTCTGACAAAGACGTCTGCTAAGAAGAGAGCGAGTGTTCCAAGAAGGAACCACATATTGGTTGAACGATAGCTTCTGTTTTCGATTTCTGCTCCAAGAGCCTCGTAGTTAGCGTCGTTAATCTTAACGTTTTCGCTGTTGGTGGCAATCTTATAGAGGAGGTCGCCTTCGCTTAAGTCGAAGACGTTGTATTCGCTCGAATAATTGAAGTAGAGGTCGAAATCTCCTTCACCGATTGGGTTATCGATGACTTCGAGGTTGATAAGCTGCTTCTTCTCAACGTATTTGATGTGGCACTTGTAGGTACCGACCATCTCGGTTGGGATGTTAGCGCTATACTGTGTTCCATCGTAAACGAGTTGGAATGAGACTTTTTCGGTCTTTCCTGGCTCGCTCATTTCGAGAACGACATTTGATTTGCCAATTAAATCGACTGGCTTAACAGATTCGCCTGCGAAGACATGGACGTCTGTTGTTGCGCCATGTGTGTCATAGGTGAACTGGAGAAGATCGTGTGAAGCGCGTTCTGGAAGCATGACATCCCAAGCGTTGCGGAAGAATTTCTTAGCGCTTTGGGTTGATCTGAAGACGCTTGACCAGTTTCCGAGGTTGGAAGTGAATGCGCAGACAGAACCTTTACCGAATTTCCAGTATGAGAAGAGAGGAACGGTGGTTGTGCCAACGACTTGGCCATGATCAACGATTTGATATTGGGTTGTGAGAACTGTTGTAGCGTCGTTCTTTCTACGGGCGACATAGTAGCCACGAAGTGGAACGAGGTCTTCTTCATTGACACCTTCAACGGTTGGATCCTCTTTGATTGCGACTTGAACAGGGCAATCTTTGTTGGAAACTTGGTTAGAAAGGGTCTTGATATCGACAGCAGCGATCATGATATCGACAAGGTCGTTGACGTTGTTACAGAAGTAATATTCACCATAACCTGCATCAGCGAGAGTGGTAAGGAGAGTTTCACCGCTTGGGTTATCGATGTTGATGAATGAACAAACGATGTTTTGATCAGCCATCTTTTGAACTTGTGTGATGATTTCATCGTCACGTTCGAATGGTTCGCCATCGGAAAGGGTGATGACGTATTTGTATTCGAAGGTGGTGTTAGCAAGAAGCTCTTCGCACTTTTCAAGACCGGCGTTCATTTGGGTGCCGCCGATGGTTTGCATGCTGTTGATGTTTTGTTCAACTTGGGTTGCGTTATTTAATGATGTAAGAGGTTGGATAACTGTACCTGTATCAGAGAAGTTGACGATACCGATGTAGTCTGAATCGTTAAGGATGTCGAGACATGCGATAGCGCCTGCTTTTGCTTGATCAAGAGGGTTACCAGACATAGAACCTGAGACGTCGATGTTAAGGACGACTGCCTTTTCATCTGAGCTTTCAAGTTGAAGCGGAAGCATGCTTGCGTATGTTTCAAGCATTTCGTTGCCATCGATTTCACGAAGGTTGGTATCTCCGAAGTTTTGGAGTGTTTTGCCATAAGTGGCAACGCAGGTGAATAAGTTTGGAATGAACTCAGCGTAGTGAGGGATATCCTTGACGTTTACGTCATAGAAGACGAATTCGTCGAAAGAAAGGAGTCTATCGAGGGCGAAGTGGCCAAGTTGTTCATAAAGAGCATTGCTCTTGTAGTAATACTCGGTAACATCGGTGCTTGCAGAGAAGACACCCATATCGACGAAGACTTGCTTCATATTCTTGCTCTCTTCGTTTTTGAGGATGAGAACTTTGAATTTATCGGTGACGTCTTGGTTGAAGGTAACAGTGTTATTTTCAACGTAGTGATCATCGAGAGTAGGGGTTCCTGCCTTGTTTGAGATGTTAACTTTGTAGGTGAATTCGCCAGTCACGTCTGTAGGAAGAGCGAATTCGATCTTGTTGTTGCCGCGGTTGATTTGGACATCAGCTGCGTCAAAGACAACATCGTTTTGCATAATGGAGACGTGGATTTGAGCTTCTTTGAATGTACGAACTGTGACTTCGACTTTTTGGTCTCTGTTTAAGAAGACACGGTCAACGTAATCGACTTTGGTGATTGCGATTTCATTGAATGAGGTGTCGCCTTTTGTATAGACACAGTCAATCATGACTTCGTTGTTTAAGAGCTCATCGAGGACGTTTGAAGCTCTGCCATCGGTTTCGATGCCATCGCTAACAACGAGTAATCTTTTGACTGATTCCTCACTGTATTTTGTGTTAGCGAACTTAAGAGCTTTTTCAATGTTTGTTGAGGTTTTGTCGAACTTTTCTTCGTTAAAGACCGCTTTGATGCCATCTTTGTAGGAGCCACCGAAGTCGGTGACAACCTTGCATTCTTTAGCGTAAGCGACAACGCAGATCTTTGTAGCGTTATCTTTCTTGCTATAGAGCTTGGTGATGACATTGTTGATGTCTTCCATCGAATCCTTTTGGGAGTCACTTACGTCAGCAAGGACGACAAGTTCTGTTTCCTTTGAGGAATAGAGGTATTGGATATCAACGAATGTAAGGGTAAGGGTAGCGGCAATTAAGAAGTGGAGGCCAAGAGAGATAAGGTTCTTGGTCCATTTTCTCTTCATCTTAGGAAGTCTAAAGAAGAAGATGATGGTGATCGCAACTAATGGTATGGCGATTAAGGCATACCATGGATTCATAACTATAACTTGTGCATTAGTATTGTTCATAAGTGTATAAAATCCAATCTGCAGCGAAGAATGCTGCTGCTGCGATGATGATAGGGAGAAGGTTATCTAAGATACCATCGGCTCTTTTCATGTTTTCTGGTTCAGCGATCGCGAAGGAGATAGGAGAAAGTTGCGTGTTCTCTTCTGATTCGTCAAGTTGAACGAAGAAATTGATAACTTTTGTTCTTTCGTCAGTGTAAGTGACGGTAAGGGTGTATTCACCAGCTGTCTTAGTCTCGTAGATGTATTGCTCTTTTCCTTCATAGTTGATGGTTTCGTTTGTTCCATCAGGTTTTGTAAGGACGAGTCTTTCTACGTCATCTGCAATGTTAAGTGTTGCCTTTTCGCCGACGACATAGTCGAAGTCGGTGAGGGTCTTTGGGTTGCAGTAGTCGACAAGGTTTCTCATAAGAGGAACGAAGTCGTAGATAAGAGGAAGGTCAGTGTTGTGGAGGTCGAAGCTGAATATGACTTCACGAGAAAGTCCATCAGTTGTTCTTCCAACGAAGACTGCTGGTTTTCTGTTGACTGTTAAGACGGTTGTGAAATCGCTAAGAAGGGCGTAGTTCCAATATTTTTCAATATTGATAGCACGATTCATACCGATACCACGTGTAAGTGTGCTTAAGAGTGGGTCGGTATCATCGGTTGACCAATCAAGAATTGTTCCAGGTTCGGTTGTGATTTGCTCGTTGACCTTGAAACCAAGGATATCGATTGATCTAGAAAGACCGAAGAACATTGATGCGCCATCTTCTGGAACCTCAGTAGGGGTGTAGTTGTCGAAGACGTAGATGTTGTAACCAAATGCATCGTTTCTGTATTGGCTTGGTGATACGACTTTGATGTTAACCTTCAAAGCTTTGAAGATGTTCTCTAAGAAGGTTGGTTGGGAACTGACGATAAGAGCACTTGTGTTGACGGTGGTGTCATTTGAGAAGACGGTGTATGAATTGTCTTTCATCATGCCATCTGTCTCTTTGATGACAGCCTTAATACCACCCATTCTTGTGCTGGTATAGGTGATATTGCCAGAACTGATTGCGAATGGAACACCTTTGGTGAGTTCGAATTCTTTGGTTGCGACCTCTTTCCATTCGTCTTCTATTCCGTTATTGATATAGAAGGAAACGTTGATTTTGTGGTCGCTTGAATAAGAGAGAGCAGTTCCAGTGATTTCGATATATGCAGTGTTCTTTGGTCTCTTATATGTGAGATCGGTGATAGCGAAGTTCTCTTCGTCATCGCCACAGTAGATGTATTCAAGAGTCTCTTTCTTGCCTTTTGCTGGAGCTTCGACGCTTTCGGCTGGTTTGTGATCGGTAACAAGGAAGCATTTTGTTGCCTTTCTTTCACTGAACATCTTTTGTGCTTCAACGACTGAGTCATTGAGTGTTACAGCGTATTCGCCAGGTTTTGCAGCATCGAGATAAAGCTCGAATCTTGAGAGGTCATCGACGTTTTTGCAAACTGTACGAACCTCTTTGTCGGCAAGGATGAGGGTGAATGTTGATCCGTTTTCGGCAGCTGCTGCCTTTTCGCGGATGGCTTCGATACCTTTTTCGAAACGGGTAGTACCATCGCTAACCATGCCCATTGAAGCACTGGCGTCGAGGATAAAGACCATATCGTCTGCGGCTTCTTTAAGGGAGAAGACTGGGTGAGCAAGTGCGATGGAGAAAACCGCGATTGCTAAACATTGGACGATAAGAGCGAGAAGGTGCTCGAATTTTGAAAGAGGGTTCTTACGCTTAAGGAGTTTGGCTGCAACTTCCCAGATATAGGTAGAAGGTGCGGTTTCTTCCTTATATTTATTACGTAAGATGTAGATGATGATAAGCGCTGGAATGGCAAGAAGGCCAAGTAACGCAAGCGGGAATAAAAAGCTCATGATATGACCCCCTTATCTACCAGTGTCTTAAGGATGATTTCCTTAACTGATTTGTCCGTTGAAACGAGTTGGTAATCTGCTTCACGGGATGCGCAGAAGTTTGAGATACGGCCTGTGACAAATTCAACAGCCTTTTTGTAAGCTGCTAAGATTTCACGACCGATGACGTCTTTGTAGAAACGCATTGGATCTTCTGAGTCACGGATGATGGTCTTACCACGAAGTTCTGGTTTCATCTCTTGAGGTGAGAGAACTTGGAGGCAGAGAACATCTCTCTTCTTGCCACGAAGATAGTCAATGCAATCAAAGAAGTTATTGTCTGTTAAAAAGTCGCTGATAATGATGGATCTACCATCGCCATAGCCAACAACTGAACGGGTAATTGCCTCACTAAGATAGCAGTCGCCACCAAATTTAAGTTTATTGATAGCGCCGATAGCTTGGTTGAATGCGTCCTTTCCGACAATCTTTTCGATAATTGGTTCTATGATTTTGCCTCTTACAGCATAAATCGATACGCGGTCCATCTCCTTAATAGAGAGGTAGGCGAGTGCAGTGGCTAACTTGACTGCCATTTCATCTTTGCCGTTATATGACATAGAAGTGGAGCAGTCGATATAGATACGTGTCTGCATCTGACGTTCATCAAGATATAACTTCAAGAACATCTTTTCGGTACGTCCGTAGATGTTCCAGTCGATCTTGGTGATGTCGTCACCTTCGATGTAGTCACGGTAGTCGGCGAATTCACTGGATGAACCAAACTTTTTCGATTTGTGATTGCCGCCGAAAAGACCAGCGACATTATCCTTGACCGCTAACGAGAAAATCTCGAGTTGTTGGAAAAAGTTTTCGTCGATAACCTGCATAAAAATTATCTGTTTCTACGAAGATCCTTAAGTAAGAGCTCGATAACTTTATCGATTGAAAGGTTTTCGTTAATAGCGTTGTAGTTGATTTTGATACGGTGACGGAGGACTGGGTATGCTAATGCGTCGATGTCATCGAATGAAACGTTGTAGTTGCCTTTGATAAGAGCACGGATCTTAGCACCGGTGATGAGAGCTTGACCTGCACGTGGGGAGCAGCCATAACGGATGTATTTCTTGGTGATTTCGCTTGAATCTTCGAATTCTGAGTGGGTGTTGTGAACAAGAGCCATAGCGTAATCAAGAACTTCTTGAATACATGGAACGTCTTGAGCGACTGCACGCATCTTCATGATAGCTGGACCATCGATAACTTTGGTTGCTCTTTCTTCTTGTGAGTGCTGGGTTAAGTTAACGATGTCGCCGAGTTCTTTGACTGATGGGAAGTCCATAGCGACTTTGAACATGAAACGGTCCATTTGAGCTTCTGGAAGTGGGTAGGTACCGTCTTGTTCAATAGGGTTTTGAGTTGCGAGAACGAAGTATGGTTCATCCATGACGTAGGTTTTGCCACCGACGGTTGTCTTGTGTTCTTGCATGACTTCGAGAAGAGCTGATTGGGTTTTTGGAGTTGCACGGTTGATTTCGTCTGCGAGAACGATTTGTGCGAAGATAGGACCCTTTGAGAAGTGGGTGGTTAAGTTGCCATTGTCGTCTTTACGGATGATGTTTGTACCGGTGACGTCGTTAGGCATAAGGTCTGGTGTGAATTGGATACGGCTGAATGGTAAATCTAAGGTGTGACCTAAAGATCTGACTAAACGTGTTTTACCTGTGCCAGGGACACCTTCGAGAAGGACGTTACCGCCAGCAACGATTGCGATGATGATATCATCAAGGACTTCTTCTTGACCGATGATATCCTTGTGAAGTTCGGCTTTGATTTTTGCGACTGATTCACTGAATTCTTGAATCATTTGTTCATTTGCTTCCATTTTTTTCTCCTTTTGAAGGCCCGTAGCAAACGGGCCATTTGTTGTTTTATCTTGTTTAATTAAAACCTTAATTATAGCGGTGGGGGCTATTACTTGCCTCCGCCTTGACCTGAGCCATAGAGACCGTTGAAGTAATCTTCAGCAGCATCTCCTGCTTCTGGGTCGTCACCGGCATTGCCTTGGTGATCATCGACGAATCCGCCTTGGTAGCTGTTGATGACTGAACCGTATTCGGTTTGTCCGCTGCCAGTGTAGATTGTTTCGGTGTGGACGTCAGATCCGCCTCCACCTTGGCCAGCGCCATCGCCTGATCCTGAACCAGAGCCAGAGCCAGAGCCTTGACCGCTTCCTGAACCGGAACCATCGGTTTGGCTGCCTTCGCCTGATCCTGAACCTTCAGTGGCACTTCCATCGCCTGAACCGGAACCTTCGGTTTGGCTACCTTCGCCAGAACCTGATCCTGAGGTCAAGCTTCCGCCCGATCCTGAACCTTCAGTTTGGCTACCGCCCGATCCTGAGCCTTCGGTGGTGCTTTCGCCTGAACCAGAGCCAGAACCTGATTCGGCTGGGTTAACCATTGAATCCATTTGTGATTTGATTTCTGAACCAGCACTTTGGATTGCGCTATTTTGGTTCATAGCGGATTCGATTTGGTTTGCTGCGCTTTGAATTGCGCTTGCCATTGAATTGGCTTGTTCGCTTGTTGGCTGACCTGATTGTCCTGGTTGTTGTTGGCCAGATTCTCCAGATTGTTGACCGGATTGTTGTTGACCTGATTGACCGCCGGATTGTTGTTGGCCAGATTGTCCTGATTGTTGACCTGATTGTTGTGGGTCACCTGATTGTTGTGGGTCACCTGAACCTTGTGATTGGCTTGGTTGTTGATTGGTGATGTTTCTTAATGCTTCTGCAAGAGCTCTGTATTGCAGTAAGAGGCTGTCATCCTCAGGAACTCCAGCATTGATTGCTTTGTCGAGAGCGTCATCGATTTGATCTGCGACGTCATTTGCGTAATCGACTAAGTCTTGGCCGCCAAGCGTCATCAAGTAGTTGAATAAACCTTGGAGCGCATCTCTTTCAGCTTGGATATCATCGTGGATGAGTGCTGTACCCATTGACTTAACGAAGATGTCATCTTCTGTGGATAATGCTTGACCGATTTGTTTAGCGTAAGTGCGAGTTAAGTCATCAATCTCACTCTTAGCGGATTCAACAATCTCGCTTCTCTCGCTGATATCACTGACGCCTTGTAATTCGCTTTGAAGTGAATCGAGGATTGATTCCATAGCGGATTTGATCGATTCAGCGATGTTGCTGTTTTCATCAAGGGAGCTCTTAGCTTCATCGACCAATGAGCTTGTTAAGCTATCGAGATCAGCGCCAGAGGAATTTGATGTGCTGTCATATAAACGATTTTGGTTTTGTGGTGTGAAGAATGATGCAGTGAAGAATGCTGCTGAGATAACAAGAGCAGGGATGGCCCAAACTGATAACGCGAATGGGAGAGCCTTAGTTGGTTTCTCTGCCAATCTTTCTTCGGCGTCCTCACGTTGCTTGTTAAGAATGACGCCTTCCTTGCCTTGGAACTCAATCATGGTTGAGATCTTTTCGTTAAGGCCGAGCTTCTTATCAAGTCTAAGTGCAATTTTCTTGTCGGATGGTTTGCATTTGTACCAGTACCAATATCCTCCAGCACCTCCGAGTGTTAAACCCGTAACGATGCTCACTACAACAGCGATGGCAGGGTTTGTTAAGAATGCAACAACGATTGCCAATGCTGCGCCGAGGAGTCCAACACCTAAGCCGACGAATAACGACTTGAAGATGTGTTCACGGAGTACTTTTTTCTTGAATCTTTCGAAATCTTTCATAAGTATTTCTCCTTTCCAAAAGGGAGTTTTCCCATGCTCGTATAATACACGCATTAGCGAAAAAGGAAATGATTATTTTTGAAGAATTGGTAAATGTTGCAAAATCTTCAGTGGCCATCGATGTTTTTTGGTTGTCAGAAAATGAAAATTTTTTACGATTTTTGTTCACTTTGGACCTTTTTTCGTAAAATTAGAAAAAATTTTCAAAAAATCTTCCTAGCAAAAAGACCTCAAAATTGTTTACAATTATGGAGAGGTCAAAAACATATGAAAGAAAACATTTCAGTTGAATTAAAAACCAAAGATGTTTCTGGTTTTAACGAAGAAACATTAAGAAAGTGGATGGATGAACTTGTTCATCAAGTCGTTAAAGCTAACTACAAAGAACGCAATGTCATTGAGGAATTAGACAAGAAACTCGGACATGATTTGTTCTGGGAAATGAGCATTGCTGATTGGATGAAGTATCGTGGATACATCAGCGTCAAAGAAGCAGTGAACTTAGACGCAAAAAGATTTGAGCCATTTGGCGCTTTAGATCAAATCGATCTCCCAAAATGCTCAGTTTACTTAAAGACAGAAATCGATTTCTTCAATAGACATCATTTACGATTTGCATACCGTATCGTCGATCTTCACGGCATGGAAAAACTCATTGAATTTAGCGTGAATCTTCACGAGACTAAACACCTTGCAGATCTCACTCTCATCCAACTTCTTCGTGCCTTCGGATTCAGTGTTTCAATCCACGGCTAATCGAATAAAATTGGCATTTTTAAAAGGGTCGTCTGACCCTTTTTCTTTTTGCAAAAACAGTGTTTCAATATTGCATGAAACTAAAAGAAAACCCTTGAGTTAACAAGGGTCAAAATTCCATTATCTTTTTGCGATTTTGAAATCCGGATTATCTTTAAGAAGAATCTCATCCCACTTCTTGAAGTCGTCTTCTGATGGAACGAAAACGTATGGTAAGCAACGTCCGATTCCATAGTAGTCGAAGCCATATCCAACGATGTATCTTTGTTCTTCAAGCACAACGCCGGTGAAGTCAGCGACTTCTTGATAATGAGGTTTATCGACTGCGCGTTTGACCATGATGACGACATAGAGGTGACGTGGCTTATAGGTTTCCATGATGTATTTACGGAGTAAATGCATGGTTAAGCCAGTGTCGATAATGTCTTCGATGATGTAGACGTCTTTGCCTTCGAGGACTCTGTCTGGTTTCTTTTTGATGATAAGCTCGCCAGTTGAAGCGGTGCCGTTATAGCTAGAAACCTGCATGGTGTCGATCTCGTTAGGATGCTTGATGTTCTTAACGAGCTGATACATGAAAGGGAGAGCGCCATTCATAATGCCAAGGAGAACAGGGAGGTTTGATCCGTCTTCATCCATTTGCTTATCCATTTGAGCAGCAACTCTTTTGCAAAGTTCTTCGACTTCGATTTCAGAGAGAATAAGTTTTTCCATATGTGTTATTTCCTTACTTAATAAGTGTACATTCTTTTTGGATCATTACCACTTTGAAACCGCTTCCAAAATTTGAGGAAAAAGAAAAAAGCCAGGAATATCCTGGCTTAATTGATGTTTGGTTAGCGGATCACCAATCGTAGCTCCAATCGTAGTAGCCAAAGTGCCAAAGAACGATTCTGAGTGTGTATGTTCCATCGTCATTTGCAGTGATGACCATAGTTATTTGAATTTGGTAATCCCAATCGCTATCGTAGCCATCAGTTTTGTAGCAAACTCCATCTGCTTGTGAAGAGGCAGATACATCTGTAAAGCCTGCAGCAACACATGCTGAAACAATGCTTGAAACAACGGCTTGAGCTTCTGCTTGTGTTGCGTATACGGCATCTAAATAGCCGTAAACAAGGTCAATTGCTTCGGTAGTATAATCTAAGTCATAGACCTCTTCTTCTGTTTCATCGGTGTAGGTTGCTTCGATTGGGTTACCGACATCGATTTGAGGGAAGGCTTGGGTAGTTGGGCTCATTTTGCTCATTTCTGAGTCGACAACATCATAGAAGTCGTCAACTGCAGCAGTGCCAGTTCCGCCAGCTGCTGTCTTTCTATAGACATATGAAGCAATGGTGAAGGTTCCGTATGGGTATAAAGGATTTTGTGCGTCTGCGGCCTCGAACATAACCATTACGACTTGTTTGATTGTTCCTCTTGAAGTTTCTTCAAGCTCTTTCTCGTAGACATAAAGGCCAATAGTGGCATCGCTTTCTTCTTGGTTGAGGATATAGCCTTTAGCAGTGAGTTGAGCGACATATGTTGTAGTCTTATCGCCACTCTTGTAATCTTCCCAAACGAAGATTCCGTTTTGGGCAACGTATTCATAGGTAGCCCATGTTGCGCCTGTAGGGTATGGAAGATCGAATGAAGCGTGATAATAGGTGGTGAAGTAGTTAAGTTCGGCTTGAGACCAAGCTGTAGCGGCTCTGATGCCTGTTGGGTTCTTTGCGAAGCTTTCAATACCTAAATCGACGGTTGAGCCAACCTTTTCGATTCTCATATTTGAGATTGTGACATCGCGAAGACCGGAATCGGAAGCTGCTCCAGAAAGGGTGAGTTCCATGTTGTTGATGGTTTTGCCATCTTCAGTGATCTTGAATGCGACTTTCTTGGTTGAGTAGCTTGAGACGTATTTTTCGTAACCAAGAAGACCGCAGACAGCTGTGACAAAACTTTCGTCATAAGTTGTGAAGGTGTGGGTTCTTGCGCTTTCTGTCCAAGTAAGGTCTTTGCCGATTGTACCAAGAGCCTTGGTTGTGATGACAAGATCTGAAGTAAGAAGGGTGGTGTTTGGAGAAATGACGTCTAAAGAAGTAATGTCTTCAGCATCGTCATCGTAAGTGTATGTGAATACACCATAGTTCTTAGCGATGAGGACGCCACCGTTTTCTGCACCGCCGTTCTCAATAGCGTTGTCGCTATAGATATCAAGGATACCGATGTTTTCGCCAAGGTAATATGTTGAAACGGTTGTTGGTTCGACAAATGTTGATGAAGCGCCAGTTGCCATTAATTCAAAAAGTTCAACGAGCTTTTCTGTTCTTGTTTTTTCTGGAGCAACGCTGCTTGATTCGGCTGGCACATTTGAGTTATTGGCGTCATTAGAAGTGCCTGCTTCATTTTGACTTGTTCCAGGTTGTTCTGATTCGCTCTTGCTACCAGTGTCCCCGTTAGCACACGAAGCAAGGACTAAAGGTAAGGCAAGAAGGGATACAATAAGTGATTTTTTCATAGTTATCCTCCTTAGGATAAGGACTATCATAAGTTGTAAGGTGTTTTTTTCAAGTTTTAATTTTCTTTTTTATAAAAAAAGCCGACCTTTCGGCCGGCTTGGCATATCAATCGATAATTATTGGATTACAAATTCATGGTTAAGTATGAGAAGGAGATGAGAGCGTAACCTTGGTATGATGGGTTATTGCTATCGCTTCCCATGTATGGTTCTGCTGAAACCATAGCTTGGTATGAGCTTGGGTTGGTTGTAGCTGAATCAGTAAGGTTCCAAACACCTGCTGAATTTGCATTAGCGACGAATCCTGCGGCAACAAGAGCTTGGCCAAGAGCGGTAACGAATGCGGTTGCTTCTGCTTCGGTTGCGTAGTAAGCCTTAACTTCTGCATAGAGATCAACAGTGAAGATATCAATGTCGATTCCGAGCATTTGACCATAGTATTGGTTCATTTGTTCTTCGAACTCAACTGTTGCATCGGTGTAGGTGAGTTTGGTGCAGTTGGTACCGAAGTTGATAGTTGGGTAGACGTTGGTGGTTCGATCCCAGTCACGTTTGAAGTTTGCGAGATGGTTATTTAAGGTAGCAGCATCAATTTCAACGTTTACAATTTCGTCTTCTTCGACGAATGCTAACATAGTGAAGACGCCGTTTGGATACATTTGGCGTGTTTCAGCGGTTGGTGCTTGGAAAGCAAGAGCAACGTAAGCAGTTTTGCCAGCGACTAAGCCAACGGTGTTAGAAATCGTTTTTGCGTAGAAGGCATAAGTAACGCCGCTTTCGGTGCCGCTATTTTGTGCATCATAAGTATAGCCAAGGCCTGTAAGGACTGTGCCATAAGCGCTTGTGATGTTTCCGCTTCCTAAGTCTTGGAAAATCATTGAACTGCTGCCGTTTCCTAATGAAGCAGCGTTGGTGATGCCTGCTGGAAGAGGGAGGTTACCCATTCCGAGTGAGGTAAGGTATGCGGTGACATCCGCATTCCATGCGGTTGGCTTTACTGGAGTTGGTTTGGTTGCAAGATAGCTTGCAACTTTAGCGTTTGCGGTTGTGCCTACTCCGCTAATGGCAATGCCTGAGAAAGATTGATCTTTGTATGTCTCGCTTCCTGAAAGAGATAAGCTGATTGACAAATTGCTCGTTTCATCGTCAAATTTGACGGCAGCTTTAACGGTTGGGAAGAGGTCGATTGCCTCACCTAAGCCATATAAATCGAGAAGTGAGTTGACGAAATCTGCGTTTGATGTGCTGAATGTGTGAGTTCTTGTTGATTCAGTGAAGGTAGCAGCTAAGCCACATTCGCCGAGAATTGAAATCTTGTTGTTGTAGTCGGTGAATTTGATGTTTGCATTTGGTGAGACGCAGGTGATGCTTGTTGTGTCAACACCGGCTGTATCGTTGTTGTATAAGTATTCGATAAGACCGTAACCGGCGACTTTTGCAACGCCATAACCGACAGGTGTTTTTCCTTGAGAGACTGCGTTGTCGTTGATGGTAAGCATGCCAGCATCACCGCCAAAGTAGTAATCAGTTAAACCATATTCAAGATCCGCAAAAGTGGCGTTTCCTGTTGTCATCATTGTTGTGAATAAATCTTTGAGTTTTTCTGCTCTGGTTTTTTCGATGTTGCTTGAGCTAGCTCCTGGCGCCGATGTCTCAGAAGAGCTTAATGCACTTGTGTCGCTTGCGCTATCGACTGGAGCACTTGAGTTGTTAGCTGGGGTGCCGCATGAAGCTAAGATGAGCGAAAGTGATAGAAGTGCGATAGATGTAATTTTTTTCATCTTTGTTTCTCCTTTCGCGGGATTTATCCCGTTGCGTATGTGTATTGTATAAGCGTAAGAGACATTTTCAATAATTATTTTTAATAATTTAGCCTCTATTTCACAAAATTATGAAAAATAGGCACTTTGCTGTGCCTATTTGGTGATTATGTCAGTCTCAAAGAGCTTAGTTGTCTGCTTTTTGAATTTCTTCGAAACGAGCTTTTTGAATTTTTCCCAGCATACTGGACGTTTCTCGGCGTGGTGAGCGTCGGTTCCAACGAAGTCAACTAATCCGTTTTTGAAGAGAAATTTAACCTTGCTATCAAGTAAAGCGTGGTCGAAGCAAGTGCTATTGACTTGGATGTAGCAACCGCTGTCTTTGATCTCATAGTAGTCTTCTTTTCTAAGATAAGCATATCTTTCGATATGGGCGACGATTGGCTCATAGCCAGCAACCTTGATTTCGTACATGATTTCAGGGATGTTAATCTCTGTTTTGACGCCAAATTCGACAAGGACAAACTTACTGTTATTCATAGTCAAAAGTTTACCTGCTTTAAGGTCGTCAACCATGCCAGGGTAGTAGTAAATCTCAGCGCCTAAAAGTAGCTCAATACCTAGATCTTTCGCGGCTTCTTTGAGTTTTTCATAGACGGCTTTTAATTCGTCTATTCTTTGGATTTTTGAGTTTTGGTGCGGAGTGAGGTAAACGCGGGTTACGCCAGCTTCTTTTTCTTGACGCAAAAGAGCGAGGGAAGCCTCTAAGTCAGGAGCACCGTCATCAACACCAGGAAGGATGTGTGAATGGAAATCAATCATAATGCGTATGCGTGTTCCTTATAATGATTCTTCTTCTTTTTCGGCTTCTTTTTCTTCGTCGTATACGGCTTGTAAGGCTGCTTCTTCGGCTGCTAAAGCATCAACGCCATAGCTGTCTTTATAGACATAATAGTAGTCGTTCTTGACGTGCCATGGGTATTTGGTGCAGTTAATACCGATGATGTTGATGTTAGCGGTCTTAAGTTGAGAGATGGACTCTTTGACGATTGCTTTCTTGGTTTCGGCGACAGCGATATTAAAGACGACGCCGTCAGCAAGAGGAGCGATGTGGAGAACGTCGGTACAGTTAAGGACTGGTGGGGTATCGATGAAGACATAGTCATATATCTTCTTGAGTTCTTCAATGAGTTCTTTGGTCTTTGATGAAGCGACTAAAGCATTAGGGTTAACGATATTGATACCGGTTGTGATGATATCAACGCCGACAGATGTGTGTTTGATGATGTCTTTAAGACCGAGCTTACCACCGACATAGTCGATGTAACCTTTGGATTTAGAAACACCGAAGATCTTGTGTTGGGTTGGCTTTCTTGTGTCTAAGTCAAGAACAACGACCTTCTTGCCGTTAATGACAGCACAGTAAGCTGTATTAGCGACGGTCTTTGACTTAAGCTCTCCTGAGTTAGATGAGGTGACAACGATTGCTCTTGGAGGGTTTTCTGGTGATGAATAGTAGATGTTGGAGATAAGGCTGTTATATGGTTCGAAGCCTTTGAGGCTCTTTTTGATAAGACGTGAAGCTTGACGGTTATGTGAAGCTTTGTTACGTTTCTTAGCTTCCTCGTCATCGTAGAACTTACCAACGATGTTGATATTTGGGAAGAGGTCTTCGATTTCGTTCTTGGATCTGAATGTATTTGAAGCGAATTCGATGATGAAGGCGATGACACAGGCGAGAACTAAGCCACCGAGGAATGAAACGCCAAGATAAAGGGTTTTGTTTGGAGAGTTATAGACGGCAGTGCTGGCTTTTCTTGTTTGAGCGAGTTTAACTTTGAGTTCGCTGACAGCGTCATTGTTTTCACAAACGTCGATGAGGCTTTCAACGACTGCATCTGTTAAGATTCTTGCCATTTCAGGGTCTCTATGGACAACTGAGACTGTGACCATGAATGATGTGGCAGAGACTTTGACGGAAACGCCGCTTCTAAGGGAGCTTGTTGTAACGCCTTCAGTGTTGTACTTCAAAGCGATTGGATTAAGAACAACGTCGTCCTTAGCAAGATCGCCAACGGTATTAACGACGCGAAGGGAGTTGTTATAGTCAACCGTTTCGTTTCCATACATTGGGTTTGTTGATTGGGTTTGAACGACGACGATAACGTTGCTTGATGATTTGTAATCAGGCTTCGCTATAAAGAACGTATATGTACCACCGATTGCGGTGATAATGAATGTGATTAAAAGGACGATTAATCTATGCTTCCAGATCGCATACCAAATGTCAGATAAAGAAATGCTCTTTTCTTGTTCTTGTTGTTTATCCATAGTTGTCTCCTCGGAACAATATAAAAAATTCTTGTTTGCGCACGCACATTATGAAGCAACTTTTTTGTAAAATAAATTGAAAATTGTTCAAAATGTCTAAAAAAGAGTTAAAAAAGCCTAGCAACAACGCTAGGCATAAATAAGTTAGCTCTTATTTTCTTAAGCCGAGTGAAGCGATTAACTTCTCGTAAGCTGCGTGGTCGTTGCTTGCAAGATATGCAAGAAGTGAACGTCTCTTGCCAACGAGTTCCATAAGGCTTCTCTTAGCAGTTGCGTCACCGTGGTTGGCTTTGAGGTGAGCGTTTAAATCGGTGATTCTCTTTGTGAGAAGAGCGACTTGAACTTCGACACTGCCTGTATCAGCAGCGCTCTTGCCATACTTCTTAACGATGTTAGCTTTTTCGTTTTTGTTTAACATACGAAGCGTTTCTCCTTTCTTAATTTGTGACTTAACAAACCCAATGACGAGTCCCTCGAAACGCTTAGAGAGGCTACATCAAAGAGATGTCGCAAGGGTAATTATAGAGATTAGTTTACTAATATCAAGCAAAATAGCGCAAAAAAAGCCCTGAGATTAACTCAAGGCTAGTTTGCTTGTTTATAGCTTAGTGGCGTGGTCCTTTGCCATGTCCGCCTTTGCCATGGAAATCCTTACCGCCTTTTGGACGATCGTTCTTTCTTTCTGGACGTTCGACATAGCCTTCTGGCTTCTCTAAGAATTCACGGTGTGAAAGCTTGATCTTGCCTTCTTCAAGACCGACGACAACGACTTTCATCATATCGCCGACTTTGCAGAATTTTGTTGCGTCATCGACATAATTCCAGTCAAGACGTGAAACGTGGCATAAGCCATCGGTTGTACCGAATAAGTTGACGAATGCGCCATATTCTTCGACACGTGTAACTGCACCTTCGAAGATTTCACCGACCTTAGCTTCGCGGACGATGCCATCGATGATGTCTTTGGCTTTGTTGATCATCTCGCGGCTGCTGTGGTAGATGGTGATACGGCCATCATCTTCAACGTCGATCTTAACGTTATCGCATTTTGCGATGATGTCATTGATGACTTTGCCGCCGGTGCCGATGACGTCACGGATCTTATCTGGGTTGATTGAGAATGTTGTCATCTTTGGAGCCCAAACGCTGACGTCTTCACGTGGTTCAGCGATTGCGGTCTTCATGGTTTCTCTAATTTGTGCACGAGCCTTGTTAGCTTGTGCTAAAGCTTCGCTTAAGACTTCACGGGTAACGCCATGGATCTTGATATCCATTTGGAGAGCGGTGATACCTTTTTCGGTACCTGCACACTTGAAGTCCATATCACCGAAGTGGTCTTCAAGACCTTGGATATCGGTGAGGATTGTGTAGTGGTTGGTTTCTTTGTCTGGTGAACGGCTTGGATCGTTGGTGATTAAACCCATTGCGATGCCTGAGACCATACCCTTGATTGGGACGCCTGCTGCCATAAGTGAGAGGCAGGAAGCGCAGATTGAAGCTTGTGATGATGAACCATTTGATTCAACGACTTCAGCGACACATCTGACGGTATATGGGAATTCTTCTTCGCTTGGGATGACGTAAGAGAGGGCTCTTTCGCCTAATGCACCGTGACCGATTTCACGACGTCCTGGACGGCCAGTTCTACCGATTTCGCCAACTGAGAAAGGTGGGAAGTTGTAGTGATGCATGAATCTCTTGGTGCCTTCAGCGTTGATGGTGTCAATGATTTGAGCATCGCTAAGAGGGCCAAGTGTTGTGGTTGAGATGACTTGGGTTTGACCACGGGTGAACATAGCTGAGCCGTGTGCTCTTGGGAGAAGGTCGATTTGTGCGTCGAGTGGACGGATTTCGTCGACTTTACGGCCATCTGGTCTAACTTTATCTTCGATAATGAGACGACGGACTTCGTTTGCTTCCATTTCTTCGAGGATGTCAGCGACCATCATCATCTTGGCATTGTGTGCCTTATCGTTTTCGTCAGCGATTGCGTCATATTCATCGAGGACTTGCTTCTTAAGAGCTGCGACAGCGTCTTGTCTTTCAAGCTTGTCGAAGATTGAGATTGCTTTGACGAGCTTCTCGCCGATTTCTTCTTCGATGTGGGCAGCGATTGCAGCGTCTTTTGTGAAGAGTTGGATTTCTCTCTTTGGCTTGCCACATGCTGCGATGATTTCCTTTTGGAAAGCACAGAGCTTTTTGATTGCTTCGAAGCCGAACATGATGGCGTCGAGCATTTCTTCTTCTGGAACTTGGTCAGCGCCTGCTTCGATCATCATGATTGCTGATTCGCTGCCTGCGACTGTTAAGTTGATGTCTGATTTTTCTTTTTGTTCAGCGGTTGGGTCAATAACGAGCTCGCCATCAACACGGCCAACGATGACGCCTGCGATTGGGCCATCGAATGGGATGTCACTGATGCAAAGAGCAAGTGAACTACCGAGCATTGCTGTCATTTCTGGTGAGCAATCTGGTTCTGCTGACATAACAGTGTTGATAAGTTGAACTTCGTTACGGAAGCCTTCTGCGAATAATGGGCGGATTGGACGGTCGATAAGACGTGCACTTAATGTTTGGTGTGAGTCTGGTTGACCTTCGCGGCGGAGGAAGCCTTGTGGGATCTTACCTGCTGCGTATTGCTTTTCTTGATAGTCGACGGTTAATGGGAAGAAGTCTCCTCCTTTTGGTTCATCGGCACAGCATGCTGTTGATAAAACAACTGTGTCACCGAAACGGACAAAGACCGCACCGTCTGCTTGTTTGGCGATCTCACCGGTTTCCACTTGAAGGTGTCTGCCTTCAAATTCAAGTTCGAATACTTGTTTCATGGTTTCTTTTTTCCTTTGATTTTTGTACGTCGGAAATTCTACCACATAAGTGGAGTTTAGAAAAGTCAAACAATAGTCCGCTAAAAAAGTTTTTCTGAAGGCTACCGTTTTTGATATTCAAGAGAGTATAATTGAGCCATGCAAGACGTAATAATAATCGGAGCAGGCGTTATTGGCTCTTTTGTCGCAAGGAGTCTTTCGACGTACAAGCTCAACACTTTAGTGTTAGAAAAAGAAACTGATGTTTGCGACGTAACATCCATGGCCAATAGCGCTATCGTTCATAGTGGCTATGATCCTAAGCCTGGAACCAAGAAGGCCTTCTTTAACGTTAGAGGCAACAAGATGATGGAAGAGGTTTGCAAAGACCTCGATGTCGAATTCGAAAAATGCGGAACCCTAACTGTTGCTATCCATGATGAACAACTTCCGCTTCTTGACGAACTTTTAGTTCGCGCCAAAGAAAACGGCGTTGAAGCCGTTCTTCTAACGAAAGAGGAAGTCATCAAAAGAGAACCGAATATCAACCCTAACGTCAAAGCAGCTTTGTTATGCCCAACCGGTGGCATAGTAAATCCATTCACATTAACAGCCCATGCAATGGAAAACGCTATAGATAATGGGGTGAAAATCCACCTCTCTGAAGAAGTCATTTCAATAACTCCAAAAGATGACTATTTCATTGTCAAAACTAACAAGAGCGAATATGAAACAAAGGTCGTTGTTAATGCTGCAGGACTTGCAAGTGACAAGATAGCGAGAATGGTCGAAAACGTTGACTGGAATATTAACCCAAGAAAAGGACAATACTTTGTATTCTCTCCATTCGACAAGTGGAAAAAGAACGAAGAGAAGTTCGTTAGAAGCGTTCTCTTCCCTCTCCCAAGCGAGAAAGGAAAAGGAATCCTTGTTTCTAGAACCACAAGCTCCAATTACATCGCTGGGCCATCTAGCGAACCCGTTAATGATATGACGGATCTTTCAACTGACGCCTCCACGTTAAGGAAAGTCAAAGAAGGCGCTTTGAGTCTTGTTCCAAATATGCCTTTTGGCAATTCCATCCGCGTATTCTCTGGCAATAGAGCAACACCATCAACCCACGATTTCATTATCGAACCATCGAAAACATACCCTAACTTCATTAACGTTGCGGGCATTGAGTCTCCTGGCTTGGCCTCTTCTCCTGCCATAGGCGAATATGTCACTAACGAATTAGTCGTTCCGCTACTTAATGCCAAAAAGAACGAGGGGTATAAAAAGACGATTAAGAAGTACATAAAGCCACAAACGCTTAGTGTAGAAGAGCAAAACGAGATCATAAAAAAGAATCCTGATTATGGTCAAATTGTATGTAACTGCGAACTCGTAAGCTTAGGAGAAATCAAAGACGCCTTAAATCGTTCGCTTCCTTGTCTTACGAATAAAGCACTGAAGAAAAGAACACGTGCTGGATTTGGTCCTTGCCAAGGCGGCTTCTGTCAGCCTGAAGTCCTTAGATTATTAAGCGAGCGTTTAGGCATCGCTCCAACCGATGTCCTGTATGATAAAGAAGGTTCACAAATCATTCTTAACAAAGTTAAGGAGGATAAGTAATGCTTACTAAAGATTTAGTCATCATTGGAGGTGGCAGCGCTGGACTTGCCGCTGCGATTGGAGCATACGATAACGGAGTAAGAGACATACTCGTCATTGAAAAAGGACCTTTCTTGGGAGGAATCCTCAACCAATGCATCCATAACGGTTTCGGATTAACCGAATTCAAAGAAGAACTTACTGGACCTGAATTCGCTTCTAGATTCATTAAGCAAGCCGAAGAAAGAGGAATCGAATGCCTTCTTAATAGCGTTGTCACAAATGTAACTTGCGACAAAGTTGTTACGTTCGTTAATAAAGGCGGGACCACGAAAATAAAGGCCAAAGCAATCGTAATGGCAGCAGGATGCTATGAAAGATCGCCGGGAGCCATATCTCTTCCTGGCGATAGACCAAGTGGCGTCATTAACGCTGGACAAGCTCAACTATATCTGAATGAGCATGGTTTAATGTGCGGCAAAAGGGTCTTCATTCTAGGCTCTGGCGATATTGGTCTCATCATGGCAAGAAGACTGACTTTGGAAGGCGCAAAAGTCTTAGGCGTTGCAGAGCTCTGCGCCTGGTCAAATGGCTTGAATCGAAACATGGTTCAGTGTCTTGATGACTACAATATTCCTTTATATCTTTCTCATACCGTCACAAACGTTATAGGCAAATCTAGACTTGAGAAAATCGTCATCTCGAAAGTCGATGAGAATAACGTCCCGATAGAAGGAACGGAGAAGGAATTCGAGGTCGATACCCTTATCCTTTCGGTTGGTTTGATACCGAACAACATCCTTATGGTTAAGGCTGGAGCAGAGATAGCGAGAAACAACGGATGTTTAGTCAATGATAAACTCGAAACTTCGATTCCTGGCATCTATTCATGCGGCAATGTTCTTCACGTCCATGATCTAGTCGATAACGTTGTCGAAGAGGCTAGAGAAGCAGGTAAGAATGCTGCTAAATACATATTAGGAAATAATGAGATCAATCTAAGTTCAATTAACACAAAAGCAGGGGAAGGCATTGGTTATGTCGTTCCTGCTAGAATCGTTATTGGAGACGATGAAAAAGACGCTACCTTAAAGTTCCGTGTCCGTAAGCCTTCAAAAGATGTTTATATCCTTTTTGAGCAAAATGGCAAAGTATTAAAGAAAATGTTTAAACCTGCGATTATTCCTAGCGAAATGGAAATCACTAAATTATCAAAAGAACTCCTAGTAAAGGGGGATGAACTCGTCATTAGAATGGTCAAAAAGGAGGCAAAATGATGGAAGAAAGAGATTTGATTTGTATCGTTTGTCCTCGTGGATGCCATCTTCATGTCGACAAGGATCTTAATGTCACAGGTAACTTCTGTCCTAGAGGTGCGGTTTATGGCAAGCAAGAAGTCACTAACCCTACTAGAGTCGTTACCTCGACCGTTCGTATCGAAGGGGCTAATCTTGCCATGTGCCCAGTCAAAACTAAAGACCCTATTCCAAAAGGCAAAATCTTTGAAGTAATGTCGTCAATCAATAGCGTTAAAATTGTCGCTCCTGTTCATATTGGCGACGTGATAATCAAGGATGTCGCTGGTACTGGGGTTGACGTCGTCTCGACTAGAGATATGGAGAAAATATAAGTTTTTAGAAAAATATTTGAAATCGGCTCTATATGAATGGTGGAGGGAAGCTTATGCACAAGTTTCTTTCTTCCTCTTCACCTTGTGATAAGGATGACATGATAGAGCTAATAATTGTTCTATTTCTAATGCTTTTGTTAATACACAGTTTGGATAAAAAAAGTGGGCAATAAGCCCACAAAAACCTAAACTACAGTATTAATATAAAGCTAGTCTAAACTTAAATCAAGGGAGAAGAGGAATCCCGCCGTCATTTGGCGGCGGGACCTCTTTTTCTTACAAAACTTTTGGACCGTCTGATGTGTCGATTAGATAAACCTCTGCATCATAACCAAAACGTTCTTTGTATTTTGTAAGGACTTCATCCTTAACTTGATAGGCGTGTTCCTCATCGACTAAGGCTACTGCGCACCCTCCAAAGCCTGCGCCAGTCATCCTTGCGCCATAAACATAGGGGTTATTTCTAGCGATTTCAGTAATGACATCGAGATTAGTGCCGCTTACCTCATAATCATCTCTTAAAGAGAAGTGGCTCTCATTAAGTATCTTGCCGCAAAGCGAATAGTCTTTTTCGTCTAAGGCGGTAACAAAGGCTTTGACTCTGGCTTCTTCTCTGACGCAGTGCTTTACTCTTTTATAGAGTAAATCGTCATTTAGGAGAATTCCTATATCTGGTAAATCCTTTGGATCCAATTCACAAAGATTATCAACACCGTATTTCGTTTTTATGATGGAAAGGGCTTTTTGACATTCGGAAACTCTTTCGTTATATTTCGAATCGGTTAGTTTTCTTTCGTATTTGGTGTTGAGAATCATTATCTTCGTCTTTTCAAGCACCGCGTTTTTGTATTCATACTCAAAACTAGCGCAGTCTAAATAGAGGCATTTGTCTTTTTGAGCAAGGGCAATCGCGGATTGATCCATGATGCCGCAAGAAAGGCCACAGTATTCTCTTTCGACTTTGATGGCAATCTTAGCGATCTCCAAATTAGATAGCCCTAAATCAAACAAATCATTGAGAACGTATGTTGTTAAAACTAGAATTGCCGCGCTTGAAGAGAGGCCTGAACCTAGGGGAATCTCGGAAGAGAAAAGCATATTCAAACCTTTATCGACTTTGTAGCCCATCTCACGAAGAATATGAATGACTCCAATAGGATAAGAAGCCCAAGAATATGATTTATCATATTGGGTGTTACTTAAATCAACTGAAATCTGACCTTTCATATCCTCGGAGACAAGGTTGATTTTCTTTTCCTCGTTAAAAGAAACAGCCGCTTTTATGTATAACGAAATGGCACATGGCAAAACGTGCCCTCCGTTATAGTCAATATGCTCTCCAATGAGGTTAACTCTAGCTGGAGCGGCATAGGTTTTTATTGGGTCAACGACCCACAAAGAAAGGAACTTCTTATTCATCTTTCTTTTTGGTGGCTAGCTTAACGCATTCGTAAGCGCCGTCATACGCTCCCTGGGATTTGAGGATGTTAATTCTTTCGACCATATGGGCAAGTATCTCTTTATCGCTAAGCAATCTATCGATCATGGCGTTGACGCTATTCTTAGTGGCGCATTCGAAAGTGCCATCACCGAGTTCGCTAGAATTGATAGCGCCATAAACTTCGTGACCTCCGATATGTCTCATGAATAGCTTTGGAATTGGGTAATATGCAAGTTCGGAAGGTTTGGTGATAAGAAGATCTGATTCCCTCATAAGCAAGTTAGTGGAATAGACCGCTTCAAAGATGTTCTCGTTGTATATAGCAGTTATTCCTTTAGCGTCCTCGCTTCTAAGATTCTCGACATACGTTTTGAGCTTTTCGTATTCGTTAAAGAAGGTATTCACGCTTAAGCCTAACTTCTTTTGCATCTTCTCATAGACGTCTTTATGGTCGCCAAAGTTAATGAAAACTGCGGCCTTTCCTTCCTTAACGTAAGGAAGAAGGTGCTTAACCATCGCTAAGAACATGTCAAAACCTGCTCCAGCGCCACCGACTGTCAAAAGGATTCTTAAAGGCTTATTTGAAGATAATCTTTCAAGCCTTTTTGCGTTATCTTCTTCTAGGTCTTTTAGTAACTCATGGTCGATATATCTTCCAACCATCTTAATGTCTTTTTCTGGGATGCCTTTTAGGGGTTTCTTATCAAAGCCATTAAGCATTTTATATCCAAGATAAGCAAAAGGTGTTTGAACGGCATGAATCGCGCCTTCTGAAAGATGAAGACCCATAGGCCAGTTATCTGGGATGGCGTTAACGACATTAGTCATGCCTGCATGAACGGCAGCTTGGCTAGGCCAAACGTGGGTGGCGATATAAGGAACGTCTTTTGGAAGGGATCTCACAATAGGTTCTAGTAATTCTGAATTCTTTTGATCGACTGCGTTATAAGAGATCTTCTTAAAACCCTCTGAATTAAGAGGTTCCCAGAAGAAGTGGTTGAAAAGATGGCTCTTTTGACTGATTTTCGAAGCGGTGCTATAGAGGTTATTTTGGTGTCTAATCATCTTTGAGCCCGTTGCATCAAAAGAGGCTAAATCAAGCCAGAAAGGTTCATAACCTAATGCTTTGGCGGCAGAAGCCATCGCAATTGAGATGCGGTAGTGGCCAAAACCCATTCTGATATTTCCAACGATCAAGGCATTTTCAGGAAGTTCTTGAGCCTTATCCTTAAAAACTATGTTTTTAGCGGCAAGGAAACCTAGAGTTGGAATAGGTTCGAATCCAAGTTTGTAATCTTTCGAAGAATCGTCTCCGAATCTACGTTCGTATTTCTTTTTGGATTTGTTTGCCTTCTTAATCGTTGTTTTATCGATTTCGTTACCGAAGATGATTGATGTCTTATCCATTTGTTACCTCTCCTTTTTTGACGTTATAGATGAACGACTTTTCTTTGTCGTTTAATGAATATGTTACTTTGATGCCTTTCTTAACTGTTTCGTAAGACAAGACTTTCGCGTTTCTAAATCTTTCTAATCCTTCATTTAGAAGCGCTTTTTTCTCATCGTCATAATCCAAAGGATTATCGGAAGTCATTAATAATGATCCAAAGAGCGAATTGATGAGGAGTACCGCTTCTTTTTGGGATTTCTTGAGTTTGATATTGTCGTCTCTAAGAAGAAAGACGTCAGGGTCATTAAGGAAAGCGTGACCGTTAAAGGCGTATCTCCATACGCTATTTTGGAGGGTAATCTTCGTTGATACGCGTTCCCTATGCATGAGTTTCATATAGAAAACGTCATCGAAAGTGAGGGTTATATCTGGTCCTATACGAAGATAATCGAATTTCCCATATGAGTTTGATGGGATGGCGCCGCAGCCAAGAATCAGCTTATCGCCAATGACTTCGTTAATGAGGTTATAGGCAAACTCCGCTGTTTCAGCGTGAGTCTTACCTTTCATAGGCTTCTTTGATGCTGCGTATAAGAAGTCGAGCTTAAAGAAATCAAATCCAAGGTCTTTGTGGTATTTAAGGCATTCTTTGATATAAGAAACGACTTCAGGCTTATCTAAATCAAGCGCATAGAACTTTGACCAGTTGCCTCCAGCGCATACCATTTCGCCATTATCGTATCTTGCGATATAGTCGTTATGGTTTTTGAATAGCTCACTATTAGTTTCAGCGACAAATGGAGCAAGCCAAATGCCAGAAAGCATATTCTTCTCTTTGATTTTCTTAATAATAGGGGAAAGACCGTTAGGGAACTTATTCTTATCAACGTTCATCCAATCTCCAACGAACGTCTCATATCCATCGTCAATTTGAAACAAATCGAAACGTGAATCGGCTTTGGTTAAAGAGTTAAGAATGATGTCCTCGTTGATGTTTTGGTAGTAGTTGTACCAAGAAGTATAGCCAAAGAGCTTCTTATTGGACTTAGGAGCCATCTTTTCAAAGTAGGCCTTCATTGATGAATCGATGCTGCTAGAGATGAGGTAATCAAACAAGACAAATTCTTCGCCTGCTTTGAGTTCTTTGTTAGTGACGTCAGATCGTAAAACGACTAGATTATCATCCTTCAAAAACTCAATGACAAGATAGGCGTTCTGATAGTTTTTTGAAGCGATGAAAAGAGGATCACTACCTCTAACATATCCAATGTCGAAGGCGTGGAATTTGCTCTTTTTATAGTCGACTATGAATGAGTCGCCATAACAA
Source organism: Bacilli bacterium (assembly GCA_024408335.1). GTDB lineage: Bacteria > Bacillota_I > Bacilli_A > RFN20 > CAG-826 > UBA4951. Next base: position 47,013 of record JAKSVB010000002.1, read on the forward strand.
GAGAACTTCCAGATGTTGTCCATGAACTTAGGGATCTTTCTTACATCCCTAAGAGTCTCACTAAATTTGAATTCTTTCGTATCGGTCCAGGACTGATAACCGTTAAGAAAGAAGAGGTCATCCTTATGGAATTCATGCGAAAAAGAGATATTCGCGTCAACCAAAGTAACGTCTTTTAACGCTTTGAGGACGACCTTTTCACCATAAATGGTGATAGCAACATCACCGTTAGTTAAAGATGTGTTTCTTTGCTCATTTTCGCACGAATACTTAAGGATCATTGTTTAGGCCTCGATTTCTTTTGTGTCTTCTTTCTTTTTCTCGATGGTGCTCATGACTTTCTTCTCGTTATAGAAGAAGAGGATAGCGCCTCCTAAGAGACAGAAGACGATTGCGACGATCGCAACGACGACACATCCAAGTTCAGATGCGACGATGTCGTCGGCGCTTGTGGATTGGGTTGTGCCAAGGATGGCAAGGGAAGTGAAGGCGAGCATGGCGATTGTTTGGCCAAGTTTCATTGCGAAAGTTCTAGCCGCAAAGAACATGCCTTCTCTATTTTCGCCTGTTGTGATTGCGTCTTCTTCAGCAATATCGGCGACGATTGATTGAGGGATGATGCCAAGAAGGGCCATTGGGAAAGCGGCAACAAGGACGATGACGATGCCACAAAGTGAGAATTCTCCAAAGAGCTTAACGTCAAGCACGCCTGAAAGAGCGGCAAAGAGATAAGCTAGTGAGAGTCCGATGAAGCCAAGGATGGTGAGTTTCTTTTTACCAAATTTGGCGACGAGTTTCGAAACGACAGGGTATAAACAAGCGGAAAGGACGGTCATTAAGCCCATATAGATAAGGGTTGTTGAACCATCTGCGTCGTGCATTAAGACTTTGACGAAATATGGAAGACCGGTTTGGAAAAGGGTTAAGCCAACCCAGTACATGATGTCAGAACCAACGAAGACTCTGAAATCCTTGTTTTTGAAGGTGGCAAGAAGTGATTTGAAAGTGTTTGCGTTTGATGGCTTTGAATCAACGAAGTCTTTCTCGTGGAGAAGGAAGGTTGGAAGAAGCATGCAAACAAGGGCGATAAGGGAAAGGACGATGAAGCAGATTCTGTAGCTCCAAGCAAAGCCGACGGCTTCTCTAAGGAAACCAGCGAAAACGAATGGGGTGTAAGCAAGAAGCAGACCGAAGAAGTAGGTAAGAGAGATGGCGGTCGAGATATACATTCTGTCATCTTGTGTCTTACCGAATTCTGAAATGAGGGCGTTATATGGGGTGCAGTACATCGTCATGAAGAAGTAGAAGAGGATAAGGAATCCCAAGACCCAAGCGAAGTTGACGTAGCTAGTTGCGTTAACTGGCGCTAAAAAGACGACGACTGTCAAAACGGCGAAAGGAACCGCGCTAAACTGCATGAAAGGGATTCTTCTTCCGCGTTTGTTTTTGCTTCTATCAGATAATGAAGCGACAAGAGGGTCGGTCACTGCGTCAAAAAGTCTACAGATGGCGGTGATAAGGCCAAGTAAAGTAATGACGCCGAAAATGATGAGGCCAGGTGTCAAATACTGGATGGCTCCAGCCGCTCTATCGTCAGCGGTTGGCAAATAAAATGTGACAAGCCAAGTGTTGATGATACCGCCAAGCAAGCTCCATCCGAGCTGACCGATGGCGAAGATCCACATTTCTTTTTTGTTAAGTCTTCTAGTCATGGTTATTCTCCTTTTAGACTATTTAAAATCAAGCTAATCATTAGCTCTATTTCCTTTGTTTTGTCGATTTTCGAGTCTTGCTCGATCCTCGTTCCTGAAGATAGGGACATACATAGATTGATAAGCGAGTGGGTGGTCGCGTAATAGAAGGTTTCGCTATCGCTAAGACCCCTGATTGTCTTATCTTCTAAACCCTTTTGGTAAATCCTTACGAAATCCTCTTTATATAAATCGATCTCGTTTTGGTATTCGCCTTTTTCGACGTTTTTGAGGCTAAGAACATAGGCATCGAGTTCTTTGATGAATTTGAAGTAGCCGCTATTACGAGCAAAGACATCGAGGTAGCTCTTATAGAACCTCTTCATTTGCTCAAAGCCGCTTTCTTTTTCGTCAAAGGAAAAGAATTCGCTATGAATCTCTTCAGCCATTTTGACTGCGACTTGCATAACGATGTTCTCTTTTGTCTCAAAGTACCTATAGAGGGTTGCCTCTCCTATTCCAACACTAGCAGCGATATCCTTCATTTTGACATCGTTAATCGAGGAGGAAAGGAAAAGTTTCTTCGCCTCTAAGACGATAAAACTAAGTGTGTTTTCCTTTAATTTGGACATGAAATCTCTTTCCTAATGATAGTCGGACTATCAATTTAATAGTTTTGCTATCTTTAGATTAAATCTAGCACCAAAAATTATCAACTGATTTCTTGTAAACGCTTACATTTTGAAATGAGAAACAAGGCTTTAAATAAAATTTAAATTTTTGATACAAAAAGTTTTCGGAGTTTTGGTGCCTTTTTCCTTTTCACTCATCGAACTTATTGAAGTAGCTACAAAAAATGAACCAAAAACAGGCAATCTGGTGTTCGATTTGATATAATTAGGGCATGCTCATTTACATTATTAGACACGGTGAAACAGATGGTAACAAAAGAGGCATTCTTCAAGGGTGCCTAGATATCCCTCTTAATGAAAAAGGAAGAGACCTCGCTAAGGTGACTGGACAAGGACTTAAAGGCGTTAAGTTTGACGTCCTTTTCGCTAGCCCATTAAGTAGAGCAAAGGAAACCGGCGAGATCATTTTAAGAGAAACTGGAAGCAATGCAGAAATAGTGATAGACGACCGTATCAAAGAACTCAACTTCGGAGAATGGGAAGGGGAGAACATCGAGAATAGCAAAATCATGTCGAAGAAAGATTTTGCTATGATAACAATCGACCCATTTCATTTTAGAAGCGGCAAAAGCGGCGAATCGATGGAAGAACTTTTGGCCAGGACCAAATCCTTCTTTGAAGACCTTTTAAATAACAAAGCGCTTCAGGACAAGACAGTGCTTGTTGCCACTCATGGCGTTGCATATAGAGCGCTCCTTCAAAACGCCTATGAAGACAAGAGCGATTTCTGGCATGGAAAAGTCCCTGATAATTGTTCGGTGAGCGTACTACGTTATGACGCAGGAAAACTAGAAATCCTTAGTCATGATGTCATATATTACGATGCATCTTTAGCCTACAACCCATATCAGTAATTAAAACTTGTTTTAAAATCGCTAAAGAAAATATTTTTTGATATTCCTAAAAGTAATTTATTACTTTATAATTTGGAAAGGAGTTATTCGATGAAAGATAGAATTAGAATTGTCGCTTTAGGCGGCTTAGACGAACGTGGCAAGAGCTGTTACGTTATTGAAATCAACCAAGATATTTTTGTCATTAGCACTGGTCTTCGCTTCCCAGATAGAACCACACCAGGCATCGACTATATAGTTCCAAACTTTGATTACCTTCGTGAAAACAAGAACCGCGTTAAGGCATATTTCTTACCTCACGGACACGATGATGAAATTGGCGCTTTAGCATACCTCTATAGGGATGTTCCTGCCCCAATCTATGGCACAAAGGTCACTCTTACGATGCTTCGTGCATTCTGCCGTCGTGTTGGAGTCGATTGCAAATCTTTTGAATTCCACGAGATGCCAGCAAGCTGCGACTTCAAAGTCGGAAACCGCGATATCTCTTTCTTCCAAACATCCCATAACATTGCTCTTTCAAACGGTATTGCCATCACAACAACCGAAGGCAATATCGTCTTCACTAGTGACTACGTCGTCGAAAATAACGCAACCCAAAGCTACTTAGGTGACATGGCATCTTTATCGAAGATCGCCGAGAAGAATAAGACTTTGGTCCTTATGACTCCTTCGATGTACGCAAACCGTCCAGGTTATACCGCACCTAAATACAAACTCCGTCCTCTTATCGAACGCAAAGTCCAAAACACCGAAGGACGTGTCTTTGTCGCTCTTTACACCCTTAACTTCTATAACATCGACGAAGTCATCTCTTTAGCGGTCTCAACTAGAAAGAAGATCGTCCCATATGATGAGAACACCACAGAAGTCATTCGTTCAATGCAAGAATGTGGTCAGCTCAACATTCCAAGAGAAAACTATGCTAACCCTGAGGACATCAACCGTCTTCGTGACCAAGATATTCTCGTTCTCATGATCGATTACCACCCACGTATATATAGAAAAATGGCTCTTCTTGCCAGTGGACAAACAGATGGCGGAAGAATCATCAAACTTAAGCCAACTGACCTCTTTGTTATGGCTGTTCCAGCAGACGACAATGAGGAAATCGAAGCAACGGACGCAATCGACGAACTCTATAGAAGTGGTTGCCAAGTCTATAACATCACCAAAAAAGAGTTCTACAAGATGCACCCAAGCGAAGAGGATCTCAAGATGATGATCTCTCTTTTCCGCCCAACATATTACGTTCCTGCAAAAGGCTTCTTCAAAGATCTTCTTAATAACGCAAAAGTCGCTGTTAATACCGGTACAGGCTTAACACACAGAAATATCTTCTTATTAGAAGATGGCTTATCTCTACTTATCGATGAGAGCGGTGCTCACATTCTTCAAGAGAATATCGTCCATGGCGATGTCCTTATCGATGGCATCGGTGTTGGCGACGTTAGCCAAGCAGTTCTTGAAGACCGCGAAAGACTTTCCCAAGGCGCTGTTATCATTTCTGTCACCGTCTCCAAAAAGGAAAGAAAGATCCTTTCAAAACCAGATGTTCAATTTAGAGGTATCGTCTTCAGCCGTGATAATGAATCCATGACTAACGATGTCACGAAGATTTTCATGACAACCCTCCAAGATGGACTCGCAGATCCAAAATGCGATTTAGAGAAAATCAAAGAAGAATGTTATGACAGATGTTTCCGCTGCATCAGAAGACTCAGCGGCAAGGAACCTATGGTTCTCCCAATTATCGTCGAAATCTAATAATGAAAAAGCAATTCACCAAAGACAATATACTTCAGGCAATAGGGGTGCTCATTTTATTCGTGAGCATCATTATGCTCCTTTCGCCTTTTACCAAAATCTACGCCATCTCATATTGGATGCTTAGGCTTGGTGGTTTTGCTGTTTATTATTTCTTTTTCCCTCTTCTTGCCTTCATTGGCATTAACCTCATCGCCAAAGGCAAATTAGGAAAAGCCCTAGGATGGAACTTCTTTTTAGGCGCCGTCCTAATCTTCTTTGGCTTAGGCATAATGTTTGGAAACATCGTTAGTGCTTTAGGAGTCGATGGCTTAAGTAACGCTAGAGAGCTTTTCAAAGAGACATACATCAACAAAGTTAGCGATCCTAAAACCTACCTATTCGTTAACGATATCCGATTCTCTGTCGGCATCCTTTTCGCTAATCTTGTGATTCTTTTAGAAACCTCGGTTCCTAACCTTCCTCTCATCCTTTTCCTATCACTTATCATAGTTGGTTTAATCATTGCCTTTATTAGACCAATCGTCGCGATGTTCAAACTCATCGCCAGAAGATCCTCCCAAAAGAAGGCCAAAAAGGATAGCGAGAATGAAATCCAAAGAAGAAACGAAGAGATCAATGACGATATCGCTTCTTCAATCAGAGAGGAAGTTCTTACTGCGGGCATCGTAACCAAAGGAAGCGAAAAACAAGTAGTAGAGGAAGACGCCCCTCTTCCATCAAGACTTGCCGCCAATAGAGAACACCCAAAAGGCGGATATGATGTCCCAACCGAAAACGATATCGTGATGGACGTCCCTGATATAAGCGAAATCTCATCAATCGATACAGGCGCAATGACCACAGCCTTGTTCGTTTTCGATGATGAAGAAGCCACACCAACACCTATCGTTACTAAAACCCAAGAAGTCAAAGAAGAACCAGTCATTCCTGAACCAGAAACCATCGCTCCAGAGCCAGTTTTCGTTCCAACTCCAGAGCCTTCTTTCGCTCCTTCTTTAGAAGAAACCACAATCGAGGAACAAGTCGAAAGTATGCCTGTAGTCGAAGAAATCGAACCACTAGAAGAATCGATTGAAAGCGAAATCGATGACCTTCTTGAAGAAGATATGGAAACGTTTGAACCTGCTCCAGCACCAAAAGTGGAGCCAGTCGTTACTCCTTCTTCACCTGCCCCTCAAGCCGCGCCTAACCAAGCAAAGAGCGAAGAAGAGATTCTCGAAGAAACGATGAGAAAACTCCATCAGGAGAAGCTTTCGCCTCTTCCTCCATACGTAATGCCATCAACCGAACTCCTTAATGTCTACGAAAACGACCAAGACATGGATCAAATTGAAGCGGAATGTAATGAAGTCTCTCGCCGCATCAATATGACTTTCCAAGATCTAGGAGTAGGGGCTAAAGTCGTCGATCACACAATCGGGCCATCGGTCACTAGATATGACGTTCAACCAGATCCAAGCGTTTCTGTCGCCTCTATTGGCAAATTCATGAAAGACGTTTCCATGAGACTTGGAGGCGTTGCTGTCCGTTTTGAAGAAATCGTTAGAGGCAAATCAACCGCAGGTATTGAAATTCCTAACGTCAAAGCCACAACCGTGTCTCTTAAAGAGATGGTTGAAGCAAACCCTAACGAAGCAAAATATTCAATGCACGTTCCTTTCGGCAAATCCATTTCCGGAGACTGCATCAGCCAAGACTTAAGGAAATTCCCTCACTTACTCGTAGCTGGTACCACAGGTTCAGGTAAATCCATCTTCATGCATGGTTTAATCATGTCACTTATCATGAAGAATAGACCTGAAGACCTTAAGATTGTTTTGATTGACCCAAAACGCGTCGAAATGTCTAAGTACAAGAACCTTCCTCACCTTCTTTGCCCAATCATCAAAGAACCTAGCGAGGCTAAGGTCTGCATGGACAAGCTCATCGAAGAGATGGAAAGAAGAAACAAGATCTTCGAAGCGTGCGACGTCCGTGATATCGCAGGCTATAACGGATATTTCGCCGAATCCCATGGATATAAGAAACTCCCATACATCGTCGTACTCATTGATGAATACGCAGACCTTTCCGATTCTTGCAAAACCTTAGGCGAATCCGTCGTTAGAATTGCTCAAAAGGCCCGTTCTGCTGGTATCCATCTCGTCATCGCAACCCAACGTCCAACCGTCCAAGTCATTACTGGCACCATCAAAGCGAATATCCCAGTTCGTGTCGCTTTATCCGTTGCTAGCTCCATCGACTCCCAAACCATCATCGGTCAAGGTGGCGCTGAAGAACTTAATGGTTATGGCGATATGCTTGTCGATTGTTCGCTTATCACTAGAGTCGGTCTTACCCGTGCCCAAGGATGCTTTGTCGACGAATTTGAAATCGATAGAGTCGTCAAATTCATCAAAGGTCAGAACCTTGGAACGATGTATGACGAGAACTTCCTTGATTTAGTCGACCACGAAGCGGAAGCGAAAATGATGGAAGCCCAAGCCCCATTTGTTGATCCTGCCGAAATCAAAGCCCAATCCAACCAAGACTTCTATGAAAACGTCAAAGAAGCCATCATGCCTCTTGAATACGCTTCAATATCTTTGATCCAACGTAAATTCAACGTTGGCTTCACCCGCGCAGGTAAGCTCTTCTCCCAACTTCAAAAAGATGGGATAGTGGCCCTTGCTCCAGATAGCCCAAGTAGCTCTAAAGGCTGTAGAGTCTTAGTTCACGAAAATCCAAATGACGATCTTTCGGATATCAAATTAGGAAGAGATAACTAACATGAGAATCGGAAACGACATCGTTAATATTTCCCGAATCGAGGATCCGCTTCGACTTGCTAGGAAAATCCTTTCTAAGAAAGAGATGGAGATATTCGAAACCAAAACCAACAAGCAAGAATTCATTGCAGGAAGATTTGCTGCCAAAGAAGCTTTTATGAAGGCTATTGGCAAAGGTTTTGCTGGAATCTCTATTAGTGAAATCGAAGTGCTTTATGATGAAGATGGAGCGCCATATATCTTTTATAAAGATAAGACTTACCCTTGCTCTATTTCTCATGATGGAGGAATCGCCACCGCAGTGGTGCTTTTTGAGTAATGTTAGTCGAGGCGTCATTAATTAGCAAAACCAAGGTTTCATGCCGCTTTTATTCGGTAAGCGAAGTCGATTTGAAACACTCGAAAATCGAAATCGACCACTTCGAAACCAAAGAGATAACGCCATTAGAAATAACTGAAACAGAGGAATATGTAGAAGCTATTTTCGACATCGAAGACTTTGAGCTTGGACACAGTTACTTCTTCCTTTTTAGCGATATCGGAAGAATCCCTCTTAACGTATCAAAAGCCACTGAATTCGAAGGATTCGATGAAGAATTCTTTTTTGATGGCGAGCTTGGCGCATTTTACGAAAAAGATAAAACGACTTTCAAAGTTTGGGCTCCTTTAGCCTCATCTGTTTTAGTCAAATTCGATGATGACAGCCACTCATTAATTAGAGGCGAAAAAGGCGTTTGGAGTCTAATAATCGAAGGCGACTTAAAAGACAAAGCCTACACTTACTTAATCACAAATAACGAAATAACAGTCGAAACAATTGACGTATACGCGAAAGCTTCAACCGAGAATTCCCTTAGAAGCGTAGTTCTAGATTTAGAAGAACTAAAAGTTCCTAAAGCTAGTGGCCTCCCTTCATATAAATCCCCAAGCGAAGCCATAATCTATGAAGGAAGTGTTCGCGATATGAGTATCGACTCTCATAGCGATATCATTAATAAAGGAACCTTCCTTGGCCTAATCGAAAAAGGAAGAAAAACAGAAAAAGGTAATTCAGCAGGTTTCGATTACTATTCTTCGCTTGGATTCACTCATCTCCAACTTCTTCCAATCTTCGATTTTAAGACGGTTGATGAAACTAATCCTTCCAGCACCTATAACTGGGGGTATGATCCGATTCAGTATTTTGTTCCTGAAGGATCGTATTCTAGTAACGCAAAAGACCCTAAAGCCCGTATCGTCGAAGCCCAAAAGATGATTGAAGCGTTCCATGAAAAAGGAATCCGCATCGTAAGCGATGTTGTTTTCAATCACGTTTATGAATACCTTTCCTCGCCTTTTGAGAAGACCGTTCCAAATTACTATTTTAGAAGGCTCGATAATGGCAAGATGAGTAACGCTTCCTGGTGTGGAAACGATCTTGCCTCAGAAAAACCAATGGTAAGAAAACTCATCGTCGATGCGGCGAAGTGGTGGATGGATTACTATAACGTCGACGGCTTTAGATTTGACCTCATGGGTTTGATCGATGTCGATACGATTAAGGAAATTCAAAGACTTGGCCTAGAAAAAGATCCTTCCTTCCTTGTCTATGGGGAAGGCTGGAATATGGCAGGAAATCTCGCTACGCCTTTAGCAAACATGGATAATTCCTCTCTTCTTCCTAAAGTCGCGTTCTTTAACGATTCCTTTAGGGAAGACACAAAGAGATACGCTGGAGGAGAATGGTTTGCTAGAGATGATTTCAAAGCGGCATTACTAGGGTCCGAAAATAAATTTAACGACTTGAGTCAAAGCATCAACTATGTTGAATGCCACGATAACCATACTTTCTTCGATTATTTAGAAGGCAAAAAAGGCATTACTGGATTAGAAGAGAAGATCAATAGATCCAAGCTTTCTTTAGCCTTAATCGCCCTTTCTCTTGGCGTCCCTTTCTTCCATATGGGAGAAGAGATCGCCCAATCGAAGTTTGGAGTCGAGAATTCATATAATTCAGGCGACATCATCAACAAATTCAGCAATACCCTTCGCGATAAGAGGTGTGACATGGTTAATTACTTCCAGGACCTTTTGAAATTCAGGAAACGTTTGCTCTCACTTTTTAATGGTGATTTAGCCCTTCTAAAAGAAAACATGAAAGTAAAAGATATCGAAGGCGCAGCGATGATGATAAACATCAAAATACCAAATAACGAAAGTTTGTATGGTGAAATTAGCATCTTTATAAATCCAGCAGACCAATCTTTCTCATATAATTTTGAAACCGATGTTGATCTACTTTTCACTAGTGGAGGCAACGCGATCAATACAAAGACCAAGCTGTCAAACGTTCTTGTTCCGAAACACTCAATGCTTGTTCTCGCTAAATAGTGAAACGCCACTCACTATCGGAACCTTCGTTTAATCATCCTTAATAGATATTTAGGAGAATCTATTATGATTTCAAATGTGTTTTTAGCCGGTGAACTCGGCGATGTTTTCGTTACCCCAGAAGGCGAGAACTTTAGGTATGTAAGACTATCAGCAAATAATTCCTTGGTAGTAGGAAGAACGATGAAGGAAGAATACTTAATACCTGTTACCGCTTTTGGCAGTCCTTTTTCTTCTTTTTATACTCTCAAAAAAGGCTCTTATGTCGTTTTAAGAGGATGGATTGAAACCAGAAACGACATCGGAGTGGTGGTCGTAAGTGAATTAGAAGATCTTTTCCCAAAAGAGAATGAGAACAAATAATGTCCCTATAATCTAGATATTTTCATAACTGATTATATAATATAGGTATGTTCAAATATTTACGTTTAGTCCCAACTATCGGCGTTCGTATCATGTTTGATTATTTTACAAAATTCAAACCATACGCCAAACACCCTGAAAAAGCGCCTATTTCTAAGAGATACTTAGCCGCCCAAAATACAATCAGAAGCCTTTTCCGTCATTGCCACAGCGACATCAGAATCCAAGGCTACGAGAATTACAAAAAACTCGTCGAAGAAGGCAAAAAGTTCTTAGTCGTTGGCAATCATATGTCATTCTTAGATCCACTTCTTATGATTGGCCTCTTCGATGACCCTCTTATGATGGTTGGTAAAGAAGAGATCAAGAAGATGTTTCTTATGGGTGATGTCGTCGCATCAATCGACGGCGTCTTCATGGATCGTTCTGACCTCAAACAATCACTTAAGATCATCCTTGAATGCAGCAAGCGTCTCAAAGAAGGACAAATGAATGTCCTTATCTTCCCTGAAGGAACTAGAAATAAGGATCCAAAAAACGTCGATCCAGTTGAGTACCACGCTGGAACATTCAAAGCCGCAACAAGAGTTGGAGCGCCAATCCTTCCTATAACCCTCTTCGGTACCCAATATGGCTTATCTAATAAAAACAATTACCGTTCTTGCCCAGTTTCCGTCATTATCGGCGAACCAATCTACGAAAGTGACTATAAGGACCTTTCCACTGATGAGCTTGCCGCAAAAGTTCATGAATGGACATTAAAGAACGTGAAGACGCTTCGTGCTTACGACAAAGCCTATTTCGAGAATAAGCAAGAAAAAATCCCTTACAAGAAACACTCGCAAGGGAAATTCTTCACTGAATACAAATTCGATAATGAATGATCTTTGGATTAATCTCCAAAGATTTTTCTTTGTTTAGCCATTACTATGCAGCTCTTAGGGTAGTGGTTTTTAGCAACCCCTTGAGTGACTTTGACGAATCCAAGGTTCATGTTTTCATAGCTAACAATGTAGAAGCCGTCTTCTTTATCCATTGGGAAGGTATTGCCATAGATATAGGCTTTGGCTTCTTCTTGAGTGATTGGGACAGAGTAGGAGGAAGGGAGGAATGCGGCGAGATGGTGATCAGGAATGAAGATTCCGCTGTCTCTCATCTCGAAAAGCTTTACACCATAACGGAGGATGTTAAGGTGGCTGACATCAAAGTGTTGGTAAAGAGAATAGAATTTGTCTCTTCTAAGTTCGTTGCTTCTTTCTGTTAAGCCATAGTCTTGGCAGAAAAGCTTATATCTATCGTTGGCGATAGTGGTTCTCTTGGTTTTTTGGATAACGCCAGGCTTCTTTAAAAGACAAATGAATTGTCCTTCGCCTTCGAAGTGGTTTGGATGGAGACGAACAGCTTGTGGGAGAGCGTCTAAGTGATAGAAGCTTTCGTGCTCGCCTAAATCTAAGAATTCGATTTCAGGATGCTTTGCTTTGAAGGCTAAAAGAATGCCTTCGTCTTCTTCATAGTTGAATGAACAAGTGCTATATGAAATGACGCCGCCTGGCTTGACCATGCTGTAAGCAAGTTCGAGAAGCTCGGCTTGACGCTTTGCGTTTGCTTTGACTTTTGAGTATTTCCAATCTGCTTCGGCCGCTTTGTTCTTTCTCATCATGGCGCTGCCACTGCATGGAGCGTCTAAGATGATCTTGTCAAACGTATCGGCGAAGTGGATGTGTGAGAAAATGAAATCCGTTGAAGAGACAACGATGTTGCCACGACCCATTCTCTCAACATTTTGTGAGAGGTCTTTGGCTCTAGGATATGAAATATCGTTACTGATGATGCAGCCTTTGCCATTCATTGCGATAGAAGCGCCAAGGCTCTTGCCGCCAGGAGCTGCGCACATATCCAAAACAACATCATCTTCTTCTGGTTTTAAGAAGGCGTTAACCATCATCGCACTACCATCTTCGATGGAATAAACACCATCAAGATAGAAGAGGCTCATGCCAAAATCATATTCTTCTTTGTTGTAGTAGTAGGCGTGTTCAACGAATGGGTGTTTCCTGACGTTAGGGAAGCGAGCAACGAATTCTTCATCGCTAAGCTTGTCAGGATTGATAAGCAAGCAATGTGTAACTTCGCCGTTTTGGATGGAGTTAATGAGTGAATCGACTTCTTCTTCAGGAAGATATGTAACTAATGATGTACGGAAATCCATGGACTACATTATAATGTAAAAGGGCGTTTTTGAGAATAGCCTAAAGAAAAATGAGAGTATTAGTACAAGAAGTCACAAAAGCATCGGTCAAAATTGACGGAAACGAAGTCGGTCGTATAGACCGCGGTTTCCTTCTTTTTGTCGGTTTTACCGCAGGAGACGATGAAGTAATCATCAGAAAAATGGCGGACAAAGTCACCAAACTCCGTATCTTCCCTGATGAAAATGGCAAAACAAACAAATCCATTTTCGATATCGGAGGCAATATCCTCTCAGTGAGTCAATTCACTCTTTACGCTTCGGCAAAAGAAGGCAATAGACCATCTTTTGCAAAAGCCCTTGTTCCAGCTGAGGCAACACTCCTCTTCGATAAATGGAACGATATCCTTCGTGAAAAGTTCCCAAATCTTCAAACAGGAGTATTTGGAGCGGATATGAAAGTTGAACTTCTTAATGACGGACCATTCACTTTATGGTTAGATAGCGAAGAGCTATTTGGAGATAAGAAATGAAAAAGAAAGTACTCTTAGGACTTAGCGGTGGCGTCGACAGCGCAATCGCTGCACATAAACTTCTCGAACAAGGTTATGAAGTAACCGGTGCTTTCATGCGTAACTGGGACGCCATAACCAATAACGATATCCTTGGTAACCCAACATTAAACAATAATCAATGCCCACAAGAGGCAGATTACTGGGACGCTGTAGCGGTTGCCAAAAAGCTTGGCATTGAACTCATTAGAATCGACTACGTCAAAGAATACTGGGACGAGGTTTTCGTCTACTTCCTTGATGAATACAAAAAAGGCAGAACCCCAAACCCAGACATCCTTTGCAACAGTGAAATCAAATTCGGTCCATTCTTAAAATACGCGATGGAAAATGGATATGACTATATCTCCATGGGTCACTACGCCAAAAAGGTTGAAAAAGATGGTCATTACTACGTTTCTAAGCCTTTAGACAAAGCAAAAGACCAAACATATTTCTTGTGCGCTCTTGGAGAGGAGCAAATCGAAAAGTGCCTTTGGCCAATGGAAGACATCACCAAAGTCGAAGCAAGAGAGATCGCAACCAAATTAGGTCTTGATGAAGTCTCTTCAAAACATGGATCAACCGGCGTTTGCTTCATCGGTGAGCGTAACTTCAGAGAATTCTTAAAGAACTATTTCCCAGCTCAATCAGGTGACATCGTCGATATCGAAAACGGCAAAGTCCTTGGCAAGCATATCGGCGTTCTCTATTACACAATCGGCCAAAGAAAAGGCTTAGGTATCGGAGGCGTCAAAGGTGAACCTGATACCCCATGGTTCGTTGCTAAGAAAGATGTTCAAAAGAACATTCTTTATGTTGGCCGTGGAGCAGGGGATGAGCATCTAAATAGCGACGCTTGCGTCCTTTCTCATGTCAACTGGGTTGGCGAAAAGCCTCTTGGTGAACTTAAGGCTTTTGCAAAATTCAGATACCGCCAACAAGATAATCCAGTCACGGTCAAATTTGAAGGTGAAGCCATCCATTTGACATACGTTCCTGCCGTTAAGGCTGTTACTCCAGGCCAATGGGCTGCCATTTATAGCGAAGATGGCAGACTTTTAGGCGGTGGCATCATCGAAGAAACATATTACAAAGGCAAAAGACAAGACATCTAATTGATGCATTTGCTACATTTTTATAAATAAATCTTTCATTTTTTCTCCAAAAAGATAACAATTAGTTATCTCAAGGAGATCGACTATGAAAAAGAATACATTTTTATTCTGTGCTTCCCTTTTAGCTGGATTAGCTTTAACCAGCTGTGGCGGAAACCCAGAACCAACACCAACACCTTCTGAAGCAGGACCAAAAGCACCTATCGTCTTTGTTATGTCCGGCCAATCAAACATGGAAGGCAACACCAACTTTGGAACAAACGGCGCTTACTTAACCAAGGCTTTTGAAGATCTTGGCATCACAGATGGTGAAACCTGTTTAACAGGTATCGATTCAGTCTTAACCAGCTACTACGGTAATGGTTATGGCGAACTCGACCGCAACAACTACAACAGAACCGACGTTCACGCTTCAAACACCGAAGATAAGATCAAAGGCAAATTCTTTGCAACCAAGATTGGCATGGGCCACACCGACTCAATGATGGGTCCAGAACTTGGCTGTGCTTATGTCTTAAAAGAGCATGCAACAGCAGAAGAACCAATCTACCTCGTCAAGATGGCTTCATCAGGCAGCGGCTTTGCTCAATCAGGCTCAAGTGCAGAAGGCAAGAACTGGGAAGTCAAAACAGCTGATGGCACACCGGTCGAACACAACTTATACGTCGACTTCTTAAAGCCATTCTTAAAGAACAACCTTGACTTAATCGAAGAGGAAACCGGTATTAAACCAGTCGTCAAAGGTTGGTTATGGCACCAAGGCGAAAGCGATGGTGGTGAAGAAGCTAAGAGAAACGCTTACGCTCGTAGATTATCAGACATGATCGGCGCATTCAGAACTGACTTCGCAGAATACGCAAAAGATGAAGATGGTTCAAACATCGCCTTCATTGACGGCATGACATTCGAAGGTGGCACAATGCTTGCAGGCGCAGCTGACGCTAAAAAGCTTAACGAAATCAAAGCAGCAGCAGCTGATGAAAACGATAACAGATACATCGTTGACACATACGCTAACGAAGAGCACACCGATGCTAACTTATTAAAGGTTTCAGGCGAAGGCTCAACCCAAGGCGTTCACTATAACACCAAAGATGAGTTCAGGCTCGGCATGGCTTATGGCAGACTCATCGTTGAAAAAGGCCTTTTAGACTAATAAAACGGTAATGGTTAAAGTACTCTAAATCCTAGGGTACTTTTTCTTTTGCCTTTTCTAAAAGAAAAACTAGCAAATGGAGCAAAGAGAACTATAATATTCGTAGTAGGATAAACTAAGTTCTCTTATAGAGAGGGCCTCATGATGGAAAAGCCTAGAGAACGCGCCACTTATCCGGTTAATCGTGAGTAATGTCACCGTGCTTCGCGTTAAGAAGAAAATTGAGAGCACCCATGTGAAGAAGGATGGTACCGCGCTGATGCGTTCCTTCGATTGAGGGTGTTTTATTTTGTTTAGGAGGTTTTAATCATGAAACCATTAACAGGTCAAGAGATCCGTACTAGATGGATCAAATTCTTTGAAAGCAAAGGCCACAAAAATTTCCCTAGCGTTTCACTTGTCCCACAAGGAGACAAATCCCTTCTCTGGGTCAACGCAGGCGTCACTGGCTTAAAGAAATACTTTGATGGAAGCGAAATCCCATCAAACCGCAGAATCACAAACGTTCAGAAATGTATCCGTACAAACGATATTGAGAACGTCGGTCACACCGCTCGTCACCACACATTCTTCGAGATGCTTGGTAACTTCTCAATCGGCGATTATTTCCGTGACGAAGTCATTCCGTGGGCATATGAGCTCTTAACTTCAGAAGAAGTGGGTTTTGGTTTCCCAAAAGAAAAGCTCTACATCACCTATAACCCAATGGATACCGCTTCACGCGACCTTTGGATCAAACAAGGAATGCTTGCAGATCACATGATCCCTCTTGAAGGCAACTTTTGGCAAATCGGCGAAGGCCCACGTGGACCAGATACCGAAATGTTCTTCGACCGAGGTGATGAATACGATCCAGAACACAAAGGAATCGACCTCCTTAAGAACGACGAAGAAAATGACAGATACATCGAAATCTGGAACATCGTTTTCAGTCAATTTAACGCAGTTAACGGAGTCGAAAGAAAAGACTATAAGGAACTCCCAAGCAAGAATATCGATACCGGTGCAGGCTTAGAGAGATTCGCTTGCATTTGCCAAGGCACAAAGACCAACTTCGAAACAGATCTCTTCATGCCAATCATTGAAGAAGTCTCTAGACTTAGCGGCAAGAAATACGAAGAACCAAACCTCATGAGCTTCCGCGTTATCGCTGCCCACTCACGTTGCTTAACCTTCGCTCTTAGCGATGGCGCTATGTTCTCTAACGAAGGTAGAGGCTACGTCCTTCGCCGTATCATCCGCCGTGCTATGAGACATGGTCAAAAGCTCGGCATCACCGAACCTTTCATGCATAACATGGTTGATATCGTCGTTGAAAAATACAAAGATTTCTATCCTTACATCGCTGAGAAGAAAGATACAGTTAAGAAGATGATTCTTGGAGAAGAAGTCAAATTCTTAAAGACTCTCCAATCAGGCGAAGCTCAACTTAAGAAGATGGTTCAAGGCAAATCAGAACTTTCAAGCGAAGACGCATTCCTTCTTGCTGATACATTTGGTTTCCCAGTTGATTTAACAAGCGAAATCGCTGAAGAAATGGGTGTCAAAGTCAATCTCGAAGGCTTTGAAAAACTCATGGAAGAACAACGTCAAAGAGCACGTGCTGCTCGTGGCGAAATCGAGTCATTCAAAAAGCAATCAAAAGACCTTATGGCCTTCAAAGAAGAAAGCACTTTCCATTACGATTTAGAAGAAGTCACCACCAAAGTTTTAGGTGTCTTCAAAGACGGCGAAAAGAAAGACGTCATTGATGAAGAAGGTGAAGCAATCTTTGCTGATACTGCCTTCTATGCAGAAATGGGTGGCCAAGTTAGCGATACCGGTTACATCTATGCTGATGGCTTCGAAGGCGAAATCACCTCAGTCTCAAAGGCTCCTAATGGTCAACATCTCCATGAAGTCAGCGTCAAATATGGCTCACTTAAAGCAGGGGATGAAGTCAAAATCGTCATCAATAAAGAAAGACGTCACCTCATCGAAAGAAACCACAGTGCTACCCACATCCTTCACGCAGCTCTTGCCAAAGTCCTTGGTGAGCACGTTGATCAAAAGGGTTCATTTGTTAACGAAGAATATCTCCGTTTCGACTACACCGCTCCAAAGAAGATGAGCGAAGCTGACCTTTTAGCTCTTGAAAAAGAAGTTAATGCCAAAATCGAAGAAGCGATCGAAGAAGTAACCGAAGTCCTTCCAATCGAAGAGGCAAAGAAGATCGGCGCAGAAATGGAATTCAGCGAGAAATATGGCGAAACAGTCCGTGTCGTCGAATTTGGCGAATACTCAAAAGAATTCTGTGGTGGCACCCACGTCAAGAACACAAGCGAAATCGGCCTCTTCTTACTTAAAAGTGATGAAGCAGTTTCTGCTGGCGTCCGCCGTATCGAAGGCTTAACAAGCATCGGCGCTTATGAGTACGTCAATAACAGGCTCATGGTCTTAAATGAAAATGAAAGACTTCTTGGCGCTAACGACTTAGACTTCGCTAGACACATCAAATCAGTGATGGCAGACAAAGAAGCCTTAAGAAAAGAAAACGAACAACTTAAAGCAAAGATCGCTGCTCTTGAAGCAAAAGATCTTGAGAAGGATATCGATACAGTTAATGGCATAGCCATTATCAAACTTGTCAAAGAAGACGCTAACCGCGATGACCTTCTTACTCTTGCCGATACCCTTAAAGCCAACAAAGCTGACTACCTCGTCATGCTTCTTGGAGGTAAGGAAGGCGCTAGACCACTCGTTGTCATGGTTGGCGGAGCAGCTAAAGCCAAAGTCAAAGCAGGAGACCTCGTCAAAGAAGCCGCTAAGCGTTTAGGCGGTGGTGGCGGAGGCCGTCCAGAAATGGCAACTGGCCAAGTCAAAACATCTAACGGATTTAACGAAGTCGTCGAATCCGTTAAGGAGATGCTTTAATGATGAAACGTGTGATGGGTCTTGACCTAGGAAGCAGAACTTGCGGCATTGCAGTTAGCGACGCACTAGGCATCGCCCATGGACGTGAGAATTACCGCTTTCTCGATGGCGCTTATAAGCAAGTCCTTGCCTACATCAGCGAATACCTCAAGAAAGAAGACATTCACGTCGTAGCCCTTGGATACCCTCTCAACATGGACGGTTCTAAAGGCGAAAGCGCAATTAGAAGCGAAAGATTCAAAGAATCGCTTCTTACAGTTGATCCTAGTTTAAAAATCTTCCTCGTTGACGAAAGACTTACAACAGTCATGGCTAATCGCTCAATGCTAGAAGCCGATATCTCAAGAGGAAAGAGACACAAAGTCATCGACCAACAAAGCGCAGTAATCATTCTCGAAAGCTTCTTAGCATCACCAGAAGCAAAGAACCTTTAAAGGAGGCTAACAATGTTAGAAATTTTAGATAACACCGTCGTTATTACCAAAGATGATGGTAGCGAAGATCTTTGGAAAATCTATTTCTACTACCATAACCCTGATCGTAACAAAGACTTCTTCTTCCTTTTCAAAGAAGAGGACCCAGATAGTCTTATCGTAATGAGTAGCAGCGACCACGAAACCCTTGAAGATGTCAGTGAAGAAGAGCTCAAGGAAGCGGAAGAAATGCTCAATACTTACGAAGAAGATCCTGATATTCAGGCGATTAAGTAGAAGAAACTTGTTTCTTAACTCCCTTACACATATAATCTAAGGGCGAATTTTGGAGGATTACCATGGCAGAAAAAGTAATTGAAATGACCCAAGAAGGTCTTGAGAAGCTTAGAAAAGAACTTGATAAGTTAGTTCACGTCGACCGCGAAGAGGTCATCGAAGCCTTAAAAATGGCTCGTTCACAAGGTGACTTAAGTGAAAACGCAGACTACGATGCCGCTCGTAACAGACAAGCAGAAATCGAAGCTAGAATTTCCGAAATCGAACACATTCTTGATATTGCCGTCGTCAAAGAAACAAAAGGCAGAAGCAAGAAAATTAACATTGGTTACATCGTTGAATACAAGGAAGTCGCAACTGGCGAAACCAACTCAATCAAAATCGTTGGTACAGTTGAAGCTGACCCAACAGCAGAACCAATGCCTCTTATCTCCAACTTAAGCGCATTAGGCGCAGCAGTTATTGGCCACGAACCAGGCGAAACCGTTATGGTCGAAAGCATGAAACCATACGAAATCGAAATCCTTTCAGCCAAGAACGATAAGTAATCTAATTCGATTTTCATTAAGCACAGTCTAAAAGATTGTGCTTTTTTCATTATTTATATGAATTTTGATGATTTTTGAAAAAATTTGGGATTTCGCCTCTATATGGTAGTGAGGAGGAAACAAAATGTTCAAAACCATCATCATTGTTCTAGCCGTGACCTTAGGCGCACTAATCGTCATGGCGACTGTCGACAAAATCACGACCGATATCACGAAAGAAGACGATAAGAATGTCTCGCTCTCTCTTTCCAAACAATCAGGCGTGGAAATCACTATCTCTGGAGAGGTGCAGATTCCTGGGACGTATCTCGTTCCTTTAAACTCAACCTTAAACGATGCGCTTAATGCGGCAGGAGGAGTCAAAGGTAACGCTGACCCTAAAGCCTATAACGTGTCCTTTGTTCTTGATAAGGATTATGCCTTCTATATCGCGCCTCTATTTGATGTCGAGGATGTCTGCAATAGCGAACCTATTAGCAAAGCCTGCATCAATAGCGATGACAAGACAACGATCGTCGCTAGAACCTCTCTTAGCGACGCTCAAGCGCAAAGCATCGTCGAATATCGACAAGCCAATGGCGCCTTTAAGCGCATTGAGGATATTCAACTTGTAAGCGGTATTGGCAAAGCCACATGGGAAAAAGCGAAAAAGTACATAACCTTGTCCAAATAATCGCCAAACCCTATGTAGCTTTTCTAATACTTCTTGGCCTCTTGCTTGGTTTCAATACCGGGTTTTATCTCTTTTCGTTTGTAGTCATATGTCCAATATTGGTGTTACTCTTATTCATTTTCAAAATCAAGAAAAGGGGCCAAGAAGCAATTCTCGCTTTCTTTTTGGCGTTTACGATTGGGTTAGCGCTAGGAATTCCGAAAACAAAAGCAAGGAGTGATTATGGCTCGTACCAAGGGATCGTTATTGAAAATCGTCAAAACTACTTTCTATTTGATAGCGGGTTTCATCGCTATTACGTTTACGAAAGGGGGTGTGAAAGGGAAGAAGGGGACTATCTAGAGATTAAAGGAAAGGCTTCTCCTTTGAAACTCACTAGCTATGAAGGCTATTTCTCGTTTAAGGATTATCTACTTAAGAAAGGGGTGGATTCAGAGATTAAAGCTTCTAGCATCGAAGTCAAATTCGAGAGGCCTTTAAGGCTTGCCTCCATTGAAAACGCCTTCATCAATAGATTTGATGACCCAATAACTCAAGGTTTACTCTCTTCCCTCCTTTTTAATAATAAGGATTATTCGAACGAGGCGATTCTTTTGGCCTCAAGCATGAACGCCCTAAATTTTCTTAGCACGTCAGGCTTGCTTTTAGGAGCCATACTCCACTTTCTTGATTGGCTCTTTGCCCTTAAATACGATGAGAAAAAGACCGCTACAATAGTTTTTGCTTTGTCGCTATTTCTTTTTCCTTTTGGAATCAGGAAAGTAGGGTACTGGAGAGTAATCATATACAGATTTATATCTATGATATGCATCCACAAAAACAAAGAGATTGATCCTCTTACCAAAGTCTCACTAGTTGGCTCTCTTTTGTTTTTGATTAATCCATATAACGCCTTAAATAGCGGTTACCTCATCGGCTTTGGACTATCTATATTCATGCAGATAACCTCATCTCATAGAAGCAGGTTCGAAAGAAATGAAAAGAAGGCCATCGATTATCTTTATTTGATGCTCTTCCTTTGGCCACTATTCGTTAAAAGGAATGCCTTCCATCCATTATCGCCTATCTATTCGTTTATCATGATGCCTCTCATCCTTCCTTTTGCGATGCTAGGGTACGCAAGCTTTGCTTCGCTTCCTTTCGTAAGCGTTCTTAAACTCTATTCATCCTTCTTGCTATGGGTTCTAAGGCTTCTTAGTAGCCTCGATTACGCTTTACCTATAGGAGAGTTCAATGATTTAGTGCTCTTTATCTATTATTATTCCCTAGCCCTCTTTTTCTCGCTTAGAGATATTGGATTGACAGCTCATTCAAACGTCATATCGATTCTTGGAATCATCACTCTTGCATTAAGAATCAATCCTCTTCTGAACATAGGACTAGACCAAGTCGTGTTCCTTAATGTTGGACAAGGGGACTGCATATTCATACGAAACAATACGAAAACCGTGATGATCGATACGGGTGGTAACACCTCGTTTGATATCGCCAAAGAAGTTCTTATTCCTTTCTTTAGAAAGGAGAGAGTTTCAAAACTTGATTATTTGATCATAAGTCACGATGATACTGACCATTCTGGAGGGGTGGATTCCCTTAAGTCCAACTTCAAGATCCGAAACATAATTAGGAAACATGAGTCTTTCCCTATAACGATAGGAGACATCAAGCTTACAAGCTATAACGAAGGTGGTTTTGGGGAAAAGAACGATGACTCGCTTGTTCTTTCTCTCGACTTTATGGGGAAGAAGTGGCTCTTTACAGGGGACGCATCAGTCAAAACGGAAAAGGAAATCATCAAGAATCATCCTTCACTTCGCTGCGACGTGTTAAAAGTCGGCCATCATGGAAGCGACACTTCAACATCTGAAGAGTTTCTTGATTTAATTAAACCTTCTGAAGCGGTCATCTCTGTTGGTGAAGGAAACAAATTCAAGCATCCTAACGACTCCGTCCTTCATAAGCTCATGCTAAGAAACATCAAAATTCGAAGGACAGACTTAGAAGGAAGCATCTATTACACATCATATTTAGGTTTTTTGAAGAACTATCGCTAATTTAGGGTATAATGAATCTAATGATTCAAGTTTTATTCAATTCCCAGAGCATGATGTGCAAAGCATCACTCAAGAAGCTCTTAAATAAGGAACTCCCTGAAAGAGATGACATGAATTTTGTCGAACTCGACATGGGCAAAGAACGCCTTGCCGATTTAGCGGAAGAATGCCTTTCTTTGCCTTTAGGATATGAAAAGAAAGTCATCGTCGCAGAGAACTTCTATTATCTTGCTAAAGCAAAGACCAAAGCCAAACTCATGAAGGGTGATGAAGATGAAACGTTAATCTCATACTTCAAGAACCCAGATCCTGCAATCACGGTCTTTATTCTTGTTTATGCGAATGACTTAGATAAAAAGAACTCATTGTATGAGGCTCTCGAAGAAGGTGGCGCAACATTCACCCAAATCGCAACCTTCACAGCCGAGCAATGGCCTCAAATCGCCGTTAAGTATTTCCAAAAGAACGGCGCTTCAATAGATAACGATGCAGCAGTGGAACTCGTTTCAAGAATCGGAGGAGATTATTCAACCTTCCTTAATGAAGCGGACAAACTTCTTACGTACGCCAAAGGCGAAAACGTTACTAAGGATATGGTTGAGATGTTAGTCTCGCAACCTCTTGAAGATGATATGTTCCAATTAAGCAACGCCTTAACACGTGGCGACAAAAAGAAAGCCTTCAAAGTCTATAAGGATCTCAAAGTCAAAAACATCAGAGGTATTACTTTGATGAATGCTTTGGCAAAGCAGCTTCAATTCCTTCACGAAGTTCAATATCTATATGGTACTGGCATGCCTAGCCCTCTAATCGCTAAAGAACTAGGCTGCACTCCAGGAAGAGTCAATGCTTCTTTGTATTCCGTAAGGAAGATGAGAGACGTATCTCTTGAAAGAGGCCTAGAAGCCCTTTACCAAGCCGAATTAGCGGTTATGAGCGGTCAAAAAGACGAAGATTTGGCCTTCAATATGTTCTTAGCGAATTTCGAATTATGAAAATCGTAATAGTTAGCGATACACATGGTGACACCTATGCTTTGCAGCAAGTTCTTTTGCGTGAGCAGAAAGTAGATCTTTTCCTTCATGCAGGAGATGTGGTCGCTCCAAAAGAAGCAATATCACCTTTTGCGGCCGTTAGAGGCAACTGCGACGGTTATTATAGACAGGATTATCCTGTTTCTTATGAATACATGACTCCGCTAGGAAAACTCCATATGGAACATATCCATACGGTTTTGGAAGCAAAGATTCCTGAACTCAAAGATAATGGGGTTAAGATCGTTATTCACGGTCACACCCACGTAAGAAGAGAAGAAGTTATTAATGGAGTCTATGTATTTTGCCCAGGCTCATTAACTTATCCTAGAGATAACGATGTTGGAACCTATCTTGTTTTAGAAGTGACGGAAGATGGGGTCAAAGCAACATTCAAAGAAATCGAATAAAGGGCATTAAAAAAAGGGCTTCTACTTCCCATTAGGTTTCGATAGCCCTTTGTTTGCTTATATCAATAAATTAGTTAAGAGCAGCGACTTCTTTTTGAAGGTGAGCTTTCTTACGAGCAGCACTGTTTTCGCTGATGATGTGGTCTTGTGCTAATTTGTCGAGGAGTGACATGCATTTTTTGACAAGTTCAACAGCTTCTGCTTTGTTGCCAGCAGCAATAGCAGCTTCAGCCTTCTTGGTGTAGGTGCGAACTTCTGATTCGCGAGCGCTATTACGGACGTTGTTTCTTGCTCTGACTTCGATACGTTTTTCTTCTGATTTGATGTTTGCCATAAATATGATTCCTTTTTCTATGCCGTGATATTGTATATTCGCGAGAACGATTAGACAACTACTTTTAATCTAAAGATTACTCTTTTGGCACTTCTTTTGTCTTTTTGAGGCGTTTTTTGGCTCAAATTGTCATTTGTTGAGCCGAGATTGTTTGATGATTCCATAGGAATCTTGTTAGCAAAGATGATTCTTAGATTTGTAGTTTTAGACGAGGTCGTGGCCTTCAATGGAAATGACTTCGTTTTTTCGCTTGCTGATGTCTATGAAATTTGAAGGGTTTTCAGCTAAGTCATCACGAATAGCGAAACGCTTTGGTTTCATTGAATTGGAGAGAGGAATGCTACTCTTGTAAATGTAGAAGTGGCTCGCTTTCTTTGAGCGAGGAAGGGAGTTATTGATGGTATTAAGTTCCTCTTCAATTAAGGAAAAATCTTCGGTGGTTGCTGAATTATCTAATTCAAGAACGACAACAATGTTTTCGGTTTTTTCCTCTTTGATTCCAAAGGCACAAAGTCTCTCAACATGTTTAACTTCTTTGAAGTAGTTTTCTATCTCATTGGGATATATGTTCTCGCCATTTGCCCCAATGATTGTATCCTTCAAACGGCCTTTTAGGAACACTCTTCCATCCGCATCGATTGAGGCAATGTCACCCGTCCTTAAAAACCCGTCTTCAAGAGTGACGTTGTTGCGTTTTCCGTTAATGATTTCTTCGCTGTGTAGAGTGCCCCCTTTGATAAGGAGTTCGCCTTCTTTTTCTTCGATTTTGTACGTGATTCCAAATAAAGGTTTTCCAATCGAGCAAAGGACTCTTTTAATGATGTCGGTTGATAGTTCAACAGAGCAAATCCCCGCTTCAGTCATGCCAAAACCGTTATATAACGGATAACCGATTCCGTTGATCGTACGGCTAGTGTCAAAGGAAAGCTGTCCGCCTCCAGAAATGCAGAATCTAATATGCTTTCCTAATAACTTCTTTTGAATGGCGTTTCTAAAGAAACTGGTAGAAGCAAAACCTGCTTCTTTCTTTGAAATCTCGCCGAAGTTATATTGGATCATTTTGTTTAGTAGAGTTTCGTATTTTGGACTCTTTTCTGACATGGCGTTCTTGAGGTTTTTCGCCAAAGAATCCCAAAGAAGAGGGACGCTAAAGACATGAGTGCATTTGCCTTTTTGAGAAGCAAACATTATGTCTTTCGCGCTTCTGCCATTAGGGTAAACAAGCGTCTTCCCAAAGAAGTTGAACCACATGAGATTAACGTTGAAACCAAAGATGTGGTGGAAAGGTAGCATAGCTAAGGTCCTGATTTCTCCTGGGTGCATTAAATCGAGATTCTCTAGAGGAATGTCTTTCGCGGACATGATTTGCTCACACATTGCTCTTCCTTTTATGACCATGATTTTGATGTCGCCAGTGGTGCCGCTAGAGCAGAATAGAGCCTCATCTGCCCAAGAAGGGACCAAGCTTTCGTCTTCCTTGCCGTTTTCGACATCGTTTAGTCCAAGAGTCAATACGCTATATGATTCGGTTTCGCTTGCAATGATTGCCTCCGCTTTAGAAGAAGCAAGAAGGTTCTCAGTATTCTTCTTTTCGAGTTTGAAATCAATTAATAAAACTGGGTGACCAGTCATAAGGATCGCCCAAAATAGCAAAGGCCAATCTGGACTATTCTTCATCTTTAAAGCGACGACAGATCCTTTTGAAAGGTTTTTGAAGGTTACACTAAGTCTTTTTGAAAAGAAAACGGCACGTTCTCCATATTTTTTGTAATCGAACGAATGAATTTTCTTGTTCTCATCAAAATATATTGCAGCCTTGTTACTTTGGTTATTACCAATAATCGCCCTATATATATCCTCGAATGTCATCGAAGTCTTTCTTAGTTCAAAGGCCCTATCGATGAACTTCTGACATTCTTCTTTGCTAAAATCTTTTTTCATTTTTTACTATCTTATTCCAACAAGGTCATTCTAGCGAGTATAATTTCATTATAAACAGGAGGTAGCGATATGAGATTTGAAAAACCTAGCGACGTCAAAGTTCTTTATATGGGAACTCCGAAAATCGCTATTTATCCTTTGCTTGCTTTACTTGAAGAGGGCTTTAATGTCGTCGGAGTCTTAACCCAAGCCGATAAACCTAATGGCAGAGGTGGGGAACTTGTTCCTTCTCCTGTCAAAAAGCTTGCCTTAAAAGCAGGTCTTCCTGTTTATCAACCTCTTAAAGTCAGGAAATCATTAGAAGAATTTGAGAATCTCGAATTCGATCTTATTGTCTGCATGGCTTATGGCCAAATCATCCCTGACTCATTGCTTAAGAAAGCCACTGTTGGGGCTATCAATTTCCACGGCTCCCTTCTTCCAAAATATAGAGGCAGCGCTCCAATGCAACGTTCCCTGATGAATGGCGATCATGAAACTGGCATCAGCCTCATGGAAATGGTCACAAAAATGGATGCAGGCCAAGTCTATGACAAAGTCATAATTAACCTTGATGAAGTCAAATCCTATACCGAACTAATTACCGTCATGGGCGAAAAAGCCTATGAGATGTGTAAGTCAGATGTCTTAAAGTACGCCAACGGAGAACTCCCTGGTGTCCCTCAAAACGAAGAGGAAGTTACTTACGCTGAGAAGATCACCCCAGAAGAAGAGCATCTTCCACTAAACTTAAGTGCCACCGGGACAGTTAACTACATCCGCGGTCTTTCTAATGAACCTGGTGCTTACCTTTTCTTAAACGACAAGAAACTTAAGATCTATAGCGCTTCGGTTTTTAATAACGAAACCAATAACGAAATAGGGGAAATTGTCCCTAATAAGAAACGTCTTCTCCTTCAACTTAAAGACGGTGTCATCTCTCTTGACGAAGTCCAACTCGAAGGAAAGAAAGCCATGGCAGGCCAAGCCTTCCTAAATGGAGCAAGACTCGTTTATCCAACATTTTTAAAGTAACATGAAGAAAGAGCCTAGATTCCTCACTTTATCAGTCCACGATCTTGTGGACTTTTTACTCCGTAGAGGGGATATCGATAATAGGGTCTATAACAAAGAAACGATGCTTGTTGGCACCAAAATCCACGCAAGCTACCAAGAGAAACAAGGCAACGAATATTTAAGTGAGGTCGCTCTTAAAGAGAAATTCGAAAGACCTCTTGGAACCGTCCTTATTGAAGGTAGGGCAGATGGCATCATCATCGGCGGCGCTTTCCCAATAATTGATGAAATCAAGAGTTCAGTCATGCCTCTTGATGAGTTTTATGAATCTCAAGCGGTTTGGCATGAAGCCCAAGCTAAATGCTATGCCTTAATGTACGCCCATGAACATGGCTATGAGAAGATGGGCATTAGACTTACTTACATCTCCCAAATCGATAATTCCAAGAAAATCCATGAGAAGGTATATAAAACCAAGGAAATCGAATCGTATATCGAAGGACTCATTGATATATATCTGGATTTCTGGAAATCAGAATTCGATCACCAACAGAAAAGAAACGAATTCGCTGCGACAATTCCTTTCCCTTATGACACCTTTAGAAGCGGTCAAAGAGAAATGGCCAAATACGTATACTCAATTTCCACTAAAGGTGGAGGAATTTTACTCGAAGCTCCTACAGGAATCGGAAAAACTATGAGTGCCCTTTACCCTGCCGTAAAGTCATTCGCTAAAGGTAACGTAGATAAGATTTTCTATCTTACTGCTAAAAGCAGTGGCTCTCTTTCGGCCTATGACGCTTTAACAAAACTCTATGAGAAAGGCCTCGTGGCAAGAGATTCGACTCTCGTCTCCAAAGAAAGAATATGTTTTAGGCCAGGTCAAGCCTGTAATCCAGACGATTGTCCATACGCAAAGTGTTATTACGACAAAATAAGAAACGTTATTAGAGACGCCATCAAATCAGGAGAGCGTTTCTCTTACGACTTTGTTGTCGATTTAGCGGAGAAAGAGCAAATCTGTCCTTTCGAACTTGAACTCGACCTCTCTCTTTATAGCGACATCATCATTTGTGACTATAACTATCTCTTCGACCCTCTTGTTAGGCTCGAACGCTATTTCGGTGAAGAAGCAGACCCTTCGAAATTCGTCGTTTTAGTTGATGAAGCCCATAACCTTGTCGAAAGAGGAAGGGATATGTATGGTGGCAAAATCAGCGTTTCGATGTGTAAGTCCACCAAAAAAGCCCTTGGAACCGAGGAATTCAGATCGGTCAAATCAGCGATAACAAAAATCCAAAAGGCCCTAAAGCAAATAGAAGAAGGTCAGCTAATTGAGAAGTACGTCTATGACAAAGTGCCTGATGAATTAATTAAGGCCATGACCGCTTTCAATACCAAGCAGCGAAGTGTTGATAAAGAAAAGCATCCGCCTTTCCCTTCGGAATTCAAAACTTTCAGCAGAGAAGTCTATGCTTTCCTAACCATCCATAATAATTACGAGAAGCATCTATCTTTCTACGCTGAAAAGTTTGATCGTGATTTCGTTTTCTCAATGTACTGTCTTGATCCTGCT
Source organism: Bacilli bacterium (assembly GCA_024408335.1). Classification (GTDB taxonomy): domain Bacteria; phylum Bacillota_I; class Bacilli_A; order RFN20; family CAG-826; genus UBA4951. Next base: position 75,723 of record JAKSVB010000002.1, read on the forward strand.
CCGCTTCTTAGCGATTCGCTTTCAGTTACCAAAGGCTATGCCTTGTTCAGCGCCACTTTCTCACCGATCGACTATTACAAAACGGCAATAACAGGGGATGAGAATAAGCCTTATCTTCTTTTGCCTTCGCCTTTCCCTCCTCAAAACCTTAAGCTTATCGTCGCCCCAAATATCTCAACTAGATTCAAAGATAGGGCGAAAAGCTATGACGAAGTCGCTCGTTACCTTGAAGCCTTCGTTGGTTGCAAGGTTGGTAACTATTTCATATTCTTCCCATCCTATGAGTATCTAAGAAACATCGAAGAACGACTCTCCTTCCAAGATGCGAAAGTTTATTCGCAAAACAAAGACATGACTCGAATCGAGAAAGAAGAGTTCTTAGAGCACTTCAGAAAGAACCCAGAAAAGACCCATATTGGATTATTAATAATCGGTGGTTCATTCAGTGAAGGAATTGATCTTGTCGATGATAGGTTAATCGGCGTTGGCATAGTCGGAGTAGGGCTCCCTCAACTCTCTTTTGAACGTGATTTAATAGGGGAGCATTACGAGAAAAAAGGCCTAAAAGGATTCGACTACGCCTACAAATTCCCTGGAATCAATAAAGTCATGCAAGCAATGGGAAGACTCATTAGAAGCGAGACCGACAAAGGCGCTGCTTTATTAATCGACGACCGTTACTTAAGTTCAGATTATCGAGCGGTATTAGAACGTTCATATAGTGGTTATGAAGTCGCCTTTTCACCAAAAGAAGTTGAAGAGTCATTAGAGTCTTTCTTCCCTAAAGGAAAGAAATAAATTATAATCGCCTAGAGAAAATTATGTCATTCGAGAAAAAGTACATTAGAAACTTCTGCGTCATCGCTCATATCGACCATGGTAAGAGCACCATCTGCGACCGTATTTTGGAAAATACCGGAGCCGTTGAAAAACGTAATCTTGGAACCCAAATGCTTGATGAGATGGACCTTGAGCAAGAACGTGGAATCACAATCAAACTTAACGCAGTCACCGTCAGTTTCAAATCAAAAGACGGCAATGAATATGTTTTTAACCTTATCGACACTCCTGGGCACGTTGACTTCACCTATGAAGTCTCTAGAAGCTTAGCCGCTTGCGAAGGCGCCCTTTTGGTAGTTGATGCAACACAAGGCGTTCAAGCCCAAACACTTGCAAACGTATATCTTGCAGTCGATAACGATCTCATGATTCTTCCTGTCGTCAACAAGATTGACCTTCCTAGCGCGAATATCCCTCTTGCCTATAAGGAAATCGAAAACAAAATCGGCCTTTCAACCGCAGACGTATCGCTTGTTAGCGGTAAAACCGGCGTCGGCATTAACGACATGCTTGAGAAAGTGGTAGAACTCGTCCCTCCTCCGGGAGGCGATAGCGAAGGACCTCTTCAGGCTCTTATTTTTGACTCATATTACAACTCATATCGTGGAGTCGTTGTCTTAATCCGCGTCAAAAACGGTCGTGTCAAAGTCGGCGACAAGATTCGCCTTATGCAAAGCGGCAAATCATATCTTGTTACCGAGGTCGGCATTAGAACCCCAAAAGAAATGCCTACTAATTCTCTTGAATGCGGCGAAGTCGGTTATCTCACTGCCGCCATCAAGGACATCAAAGATGTCTTCCCTGGCGAAACCATCACTCTTGAAGAAGGTGGGGCAGAAGAACCTCTCCCTGGTTATCGTAAGATCAACCCTATGGTCTACTGCGGTCTTTACCCTGTCGATTCCCAAAAATACATGGACTTAAAGGACGCTTTAGAAAAGCTCTCCCTTAATGACTCATCTCTTTCCTTTGAACCAGAAAGCTCTAAGGCCCTTGGCTTTGGCTTCCGTGTTGGCTTCCTTGGACTCCTCCATATGGATGTCATCCAAGAAAGACTCGAAAGAGAATATAACCTCAACCTCATTCTTACCGCACCAAGCGTTAAGTACCGCGTTAACCTCACTAATGGCGAAACCATAACCATCGATAATCCTAGTGCTATGCCTGAGCCACAAAAGATTTCTTCTATTGAAGAACCTTATGTTTTGGCATCAATCATGACACCTAAAGATTATGTCGGCGCTATCATGCAGCTTTGCCAAGATAAACGTGGCATCTACCAAGACCTCATATATTTCGATGACACAAGAGAAACCTTGAAGTATCTCATCCCACTTAGTGAGATCATCTTTAACTTCTTTGACCGACTTAAATCCGTTTCTAGAGGTTACGCATCTCTTGACTACACTCTCGAAGGCTTTAGACAAAGCGATCTTGCTAAAATGGACATCTATCTTAATGGTGACATCATTGACGCGCTTAGCACCGTTGTCTATAAGAAGAGTGCATATAGTAGAGGCCTTGCCATCGTCTCAAAACTTAAGGAAATCATCCCTAAGCAGCAATTCGAAGTCCCTCTTCAAGCTGCCATTAACGGCAAAGTCATCGCAAGAACCGACATCAAGAGCGTTCGTAAGGACGTCTTAGCGAAGTGCTACGGCGGTGACATCTCTCGTAAGAAGAAACTTCTTGAGAAACAAAAAGAAGGTAAGAAGAGAATGAAGGCAATCGGCTCAGTCGAAGTCCCACAGGATGCCTTCATGGCGCTTCTCTCCATCGACGATGATGGGGAATAATAGGCACCGTTTCCTATAAAACACACATAAGACCCTAAAAATATTAGTAGTTTTTTAGTTAATATTATTGTTAGGGTCTTTTTTGATGCTTATAATAAGCATATGGCATCCAAATTAACTACCGCTTACACAGACGAGGCTTATTTAAGCCGTCGCGATCTTCAAAAAGCGATGAACACGACTTTCATCGATTCTTTTTGGCAAGAACAAATGGATTATAGAAAAGAGCACCGCGTTAATTTGCCTCTTTATCTTATTAATAGAACCCCGTTATATGTGACTTTGACCCCAGCGATCAAAGACAAAATCGCCTTGTTCGTCAAAGAGATGGACGCTCACCTTAATCTCGTTTCTCATTTATCGGAAGCAGAGATGGTTGAAGTCAAAAAGAATGCCTTCTTCCCATTGCTAAAGAGCATTTCCTTCTTCGAAGGAGTTCAAATCACTGATATGTCCCTTAGAGCGCTTCTAAATAAGACATATAGAGAAAACGAACCTAATCACGCTCCTGTGATTCATTATCTTCACACCCTTAACCACTATATGGACGAAAGAGGGCACCTTGAATCGACCGACGAATTCCTTGGAGACGCTTTTACGTATCTTCTTGGCACAAACGAAATCACTAAGTTCTACCGTGAGGCAGGACCTTCCGAATATAGACCTACATCAGTCATCAATGGCTACGATTACGAAAGAGCGCCAGCTCGTGACATCGAAGGCATGATGGATAAGCTTTATCAAATCACTAGCAGTGAGAAAGACGCGCTTCTAGAGATGATGCTTTCTCTCTTCTACGTTTCTTACGTTGAGCCATTTGATTCCTTGAATCATTCTCTTGCAACCTTACTCGCTAAGAACGCATATGCTAGCAAAGTAGGAAACATATCGTTCATCCTTCCTCTTGAGCCAATCCTTCTTGACCGTTCCGTTAATGAAGCGATCAAAGAAACCAAGAAAGAAGGGGACTTCACTTATTTCCTTCTTGCCGCTATCTCCTGTTTAAGGAGATTAATCCAAAACCAAGCAGAAGCAGTCGCGAGCGCTAGAATCAACGTCTATAAACCTGAATACGTTGAGCCAGTTAAGGAAGAAGCAAAGGAAATGCCTATTATTAGCGACCCTCTTCAACCTTCGTTATTCGATGAAGAACCAGTAATAAATGAAGTTAAGGAAGAGGTCAAAGAACCTGAAGTCATTATTAAGGCAGAACCTAAAAACGCTCTTAAACCAAGCAGGGTCATTAGCGTGGAGGAAATGAACGAATCCGGAAACGCTCCTCAAAAAGCGTTCAATGTTCCTCAAAATGTCCTTAGCGATAAAGAAATCAAAGAGTACGTCCGTTACCTTCTTGAGACAAACCCAAATCTCAACAAGAGACAAGCGTCATTCCTAGCGAATCACTCAACGCCAGGACGCTTCTACACGATCCAGCAATACAAAGCTTTCTGCAAATGCGCCTATGAAACGGCCCGTACTTCAATGGATCACTTGACTAATGAAGGCTATTACGAGAAACTTCAAGTCAAGAATAAATTTGTTTACCGTCTATTAATCAAAGGAGAATAACAATGAGAACCTACGCAAGCTTCACCGACAGCCCACTCTTCATAACGATTGCCCTCGTCGTCTTTTTCGGCATAATCGTCATCGCGGTCATGTTACTTAAGAAATACGCAAAACCATTCATGAGCGATGAGAAACCAAAGTCAGACAAAGAAATCGCTGAAGAAGAGGTCAACCGTATTCTTACCGATATCACAGACGAAGCAGCCCTTAGCCAAATGAACGCCGCGATCGAAGAGGTTTCAAAAGGCGAAATCAAACCAACCGAAGAAGAGGTTCTCGAAGAAGAAATGGCTCGCACAACCGAGGAAGTCCTCGATCCAGAAACCGCAAAAGCCATGGCTCAATACGCTTTAGAACACCCAGAAGAAGCTGAAGCTTTCGAAAAGAAAGACGAGTAAAACGGTGGCATCATCTTTATACGTCCACATACCTTTTTGTGCCCATATCTGCGGTTATTGTGACTTCACGAAAGTCATATATAACGAAGAATGGGCTTTTTCTTATACGAAATCCCTCCTAAAGCAACTTAAAGAAACTAAGATCGAAAGCAAACTTAAGACCATCTACGTTGGAGGAGGAACGCCTTCATCTTTGCCTTCATCTCTTCTTGAAGAGATCCTTAAGGAACTCCAGCCTCTTTTAGGTGAAGAATATGAATTCTCTTTTGAAGGGAATCCTGAAAACCTCACCGAAGAGAAACTTCTTTTGTTAAAGAAATATGGCGTTAACCGTCTTTCGATAGGCATTCAATCATCAAAGAACAAATACCTTAATCTCATGGGTAGAGCCCATTCTTTTGAAGAAGGCAAAAAAGCGGTGGAACTCGCTAAGAGAATAGGGTTCGTAAACATCTCCGTCGACCTGATTTACGGCCTTCCAAATGAAACCTTAGAAGAACTCCAAGACGATATTGATAACATTTTGTCTTTAGGGACACCTCATATATCTACGTATTGCTTAAGCGTACCTAGTGGCACGGCTTGGAAAAATAAAGGCTACGAAGAGATGGATGACGATTTAGCGGCTTCCCAATATGAACTCATCCTTAAGTGCCTTAGAGAAAAAGGCTTTAGACGTTATGAGGTGAGTAACTTCGCCTTAGAAGGATACGAATCAAAACATAATCTCGTTTACTGGAAAGACGAGGAATATTACGCAGTAGGTCTAGGCGCCTCTGGCTTTACTAATGGCGAGCGCTTCACATTCACGAAAAACCTCACTTCCTATATTAATAATGATTATGAAGGCGAAAGAGAAAGACTTACCCGCAAAGACATGGTTGAGGAATACTTTTTGACTAACCTTAGACTTGAAGAAGGCTTCAAGAAGATGGACTTCATGGAGAAATTTGGGATTGAGGAATTCGCAGACTACATCCCCCATATCGAATACTTGAAAAAGCAAGGCCTCATCGAAGAAACCGATGATTCAATATTTGCAACGGACAAGGGAATTCTCCTTCTTGACCGCGTCCTTTTAGAACTCTTTGAATAGCCGTTTTTGGCATCAAACAAAAATCTTTCTAAAGAAAAACGAAATTTTTTCGATATTTTTAGCACTAGAATATTGACAGTGCTAATTGATGTCCTATAATACCCTTAGCACAAGAAAGGTGCGACTGCTAAAAAAGGAGGTAAATCGATGACAAGAAGAGATGAAATTCTAAAACTTATTGTCGAATACTTCATTAGATACGCTGAGCCAATTGGCAGTAAGACCCTCATGACCAAGTACCATCTTGACGTGAGTAGCGCGACTATCAGAAATGAGATGAACGCGTTAGAGAAAAATGGCTTCATCGAAAAGCCTCACACATCAGGAGGCCGTGTCCCAACCGAGAAAGGCTATCAATATTATGTCGATAACCTTAGAACCGGTGGGGTCGATGAAACAGCCAAGAACGCCTTACAAACAATCCTTAGCGAAAAGACAAAATCCGTTGAAGAGGTCATGAAAGAGAGCTGCGAAATCCTCTCCCAAATGACAAACCTCGCATCGGTCGTCATCGGACAAAGCGTTGATGACGAATGCTTAGCAAGCATGCAAATCATCCCAATCTCACAAACGACTGCAACAGCGATCTTCGTCACAAGCAAAGGTTATGTCGAGAACAAGACATTCCTCATTAACGAAGGCCTTCAAGTCGAGCAAGTCGTTAAGACCGTCAAACTCTTAAATGACAGACTTGTGGGAACGCCACTAAGCAAGATCGTAAGCAAAATGGAAGCTTTGCGTCCTGCCCTTACCGATTACATGGTTGGGCAAGAGCTTATCTACCAAGCACTCATGGGTGCGTTTGCGAAACTTGCCACCGAGCGTATGGAATTCTATGGTCAAGAAGAACTCTACAAACAACCAGAATTCGCTAACGACGCTCAAAAATTAAGAGAGCTCCTAAACTTCCTCGATGATCCAGAGGAATTCAAGAGGGTCCTGAACAGCGGCCAAGACAAAGGCGGAGTCACCGTCTCAATCGGTTCGAAAGAAGACGGATACGAAAACCTCGCCCTTGTCTCAACTAACATCCACGTTCCAGGAGAAAAAGGAACATTAACAGTCCTTGGTCCTGCGAGAATGGATTACGACAAAGTCGTTGCAACCCTCAAATACTTCGCTGAAGCGTTAGATGAATACTTCAGCTCCCCAAAGAAAGGAGAAAGTGAATGTTCAAAAAGAAACAGCAAGAAACAGTAGAAGAACAAAAAGAAGAAACTAAGGAAGAAGCTCCAGAAACCGAAAAGAAAGAAGAAGCGGTTCCTGAAGAAGAGAAATACGTCCAAGTCCTTAAGGAAGATTACAAAAAACTTACCGAAGCTGCTGACGTAAAAGAAAAAGAAAAAGAGGAATGGAAGAACAAAGCATATCAAGCCTATGCTGATATGGCTAACCTAAGGAAATCCCTCGAAGCCGATCACAGAAATGCTCTTAGATTTAGAGCAGAAGGCTTCATCGAAAACCTCCTTCCAGCACTCGATAGCTTCTATTGGGCACTTAGCGCAGAACCAAATAGCCAAGAAGCTAAGAACTACCAACAAGGTTTCTCATTCATCTATAACCAAATCAAATCAGCACTCGAAAACGAAGGCGTTACCGAAGTGCTTCCAAAAGTCGGAGATGAGTTCGATCCTAATTCAATGCACGCGATGGAACTTGAAGAAACCGAAGGTGAATCCAACAAAGTAACGATGGTTATGAAAAAAGGATATCGCCTCCATGAAAAACTGATTGCCCCAGCAATGGTCAAAGTCAGCAAGAAAAAAGAAGAACCAAAACCTGAAGAAGCACCTGCTCCATCAGAAGAAACAAACGAATCTAATAAAGCCTAATAAGGAGAAAACAAATGGCAAAAGAAATTATTGTCGGTATCGACCTTGGTACCACCAACAGCGTCATCAGCTACATGCAAGCTGATGGCACAATCAAAGTCATCCCAAACCCAGAAGGAACCATGACAACCCCATCAGTCGTTGCTTTCAAAGCTAGCGGCGAAGAAATTGTCGGTAACGCAGCAAAGCGTCAAGCAATCACTAACCCAGACACCGTCCGTAGCGCAAAGCGTGCTATCGGCACAAGCGACAAGTTCCACATCAACTGCCTTAGCAAAGACTTCACCCCACAAGAAATCTCAAGTAAAGTCCTTGCTTACATGAAAGACTACGCAGAAAAGAACATCGGACAACCAGTCAACAAAGCTGTCATCACCGTTCCTGCATACTTCAATGACGCCCAACGTCAAGCAACCAAAGACGCAGGCACCATCGCAGGTCTCGAAGTCGTCCGTATCATCAACGAACCAACCGCAAGCTGCTTAGCATATGGTCTTGAATCACAAAAGAGCGAGAAAGTCCTCGTCTTCGACCTTGGCGGCGGTACATTCGACGTCTCTGTCCTTGATATTGGCGATGGCACCTTCGAAGTCTTATCAACTTCAGGCGACACCCACCTCGGTGGCGACGACTGGGATAAGGCCCTTGCAGATTGGATCAGAGCCCAAATCAAAATCGAAACAGGCATCGATATCAATGACAAATTAGCAGAACAACGTTTCTTAGACGCTGCTGAAAAGGCTAAGATCGAACTCTCAAGCTCATTAACCACAACAATCTCACTCCCATTCATCGGTATGGGCGCAGCTGGTCCTATCAACTTCGAAAAGCAACTCAGCCGTGCTGAATTCCAAAACATGACCAGAAACCTCCTCGAGCGTTGCAAGGTCCCAATGGAAAACGCAATGAAAGACGCAGGCCTTAGATATGGTGATCTCGGACAAATCCTTATGATCGGTGGCTCAATCCGTATGCCAGCCGTCCAAGAAATGGTCCGCCAAGTCACAGGACACGAAATCAACCTTTCAGTCAACCCAGATGAAGCAGTCAGCCGTGGCGCAGCCCTCCAAGGCGCAGTCATCGCAGGCGACGTCAAAGACGTTGTCCTTCTTGACGTCACTCCATTAACCCTCGGTATCGAAACCTTAGGCGGAGTCATGACACCTCTCATCCCAAGAAACACAACCATCCCAACCACCAAGAGCCAAATCTTCTCAACAGCAGAAGACAACCAACCAGCAGTCGACATCGTCGTCTACCAAGGTGAAAGACCAATGGCTCACGATAACAAGATGCTCGGTCACTTCCAATTAACTGGCATCAAACCAGCAAGACGTGGTCAACCAAGAATCGAAGTCACATTCTCAATTGACGTTAACGGTATCGTTAAAGTCAGCGCAAAAGACCTTGATACCCAAAAGATGCAAGATATCACCATCAGTGGTTCAAATGGCCTCTCCAAAGCAGACATTGACCGTATGATCAAAGAAGCAGAAGAGAACAAAGAAGCTGATCAAAAGAGAAAAGACGACATCGAAGTCAAGAACAAAGCCCAAACCTACATCGATCAAATCAACCAAACCCTCACCGAACAAGGTGACAAACTTACCCCAGAGCAAAAAGACCAACTCACAAAACTCCGTGACGAAGCTCAAGGCGCTATGGGTGCAAACGACATCGAAAAGCTCCGCGAACTCGTCGGCCGCTTAGAAGATATGGCTGCTCAAGCTGCCCAATATCAACAACAAGCAGGCGCTGGCGCTTCAGGCAGCGATTCAGCAAACACAACCGCTGACGATGTTGTCGATGCAGATTTCACCGACAAGAAGTAATTCTTGATCAACAACTTAAGGTGGTGGCGTTAAAAAGACGCCACCAGCCTTTTATTACTTAGAAGGGAGGACAAATTGATGGCAAAACGTGATTACTATGAAGTCTTAGGCGTAAGTAAAGGCGCAAGCAAAGACGAAATCAAAAGCGCTTACCGCAAATTGGCCAAACAATATCACCCAGATATCAACCACGAACCTGACGCTCCAAAGAAATTCGAAGAAGTTCAGGAAGCATACGATATCCTTTATGACGACACCAAACGTCAACAATATGATCAATTCGGCCACGCAGCCTTCGAACAAGGCGGAGCAGGCGGCCCTGGTGGAGGAAATCCATTCGGAGGCGGCTTTGGCGGAGCAGGATTTGGCGATGTCGATTTAGGAGACATCTTCTCATCTTTCTTCGGCGGAGGCAGAACTAGAGCAAAAGAGTCCAGCGGTCCTCGTAGAGGAAGGGATACGCTTACCCACGTTTCTATTTCCTTCATGGAGGCTATTAATGGTACGCATATCAGCCTTCCAGTCGATTACGATGAACCTTGCGAGCACTGTCATGGAACAGGCGCAGAGAATTCTAACGACGTCACGACTTGCCCGCACTGCGGAGGTCGTGGCTACACCGTCCATATGCAACGCACCCTCTTTGGCACCATGCAAACAGAAGGACCTTGCGAACACTGCGGCGGAACAGGAAAAGTCGTCAGAAGCCATTGCAAAACCTGCGGTGGCAGCGGATATCATAGAGTTCACAAAAACCTTGACGTCAATATTCCAGCCGGTATCAATAATGGCCAACAAGTCAGAATCAAAGGCAAGGGAGAACGTGGCACTAGAGGCGGCGAAAATGGCGATCTCTATATCGAAGTCAGAATCAAGAAGGATAACAAATTCACTCGTGATGGCAATGACATCCATGTCGAGCTTGAACTTAGCTTCGTCGATTGCGCGTTAGGCCAAACAATTGATGTCGATACCGTTTATGAGACAGTTGAAGTCACAATCCCAGCCGGAACTCAACCAGGCGCCCTTCTTAAACTCAAAGGCAAAGGTATCAAGGATCTTAGAACTGGAAAACCAGGCGATCAGTTCCTTCATATCAAGGTCGTTACCCCAACAAACCTTAACCACACCGAAAAAGAACTCCTTAGGCAGTTCCAAAAGGAACAAGAATCCAAAGGCGGCAAGTGGTGGAAAAAAGGAAAGAAATAACAATCAAAGGCTTCTTACAAATAGAAGCCCTTTCTTTTTCTCGAAAAAGAACGCGAATGAAATGAAAATGTGTTATTATTCCAAAAGTAAGTATGCCAAATTGTAGAAACTGTAAACGTGAAATAAGCCGCTTCGACAAAGATGTTTGTCCACACTGTGGCACTCTTGATCCGATTGGAGACGGCTACAAAACTAGGGATATGACTTCTTTTGTCGACCCTATGCACCCAGACTATAAGCTCTATAAGAGCAAATCGCGTAAAGCGACAGCAATCCTTTGCCTCTTTTTAGGTTTCTTAGGCATTCATAACTTCTATCTTGGATTTGCCAAAAAGGGTTGGTGGGAAGCCGTTATTTCTCTTCTAATCATTAACGTTTTTGGCTTAGGACTTTGCTTACTAGGATTCTTTAAGATCTTCGTCCTTCCTTATGTAATCTGCTATTTGATCCCATTTGGGCTCGTGTTTTTGTTTTTCGCTTTAAGATCAATCCATTACTTCGTAAAGGATTCTCTTATTGATGCATCAGGAGAATTCCTTCGTTAATTATGGACCGCTTTTTTGGAAAAATCGTCGATGGCCAGGCCATTATTGATGATGATAAGGCTCATCATCTCGTTCACGTTTTGCGTATAAACAAAGGTGAAAAAATCGAAATCGTAGATACTGGAGAGCTTTTTCTTTGCGAAGTCGCTTCAACTTCACCTCTTGAAATCAAAGTTCTTGAAAACCTCTATAAGCCAAGCGAGCTTCCTATCAAGGTCGTTCTTGCTTTCGCCCTTTTAAAAGGAGGACATGATGAACTCGTCCTTCAAAAAGGAACCGAGCTTGGAGTAAGTGAATTCATCCCTTACATTTCAAGCCGCACAATCATTAGATTAGACGAAAAAGATAAAGCCAAAAGAAAGGCCCGTTTTGAGAAGATTGTTCTTTCTTCGGTCGAGCAGTGTAAGAGACTTGTTATCCCAACCGTCCAAGACATCAAATCGTTCGATAAGGTCATTAGCCAGAAGTTTGACCATGCATTCTTTGCTTATGAAGGCCTTTCCCATGAATCATTCAACCTCGCTAGCGAAGCTGCTAAAGTAAAACCTGGCGAAAGCGTTCTTTTGATCGTTGGACCAGAAGGCGGCTTTAGCGAAAAAGAAGTCTTAGCGGCAGACGAAAAAGGATTAACTTCCGTTTCTTTAGGGAAACGCATCCTTAGAGCCGAAACGGCATCTTTATATATGGCAAGCGTATTCTCTTTCTTAGGAGAGAGCTATAAATGAGCTTATTCAAGATTCTTAGCGATGAGCAGGCTAAAATGCCTTTCTTTCAAAGCGAAGAGGCGAATTTCTATTACCGCTACTCATATATGCTTAGCGACGTCGAATCCTATAGTTACCTCCTTAAAGCGGATGAGCCTTTCAATATCATCAGGGCAAACATCATCCTTCGCGCGATGCTAAACAAGATTGAAATCGAAAAGAAATACCAGGATCACTTGAAAACCCTAGAAAAAGACAAAGGAGCAACCCCAATGAACGAGTTTATGAGCACCGTTCTTAGCTCAATGCCTTATCTAGAATGGAATGGCGAAAAGATATTTGTCCCGATTTTCGCCTCATCCTTAGCCAAAATCTACACAGAAGACCACGAAAAGCTTGTTCGTGATCCATATAAGAAGCTTCTTAAAGATTACGAAACTTCAGTAATCGATCCTTTTGATTATTATGGAAATGCCTTATATGATTCATATTTCACAAGACTTGTCATCGTCAAAAGACACGAAAACATTATGGCTGCCTATGATTATGACGCTGAATCGATCTATTTCATCAACGACGAGGGAAGACTTGATGTCAAAGTCTCACTATTTGACAAAGGTCTTGAAACACCTATTAAAAACCACATGATTCCTCGCCTCCAGAAAGTCGTTGACACATATTTTAGCAATAATAAAGACGCATTCATTGAATCGCTTGTTAACGAGAAGTTCATTTCATCGTCTTTAGCAAAACGAATTAGGGAGGGCGAAAGATGAATTTCTATGTTTTAGCGCTTGGCTGCAAAGTCAATTCATACGAGAAAGACGCCCTTAGAGAAGCACTCCTCAATAGGGGCGATTTAGAAGTAGATAATCCAAAAGACGCGGATATCATTATCGTTAATACTTGTTCTGTCACCGCGACTAGCGACCAAAAGTCACGTCAGCACATTAGAAAGATGAGAAGACTTTCACCTAACTCCATCTTAGTTGTAATGGGCTGCTATAGTGAAGGCCACCTTAGCGAAGTCGAGACTCTTGATGCAGATATCATCGTTGGCACCTCAAGCAGGGATAAGGTTCTTTCCTATATTGATTCTTTCAAAGAAACCAGAGAGAGAATAATTGACGTCAATTATCTTTCAAGAAAGAAATCATACGAAGAATTAGGCGCTTTCGCCTTTACTAGCAACACTAGAGGCTTCCTTAAGGTTCAGGATGGATGTGACAAATTCTGCTCATATTGCCTTATTCCTTTCATTAGAGGAAACTCAAGATCAAGAACCAAAGAAGAGGCTTTAAAAGAAGCAAGGGCTCTAGTTGAAAAAGGATATCAAGAAATCGTCCTTACTGGCATTGAAGTAGGCTTCTATGGCCTTGATTTATACGGTGATGCCTATGGTTTAGGCGATTTGATTGAAGATATACTTCTTGATAACCCAACCTTAAAGAGGCTTAGATTATCCTCAATTGACGTCAGTGAAATCACTCCTAAGATCATCGAGTGTTTTGAGAAATACGACCGTCTTATGCCTCATCTTCATCTTTCTCTTCAAAGCGGTTCTGATACCGTTCTTGAGAGAATGAAAAGACACTACTCAACTAAAGAGTACTTTGAGGCGGTCTCTCGTCTTAGAACCATTAGACCTGATATCGCTATCACAACCGACATCATCGCAGGCTTCCCATTAGAGACCGAAGAAGAATGGAAAGAGACGGTGGAATTTGCCAAAAAATGTGAATTCGCTGAAATCCATGTCTTCCCATATTCTTCTAGAAAAGGAACCGCTGCCGCAAACATGAAGCAAGTCGACTTTGAAACAAAACAAAGAAGAGCAAGGGAGCTTATTGATATTTCTAGAAGCCTCAGAGACAAATACGAAGAGAAATTCTTCGGAAAGAATATGCTAGTTCTTTTTGAGGATTTTGATCCAAAAGCAGGCCTTGCCTATGGCCACACAGAGAATTATCTTCTCGTAAAAGTGCCTGCGACTTCATCGATGCAAGACGAAATGCACGAAATTGTTTATGAAGCCTCCTCTAAAGCGGATTAACGCTATAGATTATAGCAATTTTCTATTTTTAGAAAATATAGTAACCACCGAATAAAAACGGAATAATTATTACATTGTCAAAAATTGAGTTGATTTAATTCTAGATGCCTATATAATAATCCCGTCCACAAGGAGGAATTAACAATGGCAGTCCCACAAAGAAGAACTGGTAAAACCGCTAAGAGAAAGAGAAGAACTCACTTCAACCTTGCTGCTCCAGGTTTAGTCCAATGCGCACACTGCGGTTCAATGGTTAGACCACACCACGTTTGCCCAGAATGCGGCTATTACGATGGCAAGGATATCCTTCACTTAAAGAAAGATAACTAATCTCAAGAACTTAAAGGGTGTTCGTAAGAACATCCTTTTTTCTTTTGCTTAAAGCGACTATTATTTTCTTATGAAAGTTTTACTTTATTTTGAAGGACAAGAAGCGATAAAGACGAGCGGCATCGGTAGGGCTTTATCACATCAAATTCGTGCTCTTACTTCCGCCGGGATCGAATACACTTTAGATCCTAAAGATGATTTTGATATCGCCCATATCAACACCATCTGGTCAAAAAGCGGCAAAGTCCTTAGAAACTGCAAGAAAAGAGGAATCCCAGTAATCGTTCATGGACATTCCACTTTCGAAGATTTCAGAAAATCATTCAAATGCTGGCAGCTTGCCGTTCCTTTTTATAACTCGAGAATCAAATACATGTATTCTCACGCTGACTTGGTAATCACCCCAACACCATATTCAAAATCCCTTATCGAAGGATATGGTTTCGTAAAGAAAGTCATCGATATCTCTAACGGTATCGATTTAGAAGAATATAAGGAAAGCCTTGAAGCCCAAAAGGAATTCAAAGAGAAATTTGGTATCAAAGACGATGAGAAGTTCGTCATGGGCGTTGGTTTCCCTTTTGAAAGAAAAGGAATCCAGGACTTCTTTGAAGTCGCTAGATCTTTCCCTGACGTCAAATTCATCTGGTTTGGTGCTTTAGCAAGAATCCTTATGAATGAGAAAGTCGCTAAATGGATCAAACACAAACCTGATAACGCGATAATGGCAGGATACTGCAAAGGCAACATCATTCACGGCGCTTTCCAACTTGCTTCATGCCTCTTTTTCCCATCGCTAGAGGAGACCGAAGGCATTGTAGTCTTAGAAGCCTTAGCATCAAAAACGCCTCTTGTAGTTAGGGATATCGGCGTCTATGAACCTTGGCTAAAAAACAAAACTAATGCCCATATATGTAAGGATAACGATGAATTCGTTTCTGAGATTTCTTCGCTCCTAGAAAACGGAGAAACAAAAGAGATAATCGATAATGGTTACGAGACCGCAAAAGAAAGAAGCCTCGATATCATTGGAAGCAAATTAAAAGAGGCCTATGAAAGCCTCCTTAAATAATTATCCTAACCAGGTTCTCTTTAAGAACTGAGAATAGCTTACTCCAGTTGTCTGAAGTGGCTTTTTCATGTTTTTGACAATCTTCCATTCGTTCATGACCGACTTAAGATATTCTTTGCTGGCACCGTTCTTTTTGTCGATTTTTAAGTCGTATTTGAGCGAGAAATAGAAGCGGAGTCTATGAGCAGCGAATAACTTCAAAAGCTTCTCGTCATTAAAGAAGTTGAAGTGGTGACGGATTAGAGCGAAAGTCCATAAATGTCTTTGAGCTCTATCTGTTCTTTTTGTTGTCGTGAGGCTTGATGGATTATCTTTGTGATAATAATAAAGTGGGTCTTTAATAGTGACGACAGAGTCACAGAATTCTAAAAGCGAAGCAGTGAATGGAACGTCTTCGAAGAGGTCGTCATTCTCTCTTAAAAGAAGAATTGGCCTATATAAGAGAATGTCTCTTTTAAACATTTTTGTCCATACGAATCCACGGAAAGAAATGTCGCTAAAGAAAGCATTCAAAGCTTTGTATTTGTCTAAACTGCTATTTTTTGCGAAAGGGAACTTTTTGACTTTGCCTTTGCTAGTTACTTCATAGAATGAACAATTGACGCAGTCGGCATCTGTCTCGATGGCTTTCTTATAGAGAGTGGAAAGGTAGTTTGGCGCAAGCTCATCGTCAGCGTCCATGAAACAGATGTGAGTGCCGTGGCTGATTTGAAAGGCTTCAAGTCTTCCTCCAGCGCAGCTCATACGTTCCTTCTTGGAAGCGACGTGGATGCTTTTATGTTTTTTCTCATATTGTTTGGCGATCTCGTAGCTTTCTTTGTCGCTGCTACTTACACCCATAATGAGTTCTACAGGTTCTTCTATGTCCTGGGCTAGGAATGAATCGAGTGCCCTAGCTAATGTTCTTTCGGCCTTATAGACAGGCATGATTACTGAAATGACAGGTTTTTTCATAGTCCTAAAAACATACCCTAAAGACACTTTAGTGTCAAATCTAAGAAAATAGTTGGCAAAGGAAGTGAGAAAAGATAGAATATTTGAGCACGAAAGAGAGGTGAATGTTAAATGTCAGTCAAAACTGTTCTTCGCGAAGGTGAAAACCTCGATGAAGCCTTACGTCGTTTCAAGAGAAGCGTCAATAAGAGCGGCATCCTCCTCGAATCAAGAAAAAGAGAATTCTATCTCAAAACCGGTCTTCGTAGAAAAATGAAGTCCGAAATGGCCCGTCGTAAAAAATGGTAAAGATTAACCTCTCGTAACTGAGAGGTTTTTTCTTTTCAAATTTTGTGCAAACTGGATTTTCAATCAATCAACCTTCTTATGAAGGTGTCTTTTTGATGACTTCAGAGCTCATCTTGGGAGTGAAAACGTCATAATCTAAAAAATTTTTAAGTTTTTCGAAAAATTTCTCTTTTCGTCTCTATATGAAAGCGATGAGAAATTTTGTTTATCAAGGAGATGAGGATAGCTGCGGCCTTGCTTCCCTCAAAACGCTCCTCTTAGACCTAACTAAGAAAAAAGGTTACCGTTACTATAGGCCAGACACTGAGAAGCCGCTTAATCTTGAAGAGATTCGAAGGCTCGCCTGGAAAGAAGGGGTGAACATCGAGTGGAAGAAAGCCCTAAGCAAAAAGGATATTGTTTGCTGCGAGACTTTTCCTCTCCTGGCTATGTTAGAAGGCGAGAACAAAGGACACTTAGTCTATTTAAAGAAAGGAACGAAAAAGAAGATCCTTGTTCTTGATCCTGCTAGCGGACCGAAGTGGTACTTAAGAGAGGAACTCGCTAAAAAGTTCTCTCTTATATATGGTGAGGTTTCACTAATCTCGAATGAGAAATGCATCTACAAAAAGCCAAAGATCATACGTCCTATAAGCATGATATTGCCGTGCATCACATCCTTTGTGGGTATTGCGTTCTTATTTGCTTCCCTCCTATTTATAGGAGATGAGAAAACTCATTTATTTGCCGCAATATGCTTAGCGCTATACGGCGTTTTCACGATTCTCTCGCGTTTTGTAAGCTCAAGATTCAGCAAATCGTTTGACAAGAAATGGCTTAAGCATGTTCCGAGTATGGACAAGAAAAAACTTGCAAGGAATTATGAGAGATATTACACGTTTAAGAGCCACGTATTCCCTGCTATGACAACTTTATTAGAGTCCGTTTGCTCAGTTTTTGGGATCATGTTTGTCTTTGGAATGAACGATCCGTTTTTCTGTTTGGCGGGTCTATCCTTGGCGGTTTATCTTTTCGTTGAGAGCCAGTGTTATAGAAAAAAGCAAGAAAAGGAGAAGTGCGAGCTTTCCTTAAAGGAAGAAGACCTTTTTGATGCGACTAGATCCAAAAAGGAACAGATGAAATTAATCGGCGAAATCAACGACAAAGCAAGCAAAATAGGGGAGAACACCACTTATGCAAGAGTCATTTATCTTGCTGTCATTGGATTCTTGTCAATCATGTCTCCGCTTATAAACGAAAACGTTTCGTTAAATTGCTATCTCTTCCAGTTCTTTGGACTCGTAGGATTAGGTCAAGCCATACGTTCTCTCTTCTATTTCTTTGAGACAAAAGTCATTAGAGAAAGAGCGTTTATATACTTTTGTGACAATTTCGCAAATAAAGAGAGCTCAAGATTTAAATCTTGATTTGTTTTGTGATAAACTAAGTGTCATATGGAAGTAGTATTTGATAACCCTTTTGGAACTGAATTCGATTGGCTAGAAAAACGTTACGAAAATATAACGAAAGCAGCTTTCGAACATCTTTTGGTAAACGTCAATTACGAGATCGATGTCTCGCTTGTTGACGAAGAAACAATTCACCAAGTTAACCGCGATTATCGTGGAGTCGACAGAGTTACTGATGTCATATCTTTCGCCTTTAACGACGACAAAGATCCGCATAACCAAATTCTTTCACCAGAAACTCCAAGAATGCTTGGAGAAATCCTCATCTGTTTGGAACAAGCAAAAAGACAAGCGAAGGATATCGGCAACACAATCGAAAGAGAACTCTCTTTCCTTTATGTCCATGGGCTTTTACACCTTCTTGGCTACGACCACATGAAAAAAGAAGATGAGGAAATCATGTTCCCTCTTCAAGAGAAAATCTTAGAACTCACAGGAGAATAAAATGAAAGTAGGTTTTGTTTCAATTCTTGGCTTACCTAATGTTGGTAAGAGCACTTTAATAAACGCAATTCTTTCAAAAAAAGTCTCAATCGTTACCTGTAAATCACAAACCACACGTGACGCAATCATGGGTGTTTATAACGAAAAAGACCTTCAAATCGTCTACATCGACACTCCAGGTCTTTTCCCAGGCGATGAGGCTTTGTATCAACTTATGGAAAAGAGCGCACGCCGCTCAATTTCAGGCGTTGATGCTATTCTCTATGTCATCGACTCAACAAGCAAAAACTATAGCAAAGATGAGGAAATCCTCTCTTCAATCAAAACCGATTCCCCAATCATCTTATTATTTAATAAGATCGATGACGTGAGAGTCGAACAAATGGAAGCTCTCTTAGCTCATTACAACGAGAAATATCCTGATTACGAGAAGATCCAGATATCCGCTAAAACGAACTTCGGTCTTAAGGATATCAAGAAAGCGGTTCTCGCTCACCTCCAAGAAGGTCTTCCTTTCTACCCAGAAGAAGTCATCACCGATAAAGATGAGCCATTTATGGCAAAAGAAGTCATTCGCGAAGAAATCCTTCGCTTCCTTAACGATGAGATCCCTCATGAATGCGCCGTCGAAATCATGGACTTCCAAAAAAGAGATGGTGGAGTCTTTATCAAAGCTACAATCGTTTCCGAGAAAGAAGGCCAAAAGGCCATCATTATCGGCAGAAACGGAGAAATGGTTAAGAAGATCTCCATGGCTGCCCGCCACAATTTAGAGAAAATGTGGAAGACCCACGTTACTTTAATCTGCCGCGTTGAATGCGTCCCAGGCTGGAGAAACGACCCACGCAAGCTTCAAAAGCTAGGATATGGCAGGAAGCAAGAATTTTAAGAATATCGAAGGCTTTGCCCTTCGCATAAGCGCATACAAAGAAAACGATGCAATGGTCACCGTTCTTTCAGGCGATGGTCTCTTTTCGTTTTTGGCTCGAGGAGTTCAAAAAAGCACAAGCAAAAATTTTGCTAGTTGCACGCTTCTTGCTAAAGCAAAGTATTCCCTTAACGAGTCAGCAAGCGGCAACTTAACCCTTGCCGAAAGCGAAGTCTTAAGTGTTCCAGATGGAGGAGACGATCTAATTAGGCTCTCTTTGTTTAGCTTAATTAGCGAGATTTGCCTCAAACTCGTTTCCGAAGAGGAAGCTGCTTCGATTTACCCGTGGCTAGAAAAGGCGATGGAGCACACGAAAGAAAAAGGCAAAGAGGCCTCCGCAGTCCTCATTTTGTTATGCCACGTTTTAAAAGGAGCAGGATACGCTCTTGAAGTTGATGGATGTGTTAAATGTGGTTCAAAAACCGCAATTCAAGGCGTTTCTTTTAACGATGGTGGTTTTGTTTGCAAAGATTGCGTTTTGCCTAGCGAGAAACTCGATACAAGAAACCTAAAGATCTTACGTTTCTGCTTCAAGTGCGAACTTAGCGATATGGACCGCGTCTCTTTTGAGAACAAGGAATCGGTCGCAATGATTAGAAGACTTGCCCAATACATCGACGACTATACCGGCGTTAAACTAAAAAGTTTAAGTCTATTGACAAATTTTGCATTTTAAACAAAAAGTACACTCATAGTAGGTTGACTCGTTTTTGATTTTTGTTAATATTAACAAGGCTCTCAAGTCAGAACCTTTTTTATTTAATAAAAAACGAAAGGAAAAAATCATGGCAAACAAATTTTCTTTTGAGAAAATCACTACACACCTTCAACAAACAGGTTATGTTTACCCAGGCTCACAAATCTATGGTGGCCTCTCCAATTCATGGGACTATGGCCCATTAGGCGCAGAACTTAAGAAGAATGTTCGCGAAGCTTGGTGGAAGAAATTCGTTCAAGAATCACCAACCAACGTCGGTATCGATGCTGGCATCCTTATGAACCCACACGTTTGGGAAGCAACAGGACACGTTTCAACTTTCAACGACCCAATGGTCGACTGCAAAGCTTGTAAAGCCCGTCACCGCGCTGACCAACTCATTAAATCAGAACATCCAGACGCAAACGTTGACGCAATGTCATTCGAAGAGATGGATGGATTCATCAAAGAACACGGCGTCACTTGCCCAGAATGTGGCAAAGCTGACTTCACACCAATCCGTAAGTTCAACATGATGTTCAAAACCCATATCGGCGTCACCGAAGATAACGCAAGTGTCGTCTATCTCCGTCCTGAAACCGCTCAAGGTGTCTTCGTTAACTTCAAAAACGTTCAAAGAACCATGAGAAAGAAACTTCCTTTCGGTATCTGCCAAACAGGCAAAGCCTTCAGAAACGAGATCACTCCTGGAAACTTCACCTTCCGTATTCGTGAATTCGATCAAATGGAAATGGAATTCTTCTGCAAGCCAGGAACCGACCTTGAATGGTTCAATTACTGGAAAGAATACTGCCTCAAGTTCGTCGAAAGCCTCGGACCTAAAGCAGAAAACCTCCGTTTCAGAGATCATGAACAAGCCGAACTCGCCTTCTACTCAAAAGCTACAACCGACGTTGAATATGATTTCCCTAACCTTGGTTGGGGTGAAATCCTCGGTGTCGCTGATAGAACCGACTACGATTTAGGCCGTCACCAAGAATTCAGCAAAGAAGACTTAACTTACTTCGATCCAGAGACAAATGAGAAATACCTTCCATACGTCATTGAACCTTCAATGGGTCTCGACCGTTTGATGCTCATGGTCATGATGGATAGCTATGACGAAGAAGTCCTTAACGAAAAAGACACTCGTGTCGTCATGCACATCGCTCCATTCCTTGCTCCATACAAAGTCGCAGTCCTTCCACTTTCTAAGAAACTCGAAGGAAAAGCAGAGGAAGTTCTCAATATCTTAAACAAGCACTTCGTCACAACCATGGACCTTACTGGTTCAATCGGTAAGAGATATCGCCGTCAAGACGAAATCGGCACACCATACTGCGTTACCGTCGACTTCGATACAGTCGAAAAGGATAACGCTGTTACCATCCGTGACCGTGACACAATGGAACAAATTCGTTTACCAATCGATGAACTCGTCAAATATTTCGAAGAAAAACTCTTCTATTAATCATTAACTTAACAAACACGCTAAAGAAAAGGAGGTGAGAGAATGGCTTATCCAAAGGAACTTGTAGATGAGATATTGTCTAAGGCTGACATAGTCCAAGTCATCAAGGCATATATCCCTGTAAACAAAAAAGGTCGTAACTATATGGCGATCTGTCCTTTCCACGATGACAAACATCCTAGCCTTTCCATCTCACCAGAGCGTCAAATCTTCAAATGCTTCGTATGTGGAACAGCCGGTAACGTATTCACTTTCGTTTCGAAATACGAAAATATTTCGTATCAAGAAGCCATTAAGAAAGTCGCTGACATTATCGGTTTCCACGATGAGCGTTTAGAAAAGGAAGCGTTCGTTCCCAAGAAAGACTCGACACTAGAGCCTTTATACAAGTGTATTGATGACCTTCAAGGGCTTTACCAATATGGCTTAAACATCCCAGAAGGCAAAGAAGCCAAGGATTATTTAGGGGCAAGAAACATCGATCAAGAACAAGTCAAAAAATACAAGATTGGCTATGCTCTTATGGATGGAAGAAAAACCGTCGAATACCTTATTGGCAAAGGCCATTCACTCAAATCGATTCAGGATATCGGTATCGCTTTAGCTAGCGCGAACGCCAAAGACGGCAATGCTGGAAGACTTATCTTCCCGCTTTGCGATCCTAATGGACAAGTCGTTGGTTTTAGCGCAAGAAAGCTAAAGAAAGAACAAGATCCTAAATACGTCAACTCACCAGAAACGCCTATCTTCCACAAAGGACGCATTCTCTATAACTACCATAACGTTAAGGGAAGCGCTCGCCATGCTGGATACGTCTATGTCCTTGAAGGGTTCATGGATGTTATGGCGTTAGATAAAGCAGGAATCCCTAACGCAGTCGCTTTAATGGGAACAGCCCTCTCGAATGAACAAATCAAGCTCCTTAGAAGACTTGGCTGCGAACTTAGACTTTGTCTAGACGGCGATGCCGCAGGTCAAATGGGTATGATGAAAATGATCACCCAACTCCATGACTCAGGCATACCGTTTAGGCTTGTAAGTAACCCTAATGACTTAAGGGACCCTGATGATATTCTTCAGGAAAGCGGTCCAGAGGCCTTAAAAGAGGCGATGTCACATCTAGTTGACTCGATGGATTTTCAAATCAATTACTATCTTAACGTCAAAAAGCTAGATACCGCCGAGGAAAAGAAAAGAGTCCTTCTCTATTTCGTTAAGTTCCTTCAATCGATGGAACCTGGCATCGAACGTGAGAACTATATCGCTAAACTTGCCTCTGCAACCGGTTATAGAGCGGAAGCCATTAGAAGCCAACTTAGCGTTAAGAAACAAACAAAAGAAGAATATGAAGAAATCGAATTCGCCGTCGACCAAGAAAACTTCGGTCGTCTTCACCCAGAGAAAACGTACCTCAAGCGTCTTGTGATGGCGGAAAAAGAAGTGCTTTATTACATGCTCAAAGAGATGGGGGCAATCAAGTACTTCCAAGACGATGTTGACCATTTCTACACCCCAATCTATCAATCGTTAGCCAATTACATCATTGACTACCAAGCAACAAGAAACGGCAACATTGCCATTCCGCTTCTGATTAACGATATCGAACAAGCGGAAGATAACGAAACGGATGCCCTCGTTTCCCAGATCACAAAGATCTATAACGATGAACTTCATCCTCCGTATGACGACGCTCACATGAAAGAAGTCGTCCAGACAATCAAAGAGGAAAAAGAGAAGATATTCATCAAGGAACAGGCTGAAAAGAGCATTAACAAAGAGGGAATAACCGACAAAGAAAGAGGCGAGATACTTAAAAAGTATGCCGCCAGCAGAAAAAAGATTCTCGATAGCAGATCGTAACCATATAGAAAGGAGACACTTATGGCAAAGAAGAAAGTTGAAGAAGTCGAAGAAACCGACACAAAGAAGAAGGAACCAAAAGCTCCAAAAAAGGAAAAGGTTTCCAAGAAAGAAGAAATTGAGGAAGAAGAAGCCCTTGATTTCGATGACGTCTCAATCGATGACGAAGAAGACGCAACCTTAATGCAAAACCTTGAAATCATCAAAAAGCAATTTTTGAAGAAAGGCAAAGCAGCAGGACAAATCAGCCAAGAAGAAGTCATGGACGTCGCATCTAAATACGATATCGGCGATAATGACCTCGAATCCCTTTTCACCTTCTTTAATGAAAATGAAATCAAAGTCATCACAGACGAAGAAGAAGCAGGGGTCGACGATTTTGATCCTAACCTCGTTGATTTAGAGAAAGCAAACGCTGAAGCAGAAGCGGCTGAACTCGATGATGAAGACATCGAACTCGACGAAAGCGACAAAGAAGCAGTCGACAGCATCGATGAATTCGCCCGCGTTCAATCTGGCGAAGTCAAAGTCAACGACTCTGTCAAAATGTACCTTAAGGAAATCGGTAAGGTACGCCTTCTCACCGCTAAAGAAGAAACAGAACTCGCTAAGCAAATCGTCGAAGGCGATAACAAGATGGCTGAGTACCAAGCACACATCGATAATGAAGAAGCCGAACTCGCTGAACTTGCCGCTAAATGCGAAGCAGAAGGTCTTGACCTCAAAATCGAAACAGCAAAAAGAACAATGAAGCTTCGTGCTTTGAAATATGACGCCGACGAAGGACAAAACGCTAAGAATCGCCTTATCACAGCCAACCTTAGACTTGTCATCGCTATCGCTAAGCACTACGTTGGCCGTGGCATGCACTTCCTTGATCTTATTCAAGAAGGCAACATGGGCTTAATCAAAGCAGTCGAAAAGTTTGACTACACCAAAGGTTTCAAGTTCTCAACATACGCTACCTGGTGGATCCGTCAAGCCATCACCCGTGCCATTGCTGACCAAGCAAGAACAATCAGAATCCCAGTTCACATGGTCGAAACCATCAATAAGATGACCAGAGTCCAACGTCAACTCGTCCAAGAACTTGGCCGTGAACCTACACCAGAGGAAATCAGCGCGAAGATGGAAGGAAGCTTAACACCTGAAAGAATTCGCGAAATCCAAAGAATCGCTCTTGAACCAGTTTCACTTGAAACCCCAATCGGTGAAGAAGACGATTCACACCTTGGTGACTTTATCGAAGATAAAGAAGTTCAATCTCCAGAGGAATTCACAACCAAATCCCTCTTAAAGGATGAACTTTACGAGATCATGCGTGACCTCACTGACCGTGAAGAAAAAGTCCTTAGACTTCGTTACGGTCTTGATGACAACCGTCCAAGAACCCTTGAAGAAGTCGGTAAGGAATTCGGCGTCACTCGTGAACGTATCCGTCAAATCGAGGCTAAAGCAATTCGTAAGCTTCGTCACCCAACAAGAGCAAAACGTCTTGGTGACTACCAAGATGCATATTACCCAGAGGGACCAGAAACCCACTCAAAGGGAAAGAAATAGTAACGCTAACGATGAAGAACCTTTCTAAGAGACTTTTAACCATTGCTTCTTTTGTTAAGGAAGGTTCTTTCATCGCGGACATCGGAAGCGATCATTGTTTGCTTCCGATTTTTCTTTGTAAGGAAGGAAAGATATCTGGAGCCTTTGCCGTTGATAACAAACCTGGACCATATGAGCGTATGGTTTTGGCAATTAATAGCAGTGGTTTCAAAGAGATTATCTCCGCCTCTTTAAGCAGCGGCATTGAGAAGCTTGACCCTCGTGCAGACACTGTGATTCTTGCGGGTATGGGAGGAATCCTAATCTCCGAAATTCTCCTTAGCCACAAGGAAAATCTTAAGAATGTAAAGAATATCATCGTTGACGCTCATACTGATATGCATGAAGTTTATAAAGCTTTAAGTAGTCTAGGTTATGCCTTAAAAGATAGCCGTTTCTTATTAGATAACGAGAAACCATATGACGTTATGCTT
Organism: Bacilli bacterium; assembly: GCA_024408335.1. Lineage (GTDB taxonomy): Bacteria > Bacillota_I > Bacilli_A > RFN20 > CAG-826 > UBA4951. The sequence continues at coordinate 101,122 of JAKSVB010000002.1, forward strand.
TGGGAAAAGGCTAGCGAAAAAGTAACCTACAGCGACAAAGAGATGAAGTATGGTTTATTCAATCTCTCTAAGCCTAATGAGGATTGGAGACAATACTATACCCACAGAATTGAAATTAACAAAAAGCTCATTTCGATGCTTCCTAAGGGCAACGAAAAAATTGCTCTTTTGGAAAAAGAAGACAATGAAATCGAAGAGATTCTAAATACTCTCTAAATAATCTTTTACTGCGTCGAATTCTTTTAAACTCGTGGAGGCTCCGCTGATTAAGGCAGCCTTTTTATTTTTGCTTAGGTCGTAGTCCTTTAGTTCGTTAACGTCTAAGGCTCTAATGACCATTGCATTAGGGTATTTCTCTTTTGCGAGATTAAAAAGCTTGATTGTGTTGTTGCTCGTTTTAGAACCCATGATGACATAAAGATCTATATCAGTAGGGGCATTAGATATAGCGTTTTGCCTCTTTTCTGTCGCATCGCACGCTTTAGCGGCAAGAACAGCTTTGGCAAATTTCTCTTTTAAGAGATGAACTGTTTCTTCGATCTCGTCTAATCCCATGGTTGTCTGAGAAACAAGAAGAGGCTCATCGTCCTTGACTGATTCATAGTCAAAAGGCTTATTTGGCTCACAAAGAAGGATGGCGTTCTCATCGATTCCTAAGGCGCCCATCGCTTCGGCGTGTCCTTTTTGACCGATATAGATGACTTGTCCGCCTTCGAGCACTTTGTTTTTGATGAATAGTTCATTGGCTTTAACAAATGGGCAAGTCGCATCATATACTTTTAATTTTTTGGTTTTCGCGAGTTCATTTAGTTTTGGTGAGTGGCCATGGGCGCTAAAAACTACGACATCGCCTTCATTTAGTAATGTTATCCATTCTTCTAAAGAATGTTCTTTTTCATGGAGTATATTAAAACCGTCAGCCTTCAAATCTGAGATGACGCATTCATTATGAACAAGCGTTCCAAGGATGTTTATCTGACTGTTTGGGTTCTCGTTTTTAGCTTTATAGGCAAGTTCGATAGCCTTATCGACGCCTCTACAAAAGCCATGTGGATTGATAACAATTACTTCCATAACTTCATTATCACGCAGAAATGGTATGAATAAAAGAAAAGTCCTCTATAATATAGAGGTTATGAGTTTCAAATCTTTCAATTTATCAGATAACATGACCAACGCCTTAAGTAAGCTTGGATATCATGAACCTTCACCTGTCCAAAAGGCCGTCATTCCTAAGGCTTTAAGAGGAACATCTCTCTTAGCACAATCAGAGACAGGAAGCGGAAAGACCCATTCTTTCCTTATCCCTCTTATCGAGAAGATCGACATGAACCTTAATCGTCCACAGGCTCTTATCATCTCCCCAACTAGAGAACTTGCTAGACAAACATATGAATTTGCCTTTGCTTTTACTCGTTTCTTCCCAAAACTCAAAGTTCGTTTATACACCAGCGAAGCTGATGTTTCAGACAACCTTGAAGGAAAAAGCGTTCCTCCTCAATTAATAATCGGCACACCTGGCCGTCTTGAAGACCTTCTTATCACCAAACATATCTTCTTCTTAGGAAATATGAAAAGAGTGGTCCTCGATGAGGCCGATATGCTTCTTGATATGGGGTTCTTCGATTCCATTGAGAAGATCTTCGCTAACTTAGATGAACCACAAACAATGGTTTTTAGCGCTACCCTCAAACAAAACCTCAAAGACGAACTTCTCAAATTCGTAAGAAGCGACTTCGAATTTGAAAACGACAAAGTCATGACTTCATCCGGCGTCAAACACCACCTTGTCGATATCAAACACTCAGGTGAGAATCCTGCTATTCTTTCATTCTTGAACATCAGAAAACCATATCTATGTTTGATCTTCGCCTCAACAGTCGAAAAGGTTAACTCAATCAATAGATTCCTTAAAGAAAACGGAGTCCAAACCATTTACTTCACAGGATCTCTTGATGACCGTTCAAGAAAGAAAGCCCTTAGAGAAATCAAGAGCAACAAATATAGCGTTATCGTAGGAAGCGACATCCTTGCTAGAGGTATTGATATCCCTGATATCACAGATGTCATTTCAATCGATTTACCAAACGATCTCGAATTCTATCATCATAGAGCAGGCCGTACTGGAAGATTCGGAAAATCCGGTGATTCCTGGGTTTTCTACAACGCTGACAGCGTTGCAGGACCTCTTGCCCTCCAAAAAGAAGGTGTTAAGTTTGACTATTTCTCTCTTAGAGGAGATGAACTTAAACCTGAAACTCTTGGACCAACTGAAAAGAGAAAGTTAACTCATAAGAAAGAACTTCCTGAGAATGAGATGAAAGACATCAAAATCGCAAAGGCTCTTTCTAGAACCAAAGGCGTTGAACCAGGCTATAAGAAGAAAAAGAAACTTGCGATTGAGAAAGTCAAAAGAAAATACCGCCGTAAGGCAATCAGGGAAAGCGTTAGAAAACAATTAAATAAGAGCTTTAAGGGAGACGAAGATTAATCTCTGTTGATCTCTTGGATGAGGGCGTCAAACGCGTCCTCATCTTTTACTTTTGTTACGACCTCGCCTTTACGGAAGATGACCCATTCGCCATTTCCTCCGGCAATGCCAATATCAGCGTGTCTTGCTTCGCCTGGACCATTGACGATGCAGCCCATAACAGCGACTGTTTTATAGATTTTATGTTCCTCAAGGTAAGACATTACCTTTTTAGCAAGTGGAATGAGGTTAACTGCGGTTCTGCCGCATGTTGGACAAGAAATGAAAGTAGGCCAATTCTTGTTTAAGCCTAAATCATGGAGCAAGCGTGATGCTGCTTTGATTTCTTCTTCTGGATCTTCTGTAAGTGAGATTCTAATCGTGTCGCCAATTCCTTCTAAAAGAAGAGGAGCAAGTCCTGCTGCGCTTCTAATTAATGAAATCTCCATTGGACCGGCTTCCGTGATGCCTAAATGAAGTGGGTAAGGGAATCTTTCGGAGGCTAAACGGTATGCGGCAAGAGTCTCTTGGACATCGCTTCCTTTTAAAGATATGACAATGTCATGGAAGTCATGTTTTTCAAGAATCTCAACGTGCTTTTTGGCGCTTTCATAGAGCCATTCGCCTTTGATTTTCTCTTTTCCGAAGTAGATTGATTTATCTAATGAGCCACCATTAACGCCGATTCTAATAGGGGCGTGGCAGGCTTTTGCTTTCTCGACGACTTCTTTGATGTGCTCTTCGCTTCCGATGTTGCCTGGGTTGATTCTAATTGCATCAACGCCTGCATCTAAAGCAGCAAGAGCGAGTCTGTAATCAATATGAATATCCGCAACAAGAGGAATGGAGACTCTTTTTTTGATCTCCCTAAATGCTTCTGCGTCTTCAAAATCGAGAACGCTGCATCTCATAAGCTCTGCGCCTAAAGCAGCGCATCTATTGATTTGAGCGCTTACTTCCTCGACTTTCGAGGTTTTGATGTTACACATCGATTGGATAACGATGTGATCGCTAGAACCCATAGATAATGGGCCGATTTGCACTTTTCTTGTTTGATTGCGTTTCATATATGAAACATTTTAATAAAATTGATGTATTTATTGTAGATAAATTTGTTTACCTATGGTATTCTTCTTGTCGCACAAGAAAGTGAGGAAGAACTATTTATGGCTAACAGCAAACGTGACCAAGTCATTCTCGCCTGCAGCGAATGTAAAGAACACAACTACATTACAACCCGCAATAAGAAACTTCATCCAACCAAAATGGAAATCAAAAAATATTGCAGACGCTGCAATAAGATGACTCTCCATAAGGAATGCAAATAATAAGGCTACGGCCTTATTTTTTTATTCTTTGCCTAGTTTATCTAGAAAGAGAAGATTATGAAAATCGCAAAATTTCAACCTGGTGATGATAAGACCTGCAATGTCTATATTATCGGAGAAGAAGGAAAGCCATGCATCGTCGTGGATCCTGGAAGCAACGATAAGGATTTCATTGATAGATATGTCGACAAACATCACGCAGGAGAGATTCTTGGAATCCTCTTAACCCATGGTCACTATGACCACATCAGAGGGCTTGTTACCCTCAAACACAAATGCACCGTATTCCTTCATGAGGATGAAGCCGAGCATTTGGTTGAGCCAGCATATAATGGCAGTGGGTGGCACGAAGAGATGGATGATATTGTCTTAGACAATATAAACACCTATCTTCTTAGCGATGAGGATGAGATAACTCTTGGAGAATACACATTCAAGATCATCCATACGCCATTCCACACTAGAGGCAGCTCTTGCTACTACGTCGAGAGCGAAAAAGTCCTTTTCTCAGGAGACACATTGTTCCATTTGGCCGTTGGGAGAACTGATCTTCCTACAGGTTCAAGTAGAAGCATGATGGCTTCTTTATCAAAGCTTGCAGCCCTCCCAGGAGACGTAAAAGTCTATCCAGGACACGCTGAAAGCACAACAATAGCTAACGAGTTGGCATTCAATCCATACCTTTCTGAGGTTAAATGTAGATAGTCAACTTAATTTGGTATAAAATACCAATTAGATTTTCAAAGGAGAATTAAAATGAACGTTACAGAATTACGCCCTGGCAACTATTTCGAAGATGAAAATACCCTTTATCAAGTCATCGACATCCTTCTTAACAAAACCGCAATGAGAAAGATGGTTGCAAAGGTCAAAGTTAAAAATGTCCGTAGTGGTGCAATCACCGAACTCGCACGTAACTCAGGTTACGATGTTACCCTTGTCAGCGTTGGCAAGAGACAAATGCAATATCTTTACGATGGTGGAACAACACTTGTCTTCATGGATCCAGAAACCTATGAACAAGTCGAAATCTCAAAAACAACTCTCGAAAGAGAAATGAATTTCTTAGCTCCAAACGGAACTGTTACCATCAACTTCTATGATGAAGAAATCCTTGGCGTCGAACTTCCAGCAAAAGTCGCTCTCGAAGTCATCGAATGCGAACCAGGCGTCCGTGGTGACACAGTTACAAACGCAGGTTCAAAAGAAGCAACTCTTGAAACTGGTTTAAAGATCAGAATCCCACTCTTCATCGAACAAGGTGAAAAGGTTATCGTTGATACTGCAAGCGGAAAATACGACAAGAGAGGCTAATTAAGATGGTTAGCATGCCAATTGTTGGCTTCATCTTTACATTATTAGGTCTCGCACTCGCCGGTGCTGTTGGCGGCTTCTTCCTTGCTAGATACCTCATTCAAAAGGAACTCAAGAAGAACCCACCTATTAACGAAAAGCAAATTCGTGCTATGTACGAACAAATGGGCCGTAAGCCTAGCGAAAAGCAAATTCGTGCAATCATGAATTCTGTCAAAAACAACAAATAAGTAAGTTGAAGAACTTAAGCCGAAAGAAATTTCGGCTTTTTTTAATGTTTTTCGAAAAATTTTGAATTTGGGCAGTATATGAATGTGAGGACGGTTAAGAACACACTTAGCTAAGTATCTCTAAAAGCTTTATTGTCGTCTTCGTGGCGGGCATCCTTCCCTAATAGCAATATTAATTAGTCTAAAAGACGGTGGCAAAGCGGATAGAGGTAGTGTTAGTAATCGAACTCAGGCTGACTCCCTTATATATAATAAGGATATAGAGTCGGTTAAGGCTGCCTAGCTAGCGGCTATAAAAGTCGGCGTCACAGGTTGAGTGCCGTCTCCCTATAAAAAGCCTTTTCCTTCTTCTTTGTGCTTGCTACCTTTATTTCATTGGAGAAAGTACTCCCTTTTAGCGGCAAAGAAGAGGGAAGAGGTGGAGGGTTCTCAAATTTCCATCTATAATAGGACACATGAAATATAATCCTCTTAGATCATCTAACTCATATTACTTCTATCTCATGAGCGCTCTCTACGTCGCTGGGACGGTTGTGCTGTTCCTTTTTAAGGTTCTTGAGAACACTCCAGCCGTTTGGTTTTACTTCATCTTGTCAAGCGTTGGAGAACTCTATTTTTTGATTACTACAATCATTGAGATTAGAGATTATTTGAAAGGCAAAAAGCTTGTCATAACAGACAAAGAAATCACCTTCTATTTAGAAGAGGAAAAGAAAACAAAAACCATCAGCGTGGATGATCTTCTTGAATTCAAATACGATAAAAAAGGAAAGATATCATTCGTATATAAGAAGCATGGAAGAGCCTCATTTGAGTTCCTTGGACACGTCTATAACAAGAAGGAATGCGCTTTATTTGATTCGATAATAGAGAAGGTTAGAAACACGGAGGCAGGGGTAAATCTCCGTAAGTAATAGGCCTCTAATAACATTAGTTTCTTTGAAGAAATAGTTAAGAAGCAGATTTTCTGCTTCTTTTTATCTATATTAACTATTGTCCAGTGAGAAAGTGTAGGTGCCATCGAAAGAATACAGGAAAAGGCGCCATTCCTGACGCCTTATAGATATTTACTTAAAAACTACTAATTAATTACTTCCATTCTAAAGGTTTCTCTTCACCTTTTCTAATTCTTTGGATATTAGCTGAGTGACGAATAACGAGAAGGACATAAGCGGAAACCATGGCGATCATCATCTCCCATCCGAAGTAGACACCGCCGCCTGCTCCGAAGTTCCACATAAGAGGATCGAAGAGTTTGTAGTTGCCTGTTGCCATTGTTATTGTTGCGAACACTCCAGCAATCAAAACAAGAATCGCACCAGAAAGGATTGAAGCCTTTGACATGACTTTCTTTAAGCCGAAGAAACTAACGAAGAAGACGACGAGTGAAATGGCAAAACCAGCCCAGCTTGAACCACCGAAAATCGCCATGAAGCAAGCGACTGCCTTTCCACCTTTGAAGTGAAGCCAAGGTGAGAAGCAGTGGCCGAAGCATGCAGCAGCTTGTGCGAAATATGCATAAAGGACGCCGCCATCAAATAACTTAGCAGGTCCGATTGCGAATCTTAAGATAGCCCAGACGCTCCAGAAAGCGACAACGTTTTTGGCAATGTCGAGGACCATGACAAGGATTCCGACTTTCTTTCCTAAGACACGACCAGTGTTAGTTCCGCCTGAATTGTGGGAGCCAAATTCTCTTGGGTCTTTTCCAAAGAAGACTTTTCCAACGACGACGCCTGTTGGGATGCTTCCTAATAAGAAGCCATAAACAACGCATCCGATTGCGACAATGATATTTAGTAGTAACATTTTTTACCTCGCCCTAAGCAGACTATTATTAATAATAGGGTCTACTTTTCGTTCTGTTTCTTTGCTATAATAACTAAAAATTGAGAAATACTCAATATTTGAGGCATTTGAATACAGATGGACGAGATGAATTATACTGCGAAAGACATAGAGGTTTTATCAGAACTCGAAGGCGTTAGAAAGCGCCCTGGCATGTATATCGGCAGTACCAACCTTAATGGTCTTCACCACTTAGTTTGGGAAATTGTTGATAACGCTGTGGACGAAGCCGTCAACGGTCATGGTAAAAAGATTACCGTCACCATGATGTCCGATGGATCGATTACCGTCGAAGACGAAGGACGTGGTGTCCCTGTTGACGTTCATGAAAAAACCGGAATACCAGCTATTCAGTTAATTTACACAACCCTTCATAGCGGTGGTAAATTCAATAGCAAAAACTACAAGACCAGCGCTGGTTTACACGGCGTCGGCGCTACAGTTACAAACGCTTTAAGCGAAGCTTTGGACGTAACTGTTTTTAGAGATGGAAAAATCCACGAAATCAAATTCGCTAACGGCGGACAACTCGTCAGTCCTTTAACCGTTATCGGAACAACCAACAAACATGGCACAAAAGTCCATTTCAAACCAGATCCAACAATCTTCCCTAACACTAAATTCAGCTGGGATACCATTTATCATCGCTTAGAAGAGAAATCATTCCTTTTAACTGGTGTTCATTTCATTCTTAAAGACCAAGCCTCTGGCAATTCACATGAATTCGTCACCGAACACGGCTTAAGAGAATACGTCGAATCACTCACTGCTGAGAAGACACCTTTGGCAGACACCATTGACTTTATTGATGAAGTCAGCTCAATCAAAATCGAAGTCGCTATGAAATGGTGCGTCGGTGATTATGGCGAAAACGTCTATAGCTATGCTAACGACGTCCGTACTGCTGATGGCGGTACCCATGAAACGGGATTTAAGACATCATTAACCAAGATTCTTAACGACTGGGCATCAAATAACGAACTCCTTAAAGGCAACCAATCAATCGATGGTGCGGATATTCGTGAAGGCTTAACCGCCGTTCTTTCTGTTCAAGTCCCTGAGAACAAACTCGAATACGAAGGACAAACAAAAGGAAAACTCGGAACCCCAGAAGCTACAGCAGCAGTTGCTACAGCAATGGCAGGCTTCCTCCCATATTACTTAACCGAACACAAAGAGTTTGCAGTCGCCTTGATCAAGAAGTGCGCTCAAGCAAAAGAGGTTCGTGAAGCAGCTAGAAAAGCCCGCGAACAAGCTAGAGGCGCTAAGAAAAAAGTCCAAGACGTCATGATTAGCGATAAACTCGCAAGCGCCCAAAGCAAGGATTACAAGAATAACGAGCTCTTTATCGTTGAGGGTGATTCTGCAGGCGGCAGCGCAAAATCAGGACGTGATAGACTCCATCAAGCTATCCTCCCATTACGTGGTAAACCTTTAAATACCCATAACGTTTCTAACCAAGCCATCATTGATAACCTCGAATTCTCAACGCTTATCCAAACAATCGGCGCTGGATTTGGTGACGACTTCCATCCTGAACAAAGCAGATATGGAAAAATCATCATCATGACAGATGCTGACACCGATGGCGCTCATATTCAGACTCTTCTCTTAACGTTCTTCTATAACTACATGAAGCCGTTAATCGATTTAGGCATGGTTTACATCGCTCAACCACCTCTCTATAGAGTTTTCAAAAAGAGCGATCCTTCAAAACACATTTACTGCTGGAGCGACGAGGATCTCGAAAAAGCAAAAGCCAAGATCGGTGCCGGTTATGGCGTTAACCGTTACAAAGGTCTTGGTGAAATGAACGCAGACCAACTCGCTATGACCACAATGAACAAGAAAACCCGTGTTCTCTGTCAGGTCAAAATAGAAGATCCACTTTTAGCAGAAAAGCGCATCAATACCTTAATGGGTAAAGACGCTGGCCCACGTTGGAATTGGATTCAAGAGAATGTCACCTTCAACGAGGTTGACGAATTCATTAAGGAAGTGAAGAAGTAACGATGGCAAAGAAGAAGATTATCGAAACCGAAGTAATTAAAGAAAACATCATCACCGACACCCTTGATGAACTCATGGGCGTCAAATTTGCGATTTATGCAAAAGACGTCATTCAAGATCGTGCTATCCCTGATGCAAGAGACGGCTTAAAGCCAGTTCAACGCCGTATTGTTTTCGATATGTGGAATACCGGAAACACAATTGATAAACCAACAAAGAAATGTGCCCACATCGTCGGTGACGTCATGGGTAATTACCACCCTCATGGCGACTCTTCAATCTATGAAGCTCTCGTCCACATGTCACAAACATGGAGCTACCGTTATCCTCTTATCGATTTTCAAGGAAACAACGGTTCAATCGATGGCGATAGCGCTGCTGCGTACCGTTACACCGAAGCCCGTTTAGCGGCAATCGCCAATGAACTCGTCGCCGATATCGATAAAGAAACCGTCGATATGGAACTCACTTACGACGACAAACATGAGGAACCAATCGTTCTCCCATCTCTTTATCCAAACCTTTTCGTTAACGGCTCTGAGGGTATTGCTGTTGGTATTTCAACATCAATCCCACCTCATAACCTCCGTGAAGTCACTAACGCTGTCATTTATAGAATCAAGCACCCAAACTGCGAAATCGAAGATCTCATGAAATTCGTTCCTGCTCCTGATTTCCCAACAGGCGGCATCATCTACAAGTCTGAAGGTCTTGAAGATATTTATAGAACAGGCCGTGGCAAGCTCATTATGAGTAGCAAATGCTCTATCGAGACCGATGAAGAAGGAACAAAGCAAATCATCATCACCGAAATCCCATATCAAGTTAACAAATCGATGCTTGTCAAATCCATCGACAAGATTCGTCATGACAAAACAATCCCTGGTATCGTTGAAGTCAGAGACGAAACTGATAAGCAAGGCTTAAGAATCGCCATCGACTTAAAGAACGAAAGCAATCCAGAAGCTATTTTGGCTTTCTTAATGAGCAAGACTCAACTTAAGACCTCTTTCAGCGCTCAAATGGTCGCAATCGTCGATGATAGTCCAAAGACACTTGACCTTATCACGTACTGCGATTGCTATATCCAACACCAACTCGATGTCATTACCAGAAAGAGTCACTTCCTTTTAAACAAATACACAGCAAGACTATCGATCGTCGAAGGCTTAATCAAAGCCATCAGCGTTCTTGATAGAGTCGTCGAAATCATTAAAGGCAGCAACGATAAAGCCGATTCCAAAATCAATATCGAAAAGGAATTCGGATTCACCGAGCCTCAAGCAGAAGCCATCGTCATGATGCCTTTATACAAACTCTCGCATACTGACATCAAGGTTTTGGAAGAAGAAAGAGTTAAACTCCAATCTGACATTGATTACCTTAATGGCATTCTTAATGACCAAACCAAACGTGAGGCCGTCATTATTAGCACCCTTCAAGGCATCGCTAAGAAATATGGCGATAATCGTAAATCAGAAATCGTTGACGAAGAGAAGAACGTCGTCATCGATAAGAGAGACCTCATCGCTAAAGAGACGATTAAGCTTGTCGTCACTCAAGACGGCTACATGAAACGTTCCTCAATCAAATCATGGAAGAGCTCAGGCGGACATAACGGCGTTAGAGCAGGTTTGAAAGCAGGGGACTCATTCATCTTTGATGGCGAATGTGAAACAACAGACACCCTCCTTGTTTTCACCGCAAACGGTAACTACCTCTATATCCCAGTTAACGAAATCAAAGATAACAAATGGAATGATGAAGGCTTCCACGTCAATACGATGGTTAGCTTAGACGCTGACGATAGACTCCATAGCGCATTCGCTATTAGAAATTTCAGAAGCGACCTCTACATTGTCCTTTTAACCAGAAACGGATCGATCAAGAGAATCAGACTCGACTCATTCCCAGTCGTAAGAAGAAGCAAGCCAATCGCCGCAATCAAAATGAGCAAAGGCGATACCCTTGTCGGCGTCGCTTTAACTAGTGGCAATAGCAACCTCTTCGTCATCAGCGAAGAAGGAAGAGCTTCTTTCTATAACGAAAACGACATTTCCGTCTCTAATCCTAAGAGCGGTGGCGTCAAAGCCGGTTCCTTCTTAGGGAAACCTATGGCAGGACTTGTTGCCTTTGCGCCAAACGAAGAAGAGAAGAAGATCCTTTTCTTAACTAACCGCGCTCACACAAGAGTCTTCTCAATCACAAATATCGAACTTGGAAAACGCGTTGGCAAATCAATCGAACTCTATAGCATGTTCAAAAAAGAGCCTCATAAGCTTATCAGCGTCATGAAGCTTAATGGACAAGAAGCCCCATATGAAATCGATACCGTCTTAGAAGATGGAACCGAATACAAAGCCAAATACGAAGACTTCTATTTGACTCCGATGGAGAAATACGCGAGAAAGCCTGATGACTTTGCCGCTAAAAACATCATCGCTAGAGTTAGCAAAGACAAATTCTATTCGCCTCTTGTCGATGACTCCATCGTTAGCTTTGCGCCTCCTGTAGTGGAAACCCCAGTGGAAGAGGTTGAGGAAAGCGAAAAGATCACCATCGAAAGCGCTGGATCATTTGAGCAGATTTCTCTCTTTGATGACCTTATGGGTGAGGATGACAATAAGGAATAACCATGAATAAGAAGAAGATTTGGGTACCAACATATCAAGCTTCATCTATCTATGACATTCCTATGTCCTTTTTCCTTGAGAAAGGCATAACCACAGTCTTATCGGACTTAGATAACACATTAGACGCGTATAACGTCAAGGACCCTTCTCCTAGGGCCTTTGAGCTTGTCGCTAGATTCAAAGAAGCTGGCATCGCCTTTTATATTGCGTCCAACAATACCTCGAAACGTGTTAAACGTTACGCCCAAAACCTTGGAATCAAGGCATTCTGTGGCTTAAAGAAACCTTTTAGTGGACCATTAAAGAAAACCATCGCTAGTGAAGGGTTTGACAAAGCAAAGACCGTTCTTATTGGCGATCAAGTCCTTACCGACGTCATCGCAGGTAATGGAGCGGGAATCTTAACCATTCTCACTAACCCTGTTTCAAAACTTGACGCCCCATGGACTAGAGTCAACCGCATCCTCGAAAAAGGAAAACGAAAGAGACTAAATAAAGAACCGTATAATTCTAAAGAGAGGGTCATTGTATGAGTTTAGTTACAGCAGTTCGCCGTTGTTACAGGTGTGGTAATGCTTTACAGGGTGAAAACCCTAATGAGAAAGGCTATTGTGAGCCTGCTCTTCTTGCTAATGATTCAAAATTCCAGATCATCCTTTGCAAGGAATGCTATGAAGAGCTTCATTACAACCAAAAGCCAGCCGGAGCAGAAGCACCAAGTGGTTTCGCTAAGATGCTCATCGACGCCAAAAGACAAAACGCCCTCATTGTCTATCTTGTCGATTGCTTAAACTTCGAATGCTCATTCATCCCTGACGTTCTTGAAATGATTGATGAGCTTCCAGTCATCGTGGTCGGCTCAAAATTTGACTTAATGCCTTCTGGCGCAAGCCAAGAACACGTCAAAGAATACATCGCTCACCGTTTTAGGGGAGAAGGATTCAAAAACGCGAAAGCAGAAGACGTAGTTCTTATGGATTACACTAGCCACGCTGACGCTAGTAAAGCTAAAGAGCTCATCGAAGAGAAAAGAAAAGGCAAAAACGTCTTCGTTATCGGCGCAAAAGGAGCGGGAAAGAGTAATTTCATCACTAGTTTCTTACGTCAATACAAAAACCAATCATCGCATGGCGTCTCGATCTCCAATTACCCTGAGACCGATCTTGAAGTTTGGCAAATCCCGCTCGACGAGAATTCATGGATCTATGACACTCCTGGCACAGGAATCAAAAACATGATGATCGGCATCGAAGGTTTCCCAAAAGAAATCATGATGACGACAAAAGTGGCTCCTCGAAAAGAAGAAATTGCAGAAAAAGGAAGCCTCTTTATTGGTCTTTTAGGAAGAATTGACCCTATTAGTATCAAGAACCCAAAGAAAAAAGTGACATTCACCTGTTACTTTGCTCCAAAAGTCGAACTCAAAAGCGTTTCGGCCAAAAAAGATATGAATTCCTTATGGAACAAATACCTTAAGAAGAAAGCGATGAAGCCAAAACTCATCTCAATCGCCTCTATAGCCGATATGGATGTCTTCGATATAACTTTAGTGGAAGATGGTCCAAGAGATATTGGCATCGCAGGTTTAGGCTGGGTTTCCTTTAACGGAATGACCGGCGACATTTACCGTGTCTACGTTCCAAAGAACATAGGCGCATACGCGTCACGCGCGAAAGTAATTAATAATAAGAAGTAGGTAAGAATATGTTAGCTCCAAAAAATCGTGCTTATCTCAAAGGATTAGCAAATACATTAAAACCATCACTCAACATCGGTAAGGGCGATATCAATGAAGGCGTCCTTGACGTCCTCGACAAAGCCTTAGAGGCCCATGAACTCGCAAAAGTCCGTCTTCTTGACACCGTTGGCTCAACCGCTGACGAAGTCGTCGAAGAACTTTGCAAAGGCGTAGGCGCTGAGTTTGTAGGTAAATGTGGTCACATCATCACCCTTTACCGCCCAAGCAAGAAGAATAAGAGAATTACCCTCCCTAGATAATGAAAAAGCTTATAGTCTACGGTGGAAGCTTCGATCCGCCTCATAACGGTCATTTGGCAATCGCTAAAGCGGCAGCCAAGTCTTTTGGTTGCTCTTTATGCTTAATGCCTGCTAAACACGCTAGATGGAAAGACAATGAAGCATCGACCGAAGATAGACTTAAGATGGCATCTATTGCCGCGGATATCTTAAACAAAGATATGCCTGGCACCTTTTTCGTCTCTGATTATGAAATTAGACAAGAGGAAGAAGGGGAAACTCATTCAATCGATGCCGTTAGACACTTCGCGAAAGAATATGAGAAACTCTATTTTATTATCGGTGCTGACCAAGTTGCCCTCTTCGACAAATGGTATAAGCCTGATGAGATAGCATCGCTTGCTCAAATCGTCTACGTTTCTAGACCTGGTAATGAGATAAGTGACTCTAATGTCGCTAAATACCATATGATTAAGCTAGAAATGGAAGAATACCCTGTTTCTAGCACCCAAATAAGAAACCTTGAGTCGATTGATTACCCTGATGAGATTCGTCATTACGTCGAGGTGAAGAGACTCTACTTATTAAGTAAGTTTGGCAACTACCTTAAGCCAAAGAGATTAGAGCATTCCATATCTGTCGCTAACGTGGCTTTAAAGATTGCTATAAATAATCCTGAAGCAGCATTGCCGATCGAAGCGTATAGAGCAGGTCTTCTCCACGATTTAGGCAAATACGTTAATGATGAGGCTGCTATAGCAATGATTAAGGAGAATTTTGATGAGAAATACACCAAATATCCTTCTTGGGCGTATCACCAGTGGACTGGTGCGGTCATAGCAAAAGACGTATTTGGCGAAAAGAACCAAAAAGTCTTAGACGCAATTACTTATCACTGCACAGGCCGTCCCAAAATGGGGCCTTTAGAGCAAATCATTTATAGTTCAGATAAGATTGATCCATTGCGTGGATACGATTCGTCTGGATTCATCAAATCTTGCATAAATGATTACCATCAAGGTTTCATTGATGTCCTTGCCGCGAATAGAATCTATTTAGCGGAGAAAGATCTTCATCAAGATGATTCGAAAGATCTCAAAGACATGTGTTACGAATACTATTTAGACAAAGGAGAAAAAGAATAATGGAATATCCAAAATTAATACAAGAAACAATTGCCTTATTAGAAGAAAAGAAAGGCGAAGAGATTGTCGCGATTGACGTTAGAGAAAGAACTCCGTTCACAGATTTCTATATTCTTGTCACCGCGCCAAACATGAGAGCAGTAGGTGCTTACGCTGAATCTCTTGAAGAGTTCTTTGAAGGCAAAGTTGAAGACCTTAGAAAGATCGAAGGACAACCTGAATCCGGTTGGGTTCTAGTTGACGGAGGCGAAGTCGTCGTTCATATCTTCACCGAACAAAAGAGAAGAGAACTTAGCCTTGAGGACTTGTTCTTGAAGAGCTTAGCCTAATTGATTCTCATAAATAAACAATGGGTTCTAGATAAGGAACCCTTTTCTTTTTGCCTATCTATAACTGGCGGAAAGTGATAGCAGTGGACCACGAAATTCAAACTCAAAAACAAGAGCAAAAATAACAGTCAATTAGTAGATTTGGTTTCTTTGGATTTTTGAGCGAACCTAAGAAATCAATATAACTACGCATAATAGCCCTTATGTTAACCAAACAATAAAGAAATAGCGACAAATAGCCGTTTTCTAAATATTGTCTATTATTGTGTTCTTACTTTATCAACTGAAAATACTAGGTTATCAACACTATTTAGAAACTACTAAATAACTACTAATCTATAATTGATTCCTGAACCTATTTTCTAGAACTAAACTTGTCGTAAGCCGCCATGATTCTGTTCGTAGATAAATGTGTGTAGATTTGGGTTGTTGAGATTTTGCTATGTCCTAACATTTCCTGGACCGCTCTAAGATCTGCGCCGTTGTTTAATAAGTGAGTCGCAAAACAATGTCTTAATGTGTGAGGCGATATTGCATCATCGACTCCAGCGATTTCCGCGTATCTCTTTATCTGCTTAAAGAAATAAATTCTTGAGATTGGTTTGCCTTCTCTATTTAGGAATATGTAATTGGATGAATGACCTTTGTTCTTTCTTCTTGTTCCATCAATATACTTTCTTAAATAATCCATTGAGAAACTGGAAACCGGAACGCTGCGTTGCTTATTGCCTTTGCCGTATACTGTTATGACTCCTGATTCAAAATCAATGTTCTTAAACTGCAATGTGATGAGTTCAGAAACACGTAATCCGGTCGCATACATGATTTCGAGCATCACTCTATCTCTTTGGCCGGTTTCCTTTTTCATATCTGGCGCCTCAAGAAGCAAATCGATGTCTTCAGTCGATAAAACAAATGGCAGTTTTTTGTCGCCTTTTGGTTTTTGGAGATTTGGAATATCGACATCGATGATTCCTTCGCCGACTAAAAACTGAAAATAGTTCTTTAGACAGCTATATCGCCTAAGGATTGTTGAGGCCGCTTTAAGATCTTCGCTCTCTTTTTGAATGAAGCCAGATATTTGTTCGACCATTAAGTCATCCGTTGTCTTGATGTCCTCAAAAACCGAGAAAAAGAGTTTAAGATCTTCTCTATAGTTTTGGATTGTTATCCTCGAAACGCCTTTTTCAACTTGAAGATGCTGAAAATAAAGGGAAACAGAATCATTTATTTCCATTTTTCTTTACCTCACTAGCCATAACCAAGAGTTTCTTGTTGGCTTTTCTGTTTAATGAATTGACGAGTAGCTTTGTTTCGTCTTCTTTTTCGTATGATTCATAGTTCCATAAAGACATCTGGACGTTCTTTTCTTTTAAAGGGACTAAGTTACCTGCTGTAACGCCGATAAGTCGAATTACGATACCTAAAAACGTGTTGTTATAGATTCTATTTGCTACTTTGATTATATCTTCCTCTTCAAATATAGGTTCATCCAAAGAAACGACCTTTGAGAATGACTTAAAGTGTTCATCTTTGATGTTCACGGTTATCGAACGAGCCTTTTTCTTTTCTCTAGCGATTCCTCTAGCGACTCTTGCACACAAATTATTGAGCATTTCGCGAATTTCATCAGGATCATTCGTGTCAAATAGGAAGGTTTGGCTATGCCCTAAAGACTTTTGGTCAGGATATTCGGTAATGACTACGTCATCGCCGTTTCCTCGAATGTTATTTAGATACCAATCGTATGACTTCCCGAAATGTTTTCTCATTTCGTCTTCTTTTGTTTCGAGAATATTAACGAAATCGCCAATTGTCTTAACGCCTAATGTATCTAGGTAGGCTGCGCTTTTCTTTCCAACTCCAAAGAAATCGCCGATTTTCAAAGGATAGAGCATCTTTTTGATGTCTCTACGCCTAATTACCGTGATGCCCATAGGTTTTTTCATATCGGAGCCCATCTTCGCTAAAAACTTTGTTGGAGCAACGCCTATGGAGCACTTGAGACCGAGCTCTTTATATAGACCTTCCTGAAGTTCCTTGAGGCATTTTATAGGATCTTTCTCTTTTTGAAGGTATTTGGTCATATCGACAAACCCTTCATCGATGGATGCTTCCTCGATAAGCGATGAATAGTTTCTAAGATAACCGAAAAACGATCTAGAAAGGAGTTCGTAGTATTCAAAATCTGGAAATAAGTAAATTCCTTGAGGGCAAAGTCTTCTTGCTTCGCCAATAGGCATAGCCGAATGCACGCCGAAAGCTCTAGCTTCATAAGAACACGTTGATACAACGCCTCTAAGGCCTAAACCGCCTACAATGACAGGCTTTCCTTGATATTCAGGGTTCTTGATTTGTTCTGCGGTCGCATAGAACGCATTCAAATCAATGTGCATGATGATTTTCGACATGTCTATATTCTAAAAGATATGTTCCGTTATGTTAACAAATTATAAGATTTCTTTTAAAACGGAATCGACGTCAACGCCGTATTCCTTTTCTTGTTCAGCAATCGTTGAATGTTGAACGAATGTGTTTGGTATGGCAAACGATTTGAATTCGCCTTTGAATCCGTTTTCTAAAAGCGATGACGCTACAGCTTCAGCAAAGCCGTTTTTGGTGCCATAGGAATCGTAAACCGTCACTTTTTCGTAGCCTAAAAGGCTCTTAATATCTTTCTCATCAACTGGTAAGAGTCTTAAGGCTTTGATTAGCGAGCCTTTATAGCCATTATCTTTAAGCGTCTTAAGTAATTCAGCGCCTTTAGGCCCAACAGCGATCACAGCCTCTTTTGAATCACCTTTTTCGAGCACATTCCAAGGCTTGATCTCAACTTCGTTATAGGAATCTTGTTTTGGCATTAAGGTATGTGGGTATCTAATTGCAACGATTCCACTGCCTTTTGTCATAGACATATCCATAAGAGATTTAAGTTCGTCAAACGTTGTAGGCATGTATAAATTGATGCCTGGGATGGATTTTAGGTAAGCCTCATCGTAAATACCCATATGGGTATCACCATCTTTGCCAACTAAACCGGCTCTATCGATGAGTAAGGTCAAATCCGATTTGTTTCTAGCGCAGTCATGGAGAAGCTCATCGTAGGCTCTTTGCAAGAAAGTTGAATAAAGACAAACGATTGGGTGATATCCAGCTGCAAATGTAGCGCCAGCCATCGTTAAAGCGTGTTCTTCAGCGATACCAACGTCGATACATCTATCTGGATATGCCTCAAAAGCGCCTTCAAGATGACTGCCTTTGATCATCGCAGGACAAATAAGAACGCTGTCTTCGTGTTTGGCCATCTCTTCTTTAACGAAATCACCAACGATATGTGGCCAGGAAACCGTTGTTGGGTGAACGTTCAAAGGTTCGCCTGTTTCTTTATTAAATGGTGTTGCGCCATGCCAATAACCTGTTTTGTCATTCTCTGCAGGAGCATAACCCTTTCCTTTTTGGGTTACGACGTGAAGAACAACGCTTTTGGTTGAGTTTTTGGCACGTTTAAAGGCTTTATCTAAGGCTTTGATATCGTGTCCGTTAAATGGACCCATATACGTGTAGCCTAAGCCATCGAATAAGGTTAACGGAACCAAAGTACGTTTGATTCTTTCTTTAACTGCTTTTGAGAAGCGGTAAATCGCTCTTCCTGGAGCATTCGAATAAAGAAGCTTACGGTATCCGTTTTTGAATTTGTTATATGACTTAGCGGTTGAGATGCCTCTAAAGAATTTGCCAACGCTGCCGACTGGTCTAGAGATAGACATATCGTTATCGTTAACGACGATGATGAACTTCTTGAAACGTCCGCCGATGTGGTTCAAGGCTTCGAATGACAAACCGTTAACTAAGGATGAGTCACCGATTAAGGCGACAATATAGATGTCTTCTTTTTTGAGATCACGGACATTGGCGAATCCTTCAGCGACAGATAATGATGTTGAAGAGTGTCCAGCGCCGAATGCGTCGTATTCAGATTCATCAGGTCTAATGAATCCGCTAGTTGAATCTTTTGCGTTAAGATTCTCCAAACTCCTGCCTGTCAAAATCTTGTGAGCGTAGCATTGATGCGAGACGTCAAAGATGAGTTTGTCTTTTGGGAAATCGAAGTTTCTATGAAGCGCGACGGTGAGTTCAACGACTCCAAGATTCGAGCTTAAATGGCCTCCATGTTTGGAGACGACGTCAATGATTTCGTTTCGAATATCGTGACATAGAACTGCCAAAGACTTGTATCCTAACGTTTTGACAAAGGACGGTTCTTTGATAGCCTTTATGTCGACACGCTCTATCTTCTCTTTCATATTGTAAATACTTTAAAACTACTAATTATCTACTTATTACTTATCAGCCTTAATTAACGCGATTTTTGCTTCTGCTTCATTCAAAGTCTTCTGGAGGTCTTTAATTAAGAGGTTACCTTCTTCATAAAGTTTCATAGCTTCATCTAAAGGAAGTAGCTCATTCTCAACCTTATTAACGATCTCATTAAGCTTATTTAGTTTCTCTTCAAAACTGAGTTCTTTCTCTTGTTCCATAAGTTACTCCTTTGCTGATACTGTGCTGATTATAATACCATCTTTCAAAACTGTATGCAGTTTTTCTCCGACTTTAATCTCGGTCGATGATGTGATGACTTTCCCTTCATCGTTTGTTGTCATTGAGTATCCCCTGCTAATGACGTTTTTTGGGTTTAGGGATTTTAGTTTTCCTTCTAAGTTTGTTATCTCGCTAGCCTTCTTTTCTAATTGGTGTGTAATGGCGAATTCTAGTCTAGAAGAGAGTTGGCTCACTTGTTCGATTGCTTTCTCGTAACTAGATGCAGGATTCTTGAAGAATGGCCTTTCTGATAATCTTAGAAGCATTTCTTTCTTTCTACTTAGAAGATAGCCGATCGATGTGTCTAAGGATTCTTCTGCCCCCATTAGAATTGATCTAATCTCATTTTGATCTGGCGTTGCTGCTTCTGCGGCCCCTGTTGGAGTTGAAACCCTTAGGTCTGATACGTAATCGATTAATGTTGTATCTATTTCGTGACCGACTGCTGAGATGCATGGAATCTTACATGAATAGAGTTCCCTGGCAAGAGCTTCATCATTAAAGGCGTCTAAATCCTCATTTGAGCCACCGCCTCTAGCGATAATTAGCGTATCTAGAGGATAACTCTCCGCAAGCTTTAACGCGCGTAATAAGTCTTTTGGTGCTTCTTTGCCTTGAACGAGGGATGGGAATACATAAATCTCGCATATTGGCCAACGTCTATTGATGTTGGTGATAAGATCCGCCTCTGCAGCGCTACTTGCGCCAACGATAAGGCCAATCTTCTTAGGGAAGGCTGGGATTTCTAGTTTATGCGAAGGATCGAATAACCCTTCTGCCATGAGTTTCTTCTTTAGAGCCTCTAAAGCAAGGAGTTTGGCTCCTTGGCCAAATTGCTCCATGGTTCTTACTGTTAGGTTATATGTTCCTCTACCGACATAAACGCTCACGGAACCTAAAACAACTACTTGATCGCCGCTTTTTGGCTCAAAAGGAAGATACATGTAGTTATTTCTCCATATAACGCAGGAAATAACGCTGTCCTTGCCTTCAATCAAATTAAAAAAGAAACCGGAACTATATTCTTTCCAGTTGCTGATTTCTCCTTTGACGTAGATGTTTTTGAGGTCGTAATCACCCTCAAGCTTGTTTTTGATTAAAGTATTGAGTGTTGCGACGGTTATATAGTTTTTGATTTCCATCAATTAAGGGTCTTGTCCAAGATTGCGTTGACGAATTTGTAATCGTTGGCATCAAGATACTTTTTAGCGAGTTCAACTGAAACGTTGATAACGATAGCTTTGTCAGTCTTCTCTCTGCTATAGAAGTACTGGCAGTATGCGAGCATAAGAAGAGATTGCTCTAAAAGATTAAGACGGTCGAATGTCCACTTTCTCATGCGTGATTCAAAGGCTGGAATGATATCTTTGTAGTGTTTAAGCATACAAACGACCATTTCTTTGACGAAATAATCACTATCGGCATATTCGGTTTCACATAAACCACTCACGATGTCCATAACTGGTGCTTCGAGATTGATTTTTGAGTATGTAAGGATGTCGTAGATTGCGAATAATGCGACTTCGTGTGCTTTGTTACGTGATAATTCTTTTTCCATTGTTAGATCAAGCCTTTGATTTTTTAGGCGCCTAAGTTTAACACATTTCTCTTGATTGTGAATATTAAATGTAATTTATTTACATAAACAAGAAAAAAGCGTGGCCTTTTTGACCACGCTTTAACGGAAATTTAGTTATTTATGCTCTTTTGTAGCTTTTAGTGGCCTAACTTTTTCTTTCGATACATGGATTTCGACTGAGAAAGATAGGGTCTCGCACATCATAGAGACGACATTAGAGACCTCTTCTTGAATCCTTGTGCAAAGAGCGGCTATTTGAGTGATTTTTGGGTTCACTACGGTGTCGATTACGAAATCAACACGTCCGTCTTTTCTGAAAGACGCATGCACTGGGCGGACAAGAGAGAAGATTGAATTTAATTTGGCAATGATATTGTCTTGAACTAAGTCCTTGATCTTAACGTTTTGGAGGTTGTTGCTTGCGATTGTAGCAATCGTCTCAAACGCTTTTCTTGAGATGCCGCATTTTCCAGCGCGGTTTTTATATGTATCTAAGTAGTAAAATTCTGCCATGTATTAATATTAACTATTTAATGAGTGTAAATAAAGAATTAAGCAAGAAGAGCTGCAATTTTTTCTGCAACCTTTTCTGCTGTGAAGCCGCATTCTGCCATAACTAAGTCAGCTGGGCCGCTGTAACCGAATTCATCTTGTGAGATGACGTTATCAGCGTATTTGTACCATGAGAGGCCGCTAAGCATTTCGATTGCGACGCGCTTTGCCTTTGGAAGAGTGATGATTGCATCTTTTTCTTCTTTGCTAAGAGCTTCGAAACGTTCGACGCTTGGCATTGAGATGACTGAGCACTTGATGCTTTTTTCTTTTAAGAGCTTAGCTGCGTTGACGGCAAGACCGACTTCGCTACCAGTAGCGATGAGTTCGAGGTCAGCTGCTTCTTCCTTAACGGTGACGTAAGCGCCTTTAGCGACTGCTTCTAAGCATGAACCTTCGATGTTTTGGAGGTTTTGACGTGAAAGGATGAGACAGACTGGGTGATCTTTGGTTGCAATAGCGAGTTTCCAAGCTGCAATGCATTCACGGGTGTCAGCTGGTCTAATGACTTCGACGCCTGGGATTGATCTAAGAGCAACGAGTTGTTCAATTGGTTCGTGTGTTGGGCCATCTTCGCCGACTGCGATTGAGTCGTGTGAGAAGAGGTAGATTGCAGGTAAGTGTTGGATAGCACTCATACGGATAGCGTTTTTCATATAGTCACTGAAGACTAAGAATGCGCCGACGTATGAAATGACGCCGCCATGGAGAAGCATACCGTTTTGAGCTGCTGCCATGACGAATTCACGGATACCGAAGTTGATGTTCTTAGCTGCACGGTGTTCTGCATCGAAACCTGCATCGCCTGGGATAGCGGTTTTGACTGATGAAGCGACGTCAGCACTGCCGCCAAAGGTGAATGGGACTGCTTTAGCGATTTCGACTAACATCTTGCCGCTGCTATTACGGGTTGCGTCTGGTTTTTCGCCAACTGCTGGTTCAGCGATAGCAAATGGAGTGACGTCACGAGCAAATGCTGCTTCGAAGACTTTTGCATCTTCTGGGTGGGTTGCTTTGTATTCTGCGTAAGCTGCTTGGTAAGCCTTGTAAGCTTCTGCGCCACGCTTGCCAAATGATTCAGCAAGGACTTCATAAGTTGAAGCAGGAACGGTGAATTCTGGTTCGTTCCAGCCGAGGTTGGCTTTGGTTTGTGCACCAAGTTCTGCGCCAAGAGGGCTGCCATGTGTGGTGTGGCTTCCAACTTTTGGTGTGCCATAACCGATGATGGTGTTGAGTTGGATCATGGTTGGCTTGTCGCTCTTCTTAGCAGCTTCGATTGCTGCGTCGATTTCTTCAAGATCGTTGCCGTCTTTGACTTCGATGGTGTTCCATTCTGAAGCTTGGAAACGAAGCATTTCGTCTTCTGTCATTGAGTTGGTGGTTGGACCATCAAGAGTTGATTGGTTCTTATCATAGATAAGAATGAGTTTGTTGAGCTTTTGTTTGCCAGCAAGAGAGATAGCTTCTTGTGAGATGCCTTCTTCTAAGCAGCCATCGCCACAGAGACAGTAGGTATAGTGATTCATGATCTTCTCACCTTCTTGGTATGAAGCAGCAATGTGAGCTTCTGCCATAGCCATACCAACAGCTTGAGCAACGCCTTGGCCTAATGGGCCACCAGTTGCATCAACGCCTTTTGTCCAGCCGAATTCTGGGTGGCCTGGGGTCTTTGAATGCATTTGACGGAATGATTTGATGTCATCCATGCTGACTTCGTAGCCTGCAACGTGGAGCATAGCGTAAAGAAGTGCGCTATTGTGGCCGCTTGAAAGGACGAAACGATCACGGTTGATCCATTCTGGGTTCTTTGGATCTGCAACGAGGTGGTTCTTGTAAAGAACGTACATTGCTGGGGCAATATCAAGAGCCATGCCTGGGTGGCCGCTGTTTGCTTTGTTGATTTCGTCAATCAAGAGAGCACGGATTGCGCTAACAGCAAGCGCGTCGGTTTTGTCGAATTTCATTTTCAGTTCTCCTTATATATAGAAATTTGTTAATCCTTTTTGATTTGAATGCCAACGTCATCAAGAGCGCCTTGGCTAACTTCGCCTGGAGCTTTTGACATTGGGTCGACTGCTTGAAGGTTCTTAGGGAAAGCGATGACATCACGGATGTTTTCGGTGCCGCTAAGAATCATTGATAAACGGTCAAGGCCAAGAGCGAATCCGCCATGAGGAGGAGCGCCATATTTGAAGGCATCAATGAACCAGCCGAACTTTCTAGCGGCGTCAGCATCGCTAAGACCCAAGAGTTTGAAGATCTTCCATTGGGTATCGTGGTCGTAGATTCTTAATGTTCCACCACCAGCTTCGTAACCGTTGATGACGATGTCGTAAGCATAGGCTAAGACGCGTTCAGGATCTGTGTCAAGGTATTCAAGGTCTTCATCACGAGGACGTGTGAATGGATGGTGTTCTGCGGTGTATTGATTATCGCTTCCTTCGATCTTGTCGAACATTGGGAAGTTGATAATCCAGAGAAGATCATATGTGTTAGGTTTGATTAAGCCAAGTTCCTTAGCGAAGCGTGTTCTTAAGGCACCAAGACCGAAATCAACGAAACGTCTATTTGTTGAAGCTGCGATGAGGATGAGGTCATCTTCATTAAGGTTAAGGGTTGCAGCAAGTTCCTTTTGGCAGGCTTCGTCCATGAATTTGGCGAATGAACCATTTAAGGCACCTGCGTTATATTTGAGGATTGTTAAGCCCTTAAGGCCAAATTTCTTAGCTTCGTTAACGAGTTCATCTTGGACTTTGCGGCTTGCTTTTGCGCCATATCCAGGAACGACGATCGCACGCATGTATTTTGCGTCTTTGAAGCCTTCGAATGAACTCTTCTTCATGACGTCATAGACGTTTTGGAGGAGTAAGCCATAACGAGTGTCAGGCTTATCGCTACCATAGTTATCCATAGCATCCCAGAAATCCATTCTTCTTAAAGGAAGCTCGATATCATAATTGACGATTTCCTTGAAGTAACGTTTGAGCATGCCTTCACACATGGTAAGAATCTCATCTTGACTCATGAATGAGGTTTCGACGTCGATTTGGGTGAATTCTGGCTGACGGTCAGCACGTAAGTCCTCGTCACGGAAGCATTTTGCGATTTGGTAGTAACGCTCAATGCCACCAATCATAAGAAGTTGTTTGAATAACTGTGGTGATTGAGGGAGAGCGTAGAAGTTTCCATGGTGAAGTCTAGCAGGAACGATGTAGTCTCTAGCGCCTTCTGGGGTAGCGAGGTTAAGGATTGGTGTTTCAACCTCTAAGAAGCGATTGCTATCGAGATATTCGTGGGTGATTTTGACGATTTGGCTTCTGACTCTGAGTTTTCTTTGAACTTCAGGACGGCGAAGATCGAGATATCTATATTGAAGTCTTGTGTCTTCGAGAGCGTCTGTTTTGTCAGCTATGATGAAAGGAGGGTTTTCCGCTTTGTTGATGACTTTGAGTTCGGAAACCACTACTTCGATTTCACCAGTCTTGAGTTTTGGGTTTGGAACGTCTTTCTTCGAGACGACGCCGGTAACAGAAATGACATATTCGTTTCTGGTATCAGGGACTTCAACGCCTTCCTTGACGTAAAGTTGGACGATGCCGGTGTTATCACGGAGATCAATGAACTCAATAGCGCCAAGTCTTCTTCTTGTGGAGACCCAGCCGACGAGTTTGACTTCGCGTCCAACGTCCTTTAGCGATAATTCGCCATTGTAATCTGTTCTTTCCATAACAAATTTACCTTTCTTTATTCATCGTCATGATGATGGCAATGGCAGCCTTCTTCATGGCAGTGACATTCATGTTCTTCATCGCCGCATTCGCAATCGCATTCTTCGCAATCGCAATCGCATTCGCATTCGTGGCAATGGCAGTGATGTTCTTCTTCGCAACCGAAGATGTCATGGAGTTCTTCTTGAAGGTTCTCAAGAGAGATCTCCTGTTGTTCTTGTGTGGCGATGTTCTTGATCTTAAGGACTCCGTTTTCGAGTTCTTCTTCACCGACGATGAGGGCGTATTTAGCGCCAAGCTTCTCAGCTTTCTTGAACATCGTTCCGAATTTCATGCTTTGGAATGGTGAATCGGTTGAGTAACCGAAGGATCTACAAGCCATGGTGATTTCGAAAGCGTCGTTTAAGACTTTTTCGCCGACTGGCATGACATATAAATCAAGACCTTCTTCAATATCGTCTAAGAGATGGTTTTCCATCATTAAGCTATAAAGACGTTCGACGCCCATTGCAAAGCCAACGCCTGCAAGATCTGGACCTCCGAGCTCTTTGAGGAGTCCGCCATAGTGGCCACCGCCACAAACAGCGCCGTAATCCTTGCCCTCAGGGCTAGTAAGATGGATTTCGAAGACGAATTCGCTGTAATAGTCTAAGCCACGGACGAGATTCTCATCGAGTTCATATTCGATGCCCATAGCGTTGATGATTGAAAGGGTTTCATAGAATCTCTTTTCGCTAGCTTCGGTAAGGTAATCTTTGATTCTTGGAGCGCCTTTTGCGATCTCTTGGTCATGTTCGACTTTGCAATCGAGGATTCTAAGAGGGTTGAGTTCAAGACGTTCTTTGCAATCGCTACACATCTCGTCGATATGGCCTTTGAAGTATTCGACAAGAGCTTCACGGTAGTTTGCTCTGGTTTCAGCATCTCCTAATGAGTTGATTTTGACTTTGACGTTTTGGAAGCCAAGCATTTGGAGGCCGCTGACGGCGAGAATGACGCATTCTGCATCTGCTCTAGCGTTATCTGATCCGACTTGTTCAATACCGAATTGATGGAATTGGCGGTATCTTCCAAGTTGTGGTCTTTCATAACGGTATGCAGCGCCTGAATAGAATAATTTGAGTGGGAGATCACCAGCATAGAGTTTGTTGCTGATGATTGAACGCATGACGCCTGCTGTGAATTCTGGACGCATGGTGACGCTTCTATTTCCTTTGTCGAGGAAGGTGTACATCTCTTTACGGACGATGTCACTTCCTGCGCCTGTGCCACGTGAGAAGACTTCTGTGTATTCAAGGGTTGGAAGCATGATCTCTTTGTAGTTATAAAGTTCGCAAGCAGCCGCTAAAACTGTCTCGATGTAGCGCATGCCTAAGACTTCTTTGCCATAAATATCATGTGTGCCTTTAACTGGTTGATATTGCATATGATTTCCTTTCTATTTCATAACGCGTTCACAGCTGTAAACGCCTTTGACTTCTTGTATTGCTTGGAAGACCGTCGCTATCGTCTCTTTGTCTGGGACATAGATAGTGAGGTTAACGATATCGTGCATCGTCTTTGGGGCAAGGTGGATCTTAAGGTCGGTGACCAAGATTCCTTTTGATGAGAGGACACCCATCAAGTCGACGAGCAAGTTGCTTCTATCGTTCGCCGAGATTCTAACCATTACCGGGAATTTGGCGGTCTTTCCTAAATTTTTGTTCCAGCTTACTGGGATTAGACGAGGTTTGCTCTTAAGTAAGTTAGGGCAATTCTCTCTATGGACGACGATTCCTTTGCCATTAACGACATAGCCTACTATTTCGTCTCCCGGAACTGGCGTGCAGCACTTACCCATCGTAATGTGTAAGTTATCCGCGCCTTCGACGATGATTGGCGTATCAGCGTCGTTTTTGACATTGGATACGAGGTTCTTAGTGAATGATTGGCTCTTCTTCTTTCTAATGCCAAGGTAATCGATGAGGGCAAATGGCGCTGGATTTCTATTCGCGATAAGCTCATAGAGGTTTTCAAGCGATTTGGCCCCAAAGTGCTCCATGAGGACTGGGTCGTTGAGATATTTTTCCATCTCACCGCTTCCAATGCCTTGGGAAGCAAATGCCTCAAGCGCGTTTTCTTTGCCTTTTTCGATGATTTCCTCTTTGAGATATTCGTTCTTCTTTTGGAGGAATCTTCTAATATGGGCCTTAGCGCCTGATGTTTGAGCGATATCTAACCAAGATGGGTTAGGGCCGCTGGCGTTCTTGACCGTCCTAATTTCGCAGACATCACCGGTCTTTAAGGTTGTGCTAAGCGAGCAATGGGCGCCGTTGACGATTGCGCCAACCGCGCTTTCTGCGACTTTTGTGTGGATTCTATAAGCGAAGTCGAGGACCGTTGCCCCTGCTGGAAGATCGATGACCTTACCTAGTGGGGTGAAGACATAGACGTTAGCGTTGAAGACGTCGTGTTCGAGAGCTTCAATGTATTCCTTAGCGTTTGTGTCGCTTGTGGCGTTAGACATCGAGACGAAGTCGCGGAACCAGTGAAGTTTCTCTTCGATATCCTTTTGTTCGGCTTGAGCGTTGTAGTTGCCGCCATCTTTGTATCTCCAGTGAGCGGCGACACCGCTTTCTGCGACTTCATCCATCTCCTCGGTTCTGATTTGAACTTCGTAGACGTTTCCGTCTCCAGAGATGATTGATGTATGGAGTGATTGATATAAGTTAGGTTTTGGGGTTGCTATATAATCCTTGAAACGTCCTGGGATTGGCTTATATGTCGCGTGGATGGTACCAAGAATCGTGTAGCAGTTAAGGACTGTGTCAGTGATGATACGAACCGCGAGGATGTCATATAGTTCATCGAATGAATGGTTTTTCTGATACATCTTGCGGTAGATTGAATAGATTGATTTAACACGGGATTCGATTCTGAACTGGATTTTGTTTTCAAAGAGCAAGTCAGCGATTCTCTTTTGAAGGGCTCTAAGAGATTCCTGTCTATTCTCTTCTCTAGCGTTTAGAAGATTAAGGATTTCCGCGTATTTCTCAGGTTCGAGATACTTTAATGAGAGGTCTTCCATCTCGCTTTGCATCTTGTAGATACCAAGACGGTGAGCGATAGGAGTAAAGACATCTAGCGTTTCTTGCGATAGAGCATGTTGTCTTTCAGGCTTTAAGGCATCGAGTGTACGAAGGTTATGGAGACGGTCAGCAAGCTTAACGAGAATGACACGGACATCTCGGGCCATTCCAAGGAAAATCTTCTTATGGTCTTCCGCTTCAAAGTCTTGCTCGGTTCTATGTGAGAGCTTCATGCGTTGGATCTTAGTTAACGCATCAACGATCATAGCGACGTCTGGGGTAAATTCCCTTTTAATGTCCTCTACCGTTGTCTCCGTGTCTTCGACGACGTCATGAAGGAATCCTGAGGCCAGAGTTTCAGGACCGCCTTGAAGCTCGGCTAAGATGTAGGCGACTTCGAGAGGGTGCTGGATATAAGGCTCACCGCTTTTACGGAAAACGCCTTCATGTTGGCTCTTAGCGAACCTATATGCCTTAGCGACCATTTCCCTGTCTTTTGGGTTTTTGATGTAGGTATAGTAAAGATCTCTAAATTCCTCAAACGTATGCATTTTGTAGCCGCCATTTGGGACAAGAGCCTTAGGTTCAGTTGTGCTAATTTCCTTCTTGATTTCTGACATATCAAAAAGATTATACTCTTATTGCTATAATTCTAAACAAGTTTAGAAAGTCTTTTCACAAATAATGTCTAAAGATTTGCGACCTTTGTACTCATTTATTCTAAATGTCGCAACGAAATCGACCTTGGATTCACCGACAAAACTGTCTTGGCTGATCGAGAAAGAAAAGAGCCTCGAATCGGTTGATATTTTAGTTGAAAGATATTTGCCTTCTTTGATGTAAGTGAAGGTTCTTGGATCAAGATTATTTAGTAGAAATTTAGGAGTTTCCCAACAGAAGCCAAAAGGCGCAAAAGTCTCGATGATTCGGTAACTTTGCATTGTGCATTCACCTAAAGAAAGAGGAATTCCCGTCTTCTCTTTTGGAGAGAGTTTGTGCTTAACTGCGGCATAGAGATAATCCTTCTTGAAAGCCGCAAAATCCTCCACTCTGATTGACACTCCTCCAGCGCATGGATGGCCACCTTTTGAGAGTAAATTTACCTTCGTTCCTTCAAGTGCTTTAAGGACATCAAAACCCTCTTCGCTACGCATCGAACCAACTAAAATATTTTCGTCGTTTTCTTTTTTCGAAAAGACAATTACAGGCTTGTGATAGTTAGAAAGGAGTCTTGAAGCGAGTAAACCGTTAAGTCCTTCAGGGATTTCCGCGTTAACGATAATGGCAGGTTCGTCCTCATTAATCACGAGGTTTTCAAAGGATTCTTTGGTTATTTCTTTCCTTCTTTCATATACCTCATTTATATAGTTTGCGATAAGCGTTTTGTCACTTTCTGGGTTACCGAAATACGCCAAAAGCCTATTTGGTTCAGTGCCTTTTTCAAGTCTTCCGATGGAGTTAAGCTTAGGGTTAATTCCCATTTGGAAAGTCGATGCATCGAACTCTTTCGCGTCACTAAGAAGAGCAAATTCTTCATATCTATTCTTGTTAACGATGTCTAACATCAAACGAACGATTTCGCGGTTGTATTTCCTTAGCGGCATCATGTCGCTAATTGTGGAAATTGCGCCTAAGGAAAGAAGATAATCATCCACTCTATTTAATAAGGCGACACTAAAAACGAAAGAAAGATATCCAGCACTAATTGGTACATCTCCATAAGAAACGGTTTCTGGGTGAATTACGATATCCGTTTCCGGCTTAACTAAGTCAAATTCGTGGTGATCAAGAATGATGACTTCCACTCCTAGGTTCTTAGCTTCTAGCAATGCCTCATGGGCTGTAACGCCATTATCGCAGGTGAAAATGATTTTAAATCCTTTGGCTGCGATTTTCTTTACATTAGCGACTGTTAAGCCATAACCATCGAGATATCTTGAAGGTATGTATCCAGCGCAATCAAGACCGAATTCTTTGAATGCACGAAGAAGAATCGAAGCGCTAGCAATGCCATCGACATCGTAGTCGCCATAGATAAGAATCCTCTCTTCGGTATCACGCGCCTTCTTAAGCCTTTCTATCGCTTTCTTGACCTCTATTTGGTCATCGATCAAAGGGATATTACTAAAAGAAGGAGGAAGTATGAGTCCTTCATACTCCTCCTTCGTAATGCCGTAGTATGTAAGTAATCTATCGAGAAGGCTTTCCATTAGTCGTTGATACCAATGAAGATAGCTTCTTCAGGTTCGCTGCTCTTACGTTGGTTGGCTTTGTTAGCGGCTTTTCTAGCTTCTTGGGCTTTCTTGTAGCTTCCAGAAATTGAATTGCCTGCTGCTTTGAACCATTTACCAAAGGTAACAGCGAGTGGGACAAGAACAAAGAGAGCAAGTGCTGTAGCGATTGCTAAGCCAATGATTGCTCCAACGAACATGATCCAGTATTGTCTTGGACCAAATGCGACGAACGCTAAGAGGAATGCGCATAACATTCCAGCGAAGATAAGGATTTCCCCTGCTTCTTCGCCAACGCCTTTTTCTAAGCAAGCGTTGCGGAAGGCGAGAGCGCTCTTATCGCGTTCACGTGAATCCTTAACGATTTCGTTTCCTCTATTAAGGAGATAGATAGCGAAATAAAGGAATGCAAGCGAAGCAACGACTGCTGCGATTGAAGCGATTGGAGTGACTGGTAATCTTGTTAAAGCGAAGAAACCAACGGTAACGACGCTTGTGCCAAGACCAAGGAGTCCAGTGACGAAGCCACGGGCAAGGCCGAATCTGAACATCATGTAGACGGCTGCTGCAACGAAGCCAAGGCCGAGGCCAAGATAAACAGTGCCAAGGTTTGGAGTGCCTGCTTGATAACGGACTGTAGCGCTTGTTGCGTAGATTGATGTGCCACCGAATTCTTTAGCGGCTTCTTCGATAGCTAAGTTAAGGTTATTGAAGGTTGTGCCTGCAACTTTGAATGTTTCTTTTTCGTTATTGTCAGCGAAATAGACGCTAAGTGGGATTTCGAAGTTATAGACATTGTAGGTTGTTTCGTCGTCGTTAAGATAGACGCTTGATTGTTCAAGGACGATCTTATCGGCGCTTGTTAAGTCTGCTAAGGTGCCATCTTTGTATTCGACCGTTGAAAGGAAGTCCATAGCTTGATCTTTCTTATAAAGAAGCTTGGTGCCTTGTGATTCTGTGTCGACACGGTATTCGACTAAGAGTGATGTGGTGTTGTCGTATGCACCGCTGTAGTTATAGACATTACCAAGGGCATTGGTGACAATGATGCCACCAAGAGCAGCAACAAGAAGAGCGATAGCGCCGATTAAGAATGGGCGTTTTGCTTTCTTGAAGTCTTTGTTAGCGAACTTACCGAAGTATGTTTGCTTTTCGTCTTTAAGAGAATTTGGAATGACGCTGGTGTTGATTCCATAGAGTTTGCCATAGCTCTTTTCTGTGGAAGCGTCATTAGCAAGGAGTGCGCCTTGGATACGGAGAAGGATAAGGTTAAGGACTAAGCCGACTGCGGTTGTAAGGATGAGAGCTAAGCCTAAGTTACCGATTGTTGAGTGGACAAAGGCATAGACGAAGATACCGACAAGGATTGAAACGACAGAGATGTCGATGGTTGGCCATAAAGCCTTCTTCATGCCTTCTTGGTGAGCTTTCTTGATTGTACGTCCTTCGTAGATTTGTTGTTTGAATTTGTGGAAATAGTACATGCCACCGAATGAAGTGACCATTGCGCCAAGAGCGAAGCCGACGAGAGCGCCGATACCGAATTGTGCGCTGAAGTAAGCAAACATAAGGATTGCGCCTTCGGTTGCAACTGCTGCGTTAGCTAAGATTGAGACAGCGCCGATTCTGTAGAATAAGCAAAGGGCTACGATGCCAAGAGCAAGAGAAACAAGAGCTGCGATTGCTGTTGGGCCGAAGTTGATGGCTAAGTGCCAATCGCCTGCTGTGACGAGTGGATCAACGCTTGGTGAGACGACGGTAGCGTGTGAGAATGAGACGTCATAGTCATATTCGCTAGCGTTAAGAACGTCGCGGTAGAATTTAGCAGCTTTGAATGCAGCGTTTGCTTTGCTTGGGTCGTAGCTGCCATCTTTAATAGCTGCGCTTGAAGGAATGAGCTGGATCTTCTTGTAGTTGTTGTCATCGTCAGCTGGGTCAACCCACCAGGAGTTGGCTGCTTCTTGACCGAAGAGAAGACGTGAACCCATGTTGACGTTGAAGTCTTCGTGGTTTGTATCTGAAGCAATAGCATAGCTATCATTTTCTTGTTTGTGATCCCAGAGACAGAAGAGAGTGCTCTTTGCTGCGACTGTTTCATTGCCGTCTTCATCGGTTTCAGCATCGTTAGTGTTGTCTTTGCAGTATTTGATGAGTTCGTTTAATGGGCCGTTTTCACCTTGGAAGGTTTCCTTGACTGGGATAGTAACGACTGGGATTGAGTTAACGTATTCGATTTGAGCGTTTGTTCCTTCTTCGAAGAGGCCGTTATCAGCGAATTCAGGGCTGTTTGGTGCTTCAGCCATGATGTCTTCGTCACGTGATCCTGCTTCAACGGTGACGTGTTGGCCACTGTAAGCAAGATAGGTTTGAAGGTAGCTATATTCAACATCGTCACTGCCTTGGGTACGGACAGAGATTTTGACGGTGTGATAACCTTCTTTGATGACACTGGCATTGATGTCCCAGAATTCGAGACGTTTTTCCATTTCTTTTGCGACTGCGTCAACTGCACCGTAGTTACGGGTTGTTGCATCTGCACCAATGTAACTTTCTGGGTTGACACCTTCGTATGTGGAATCTTTGACGGAAATGTTGAAATACAAATCCTTACCGCTGCCATAGCTGACATCGGTGTCCATTTTACTAAGCGATGAAGTGATGGTGACACCAACTCCTAAAAGGAGGGAAGCACCAAGGAATAAATAAGCTAATCTTCTACGCATAAATATCCTCCAAGCAATTTGCCCTGCACAAAAAGAATGTGCTGGCAAGCCCTACAAGTTTACAACATACGCGAGCACGCGTACAAGAACAAAACATAGTTTTGTATTAAAAATCGTTAAAATAAGAGTCCCTGATAGGAGATTTTGAGGTGTTCATATGCCTTTGGGGTGGCAATTCTTCCTCTTGGGGTACGGTTAATGAGGCCAATCATGGTGAGATATGGTTCATAGACGTCTTCAAGGTTGGTGATCTCTTCGCCGATGGCGCTAGCAATTGATTCAAGGCCTACTGGGCCGCCATGGTATCTCTCGATGATGGCGCGAAGGTATTTGATATCGACATCGTCTAATCCGAGGTTGTCGATTTTCAAGGCGTTAAGAGCTTTATTGGCTAAAGCCATATCGATCATCTCAAGTCCATCAAACGAAGCAAAATCACGAACGCGCTTATAGATTCTATTGGCGATACGTGGGGTTCCTCTGCTTCTTTGAGCAAGAAGTTTGATGGCTTCTTTTTCCATAGGCATTCCTAATACTTTTGATGTTCTTTCGATAATCATCGCAAGCTCATCTTCCGTATAGAAATCGATTTTGGCGCTGATACCAAATCTAGCGCGAAGAGGCGAAGAAAGATCACCTGCTCTAGTTGTTGCGCCAACGAGAGTAAATGGAGGGAGAGGCATATTAAGAGATTTGGTTGCGCCATCCCTATTGATTGTGATCGAAAGCTCGAAGTCTTCCATTGCGGAATAAAGAACTTCTTCGACTTGTCTAGGAAGCCTATGAATTTCATCAATAAATAAGACATCCCCTGGTTCGAGATCGCATAAAATAGCGGCTAAATCTCCACTTTTTTCGATTGAAGGACCATTGACGACTTTGATTTTGCCACCCATTTCATTGGCAATGACATGGGCTAAAGTAGTCTTTCCTAGTCCTGGTGGGCCATAAAGCAAAACGTGATCTAAGCACTCTTCTCTCTTTTTGGCCGCACCAATGAAAACGCTTAAGTTTTCTTTTAAAGCAGCTTGGCCAACATATTCTTTTAGGGTTTGAGGACGCAAAGTTAAATCAGTGGCGTTATCTCCACTTTCTTTTCTTGCATCTAAGATGCGTTCGCTGTCCTCTACTCTCTTTTTCATAATTATTTCTTAAGTTTCTTTAAAGCTAGACGGAGGACTTCTTGGTTAGAAAGACCTGGTTCGCTAATGCTAGCAAGAACGTCATCAATGGCTTTGACTTTGAAGCCAAGTGACTTTAAGCCCTCACGAACTTCGTCATATTGATCAGGATTTCCCTTAACTCCGTTATCAGCAAGTCTACCTTTAAGATCAAGGATGATTTGGGCAGCAGCCTTAGGGCCAATGCCAGGGAGTTTCTTTAAGAACGAGGTGTTATTAGCCTCGATCGCTTTCATTAAATCGTTAGGGTTTGTGGCACCTAATGCGTTGATGGCGGTCTTTGGACCAATGCCCTTAACTTGAATAAGGGACTTGAAAGCGTCTTTCTCAAGTTTGTCTTTGAAGCCGACTAAGTAATGATCGTTTTCATTAAAGACCTCATGGACGAAAATCGTTGTTTCCTCGTTTAAAGCATAGTCGCTAGTTCTAGCAACGAGAAGCTCATAAGCTATACCGCTATTAACGAGAATAGCGACGCTTTCTTTGTCGATGTTGACGATTTTTCCTAAAAATGAGTAATACATAATCTATTTATAAATGATACCAAACGTGACTGAAATGATGAACATTACCGCTATAGCTGTTAAGCCAAGAAGCACTATCTGAACGCTCTTTTTCATGACTTATTATATAGCCTTATTTGAAGTAATCGAAGATGAAGTCGTTGATCTGAACTTTATCGCCGTCTTGGACCCCTGCTTCTTCAAGTTTCTCTTCGATTCCAATGTTATCGAGGTATCTGATTAAGCGCATGATACCTTCGTCAGTTGATGTGTTAATGAGGCCTGCATCTCTTTCAACTTTTTGGCCTTTGATGAGCCAGCCATTAGCGCCTCTAACGATTTCGTAATCTGAAGCTTCTTCTATCTCGCGGGCGTTATAGACCTTCATCTTGGTTTCTTCATTGACGCCTTTGATCTGGAATTCAGGAGTGTTTTCAATGAGTTCAATCGCTTTCTTTAAGAGCTCATTGACACCTTTATGGGTAAGGCTTGATAAGGCAATCGATTCGAATCCGAGTTTTGCATCGAATTCCTTTTTGATCTCTTCTGCGCCTTCCATATCCATCATAGATGCGACGACGATTTGAGGTCTCTTTTCGAGGAATGCATCATAGGCTTTAAGTTCCTCGTTGATGGTGCAGTAATCCTCATATGGGTCACGTTCACCGCTCATTGAGACAAGATGAATTAAGATTCTAGTTCTTTCGATGTGTCTAAGGAACTGAATACCAAGGCCTTTTCCTTCGTGAGCGCCTCTGATTAACCCTGGCATATCGGCTAAGACGAAGCTTCTGCCATCTGGGAGATTACAAACGCCAAGGTTTGGGATAAGGGTAGTGAATGGATAATCAGCTGTTGGTACATTAGCTTTGCTAACGACATTAAGGAATGTTGACTTACCAACGCTAGGGAAACCAACGAGACCTGCATCGGCTAAAAGCTTAAGCTCAAGGATGAGACGCTTCTTCTCTCCTGGGTGTCCATTTTCGGCGATTCTAGGGATTCTATGACGTGATGATTTGAAACAAGCGTTGCCTCTGCCACCTCTTCCGCCTTTAGCAGCGAGAACTTTTTGGTTCTCTTCTTTGATATCTGCCAAAACACGTCCTGTGGCTTCTTCGGTGATGATGGTACCAACAGGAACTGGGATGATGATGTCCTCAGCGTTAGCGCCATATTTGTTCGTTTTCATTCCTCTTTCGCCATCTAAAGCGATGAACGTGCGGGAATGTCTGAAGTTATAAAGGTTATTAAGGTTCTTCTTGCCGATGAAATAGACAGAGCCACCACGGCCTCCGTTACCTCCATCAGGTCCACCTTTTTGGGTTTGCTTATCACGAAGGAAAGAAATGGCGCCATCGCCACCTTTTCCGCTTCTAACCTCAATTACGCAACGATCGATTAACATAATTAGGCCTCCTTGACTTCTAAACCAAGACTCTTTCTTTCGTCATTGGTAAGAATGTAATTCTTTTTGTTCTTTTTGATTCTCTTCATGTCTTTCATGAAGTTCATGCTGGTGCTTCCAGCGTGTTTGATGGTGCTCTTTTCACCATCATTCCAGATACATGGAACTTCTTTGATCTTAAAGCCGTTAAGCTTACAGAAATAAAGGTATTCGACATCGAAAGCAAAGCCATCGATGATTTGTTTCTTCGCTAGGATCTTTGCGAGGTCTTTTCTAAAGAGTTTGTAGCCGCATTGAGTTTCTTTGAATCCAAGACCGAAAGATAATTTGATTAATAATCTGCTCATCCAGCTCACGATTCTTCTAAGAACGGTTTGTTTATTCATGATTTTGGCGCCCTTGCAGCGGCGTGAAGCGATAAATCCATCGTAATTAGAAATCTCAGGAAGGATTTGATCAAGAACATGGAGATCTGTAGCAAAGTCAGCGTCCATAAAGAGGACAAAATCTCCAGTAGCTTCATTAAAGCCATGTTGGACGTTATGGCCTTTTCCAAGCTTTGGTTCATAATCAACTAACTTGATTTGCTTAGGCATATCCGCCATTTTCTCGTTAGCGATTTTGATGTTTTCCTCGTCGCTTCCATCAATAACAAGCAAAAACTCATAATCGACTTTTAAAGCGTCGAAATATGGGATGCCAAGCTTCTCGATATTGCTAAAGAGAACGGCAGATTGGTTTTTGCAAGGAATGACTACGGATAATTTCATATGTTAATTATAAGGGAATATTCCCTTATTGGGTAGACTAAAGAAAGAAAAAACGGACCTATTTTCAAGGCCCGTTTAAATAATCGTTTTTAAATCAATTACTTTGCGTAGACAGAGACTTTCTTGCCTTTTTTGCCGACACGTTCAAATTTGACGATGCCTTCGACTAAAGCGTAGATTGTGTCGTCTCCACCCTTAGCGGTGTTGAGGCCAGGTTGGACACGGGTTCCTCTTTGTCTGTAAATGATGTTGCCAGCGAGAACGTGTTGTCCGTCACCGACTTTAGCGCCAAGACGTCTTCCTGCGGAATCACGTCCGTTTTTGGTGCTAGAGACACCTTTCTTAGAAGCAAATAATTGGAGATTAAGAACAAATTTCATTCTTCAATTTTCCTTTCTAGACTCACAAACTTCGAATAGGAAGTTGCTATGTCATTCAGCTGAGATTCAATCGTCTCAGTAACGATTTGGTCATGTGTGCTTTGCTTGCCTTTGACGGTAAGCTTCACGTCGCCTTCTTCTACCTTCGCTTCATAAATAGATTCATCTTTGAAGGCGTTGAGTCCTCCAACGACGACTGCGCTTACAGCAGCACAAACGAGATCTTCACCATAAGGTGCGCTATTTGCGTGACCTTTGACGGTGATTGATTTCAAACCCGATTTTGAATAAACGAACGTAGCTTTAATCATTAGGCGTTAATGGCTTTGACGACCAATAAGGTGTAAGGTTGACGGTGACCGTGTTTGCGGCGGACGTTTGCCTTTGCCTTGTAGCGATAGACTGTTAATTTCTTGCCTAATCCTTGTTTTTCAACTTTGGCGACAACAGTGGCACCTTTAACGTAAGGTTCGCCGACTTTGTTGGTCTCGCCGCCGATGAAGAGGACCTTGTCAAGAGTAACGTCTGATCCGGCTTCTGCTTCAAGTTTTTCGACGAAGATCTTGTCTCCGACTGCAACTTTCATTTGCTTGCCACCGGTTTCGATAATGGCGTACATGCTTTTTCCTCCTTATAGCTTAAGACTCGCTCCGTGCGGTTAATTACAAAGTAATTATTAGGGACCGTAGAAATGCGGTTGAGGCCCTATAGGGAGGGCGACAACGTGATTATCATACACGCGTAAAGGCAACTTGTGAAGAAAAAACGAGCTTTTTATTATATAAACTTTCTTGGGCACCTTATGTGCAACGTGCACACTCATCAAATTTTGGGCTGCTATTCCCAGTTAAACTGCCAGCCGCCAGGAACTTTCGCAGTGCCTTTTCTTGACTTCAAAAGACGGTAAACGACAACAGAAATTATGCTGATTGATAAGACGGCTAAGACCGCTGTTAAGGCTAGTGCTTCACCAGGACAAATCTCTTCGCGTTCCTTCAAAGTTAAAGATCTTCCATTCATAGATTTTTCCTCCTCAATTACATATAGAGGCGAAAATCGAAATTTTTTTCGAAAAAAGAAAAACCGCCACAAAGTGACGGTAAATCCTTAACTTTTTTTGATTATAAAGATGCGAGTTTGTTGAGAACTGACTCAAGAAGAGCTTTGTTTTTCTCGAGTTTCTGAGTCTCGTTTTCGATCTTTTCTTTTGGAGCTTTTGCAACGAATCCAGGGTTTCCGAGCATCTTCTCACTACGAGCGATTTCGAAGCTTAAAGTCTCTTTGTCTTTAAGGAGTTTTTCCTTTAAGAGAGCTGGATCAACATCCTCTTCCACCATCATTTCGAATCCTGGGTAAAGGAAGCTTGAACCACCTAAGTTTTCTTTCTTGACTTCATATGATGAAGCGAAGGTGAAGCGCTTTAAGTAGTCGCCGTAACCTTTGAATGGCTCAGCTGGTGAGATGACGAGTTTGACTTTAGCGTTTGGAGCCATACCACCTGTTGATTTGTAGTTACGGATGTCTTTGATCATGCCTTCTAAGATAGCAAGTTTTTCGACAGCTTTCTTGTTAAGAAGGGTGCGGTCATATTCTGGATAGAGTTCATCCATGATGCTTTCTTTGTGGGCAGGAAGGGAAAGATACATTTCTTCTGTGACAAATGGAGTGTATGGATAAATCATGAGGATGATGTCCTTCATGACG
The DNA here is from genome assembly GCA_024408335.1 of Bacilli bacterium. Classification (GTDB taxonomy): domain Bacteria; phylum Bacillota_I; class Bacilli_A; order RFN20; family CAG-826; genus UBA4951. Next base: position 140,832 of record JAKSVB010000002.1, read on the forward strand.
GTATAGAGAACGTCTTTTGTGACTTCTTTTTCTTCGCCTTCTTTAGCTAAAGCAACCTTACTCATTTCAAGATATGATGAGCAGAAATCGTCATAGACGAAGTTATAAAGAATCGATGAGGCCTGACTAAAGTGGTATTTATCCATTTCAGCGCGGACTGCTTTGATTGTCCTCATAAGCTTATCGACGATAGCGGCATCAAGAACGCCGAGAGTCTTCTTGTTTAATGGTCTAGGAGTGTAGTCCTCGCCAAGAACGCCTTCAACATAACGGCAGGCGTTCCAGATCTTATTGAGGTAGTTTTGAGCGCTTGCGACCTTTTCATCGATGTAACGCATATCCATGCCTGGAGTGGTGTTATTGGTGATGAAGTAACGCAATGCGTCAACGCCATATTTCTCAATGACGTCGATTGGGTCAACGCCGTTTCCAAGTGACTTAGACATCTTTCTGCCTTGTGCGTCACGGATAAGACCATGGATGACGACCTCATGGAATGGTGATTTATCGGTGAAGTGAAGAGATTGGAAAACCATACGGCTAACCCAAAAGAAGATGATGTCATAGCCAGTGACTAAGACGCTAGTTGGGAAGTAACGTTTGAAATCAGCTGCTTCCTCGTTTGGCCAGCCAAGGGTTGCAAATGGCCAAAGAGCGCTGCTGAACCATGTATCAAGGACGTCTTCGTCTTGCTTCCAAAGAGTTGGATCCATTGCCTCTTCTGTGACAACGAGTTCGCCTGTTTTGATGTTTGTGTATGCTGGAATACGGTGTCCCCACCAAAGTTGACGGGAGATGCACCAATCCTCAACGCCGCTCATCCATTGGATAAGGACTTTTTCGAAACGTTTTGGGATGAAATTGACTTTGTCGCTTCCTTTTTGGGTTGCAAGAACCTTCTCAGCAAGAGGTTTCATACGGACGAACCATTGTTTCGAAAGCATTGGCTCAACGACGGTGTCACTTCTTTCTGAGTGGCCGACTGAGTGAGTGATCTTTTCAATTTTGATGAGTTTGCCTGCTGCCTTAATATCTTCGACAAGGGCCTTACGGCATTCATAACGGCTCATGCCTTGGTATTTGCCAGCTTTCTCATTCATATGGGCTGTTTCATCGATGCACTTAATGAATTCGAAGCCGTATTTCTTTCCTAGAAGGAAGTCGTTAGGGTCGTGAGCTGGTGTGCACTTCATCGCGCCGGTACCGAATTCGATATCGACATATTCATCTGCCATAAGAGGGATTTCCTCGCCATTGGCAGGGTTAATGACCATCTTACCGACTAAATGTTTGTATTTCTTATCGTTAGGGTTAACGAAGACCGCTGTATCGCCAAACATGGTTTCTGGACGGGTCGTGGCGACGGTTAATGATTCGTTAGTGCCAACGATATCATACTGGAAGTAGAAGAACTCGCCTTCATCATCTCTATGTATGACTTCAATGTTACTTAATGCGGTTCTAAGTTCTGGGTCCCAGTTGATGATCTTTTCGCCTTGGTAGATGAGACCTTCGTTATAAAGAGTGACGAAAACGTGTCTAACAGCTGCGCTTAAGCCTTCATCAAGTGTAAATCTTTCTCTTGAGTAGTCGACGGAAAGACCTATTTTGGCCCATTGAGCGTGGATTGTGTCAGCGTATTCGTGTTTCCATTCCCAGGCTTTCTTAAGGAATCCTTCTCTTCCGAGATCAAAACGGGAAACGCCTTCTTCAGCGCGAAGCTTAGCTTCGACTTTGGCTTGGGTTGCGATACCTGCGTGGTCCATTCCAGGAACCCAAAGGACATCGTATCCAACTTCTCTTTTGTATCTTGCGATAATGTCTTCGATCGTTGTGTCCATGGCGTGTCCAAGATGGAGCTTACCAGTGACGTTTGGTGGAGGAATAACCATTGAGAAAGGCTTTTTGCTTAAGTCTCTTCCACCTTTGAAGTAATCGTTTTCTTTCCATTTCTCGTATTTGCCTGCTTCGACAGTACGAGGGTCATAGTGCTTATCTAACATCGATATAGCCTCCTAAAATATAAAAACCGCGCCCAACATAGGGACGCGGTGCGCGGTACCACCCTAATTCCTTATTAACATAAGGCTCTTAGATAATCTTTAACGCAGATTGACGGGTATCTCTACCGTTCTATGGTTACGACTCACTTTGATTCCTATCCGCCTTTGCACCATCTAGCGGCTCTCTAAGTAGGAAGAGCAAAGATCCCTTAACCGTCATTGAACTGATTTATTATAAGTTAGAGATTCTTAAAAAAGAATAACTAAGTTGATTATTCGCTTCTTAAGGCTTTGACAGGGTCTTGACGTGCTGCGCTTCTAGCAGGAGTTAAACCAGCGATTGTGGTTAAGCCAATGCTACAAAGGAGAACGACTAATGCGGCTGTCCAAGGTAAGTTAGCAATCATTCCTAAGTTATAGGTAACACCAACTGTGACGTTAAGAATGAATTCAAGGAGATACGTAACGGCTAAGCCAAAGAGGCCACCACCCATACCGATGATGAAGGTTTCAGCGTTGAATAAGTGTGAAACGTCTTTCTTTCTGCCACCAAGCGATCTAATGACACCGATTTCTTTGACACGTTCCATAACAGAAACATAGGTGATGATGCCAATCATGACGGTTGAAACGACAAGAGATAACGCGGTGAAGCAAACAAGAGCGATTGTGACGATATCGACCATGCCGTTAATCATGCCGATGATGAGCTCAAGGTTGTCGGTGTAATTGACTTCGCCTCTATCTGCAGCAGCTAATGGTGTTTGGCTATTACTTAAAGTAATAGGTTTATCTCCGTTCCAGGCTGAAAGGTAGTCAGTTACTAAGAATTTGTTATCGAAATCAAGAGGGTATATCTCAATTCTGCTTGGAAGCTTTTCGCCACCCGCTTGACGAGGAGAGATTGAAGCGGTCTTAAGGATCTTAAAACTTTCGGATGAACCAGTTCCACCACCTTGTCCTTCTTCTCCTCCTTGGCCAGAACCTGAAGCGCTTGAAAGCATTGAGAAGAGACTAGACATGTTGTTTGTCGAACCGACTAAGAAAGTGCTTGTGCATCTCTTTCCTTCGAAATCGACGTTCATGTCATAACCAATGCCTGAGATGATTTCTCCTAAACCACTAAGGTTAACAAGAGTTGAAGTGTATTCGCTTGCGCCTTTGTCGCTAGCGTTAAGTGTGTCACGGAGGAATGTGGTAAGTTCAGAGTCATAATTGTCTTCAATGAACTTTTGAGCGAATTTTGGTGTGTAGAATAAGCCGCTTGATAAGCAACCATAACGGACGTTCTCTTTTGGAGTAAGGACGCCTGTGACTTTCATCTTCATGCCGTTTTGAAGGTTACCATTATCAAGGTAATCATAGAAGAATGGCTGATAGACGGTCTTATCTAATGGGTTGGCGTCAGGATCGTTATATGAAGGGTTCTTTCTAAAGATCGAATCGTTTGGATAATAGGTATATTCTTTACCGACGAGCTTTGAGACATCGATCGATTGTTGCTTAGCCCAAAGTTCCTTGTCATAAGTGCCTTCTTTGCCTTCGTTGCTGAAATAGTAGATAGCGTTAGCAAATTCGTCTTGGCCATAGTAACCAAGAAGGGTAAGCACGAATTCTGTGACTTCGTTTTGGTGGTTAAGAACTACCATAAGCTCATTTGCTTCATGAGGATAGGTGCCTGCAACGACATTGTATTGGGATAAGACGTATTCCTCGTTGTCGATGCATTGGCCAAAGGCGTTTGTATAACCGTCAACCATCGATCCGAAAGACTTGAATTCGCCATCGCGGCAGTTTTCAAGGATGGTTGTACAGATATTTGTGATACCTGAAATACTATATTGAGCGGTTTTGTAATTGATGCCTTCGTAGATAAGGCCAGTTTGAGTGTTCGTGAAGAGGTTGTTCTTAATATTAAGACCATAATCCATCGTCATGGCGTTGTAGTATGAGGAAGGCATGTCCTTAAGATATTGGATGTAATTCTCATCAATATCATTCTCTTGGAGGGATTCTGAAACGCCGGTTGCGGTTTTGACAAGCGATTCCATTGCGAATTGGATATCGATTTTGCCATCTTTCCAGCTTTCGGAAATGATCTTGGATTGAGTTAAGTTTGAAGCGCTTTGGAGAAGCTTAAGATAGTCCACGGAATTTTGGGTGATTTGGACTGGGTTGCCAGAAAGCATGTCGTCTTGGATGGAAGCAAGATAGCCTCTAACGCCATAGGAGACCGCTAAAACGGCGGAAACGCCAACAATGCCGATTGACGAAGCAACGACGGTCATGAATGTACGTTTGAATTTGGTGATGAGGTTCTTTGTTGAGAGCTTGAAAGCAGTCCACCAGCTCATTTTGGCTTTTTCTTTGGCCTCATCGAATGCTGGAAGTCCTTTTTCGTATTCTTTTGCCTCTTCTTCCTCGGTATATGGGTTAGTGTCACCCACTACTCTGCCATCGAGAAGGGAGATGATACGGGTTGAGTATTCTTTGGCGAGTTCGTTGTTATGGGTAACCATGATGACGAGCTTATCTTTGGAAACTTCTTTGATAAGCTTCATGATCATGACTGAAGTTTCGCTATCTAAAGCGCCTGTAGGTTCATCGGCTAAGATGATGTCTGGTTCATTGACAAGAGCACGAGCGATTGCGACACGTTGGCACTGACCACCAGAAAGCTCATTAGGCTTTTTGGTGTACATGCCTTTTAAGCCGACCCTATCCAAGGCGGCTTTTGCTTTGGCGGTTCTTTCGGCTTTGCCCATACCAGCAATTGTTAAAGCAAGCTCAACGTTTTCGAGGATGTTTTGGTGTGGAATGAGGTTATAGGCTTGGAAAATGAAGCCAATTCTATGGTTACGGTAAACGTCCCATTCTCTATCGTGATAGTCTTTGGTTGATACGTTATTAATAAGAAGATCGCCGGTTGTGTATTTGTCTAAGCCGCCGATGATGTTTAAAGTCGTTGTTTTACCGCATCCTGAAGGGCCAAGAATAGAAACGAATTCGTTCTTTCTAAAACAAAGAGAAACTTCGTCTAAGGCTTTAACTTCAAGAGTCGCTGTTTTGTAAATTTTTGAAATCTTTTTTAACTTAAGCATATCTTACCTCTGTAAAGTTTTTGCAAAAACTGCACGTAGTTGCTCTGCTTTTAACCCTTTACCGCTGAAGAGCACGTTATTAATTTGCTCTTCTATCGCGAATTTCTTTCTTGCGGCGATTTCACTTTGTTTAGCTTGATCGCTTTTTGTGAAGATGATGGAGAATGGTGTGCCACTTTCCTTTAGGAACGAGAGGAACTCAAGGTCATCTTTTCCTGGCGCGTGACGGCAGTCAAGAAGCAAGAACGACATCACGAGCTGTGGATTTTCGAAATAGTGTTCCATCATGTCACCAAACGATGCGTCCTCTTTGCTTCCATAGGTGGTGTAACCATACCCAGGCGTGTCGACAAGGTAGAAAGTATTGTCGATTAAGAAGTAGTTTAGAAGTTTTGTCTTACCAGCTTGCTTACTAGAGAAGGCTAACTTCATGCCTGTAAGAAGATTAATCAAAGTCGACTTACCGACGTTACTTTTTCCGAATACGGCAATTTCAGGCATGCCGTTAATTGGTCTCATTTTGTAATCTGGCAATGAGATTATGTATTTCGCATTCCTAAAATTAATCATACTTACTCCTTTTGGGCACTATAATATGCCATTTTTCTTATTTAAGAAAGAGGAGCGAAATGCTCCTCAACTCTTTTTTAGCGTTTCGTATATTTTGTACTATTCCTTCATAAGAGCAATTTCTAAGGCGTCATCGACATTTTTCATGTAAATGATCTTTAGAGCGCTCAAAACTTCTGGTGGAAGTTCAGATACGTCTTTTTTGTTCTCAAGAGGGACGATGATAGTCTTGATTCCACTACGCAGTGCTGCAAGAGATTTTTCTCTTAATCCGCCAATCGCAAGAGCCTTGCCACGAAGGGTAACTTCGCCTGTCATTGCGACGTTATTGTCAACGTGTTTGCCAGTTAAGCAAGAAATAATTGCTGTCGTGATTGCGACACCAGCGCTAGGGCCGTCCTTTGGAACAGCGCCTTCTGGAACGTGGATATGGATATCCTTTTTCTCAAACATCTCTGGAGCGATGCCATACTTTTCAGCGTTGGCTCTAACATAGTCAAGAGCGATTGTGCAGCTCTCTTTCATGACGTCACCAAGCTTACCAGCAAGGACGAGCCCGCCCTTTCCCCCCCTCTCATTGACTTCCATTGCGAGCACGTCTCCACCGAATCCACTATAGGCAAGTCCAGGAACGACACCGACTTGCGGTTCTTTTTCTTTCTTTGTGTCTTCGAAGATCTCAACACCAAGATACTCTTGAACTTGTTTTGCGTCGATGACGATTGGTTTTGGGTGATTTGGGTTCTTGATGAGCTCAACAACGGCTTTTCTAGCGCATGAAGCGACAAGTCTTTCGAGATTACGGACGCCAGCCTCACGGGTATAGCATTCGATCATCTCTTTGATGCCTTCTTCTGTGAACTCAATATCCCCTTCTTTCAAACCATTAGCCTCCATTTGTTTCTTAACTAACCAGCTTGAGGCGATTTTGATCTTCTCAAGTTCGGTATAGGAAGGAACTTCAATGAGCTCTAAACGGTCACGGAGTGGAGCAGGAACGTTCTCAAGGTAGTTCGCTGTCGCGATAAAGAGAACGTTTGATAAATCATATGGTTCTTCTAAGAAGTTGTCGTTGAACTGGGAATTTTGCTCCGGGTCAAGAACTTCAAGAAGGGCGCTTGCAGGGTCGCCATGTAAGGAATTGCCTCCAACCTTGTCGATTTCGTCAAGAAGGAAGAGAGGGTTAACAACGCCTGCTTTGGTCATGCCGTGGATGATACGGCCTGGCATTGAGCCAACGTATGTTCTACGGTGGCCTCTAATTTCTGATTCGTCAGAAACGCCGCCTAAAGAAGCCTTGAAGAACTTTCTTCCAAGGGCTCTGGCGATTGATTTAGCAAGAGATGTCTTACCACATCCTGGCGGGCCATAGAAACAAAGGATAGGAGCTTTGAGGGAACCTGTAGCTTGTTTGACTGCAAGATATTCGATGATTCTCTTTTTGACCTTATCAAGACCAAAGTGATCTTCGTCTAAGATCTTTTGAACGTTATCGAGGTCATCATTGTCTTCGGTCCTCTCCCACCATGGAGCATTCATGATGGTATTTACGTAGTTAAGGATAAGAGAGCTCTCAAGCGATGCTTCAGGCATCATGCTATAACGTTTGAGTTCTTTGTTGACCTTATCTTTGATGTTTTGTGGATAAGGATTCTCAGCGAGTTTCTTTCTAATTAGATCGACATCGCTTTCTTCGTTTGCGCCTTCGCCAAGTTCATCGCGGATGGCCTTCATCTTCTCACGGAGAATGTATTCTTTTTGTTGCTTTTCAGCACGTGTTCTCACTGTTTCGTCGATTTTCTTATCGATGTTGGTGATTTGGATTTGTTCATCAAGAAGTTCAGCGATCTTTAAAAGACGAGCGTTAACATTAGCTTCTCCTAATAAATCGATCTTGGCTTCTGGAGAGAATGGGAGATAGGCGCTTAAGGTATCACCGATTTCAATCGATGATTCTCCTCTGCCTAAGGTATTTAAAGCGGTCTTAGGGATGTTATGAGCGAGTTGAGGATTTTGTTCAACGGATCTCACGATTCTTCTAACTAAGGCTGTTTCTTCTGTAACGTCTCCGAGTTCGTCTTCGACGACGTATCCTGTTCCTTTCCAAGAACCATCAGCGAAGAAGACTTCTTTTAATGAGATACGTTTGGAGCCGATGACTCTAATTCTATAAGTACCATTGCTATTAACAAAGTTAACGATACGGCATAAAGCGACATTCATGAAAATGTCCTCTGCTCCTGTAACTTCGTCTTTTTGGATGGATCTTTGAGTGCCTACGAAAAGCAAAGAGTTGCTTTGTTGTCTTGCTAAATCGATTGCTTTGATGCTGTAGCTTCTTGCGGCATCAATCGATTCAGTCATATTTGGGAATACCACGAGCCCACGCGTAATTAATAAAGGAAGAGTGAGCGTTTTTGGTTGATAGTAATTGTCCATAGGTTTCCTCCTGTTGCGATTATTATACTTAGCAAATTAGCACTGTCAATAAAAGAGTGCCAAATTGTTAGCGGTTCTAAAATATTTTTAGAAAAGAAAAAGGGCCAAGCTTCAGCAAGGCCCTAATTAACAAAGATTAGATTATTCAGCTTCTTTTTTAGCAGCGGTTTTCTTGGCTGCAGGTTTTTTAGCAGCTGGTTTCTTTGCGGCTGGCTTTTCTTCGCCTTCTGTAACAGCGGCTTTCTTAGCAGGTGCTTTCTTTGCAGCAACACCTTCAGGTTTGCTGACACTTAAGATGAAGTCGTGAATCTTCTTTTGGAAGAGGTTGTTCTTGAAGCCATCGAGATCGCGGTTGATGAATCCACGGACTTGTTCTTCTTCCATCTTGTATTGTTCTGCCATTGCTTTGACTTCGGCATCGACATCAGCATCGGTGACGTAGAGTTTTTCAACTTCGCCAACGGTGTTGGTTGCGACGTAGACTTTAAGGTTAGCTTCAGCTTGTTTCATGAAGTTAGCTCTTAAATCTTCGAGCTTTGTAGCAGTGATGTCACAGTATTGGTCGAATGTGATACCGTTTTGTTCGACTTGCTTCTTAAGGTTTTCTTCCATTTGAGCAGCTTCGTTAGCGATGATAGCCTCATCAAGAGCGAAGGTTGCATTAGCAACGATCTTGTCGACGATTGCTTGGTAGAATCTTTCTTCGCTGTCACGAACTTTACGTTCGAGCATAGCTTTCTTTTCGAATTCTTTGAGTTCGTCCATGGTGTTGACGTTAGCGATGCCAAGTTCCTTGACTGCTGCATCATCAGCGGTTGGGACGACTTTCTCTTTGACTTCGTGGACTTTGACTTGGAATTGAGCGTGCTTGCCAGCGAGTTCTTTGACATAGTTCTCTGGGAAGTTGACTTTGAAAGATTTGGTTTGGCCAGCTTTCATGCCGACGATGCTATCTTCGAAGCCAGGGATGAATGAGCCTGAGCCAAGGAGAAGGTTGTAGTTTTCAGCCTTACCGCCATCGAATGGCTTAAGGTTGCCTTGTTCATCTGGTAAGAATCCGTCGAAGTCGATGGTGACGGTGTCGCCCATCTTAGCTTCGCGTTCGACTAAAACGAGTTCAGCATTGCTTTCGAAGCGGCGTGCGACTGCAGCAGCGACTTCTTCTTCGGTGACGCTGTCTGCTGGGCGTGGAGCTTCGAGTCCTTTATATTCACCAAGAGTTGCGGTAGGAACTGTGATGACTTGGAAAACGAGTTCAAGTTCGGTATCGCTGATTTTGGTAACGCCGACTTCTGGACGGAAGAATGGGCGTAATTGGGTTTCTTGAAGGACTGCAGCGAAGGTTGGGTTTAAGAGAGCATCAATAGCTTCATTCCAAACAGCTTCGTGGTTGATGTTCTTTTCAACGAGAGCTCTTGGAGCTTTGCCTGGACGGAAGCCAGGGACTTTGACCTTAGCGGCAACTTTCTTGAAAGCCTTTTCTTGGGCTTCTTTCCATGCGTCTGCTTCGACTGCGACTGCAACCTTGACGCGTGATGGAGAGACTTGTTCAATTGTGTGTTTCATAAAAATGTAACCTCTTTTTGCGTTTAGCAACTGAAATAATATATCTTATCTTAAGATACTTTTACAAATAATATCGGCAATAATTCTTAAAAAGAAAGAATTTCTTCCTTTTCGCGGACCTTTTTGATCGTTTCTTTGAGTTTTTTGACCTCTTCAAGGGAGAGATTTTTCTCTTTTGCCGCCTCTTCTAAGTCGAAGTCGCTAGCGAGTAACTCATGACCGATAGCAGAAATCGCCAAAAGATAGGCGTCGTGCTTGTTTTTTAGATCAGGGAGTTCTGGATAAATATCGAAAATGTAGTTGTCCAAAACCTTTCTGGAAGCGCTTGCGACAGATGGGTCAGGGTTATATTCGCTTAAAGAAAGAGCAAAACGATTAAAATTGTCGCCTGTATATGGAGGTATGAGGTCTTTTGGAACGACATTAAAGACTTTTCCTCTCTTTTCGAAAGTGATTTGTTTCTCGCTTTTCGCTGCGACTAAGAAAAGAAGAGCGTAAGTCCTTACTATTTCGCCTTTCTTTCCTTCCGCGAGCCCTATGAGTTCTTTGATGTATTGATTCGCTTTCAAAGGGCCGATCATGTTGAGGATGGCAATGATTTCATAATCGTCTTTTGCGAGTATGAGCTTGTCCTTAATCTCATCGGCATCATAATCTCTATTAATGAAAGCGTTTCTTTCTTCTGCTCTAATGAGTTTTGGGAGTTCTCTAAGATATTCTTCAACTTCTTGGCTAACATAAGGAAGATTCTCGAAATAAAGCATCTCATCATAAGCTTCCTCGAATTGCTTCAAAATGAACCTCATATCAAATAAGGATTTCATATACGCGAGAGGATTGTCTTCATAGAGCTTCTTCTCGTTATTTTTAAAGATTTTTAGAGCGGTCTTTGCTTCGCCTTTCGCTAAAAAAGCAGCGGCTCTATAGATTAAACCTTGCGGTGAATCATCCCCATCAGTAAGAGTGATGAGTAAGTCGTAGTCTTTCTTCTCTAATATTGTTTTGTAGCTATCCATAATTATCTAAAAGCCTTTGGAGCGATCTCTAAGAGATCTTTGAACTCCTTTAAAGTGTATTCCGGATTCTTCGCTTTTCCAAAGCCAAATGAGGCAAAAACAAACGGAAAGCCCGCTAAATGGGTCTCATTTTCGTCCATTTCGGTGTCTCCGACATAAACGCAATTCTCGTATCCGCCTCTTTCTAAAAGGACTTTGATGTTCTCGTGTTTCTTTTTTAGATTATCGCCCCAACAGACGTGATCCTTAAAAAGATATCCTAGACCCGTTCCTTCTAAGAACACTTCGATGTAATTCTTTTGGCAGTTTGAAAGAAGCAAAAGATCATAGTCATTTTTTAATATTTCTAAAGTTTCTTTAACATCTTTATAAAGAGTGCCTGGATGGGTTTTCAAATACTCGTTCTCAAAGAGTAAACAATCTTCAAGCATCTTAAGTTTTTCTTCGTGACTCATCTCATCAGGGAACAAGACATGAGCGAATTCCGTCATCGGTTTCCCCATCAAAGGAACGATTTCTTTCTCTTTAATAATAAAAGGATTATGAAATTTTGAGGCTACGATGTTCCAGGATTCCGCCACTTGTTTAGTCGAGTCCCATAAGGTTCCGTCTATATCAAAAATAATCGCGTTTTTCATAACCACTATTTAATCTCATTACATCAATTTCTACAAAGAGAAAGTGTTGATGTCGTGCAATATTTTTGAAAATAACGCTAATTCATAACATTATTAGCATTTTTTTGTACTCTAATACGCGTGCAAAAGGTTGTTTTAAGAAATATTTACCATATAATTTCTCCCATAAGGATATAAATTTCTTATACATACAAGGAGAAAATTATGCGTACAGAAAAAATGAGACAAAGAAACATTCAAAAAGTCTTTGCAGCAGCCCCAATCCTATTTGCTAAATACGGCGTCTTTGAGACAACCCTCCAAATGATCGCTCGTCAAGCTGGCTTAAGCACCAGATCAGTCGTCAACTATTTTGCGACAAGAGAAAACCTTCTTTATGAAGTCTATGCACGTTACTACAGACTCAAAGCCGAAGAAGTCAAAAACTATGGCGAAGAAACAAAGTACTTAAAGCGTACAGGTAAAGAACAAATCCTCACCGCTTTAAAGGCTTACTTAGATGACGTCAAGACTAACTACCAAGACCTCTGCTCACTCATCGAAATCCAAGCAGTCCTCGTTTCAAGCGGCAAGCTTAACGAAAAGACCCTCCACAAGGAATGGGCAGATGCAATTGAAATGCTCATCAAAGACGCTTACGAAAAAGGCGTTGAAGATGGTTCAATCCACAACAAAGATCTTGATGCAGATACAGAGATCCCACTCTTACTCTTCACCGTTAAAGGTCTTTATAGACAATACGCTACCGCTTTAAAGACTGGCGACAGAAAGAGCTCAAAAGCTTACGCCGCTGCTATTGAAGCCTTATTCGGTCACGTTAGCGTTCTCCTCGACAAGTAATAGTCAACAAGTATAAGTTTATGGCCGACCTCCAATTCGATAGGAACAACGGAAGTATCTTATTTATTGGAACTTCCCAACAAGAAAAGATGCTCTTTGCGTCTCTTTTTGGGTCTTTCTACAAAGTAGAATTCGTTGATCTTCCTTTGCCAAGTGAGGTCGGCCTTTCTTTTGATTTATACATCGTCAATGTCGACGCCCCATTAGGATGTGATTTCATTAAGGAATCGCTCGATGGAGAAAAGAAGAGAAACGTCCTCGTTTATGGTGACATTGCGAGCTTAACAAAAGACGAGATTGTCGTTGTTAGTCGCGCTTTAGATCAATTCCAAACCCCTCTTGACCGCAAAACATTTGCAAAACGCATTAAGAACAATTTGGAATTCATCACCGCGAAAGAAAAGCCAAACGTAGTCTCAACGGAAAGAGATAACCTTACAGGCTTACAAAACCGCCAAGGATTCGTCAAAACCGTTGGACAAGCTATTGCCTCCAGCAGCGCTGGATCATGGGTTGTTACCTGTATGGACATCGATGGCTTTAAGCACATCAACGAACGTATGGGCCATACCGAAGGCAATAACGTCCTTAAGACGGTCGCTGAGATTAGAAAAAGAGAAGTCTCCAAAGTAGGCGGCTATGTCTGTCGTGACATGGGTGACATATTCTTCGCTCTCGTCCCAAATGACGATGCTATTTTAGAAGAGATCACTAATGACCTTCATGAACGTTTGAAGGAAATCAAAACTACATTCCCTCTTGGTTGCCATATCGGTAGATATGCAATCACCGACAAAGACACCAACGTCAACTCAATCCTTGACCGTGCCTTATTTGCTTGTAAATCAATCAAATACAGCACCACAAAACGTGAAGTCTGGTTCAATGAGAAGATGCTTGGCAACTACATCCTCGATCAAGAAATGACCGAAGAGATGGAAAACGCTCTCGAAAACAGAGAATTCGTTGTCCATTACCAACCACAAATCAGATACGTTGATGGCACCCTTTCAGGTGTTGAAGCCCTTGTCAGATGGCAACATCCAAGAAGAGGCCTCATCCGTCCAAAGAACTTCATCGAATTATTTGAACGTAATGGTTTCATCGCAAAACTTGATCCATACGTTTGGGAAGAAGCCGCCAAATCGTTAGCGAAATGGAACGAAGAAGGACGTAAGATCCCTTCCATTTCCGTTAATGTGAGCTACGTTGACTTCGTTAACCTCGATTTAGTTGAAACTCTTCAAGACATTGTCATTAGAAACGGCATCAAACCATGGCAAATCCACCTCGAGATCAAAGAATCAACCTTCATCAATAACAAAGAGACAGTCCTTAAGACAGTCAATCACCTTAGAGAAATCGGATACATCATCGAAATGGATGATTTTGGTTCCGGCTCATCATCTTTAAATATATTAAAAGACGTTCCTGCCCATTTCTTGAAGCTCGATAGTTCTTTCATCCGCGATTCCGAGACAAACGAAAAGAGTGGAATCATTCTTTCTTCAATCGTCAGAATGGCTAACTGGCTCCATCTTCCAGTCATTGCTGAAGGCGTTGAAAAACTCGAACAAGCAGAATTCCTTAAGACAATCGGTTGCCCTTACATGCAAGGCTACCATTTCTCTATACCTCTTAATAAAGAAGACTTTGAAGAGAAGATCCTCAACAAACTTGAGGTCATGAAGCAAAAATCCAACAAACAAGACGAAAACACTTCGCTCTCATTCTTGGATTCAAGCACACAAGCTTCACTTTTATTCAATTCATTCGTTGGCGGCGCCATCATCGCCGAGGCTAGCGAAAACGCTCTTGAAGTCATTAGAGTCAACGACGCTTTCTTTGACGTCATGAACGTTTCTTTTGAAAGTTTCGTTGGCAGCATGATTAACTTCTATGAAGCCATCACCGAAGAAAGCCTCCCTGTTTTTAAGAAAGCCATCGCAAAAGCAAAAGAGACAAGAAAAACCCAAACCTGCGAAGCAGAAACCAAGAAAAACGCGGCCATCTCTAATGTTTGGATTGAATTCCACTGCCGTTACTTGACTTCAAACGGCTCAAAAGATCTATACTGCATCACCGCTGAGGACATCACTGAGAGAAAGAGAAATCAAAACGCTCTTAAGCGTGACTTCGGTCTCCTTATTCAAACAATCCAGACCATCCCAGTTGGTTTTGCTAGATTAAGCCACACGCCAGAAGGATTTAGGTTCACTTATATTAACGAAAGCCTTTATAAGATTCTTGGATATCCTAATGGATACTTTAACAACTTACTCCAATACGATTTCTATCCTTACATCCATCCAGATGATTTAGATGGTTTTAGAGCGCTCGCAAGAGAACTCACCAAGAAAAACGAAGCTTTCGAAGCTGACCTCCGTATGATGAAAGCGGATGGCACTTTCGTTTGGATGAGGCTTGCAGGCTCCTTCTTAAAAATCGCAGACAAATCCTTACCTGTTACCCTTAACTTAACTCTTACCGATATCACTTCTTTGAAAGCCTTAGAAGCTTCACAGAAATCACTTATCAGCAACTCTCCTGGTGGTGTCATCGTTCTTCACCTCGACAAAACCGGCGTTAACTGCAGCTATGTTAGCGAGAGCTTCCTCCGTTTAACCGGATTCGACGCCGATACGGCAAGAGAAATTTTCGGTGAAATCGAAAAATCAGTCCACCCAGATGATTTGAAGAAGATACAAGAAGCTTCTGGAAGAGCGTTCCAAACCCTTACTTCTTTCAGCGAAGACTACCGTATCATCAACGCTAAAGGCGAGTATTTCTGGATTAACCTTACCGGAAGTCCTGTTATGAATGCCGATGGTTCAATCGACTTCTATTGCACCTACACCGATATTGATAGACACGTTCGTTCAGAAGAAAAGACACGTTTAGAGAACAAGCGTAATAGACTCTATCTCGAGATGAATAACCTCGCCATTTTCGATTACGAAATCGCAACCGATACCCTTGCAATCAACGTCAACTGGGCAAACCAAGGTTATACAGAACTCAAATTCCCAGAGTTCTTAGCCTTCACCGAACAGGATGGCAAGATCACCGAACAAGGCATGAGCGTCTTAAGAGATACATTCAAAGCCTGCCAAGAGGATCCTCACCAAGGTTCAGTCGATGTTGAATGCGACATTTGGGGAGAAGGCCTTGCCCCAGTTAGAGTCACCTATGTTTGTGGCACTGACGATATGGGCCGTCTTAGCGGTATCACCGGCGTCATCCAAAACCTCACCGAAGAAAAGAACAAGAACAAGATTCTTCGAATGATCGAAGGAACCGCAAAATTCGCTGAATCGGATATCACAAAACTCGTTTTCAATTACCTTTCAGAGAACGACGTTAACTCAAAGACCATATACGAATCACTTAAAATGATTGGCTTATACTTCAATTCCTCTAGAGCATACCTCATGGAATTCGATGAAGTTAACCACACCCTTGCAAGAGCCCATGAATGGACAAAAGAAGGCATCATTAACTCAATTTCCAAAGAAGTCGATCCTGCAATCATCGCCGAAAGATCCAAAGTTTACCAACAAGAGACCGACGAAAATGGATATTTGGTCTGTAATGACACCGATGCGCTTGCAGAAACCCTTCTTAAGAAACGCTGCAAAGCTTTCGGCATCAAGAGCCTTATCCAATATAGAACCAAAATCGATGAAGAGGGTCACGCTTTCATCCTTGGCTTAGATAACAATGACGAAACCCAAGAATTCGATGAGAATGTTAAAGAAACCCTTAAGCTTTTCGCAAACATCTTTAGAGTTTTCTTAAGAAAAGTTAACGAAGCCGCCACTACATCATTAAGCAAAGCAAACATTGAACTTCTCGACAGCGTCGCTGACCACTACATGATCGTTGATCCAGACGATTATTATGTCATCCATGCTTCCGAGGCCTTCCAAAGAGACTTCGGCAAAGCCGAAAAGAGCATGCCTTGTTACAAGCAGTACTTCGGTTTAAACGAACCATGCGAGCACTGCCCAATCAGAAAAGCAAAAGAAGGAAATCCAGAGCCTCTTAGCGAATACGCATTCCGTAATGGCAAATGGGTCCTTGCCAAAACCAAATCCTTCTACCTCGCTGGCAAGCCTGTTTTCGTTAATTCATACACCGATATCACTTCAAGAATCGAAGCCCAAGAACGCTTGAGAAAACTCGGCAGCGAATCAATCGCAACCATTCAACTTGGCGGCGCTCACGTCGTTAAATATAACTTCAAGACCGGAACTGGCTCCTTCTATCAAACATATTCCGAAGAAGGCGCATGGGTTGTTCCTAACTTCGAAGAAGCCTTATTCAAGCTCGGCTACGTCTCTAAAGGATTCGAAAGAGAAATCCATGTCTTCTTTAGCTCCATTAGACAAGGACAAAAGAGATGCCACGTCGATACTGTCATGCAGCTTCCTGGACAAGAACCAATCTGGGTCAGACTTGACTCAATGCTCATTGAAGATGGCAATAACGACTGTGTCATGATCACGGTTAGAGACATCCAAAAGAGCGTTGATCTCGAAAACGAGACCAAGCAAATGAGAAAGATGGCCGCCGAAGTCCCAGTCGGTGTCGTCATTTACGACATGAACAAAGAAACCAAAGACCTCACGATGTCCTTCTACAACAAAGAACTCGTTAGGATCATGGGCGGCAACGAAGCCGAGATCCTAGACTTTAGAGCCTCTAAAGGCGTCGATTTCGATTCGAACCAAGACTCACTCGGTAGACTTAAGGCTTTCTGTAGGAAGCTTCCTGACTTGCCAGGTCAAAGCGCTTCAATCGATGACGTTGATTACATCACGCCTAATGGACGTAAGCACTGCAAAATCGTCGCAAACGTCTATCTTGAAACAAAAGAAGTCATTAGAATCTTCGTCGTTGTCATTGACACAACCAAAGAATACGAAGACAAACTCCTTATCGAACAACGTACAAATGACCTTTCCGTTATCGAAAACTCCCTTAACGGCGCTATGGTCATATCTTCCACAAGCTTAACCAAGCCTCTCCTTTTCATAAGCCAAAACATCAGAAACTTCCTTGGCTATAGCCCAGACGAAGTCAATGCAATGCACTTCATCGGCTTTAGAGACATCATTTATAAGGAAGATTATGAACGAGTTGGCCGTGAATTCATGAGAATCGACCGCGAAAGACCTATGAAATTCGAACACGAACTCCGTTTCGTTAAGAAGGATGGCACGGTTTTCTGGGCCCTTAGCAAAGGTACACATCTTGACGATTACCAAGGCCATGAGGCCTACTTAATCGCTTATCTTGATATCTCTAACCTCAAAAAGAACGAAGAAAGACTCTCAATCGACGAAGAATCATATAAGTTTGGTTTCTCTAATACCTCAAACCTCATCTTTAGCTATGACGCTTTAAGCAAAGAACTTACCACACCTACTGTTCTTTGTGATACATATGGCATCGCCCGTACAATCACTAACGTACCAGACTCAACAGTCGCTAGAGGCGACATCGATGACCGTTCTATCGATAACTATATGGCACTTTACAAAGCCATCCGTATGGGTAAGAGCGACTTCGAAATCGAAATCAGAGCACGTTTCTATGGCGCTGACTTCCACTGGTACAAAGCCTCATTCCAAATCGTTAAGAAAGAACACGGTCTTCCAAGGAAAGCCGTCATCCTTTATAAAAACATCGACGAAGAAAAGGAAAAGAAGGAGGCAGTCGACAGTAAGAAAGAAAGCGAGCAAATCCTTTCAATCATCGCAAGCCACTCCAACAAGTACCTTATCTCATATGACTTCAAGACTGGCAAACTCCAGCCAATCGACGATCCAGAGAACCACGCAAGAAAAGTTCTCCCACTTCTCGATACACCTCTTGATTACGTCACTCAAGGCATCGTTGCCCCAGAGCACGTTGACATCATCAAGGCTCAATTCCAGAAGTTCATTAATGGCGAGAGAAACTTCAAGCTTCGTTTCAAAGCTAAGAACGACCAAGGCAAGATGATTTGGACCGAAGTCATTGCCACCACCACCTTCGTTGATGGCAAACCTTCAATGACCATCGCTTCAGTTAGTGACATCACCGAAGCCCACGAACTTGAAATCGCCTTCTCTCACTATAAGGAAAGCCTTAAGGGTGACGCTAACGAAGAATCATATTACCTTGACTTTGATATCACTAACGGCCACTTAGAGAAGATGTCAGATTCCATTACATATGAGCCACTTAAGAAAGCTGCTCGTGAAGGCTATCTAGCTTGCATGAATTACATCAAAGGCACCTTCATCGACGAAGAGCAAGAAAGACTCTTTGAAAGAAACTTCATCATCAAAGAACCTGCATTTGCCCAACGCGAAAAGGAAATGGTCTTCAAGAGCACTAGACCTGATAAGACCTTAGCCTACACCGCTATCAGCTATCAGATTGTCAAAGACCCATACACCAATGACTACCGTATCGTCTTTAGATGGCACATCATCAATAAAACAAAGCAAAAAGAGCTCGAACTTCTTAACAAAGCTAGATACGACGAAGTCACTAAGCAGTTTAACCGTTCAGCCTTCATTGAGAACGTCGTCGATTCGATCAAACTCAATGACAAAGGCAAGAGCAACGGCGCATTCGTCATCTTCGATATTGATAACTTCAAGACCATCAACGATACCTTCGGACACGTCGTTGGCGACCACGCACTCGCCATCATCAGCGAATCTGCTGCAGCCATCATCGATGGACAAGGCTACATCGGACGTCTCGGCGGCGATGAATTTGGTATCTTCATCTCATCATACAAAGATATGGATGACCTTAAGAACCTTCTTAACGAAATCCAAAACGCTGGATCATATGAAATCGCTAAAGGCTTCAAATCAAGCATCTCAGTCGGTGTCTCTATTCTCCATAAAGACGGCGAGACCTTCGAAGAGCTTTATAAAAAAGCCGATATCGCTCTCTATAGCGTTAAGAAAAACGGCAAAGATTCATGGGCGCTCTTCGATGAGACCATGGACAAGAACGTCGAAAGTTCTGCCACACCAATCGATAACTAAAAAACTGGACCTCACAAAGGTCCAGTTTTCATTATGCTTATTTGATTTTCCTATATAGGACAAAGAGGGAATTGATAACAAGCGCGACTGTTAAGCCTGTATCCGCAAGAACCGCAGCCCACATTGGAAGACTCCAAGAAGATACGTTGAAGTAATTTAGAAGCGAGAAGGCAATTGCGACCGCTTCAATTGAAAGCTTGACGGCTAGAGCAGTAATTAAGTTAAATTTCGCGGTGCCTTGGGCGATTTTTGAGATCTTATAGGCATCTTTAACCTTTGATGGGTCATCATTCATGATAACGATATCCGCGTTTTCGACAGCTACATCGCTTCCGATAGCGCCCATTGCGATACCGATATCCGCCATCCTGATGGATGCTGCGTCATTAATGCCATCGCCGATATACGCAGTCGAGTAATCATGGTCTTTTGACATCTCCTTCTCAAGATATTTGGTCTTATCTTCTGGGAGAAGTTCAGAATAGCATCTATCGATTTTGAGTTCGTTAGATATAGCTTCGGCGTTCTCTTTCTTGTCACCAGTAAGAAGAATCATTTCGATCTTCTCTTTGTGCATGTAGTCGACAAGAGTCTTAGCCTCGTCTTTAAGCGAATCACTTAAGACAACATAACCAAGGTAAACGTTATCTTTCGCAACGTGGATTATCGTTCCGACTTCGCTAGGTACCATAGGAGATACATTAGCCTTCTCCATGAGCTTGACGTTTCCTGCGTAAATCTTCTTACCGACGTATGTTGTTTCAACACCAAACCCTGCGATTTCTAAGAAATCCTTTTGGGCTTTAGCGACTTCTTCTAGATCTTTCTCGTGACAAATGGCTTTAGCGATTGGGTGGCTAGATAAGCATTCTGCAGCGTACAAGGCATCAAGAAGTTCTTCTTCCTTTACTTCTTTAGAAGTAACTACCTTAGCAATTTCAAATGATCCCTTGGTCATGGTGCCAGTTTTATCGCTTACGAGTTTCTTAAGCATCACAAGTTCATCGAAGTAGCTTGTGCCTTTGAT
>JAKSVB010000003.1 GCA_024408335.1 Bacilli bacterium
ATATAAGAAAAGACCCTCCTGTTAGTTGGTCTAACATTTGGGTCTCATCTCAAAATTCAGCTCCTTTTCTATTTCATGCGGTTTTTGCCACGGTTTTTATAAACCTTTGACGCCTTTTTGGATGCCTTCGAGTGAAGCTTCCCCAAGAAGAAGGCGAACGATATTAGATGCAAATTCAATCGTGTATCCCATTGAATGACCTGTGACTAAATCTCCATCGATTACAGAACCTGTGTTGATGTAGTTGCCATTTCCTTTTTGGAACCCTGGGAAACATGTGTATTCTTTGCCATCGAGATAACCGAGTTCTCCTAAAATCGAAGGTGCAGCACATATTGCAAAATGCTTCTTACCTGCTTCATGGAATTTCTTAACTGTATCGATGACTAATGATGACGCTTTAAGGTTGTCCACGCCGCCTTTTCCACCAGGAAGAACAAGGAAGTCATAATCTTCCACGCGTTTGTCTTTTAATAAGCCTAAGGCCTCAACACGAAGACCCATTGAGCTTGTGACCATTAGAGAGTCGTTAATTGAGACGTATTCAAGATCAATTTCGTGGGTTCTTGTCAATATGTCGTGAGTGGTTAGGGCTTCTGTTTGTTCAAAGCCATCGGCTAATAGCATTAATCCTTTAAGCATAGGTAAAACCTCTTTCCTAATAATTATATGCGTATGTGGGCGTAAAAAAAGGAACCGAGGTTAATCGGTTCCAGATTTTTTCAAGATAAGTTATTTCTTGAGGTTGTAGAAGGCTTTGATGCCTGGGTAGACAGCGGTGTCGCCGAGTTCTTCTTCAATACGGAGAAGTTGGTTGTACTTAGCGATACGGTCACTTCTTGACATTGAACCAGTCTTGATTTGGCCAGCGTTGAGAGCAACGACGAGGTCAGCGATGGTTGCGTCTTCGGTTTCACCTGAACGGTGTGAGACGACGCAGGTCCAGCCATTTCTCATAGCTCTTTCGCAGGTTTCAAGAGTTTCGGTTAATGAACCGATTTGGTTGACCTTGACGAGGACTGAATTTGAGCAGCCACGTTCAATACCCATTTCGACGTATTTCTTGTTTGTAACAAAGAGGTCGTCGCCAACGAGTTGGACTCTGTCACCGACTTTGTCGGTAAGTTTCTTCCAGCCTTCCCAGTCATTTTCGCTAAGACCATCTTCGATGGTGATGAGTGGGTACTTGTCGCAGAATGAAGCGATGAGTTCGACCATTTCGTCTGATGATTTGATGAAGTCAGCTTTGTTGACTTTGTCTTCGCCACCAGCAGCTTTGACAGCCTTTTCATAGTGTTTCCAGAAGAGGTAGGTCTTTGTTTCGTTGTTGTAAAGTTCTGATGAAGCAAGGTCCATACCAAGGAAGATATCTTTGCCTGGCTTGTAGCCTGCTTTTTCGATAGCCTTGACGAGAAGTTCGAGTGGCTTTTCGTTGTCTGCTTTTAAGCCGAATGGATCTTCAGCGTTAGCTTTGATAGCAGCTTCTTCTTCAGCGGTCTTGACGAGGTTTGGAGCAAAGCCACCTTCGTCACCGACTGAGGTGATGTCGCCCATTTCAGCGAGAAGTTTCTTTAATGAAGCGAAGACTTCAGCACCCATTTGGATAGCTTGGCTGAAGCTCTTTGCGCCTGCTGGCATGATCATGTATTCTTGGAATTCAACAGCACTGTCAGCGTGTTTGCCACCATTGATGACGTTCATCATTGGGACAGGGAGGTTTTTGGCGTTTGGTCCACCGATGTAACGGTAGAGTGGGACACCGAGGTAATCAGCAGCTGCCTTTGCACAAGCAAGGGAGACACCGAGGATGGCGTTAGCACCAAGGTTTGATTTGGTTTCTGTACCATCGAGTTCGATCATGGTTTGGTCGATAAGAACTTGTTCCATAACGTTGTAGCCAACGAGTTTTGGAGCAATGATGTTGTTGACGTTTTCAACAGCTTTCATGACAGACTTACCACCGAAGTAGGTTTTGTCGCCATCGCGAAGTTCAAGAGCTTCTCTTTCGCCGGTGCTTGCGCCGCTTGGGACTGCAGCTCTACCGAAAGCGCCGCTATCAGTAGTGACTTCGACTTCAACAGTTGGGTTTCCACGTGAGTCAATGATTTGACGAGCGTGAATCGATTCAATGAATGGCATTGTTAATTCTCCTTTTAGCAATTCACTTTGCTTAATAAAGCAACAAGATTATAGAGCAAATAATATGGTTCCTCCACATTTTCCTTAGAGGAAAACACTATTTTCTTTTTTGAGTGCAATTTTGACCAAATATTTAGATAATAATTACATGCTTAAAGACTGGAAAAACCTCTTTGATCAAATCGGGAAGAAGGAGTACTCAAAAACCCTTCATGCTTTTCTTGACGAAGAATACCAAAATCAAACAGTTTACCCTCCAAGAGACATGATGTTTCAGGCTTTTAAGTTTACCGATCCACAATCCTTGAAGGTCGTAATCATTGGCCAAGATCCATATCACAATCCAGGAGAGGCAATGGGTATGTCTTTCAGTGTTCCTCGTGGAATCGATGTTCCTCCATCGCTTGTTAACATTTATAAAGAGATTCAAAAAGATTTAGGCTTCCCAATGAATTTTGAAAATGGAGATTTAACTCCATGGGCTGAACAAGGAGTTTTGCTTTTAAATGCCTATTTAAGCGTAAGAGCAGGCGTTCCTTTGTCCCACAAACGTCCTGAATATGAGAAGTTTATCAATGACGCTCTCGATTATATTGAAACTTTAGATCAACCTGTTGTTTATATGCTTTGGGGAGGCTTTGCGAGAAAGTATGCCTCAAAGGTAAAAAACCCAAAACATATAGTCTTAGAATCAGTTCACCCATCCCCGTTATCTGCCAATAGGGGAGGCTGGTTTGGGAACCGCCTTTTCAGCAAGTGCAACGAGTATTTAGAAAAGAATGGTGTCTCCGCCATTGACTGGCAAATAAAATAGACTATACTTTAACCGAACCGGAGCCACCAATAAGTTGGCTGAGAGGAGTCTGCTTCGACTCGACGGAACCTGATCCAGGTAATGCTGGCGGAGGTAGTCCATTAGTGAATCCCTCTGTACTCAGGTATGGAGGTATTTTTTATGTCAGTAGAAACTGAAAAACCACAGCAAAAACGCAATATTTTTGCTAAAGAATGGACAAAATGGGCTGCTTTATGCGCTGCAGTTTTGGCCATTTGCATGCTCTTTTTACCTTTAATTGAGCAAAAAATCGCCAAAGGTGATGACCCAAGCCTTGTTTACCTTTGGGACTTGTTTAAAGTCCAATCTTTGATGGTAAACCTTATTGTTGTGCTTGTTCTTCTTGTTGGAAGCATCCCTCTTATTTTATTTAGCTCAAAAAAGAGTTCTTTAGCGGTTGGCGCAACAATGGCTTTAATGATTGCTGGTGCTTTGATGGTCGTCATTCCAAGCATCTATCTTGGCGAAACTGGATACAAATCAGCAGATATCAATGCAGGTCTTGTCTTTGGCTTTGCATTCGCTGTTTTATCAGCAGCGTTCTCCCTTGCTTTCTCATACAAGAAGATGCCTATGTCAATCAGAGACATGGCAGAAGATGCTGTTTTAGTTGCTACATCATTCGCTCTCAACTTTGTTAAGATTCCTGTTGGCGCAAGCGGCGGTTCAATCAACTTCCAAATGCTCCCTCTCTTCATCATTGCTTTAAGACATGGCCCACTCCAAGGTCTTATCAGTGGTGGTATCGTCTTCGGTGTCCTTACTTGCTTCACCGATGGCTATGGCTTCACAACTTTCCCATTTGACTATCTTATCGGCTTTGGTTCAGTTGCAGTCCTCGGCTTCTTAAAAAACAAGATACTCGGCGAAGATCAAAAAGGCTACAACGTCAAAGGCATCATCTACTTAGTTTGCGGCGCAGTCGCTGCAACCGCTGTTCGTTTAATCGGCAGCTCAGTTAGCTCAATGGTCTTCTACGATTACTCTGTTGGCGCTGCACTTGCTTACAACATCCCTTACATCCTTCCAAGCGGCGCAATCGCTCTTGCAGTTTTATTGGCCTTATACGGACCACTTCTCAAACTCAACAAGCGTTTTCCAGTTAGTGAAAAGACCGATAACTAAATAACACTGAATAGTGTAATTTAACCTTTCTTCGTGTAATATTTTGCATGAACGAAAGGTTTTTTATATGGCTGAAAATGAAAAAGAATTAGAAATCGTCGAAGAAGAAAGCGATTTCGCAGATGAAATTAAACCTGCTGTTGCTCCTGAGGCTGCCCCTGAAAATGAACCAGAGGAGCCTGAAGAAAAAGTTGATATGTATGCTTCAGAAGAAGAGGCTGCTCCAGCAGAAACAAGCGCCGAAGAGTCAAATAGTGGTTATTACGATGACGAACATCTCGTTAACATTGAGAAAAACCGTCAAGACTTCTATAAGCACTATTCAAAATTTAACAAGATTAAGTGGATCATCACCGCATTCTCGGTTCTTACCATCATTTGTGGTTGGTTAATCCCAAATGCAATCGATGCACTTAAAAATATCTCCATGATCATTGCAATCGCATGCTGTGGTGTTGGTTTAGTTACGCTCCTTGTCTTCAATTCAATCTTCAAAAAGAAGATGGGCGAACACATGAATCGTTATTTCCGTGAATACTATGCAAATACTAACGCATATGTTTTCCCAGAAGAAATCACCGACATCCAAGGAAGCGTCGACAACAAACTTGATGAAGCGGAATTCAGAGAATGCAATCTCTACAAAGACGTTTCAAAAGTTGGCAGCAGAGCTTGTTACACCTTTAAAAAAGGTGAAAAGGTTTTCAAAATCGCTGACGCAGCTGCTCAAGTCATCGTTGGCAAAGCCATGGGCACAGCTTATGTTGGCAAATTCTTAATTACATCAAACAACTACGAAGGTTCAGATATTCTTATCTACTTCAAAGGCAATAAGAGAGCGCTTCCTCCAACCAATTTAGCAGGACGCAAAGTTTTCTCAGACTCAAAGAACATTGTCATCTATGGTGACAAAGGAACTGAAAAAGTCATCACTGAAAAAGTTAGGGAAGCTCTTGGTAAATTCCATACAAACAAGACCTTTGTTGATATGGCTATTGCAATCAGAGCAGGAAAAACTTTCTACGCTATGGGTTATGAAGATGATTTGATGGTCATCAACCTTGAAAAGCCATTTGATCCAAACCCAACAAAGCAATTCAAAGAGGATCTCGCTAAAGTCTTAGCTTTGGCTGAGGTATTGAAATAATGATGTCGTTTAACGAGTTTATTACTCTAGCAAACGTTTATCCTTGGGCATATGTCGCCGTGCTTTTCGACTTAGGTGTCGTTTTCATGAATGGCTGGACTGATGTTCCTAACTGTATTGCAACTTGTGTCACAACTCGTTGTATGAAGCCAAATTGGGCTATCTTTATGGCGGCTGTTGGAAACCTATTAGGCACTCTTGCAGCAGGCTTCTTTGCAGCGATATTAGGAGACGTTTCCGGAACCGTTGCTGGCATTGTTGATTTCAGTGCTTTGGGCGTCACTCCAAACCAAATGTTCATTGCCTTAGCCTTTGGCTTGCTAGCAAACGTTATCGTTTCTCTTGTCTGTACAAAATTCGGTTTCCCATCATCGCAAAGTAACGCTTTAGTTGGTGGTCTTACTGGTGGTGCAATCGCTCTTGCGGTTCTTGCGGGAAGCAACAACATCTTTAGCGCAGTTGGCGCAGCAAGCTGGATTAAAGTCATCATTGGCTTCTTCGGTTCAATTGTCGTCGGTTTAGCTCTTGGTTATGGCCTTGCTTGGCTCATCGTTTTCTTATTTAAGAAAGTCCATAGAGGTACAACCACTAGATTCTTCTCCAGGGGGCAAATCGTTGCAAGTGGAATCATGTCTCTTGCTCACGGCCTTCAAGACGGAGCTAAGTTCCTCGGCGTCTTTATGGTTATTGCCGTTATGCTTAAAGCTGGTGGAGCTGGATATGCATCAAGCGATTTCAACGCTGTCACAGGCGTTTGGTGGATTGTTATTCCAGTTGCTCTCGTCATCTTTGGTGGCACATTTATGGGTGGCAAATCAATCATCAAAACCATGGGTTCAGGAATGGCAAAACTTCACAAATACCAAGGATTTGCTACGGATATTGCAGCTGGACTTGGTTTAATTGCTGCTACAGTCTTTGGTCTTCCAATCTCAAGCGGAAGCATCAAAGCGACAGCGATCATGGGCGTTGGCGCACAACGTAATCCAAGGCGTGTTAACTGGGGCAAAGCAGGTACAATGGTTCTTTCATGGATCGCCATTTTCCCTGGCACAATTATCATCGGATTTATATTGACCGTAATCTTTGCGGCAATCTTTCACTAAGCAAAAAGGAGTCATAACTATGGCTAAGAAAATCAAATCAAATTATTACTTCGACGCATTCCCAGTCCTTGCTAACTATGCAGTCAAATGTGGCGAAATGATTCTCGACTTCATGAAGAATTTCGATCACGGAAGACTTCTTGAAATTAAGGTCGGAGTTCACGAACTCGAGCACCAAGCTGACAAAAAGAAACATGAAGTTACCGAAAAGCTCATGGAAGAATTCATCACTCCAATCGATCGTGAAGATATTCTTAACATGATGGTCATGTTCGATGATATTACCGACGCAGTTGAGGAACTCTCATTGAAGTTCTATCTCTATGACTACAAAGAGCTTCCAGAAAACAGCGTTGAGTTTATGGAACTTACACTTAAGTGCTTACAAGAAACTGAAGAAGTTGCAAAACTCTTCCCTCACTACACCGAACCAAAAACAATTCTCCCAGCAATTAAGAGAGTTGTTCGTATGGAAGAAGAATGTGACACCATCTATATTGATGCAACCGCTAAACTTTACCGCACCGAGACTGACGTCTTGGCAATTCGTAAATCTGAAGCTGTCTATTCAATCCTTGAAGGTATCAGCGATAAGTGTCGCGAAGTTTGTCGTTACATCCAAACAATCATCTACAAGAATTTATAAGCAAATAAAGGAGATAAGCTCCCGAGAAGGGGGCTTTTTAATTTATGTGAAATAAAGTATTGACCAGTTGCTATTTTTTTGTAAAGTTTAACAGAGGTGAAGAAACATGGTATTTGAAACATTAATCTTAGCGACATCAATTTGTCTTCCGATAGGCAAAGAATTAGGCTACTCGGAAAAGTTTTGTCAACAAGCTAAAATAGTATCTTATTTAGCAAAGGAAACAATTGATTACGGGAAGGCGGAATCTCTTTCTATGAATGAACTCGATTTAGTAATCGAGAAAGGATTCATGGATTACGATTTTCGAAATATAAATAGGGAGCCTGAAACAAGAGAAGGGATTAGAAAGCAATTCATTGAATCAGGAAAAGAAGAGAAGTACTACCATCTTGAAAAAGAGCTCTTTGATAAAGGCATCCTCAACGATATAACTAAAAAATCGTTTGACTATGAAAAAACGCATTTATTCGACTTTGCATATGATTTTGAATCCATCCTAAGGGAAAAAACTAAAACGATCAGCTATGATGATTTAGAAAAATCTGGTTTAGATTATGAAGAAGTAGATGATGGAACCATAAAAGCGGAAGAAAAGAAAGAAGCAAGCAAGGATTGGTTTGCCGAACCGTTCGATGATTTAGAATTCGACGAAGACAAAGCAGTGATTATTTCTGGGGGTCTCCTTGACGGGAAGCCACTCAACGGATATATTCTTTCGGCTGATTTTTGCAAGTCGGTTTTCAATATAGTAAATGAGTTTCTTCAAACGGTTTGTAAGACAACTCTTTCTGCCTTCGGCTTTTATGGAATTCTTACAGCCTTTTTTAAAAATGCGGCAGCTGCTGTTGCAACGCTTGCTACAAAACTCGCCTCTTTAATTGGCTCTTTATTAAGTTATATTTTTGCGATTCCTGTTGTAGGAAAAATTATATGCGTACTGCTAATAGCCGTTTCCGTAGGCGCCGCTTGCATATTGGCCATGATAATGATTGCTGCCTGCTTGGATTACGGCTATGCAATAGGATATCAAGGCAGCATTTGGAACTGGGATTTGAGGTTTGTTTCTAACCTTGTAAAAAATCGCGACGGAGATTATTATAGAGCGTAGAAATTATGGGCGATTCTAAGAAAAAATTCACGAATGAAGAGAAAATTAGGCTCTTCTACAAAGATAATAAGCGCGCCCCTCTAGTGGCTTATTTCTTAATGAACTTATTTGGCTTATTTGCCGCAATAATCATTACGTTTTTAGGTATTTCTTTTGATTCCTTTTTTGGCATCAGAAATTTTGTCCTTCTCGTTTTGATGGTTGTTTTTGCTGCCTTATGTGCCGTTTTGTTTGTGACTGGATGCAACAAATATCAACTCATAAATGGCAATAAAAAAAGCATGATCTTGGTCATCCCTTTTATTGTTCTACTTGCTGTGTTCGTAACATATCAATCTTTTGTCACGAAGATTGTTGACTCTAATATTTATGGCGGTTTTGAGGTAAAGACAAACCTCATAGGTTTCCTTTTTGTCTTCCTGCCATTAATGCTGGCGTCGTACATTCTCTACTATTGTCTGTTTGGCAGATTTGCTGAAAAGTACGCTAGATTAAAAAGAAAAAAGAAACTTTAAGGAGCTTTTCATAATATAGGGCTAAAACGCCCTTTTCTTTTTGCTATTTTTCGTTGCACAAGCTTTGCTTTAAGTCCACAATAATAGACGAAGGTATGCTTTATAAAAAGCAACCAGATGTACTGGTAAATATTTATGAATCGTTTTTTTCGTTGGTTAAATGTACAAGCGTACAAGCATAATGGGACACTTCACCGTCAATGGAGTCCTGCATATTTAGCTGAGGAAACCGAGGATTACTGGGCACTTTGCTCTAAATCTTCTTTGGTTACTGAAAGTGATGGCAGACGTTGGATGACCAACGAACACGCTGTTTTTCTTCTTTTTAAGAAGAGATGGCTTAACGTTATCGCAATGAAGAAGGCCAACGGATATTGCTATTACGTCAATATCGCAAGCCCAACAATCAACGATCAAGGATTCCTTCGTTACATCGACTATGATCTTGATTTGAAGCTTTTCCCTGATGAGACTATCAAAGCGTTAGACGAACAAGAATTTGAACACCACGCTTCACTCTATAACTATTCTCCTGAACTTAAGAGAGCCATCAAAAAATCATTCAAAGAAGTCAGAGAAATGATGGAAAAAGGAACCTTCCCATTTGTCGACAGCGAAGCAGATAGAATCTACAAGAGATTTATCGATCAAACAGGACCTTTTGTTGAATCGTTCCAACCAAAAACTAAATAATTATTTAGTATCACTTTAACGGGACGATATTTGAGACTATAATCGTTTCGCTTAAGGTAGCAAAATGAAACACACATTTACATCACACTCAAGAGAAGACACAAGAAAGCTTGGCAAGATTATTGCCTCTCTTTTTGTTCCTTCTGATGTCGTTCTTTTACGCGGAGATTTAGGGGCAGGAAAAACCACTTTAGTTGGTGGAGTTGCAGAAGCTCTTAAAGTCAATGAAGACGTTATCTCTCCAACTTTTAACATCATGAAATGCTACTTCAAAGGCACTCTTCCAATGTATCACATTGATGCTTACCGTCTTGAAGGGCAAAACATTGAACTTGGTTTAGAAGAGTTCATTGAAGGTGACGGAGTCACTTTCATTGAGTGGCCTCAATATATTGAACCACTTTGGCCTGATGAATATCTTACAATCACCCTTCTTCACGCTGGAGAAGACACAAGAGAGATTTCTGTCGAGTCAAACTCGCCACGTTTAGATAAGATTGTCGAAGCAGTTAAGGAGGCGTTCTAATGGTCACCTTATTAATGGACACCAGCAATACCAACCTTTCAATTGGTTTAGCAAAAGATCACAAAGTGATCGATAGCATTTGTTATGAAGCTTGGCAAAAGCAATCAGAGTTTTTGGTTCTTGAGCTCGATGCCATTCTAAAGAGAAATGGCTTAACAAGAAAAGACATTGAAATGGTCGTTTCCGCTAAAGGACCTGGTTCATATACAGGCGTTAGAATTGCGTTAACCGTTGCCAAGGTTGTGGCCTTTGCTCTTAATGTCCCTCTTTATCTCGTTTCAAGCCTTGAGGCTTTAAAAGATGAAAATGCTCCATCAATCTGTTTGATGAACGCCAGAAGCAAACGTTCATATATTGGCGTTTATGACAAAGAAAGCGTCATTATGGAAGACAAAATCATGGATAACGTTGAAGTATTAAAGTACATTTCAGAACATCCAGATTACAAAATCTGCGGCTTAGTCAGTTACCTTGGCCTTGAGGCAGCAGAACCAAAGAATCTCGACATCCTTGCAATTAGCGATATCGAAAGAAATTTCGTTAGTGACCCTGTTGCCGCAAAGCCTGTTTACTTAAAGGATCTTTATTAAAATGGCAGATTTCAAAATCCACAAAATCAAAGAATCCGAATATCAGGCTGTCGCAGTGTTAGAAAGCGCATGTTTCGTTGATCCTTGGCCTATTGAGCAAATCGAATACGAAGACAAAAAGAACCCAATTGCCAATTTATATACCGCAACAGTTGATGAAGAGGTCGTTGGCTATATTGATTTCTTTATCACATGGGACAGCGCTTCAATCGCTAGAGTCTGCGTTGCCGACGAATGCCGTAGAAACGGTATTGGCAAAGCTCTCATAGAGAAGATGGTTGAGGTGTGTAAGAAGCAAGAGGAAGAAGTGGCAAATATCACTCTTGAAGTTCGTGTCTCAAACGAAGCTGCAATAAGCCTCTACAAGAAGAATGGTTTTGAGGCAGTTACCACAAAGAAAATGTATTATGAAAACGGCGAGGACGCCCTTTATATGGTGAGGTGCATCTTATGACAAGAATATTAGCAATTGAATCAAGTTGTGATGAAACAGCGGTTGCCATTACAGAAGATGGCAAACTTCTTTGCAACGTTATCTCGTCACAGGTTCCAGTCCACGCAAAATACGGCGGAGTCATGCCGGAAATCGCATCAAGACTCCACTGCGAGAACATTGATGTTTGTCTCAAAGAAGCATTAGAACAAGCAAAGCTTGGATTTGAGGATATGGACGCTATCGCAGTCACTCGTGGCCCTGGATTAATTGGTTGTCTTCATATCGGTTTGCAAGCCGCTAAAACCATCGCTGTTTTGTATAACAAACCACTCATCCCAGTCCATCACCTTTGCGGACACATATACGCAAACGAATATGCTGGCGAATTCAAATTCCCAATGCTTTGCGTTGTCGTTAGCGGTGGCAACACCGAACTTGTCCTCATGAAAGACCATATGGACTTTGAAGTTATCGGCGAGACAAAAGATGACGCGGTAGGTGAGTGCTATGACAAGGTCGCAAGAGTCCTTGGATTCCCTTACCCAGGCGGACTTCCAATTGATCAACATTCAAAGCTTGGTGAGCATACATACAATCTTCCTAAGCCACTCGCTCATGACGATAGCTACGACTTCTCATATTCCGGTTTAAAGACCAGCGTTATCAACCTTGCAAACCAACTTCAAATGAAAGGCGAAGCAATCAGAGTTGATGATATGGCTAAGTCCTTCCAAGACGTCGCTATTGGAATGATCGTCGAAAAAGCCACAAGAGCCGCTAAAGAATTTAATGTCAAACAAGTCGTCTTAGCAGGCGGTGTCAGTGCTAACTCATACCTTAGAGAACAAATGAAGTTGGCGCTCGAAGGAACCAGCGTTGACCTAATCATTCCGCCGCTTTGGTGCACAACGGATAACGCCGCAATGGTCGCAAAAGTAGCTGAAAGATTATACAAAGAAGGTGTCTTTGCACCTCTCTCGTTAGGCGTTGATCCTAACTGGAAAATCAGCGATTATAAAAAGTTCGATTAATAAAATTTATTGAATTATTTAAAAAATAATCAATACTAATAAAACCGAAAGGAGATAAGCATGCAGAAAAAAGCTATCAGCGTCAAAGAGCTCTACGCAACACCAATCGAAGAATTGGAAAAGCTCGAATCAGTTACAGTCCAAGGATGGATTCGTACCAATCGAAATAGCGGAAACGTCGGATTTATTCACCTCCACGATGGAACTTGCTTCAAGAATATCCAAGTCGTTTATACTGCCGATTCACCTTTCTTTGAAGAGGTTTCCAAATATCCATTTGGCGCAGCAGTCAGATTTGATGGAAAAGTCGTTGCAACACCAACTCTTCAACAACCATTCGAAATTCAATCAACATCAGCTGAACTCTTAGGCGGCGTTGATTCAGATTACCCACTTCAAAAGAAGAAAACTTCTTTCGAGTTCTTACGTGAAGAAGCATACCTCCGTCCAAGAACAAACACATTCGACGCAGTCTTCAGAGTTAGAAGCGTTCTTGCTATGGCAGTTCACCAATTCTTCCAAGATCGTGGATTCGTCTATGTCCATACACCAGAAATCACTGGAAACGACGCAGAAGGCGCAGGTTCAGTCTTCACAATCACGACCGATTCAAAAGATAATCCATACACCGATTTCTATGGCCGTCGCGCTTCACTTACTGTCTCAGGACAACTTCACGTTGAAGCCTTCGCAATGGCATTCAAAGATGTCTATACATTCGGCCCTACATTCCGTGCTGAAAAGAGTAATACCACTCGTCACGCTAGCGAATTCTGGATGATTGAACCAGAACTTGCTTTCGCAGATCTCGATGATGATATGGAATGCATCGAAGCATGTATCAAATACTGCATCGAATACATCCTCACACACTGTCCAGATGAAATGGATTTCTTCAACAAATGGATCGACAAAGGCGTTATCGAGAAGTTAAAGAAAGTCTTAGCATCAGACTTCAGAAAAATGGAGTATACCGAAGGTATCGAAATCCTTAAGAAGGCTGTCGCTGGTGGTCACAAGTTCCAAAACAACAACATCTATTGGGGCATGGATCTCCAAAGCGAACACGAAAGATATATCACCGAAGAATTCGTCGGTGGACCTGTCTTCCTTTATAACTATCCAAAAGAGATCAAGGCCTTCTATATGAGAGAAAACGACGATGGCAAGACCGTTGCAGCAGTTGACCTCCTTGTTCCAGGAGAAGGTGAAATCGTAGGTGGTTCACAACGTGAAGAACGTTATGACATCCTCAAAACTAAGATGGACGCTCTTGGAAACACTGAAGGCTTAGAATGGTATCTCAACCTCCGTAAATACGGCGGCTGCATCCACAGCGGCTTCGGTATCGGCTTCGACCGTCTCTTAATGTATATCACTGGTATCAACAATATCCGTGATACAGAACCATACCCAAGAACCGCAAACGCTTTAAAATACTAAACGATGAGTAAGGATTTAACTGTTCAAGAGAAAAAACAAAAATCCAAGAACCGCATCTTTATATTGATGCTCGTCTTGGATATCTTGTTAGCGCTTATTATCGTTTACGAAGTAGTTGATCTCTTCGTATTCTAATAAACTATTTCTTAGGGGTGCTATCCACATTTGGGGCACCCTTTTCTTTGTCGTCTTGGAAGTAGTTGAATCCCTCAAGAGATTTACCGAATACAGTATGGCATCTTCTATTGAGCAAGAATCCGCGTGCTATGAATGCTTGAGTGACAATTGCCAAGTAGACCATAGCGAGAATCCAAAGAAGGCATAGAACGTATGAACCAATATGTGCGACTTCGATGTGTGGGGCATTAGATACTGCAGGCCACTCAGAGAGGACTTCAAGGCCAAAGACTTTGACCATTACAGCGTTATCCCAATCCCATTGATAGAAGAGATCTCCGAAGTTGGCGAAATATGTATCTGCCCATTTGCCTGTAACAAATGAGTTAACTAAATAGGCGATAACAGAAGCGATGATGATGCAGAATACAGGTATGGATTCTAAGAAGAAACGTCTTCTGTTTTTGATGGATCCGTATTTTCTAAGTTGCTCAGGTGTCGAGATGACTCTTTTGATAACGGCCTCATGGATTTCGTAGTCCATTCTGGTTTCCATCAATTTAGTGATTCTACGGATAACAACACCGATTAATCCGATGAGGATAAAGATGATTATGAAAACAAATAAGAAGATGAATATTAATCTCTTATCGCTTTGACTGAGTGTGACATCAACAAAAGCTCTCATTATTCTTCTCCTTTCTCATCAATAACAACGCCGATTTGAGCTGGTTGCTCATTTTGGCTAGGGATTTGCATAGGATTTTGATTTGGATATTGAGGATTTCCATATCCTTGGTTTATGTATTGTGGGTTTTGATATTGTGGAGGAACGCCATAACCTTGATTTGGGATTTGACCTCCGTAAGGTGGGACAGGTTGTTGAGGTTGATAATAATTTTGTTGAACGTAGACTGGTCCTTGTTGAGCAGGAGCAGCTGGTTGTTCTTGCTGCTGGTTGCCCTTGCCTGTCTTTGCGTTCATTTCTTGTTCCATGATTTGTTTCACGGTCTCATCTTCCTTTAAGACCTTGAAGAAAGAATCGCCTTTGAAGAAGCGAATCAAACCAACGAAAAACATAACGAACCATTCAACAAGCAAGACTATGCCTGTTCCAACGATTGCGACTAAGAATACTGGCAGTGCCAGTACATAAAGTAAACCTAAACCAAATTCTCTAATAAATTTCATGACTATATTTTAACTCTTTTGTTTTCAAAAATTGAAACAAAACTAGTAAAGGCGATAGACATGGAGAAGACAGAAGTTAGATTTAACTCTGTGCCTTCATGAAAGAATTGGTTGAAGAGAGCGTACATAAATAGAGATGCAATGAGCAAAATAACTAAGAGAACGTATACCCAAATAGGCCTTTTCTCTAGTAACAGGTGCGATCCGACAAACGAAAAGAAAATTGATGCAAAGAGTGAAACATATGCCACAGGGGAATATATGAAGGCAAATAAAATACTCAAAGCCCCAAAAGCAAACCCAAGGATCGGGCTTAAGAACCTTTCGTATGGCATATCAAAAGAATCTTTTGAAAACTTGCTGGTTACTATCTCAATGACTAACAGATTAACTACAGATTCGGCAAACGAATAAGCAAGAATAAAGGCTGGAACAATATCTCTGATGTGGGCGCTTTCTGAAAAACCGACGAGTTTTAGGGCGACGTCAATCACATCTACTCCAGTAATCGTTTTGAGTATGAAGAAAGCCAAAATATTAAGAATGAATTGAAGGACTGCGGTTAAGGCTACGAGCATTTGGGAAGGAATTCTTTTGCTTCTTAAAAGCCCATAAAAGCACCCTGAGAAAACACTAGGGATAACAATGAAAACCGTGTCTCCAATATTGAAGAAAGAGACGCCCAAACAAAGGGCTATTGAGCCGATGATATAGATTGGCAAATACTTAGGTTCTACAAAGTAGGCTACCATTGCGCTGATGAGAGGCAAAAAGAACGCTAAGACAAAGCTTGCGAAAGGAACAAAAGCCATAAAAAGCGAAAAAGAGGCGAGAATTGCCGCGAAAATCGCCATCAAAGTGATGTTTCCTACAGGTTTTGTTTGCTTCACAAAAAGTTTCATCACCTTATTATCTCAATTACGAATACGTTTTTTAACAAAAAAGAATATCTTTCGATGGGGCTTAATAAAAACCTCAAATCGTTAAAATCGGCTTCCTCTTTTGTGGAAGAGAACCATTAAAAATGATATAATTTAACTACGTTAATTATGAACTACAAATCCTTATTGAATGATAGGCAATTTGATGCCGTTAAAACCAATTCTCAATATGTGAGAATCATTGCAGGCGCTGGCTCTGGAAAGACCAGAGTTTTGACATACAGAATTTCATATCTCATTAGTGAATTCGGTATTGACCCTTCTAGAATCTTAGCTATCGCTTTCACAAATAAGGTCGCACAGGAAATGAAAGAACGTGCGACTAAACTCGTAGATGATCTTCTCGGTCATTCGCCTGAACTTCATATCTCCACTTTCCACTCGTTCTGCTCTAGATTCTTGAGAATTGAGCATGAAGCTTTTGGATATCCTGCCCATTTCACCATTTTCGATGAAGAAGATGCTAAACGTTTAATCAAGAACGTAGGTGTTGAATTCGGATACAAAAAAGGTGATGAGATGATTAAACAAGCCTTTGAGTACATCAGGAAAAACAAAGGAAAAGGCCTATATCCATATGACATCGATGTTAAGTTTGAGAGATTTAAGGGCGAGAAGACATGCCACAAGATGTACACCCGCTATGAGGAAATGAAGCAATCATGTTATGCTCTCGATTTCGATGATCTTCTTTTGAAGACGATAATAATCCTTGAAGGCGATCCAGACATTCAAAGGAAGTGGTCACACCGCTATGATCACATCCTTGTCGATGAATTCCAGGACACAAACGACGTCCAATACAAATTACTTCAACTTTTGACCAACCAAAGAACTTCAATTTATGTTGTTGGTGATCCAGACCAAACCATTTATACCTGGCGTGGCGCCAACCAAGACATCATTTTGGATTTTGAAAGAAAGTTTAAAGATGTCGAAACGGTTATCCTAAATGAGAACTATCGTTCCACAAAAACAATCTTAAAAGCCGCCAATACGCTTATTGTTAACAACAAAAAGAGAGTTCCTAAGGATCTTTTCACGAATTCAGATGTAGGTGAGGCCATCCAAGTGAACAATCTCCCATCCTCAGAAGCAGAAGCTACCTGGGTTGCCAGCAAAATTGTTGATATCGGCAATGCCCAAAGAGGAGTCGATGGTCCAAGATATGACAATATCGCCATCCTTTACCGTTCGTCATATATGACAAGAGCCTTTGAAAGTGCGCTTAAAGACCGCAGAATCCCATACCGTATTTTTGGCGGTGTTCGCTTCTATGAGCGTATGGAAGTCAAAGACTTACTTGCCTATTTCAATCTTTTGACCAATCCTCGTGACGATATTGCGTTTGAAAGAATCGCGAACGTACCTAAGAGAAGTGTTGGTGAAACCTCTCTCGATAAGATCCGTGAAGAAGCGAAAGCTCATGGTCTTTCAGAGTACAACTACATGAAAAACATTCAAGAATATATGAATGAGACATCGCTTTCGAAGAGAGTAATCATGGCTTTAACGACTATGATTGATCTTATGGAAAATACCAAAGATCAACTTAACGAAAAACTCGAAGTCTATAGTGCCGTTCTCCAAAATTTTGCAAAAGACTTGGGATACTATGAATACTTAAAGGAAGTTGAAGAACCAGACGAAGACCGTATTGGAAACGTCAATGCGTTATTTGACGATATCGCTAACTTCATTAAGAAGAATCCTGATTCATCTTTTGAAGAATACCTTCAAAACGTATCTCTTCTTTCCGCTCAAGATGATATTAATGGCGGAAACTATGTTTCGTTAATGACCATCCACGTCGCAAAAGGATTGGAATTTGACAATGTTTTCGTCATTTCCATGAATGATGGTATGTTCCCAAGTGAACGTTCTAAAGCCGATACCGGAAGAGATGGAGAAGAGGAAGAAAGACGTTTAGCTTATGTTGCTTTCACAAGAGCCAAGAAGAGATTGTTTGCCTCTTGCAATAGTGGCTATTCCTTTGCGACCGATTCGCATTCCGCTCCTTCACAGTTCTTCAAAGAGGCTGGTCTAACTCTTCCTAGAAATAACGGTTACTTTGACGATAATCCTTCCTGGAGTTCAAATAGCTACAGAAGACCAGCAAGAAAAGGCAATTACCAAGGCGAATCAGCCTACTTCTTTAGCGATGCTCCATCAAGCGATCCATTTGAAGGCGAAAAACAAGTTAAGAAACCTGCACCAGAAACACCAAAGAGTAACGGAATCACCGATTGGAAAGTCGGGGATAAATGCCACCACGAAAAGTTTGGCGATGGCGAAGTCATTACCGTCATTGATTCATCAATGATTAGAGTTAAATTTGAAGAAGTGGGGATCAAGACCCTCCTTTCATCACATAAGATGCTCTCAAGAACCAGTTCCAAAGGAGGCCAAGCATGACATTCGAAGAAGCTAGTAAAAGAGTAAAAGAACTCACCGAATTATTAGAAAGATACAACTACGAATACTATGTGTTAAACCAGTCTTCAATTGATGATGCTGAGTTTGACCGTCTCATGGGCGAGCTCAAAATGCTCGAGCTTGAGTATCCTGCTCTCCAAAGCAAAAACTCTCCAACTCAAAGAGTCGGCGGAGAAGTTCAATCTGAATTTAAGAAGATTCCTCACAAGAGACTTATGCTTTCTCTCGGAAACGTTTTTAACGATGACGAAATGAGAGATTTTGATAGAAGACTTAGAGATATTCTTCATGTCGACCAGATTCGTTACGTTGGTGAAATGAAGATCGATGGTCTTGGAATGTCTTTGATCTATGAAAATGGCGAACTCCAATATGCCGTAACCCGTGGTGATGGCAACATGGGAGAAGACGTTACATCTAACGTCATTACAATCCGCTCGATCCCTGCACACGTAAAAGAAATGAGGCCTTTTGAGGTACGTGGCGAAGTATATATGCCAAAAGCCTCTCTCGAAAGCGTTAACATTCAACGCTCTCTTAATGGCGAGCCTGAATTCGCAAACTGCCGTAATGCTGCTGCAGGAAGCATAAGAACGCTTGATCCAAAAGTCGCTGCAAGCAGGAAGCTTGAGGCCTATTGGTATTATTTAGTTAACTCCCGCGAACTCGGCGAGCACATCCACTCTAATTCACTTGATTATTTAGATGAACTTGGTTTTAGAACAAACCATGAACGTAGGGTCCTTAACGGCGTTGAAGAAGTCATTGCCTATATGCACGAATACGCTGAGAAACGTGATTCATTAGACTATGATATCGACGGTCTTGTTTTTAAAGTCGATAACTTGGATCTTTATGATTCTCTTGGGTATACCGCAAAAGAACCAAGATGGGCGATTGCATACAAATTCCCTCCAAAAGAGGTCAGTACCAAATTGCTTGATATCGTTTTGACTATTGGACGTACTGGAAGAGTAACTCCAAACGCTATTCTTGAACCTGTTCGTGTTGCTGGATCAACCGTTCAAAGAGCAACACTCAATAACGAAGATTTCATTAAAGAAAAAGGCCTTATGATTGGCGACATTATCGGTTTACACAAAGCCGCCGATGTCATCCCTGAAGTTACAGAACCAATCGTTAGTAGACGTGATGGCACCCAAACACCATGGATCATGCCTGAAACCTGCCCTGTATGTGGGCACGCTTTGACACGCGTCAAAAACATTCACTATTGTTTAAACGAAGACTGTGATTCTAGAAAAATCGAAGGCATGATTCACTTCGCATCTAGAAACGCTATGGATATTGATGGTATGGGTGAAAGTGTTGTTGAGGAGTTCTTTGCTGAAGGATTCTTACACAAAATCCCTGACATTTTCCGCATAAGTGACCATGCTGAAGAGATCAAAGCCCTTGATGGTTGGAGTGATAAATCAATGAATTCACTCATTGATGCCATCGAAGTTTCAAAGACACGTTCTCTCGAAAGACTCCTTTTCGGTCTTGGAATCAAAGAAGTCGGCGAGAAACTCGCTAAGACCCTTGCTAAGAGATTTAAGAATCTTGACGTTTTCAAAGACTTGAAAGAAGAAGATATAACCGTGATCAAGGACGTTGGACCTGTTGCAGCTAAATCAGTCGTTGATTATTTTCATGACGAAAAGAATCTTCAAGCCATCGAAGAGCTAAGAGAATACCATGTCAACTTCGATTACCTTGGAACCGACACCCTTGACGTCAATTCATATTTCTATGGTAAAACTATTGTTTTAACCGGTACGTTATCGCGTTATAGCCGTGATGAAATGACAGATATCTTAGAGGGTATTGGTGCTAAGGTTTCCGGTTCGGTTTCAAAGAACACTGACATAGTCATCGCAGGACCTGGAGCAGGTAGCAAATTAGAAAAAGCCCAAAAGCTTGGCGTTGAAGTTATGGACGAAGAAGAAGCCATAAATCACCTCGCCAGAACGGGAAAATAAAAATTTTTAAAAAAATATCGTTTTTCTCCTCTATAAGATAGTGGAGGAACAAATGATGTTTATTTGTGAAAGATGTGGCAATAGCGATGAACGCTATATAGGCCACATGAATGGAAAACCATATTGCAGAAAGTGCATTGCTTTTTCAGGCAAGTCTGCTGAATGTTTTGAGTCTATGCCGAAAAAGGCCCCTTTGGAACTTCACTACAAGCTTTCCGAAGAACAAAGCAATATCTCACGCAGGATAATCGAAAACTACGTTAACGGGGTCGATACTCTTGTTTATGCAGTGTGTGGGTCAGGGAAAACCGAAATTAGCTATGGCGTATTGGCCTATGCCATTTCCCATGGGCAAAAAGTTGGATTCGCCCTTCCTAGAAGGGATGTTGTAATTGAACTCTATTGGCGATTAAAGGAGGCGTTTCCTGAGAATAATGTTGTGGCAGTTTATGGGCAACACTCAGAAAGGCTTGAAGGCGACATCGTGATCCTTACAACCCATCAGCTATACCGTTATCCATCATATTTTGATTTGCTTGTCATGGACGAAATAGACGCATTCCCATTTAAAGGAAGCGATGTTTTGATATCGCTATATAGGAAATCATTAAAAGGTAACTGTGTGATGATGAGCGCAACTCCAAGCAAAGATGTCTTAGAGGAATTCAAAGCACCGAATCATGAGATTTTGGAACTTAGAACCAGATTTCATAAGCAACCAATCCCCTTGCCACAGCTTGTAGTTAACCTCTCTCCAATCCAAGAGATGCTCATTTTGAAGAAGCTCTTTGAATACAAGAAAGAAGGGAAGCCTTGTTTGATATTTGCTCCGACTATCAATCTATGTGAGAGCCTCTTCCATAAACTGAAATTGCTTGCAAAAAGCGGTTCTTTTATCCATAGCAAAGTCGAAAATCGCGAAAGAATACTTAGCGATTTCAAGAAAGGCAAATATAGGTACCTCGTGGCTACATCGGTTCTCGAACGCGGCGTTACAGTAAAGGATCTACAGGTTCTCGTCTATCACGCAGACGAAAAGAGAGTCTACGATTCCTCGACCCTCATACAAATCGCAGGAAGAGTCGGAAGAAAGATGGACGCGCCAGAAGGAGAAGTCATTTTCTATGGCGAAAGGGCAACCGAGGAAATGAATAATGCAATCAGCGAAATCGAATACTGCAACACCTTTTTGTAAGGTTTGCTTTAAGCCTTTAAAGGGCTATGACACAAACGATTTATTTGAGGATTTTCCTATATGTTCTAAATGTTTTCAGGCGATGGAGCCTAAAACCATAACAACAAAAATCGTTGGGATAAAGGCCACATCGTTCTTTGTCTATAACGGAAAAGTAAGGGACATGCTTTATCAATGTAAGGGATGTGCTGATTACGAGATGGCAGAAGTTTTCCTCTCTAGGTACAAGAGTTGGCTTAGATTCAAATACAGAGACTGGTTCCTTGTACCCGCTCCTAGTTTTGCTGAGAAAAACGAAAAGAGAGGATTTAATCAAGTTGAGGAAATATTTCGTGCCATAGATCGGCCTTATCTACTTGCGATAAAGAAAACGGATAATGTCAAACAAGCCGACCTTAATTATGTCCAAAGACAAAAGATAGGGGAGCATCTTGCGTGGGTTGATGGCATATCGGTCCATGGCAAAAAGATTCTTTTTGTGGATGACCTTATGACAACGGGAGCAACCGCGAAAGCATGTGTTAAGCTTCTCTTAGAACATGGTGCATCCAAAGTAGAAATACTCACTATGGCTAGGACGACGAATCCAAAAGAAAGAAAAGAGAGTAAAATCTCTTTTACTCAAAAACTCCTGCAAATCGTGGATAAATTGAAAAAAAGAAAGGAAAATTCGTAATAATTGCTTTTAATAGTGGTTGT
The DNA here is from genome assembly GCA_024408335.1 of Bacilli bacterium. Classification (GTDB taxonomy): domain Bacteria; phylum Bacillota_I; class Bacilli_A; order RFN20; family CAG-826; genus UBA4951. Next base: position 21,908 of record JAKSVB010000003.1, read on the forward strand.
CTTACCATTTATGGTAATGTACACTATCGTAGTTATCTTGTTTAGGAGATTAGTGTGGCAAATTTTATTGAGAAACTCTTTCACCTCGAAAAAAGAGAATTAGACCGTATTGGTCGTGTGGCCGATCAGGTCATGGCTCTAGATGAGCAAATGAGCGCTTTAACCGATGAAGAACTCGTTGGTAAAACCGCTGAATTCAAACAACGTTTAGCCAATGGCGAAACACTTGAAGACATCAAAATCGAAGCTTTCGCTGTTGCTCGTGAAGCTGGCTGGCGTGTCTTAAAACAAAAACCATATAAGGTCCAAATCATTGGTTCCTTGGTTTTAGACAATGGCGATATCGCAGAAATGAAGACCGGTGAAGGTAAAACCTTAACCTGTACTATGGCCGTCTATCACAATGCTCTTGCTGGCAAAGGCGTCCACGTCGTTACAGTCAACGAATACTTAGCATCACGTGACGCTGAATGGATGGGAAGCGTTTATCGTTTCTTAGGCTTAACAGTCGGTGTTAACCTTGCATCGAAAGACACAGCTGCAAAGCGTGAAGCATACGCTTGCGATATCACATACACAACGAACTCAGAACTTGGTTTTGACTATCTTCGTGACAACATGGCTCCAAGCCTTGAAGGCCGTGTTCTCCGTGGACTTTTCTTCACCGTTGTTGACGAAGCAGACTCAGTCCTCGTTGATGAAGCACGTACCCCACTTATCATTTCTGGCGGCCAAAAGAGCGCTGCATCTCAATACCAAGTCGCTGACCGTTTCGTTAAGTACCTCAAAAAGGACAAAGATTACGAAATCGATGTCAAAGATAAAGCATGTTCTCTTACCGAAGAAGGTACCCACAAAGCTGAAAGAATGTTCGGCGTTAATAACCTCTACGATCCAGAGAACGAAGACCTCATCCACCGTATCTACCAAGCTCTTAAAGCAAACTACATCATGGCACGTGATGTCGAATATATGGTCGACGAAGAACACAAGATTCAATTAATTGACCAATTCACCGGACGTATCATGCCAGGCCGTGAATACAACGATGGTCTCCAACAAGCAATCCAAGCTAAAGAAGGCTGCGAAATCAAACAAGAAACAGTTGTTCTCGCAACCATCACATATCAAAACTTCTTCCGTCTCTACGAGAAACTCTCAGGCATGACTGGTACTGCAAAAACAGAAGAAGAGGAATTCAACTCAATTTTCAATATGAAGGTTGTTTGCATCCCAACCAACCGTCCAGTCCAACGTATCGATGATGGCGACCTCATCTTCGGTACTCATCAAGCTAAACTTAAAGCGCTTGTCCAAGCTGTCAAAGAAAGACACGCAACAGGACAACCAATCCTTATCGGTACTGTCTCAGTTGAATCCAACTTAGAAATCTCTGCTCTTCTTACAGAAGCAGGAGTTCCACACGAAGTCTTAAACGCTAAGAACCAAGCACGTGAAGCAGAAATTATTTCTCACGCTGGTGAGAAAGGTGCAGTCACACTTGCTACTAACATGGCAGGCCGTGGTACCGATATCAAACTCACAGACGAAATCAAAGCTCTTGGCGGTCTTTGTGTCTTCGGCACAGAACGTCACGAATCAAGACGTATCGACAACCAGTTACGTGGTCGTAGTGGACGTCAAGGCGACCCAGGCTATTCCCGTTTCTACATCTCATTCGATGATGAACTCATGAGAAGATTCGCACCAGACAACCTCCGTAATTTATTCGTTAAGAATCTCCAAGACGAAGCTTATGAGAACAAGATGTTAACAAACGCTGTCACAAACGCTCAAAAGCAAATCGAAGGTAAGAACTTCGACGTTCGTAAGAACCTTAAAGACTACGACGACGTTTTAGCTAAGCAACGTGACATCATCTATAAAAAGCGTGACGCTATTCTTATGGCAGATGACATCGTCGACTTAATCCGTGAATTCTTCAAAACAACAGGTATGTTCCTTGCTCAAAAGGCAATCGATACAACCAACGCAGCAGGCATCATTTCTGGCGATTCTCTTAAGAGACTCGTTGAGCCTCAATTCTTACCAGTCGGTTCAATCGATGCAGCCGCATATGATAATGCACCATACGAAGAAGCAGGCGATGACCTTGGCGATCTTCTTTATAACGCATACCTCGAAAAGAGAAAGACATGGTCTACAAAAGAAGCAGACAATGTCGAACGTACCATCTCACTTAAAGTCATTGACCGTAACTGGCAAGGACACATCGATACAATGTCACACCTCCGTGACGGCATCTCATTAAGAAGCTACGCTCAACGTAACCCACTTCAGGACTACGTTAACGAAGGTTACGACCTCTTCAAAGAGATGAACGATAAAGCAGCAGTTGATACTGCATTCAACCTTATCAACGTTAAACTCGAAAGAAGAGTTCAACCACAACCTCAACAACAAGAAACCCCAGCAAACGAATAATCAGGAAAAAGGAATATATGAAAGAGTTAGTCGAATTAAGACAAGACGCCCAAAACATTGGGAAGCTTGTTTCGCAACTCGGTGGTTCTCTTTGACCTCGATAAGTTAAACGCTGAGATTGCTGCATTAGATGCAAAGCAAAACGAAGCAGATTTTTGGAATGATCAAAAGTCTGCTTTAGAAGTTGTCAATAAACTCAACGATGCCAAAGGCAAAGTTGAAGGATATCAATCTGTTAAAGATGAGTTTGACGAACTCGTTCTTCTTTTGGACGAACCAGACTCATCAAGCCAAGAGATGTGCGAACTTCTTGAGGGAATGGAAAAGGAACTTTTAAAGAAAATCAAAGTTCTTAGAACAAACCTTCTCTTCAGAGGTGAGTACGACTCACTAAACTGCACACTTGAAATTCACCCAGGCGCTGGCGGAACGGAAGCAATGGATTGGGCTGACATGCTATTCCGTATGTATAGCCGTTATGCTGAATCGCACCATCTTAAGTGGCAGGTTCTCAACTATGAGAACGGCGAAGAAGCTGGATGCAAAAGCGCGACAGTCAAAGTCAGTGGCAAGAATGTCTATGGCCTTCTTAAAGGAGAGAAAGGCGTCCATCGTTTGGTGCGTATTTCCCCTTTTGATTCAAACGCAAGAAGACATACTTCGTTCGCATCGGTAAACGTCATTCCAGAATTCGGAAAGGTTAGCGATGTCGTCATTGATCAAAAAGATTTAAGAGTCGATACGTTTAGAAGTGGTGGCGCTGGCGGACAAAACGTCAACAAAGTCTCTTCTGCCGTACGTATTACCCACATCCCTACAGGAATTGTTGTCTCTTGCGAAATCGAGAGAAGCCAATTGTTTAACAAACAGACCTGTATGGAAATGCTCGCTGATAAGCTTATGCAAAGAAAAGTTGAAGAACGCGAAGCTAAGCTCAAGTCGGTAGTCGGCGAACAAAAGAACATTGAGTGGGGAAGCCAAATCCGTTCATATGTTTTCTGCCCATACACCATGGTTAAGGATCACCGCATTGGCACTGAAACAAGCGATGTCCAAGGAGTTATGGATGGAGATTTGGATCAATTTATCGACGCATATTTGGAGTCACTTTCGTTTAATTCAAAATGAGCAATCAAGAGATAGTAGTAGATAAGAAAATCATAAGGAAAGAAGTCTTTGATGTACTTCTTGTTGTTCTTGGATGCATCGTCATGGCTTTTGGCGACGCTCTTTTCATCGCGCCATGCGGAATCATATCCGGTGGTGTTTCTTCGATCGGTATTATCGTTAACTACTGGGTCGAAGGGTTGACCGGTTTCAAGTGCACGGATATCGTTGTTGCTATTTCCCAAGTAAGCTTATGGCTTGTCGGTCTTATAGTCGTAGGAAAGAAGTTCTCCCTTCATACCCTTGTAGCGATGATTGTCTATCCTCTTGTCTTCGCCTTGATTTACCGTTTTGATTTAGGAAGCCTTGTTGGTCTTGACGATATTTATGAAAGCGCCATTGCAGGCGGCCCTCAAGGCGTAGGATCACTTCTTCTTTGCTCTGTTGTCGGTGGCATCCTTTGTGGTGCTGGCGTCGCTCTTGCTTATAGAGGAAACGGCTCAACCGGTGGCTTCAACATCGTTTCATTCATCATTGCTCGCTATAGTGAAATCAAAGAAGGCACATCAAGTCTTGTAATCGATAGCTCGTTAATCATCCTTGGCGCTTTCGTTAGGCTTGGTGATAAGAATAACTTTGTGCTCACTGTTATCGGTATTTTATGTGCGGTTTGCTGTGCAATTGCTATTCAAATCATGTACGTTAACGCTTCTGCGTTTGTCATTTGTGACATCATCAGTGAGAAGCACGAAGAGATTAAGGACTATGTCATTAATAGAATGGAACATAGTGCAACCGAATTCGACACAATTGGCGCATACACTGGCGAAACAAGAAAATTAGTCCGCGTTGTTATTAACGAAGTCGAGACAACTGAACTCAAGCAATTCATTGCTTCAGTTGACCCAAGAGCATTTGTCTCATTCACCAAAGCCAAGACAATCAATGGCGAAGGATTTGAGCCTTTCTATATTAGAAGAAAGAAAAAGAAGATCCGTAGACTCATAGATGAGAGTGAGAAGAAGGGTAAATAGATGGCGTTAAACGATTCGCATAAATTTGAACTCGTCTCTCCTTTCAAGCCAACAGGCGATCAACCTGCTGCAATTGAAAAAATCTTAAAAGGAGTTGAGGAAGGCAAGAAGGTCCAAGTTATTTTAGGCGCTACCGGTACTGGTAAGACTTTTACTGACGCCAATATCATCGCTGCCTTAAATCGGCCTACATTAGTCCTTGTTCATAATAAGACTTTAGCCTCTCAGCTTTATGGCGAATTCAAAGAGCTCTTCCCAAATAACAGGGTCGAATATTTTGTTTCGAACTTCGACTTTTACCAACCTGAAGCCTATATCCCGAAGACCGATACATATATTGCAAAAGACGCAATGATGAACGAAGAGATTGAGATGCTTAGAACAAGCGCAGTCAACTCCATCATCGAGAGAAGAGACACCATTGTCGTCGCTTCTGTCGCGGCTATCTATGGCCTTGCTGATCCTGATGAATATCGTGGCCTTGTTTTCGAGGTTCGTGTTGGAGAAACCATTGACCGCAAAGCCTTCTTCGATAAACTCGTTGAAGCCCAATACTCTAGAAACAACTTCGACTTAGGCCCAGGCAACTTCAGGGTCCATGGAGACATCATCGATATCTGTCCTATGTTTGCCTCGGAATTCTATATACGTATCGACTGCTTTGGCGATGACGTTGAAAGAATCTGCGCCGTCGATAAGGTGAGTGGCGAAGTTACTCAATCATTCTTAACTTATCCAATCTATCCTGCCTATGATCACGCTTCATCAAGAAAGAGAATTGAAGAAGCGTGCGTCACAATCTCCGAAGAATTAGAAGATAGACTTGCCTACTTTAAAGCTGAAGGAAAATACCTTGAAGCAGAACGTCTTGAAATGAGAACAAGACAAGACATGGAGTCATTGAAAGAGTTTGGTCGTTGCCCAGGCATCGAAAACTATTCAAGACACATCGATAAGCGTAAACCAGGACAACGTCCTTTCTGCTTGATGGATTACTTCCCAGAAGATTATCTCTTGATGGTTGATGAATCACACGTCAGCTTCCCTCAAGTAAAAGGCATGTATAACGGCGATCGTTCACGTAAGGAAACCCTTGTTGAATTTGGCTTCCGTTTGCCAAGCGCCTTGGATAATAGGCCATTAAACTTCTCCGAATTCGAAGGACTTATGCCTTCTTCGGTCGTTTGCACATCCGCTACGCCAGGTGACTACGAGCTCGATAGATGTGGTCATGAAGTTGCAGAGCAAATCATCCGTCCTACAGGGCTTCTTGATCCAATAATCGAGGTAAGAAAGCCTCTTGGCCAGATTGATGACATCATGTCAGAAATCAAGGAACGTATAGAGAGAAACGAACGCGTCATGATCGTCACTCTTACAATCAGAATGGCAGAGGATTTAACCGCATATCTTAAAGGAGCAGGCATCAAAGTCACCTATCTCCAAAACGAAACCAAAACCCTTGAAAGAACCGAGATCATATATCAATTAAGAAAAGGCAAATATGACGTTCTTGTTGGTATCAACCTTCTTAGAGAAGGTCTCGATATCCCTGAAGTATCGCTTATCTGCATATTAGACGCTGACAAAGAAGGATTCCTTAGATCAACAACATCTCTTATTCAGATCACTGGCCGTGCCGCAAGAAACGCGAATGGCAAAGTCATCATGTACGCAGAGCACATCACTCGTTCGATGAAGGAATGCATTGATGAGACAAATCGTCGTAGGGAGATACAAAAAGCCTACAATGACGAATATGGAATCGTCCCTCAAACAATCATCAAAGAAATTAGACCTCCGCTTACAAATAACGACAAAGACGAAGACAAACTTCTTGCCAACGCAAGCAAGATGTCCAGGAGCGAAATCGATAAGCGTCTTAAGACTCTAGAGAAAGAAATGAAGGAAGCAGCAAAGACTTACGACTTCGAAAGAGCTGCTCAAATTCGTGACGTTATTCTTGAGATAAAGGCAAGCATCGGAAAGTAAAAACCCCTGCAAATTCCGTATATTTTGGAAAAAACGGCATTTTGCACTGAAAAACTCACTATTTATATAGTGATTCTTCGTTGATAAAAGAGCCGAACTAATATAAACTTTTTTAGCGCGAATAGCGTTCGGAGTATTAACGTATGAAATTTTATGACATCTTATTCATCATCGTTTCCCTTATATTGATCATTTTAAGCTTACTTCAAGGCGGTAAGTCAGAAGGTGCTTCTGGCGCTATCACCGGTGGCGGTCTCAACGTCTTCGTCAAAACCAAAGAACGTGGTTCAGAGAAGATCATCAGCTGGTTTACATTCGGATTCGCTGTTCTCTTCCTCTTCCTCGCTCTTCTCATCATGGTTCTTAACTCAGGCGTCGAATCATCTTCAACATCAAGCACAAGCGGCGAAGCAGCAAAATTATTAATCAACCTCGTTAAGTAATTTTTAACGAAAAGAAACAAGGTCAGGGGAACCTGACCTTTTTTAGTGTAATAAACGTCATATCGTTGTATTATGGTCTTAGAAACCTATGGAAATAAAAGAATACGTTCAATTAGAAAAAGACAAGATCAGAGAGTCTGTCGAAAAAATGGCTGAAGTCCCAGTTCTTTCAATCATTACTGTTGGCCACAATCCTGCCAGCGAAAGCTATGTTCGTGGCAAGAAAAAGGATGCAGCGGAAGTTGGTATCACCGCCATTCAAACCGTCTTTGAAGAAGATGTAACAGAAGAGGAAGTCCTCGAGCTTATAAGAAAGCAAAACGCGAATCCATCAATCACAGGAATCCTCGTCCAGCTTCCTGTGCCAAAGCACATTAGAGAAGAAAAGATTAACGAAACCATTTCACCTGCTAAAGATGTTGATGGATTTGTCCTTGGTTCACATTATGTTTGCTGTACCCCAAAAGGCATAGTTGATTATCTTGGCGACAACGGATTTGATTTTAATGGCAAAAACGCTGTTGTGTTAGGAAGAAGCGATATCGTAGGAAAACCTATGGCAAGACTCCTTCTTGAAAGAAACTGTAACGTCACTGTTCTTCACTCAAGAACAAAGGACGAGGATAGAAGAATGTTCATAAAGAACGCTGACCTCATTGTCGCGGCAATCGGAAAGCAAGGATACATTGATGAATCATATGAGTTTAAACCAACCGCGTGGTTAGTCGATGTCGGCATCAATAAAGGCGAAGATGGAAAACTCCATGGAGACGCCGTTCCAAACCTTCCAATCGAAAAACAAACACCTGTTCCAGGAGGGGTTGGGTTATTAACAAGACTCGCCCTGCTTAAGAACTTGATGGAAGCAAAAAAATAAAGGAGCCAAGCGGCTCCTTTTCCTTTTGTTTCTTTTACTTCTTGGATTTCTTGGAATCTTTTTTCTTTTCGATTACTTCAACTTCGACTGCGTCTTTTTTGTCTTTTTTGGTGTAATCGCTTTTCTTGGTTTTTTGTTTTGATATTACTCTGATTGTCATGACGATTTCGCTAATACCGAAGATGGCTAAGCAAAGGCCGATGACGAAGAATAAGATTGTGAATAAAATGTCTTTTTTCAAAACCAAGATGACGATGCCTAATGCTAATAAGATAACACCGAGAATGATTTCGAAGATTGGCAAGTGGATTTTATAGAACTTTGCGACGATGAATGCAATTGCAAAGATAATGAGAGCACCGCCACCCGCAATAAGAAGAATAGAGGTTGCAGAGACAAGAAGGTTCTTGATGGTTTCGAATATGCTTGAGTAGTTCATGCAAAGAACGATACCAAGAGTGAGTTCGATGACGCCGAAGATAGCTAAGTCATAAGAAATCTTGGCTCTGACTGCTTCTTTAGTTTCATAATCGGTTCCAACACAAGTGATGATTGGCAAGAAGTTCGAAATGATTCTAAATGAACCTGCTGCCATCATTACGATTGAAAGGATTAAGAATAATGATGATTGGAATCCTCCGTTGTTGCTGTTGATCATTGCGAAAACGCCAAGAGTGATCAAAACGATAGCTTCAACAAAATTCCAGATTGACCAAATTAGGCCGCCTTTTTTTAAATTGATAGGTTTTCCTGCTTTTGCCATAAGAAACCTCCTACATGATAAAAACAATTATACTCTTCAAGCGGCCTTTGTTAAACCTACCAAGTTTCTAAAGTCCACTCTTTTCTCATTTATTATTAGATATTTAAAAGGCGCGTTTATGTATGAGATTATTCCTTTTATCTTATTGATATAGCCATCTTCGTAATATGAAACTATGACTTTTTGGCCGCGATAGTTAACCAGTATCTCGTTTATTGAGTTGACGGTTTCTTCCATAAGTTTTGGTTTTTCTACTTTTGTCTTTTGATAACGCATCTTCGCCAAAAAATCGGCTTGGGAGTCTAATGATTTGTATGGCGCCCATTTCTTCATTCCTCGTTCGTTCATCGTCTATGTCCTCCAATCTGATCATGTCTTCTTCTTGCTGTGCTACGCTCATATAGGGAGCTTGCTCTTAGAACGCTGTTTTTGCCAAACATCGACCTAATGCCATCTAGCGTCTCGTCGAGGGCTGATCTTTCTATCTGTCTTTCAATCTTTTCAAAGAAAGAGAGCTGTTTTGCATATGTTTCTCTTATAGACGAATAAGAGATACTGATGTTTCTTATGAGTCTCTCTTCGGTATTTGTCATAAGGATGTCTTCAAGCGCCTCATAAAGTGTATCGGTATCGTTTGTTAGGTATGGCATGGTCCAACTTTTTGCAAAGGTATCGCCTCCATCGTAGCCAATGAATAGTGAGACTTTCCCCGCAGAACACCTTTGCGCTCTTAATCTATTGGATAAATCGTCATTCATCTCTCTTAAAATCAGGCGAAGCTCATCAGGGTAATAGCCTTGTATTAACGTTTGTCCGTTTGATAAAGAAGTGTTCTTAGGTATGTACTTTTCTGGTATCTCACTTCCATCAAGCCCGTTAGCGAGATCTTTTAGCTGAAGGCCCATAATACCGAATTCTCTTTCTAGAAGTTCGGTAGGGGCAAGGGCTAAATCTTTAAGTGAACGGATGCCAATTCTTGATAGATGTCTTGATGTGCCAGTGCTGATGCTCCAAACATTGGTTATTGGGTTTATGTTCCATAGTTTGGATGGCACGTCTTCATAACCCCAGTGGGCGATATATGGAGCTCTCTTCTTTCCTTCATTATCTAAGGCTGCTTTTGCTAAAAACATATTTGGGCCAATGCCAGCAGTCGCTAACAAACCAAGCTTGTCCTTTATATCTTTTTGAATACGGGAAACGAGCTCTTCAGGCGTGCACCCATACATCTTCAGATAAGGCCCTATATTAAGGAATGATTCATCGACTGAATATACGTGTAAATCCTCCTCTGCAACGTAATCCAAGAATATGGAAACGACCCTGCATGACATATTTAGGTAATAGGACATCCTTGGGACTGCATAAATCATGCCTGGAACGTCTGGAAGTTCCTTCCTTCTACAAACGTTGCTTACCCCATACTTTTCCTTAAGGAACGGCGTAACGCTCATTACGACGCTGTTTCCGCTTCTATATGGGTCAACGCAGACTAAAGGCGTAGTGAAAATATCTAAATGTCTGCATGCGCATTCGCAAGAGGCATAAAAACTTTTCAAATCGATAATCGCGATAACCTTATCCATAAGTCCTCCAAGAAAAGGGACTTAATTAAAACGGCTTTGTAAACGGTTTAGAGGAAATTTTTCTGAATATGTTGTTTTTGTAGCCCTTTCTCTAACTAATTTTTACAATCAAAAATTTGGAGATTTATACATTGTATGGAAAGAGCCAAAAAGTTCGCCCATCAAGCCTCGTATATAAAATCTTTTTCAATGAACGGTAACGAAAAACCATATCTTTTTGACTGCGTTTACGAAAAATTTGATGACAAATCGCGTATCAAATCTGCCATTTTACAATTTGGGTTTCGAAGAAGCCGCTTACCTTGTAAGTGTTCTATAAAATATTTATAATACAAGCGCGCTTGGGTCTGTAGCTCACTTGGGAGAGCGTCTCGTTCGCAACGAGAAGGTAGCCGGTTCGATCCCGGTCAGATCCACCAACAAGATTTTATCCCAGCTGCTTGCTGGGTTTTCTTTTATCGTCTTCTTTTACAACGCTTTTTTGAGGATGTATCATTTTCGTATGAATATCAAAGGTCTTGGAAACACTAAACTAATCAGATTAGTTAATTTAGAGAAGGCATATGCTTTAGAATCGGAGTTATACGCTAAGGTTGAGAACACTAACCCTACAGGTTCGATAAAGGATAGAGCAGCCTACAACATGCTTGTCGAATATAAAAAGGAAGGCAAGCTGAAGGAAGAGGGAACAGTCATCGAAGCCACAAGCGGAAACACCGGCATTTCCCTTGCTTATTTCTCAAAAGCTTTTAACTATAGATGCATCATCGTTATGCCTGAATCTGCATCCGTCCAAAGAAGAGAAATCATTAAGTCATATGGCGGTGAGCTTGTTCTTGTTAAGGGTGGCATGAAAGAATGCAATGATAAGGCCGCTTCGTTACTAGAAGAAATACCCAACTCATTCATATTCTCCCAATTTGATAACATCAATAACCCTTTAGCCCATTACAAAACGACTGGCCCAGAAATCCTAAACGATCTTTGCGATGTTGATTATGTCTTCGCAGGCATTGGAACGGGTGGAACGATATCTGGAATCGGCAAGTTCTTCAAAGAAGCCAAACCTGAGGTAAGGATTATCGGAGTCGAACCTGAAGAATCCCCTCTTTTAACAAAAGGAGTGGCAGGCCCTCATCTCATTCAATGCATTGGAGCAAACTTCGTCCCTAATACATATTTAGAAGAATATGTTGATGATATTGTTGCCGTTAAAGGATTAGAGTCCATAGAGATGGCCAAGCAAATTAGAGAAGTCGAATCGATTGATATCGGTATCTCTAGTGGTGCTTCACTTCTTGGGGCGATTAATTACATCAAGTCAAATAACATCAAAGGAAAGAAAGTCGTAGCGATTTTCCCTGACAAAGGAGATAGATATACATGGTAAAAGACATTCTTAACCCAATATATAATCACGTCATTAAAGGAATCGAATCCTCTAAAGAAATCCAAGAACTCTTTTTTAAGGAAATCGAGCAAAACAAAGAGAAGTGTGACGATTTCATTTCTTCGCTAGATGAGGTCAAATCAAAATTAAAGGAAGACCTTGCCTTCTATATGGAAAGCGATCCAGCTGTCGACAGCGAAGAAGAAGTAATACTCGCTTATCCTGGATATAAAGCTATTTCTTATCACCGTGTCGCTCACTTGTTAGATAGTTTAGGCTACAAACTTCAAGCGAGAATCATTGCTGAAGAAGCTCACTCATTAACGGGAATCGACATCCACCCAGGCGCAACGATTGGTTGTCCGTTCTTTATCGACCATGGCACTGGTGTCGTTATTGGTCAAACAACCATCATCGGAAAGAACGTCAAAATCTATCAAGGCGTTACATTAGGCGCATTATCTTTAGCAAAAGGCATAAAGATGAAAGGCACTAAACGTCACCCAACGGTAGGAGACTATGTCACTATATATTCCGGCGCTTCAATTCTTGGAGATATTCAAATTGGAGATCATGTAACCATTGGCTCTAACGTCTTCTGCATTGAAAGCATCCCATCGTATACGAAAGTTACGATCGGTAAGCCTGAACTAGTGATGATTGAAAGGCAAAAATAAAAATGCCGCCTCATAAGGCGGCTTTTATGATGCTTAGTTTTCTTCTTTTTCTTCGGTATCGAGGTCGATCCAGAGAGGAATCACTCCCTTAAACGCATAGATGACGTCAATGATTACAAAGATGAAACCAACCGCAGGAATAATCGTTAGAATGAAGTAAGCAAGTTGAGCTGTTGGAATCTTTTCATGAATTAAGATCAACTTAAAGAGACGATAGAAGAATGCTGGAAACCAAAAGATTGCCAAAACAACCTTAACCCAGATTTTTTGTTCGTTGTACCATTCAATATATTTTTCCATATTTTTACCCTTTTTCTTGTCTGCTAAGTATACCAAAAAAGAAAGACCCCCATAAAGGGGGTCAATGAATTTTTTGCTGGAATTAGCAAGCTTTGCCAACTGAGCCAAAGAGTTCCATCTTTTCTTTGGTTTTGGCTTTGATTGCTTCGAATCCTGGCTTAAGAAGCTTACGTGGGTCGTAGCCTTTGCTTGCGTTGTCAGCTGTTGGGCTGGCTTTGCCTGCTAAGCAGTATTCTTGAGTTGCAGCAGCGAAGACGAGTTGGCAGTCGGTGTTGACGTTGATTTTTGCCATGCCGTTTGCGATAGCGTCTTTGATTTGTTCATCTGGGATGCCTGTTCCGCCGTGGAGAACGAGTGGGATGCCACCTGTTGCTTCTTGGATCTTCTTAAGAGCATCGATCTTGAGGCCTGACCAGTCAGCTGGATAGAGACCGTGGATGTTGCCGATACCAGCAGCTAAGAAATCGACGCCAAGGGCAACGATCTTTGCACATTCTTCTGGATCTGCGACTTCGCCATCAGCAGTGATGCCGTCTTCGGTTCCGCCGATTGCACCGACTTCAGCTTCGATTGATAAGCCTTTGTCGTGAGCAAGGTTAACGAGTTCTTTTGTTTTTGCGATGTTTTCTTCAAATGGGAGGCTGCTTCCATCAAACATAACTGATGAGAAACCAGCTTCGATGCATTTTTTAACACCATCGTATGAGCCGTGGTCTAAGTGAAGAGCGACTGGAACGGTGATGCCGAGGCATTCGTCTAAAGCACGAACCATAGCAGCGACGACTTTGAAGCCGCCCATGTACTTGGCAGCGCCTTCGCTGACACCAAGGATAACTGGTGATTTTTGCTCTTCAGCGGTGAGAAGAATGGCTTTGGTCCATTCAAGGTTGTTGATGTTGAATTGTCCGACAGCGTAGTGGCCTGCGCGGGCTTCTCTCAACATTCTAGCAGCATTAACTATCATGTATTTGAACCTCCATGTTCAATTTTCATAGAAAATTATCCTTCTTCTTAATCAATCTTGCAACTTTGAGAGTAAAAAAAGGACCACGTGAGTGGCCCTAAGAGATTAATTTGTTGTGGGATTATTCTGGAATGGTGACGCTAACGTCAGTTGCAACAGCGACATTGCGGATGTTTGGCATGACGTATAAGTCAGTTCCACCTAATGTGTTATAGACAGCAGTCTTGATTGTTAAGGTGTTATTGCCTTCGATAAGGTGAGTGTTCTTAAGGATAAGGTGCTGATATGAACCATCATCAGGAATTTCGCATTCTTCAGTCTTAACAAGAAGACCGTTCATCTCGATCTTGATGTAATCACTGATGTTGCTGATTGCTTGCATTTCGCCTTTAGCATTTTTCCAGCATGATGCGAGAACGATGTCGATGTCTGAAAGGCCGTAAGAAGTAGTGGTGATTGTGAATGTGACGTTGCCACCTTTCTTCTCGAGACCAGCAATGGTTTTCCATGCGGTTCCTGCAACATCAACGTATGAAGCTGGAGCGGTTGCATCGTTAAGAGCGATGGTTGCGGCTTCTGCTTCATAGACATATGCGCCTTTGAAAGCGGATTTTGTATTGCTGACAGTTTTTTCAGTGTCATCGTAGGTGAAGTAACCGTTATCGATGAATACTTCCTCAGGAAGTTGTGGTAATTTGGCTTTGAGTCTTTCTCTGTCTGCGTTGATCTTTGCAACTTTTGTGTTGTATTCGGCTGAGTAGGTGCCAAATGAAACGCCGGAAACGATTGCAGCAACTGCGAGAACGGCGATTGAGACGGAAGCTACTGGGTGTTTTTTAATGAAACTCATGATTAGGCCTCCTGTTCTTTCTTGCCAAAGTATTTGATGATTGAGCTAACAGCTGCGAATCCACCGATGAGGAGTCCGCCATAAGCGAAGGCATCGAGAGAGATAAGAGCTGGTCTCCACCATTCGTAAGCACCGACTGATGGTAATGAAACGACAACATCTTGTGGATCTGCTGATGCGTTGTATGTTGCGTTCTTCCAGAGTGAGTGGGTGTATGAATATGCGATTTCGTGGATAGCTTCACGCATACGCCATTGAACACGGACTGGTGTGGTTGCTTCTGTGCCGATTGCATTAGCAACGGTGCCGGTTGCAGAGATAAGGTTGATGTTGCCGCCATATCTGAAGTGGAAGCCAACGTCCATGTTTGTTGCGTTTTCGGTCATATCAGTGATGATTTGGCCATGGAATCCCCATTCATTACGGAGGACACCTTGGAGAAGAGCTTCGTTACCGCCAGCCCAGATACCGCCGACACGGTTGAATGAAGTCATAACAGCACAGCTGTCGCCGTTCTTGATAGCTTCTTCGAATGAGCGGAGATAAAGTTCACGTAAAGCTTGTTCTGTAAGCCATGTGAATTGAGCCATACGGTTGAAGTCTTGGTCGTTACAAACAAAGTGTTTGACGAATGTGGTTTTACCATAGACGCCGATACCTTTGATGATTTCAGCGACATAGTGACCTGAGAGATATGGATCTTCTGATTGGTAACCGCAGTTTCTGCCGCCGTAAGTTGAACGGTGGAGGTTGCAGTTTGGAGAGTAGATAGCGTCTTTACCAGCAGAGTTCATATCGTTACCCATACTCTTACCGAGCATGTAGGTGAGAACTTTGTTCCAAGCTTGGCAAACCATTGTTGGGCCTGGGTATGCTGGACAGTTGATGTCTTCGTTTTGGCCAAGACCGCCACCGATCATAGCAGCGCCTTCAGCGTGGACGAATATGCCATCGTCGTTGGTACGTAAGCCGATTTCTTCGACGCCGGCTGACTTATATTGTGAGTTCATTGTGACGATCTTCTTGGCTTGGTTGAAGGTGACTTGATCGAGAAGACCATTCCAGCCTTCTGCGTTGTAGTCAGCACCGAGTTCCATACCAAGTTCAGTAAGTTCACCGTTAACGATGAGTCTTCCTGATCCGCCTGAGCTCCATGTTGGTTTTTCTGTTGGGATTGGGTTTCCGAAGTAGTCTTCGGTAGCGTTGTCCCAGTTGTCACTCATTTCCTTTGAGAATGAGTAGTTTGCTACTGTGATGTTATTAGCACGTTGCATGAGCTTGTCAGTCCATGGTTTGTCTGGTTCACAGTCAGTAAGAAGAGGTGGGAAATCGGCACGGCTGACGTATTTGACGTCTTGGTCAACTGATGAGCCGTCGATTGGCATATCTTCGTATGCGGTATCACCTGTGAAACGGTTTTCGACAGTGTTGCCGGTCTTTTCGTCTTCGGTGATTTGGATGTCTCTTGAGACTTTGTATGTGACTTTGCTCTTTGCCATGTCTTTGACATTGTGAGCGTCTGTCATGAAGTAGAGGTCGTAGTTACCAGCTTCTAATTCGTAACCGGTAAAGCCGTTCTCATTTTTGTCATAGTCGTCATATGACTTGAAGTCTTTGGTGAGGACTTCGATGGTGACTGTTGCTGAATCGCCAGGGTTGAGTAATGGAGTTTTAGCAAAGCCGACGAGTTTACGGACTGATTTTTCGATGCCGCCTGGGGTGTATGGAGCAGTGAGGTAAACCTCAACAACGTCCTTACCAGCGACTGAGCCAGTGTTGGTGACTTTGACATCAAGGTTGATGGTGTCATTTTCTTCGATTTCGCTTTCTTCGTTCATGCTGGCTTTAACGAATTCCCAGCTGAAGTCGGTGTAGCTCATACCGAAGCCGAATGGATATTGAACGACACTTTCGTATCCTTCGTATGGATCGTTGTCCCAGAAACCTTCTTCATCAGCGGTTTCGAACCAACGATAGCCCATGTAAATGCCTTCAGCATATTCTGAGTAGCAAGCGTAGTTGTAGAAGATACCACCGCCTGAACCTCTACCAGCTTTGCTGAAGAAGTCTGATGATTTGCCGCCAGTGTAGTGACGTGTGTGTTTTGCACATGAGCGGTAGTAGGTGATGTTGTATTCTGGTCTATATGGGAGTGTATCAGTTAAGTGGCCTGATGGGTTGACATCGCCGAAGAGAACTTCAGGGATAGCAAGAGCGCCTTGACCACCGGTAACACCGACGCTGATACATGCATCAACACCTTCAATTGCTTCGACAAAGTCGAGAGTCATATTGTTGGTTGAGTTGATGACGACGATAACGTTTTCAAAATCTTCAGCGAGTTTGCGAAGTGTGTATTCTTCTTCTGTTGAGATTTCAAGGTAGTCACGGGTTTCGTCTGTTGGTTGGCCTTTAACCTTGTTTTGGTAGTGAAGACAGTCTGAGTTTTCACCAGCGTGACGTGAGAGGACAAAGAGAGCAGTGTCACTGTATGTCTTTGCTTCTTCGTAGATTTGTTGGTACTCAGTTTCGGTTTCTAATGAAGGCTCACGAATTTGGAAGTAACTGTTGAGATCGCTGAAAATTGTATTTTTATCACCGACAGGTTCTTGCCACTTCTTGTAGTAGTCTGAGATTTTGGTATTAACTTCAATACCATAGTGTTCCAATGCTGAGTTAAGGTCATAAGCATCGTGACCTTTTGTACCGACCATTTCAGAGCCGGAGGACATAATGTACCAGTCGACGGAACCATGACCGAATACATTGACCTTTGTGACGTCTGACTTAGCGAGTGGGAGAGTACCATCGTTGTGAAGCAAAACAATACCTTCACGTTCACATTCAACTGCAAGTTCATCGCCCATGCCTGGAACGCTTGTTGTACGAGCGTCGTCTTCAGGGGCTTTGCAAAGATAGGTTGTTAATGTGTTGGCGTACTCGTTGAAGCCGAGACTGTTAGCTACGCCTAGACCGATGCCAGCGGCAATCATAAGAGGAAGAGCGACGACAGAAGCGACGAACTTTCCCTTTCCAGGCTTAGATAAGGATTTTTCCTTTTCCATATTTTCCCTTTCTTTTATTGGGGAGCACAAACAGGAGGCCTACATACGAAAACCATGTGCTGTGTTCCAAAGTTGCTAATATCTTTAGATATTTTAGGTTTTTCTAATATGACAATCTTGCTGTTCCTTTTAGCGGTTTTGTGTTGATTTTTACAACTTTTTATTAAAAAAGTATCAGTTTTTGTCACTTTAGTTTGAAAAAAGACTAGGAACCATCGAGAAAAATGTCGTTTTTTTGAAAAAATTTTTAGTTTTTGACAATTTTTAGGGCAATTCATAAAAAATGAAAAAATTGAGATAAAGAATTTACAAGGTTTTTCACACATTCTCTTTTAGAGGTCTATAATCTCGTTGTAATACTTGAAAGAGGGTATTTATGAAACGAATTCTATTCCTTATTCTCGAAAACGGCTCTGCTGCTATTAGGGCCTTAGAAAACATCCGTTCAAGCGGATATAATGGCACCCTTCTTGGAGGATCTTCTCTTAGACACGCTTTAGAAGGAAAACTCCCTGAAGAACATTCATTTTTCCATCTCGCACACTGGGAAGCTGAAAACAAAGACGAATCAACTGTTTCGATGTTCGTCATTGATAGCGATAAAGTGGAAGAACTCAAAAAAACCATCCGCGAACATACAGAGAACTTCCAAAGCGTTAAGGGCGCAATGTTCACCCTTCCACTTGAAGACTACGAAGGCGCATTCTAATGGAACCATATATCTTCCTTTATGTGGCCGCTCTTGTATTAGTCGGCCTTCTTTCAACAAGACTCATGAAGGTAATCAAAATGCCAAACGTCACAGGTTATATTGTCGCTGGCATTTTAATGGGACCTTTTGTTTTCGGGCTCTTCTTTAATGGTTTCGACTTCCTTAATGCTGGAACCTCCGCAAACCCGGTTTTTAGATATGTTGAGCGATTATCTTGGGTTAACAATGCAGCACTTGGCTTCATTGCCTTTTCAATCGGCTCTTCATTTAAGCGTTCAACCCTTAAAGCCGTTGGTAAGAAAGTTTTAGTCATCACCGCTCTTGAGAGCTTGTTTGCTTCGTTAGCGGTAGTCGCAATTTTGATTGTCGCTTATTTGTTATTCCCAAATAACATTCCTCTCCCTCTTGTACTTTCATTGGGCGCAATTGCAGCCGCCACAGCTCCAGCTGCAACCATCATGGTCATCAAACAATATCGTGCCCATGGTCCTGTGTCACAAACGCTTCTTCCAGTTGTCGCTTTGGACGATGCTGCTGCCTTGATTCTTTTCGCAGTTCTTTTCCAAATTGCAAAAACAGTGGCAGTTGGCAGTGGATTTGATCCATACGCTATGTTCTTAAAGCCACTTTTGGAAATCCTTATTTCTCTTGGAATCGGTGCCGTTCTTGGACTTATCCTCTCCTTTGCGTGTAGATTCTTCCTTTCAAGAGCGAATAGAACCGGATGGGTTTTATTTATCGTCTTTGCGTCATTAGGTTTCTACTATCTATTCAAACAAGAGTTTATGGGTGAGTTTGAACTTAGCTCCCTTCTTACATGTATGGCAGCGGGTGCTATATACGTCAACTTACGTAGCGACAGTATCAAGACATTCGAATTCCTTGATAGGTTCACAACCCCAATATAGATGATGTTCTTCCTTTTAAGCGGAGCCCATCTTAACCTCACCATCTTCGCTGGAGACAATGGCTTAGTCGTCATTACCGTTGCCGCTTTATACCTCTTCTTCAGATTTGCTGGAAAATGGTCAGGAGCCTTCCTTGGAGCGAAAATCACGGGTGCTGAACCTACCGTTAAGAAGTTCCTTGGCTTCTGTCTTGTTCCTCAAGCAGGTGTTGCAATCGGTTTAGCCACAACGGCTGGTAACATTCTAGCGGCTTCAAAACCTGAGCTTGGCTCGATGATCGTCGCAGTTATTCTTTCCTCAACGCTCGTCTACGAACTATTTGGCCCAATCATCACAAAAACAGCCCTTCAAAAGGCTGGCGAAATTGCTCCTAGAGCCTAGGCTATTAGCGATAAAGAGTAGAGGCTAATACTCGCAACGATTAATAACTCTGCAATAAGATACGTGACCATTATTGGCACGTTTTCTTTTTTGATTTTCTTATGGAAATGGGAATAGACGAGAATCAAATCGCTAAGAAGGAAAATGACTCCTCCAACGATCATCATAATGAAAAGAGGGGATTTCGTGATAACTAAGCCCACAATTGCAGCGGCCGTATCTCCAGAAAGAATGGCGCCATACACTCCGCCACCAACGCTTAAAGCGACATCCTTCTTAGTAAGGAATAACCCAAGAGACAGCATGCCACCGAAGACAACGAAGAAATACACGATCGCACAGAACCAATATAAACCACCTTCCGATGCCGTTTTTGATTCGATGATGAGTAGAGTCACTTGAACAATATAGAGGATATGCCCGATCATGAATGAGAAAATCCCTAGCAAAAGCGGCTTCTTTTTGTCTTTTTGTAACAAAAACAAGTCACCTAGTCCTCCAAATATCGCGCCGATATAGATTAGAGGTCTAGAAGGAACGAAGCAAACCGCACTTAAAGCAAGCAAAGGCATGCACATCACTTTGGTAATGGCTCTCTTTTTCTCGTCTTCTTTATAGCAGAAACCGATGTGGATAATCGAAACCACAAAAAAGAGGGCCAGCAAAGAAAGGCCTATGTAGGTGAAGGGAGAAGAAAAATTAATCATCTATACTTAATATTGTATTTGGGAAAATGAAAAGTGGTAACTTATTTTTTGATTGGGTGGTCTTTCTTCCACTTTTTGATGGCTTCTAGTCTTTCTTTGTATTTTGATTCTAAGCCCTGCGTTCCTGGGTTGAAGTATTCTTTGTCTACTAGCGAATCAGGAAGGCACTGCATAGCAGTAATTTTCTCTTCGTAGTCGTGAGCGTACATATACCCATCATTATAGCCTAACTCGCTCATTAATTTGGTTGGGGCATTTCTAATATTGAGAGGGACAGGTTCATCAATCATGTTTTTAGCGTCTTTTGCTGCGGAAAGATATGCGACTTCCATCGCATTTGATTTTGGAGACATCGCCATATATATGACTGCTTCAGTTAAAGCGACATTGCATTCAGGAACGCCTATGAAATGGCAGGCTTGGTATGCTGATATTGCGACTTGAAGAGCTTTTGGATCAGCTAAACCAACATCTTCAGAAGAGAAGCGAACAACGCGTCTAGCGATATAAAGAGGATCTTCTCCTGCTTCAAGCATTCTAGCGAGCCAGTAAACTGCAGCATCAGGGTCGCTGTTTCTCATTGATTTATGAAGGGCGCTGATTAAGTTGTAATGTTCCTCGCCTTTCTTGTCGTATAAGAAAGATTTCTTTGAAGTGACTTGCTCAACGATTTCCTTTGAAACGGTTATCGTATCGTCTTGTCTATCTCCATTTAGGACAACCATTTCAAGAGTGGAAAGTGAGCCTCTAGCGTCGCCATTAGAGAAATTTGCGATCATTCTAAGAATCTCATCACTAATAACGATTTCTTGTCCTCCAAACCCTCTCTCGTCGCTAATTGCTTTCTTAAGAAGAGAGGCAATCGAATCCACGCTTAAAGGATTGAGAACGAATACTTTGCAGCGTGACAAAAGAGCGTTATTAATTTCGAAGGATGGGTTTTCTGTTGTTGCGCCAATTAGGATGATACTTCCTTTTTCGACATATGGAAGGAAAGCGTCTTGTTGAGCTTTGTTAAAACGATGAATTTCATCAACGAA
Organism: Bacilli bacterium; assembly: GCA_024408335.1. Classification (GTDB taxonomy): domain Bacteria; phylum Bacillota_I; class Bacilli_A; order RFN20; family CAG-826; genus UBA4951. The sequence continues at coordinate 43,149 of JAKSVB010000003.1, forward strand.
AACGATTGTTTTGCCCCCAAAAAGGCGATTCTTTTCTGCCTCTTTCATGACGGCTTTGATTTCTTTGATTCCGCTAGTGACGGCAGAGAAGGTAATGAAATCAGCTTTCGTCATGTTTGCTATCACTTTTGCGATTGTAGTTTTTCCAACTCCTGGAGGGCCCCAGAAAATCATCGAAGAGACTCTGTCGTTTTCAATGAGGTTTCTAAGAATTTTGCCTTCGCCTAATAGGTGTTCTTGCCCAACGATCTCGTCGATTGTGGTTGGACGAAGTCTTTCTGCTAAAGGCTCGCTATAGTTATTCCAAATAGATTCGTGTTTTGTCATGGCATTATTCTACTTTATTTTTGGTTGGTTTATAATATGACATATGGATTTTAGTGGATTAGAGAAGCTTTCGCTTCTAGATTTTGATGACAACATCACGGCAACTCTCTTTATGGCAGGGTGCAATATGCGTTGTCCTTTTTGCCATAACTCTTCGTTAGTTATCAATCCTGGACAAGCGCCAAAGATTCCATGGGAAACAATCATGGACTTTTTGAAGAAACGTCAGAATGTTTTAGATGCAGTGTGCGTTACTGGTGGAGAAGCCACTTTAATGCCGGATTTGTTAGAGAAACTTGGAGAAATCAAGTCTCTTGGATATAAAGTCAAACTAGACACAAACGGATCAAATCCTGAGATATTAAGAATTGCAGTGGAACAAGGCCTTATTGATTACGTGGCAATGGATATCAAGAACAGCAAAGCCAAATACTATAAGACAATCGGCACAGAAAACGTCAGCATGGACGCCATTGAAGCGTCGATCGATTATCTTTTGAATAATGACAGGATCGATTACGAATTTAGAACCACCATCATCGAGGAATTCCATTCAGAAGAGGACATGATGGCTATTGCCTCATGGCTTGGTGGTGCCAAACGTTTCTTTTTACAGCACTACGTAGACCGCGAAGATTGCATTGAACACGGCTTCCATGATGTACCAAAAGAAAAGGCCCTCCGTTGGAAGGCCATACTTGGTAAGGAAATCCAAGAAGTCAGTATCCGTGGATACGATTAATCTTTTTGGAATAAATAGTTACTAGCACTTAAGGCAGCGATTGCACCGTCGTTACAAGCGGTTGTGAGCTGTCTTATTTTTTTGACTCTGCAGTCACCTGCAACAAAGACACCTGGTGTTTTGGTGGCCATGGTCTCGTCGCAAACAAAGAAGCCACGATCTAATTCAACAAGGTTTGCGAATCTGTCGTTATCTGGAATCTGGCCAATTGCTACGAATGCGCCCTTGGTTTTAAGTTCCATTGTTTTTCCTTCGTTGGAAGTCCCTTCACGGCCTGCAAATGAGACGCTTTCAAGTTTCTCGCCATTTCCATTGAAGCTGACTGAGTTCCAGTCGTGATAAATGGTAACGTTTTGCTGTGCTTTTAATGAATCGACAAGAACCTTATCGGCGAAGAATTTGTCAAATAGGGTAACGACGTCGACATGCTTTGAGGTCTTAGCTAGTAGAAGGGCGTATTGGAGAGCGCTATTAGCGTCACCGATGACCATGGTGTCTTGGCCTGTGTAGAATGCGCCATCGCAAACTGCGCAGTAGCTGACGCCTTTGCCTTTGTAGTGATCCTCACCTTCGATGCCAAGGTGGCGGTGTTTAACGCCAGTAGCAAGGATGACGGATCTTCCTTTGTGATCGCCATAGGTGCAGTGAGCGACGAAGTCGTCGCCATCTTTTTCGACGGATAAAACTTCATCGAATTCGGTTTCGACACCTAAATCGACTATTTGGGTGAATAACTTATCTGACCATTCTAAGCCAGAGATTTCTTTGATGGTTGGGAAGTTTTCGACTCTTGGAGAATCGGCGATTTGTCCGCCGAACGCTTCTTTCTCGATGAGCTTAACACTTCTTCCTGCTCTTAACGAATAAAGGGCCGCGGTCATTGCCGCGGCGCCTCCACCGATAATTAGAACATCAGGCAGCATTGCCATCCTTGACCTTTTGGATATAGCCTCTGATGTTTGAAGCGTTATCGTAAACATCATAGGAATCACCATTAGGAACTAAGAGTGTTGGAGCATTGGTAATGCCAAATGCATTTGTTGTTTCTTTGTTAGAGACTGCGTCGATTTGTTCGTATTCGATGCCTTCTTTATCAAGCATCATCTTTGCCATCTTGCAGTTTGGGCAAGTTGGAGATGTGAAGAGCATGACTTTAGTTACTTTTGGAGCTTCTGCAGCATGTTCTTCGCAGCATTCGCAGTGTTCTTCATGAGCGTGAGGCATAGCGTTTTCGTCATGGACGTATTCCTTACGATCCTTGAATTCTTGGGTCTTACCTTCGTTCCAGTTTTTGATTGGACGGTAGTAGCCAGTGATACGTGACCAAACTTCTGCTTCCTTACCACAAACTGGGCAGTTGTGGACTTCGCCAGTGATGTAGCCGTGATCTGGACAGACAGAATAGGTTGGGGACATGGTGTAGTATGGGAGCTTGTAGTTGACAGCAATCTTACGAACAAGCTTCATGCAGCTTTCCCAGTTTGGAAGTCTTTGGCCAAGGAATGTGTGGAAGACAGTACCAGATGTGTAGAGGGTTTGGAACTTATCTTCGATATCAAGGGCTGCAAAGATATCGTCTGTGTATCCAACTGGAAGGTGTGATGAGTTGGTGTAGTAAGGAGTTGCGCCTTCGCCACCTGCAGTGATGATGTCTGGGTATTTCTTACGGTCGTGCTTAGCAAGACGGTATGAGGTACTTTCTGCTGGTGTAGCTTCTAAGTTATAGAGATCGCCATATCTTTCTTGGTAGTCAGAGAGGCGTGTTCTCATGTGGTTAAGAACTTCGACGGTGAAGTCTTGAGCGTTTTCGTGGGTAAGATCTTGTTTGACCCAACGAGCGTTAAGGCATGCTTCGTTCATACCAACGAGACCGATGGTTGAGAAGTGGTTGTTGAATCCGCCGAGATAGTGTTTGGTGTATGGGTATAAGCCTGCTTCAAGAAGCTTTGTAACGGTTTTACGCTTGATACTTAATGAACGTGCAGCGATATCCATCATTTTGTCGAGTCTTGCGTAGAAGTCATTCTTATCTGTTGCTAAGAAAGCAAGACGTGGCATGTTGATGGTGACGACACCGATTGAACCGGTGCTTTCGCCTGAACCGAAGTAACCACCTGATTTCTTACGGAGTTCACGGAGGTCAAGACGGAGACGGCAGCACATTGAACGGACATCGCTAGGTTTCATATCGCTGTTGATGTAGTTGCTGAAGTATGGGGTGCCGTATTTAGCGGTCATTGTGAAGAGAAGTTTGTTGTTCTCGGTCTCATTCCAGTCGAAATCGCTGGTGATTGAGTATGTTGGGATAGGATATTGGAATCCACGGCCATTAGCGTCACCTTCGATCATGACTTCGATGAAGGCTTTGTTGACCATATCCATTTCTTTCTTACAATCGCCGTATGTGAATGGCATTTCTTTGCCACCAACAATAGCTGGAAGGTTCTTTAAGTCCTCTGGAACTGTCCAGTCGAGTGTGATGTTGGTGAATGGAGCTTGAGTACCCCAACGTGATGGGGTATTAACGCCAAAGATGAATGATTGGATACATTGTTTGACTTCTTTGTAGCTTAAGTTGTCGTTCTTGACGAAAGGAGCAAGGTATGTGTCGAATGATGAGAATGCTTGTGCGCCAGCCCATTCGTTTTGCATGATACCAAGGAAGTTGACCATTTGGTTGCAAAGTGTTGATAAGTGGCTAGCAGGGGTGCTGGTGATCTTGCCAGTGACGCCGCCTAAACCTTGTTGGATTAATTGTTTGAGTGACCAACCTGCACAGTAGCCGGTTAACATGCTTAAGTCGTGGAGGTGGATATCAGCATTACGGTGTGCGTCTGCGATTTCCTTGTCATAGACTTGGCTTAACCAATAGTTAGCTGTGACAGCACCTGAGTTTGAAAGGATGAGACCGCCAACTGAGTAGGTGACTGTACTATTCTCTTTAACACGCCAGTCTGCGAGTTGAAGATATGAATCAACGACTTGCGCGTAGTTAAGGTCTGTGGTTTTAAGTTGTCTGATGTTAGCGTGTTTGCTACGGTAATCCATGTAACTGTGTGCAACATCAACATAGCCAGCTTGAATTAAAACGATTTCAACGCTGTCTTGGACGTCTTCAATGTTAACGACACCGCTGACGACCTTTTTGTTGAACTCTGCTGTGACACGGAGAGCTAAGATCTCAATGATTTCCTTTGTGAATTCTTTGTGTTCTGCGACGAATGCTCTTTCAATGGCTCTTTCGATTCTTGATAGATCGAAGTCAACAATGGAGCCATCTCTTTTTTTGACTTGTAACATAACTCTACTTCCTTTCCTTATTTATATATGTGTGTGGTAGTTGGAGGGTAAAAAAAGACCAAAATCTTTTCCCCCTGTATCATGAAGGGGGAACTATTTCCCTCTTGCACGGATAATATTAATTAAAGATATAGCAATTGCAATCAAAATGCTTAGGAAAAATTTATGAAAATTTCGAAAAAAATTTCATGTGGATTTCTCATGTGGAAAACTTGCGATTATATGCCCATTTTTTAGGGCCATATTTTTCGGCGTTTCATGTCAATAGATAAAAATACATTTTTGGACACTGTATAAGAAGAAACAAAAACAACCGATAAATAGTGCTTTTTGGCAATTTGTAAAAATTTTGCGAACAAAAAATGTCTCGTTTAAAGCTTGATTGACAAATCAATAAATTGACTAAATTTTTTTAATGTGGAAAACTCTGTTTTTCTAGTGTGCAATCGGCATTTTTTGGCAAACGCAAATTTATGGATTTAAGTAACGGAAAACTACTAATTTTTTAGATACAGAAATTGTTCAAAACTGGTTAGAAAAGACACTTTTGACTAAAAAGAGATTGGACATAATTAAAAGTGCCTTTATTAGAGTCGCTAGATCTAAAAAGAAAACCGCTGAATTTGTATTGGTTCAGCGGTTATTGTCTTGTTAGTGAGTTTAGAATGTGCTCAGCGTATAGCTTTGCTAAATTCTTTCCTGAGATTTTCTCGATTTCGGTTAAGAAGGCGTTTGAATTAACTTCGCATAGGATCGGTTTTCCTTCTGAGGAGGAAAGAAGATCGATTCCGCAGTAGTCTAGCTTCATTATCGATGCGGCCTTTTCCGCCATTGCGATATACGAATCAGGCAATTCTGCTTTCTCTCCGTGTCCGCCTAGCGATATGTTGCTTCTGAAATCGTTGTCATTAACTCTCTTCATTTGAGCTTCAACCTTGCCGTTTACCAAGATTAGTCTGTAATCAAAACCCTTGCTTGATGCAATATATTCCTGGTAGTGGTGGGCAACAAACTTGTGTTCTTTTTCATAAGAAACGAGTTCGTCCCAGTTATTAAGCAATCTAATTCCTTTGCCAAGGCTTCCATAGTTTTCCTTGGCGATCATAGGGAAAGAAATCTGTTTTACGAGATTTTTTAAGAAACAGTCACTATCTGAACCGATGTAGTTTAATGGAGCGGACACTGTGACAGGCATATCGATGCCGTTATTGGCCAATACGATATGCGTAAGCATCTTATCGTCGCATAGACGAATTGCCTCAGAAGTGTTGAAAAGTCTCATTCCTTGTTTTGTCAAAAGTTCGGCAACATATAGGTCTTTGTCTAAATATAAAACAAAATCATATTTATCTTTAATGGAGTCTAATATGTCGCCTTTTGAGTCGATATAGGTAAGGATTTCGGCGTTTGTAATCTGTTTTAAGCCAACGCCTAAAGCATTAAGCTCTTCCTTCATTCGATCGTAGAAGTATGCGAAGGAGGCTGATTGGTTGTAGGCATTAAGAATAGCAAGTCCTGTCATTTTCATGACAACAATTTTAAGACTAACTGAAAAATCTTCAACACATTACATAAAATGTCATTATAATGACAATGAGGAAAATATTATGAATGACATCAAACCAATTACATTATTAAGGAATACAGAGAAACTTAAACAAGAATTAGAAGAGAATGGCGGCAGGATTTTTATAACCAAAAATGGCCAAAAAGATTTTGTTGTTTTAAGCGATGAAGAGTTTCAAAAACTAAGCAAAAACGATATTAAATCGAAAAACGACATAGTTTTTAAGCAATCTGACCCTCTTGGATTTGTCAAAGTTTCTTCGCAATCAATACAAGTTGAGGTTGCTGGCGTGTCCCATAATGTTGAAGAGATAAAAAGAGCAATCAAAGAAGCAAATGATGATGATGTCAAAATCCTTGTTTTGCCAGAATTATGTCTAACTGGCTATACTTGCGGAGATTTGATTCTTCACGACGAGCTCTTGGATAAAGCAGAAAATGCCATCAACGATTTGAAGATGTTCTCCAAAAACTACAGCTTATTCTTCGTTGTAGGTGCTCCTTTAAGAAAAGATGGTAAGTTATTCAACTGTGCTGTTGCAATTTGCAAAGGTGCTATCCTTGGCGTTGTTCCTAAAACATTCATTCCAAACTACGCGGAATTCTATGAGATGCGTTATTACTCAAGCGCACCAGAAGAAAATAGCGCGATCCACATTTGTGGCGAATCGGTGCCTTTTGGCGTTAAACAGATCTTCGTTGATGAAGATTATAGAAAACTCAAGATTGCAATCGAAATATGCGAAGACGCATGGGCTGTTGAAACGCCTTCTAGCAAAGCGGCTTTGGCTGGAGCTAATGTCATCTTGAACTTAAGCGCATCGAACGAAATCGTTGGTAAGGCATCATATCGTCTTAACCTCGTTAAGATGAACTCCTCTAGATTAAAAGCGGCTTATGTTTATGCCGATGCAGGAGATGGAGAAAGCACAACCGATTTAGTGTTTGGTGGCCACAATATCATCGCCGAAAATGGCAAAATCCTATGCGAAACCCCATTATTCTCAATGAAGAAGGCTGTTTCTGAGATCGATCTAGACGTCTTGCTAAACGAAAGAAGAAGAAACACATCCTTCGAACATAAATACTGTGAAGAGTTCAAATTCATTAGATTCTCTATGCCTTTAGAGAGACCTTCATCATTAACAAGAGTGTACAAAACAAACCCTTTCATTCCGTCGACAAAGAATACCGACCTCACAAGAGTCCAATCCATTTTGGATATTCAATCAATGGGATTGGTAAAACGTCTAAAAACAACTAGACAGAATAAAGTCATATTAGGCCTATCTGGCGGGCTTGATTCAACTCTTGCCCTTTTAGTCTGCGTTGAGGCATTCAAAAAGCTTTCATATGATCCAAAAAACATCTTATGTATAACAATGCCTGCTTTCGGAACCAGTAAGAGAACATACGAAAACGCCCTTCTTTTATCCAAGGAAACAGGCGTAAGTCTTAGAGAAATCAACATTGGAGCCAGCGTTCTCCAACATTTCAAAGATATTGGACATGATCCAAATGTCACAAACATCGCATATGAAAACTCACAAGCCCGTGAAAGAACTCAAGTCTTAATGGACTTAGCAAACGATGAGAACGCTTTGATGATTGGCACCGGTGATTTAAGTGAAATCTGCCTTGGATGGTGCACATATAATGGCGATCATATGTCAAATTACGGTGTTAATGGATCAATTCCAAAGACACTAGTTAGATATTTGGTTGAGGGATACGCAATCATGCACCCAGAAACAAGAAAGTCTCTTCTTGGCATTATTGAGACACCTATCAGCCCTGAACTTTTACCACCTGATCACAAAGGTGAGATTGCTCAAAAGACAGAATCGGTCGTTGGACCATACGAAGTCCATGATTTCTATATCTATCATTATTTGAGACACGGCTTCACTCCAAGAAAGCTTCATTTCATTGCAAACGAGGCATACAAAGGCAAATATAGCAGTGAAGAGCTCAAGAAGTACCTAGGGATCCTCTTCAACAGATTCTTTAAGAGCCAGTTCAAGAGAAGTTGCATGCCTGATGGCGCTAAAGTTGGTACTGTTGCAGTTTCGCCTAGAGGAGACTGGAGAATGCCTAGCGATGCCTCTAGCGAAGAATACATGAAAGAGATCGAATCTTTATAAGAAGGAGCGGAATATGAGAATTGGAATTATCGGAAGCGGCCCAAGTGGACTATACTTATCAATCTTTTTGAAGATCAAACACCAAGATTTTGATGTCGTTGTCTTTGACAAAGAACAAAAACTCGGAAAGAAGCTCTACGCGACAGGAAACGGAAGATGCAACCTTCTAAACAAAAACTTAAGTGGGAAAGCCTATAACCACGAAAGGCAAATGAACAGCTTACTCAAATCCTATCCATATGAATACTTGGATAAGGTGTTGAAGAGTATAGGCGTCCAAACAACCGAAATAGGGGATTATGTATACCCTCTTACTATGAGCGCTCCAGCATACACGCAATACTTAATAAAACTTGCAGAACGTGTAGGCGTAAAGTTTGTTTCGGAAACCAAAATAGTTGGTTATGAGCAAAAACAAAACCAATACGTTTTAAGATGCGAAGGAGGCAAAGAGCAACTTGTCGATAAAGTTGTCATCGCATGCGGTGGTTGCAGCAGTCCTAAGCTTGGAAGCGATGGATCTTTCTTCAAGGAAATCAAGAGACATGGCTATAAAGTTATTGAACCTAGGCCTGGTTTAACACCTTTGGTTCTTGCTGATAGAGACATAAAAGACCTTTCAGGAATCCGTCATGACGCAAAAGTTGAAGCCTATGTTGACGAGAAGAAGATTTTCGAAGAAGTAGGCGAAGTGTTATATAAAAACGATGGAATATCCGGAATCGTTATTTTCAATGCAGAAAGCGCTATTTACCGTTTAGATAGCTTTGCGAACGCTGAACTCGTTGTCGATCTATTCCCAGAGCGTTCTGAAAAGGAACTTGAAGACATGCTGTTGCATGATGAATCTATTAACCATGATTTCTATCTTGATTCATATCTTCTCCCAGCCCTCCAAAAGCATGTTTTAGGACGTGCCAAAAGGAAAGACGCTTATAGCTTAGCAAAGGCGATGAAACACTTAAAATATACAGTCAAAAACCATTATGGTTTCGACTCTTCACAAGTCACAATCGGCGGAGTTGCCCTTGAGGAACTTTCAGGAAATCTGGAATCCACAAAAGAAAAAGGCGTCTTCTTTGTCGGGGAAGTCGTGGACATCGATGGCAACTGCGGCGGATATAACCTTACTTGGGACTTAATATCAGCAATGCTTGTTTATCAGGCACTTTAGAGCGAAAACCCATGCAAAAACCGCATATTTTTGCAGAATGCTCTTTTGTAAAAACAAAAAGAATTTTATAAAAAACTCGTTTCTAGATTGACTATCTTTTTAAGATAGATTTTAATAAGTAGGTTGCTAGGCATCATTCGTTTTTGAAGACCCCTAGCGAGCGAGGTTGTTTTATGAAATATGCAAACACATCAAGATCATTGAGCTTCTTAGCACATTTGCTCCTTGTTCTTCTCTTTGGATTCCTCGGAATCTACTTCGGCTGCTTAGTCACTCCATTCTTCTTTGTCGCAGCAGTTGACCCAATCGTTCCTGTTATTGAAGGTGCATACCTCCTTTACTTGGAATTATCTGTTCTTGGCTGGAGCTTAGCTATTCTTAGCGCAATCGGCCTTTGGAACGCTGTCAAAGCTTTAAAGAATCCACGTGATGATGAACCAGTCGTCAAATCATTCACCCTTCTCATCAGCGAAGGATGGATTGCTAGCTTATTCTTCCTTCTCCAAGCTTGCTTATTCTTCGATTTAACTGGCAGAAACAGCGCAGCTGATAACAGAGTCTTCGTTATCATCGCTAGCTTGCTCATCACCATCGGCCTTCTCATCGCTACAAACATCCCAATGGTTAAGCTTTACGATGGCAAAGATCAAAAGCCTCTCGTCCGTAGCTTCGTTGGCGCTGGCCTTGTTGTTACTGGTGCAACATTTGTTGAATCAGCAATAACTTTAGTTGGTCTTCTTTCAAACCAAACCATGACCCCATCACTCCGTGAAAAGTTCATGTGGCTCCTTATCGCTATCGTTGTTCCAAGCTTCATCGCAGCACTTCTTCTTTGCTTAGGATACTTCGTCTTCTTCAAGAAGAATGCCAAACTCGTTTCATTACTTGCTGGCTTTGCATTTGCCGCAATCGCTCTTGGCTTAGTTGCCTTTGGCGTTCTCAACATTGTTTGGTACGAAAGCAACGTTGCACTTAACGCTATCGGCAAAGACAGTGCATTCGCATTCAAACCATACGGCTATGGCTTCGCAGTTATGAACTTCGTCGTCGCTGCATTCACCTGTGCATTAAGCGTCATTCTTATGTCAACAGGCCTTAGCAAAAAAGCTAAGTAATCAATCCCAAAAATTATAACCGCTCGAAAGGGCGGTTTTTTCTTTGCTTTTTCCTTTATTAATATTATGATTGTCGCAACGTGTTGCTCCTCTTGCTCCACGTATAAAAAACAGGGAGGCCCTAGTATATGGCTAAAAACAATACCGCCAGTCAAGAGACTGGAAAAACCAAGAAATCACTACGCGATTTATTAACAGTTCGCGTTATTGCCGAAAACAGCATCTTAGCAGCGATTTATGTCGTTCTTGTTTTAGTTGTGCCGTTTTTGTCATTCGGTCCGGTTCAATGTCGTTTTAGTGAAGCTCTTGTATTGCTTTGCTTCTGGAGACCGGACTTCACAATTGGATTGTCGGTAGGTTGCCTAATTTCCAACGTAGTTGGAGCGGCAATAGGATCAGCTTCGCCATTCGATATTCTTATTGGCACAGCTGCTACCACATTATCCTGCTTATTAATTTCATACTTCTCAAAGCGTTTATTAATCGCCGTCGTTTGGCCAGTTATCTTTAACGCTGTAATCGTTGGTGCAGAACTTTATTTCTTAGGATTCGCTGGCGATCTTTCAATCTGGTTCAGCATCCTTTATGTTGTCATTGGCGAAGCAATTGCCGTTGGCGTCGGTTACCTCATTTGGATGGGGCTTTCGCACATGGCGTTTTTCCAAAAAGTGTTCCAACCAACCGCTCATATTGGCATTAAGTGGTAATAGGCATTTGCCTATTATCCTTTTAAGCCTTAGAATAGCGACAAATGGATAAAGAATTTTACTTAGAAATCAAACACGTAGACAAAAATTGCGGTGCCCGTTATGGAATCCTCCATACCCGTCATGGCGATTTCGAAGTCCCTATGTTTATGCCAGTAGGCACAAACGCTACAGTTAAGACGCTTTCACCAGAGGAATTAGAGGAACTCGGTTCAGGCGTCGTTTTAGCAAACACTTATCACCTTCACCTCCGCCCAGGCGAGGATATCGTCAAAAAGGCTGGTGGCGTTCATAAATTCATGAACTACAATGGACCAATGCTTACCGATAGTGGTGGCTTCCAAGTCTTCTCTCTTAAAGAGAACAGAAAGATCACCGAAGAAGGCGTCGAGTTCAAACATTATTTAGATGGCACAAAAGACTTCTTCTCACCAGAGAAAGTCATTCAAATCGAAGAAGATATTGGCGCGGATATTGCCATGTCTTTTGATGAATGCATGCCATATCCTGTCACATACGATTACGCTAAAAAATCAACACTTAGAACACTTCGCTGGGCCGAAAGAGGCCTTAAAGCCCATAAGAGAGAAGATCAAGCTCTTTTCGGTATCGTTCAAGGAAGCGACTACACAGATCTCCGTGAGATGTGCGCTAAAGAACTTGCCAAGATGCCTTTCGATGGATATTCAATCGGAGGAACATCAATTGGCGAACCAAAAGAAGTCTGCTTCAAAATGGTTCAAGATGCAGTTCGTTATCTTCCAACTGAAAAGCCACGCTACTTAATGGGCGTTGGCTCAATCGACTATATCCTTTCAGGCATCGAATATGGTGTTGATATGTTTGACTGCGTTCTTCCAACCCGTATCGCAAGACACGGTTCGCTTATGACAAGCCATGGACGCGTCAACATCAAGCGCGCTGAATACAAAGAGGATTTCACAACCCTTGATCCAGAATGTGATTGCCCAACATGCAAGAACTACACCAAAGCATATCTCCGTCATCTCCATATCGCTGGAGAGGAATATGGAAAACGTTTGAATAGCCTTCACAACATCCGTTTCCTTATCAAATTAGTTGAAGGCGCTAGAAAAGCCATCCAAGAAGACCGTTTCCTCGAATACAAGAAAGAGGTCATGGAAAAATTCGGTGACTTAAGAGGTTTCTAATGAATATCTCATTGTTTGATTATTTTTTGCCTGAGGAGCTTATTGCTCAGTTCCCTATGGAACAACGTGATGAGTGTCGCTTGATGGTCGTCGATAGAGAAAAGAAGGAATTCTCTCATAAGAAGTTCCATGACATCCTCGACTATATTGGTCCTAATGACGTTCTCGTAAGAAACAACACCAAAGTCATTCCTGCTAGACTCATCGGCAAGAAAGAAGCAACCGGTGGAGCTGTTGAAGTTCTTCTTTTGAAGCAACTTGAAGGCGATACCTGGGAATGTCTTGTCGGCAACGCTAAAAGCGTTCGCGAAGGCAGCGTCTGCGTTTTCGGTAACGGCGAGCTCAAGTGTGTTTGCCAGTCTGTTAAGGCAGAAGGCATAAGAGATATGAAATTCATCTACGAAGGCATCTTCTTAGAGGTTTTGGAAGCTCTTGGACAAATGCCTCTTCCTCCATATATCAAAAAGCAATGCGAGAATAATGACGAATACCAAACCGTGTATGCTAAAGTGCCTGGAAGCGCTGCAGCCCCAACGGCAGGATTCCATTTCACCGAAGAACTCTTTGAGAAGATCAAAGCCAAAGGCGCCAAAGTCTTAGATGTCACATTAAACATCGGCTTAGGCACATTTAGGCCAGTCAAAGTTACAGACACAAAAGACCACGTCATGCATAGCGAGGTCTTTGAAATAACAGAAGAAGTGGCAGAGGAGCTCAATAAAGCTAAAGCAGAAGGCAAGAGAATCATCGCCATTGGAACGACTTCAGTTAGAACCTTAGAAGCCACATATGCCAAATATGGCAAATTCGTCGCGACACGCGAGCCAACATCAATCTTTATTGAACCAGGCTACGCCTATAAAGCGGTTGATGCCTTAATCACAAACTTCCACCTTCCTAAGAGCACTCTCGTAATGCTCGTCAGCGCTTTTATGGGAAGAAAGTGGACCCTTGCTTGTTATGAAGAAGCCGTCAAAGAGAAATATCGTTTCTTCTCTTTTGGTGACGCTATGTTCATCCATGGCGATTTCGATTATTCAAAGAACGTAGATGTATAGGCCTGAATTAACAAAAACAAACTTCTATAAGAAGAGTTTGAGTGAGATAGATAAGATTCATAAGGGAAACAAAAAGCCAACCCTTCTTTTACATGGTTGCTGCGGCCCTTGCTCATGCTGGCCTCTTCTTTTCCTTTGCCCTCATTTTGATGTCACGATTATGTATAACAACAGCAACATCTATCCTGAGGAAGAGTACAACAAACGCTACGAGGAACTCATTAAACTTCTTGATTTTATCAAGAAGGACTATGGCTACGATGTCGGATTAGTAAAGACTCCATACGACAACGAAGAGTATGATAAAGAACTCGCTCCATACAAAGATCTTAAAGAAGGTGGAGTGCGCTGTATCATTTGCTACAGAAAGAGAATGAAGGAAGCCTTCGATTATGCTGAAGAGCATGACTTTGATTACTTTACGACAGTCATGACGATCTCAAGGCAAAAGAACTCAAAGATCCTTAACGTGATGGGCAAAGGTCTTGAAACAACACATAAGAGAACCAAATATTTCTATAGTGATTTCAAGAAGGACGGCGGCATTGGAAAAGGCCAAGAATTAAGAGACAAATATGGCTTATACCAACAACTCTGTTGCGGTTGCAAATACACATACCAAGATGGCTTAAAAAGAGCAGCTGCTCTTGAAGAAAGCAAAAAATAAGAGGAGCATAGCTCCTCTTTAGGCTTTTTCCTTTTTCTTTCGCTTGCCTTTGCCTTCAACTTCTTCTTGAGCGGCTTTCTTAATTTTGATGAATTCAGTGACGTTCTTGATAAGGAACGCTCTTTTCTTGCTGTCGTATCTAAAGAGAAGCTTTCCTAAGAGGAAAAGCATATCGACCTTACTTAAAGAAGTGACTTCATAAAGGGTTGTTCTGCCATCCCACCTAAGGATCTCAAATAATGTATTAACAAGGAGTTCCCTGTCGTCGTGGCTCATTGGTTCAAGCCAATCTTTGATGACTTTTTCCATCTGTTTACTGCCACTAGTTCTATCTTCCAAAAGGATAATTTCGCCTTTGCTATCAATGCACCATTTGAAGATGCTATGTTGCCACATCGGAGCCTTTTCAGCCTGGCAAACTTTGTATTCGAATGGTTGCTTTAAAAGAAGTCCGATAACACTTTCGCCTGGGACGATTTTGTGTTGTTTCTTGGCGATTTTTTTGAATTCTTTTTGATCGAAAATCGAAAGATCATCGAAGCCTGGACCATCGTGATTGTAGACGCCTTTGAATCTAAAACTATGACGTTTCTTCATTTTTAATGAAGAATATGTTGCAAGGTTTCCGCCTTTGCTATGTCCGATGATGTGGAATGGGAAGAGGTGTTTGCAGACTGTTTCGTCGACATATTTCACGGCTTCTAATTCAGCAGGAATCTCTTTCAAAACTACGAGATTGCAATCTTCTTTCCAACCGACAAGCGTGCCATCTGTTCCTCTAAAAACAATATATCTTGTCCAGCCTTCGCTTTTGAATGTCATAGCGAAGAATTGGACGTCTTTCTCAACGCTGAAAACGGTTTTTGGATTGCAGATTTCAAGTGTCCCAAATCTTTCGGTTTTGATAAGGTGATCCCATAACTCTCCGTAAGCTTCTGGATTACTCGTTCCCTCAATCAAAAGATCTCTGCCATTAGGAAGAGAAAGGACTTCTTTGATTGGTACCATCTTTCTTCCTTTCGAAATCGTATCGAATACTCTCTCCCACTTGAGGTAAGAGATGGAAGAAAAGACCAAACTATCAGTTTCTGAGAACTTTCTTTTCTTGAAACTGTAGCGACCAAATTTGTCTAAATAACCAAAAATATTCATGTCAGTATCATTATCCTACAAATGGCAATATTTGTCCCAAAAAACTTGAAAAACCAAATGGCGAAAAATCGATTTTTGAGATGCTGTTCAAATGATAAAATGTGCACGGTGCACAATAAAACAGATAAAAACCACTGATTTTTCGCCATTTTTAACGATCTTTGAGTAAATCACGAAAAATATCGATAACCATCGAAAAAAAGTTTGAAAAAAGTGTTGACTCACCTACGTACGCAGGAATATACTCTAACACGCTGGCGCCAGCGATGAAGTGCGATGTTGCTGACACACCGAAGTGCGTTGTCTAGTACCCCGGCTTAGTCAGGGAACTCGCATAGAGCTAGCCACAGCAAGCCTGAAGAAATAAAGGAGGAAAATTCATGGCGAAACAGCAAGTCCTGCGCATTCGTTTGCAGGCTTACGATCACAAGATTCTCGACTTAGCAGTCCAAAAGATCGTAGAAATAGCGAATCACTTCAACGTGAAAATCGTTGGACCTGTCCCACTCCCAACCGAGAAACAGGTTTACACAATTCTCCGCGCTACCTTCAAGTACAAGGATAGCCGCGAACAGTTCGAAATCAGAACTCACAAGAGACTCATTGACATCGTCGGTCCAAACAAAGAGACCATTGATGCCATCAGAAAGTTAGACCTTCCTAATGGTGTTGACATCGATGTCACTGCTAAATAAGGAGGACCTCAAGAATGAAATCCATCATCGGAAGAAAAATGGGCATGACTGAAGTCTTCGCAGCAGACGGAACAATGTATCCTGTTACCGTTATCGAAGTCTTACCAAACGTCATCGTCGACAAGAAGACCGTTGAAAAAGACGGTTATGAAGCCCTTAGAGTTGGCTACGAAGACATCGCAGAACGCCGCCTCAACAAACCTGAGCTCGGTGTTTACAAAAAAGCAGGCGTTGCCGCTAAAGAACATCTCTTAGAATTAAAAGGAGATGAAATCTACGGAAAGAACATTGGTGAAACCCTCACCGCTGATCTCTTCCAAGCTGGTGAAGTCGTTGACATCATCGGCACATCAAAAGGTCATGGTTACACTGGCGTTATCAAAAAGTATGGCCAACACATCGGTCCTAAAGGACACGGTTCAGGCTATCACCGTCAAATCGGTTCACTCGCCAACAACGGTCGTGACAACAACCGTGTCATTCCAGGAAAGAGAATGAGCGGCCACTGGGGCGGACAACAAACCACCCTCCTCAATGTCACAGTCATTGAGACCAGCGCAGAAAAGAATTACATCCTTGTCAAGGGTGGCATCCCAGGCGCAAAGAAATCAATCGTTATGATCAGAAGTGCTGTTCTTGAACAATTCAGCAAACCTGAAGTCAAGCCACTTGTCGATCTTAGCAAGAAAGGAGAATAACAATGGCAGAAAAGAAAGTTACCTTAGCAGTTGTTAATCTCGCTGGTGAAAAAGTCGCAGACGTCAAGCTCAGCGCAGAAGTCTTCGGCCTCACCGAAACAAACGAACAACCTGTTCATGACGCAGTCATTACCCAAATGGCTAATGCTCGTCAAGCAACCGCAAAAACCAAGAAGAGACACGAAGTCTCAGGTGGCGGTAAGAAGCCATTCCGTCAAAAAGGAACCGGCCGCGCACGTGCAGGTAGTAGTCGTTCACCAATCTGGGTTGGCGGCGGAACCGTCTTCGGACCAGATGGTAATCAAAATTACACCGTCTCTCAAAACAAGAAAGCTCACGCACTTGCAATGAGAACCGTTCTCTCACAAAAGGCTGCTGCAAAAGCACTCCTTGTTGTTGAAGAACTTAAGATGGCAAAAGTCAGCACCAAAGAAATGGCAGCAGCTCTTGCAGCTATCAAAGCTACAGGCAAAGTCCTCTTAGTCGCTGACGAAAACGTTGCTATGAGCGCAGCAAACCTCGACAAGGTTGAGGTCCGTGCTCTTAACAACATCAGCGTTTACGACATCCTCAATGCTGAATACATGGTTATCAGCCAAGAAGATGTCAAAGCTCTTGAAGGAGGTCTCAAATAATGGCAAAAACTATCGCACTTCCAGTCGAACACGACTACAAAGTTGTCTTAGAACCAGTTATCACCGAAAAGACCATGGCTCTTCTCCAAAACGAGAACAAAGTCACCGTTAAGGTTGGCGACTTCTGCAATAAGGATGAAATCAAAGCCAGCTTCGAGAGACTTTATCAAGTCAAGGTAACAGATGTTAAGATCATCAACGTCGCTCCAAAGGCTAAGAGCCGTGGTGGACGTTACAAAGGTCACATCGCTGGTTACAAGAAAGCGATCGTCGCTATCGCCGAAGGTGAAGCAGTCGATCTCTTCAAAGAGTAGGAAACACCCTTAGGCTTATATCCTTATATATAAATAAGAAAAAGGCTTAAAAAGAAAACCACTATAGGAGAAAGAAAATGGCAATCAAAGTTTACAAGCCTTATACCAAGAGTCGCCGTGCAATGCAAACACTCTCGTATGAGGAAATCACAAAAGCCACTCCTGAAAAATCCCTTCTCGCTACCAAGAAACATTCTGGTGGCAGAAACAATCAAGGAGTGATCACCTGCCGTCACCACGGCGGTGGAAACAAGAACCGTTACAGAATCGTCGACTTCCGTCGTAACAAGGACAACATCCCTGCAACTGTCGCGGCAATTGAATACGATCCAAACCGTACCGCATTCCTCGCTCTTCTCAACTATGCAGATGGCGAAAAGCGTTACATCATCAGACCAAAAGGACTCAACGTTGGTGATAAGGTCATCAGCGGTGAGGCTACTGATATCAAGACCGGCAACAACTTAGCTCTTAAGAACATCCCAGAAGGCTCATTCATCCACAACGTTGAATTAAAACCTGGTAAGGGTGGACAAATGTGCAGAGCCGCCGGTTCAATGGCCCAGGTTCTCGGTGTCGATGGCAAATACACCATCCTCCGTCTTGCCTCAGGCGAAGTTAGAAAAGTTCTCAGCGTCTGCCGCGCTACCATCGGTATCGTTGGCAATGACGATTGGAACCTCGTCAATGTCGGTAAAGCAGGCCGCGTCCGCAACATGGGTATCCGCCCAACAGTTCGTGGTAGCGCAATGAACCCTTGCGATCACCCTCACGGTGGTGGTGAAGGTAAATGTCCTGTCGGCCGTGATGCACCACGTACCCCATGGGGTAAGAAAGCAATGGGCGTCAAGACCCGTCACAACAAGAAGAATAGCAGCCGTCTCATCGTAAGACGTCGCAATGCTTAAGGAAAGGAGATCGAACTATGTCACGTTCTAGCAAAAAAGGACCTTTCGTGGACGCATACCTTCTCAAGAAGGTTGAAGAACTCGAAAAGGCCGGTAAAAAAGAAGTCATCAAGACCTGGTCAAGACGTTCGACCATCTATCCTGCCTTCGTTGAACACACCTTCGCTGTTTACAATGGCAAAGAACACATCACAGTCTTCGTTACAGAAGATATGGTCGGTCACAAACTCGGTGAGTTCGCACCAACCAGAACATACGCTGGTCACCACGGCAACAATGCTGGCGACCAAGGCGGTAGATAAGGAAAAAAACCATGACAGAAACTAAGAAAAAGAAAGCTGCTGCAGAAGTTGAAGAAGCCCCAAAGGCTCCTGCTAAGAAAGCTCCTGCTAAGAAAGCTCCTGCAAAAAAGAAAGCTGCTCCAAAAGCTGAAGCTCCAGTCGCTGAAACACCAGCTGCTGAAACACCAGTCGTTGAAGCTCCAAAAGCTGAAAAGAAACCAGCTAAGAAAGAAAAGGCTCCAAAGGCTCCAGTCGAAGCTCCAAAGGCTCCTGTCACTGAAGCTCACGCAGTCGCTCGCGACGTCCGCGTCACCCCACGTAAAGTCCGTCTCGTTATGGACATCGTCCGTGGCAAAAACGTCAACGAAGCACTCGAACTTCTCTATCACGTTAACAAAGCTGCTAGCGATCCAGTCGCTAAGCTCATCAAGAGCGCAGCTGCCAACGCTACCAACAACTTCGGTATGAATGGCGACAAGCTCTACATCGCTGAAATCCAAGCAAGCGATGGTGTCAGAATGAAACGCTTCGAACCACGTGGTAAAGGTTCAAGCTCACCAATCATCAAGCGTACAAGCTTCATGAGAATCACTGTTAAAGAAAGATAAGGAGGTAAATATCAATGGGTCAAAAAGTTAATGCTTGCGGTCTTAGAATCGGTATCAACCGCGGCTGGGAAGCCAATTGGTATGCTTCCAAAAAGGATTACGCAAAATTCCTCGGTGAAGATATCGCTATCCGTAACTTCCTCGAACCAAAACTCAAGGATGCTATGCTTAGCCACATCGACATCGCTCGTGTCAAAACAGACGCAGAATACAAAGTCACCGTCAGCCTCTATGTGGCTCGTCCAGGTGCAGTCCTTGGCCAAGATGGCAGCAACGTCGCTGCTCTCAAAGCTGAGCTCGCAAAAATCGTCAAGAGTGGCAACCCACATCTTGAAGTCGTCGAAGTCAAGAACCCAGACGTTGATGCTACATTAATCGCAAAATGGATCGCTTCAGAACTTGAAAATCGTCAATCATTCAGAAGCACCCAAAAGAAAGCTATCCAACGTATGAGAAAAGCCGGCGCATCAGGTTGCAGAACCCAATGCCAAGGCCGTCTCGGTGGTGCAGAAATCGCTAGACGCGAAGGTTACAAAGAGGGCGTTGTCCCACTCGAAACACTCCGCGCTGACATCGACTATGCCTCAATTAGCGCTCATACAGCCTATGGCCGTATCGGTGTTAAAGTCTGGTGCTGCAGAAGCACCAATAAGAGCGGATTCGCTGAAGAAGTGAAAGCTCCTAATAACGAAGGAGGAAAATAAGATGCTCCAACCAAGTAGAACAAAATACCGTCGTCCTCATGGCTTAAAGTATGAAGGCGTCGCAACCAAAGGTAACTATGTTGCCTTCGGCGAATATGGCATCGCTGCTGAGGAAGGTTGTTATATCACCGACCATCAAATCGAAGCCGCACGTATCGTCTTATCACGTTACACTGACCGTTCCGGTAAGGTCTGGATCAGAATCTTCCCTCACCTCGCCTTCACAAAGAAGCCTGCTGAAGTCCGTATGGGTTCCGGTAAAGGTTCACCAGAAGGATGGGTCGCTGTTGTTAAGAAAGGCAAAGTCCTCTTCGAAATCGGCGGTGTCCCAGAAGAAGTTGCACTCCACGCACTTCGTCAAGCAACATTCAAACTTCCAATCAACTGTAAGATTGTGAAGAAAGGAGAATAACAATGGATATCAAAGAACTCCGCGCATTATCTCCAAAAGAGTTAGACGAGAAGCTTGCAAGCCTCCGTCAAAGAATGTTCGAACTCAACAGACAAAGAGCTGTTGGTCAAATCGAACACCCAGATGAGATTCACTATGTCCGTAAGGATATTGCGAAAGCAGAAACCGTTAAGAGAGAAAGAGCTCTTAACGAAGCTAAGTAAAGGAGACCACTACAATGGAAGAAAGAAACAGCAGAACTTCTCTTCAAGGGGTTGTCACCGGTGTTAAGATGGCTAAAACCATCATCGTTACCGTCAGCACCAAACGTAATGATCCACTTTATAAGAAGAGAGTCGGATACTCAAAGAAGTATTACGCTCACGACGAGAACGAACAAGCCAAGCTTGGTGACGAAGTTACCATCATGGCATGCCGTCCATTAAGTCATTTAAAGAGATGGAGACTCGTTTCCATCGATAAGGCCGCATTAGCAGGCACAACCGCAACCGAAGCAGAAGCAGCTCTCGAAGAAAATGAAGCTGCAAAAGCTGAATAAGGGAGGAAGAGACAATGATCCAAAACGAATCAAATCTCGTCGTCGCTGACAACAGCGGCGCTCGTATCGTCCGTGTCTTCCGCCAACTCGGCGGTGCCCGTATGAAGGTCAGCTCAATTGGTGATATCGTCCTCTGCGCAGTCAAGGACGCTACCCCAAACGGCAAGATCAAAAAAGGCCAAGTCTGTAAAGGCGTCATCGTCCGTACCAAGAGACAAGTCATCCGTAAAGATGGCAGCTCAATCGGCTTCGACGATAATGCGGTCGTCATCGTTGATGATGATCACAACCCAATCGGCACCCGTGTCTTCGGACCAGTTGCCCGTGAACTTCGTGAAAAGGGATTCATGAAAATCATCTCCCTTGCAACAGAAGTCTTATAAGGAGAAGAGCCATGAACATCAAAAAAGGTGATAAAGTCATCGTTCTCTCCGGTGATGACAAAGGCAAGACAGGTGTTGTCCAAAAGGTCTACCCAAAGCTTAACAATGTCGTCGTCGAAGGTGTGAACGTTCACAAAAAACACAAAAAACCATCACAAGCAGTCCAAGAAGGCTCAATCCTTGACATCTATGTTCCATTCGATGCAAGTAATGTTGCCCTCATCGACCCAAAAACAAAGAAAGCCACACGCGTCCATATGACAGTCGTCGATGGCAAGAAAGTCCGTACCGCAAAATCAGGTGCGAACTTAGATAAGTAATAGGAGGAAAAAACAATGGCAGAAAAGAAAACCAAAGCTCCTATGAACCGTCTCCACGAGAAATATCTCAACGAGATCGTTCCAGCTCTTACAAAAGAGTTCGGATACTCATCAGTTATGCAAGCCCCAAAATTCGAGAAGATCGTCATCAACATCGGTGTCGGTGAAGCTGCTGCTAATGCAAAAGCTCTCGAAGACAGCCTTGCAGAATTAACACAAATCGCTGGTCAAAAACCAGTCGCTACCAAAGCTAAAAAGTCCATCGCAAACTTCAAACTTCGTGAAGGACAAGCCATCGGTTGCAAAGTTACACTCCGCGGCAAGAGAATGTACGAGTTCTTCGATAAGCTCGTCTCAATCGCTCTTCCACGTGTCCGTGACTTCCGTGGCGTTTCCAAAAACGCATTCGACGGTCATGGTAACTACACCTTAGGTGTCCGTGAACAACTCATCTTCCCTGAGATCGACTATGATAAGATCTCAAAGATCCGTGGTATGGATATCGTCATCGTTACGACAGCCCAAACTGACGCTGAAGCATACAAGCTTCTTGAGCTCATGGGTATGCCA
The DNA here is from genome assembly GCA_024408335.1 of Bacilli bacterium. Taxonomy (GTDB): domain Bacteria; phylum Bacillota_I; class Bacilli_A; order RFN20; family CAG-826; genus UBA4951. Next base: position 65,339 of record JAKSVB010000003.1, read on the forward strand.
TTCAAACGCTAAGGAGAACAACAATGGCAAAAACTAGTTTAAAAGTTAAAGCAAGCCGTCCAGCAAAATTCAGCACCCGTGCTTACACCCGTTGCCAAAAATGCGGACGTCCACATGGCGTTCTCCGTAAATTCGGATTATGCCGTATCTGCCTCAGAGAAATGGCCTACAAAGGCGAAATCCCAGGCATGAAGAAAGCCTCATGGTAAGGAAAGGAGATAAGTAAAATGATCATGGATCCAATTGCAGATATGCTCACTCGTATCAGAAATGCTAACGCACTTCGTTACGAAACTGTCTCTATGCCTTATAGCAAAATGAAGGGTGAAATCGCTAAGATCCTTCTTGCCGAAGGTTACATCAGTTCCTTCGTCAGTGAAGGTGAAGGCGCAGAAAAAGCCCTTACCTTAACACTCAAGTATGGCGCCAAAGGCGAACGCGTCATCACTAATCTTAAGAGAATTAGTAAACCAGGCCTCCGTATCACCATGGAATGCGAAAAGCTTCCAAAGGTCTTAAAAGGTCTTGGCATCGCCATCATCAGCACCAGCAAAGGTGTCATGACCGACGCAGAAGCTCGTAAGAACGGCATCGGTGGCGAAGTCCTTTGCTACGTCTGGTAATTTAGAGGAGAAGAAGTACATTTATGTCACGTATTGGATTAAAACCCATCTCTCTTCCAGAGGGCGTCACCTACGAAATGAAGGATGGCGTTATCCTCGTCAAAGGTCCTAAGGGCGAAGTAAGCGTCAACATGTTATATGGCGTCAGCGTCCAGGACGATAATGGAACCTTGCACTGCGTTCTTGATCTCGAGAATGACAGACAAGCTCACAAGAACCATGGTACCTTCGCAGCAAACTTAAACAATGCTATCAAAGGTGTCCACGAAGGCTGGAAGAAAGAACTTGAAATCAATGGAACCGGTTACCGTGCTTCCATTAAAGGAAACGCTGTTTGCATGTTCCTTGGCTACTCACACGAAGTCCGTGTTGAGCCAGTCGGCAAATACACAAAAATCACCTGCCAAGACGATACACACTTAACCGTCGAAGGCTGTGATAAACACGATGTCGGCCAAACCGCTGCCCTCATCTACGATTCACACCGTCCTGACGTCTACGGTCAAAAAGGCGTTCACTACAAAGGCCAGATGCTTATTAAGAAAGTTGGTAAGCGTGCTGCCGCCGGTGGTAAGAAGTAAGGAGGAGACCAATAATGATTCAAAAAGAGTCCCGTTCTGCAATCAGAACCCGTCGTCATCTCAGAGTCAGAGCCAAAATCTCTGGTACTCCAGAATGCCCACGTTTAGTTGTCTTCCGTTCCAACAAGCACATTGAAGCTCAACTCATCGACGATACCAAAGGTATCACACTTGCATGCGCTTCAAGTGTCCAACTCAAGCTTGCGATCGGTTCAAACTGCGAAGCTGCTGCCAAAGTTGGCGAAGCTCTCGCTAAGAAAGCCATCGAAAAAGGCATCAGCAAAGTCGTCTTCGACCGTGCTGGTTACCAATATCATGGGCGTGTTGCCGCCCTCGCCGAAGCCGCTCGTGAAGCAGGCCTCGTGTTCTAAGGAGTAAATTATGGCTGAAGAAATCAAAGAAGCAGTTGCTCAAGAAGCTCAAGCTCCAGAAGCTAAGCACCAAGGCCAACGTCCTGCTCGCAAAGGCGATCACCGTGGTGGCCGTCCAGGCGAAAGACGTGGTGGCCGTCCATTCCGTCGCGAAGAAGATGACTTCAATGATCGTGTTGTTGCAATCAACAAGGTCACAAAGGTCGTCATGGGTGGTAAGCACATGCGTTTCGATGCTCTCGTCGTCGTCGGCGATGGCAAAGGCCGCTATGGCTTCGCTATGAGAAAATCTGGTGAAGTCCCAGATGCAATCAAAAAGAGCTTAACCGCTGCTAAAAAATCAACTAAGTCCATCCGCCTTGTCAAAGGCACCATCGCTCACGAAGTCGAAGGTTCATGGACCAGCACCAAAGTCGTTCTTAAACCAGCTCCAGCTGGCACCGGTATCGTTGCTGGCGGCGCAGTCCGTGCAGTTCTCGAACTCGCAGGTATCAAGAACGTCGTTTCCAAAGTCTATGGCTCACGCAACGCTCTTAACGTTGTCCGTGCCACTGACGCAGCTCTCCAATCATTAAAGAGCTATGACAAAGTTATGGTTCTCAGAGGTCTTAAGACTGAAGAAGAAATCAAAGCTATGCATCCAGCTCCAGCCCCAAAAGCTGACAAAGGTGAAAGAGCTCCACGTCACTTTGATAGACGCGCTCCACGCAAAGCAGAAAAAGGAGATAAGTAACAATGGCTGAAAATCTTCACACACTTAAAGTCGTCGAAGGCTCAAAGAAAGAGCACTTCCGTAAAGGCCAAGGCTTAGGCTCAGGCAACGGTAAAACCGCTGGCAAGGGTCAAAAAGGCCAAGGCGCTCACGCACATACCAAGAAAAATGGCTTCGAAGGTGGTCAAATGCCTTTAGCTCGCCGTATTCCAAAGTATGGTTTCAACAACGTTTTCAAGACTGTTAAAGAAGTCGTCAACGTTGAAGCTCTCAACGCCTTTGAAGATGGCGCAACTGTCACACCAGAAGCACTCATCGAAAAAGGTTTAGTGAAATCTGCTGCCAATGGTATTAAAATCCTTGGTAACGGAGCCTTAGAAAAGAAGCTCACCGTCAAGGCACACGCCTTCTCAGGTAGCGCAAAAGCCGCCATCGAAGCAAAAGGTGGCGTTGCTGAGGAAATCAAGTAATGAAAAAGTTCGTCTCGATCTTTAAAAATAAAGAAATCGTTAATCGTATTTTCTTTACGATTATGATTCTCTTCGTCGTAAGGATCGGGGCGGCCATTACGGTCCCGGGGGTCAGTGTCAGCAAACAACTTGATGACATCATGAGAGGAGGCAATTCCCTCGCTCTTATGGATTTGATGGGTGGTGGAGCTCTCTCTAACTTCTCTGTCTTTGCCCTCGGTGTCTCGCCATATATCACGGCTCAGATTATTATCCAGCTTCTCTCCAAAGACGTCCTTCCAGCTCTTACTGAACTCAGTAAGCAAGGCGAATACGGACGTAAGAAAACTGAGATGGCTACTCGTTACCTCACACTTCTCCTCGGAGCAGTCCAAGGTTACGGTATCATCCGTACTATGGAGAACAGTAGCTTTATTAGCCTTAATCTTCAAAGCGATTTCTGGACTTATGCCTACATTGTCACAGTCATCCTCGCAGGTGCAATGCTTACAATGTGGCTTGGTGACCAAATCACCGAGAAAGGTCTTGGAAACGGTATCTCGATCATCATCTTCGCTGGATGTGTTAGATCACTTCCAACTCAAATCACAACCGCTTGGAACAAATGGGTCGTCGATACCGTCACCCGTTCAAGCAGTGAGATGATCAGAGGCGCCTTCCAATTCGCCCTTTATATTCTCGCAATGGTCCTCATTATCGGATTCGTTGTCTTCATTGAATTATCGAAGAGAAAGATTCCTGTCCAACATGCTGGAAAAGGTGGAGGTGGAGCTGCTATGGCGCGCGCCTCATTCTTGCCGATCAAAATTAATAGCGCAGGTGTTATTCCAGTCATCTTCGCTAGCTCAATCTTAAGCGCTCCATCCATCATTGCTAGCTTCATCAGTTCTGAAGCTTCAACTGCGGAGTGGCTTAACATCTTTAACTACAACCAAACATTCTCAATGCCATGGTTCGACGGAACACATTGGAATATGAACTGGGGTTTATTCATCTACCTCACTCTCATCATTACCTTCTGTTTCTTCTATGCAGAAATGCAAATCGATCCAGAAAACATGGCAGATAACTTCCAGAAGAACGGTTCCTACATCCCAGGCATCCGCCCAGGTAAAGAAACCGAGAGATACGTTAGAAAGGTTCTTAACCGTGTCACCTTCATCGGTGCTATGGCCCTCTCTATCATCTCAGCCTTACCAATCGTCTTGGTTTGGGCAAATGCCTTCGACGGAGATAACTCACTCGCCCTTGGTGGCACAGGACTTATCATCATCGTCGGCGTTGCTCTTGAAATCAACGCACAAATTGATGGTCTTCTCGCTGGTAAGTCATTCGACAAAGTGAAAGGAATTCAGGAATAAGATGCTCAATATCGTTCTGATGGGCCCGCCAGGAGCGGGCAAAGGCACCCACGCAATGTGGATGGCCAAAGACTACGCTATCCCACACATCTCAACAGGAGATATGTTCCGCGAAGCAATGGCTAGCGGTAGCGAACTTGGTAACCAAATCAAGGACATCATCAACAGTGGCGGTTTAGTCAGTGATGACTTAACCTGTGCCCTCGTTAAGGAAAGACTTTCCCGCAAAGACTGCGAGAATGGCTACTTACTCGATGGCTTCCCACGCACCCCTGCCCAAGCAGAGGCCCTCAAAACGTTTGGGAAAGAGATCAACCGCGAGGTTAATCTCGTCATCAATATCGGAGCTCCTGATGAGTTATTAATCCAAAGAATCGCAGGCCGTCGTGTCTGCCCTAAATGCGGAGCCTCATTCAACGTCAATACCATGAAACCAAAAGTTGAAGGTATCTGTGACGTCTGCGGCGCAGAACTCATCCAACGCAAGGACGACAATGAAGAATCCTTCAAAGTCCGCCTTACAAATTACTACAAGAGTACCGCTCCTCTTATGGAATTCTATAAGAATGAGGGCGTTCTCAATGACTTCGACGGATCAATCGAAGCCACTGACCTCAAGAAGGTGATCACCGATTGCCTTGAGGCCCATAAATAATGATCAACATCAAATCCCCTCGTGAGATTGAACTAATGAGGAAGGCTGGAGCCTTAACGGCAAAGGTCTTCGAGGTAGTCGGACCTCTTGTCCAACCTGGCGTCACAACGAAATTCCTAGCCCAAAAGGCAAAGGAAGTCATTGTGAACGGCGGCGGCATATGTGTCGAAGAAGGATACGGAGGCTTCCCTGGCGAAATCTGTGTTTCAGTCAACGAATGCATCGTCCATGGGGTTCCTTCAGAAACGAAGGTTCTAAAGGACGGCGATGTTGTCTCTCTCGATGTTGTCTCCTTGCTTAACGGCTATATGGGAGACGCTTGCCGCACTTATGCTGTGGGCATCTGCGGCGAAGACAAGCTACGTTTAATAAAAGTCACTGAAGAGTGCTTCTGGAACGGAGTGAGTCACATCAAAGAGGGCGTGCATCTAGGAGATGTCCAAGAAGCTATTCAAAAGACAGCTGAGAGTAACGGCTACTCGGTTGTTCGTGAGTACACTGGACATGGAATAGGTCACGAAATGCATGAAGATCCATACATCCCTAACTATGGAAAGGCCGGAACCGGTCCAATCCTTAGAGCGGGAATGACCTTGGCAATTGAACCGATGGTCATGTCTGGGAAACCAGCAATTAGGATTCTTCGTGACGGTTGGAGCGCTGTCGCAAAAGACGGCAAACCAAATGCCCACTACGAGAACACCATCCTTGTTACAAAGGATGGCTATGAAGTATTAACTCTTCATAGTGATATTTAGGAGGAAATTCCATTGAGCAAAGAAGATTGCATTGAAGTTGAGGCCACGGTTTTGGAGAACCTTCCAAACACCACATTTAAGGTCAAACTCGCCAATGGAGCGGTTGTCTTGGCTAGCGTTTCGGGAAAAATCAGAATGCACTACATTCGTATTCTTCCCGGTGATAGAGTCACCGTCCAGTTCTCGCCATACGATTTAACACGCGGCCGCATCACCTTCCGTTACAAAAACTAGGTCACCCTAGAAACAATTATTCACACATTTAAGTTTAGGAGAAATCTTATGAAAGTCAGACCATCCGTCAAACCTATCTGCGATAAGTGCAAGATCATCCGCCGTCACGGCGTTGTCATGTGCATTTGCCCAAATCCTAAGCACAAGCAGAGACAAGGTTAATTTAGGAGATTAAAGAATTATGGCACGTATTGCTGGAATCGATATTCCATCCGAGAAACGTATTGTTGTCGCTCTTACCTACATCTATGGTATCGGTGACACCACCGCAGAAAAGATCTGCGCAGACGCAAACATCAATGTTGACATCAGAGCAAAAGATTTAACTGATGACCAACTTGTTGCATTAAAAAATGAAGTCGCCAAGTACCGTACTGAAGGTGACTTACGCCGTGAGATCGCTATGAACATCAAGCGTCTTACTGAAATCGGCTGCTACCGTGGCAAACGCCACCGTCAAGGCCTTCCTGTTAGAGGTCAAAGAACCAAAACAAATGCTCGTACCCGTAAAGGTAAGAGAAAGACCATTGCTAACAAGAAGCAAGCCACTAGATAATGGAGGACTTGAAAAATGGCAGAAACAAAGAAAAAGGGCAAGAGAACTACCGCCCGTAAGAAGAAAGTTAAGAGATCGTTCACTAAAGGTGTCGTCCACATCCACGCCACCTTCAATAACACCATCGTCACCGTCACTGATCCACAAGGCAATGTTATTGCTTGGAGCAGCGCTGGTGCCCTCGGTTACAAAGGCGCTAAGAAAGCTACCCCATTCGCAGCTCAACTTTGCAGCGAAGCAGCTGGTAAGAGCGCATTTGACCAAGGACTCCGTCAGGTTGATGTCGATGTCAAGGGTCCAGGCCCAGGCCGTGAAAGCGCAGTCCGTGCTTTAGCTAACGTTGGCCTCCAAGTCTTATCCATCGTTGACACCACACCAATCCCACACAATGGTTGCCGTCCTCCAAAGAGGCCACGCGGCTAGTCCCTATCCACTTAACTAATAGGGAAAGATTTATAGGAGGAAATTAATATAATGGCAAACCCAATTAATGACGTTAAAGCGGAAGAAATTCGTCTTCCTAACCCTTTCCAACCAATCAGCTTCAATGTTGATGTTAATGATGAAGTCGAACACTACGCTCGCTTCGTCGTCGAACCTCTTGACAGAGGCTTCGGCTTAACACTTGGCAACTCACTTCGCCGTGTCTTGCTTAGCGCCCTTCCAGGAGCAAGCATCTTCGCAGTTCAAATCGAAGGCGTCCGTCACGAATTCTCAGCCATCCCAGGCGTTGAAGAAGACGTTACCGCAATCATTCTCAACCTCAAAGACCTTGTTCTTAAAGTTGACAGCACCACAAACGAAAACAAGACCCTTACAGTGGACTTCAAAGGCCCTGGCACACTTAAAGCTAGCGACCTCAAGCTCCCACCTCTCGTAAGCGTCGTCAACAAAGACCTTGAAATCGCACACCTTAACAGCGAAGGCCACATCGTCATGAACATCTTCGTTGGCCAAGGCCGTGGCTACGTCACAAGCGAAGGAAACAAACTTGAACGTAAAGTCGACACCATCGGCGTCATCCCAACTGATAGCAACTACAGCCCAGTTACCAAAGTCGCCTTCAATGTCGAACCAACCCGTGTCGAACACGATTCAAAGTTCGACAAGTTAACCCTTGAAGTCACCACCAACGGTTCAATCAAGCCTCACGAGGCTGTTGCCCTTGCTGCTCAACTTCTTGTGGCTCACTTCCAGGAATTCGTCCATCTCGATGATGCGGTTAAGAACTACCGCCTTGTCAAAGAGGAAGTCAAACCTGAAGAAAACAAATACCAAGGCATGATGATCGAAGAACTCGATCTCAGTGTCAGAAGCAACAACTGCCTCAAACGTGCTGGTATCAGCACCGTCATGGAACTCACCCAAAAGAGTGAAGATGAAATGATGAAGGTTCGTAACCTTGGCAAGAAGTCGCTTAAAGAAGTGAAGGAGAAGCTTGCTCAATACGGGCTTCACTTCCGCGATTACGTAGGAGAATAAACAATGGCATCACAAGGAAGAAAAAATGTCCACGGTAAAGCCGGTGTCCGTTTCAAGGCTGGCTATACCGCTTCAAAGAACAAGTCCATGCTTCGCAACGTCGTGAGCGAACTTATCGTTCATGGCCAAGTCAAAGTCACCAGCGGTGTTACACAAGAACTCGTTACACTCGCTGCTAAGATGGTCACATTCGCAAAACAAGGCGATTTAGCTGCCATCCGTGAAGCAGGTAAGGTCGTTCGCCCAGGCATCAAAGATGCAAATGGTGTCGAAGCCCTTGACAAGCTCTTCAAAGAGATTGGTCCAAAGTTCAAAGATCGTAACGGTGGTTACACCCGTGTCTTCAAACTTGGCGCTCGTAAAGGCGACAATGCTGAAGTCGATCTTGTTCAATGGGTTGACTAAGAGCATTAATTTAAATAGCCTCTCTAGAAATAGAGGGGCTTTTTTCATATAATAATCACCATGTTTAAGAATTTTGTTTTTGACCTTGATGGCACACTTCTCGAGACTCTTCCAGATATCTGCCTCGCTATGAATGAGGCAATGGAGAAAACTGGTTTTCCTTATCGTTATGACCCAGTAACCGCTAAAAGACTAATAGGCGATGGAGTCGATAACCTTATTCATCGCGCTTTAGATAAGGATGACAATGAAACAAACTTCAATATCCTTAAGCCTGTCTTTATGCCTCTTTATAAGGCATACCAGGGAAAGACCGGTGGAACGATGAAAAACGCCGTAGAGGCCCTTTCTAGCCTCAAAAACAGGGGTGCTAAGCTCTTTGTCTGCACCAACAAACCAAATCCTCTTGCCAAAATCATTCTTCGTGACCTTTTTGGAGAGGGAATGTTCGATTTCATTAAGGGCTTAGACGATGGTGAAACACCTAAACCAGACGCCCACAATATCCGCTATATCTTAGATACATATTCTCTTAAAGAAGAGGAAACCTTATTCGTTGGGGATTCTCTTACGGATTATAAGACTGCAAAGAACGGCAATCTCGCCTTCTGCCTTTGCTTATATGGATATGGCACCTACACCGAAGAATTTATAGGGAAGTGCGAATACACAATCCGTGACACAATGGACTTATTGGAGTTATAAGATGGCTCTATTTGAGAAAAAAAGCGTAACTTTAGAAAACGAAAAGCTCCCTGTTGGCATCATCTTGATGACGGGTCTATTTTTCCTTAGCATCGTTTTCTCTGTTTGCTATGGAAACAAAGACTATATGAAGGTCTGGATGACAGGTGAAGATTGGAACCACAACATCCTTCTTAGAACTTCGTTCTTAACAGGCGGACTTGGCTTATTCGTAATCTTAGATTACGGCATCCGTTATTCCTTCAAAAAAGAAAACAAAATCGTCCCTTGGGCCTATTTCGCATTATCCATTCTTGAAGCAATCTTCGTTATCGTTAATATCGCTATCTATTTCAACGCCTATATGGATGTCAAAAAAGGCGCTGAATGGGCGTTTAGAATCATCACCACGATATACATTTGCTTGCTTTTGATTCTTAACATCCTTTCTAGGCTTCCTAAGTTCCTTGATTTCTCGATGATCCTTCCTGGAGATAAGCATCACACCGCTTACCTTACTCTTGGTTCACTCCTTAGCTTTGGGGCGTTATTAATGATTTTGACGGTCGTTTTAAGAAAGAGCATGCCTTCATCGCTCTTCTTCGTCATTTTCTTGATGGTCTTGAACCTCCTTATTGGAGTCTCTCCTTTCGTAATGGGATTCTTCGTTGAAAAGAAAAAGCAACTCAACGTCATCGCGTTCTTAGCTTCGGTCTTTCTTTTCGTCATTGCCTTCGCAGCAATCTTCATTTTCCATTCATTCTTCAGCCAAGTTAAAGACAAAATCGAATACCGTGAATTTTATTGGGCAGCCTTCTCATTCGGCTATAGCGCCCTCGTATGGCTCGTTTTAGCGGGATATTACTCTTACATTTACAAAGCTAATAAGTTTTAAATCTCTTTTTTGATTAAAAAAGAGTACACTATAAGGTATGAAAGACCTTAAGATTTTTAATTCACTCAGCAACACCCAAGAAACATTCAAACCATTAGTAGAAGGAAAAGCCTCAATTTATTGTTGTGGCCCAACCGTCTATAACGACCCTCACGTCGGTAACTTTAGACCAGTCGTCACTTTCGACGTCCTTAGAAGACTCCTTATCCATCTTGGATATGAAGTCACTTTCGTAAGCAACTACACAGACGTTGATGACAAGATCATCAATCGCGCTAAAGAGCTTGGAATCAGCGAAAAAGAATTAACCGAAAGCGTTATCGCTGAATACCGTAGACTCGTTAGCGAAGTCGGCGCTCTCCAACCAGATGAGACCCCAATGCCAACCGTCTATATGCCAGAGATTATCAAATACATTGAGGACCTCGTTAAAAAAGGCGACGCATATGAAGCAGATGGCGATGTTTATCTTAGAGTTCGTAACATTCCTAACTATGGTGAATTAAGCGGCATCGCTATTGAAGACCTTCAATCAGGCGCTCGTATTGCCGTCGAATCAAAGAAAGAAGATCCTCTTGATTTCGCCCTTTGGAAGAAGACAACCGAAGGCATCAAATGGCCAACCAAATGGAGCGAAGGTCGTCCAGGATGGCATAGCGAATGCTGTGTCATGATTGACTCTATATTTAGAGCGCAAAACGGCTATATCGATATCCATGGCGGCGGATTCGATCTTAAGTTCCCTCACCACGAGAACGAAATCGCTCAATCAAAAGCCCATAACGGCAACAAATTAGCCCGTTACTGGATGCATAATGGATTTATCAATATCAACAACGAAAAGATGTCCAAATCCCTTGGAAACGTCATTCTCATGAAAGACGTCGTCAAGGAATACGGCGGCGAAGCTTTCCGTCTCATGCTTCTTGCTTGCCACTATAGAGCACCAGCTTCATTTAGCGTCGACACAATCAAAGAAGCGCAAACCAAATTCAATCAACTTACCATGTCAGTCCGTAAGAGCGCTGTCGCTCTTCAACTCGCAGACATTGATATCGATGCATTAAAGCCATCAAACGAAGACACCTTCCTTGACGCTATGTGCGATGACTTAAATACACCAAACGCTCTTGCTGTTCTTTATGAAGAAAACAAGGTCCTTAACCAACAGTTAAGAACAAGACCTCTTAACTTAGAAGCTCTTGGCGATTCGTTTGCAAAAGTCAGAACATATTGCGAAGTTCTTGGTATCAATGTCCAAGTCCCTCACCTTAGCGAAGAAGACAAGCAACTTTACAAAGACTATGACGAAGCTAAGGCAAACAAGGATTTTGAAAAAAGCGACATTATTAGAAAGACCTTAATTGAAAAAGGCATTTTCTAAAGAATTGGTCGAAAGAAACGGCTGACCCCTAGAGGCCAAAAAGATCAAAAAATTAAGAAAAAATAGAAAAATGAACATTCAGCGCAAAAAGAATTATGCTAAAAATAATGACACCATCACTTATGGGATTAACAGCGTCCGCGAAAGTCTTCGTGCTGACAACGTTAATGTGCTATTCGTTTTAGAAAGAATGGCTCGCCATGAGTTGGTTGATCTGGCGGATAAAAAGGGCGTAGAAACAAAATTCGTTGATGCTGGTTACCTCGACAAGTTAGCAGGTGGTAATCACCATCAGGGCTTTGTGGCTAAAACAAAATCCTATTCAACATATTCTTTGGACGATCTCATCTCTTCAGTCAAAGGAAAGAAATACCCGTTGTTCTTGATCCTTGACGGCATTGAAGACCCACACAATTTAGGCGCTATTCTTAGATCTTGTGACGCATTCGGCGTTGACGGGGTCATTATGAAAAAAAGAGGGGAAGTACCTCTTAATGGAACGGTTGCCAGAGTGTCTACAGGAGCGATCAATTACGTAAAAGTCGCTACCGTAGCTAACTTAACGCAAGCAGCGGAAACTCTTAAGAAAAATGGCTTTTGGATCGTAAGCAGTGATGGCGAAGCGACAAAAAGCTATGATGAAATAGATTACAAATGCCCAATCGGCCTCGTTGTAGGCTCCGAAGGTTTTGGCATTTCAAGGCTCTTACTCGAACACAGCGATTTCGTGATTAAAATCCCAATGGTGGGACACGTTAATTCATTGAACGCTTCTGTTTCAGCCGCAATTTTAATCTCGCAGATCTCTTTGGCTCGTAAATAGTAGTCACAAAAAGGAGAACATTATGCAACACAATCCCTCTAAGGGTTCGTTTTCGAAATGCGGAGAATCCTATGAAAAGCTTTTGATTGCCGCGAGGGCTGGCAATCTCAACGCAGCAAACGAGCTGCTTAAAAATCTATTCGACATCAGGCTGAAAGTCGGTAGGGGCATCTCTCCAACGATCGTAAAGCTTCTTGATTCTTGGGAATTCAATCATGCCTTCTTCGAGGCTTATAGCAGCCTTTGCAAGACTTATAGAGAAGAGAATGGCTGTAGCGTTAGAACATACTTCTCAACCTTGCTTAAGAACGCGATGATCGCAGAAGCAAGCTCAAGCGCCGTCTTTCAAAGACTTAACACTTTATCTCTAGACGACGAAAGAAGTGGCCCTGACGGCGAGTCTTATACTTTAGGGGACATGATAGCCGACAAGCCTAGTGTGCAGTCGGACGTTACCTATTACATAGACTTCGTTGATTCTTATGATAGGTTTTCAAGTAAGGAGCATAGCCTTTCAAAAATGGAAAAAACAATCGTAAAACTTCGCTCGGAAGGACTGACTTATGAGCAAATAGGCGAGATTCTTTCAATCAGCATCACAAAAGCTAGAAGCGCCTTCATGAAATTCTACAACGCCGTTTTAGATACTATTCAAAGAGAGGAAACTCCTCGCTTCAAAAAAGACTTCGATGTGTTGACTTATTAAACGATTTCCTTGGCAAATCGCGAATATAATGCTTTGAGTGAGCGTTCAAAATCATCGTTTGAAATACCTACGATGATGTTGATTTCCTCACGACCTTGGTCAATGAGCTTAATGTTGATTTTCTCGTCGCCGAATGTTGACAAGAGACGTCCAGAAACACCACTCTTCTTAGCCATGTTCTTACCGACGATGGTGATTAATGCGACGTCATGATCTTCGCTAATCGAAACGATTTCTTCAATCTTCTTCAAATCGCTCTTTAAGGCTTCTAATCTATCTTCGATTTTGTTCTTCTCGACAATGATTGAGAATGAGTCGATTGAAGTTGGAATATGTTCAACTGGAACTTGGTAGCGAGAGAACACATTAAGCACTTGGCGGATTGTTTCAAGTTTATCAGCAAAGTATGTTTTGACGAATGTGATGGCCATAAAGCCTTTTTTGCCGGTTAATCCGGTGATTAAGTGATGACCAATAGCGTTTTCTTTGATAATGGTTCCTGCTTCTTCTGGTGCGTTTGAATTAAGAACGACAAGAGGAATTGCCTTTTCCATAAGAGGAAGGATTGTTTCTTCGTGAAGAACTTGAGCGCCTGCATAAGAAAGCTCTCTTAATTCTTCGTATGAGATTTCATTAATCTTGTGTGGGTTTGGGATTAAGCGAGGATCGCACATGTAGAAGCCGCTGACATCTGTGAAGTTCTCATAGAGATTAGCGTCAAGTGCTTCTGCGAAATATGAGCCTGTGACGTCGCTGCCACCACGGCTAAAGAGGCAAACGTCTCCGTTAGGGTATGAACCATAGAATCCTGGAATGACAGCTCTATCGACTTGTTTGAAGGCTTCGATGATTCTTTCTCTTGTCTCTTTGTGGTTGATTTTGCCATCAAAACCAAAACAAACGAGATCTTTGCTGTCTAAGAAGGCGTAGCCTAGATAAGCTGCTAAAAGCTTTGCAGAGAGGAATTCGCCTCTTGAGACAAGTTCTGCTTCGCTGATTTTGTCTTGCTTAAGAGCCTCTTTGATTTTGGCTAAATCTTCAGCGATGGTTGATTCGATTGCTAGTTCTTTTTGGATTGTAAGGTATCTTGATTCAACTAAACCAAAAAGCTTATTGAGCTCTGAATTGATTTTTCTATTTTCGTAACAGGCAAAAAGAAGGTCTGTGATTTTTTGTGGTTCATTTTCGCCTTTACCTGGAGCGCTTACGACGATGCATTTTCTAGCTTCATCGCTTTCGATGATGCCTTTAACTTTTGCAAACTGCTTGGCGTTTGCGAGGGATGAACCTCCGAATTTGCAGATTTTAAGCATTCTCTTTTTCCTCGATTAACTTCTTAACGATCTGTACTGCGTTTGCTGCAGCGCCTTTTCTGACATTATCTGCTACGCAGTAAAGAAGGATACCGTTCTCGACTGAAAGGTCTTTTCTGATTCTACCAACATAGACTAAATCATTGCCTGCTGCGATGGTGGAAGTAGGGTAGATGTGATTCTTCGGATCGTCGAGGACTTTGATGCCTGGATAGGCTGCAAGAACCTTTCTTGCTTCTTCGACTGTGAATTCTTTTTTGAGTTCTGCTTTGATGACGACGCCGTGAGCAACAGGGACAGGGACTCTGATGCATGTGGCTGAGACAGGAAGATTTGGAAGATGAAGGATCTTACGGGTTTCTTCGACCATCTTCATTTCCTCTTTTGAATATCCATCATCGAAGAAGACGTCGATTTCAGGAATGCATGTATGTGAGATATCGTATGGGTAAAAACCAGTAGGTTGTCCTTTGATTGCGCCTTCCCAATCGTTAAGGCCTTTTTTGCCTGAGCCTGAGACGGCTTGGTAGGTTGAATAGTTAACTCTTACAAGGCCGAAAGCGTCTTCAAGGGCTTTAAGAGGAAGGACTGATTGAATGGTTGAGCAGTTAGGGTTAGCAACTAACTTACGTTTAGATTTAATGTCGTCGATATTGATTTCAGGAATGACTAAAGCGCATGTGTCGTCCATTCTCCAGAATGAAGAATTATCAACAACGATTGCGCCTTCTTTTTCAGCGACAGGTCCCCATTCTTTTGAAGCGGCAGCACCTGCTGAGAATAAAGCGTAATCAACTCCTAAGAAGCAGCCTTCTTTGAGTTCCCTAAGGATGTGTTCTTCGCCTTTGAAGGTGATTGTTTTTCCAACGCTCTTTGATGAAGCGAAAAGACGGATTTCGCCAACAGGCAAATCATATTCTTCAATGACCTTTAAGAATGTTCTTCCAACTAATCCTGAGGCGCCAACAACTGCAAACGTGTACTTTTTCATAATCTTCCATCCTTTATTACAACATCATATTTAACGAGGTCGCTTGCCATAGGGTTTTCTTTGACCTCTTTGAATCCATCTTTTGTGTAGCAGACAAATTTTCCTTTTAGAGCCAAGGCGATCTTGGCTTTTTCCTTTAAGCTTCCTAAAGGAGCTTGGCCATTACTTAAAATTCTTTCAAGATCTTGAACGATTGCCGCTGCAGTAGGGTATCTTCCAGCGCCAGGTCCTTGGAACGATAATGGACCATTTTTTGAAAAATATGCGGAAATTGCATTGGTTTCGTTAGCGTTTTGACCAAATAATGAGTTTTTATTAACGAGAGTTGGAGCAACAAAAAGTTCATATTCGTCACCAAGTTTCTTGATGCTTCCGATTAAGCGAATGGTTGCGTTTTCTTTCTTTGCCTCTTCAAGCATATCGGCGGTGATGCCAGCTATACCAAAGCAAGGAACCTCTTCAGGGTTGAATGTTTTCTTGTAGATGATCGAGGAGATGATCGAGATCTTTCTCTTTGTGTCGATTCCTAAAACGTCTGCAGACGGATCGCTTTCTGCAAAGCCTTTTTCTTGAGCGCCTTTAAGAGCGAGGTCATAGCTAAGAGAATTCTCTTCCATTTGGCTAAGGATGTAATTTGAAGTGCCGTTAAGGATTCCTTCGAATTTAGTCATCTTGTCAAATGATGAGATGTTGGTCAATGGATAAAGGAGAGGAACGCCGCCCATACATGAGGCTTCGAATTGGAAAGAGACGCCGTTAGATGAAGCGAGAGTAAGATATTCGTCCAAGTGTTTTGAAACCGTTTCTTTGTTGCTTGTGACAACGTGCTTTTGAGCTTTTAAAGCAGCAGTAATAGCAGTGTAAGGGAGAGCGTCACCACCCATGCATTCGCAAACGACATCAATGTCTTTGTCAGCGAGAATGTCTTCGAGGCTACTGAATCTTGGGCCGATTGTGTCTTTGAGGACAGGCCTATCAAAGATTCTCGTAACTTTCATGTCGCTTAGTGAAGAGGCTATTTCATCAACGCCTTTTCCAACAACGCCATAACCTAAAATTGCTATTCTTAACATATGTATTCCCCTATTTGACGAAGTTCGCCTTCTTTAATTTGTAAGGATACTTCATCTTCTCTTTGCCTAACGCTTCAATGAAGTCTTTGATTTTCATTCCTTGCTTATAGATGATCAAGAGAGTTGATCCAGAACCTGAGATAGTCATAGGAAGACCAAACGCATCACAAAGCGTTTTGACTTTCTCATAGTCAGCGATAAGGGTGCTACGATAAGGAACGTGAATCTTGTCTTGAATTGCGTCTTTGATCTTCTCGATATCGCCTTCTTTTAAGGCTTCAAGAAGAAGTGGGATACGCTCCTTTTGATAGGAAACCTTATCAAAATCGTATTGTTTTGGGAGGATGCCTCTAGCTTTTGAGGTGCTTACCTGTTGTCTTGGGATGTATAAGAGAACCTTTATTGATTTACTGATTTCATGCTTGGTAACTTCGACCTTGCCGTTATTGACATAGGATTCACAAACACCGCCAAGAAGGCATGGAGCGACGTTGTCTGGATGTCCTTCGATTGAGGTTGCTAAATCTAGAAGCTTTTCTTTGCCGATGATTTCGTTACAGATGGCGTTTGCGCCTAGTAAGCCTGCGATGATAGCGGATGAACTGCTTCCAAGGCCTCTGGAATATGGAATGTTTAGTTTTACTTGGGAGATTCTTGCTGGGATATAGCGAAGTCCGAAATGCTTAAAGAATTCTTTATACGCTACAAGGACCAAATTCTTTTTATTAGGTGTAAAGAATCCCTTTGTTGAGTCTTTGTATGATCTGCGGAATGAGAAGACGTTATTGATGGAAAGCGCTCCTCCAAGAACATCGAAGCCAGGACCCATGTTTGCGCTAGTGGCAGGGGTGGCAATCTCGTAGGCTTTGTTTTCGAGCATCTTGGAATGGAAATCTTCGCCTGAAATCAAGAAACGTGGAGTATCATCCTCGAGCGCTTTTCTGAATTGCGGTGGAAGTTCGATATGGAAATCGTTTTCCAAAATGGATAATGCTTCTTTTTGATCCTTAAAGTCTCTTTTGAAAGCGTGACAGATGGTGTCAGGGAACTTTAATGGGGAAGCTGTTGAGACGATTAATGTATGTCTTTCTGCTCCCCTAGAAAGAGATGCTTCATATGCTGTTGCTGTATGAGGATCAATCAAATAGCCCGTTTCTTTGTGTAATGAAACGATTGATGGAAGGCTTGCTTCTTCAACTGAATAGTGTGCTTCGAAATCTGATTTGATGATTTTCATGGTCGCATCATCAACTTTGAAGATTCTCTTTTCTTTGAGCTCTTCCATCCAACCTTTTGTGGCTTCGCTAGAACCTGAAGCCAAATATAAAAGTCTTTCTAGGTTACTGGAAATGAGGATGTCCATGGAAGGGGAAGATGTCTTTAAAAGATCTCTGCCTCTAAGGTCATATTCTCCAGAAGAAAGGAAGTCAGGTAAGATGCGGTTAGGGTTTGATGCGACAATGAGTTTTCCGATTGGAAGACCCATCTTTTTGGCGAGATACCCTGCAAAAACATCACCAAAGTTACCTGTTGGGACGATTACGTCAATGACTTCGCCTTCTTTGATGGTCCCATCATTAACAAGGCCGACATATGCGGCATAGTAATATACGATTTGTGGTAAAAGTCTAAATGGGTTGATGCTGTTGGCGCTGCTAAATGCATCTTTCTCTTTGCCTTCGAGCATCGTCTTCTTAACGAGTGTTTGGCAATCGTCAAAGTTGCCATCTTTTAAGGCAAATGGTCTGCTTAATGAGGTTGAGAAGGAAAGCATTTGTCTTTCTTGAACGAAAGAAATGCCTCCGTTTGGATAAAGGACGCTCACTTCGAATCCAGGTCTTTTGCCGAATGCGCTTAAAACGGCGCTGCCTGTATCTCCGCTTGTCGCGGTTAATATGTGAACTCTATGTTTGTCACGTTTCTTTAAAGCGATCTCCATAAGATGAGGGAGAAGGGAAAGAGCCATGTCTTTGAAAGTCAACGTTGGGCCATGGAAAAGCTCAAGGAAGGTTTTTCCTTCAATCTTCTTTAAACCGATGACTTTCTGAGGGAAGTTTGATTTTCCATACGCCGCCTCGATTGCAGATTTGACTTCTTGATTTGAATAATCGTCCAAATATGGGCGAAGAATTTTATAAGCGATTTGAGTGTATGAGAGATTTAAGCAGCTCTTCACATCGACTTTATGAAAAGCGGTAGGCAAAAAGAGGCCTCCATCCTTCGCAATCCCTTGTAAGATTGCTTCAGAAGCCGTTACAAATTTGCTGTCATCTCTTGTGCTGAAAAACATACTAAACAATTATATATAATAATTGGAATCAATACACAACATACGAAATGCCTTCTTTTGTGTTTTTCCTTTTTGTGAGCGCTTCCAATTTTAGTTTTCGAAAACGAATGAAATTTGAAGTGTTTTTTGGTAATCTAGTTATAGTTAATTAGGGCTTATTTATGACATTTGTATTTGATTGGTTCTCAATATTATTCGCAATTATTATCATCTTCTACTTGATAATGGGTATCGCCAAAGGTGCAGGCTATATCATTTTCAACGTCTTTCTTGCCTTCGTTATCCTCTTGGCATCTTTGATCACGGCCAGATTCCTTGGGCCTTTCGTTGGAACTGTAACGGGCTTACGAGGATTCTTTACCGATGGAGTTATTGACACGCTCGAGAAGATGAACTCGTTATTCTCAACCTCTAACCCAGGCAGAGATTTAGTGGCAGGTGCTATTAAATCAAACAATTACGCCGTTCTAGAAGGAGCAGGCATTCCAGCATTAATTGGACCTTTGCTTCTTGCTATCCTCCTTCCAAACATCCCAGTCGAAGCAACATCAACACCTGTCAGCGCATATGCTGCTGAGGCTATCCTTAATGCCATCTTCACATTTGTTGCCTTCTTAATCGTCTATATCGTCTTGAGTGTCATTTACGAGGTTTTCAAATCCAAAGCCAGAAAGAAACAGAAGAAAGAGAGAGAAGAGGGAATTTACAAAAAACCAAACGCTCTTTCAAGAATTGTCGGCGCCGCTTTTGGTGCTTTCGCAGGCTTTGTCATGGTCTTCTTTATCCTTTGGATATTCAGAATTACATTGCTCCAAGTAACTAACCTTAGAGTGTTCTTCGCCTTCATCTGGAAGCTTGATGAACCAGGCGTTATGACCATCGGAAAATGGCTTTATACCAACAACCCATTCTCAAATGTGCTCCTTTGGGTTTTCAGACTATTTAACATTTAATTAAATGTTGTTTGACTTCCTTGCTTCTTTGAAGTAGCATTGACACGCTGAGAAAGGATAAATATGGGTAGGGAAAAGGTTTTTTTAATTTGCTCTGATTGTCTATCTCGCAATTACACAGCGACGAAAAGAGAAGATGACTCACGTCGTCTAGAGATGAAAAAGTATTGCCCAACTTGTGGAAGATACACAATCCACAAAGAAAGCAAATAGGAGGGTCAAAATGAATCCTGGTAAGTATTTAAAAGAAGTTGTTAAGGAAGGTAAGAGAGTTCGTTGGCCAAAGCGCGACGAATTATGGCCAGCAATTGCTGTTGTCATTATCATCACAGTTTTCTGTGCGCTCTTCCTTGCTTTAGAGGATTTAACCGCTCAAAGCATCATCAATCAAATCAAGGCTGCTTTTGGTAAGTAAGATAGGAGAATTAGTTATGCCAACACAATTAGGTGAAAAACAGTGGTACATCGTTACCACCTACTCAATGCATGAGTCAAAAACTGCAGACAATCTTCGTAAGCGTATCGAATCAATGAACATGCAGGAATACATCCTCCGTGTTCTCGTTGCTGAACAAGAAGTCGAAGTCCTCGAAGACGGCAAGCCAACAGGCAAAACAAAAATCAAGAATCTTTACCCAGGCTATATCTTCGTTGAAATGATCATGACAGACCAATCATGGTATGTCGTCCGTAACACTCCAGGCGTTACAGGTATCGCAGGTTCAAGCGGCGGCGGTCAAAAGCCAACTCCAGTTACCCGTGAAGAGATCGAACCAGTCCTTAAGAGAATGAAGATGATCGACGAATCAATGTACGATCGTTACAACACCGGTGACAGAGTCAAAGTCATCCACGGTCCACTCGAAGGAACAGAAGGTACAATCATCTCTATCGACAAAGCTACAGGCGATTGCCGTGTTGAGACAGTCTTCTTCGGTAGACCAACTCCAATCGATGTCGAGTTCTCAGATATCGAACGCGTCTAATACAAAGAGAACTAACGGATGGTCGAAAGGCCATCCTTTTTTGTGCATAAAAAAAGACCCGAATTGAATCGGGTCAGTGTTGTTTCGAGACGATTATTTCTCTAAACCGTTTTTGGTGCTGTAGTCGACTGCTTTGTATTTTGCGTAGACTTCAGAACCGTTTTTAGTACATAACTCGTTGATAAGAGCGAGAGCCTTTCTGACAGAAAGATCTGATTGGATTCTTAACTGCATTGGGACTTCTTCGAATTTCTTCTTTTCGCTAACATCGACTTGGTGGTACTTGCTTGCATCATAAGCCTTTGGATCGAGAGCGAGATAGAGTTTGATGTGCTTTCCAGCAAAGACAATCTTTGCAAGGAGTTTTCTTCCTAAACGGTAAGAATCGCATGTGGTTGAAACACGACCACGGATCTTCTTGTGTGAAAGGAGAGCGTTCTTGAGTTCGGAATACTTTGCTCTAAGTTCTTTATCAGATTCTTTGAACTTTGTAGCGAATGATTTTGTTTTGATTGTTGGGAATGCGTTTCCTTCTGGAACTTCCTCAACAACTGGAGCAGGAGCAGGAGCTGGTTCTTCGACAACGGCTGGTGCTGGAGCAGGAGCTGGTTCTTCGACAACTGCAGGAGCTGGTTCTTCAGCTGGTTTTTCTTCAACTGGAGCTTCTTCTTTATGGCAGCAGCATTCTTCTTCGTGGCAGTGGCATTCACATTCGCCTTCGCCGATGAGTCTAGCTTTGTAGGTGTGGCCACCCATGGTGATGGTAACGAGGTCGCCAAGGACTTCTTCTTGGCAGCATTCGCATGGTTCTTCTTTTGTAGCGACTGGTGCAGCAACTTCTTCTTTCTTAGGTGCTTTTAATGTGGCAAAGCCAAAGATGATGTAGACGAGAAGGAAGAGAAGTGTGGTCCACCAAGCAAAGAATGCGAGGGTACCATGTGTTTTGGTGATGTGGATAGATGTAAGGACGCTGTGGCAGTCATAGACTTTGGCATCGAAGAGACCCATGACACCTTTTAATCTCCAGACTGAAGCGATTCCCATTGCAAAGAAAACGACGATTGCGAATGGAAGGAGAATGCCTTTCTTTTTGACAAGGCAAACGATTAAAAGAACAATGAAGGCGATGGCCCCAGCGGCTGCTAAGGCAATTGCAATGATTTGTCTAACTGATAAAACCCCACCGAAGAGTCTCTTGAAGGCTTCTGGAACTTCGTCGACAAAAGCCATTGAGTTTGCTCTTCCGAGAGCACTGACGATGAGAGCGCCGGTGATGATAAGGGCACAGAAAGCAACAATTGCACAGAATTTTTTAAATTTTTGCATTTTTATTCCTCCTGAATAGATAAATTTATTATCAATGGAAGGAAACAAACCGCAACGAAAACGAGCAAACCTTTTTCTCGCGTTATCGCTTTTTTAATAAAAGGACAAAAATATCGCTAAAAAATCACCCGTTTCGAAGGATTTTTTAAGAAATGCTTAATACGTTGAGGAGAATACGCAACCCTTCATAAACATTTGAGTTGCCATTTATTGGATCTTTTTCGTATGTTTCGAGCTCGTAATTATAGGATACGTTTACAAGTGAACCGGCAAAAGGAGCCGATTCGAATGTAAGAGTGGTGCCATCAAGTGACCATTCTGATGAATAAGGCGCATACGTTACCTCTATTGCGTCGCCGTTAGCAGGAACGGCAAAGAAGTTGATGACGTTATCTTGCACGGTGTAATCAGTACCGAGCTCTTGCTCGTTCCCATTTAGCGTAAGTGACGATATTTGATACGGAGCCGCTGAAAGGCTCACGTTCTTTGAAGCGCCTGATGCAGTAATGGAATCGTGGATTGTGACTGCTGGCATTCCTTTTGGTGTGTTTGAAAGAGTTATGGTGTTATTCGTGCCATTTCCTACCATGCTTTCTTCATCGCTTTCGGTATCTAGCCCATACCATGTTGAAGGATCGTTTGAGAAATAAAGAGTCATAAGGATGTAGGCGTTACTGCCATCGAAATCAGAGGCAAAAGGAATACTAACGGATAATCCGTTTTCGTCAGTTCCAGCAGAGAAGTCAAACTTGTCTTCTCCAACGATGCCTTGGGCTAAGAAATAGGCGCTTAGTTCTTCGCTTGTTGGTTTGTTGTTATAGACGGCTGTATAGACGTCAAGAACCTCAGCAAGGGAAATAGCCACGTTTGTTGTCCTTCTTACCGCGTAATTGATTTGCGCGGTGTATTTGGAAAGACTAAGGGTCATTGAAGGGTTTCCATTAGTGACTTCGATTGCGAAGGTAAATGAATATCCTGGCGCGTACTCTAATGAAGACTTTTCTTCTTCGCCTGCGGTAAAGAAGAGTGAGTCATAAGAGAAAGTTGAAGCTTCGGTTATTCTAGAATCGTTGGCCTTATAGCCTAAAAACACATCGTTATGCTTATTGAATGAGCAGTACTTGATTTCCGCTTCGGTTCTGTCGCCACCTAAGACCAAAGACATGACTCCAACATCTGCTGATCTATGACTTGTAAACCAAGCGAAAACGGTACCTCCAGCTACGATGGCAAGGCTGAGGGTGATGATCATGACGATGAATGAAGATTTTAATTGCTTACTAATATTTTTCATATCTCTTCCTCTAGCTTGGGTCATTAAGAATTTGGATTTGTCCGCTAGCGTTTAGACGCCAGTGTCCAATCTTGCTGTCTGTTCTATCTGAATCGCTTGGAGCTTGGCAGTAGACCTTTAAACCTTGAGTAGTGTTATAGAAGTTCCAGCCATCAGGATAACGGAGAGTGCTTCCGCCTCCAGGTCTTGAAGCGATGTATTGTGTGTCTGTGTCTTTTAAGAAGATGCAGGTGTTTTGGTTACAACCCTTGAATGCGCTATTGGCGACGGTTCCACTGAACTTGGTTGTTTTTCCAACGACGACGCCACCAGAAGAAACGATTCTATTTGAACCAGTTCCTGATGTAGTTGTGGTTAAGCCTGTGCAGGCGTTGAAGACGAGGTTACCGACGGTGCTGTTACCAGGAATAGTAAACGATCTAAGACTTGTACAGCCACTGAATGAGCTGTTTCCGAATTTTGTGGAACTATCGACAAGGGAGACATTTGCAAGTCTGGTGTCGCCACTAAAAGCTTCGCTACCTAAATCAAGTCCGCTTGTGACATTTGAATTAAGGGTATTCAAATATGTGCAGCCTTTAAAGCAAGTTGAACCGATTGATTTTGTGGTTGAAGCAAGGGTGACTCTTGTTAAGCCTGTGCAGGTTGAGAAAGCGTTGCCTGAAACGCCAGTCATGTTAGTTGAAGTGATGAGCTCTGTTATGCCATTGCAGCTAGTGAATGCACCGTTTCCGATTACACGTAATGAGGTTTTAGTGCAATCAAGAACAGAACCCATAGCCACGGAAGTAGTGCCTCCATTCGCGCCGCTATCGACGGTGAAGTTATTTAATGCAGCGCAGTTAGTGAAGACGTTGCCGTTACTTGAAGTTCCAATCTCTTCTAAGCTATATGGGATTTCGAAGTTTTTGAGCTTGGTACAACCCCAGAAGGCAGCGAATCCAATCTTTCTACATTTTGGAGTTAAACAAGCGTTGATTTCAGATTGGGAGACGCCATACTGGACGCCGCTTTCAAATTTGACGGTGGCGATGTTGTTTGTGCCTTTTCCGCCATCTTTGTCATATGAGCTGCCGATTGAGTCGATAAAGTAATCGGAAATCTGAGTCATCGTATATGGGAAGGTGATGCTTGTGACCTTTCTAGCTCCACGGAGTGTTCCTTGAGCCATATCTGTTGCTCCCCAAGGGATTGAGATGGAAGTTGATGCCGAAGCACCTTCGATGAAGAAGTCTTTTCCTGTTGATTGGTTATGGAAGTTGATGGTGTTTCCATACGTATTAAAGAGATACGTTTGACCAGGTTGAACATTGACGAACTCAATTGTGTCAAGGTCGAAGCATCCGTGGAATGGAAGCATTGCGAAGTGGTAGTTTGAAGAAGTTGGGTTTGATGAAGAAGTTAATCCTCCAAAACCTGTCATACCGGCAGGCAAATATGCTTTTGTGATGCCAGTAAATCCAAACGCACCCTTATCAAGAACCTTTAAGGATGATGGGAAGTAGCCTTCATCAGAAACCGTTCCATCAGAGATATAACAATCATGCCAACTCTTAACGGAGTTTGCGTTGTTATACGACACCAAAGAGATAAGTGGAGTGCCACCGAATCCGAATTTGCCAATTGTTTGGATTGAATCAGGAAGGACGACCCAACGGATAGTCCAATAGTTTGCTGTGGCAAGCCAATAGTCTCTGCTTGAAGACTTTTCAGCCGATTTGTTTGAACCGAACATGAACGCATAGTCTCCGATTCCTGTGACTGTTGTGTATGTGTTTCCGTTATCGAAGCTAACCGAAGAAGGGATTATCGCTCTCCAGTGTCTAGAATCGAATTTCAAGTATTGGGAGTTAAAAGAGCTGTTTCTATATGTTGTTGTGTTTGGGTCAGCAGTGACATTTGTTGGGTTCACTGGGCTTTGGGCGGTATATCCGTTATGGTCTCTAATCAAAGCGCCCATTTGACGGTATCTTGTAAGTGTTGCGGTTGTTTGGCCTTTGATCTTAACGAAATCGAAGATTGGGTTTTCTGCATTAGGAATTTGGGTGAAGTCATTTACGCTGTTAATGAGGTGGACAGGGATATAGTCGTGTTCTGAGATATCCGCGCTACTCATGTCACCTAAGTTCGCGTTAACACGTTTGCTTGAGACGTAATTCCATTTTGAATATGAGGAAATGCCACTAGGAAGGCTTCCGATGCAGTATATGGTTAGTAATTGATTGTTTTCGAAAACGTTATTGCCTGTGATCGTTGTGTTTTGAGGAAGGATAACCGAGAAGAGCTTATGGTTCCAAGGATAGGCTGAATACATGTTTGATGATTGAGCGAAAGCTTGTGAGGCAAGGCTTAAGCTGGACATGCTGTCTTTGAATTCGAGCACGCCAAAGCTCTCAATTGAATAGAATGCAGTGTCTTTGATAACGAGTGTGTTGCTTTGGAAGATGGCACCTCCAACAAAGTTGCTGCTAGCAAAAGCGCCTGATCCAATGAGCTCTAATGATTCAGGGAAATATATAGGAGGATTCGCTCTGTTGTAGTTTTGCAAATCGGTTCTGTCGAAACAACTACGGAATGCGTGTGCTTCAATTCTTGCCAGTTTGCTTTTTGCTCTATAGGAGATAGTGACGACGCTGCCCGCTTGAGGAGCTTGAGAAAGAGTGATCGAGGTCTTTTCGCCGACGTTTGAATAGTCAAATGTGTTAACCACACTATCGCCAACCTTAACTGAACCAATCGCTTCTGCCTTGGCTGAAAGATTGAACGTTGCGCTTGTTCCATTTGCCACAAACTTCTGGGTGGTTGTTGAGTTGGTCTTGTATTTGACTCTAATGACGTTATTGGTACCGGTTCTATTGGTGCTGCTGTTTCTAATATTAACGACCTTGTTTCCTGCTATTGTTGCTGTTGTGTTTTCTGAGCCGTTATTGCCAAAGAAGACATCAATGATCTCGCTAGGTTCATATGTCAAAGTGGCGGCATAGTTTGTGTTTGCGTAGATTGCCGATGTGTTGATGAATGTGTCAACATAGGTATCTGAAGCGCCATCGATATAAAGGTTAAATAACGCATCGCAGTTTCTAAATGCGTCTGTTTCAATTGATTCAACGTTTACTGGGATTTTGATCTTGTATCTGGAGCTAGAGTTGACATAAGGCAAGCAATCAAAGAACGCTCTTGATTGGATGTGCTTCAAATCGACTGCGTCATCGAAGTTTATTGAAGTGAGATTTTGGCAACCACTGAATGCTTGATAATCGATGAATCTGAGGTTTTCATGGAAAACGACGCTTCTAATGCTGAGGTTTTCTTTGAAAACGGTAGGGTAAATGCCAACGACTTTGTAGTCACTTCCCCAGTTGATGGTTGCAGGGATATCAATAGCGGTTCTTCCATCATCCTCATATTCGAGTAAAAGAACTTCGTCATCGGCAATCGTTTCGGTGTATTGAACATCGGTCGCACTGACTGTCCATTTGCTTAAATCGTCCTTGTTTGAAGAACACTTCATCAGCTTATAAACGCCGGTGTCTGGGTGGATGTATTTGAAGTTGCCGACAATCATAAGGTCACCAACTCCAAAGACGATCGGGATATACGCACCGTTATATCTGTAGTTAATGAGGTCCTTGTATTCCTTTGAGCCAGGTGTGTATGGAATGCCACAATCTCCAAAAGCCTGTTCTTGGGTTTCATTGAAGTAGATGGTTGCGTTGACGCCAACTCCACGGAAAGCGTATTCGCTAATGGTTGTGATGCTGGCTGGGAAGTAGATAGTGGTAAGTCCTTGGCAATCATGAAAAGCATATGCGCTTAAGGTTAAGAAGCCTTTTGGAAGAATGACGCTTCTTAAACCTAAGCAGTATAAGAAAGCCTCTTCGCCAATGTATTCGAGATTGGTGATCGAGTTAAAGGATACGTCAGCAAGCCTATGGTCGTTTGCGAAAGCATATGAATTGATTCTTGTGACTGAGTTGCCTCTTTCGAAGTTCACAGTGTTAAGGTTTTGGCAGTTTCTGAAGCAACCCGTTGAAATGACTTCAACAAGATTAGGGATGGTTATGAATTCAAGGGATGAACCTGCAAAGGCATCTGTTCCAAAACCAGTAATAGAAGCAGGGAGGTTAATGGATCTGATGGTTTTGCAGTTGGAGAATCCTCCAGGCATGACTTCTGTGACGCTTTTGCCGTTATATGTAGAAGCGACTGTGATGATTTGATCGCTACATGTTCCAACGGCAACAGCAACGCTTCCAGGGTTTGCGCTATCTTCATAGAAAATGAGTCCATCGCTATTAGTGCCGATTTGCGAGTAATTTGCGAATCTGGCGTCTTCCCCAACGAAAATGTCAGGGTTTTTGATTCCGCAAGCGGAAAGGAGCACAGACAAGACGAGTGCGAAGAACGTAAATAATTTGTTTTTGAACATCTTCATATCTTTCCCTCCTTTTTTATGGCCTACGGTATTCGTAGAACTGTTTGTTGAATCGGCTTCCGTTAAAGCTACAAGCGTTTAGGTTCGAGTTATCAGCTAGGAAGTAGGTCAAGTTACTTCCTGAGGTTATGTCGACTTGAGGTCTTGTGTCTAACAGCGAAGTGGATATGACCAAGTCGTTTGCGCCCGGAACCGATGTTGCTGAATTGTCCCAAGATGAATAGAACGCGAAATAGCATCGGATATTGATCAAACCTGTATCAAGAACGTGTCCAGATGTGTTTCTTGTGTATGTCTTTGGATCATCGCTCTTAGCAATGAAGTCGATATCTTGAATCGAGTTAACGCCTGTTGGCTTACCTAAACCTGTATTACCACGTCCGTTTTGACCTTGAGCACAAAGGTAAACGAGCTGAGCGGTTCCTTCAGGTGAGGAAACAATGTACTCGCCTTTTGGTAAGTAGAAGGTGTGAGCGTAAAGTCTATTTTGTGCGACTTTGACGTCTGTTGCGCTTCTTGATGTGTTGCCAGATTCGTAATCGTAATCATAGTAGTGGAAGCAAGGATCATTAGCAGTGTCTGGTCCTGTGTAGTAAGGCAAATACATTGCGTAATCCGGCTTAGATGTGACGTTTGAATTAGCGGACGTTGAGAAAAGGTCAGTTCTATTTGCCTTATAAATACCTACGTAGTCGCCTGTAGTGCTGGTTGAAGAGGCAAAGATTGTGATGTTAGCGCCCACATCGTTTTTGATTGAAAAAACAACCGTTTGAGCTGGGTTTTGCTGGGTATAACTGACACGGATCTCGGAGTTGTTCTCTGGGCTGCTATTAAATGTGATACGTCCGTTTCTATACGTGAAAGCGGTTGTGGATTGGCCATTAATTGAGACGGTTGGATTACCAATAGGAATACGTTTCAAGTCGAATTCTCTAACTGAACCATTACCGGTAAAGATTTCGGTTGATTGGCTATTAAAGCTATCGAATCTGTTGTTTTCGTCTTCAGTAACCGCCAAAACGGAATCGAAAGAAGTGATTGGCTTTTCATTACCGGTTTCTGGGTTGACGTTTCTAACGAAAACACCAAATGTTGGTTCTCCTGGGCTAGGAGCGGTGCCTGTTGAATCAATAAGTTTGTATTTGAAATAGCTGCTTAAAAAATCTGAGTTGGTGTTATAGAAGTAGTTGCTTGTTGTGCTGTCTTCGGTGAGGCTACAGTGGATGTTGTAGTTAAAGTAACGTTCAAAGTATGGGTTCCAGGTTGTAGGGGATACGTTATCTGGGAATTTGTATGGTTGGTTGATGTGATATTCAGCAAGGTTTGTGTGGTTATTGTCCACTCTGGTTTTGTAACTGCCATGCCAACCATAAACATCTTCATAAGTCGGCACGCCATCGCCATCCATGTCAGCATTGAACTCTGCTGTTGTGTAATAGAAGTCGTTAAAAGTCTGGCTTTGATTAACTGAATTGTCTCTAGCGATAACGAATTCGCCCATTCTGTTGAAATACGTATCGTTTGTGTTCGAATCGACTGGCGATGTGTTAAGTGAGAAAACACCTAAGCCTCTACGCTTGTCTGTCGCTGTATCTTCAACGACCTTTTTGCCAATGAAATCGACTGTGTTGTCATTGTCTGTCGCGTAGAATTTGTTGTTTCCGCCTAACTGGTTGTTAAGGAGGTATTCGTCAAATTTCTCAGAGGAGTCGCTTGAATAATACACTTCGATTTCTTTGCCTACTGCTGGAGCGGTATCAAAAGTCAAAAGAGCACCATAAGGGGTGTATGCAGTGGTTTCCACACCGTTAATGGTGACGTAATTGATGTTTTGAGGAACATAGTTAAGGGTGAATTCCAAAGTAGAACCGTCGCCTACGAACTTTTCTTTGTGCTCACCTGGAGTGTATCTGTAATAGCTGGTTCCTGAAATTGCAGTGTGAGTGCCGCCTGCAATATCTTCGTAGATTTTGGAGAAGTTAAGAACACCCGTATCGTTATCTTTTTGGAAATCCTGAATAGGTAAAATTGAAGCGTTCGATGATGTTCCAAGCTCGCCAACAAGGCCCATTTCGCTTTCTTGAGCGATTGGGGCGATGCCGGCACGTTGGTTGTTTAGTGAGATACGTCCTCCATAAACAAAGCAGTTGATGAAACCGCCTTCTGCGTGCCCGCAAAGAAGACCGATGTTCGCGCCGTGCGCGTATTGTGTTAATCCGTTTGTGTCATCTTCGACCTTATCTTTGATGACTTGGTATGAGTAAGAAGAGGTGCCTAAAGAATCAACGTTATGGTGAATAGCGACAAGGTATGTGGAAAGGACTTTGGAATAGTGGAGGCCATCCTCTGTTGTTGCACTAGCGACAAGAGTCAAACGGATGTGGAATGTAGCGCCGCTTTCGCTGTTAACAAATGGTGCATAGTCCTCGATAAAACGATCATCGCTTTCGTCGAGAAGGTAGCTGTTAAATGGCAAGTTCTCAATAACGCCGGCATTGTCTTCCGGAATGCTTAGAAGCGGGCTAGATGAACGCCACTGATATGTGACTCCAGGGAACTGGCTAGCAAGAGAAGGGATTCTTGCGGTTACGTTGACCTTTGGATTAACGTTCGCAAAGCTAACTATTGCGTTTCTTCCTGGAGCGGTTGCGGTTATAGGTTCGCTTCCATTTTCGTGGATGGTTTGCCCTTCGTTCCAAGTGACAAGATTGCTGACATCGATTGACTCAGGGTCAGAATACATTGGAGAGATGATTGCGTTTGTCTCATAACCGTCATCCGTGATTTTTGGGTCGATTAAGTAGAGGTCGTGGACAGAAGAACCAGGGTATGTATAGCCAAAAACACCTACGTCTTCAGGTGTGCTAGACATTTTGAGGTTTTTGATCGCAAGTCCTTGACCATCAAAATTTCCGTAGAAAGGGGAGCCTTCGTTTCCAATTGAAGCGATTGAAGAAAGGCCAAAGTCCTCATAAACCGGATTCATATCGAGGGTATGGTCATTAACTAATTCGTTTCCTGTGTTGTCCTTGTAGAAAGTGAGATCCGTTTCTGGGTTTTCTCCTCTTGTGTCGTTAGGGTGATCTGGATCAAAACCCAAAACAAAGTATCTACTTTGGGAGAAAACGCCTAAGTTTTGAAGACGGCAAAGATTGTAGAAGTGAATAGGCCTTGAAATGACAAAAGGGTCTTCAGATGTTCCTGAGCCCTTTTGAAAATATGAACGGAGGGAAACTTCTCCTCCAACGGTGTCGATGTCTCCGCTTTTTTGATACAAAGCAGTCGTAACATAAGCGCTAAAGCCGACTGTGGCCGCCAGTAGCGAAGCCATCATAAGCGTTCCGACAGTGTAAATACGTTGTCTGCGGGACCTCATTATTTGACTCCTTGCTTAACGCCGAATGAGAGTGAGTAGTCTTTGTCTAGGCTGAATGTGTCGCCAAGATTTCTTGCTGAGAAGAAATTGAAGACTCCATCGCTAGAGGCTAAGGCGTAGTCATAGTCGATATTGACGTAGAACGTATAGCTTTTTGTCGTTACTGAGGAAGGCCTATCTTCTTCAAGAGGCATATCGGTAATTGTTAATCTGTTTTGGCGAGATGCAAATTTTTCGTGGTCTTCAAGTGACTTGATTTCGGAAAGTCTCTTTACTGAGTGCCAAAGTGTCGAATAGTTAACGACGATTCTTGCATTGTTAGCTGGAGCAGCATCGAAAGTAATGGTTTTCTCTGAAAGAGTGTAGTTCGTGGTCTCTACTCCATTAACGGTAACGCTAGAAACGCCGCTAGGGACGCTTTCAATTTCGAATGATGTCTTGCTTCCATCTCCAACGAATGTTTTCTCAACTAATGAGTCATCGAGAAGAGGCTCGACCTCTTCGCTTGAGAACATGTCGAAGTGAAGGTAATCGGAGATACGCTGAGCGCCTTTCTTGCTTGGGACAAAGGAGTCATAGACTCTTTCTGCGTATAAGTAGATGTTGGTCGATGTTGAAAAAGTCACCTCAAAAGTGAATTCCAAAACGATGTTGGTATTTAGGCTCGATATGCCATCTTGCGAAACGGTGTCTTGGATCGTTAGGAAAGCAGGGTCAAGCGAGTTCATGTTGTTGGTGCTTAAGACTGCTTTTGCTTCACCTGGCGAGAGGTAGTCGATGATGTTTGTATCACGACCCTCTGAATCTTTGTAAGCTGGGAAGACGTATTTGTATATTGATTGATTTGTGACTGTTAGGTTTAAGGATGATGCGTCAACTTTGATCTCCTCGATTGCGGTGTTGTTGACAATCCACGCTAAAGTCATAGTAGAAAAAGAGCCTACCGCCAGGATTCCGCAAAGGAATAAACCGATGTAAAAATATGGTTTTCTCTTCATCTATTTTGCCCTAATTTTTTTGTTGCTAGAAAAAGTCCAGCGCTTTTGATTTTTGGCAGCTGGCTACCCATTAGGGCCCTATAGTTTTGCGTCGCCGGATTCCTCCGGTTTTGCTATTGACAGGTGTAATTTTCCATTTCGAAGTTCGTCTTGTCAAGTTATTACTTTAGTAATAGGAAGACACGGCGAATCAAAAATGTAAAAAAGTTAGATGCCGTCTAAACTTTAGAAAAGTAACAAATTTTGTACATTTTTCTAAAAAAGCATAAAGATGAAAAAGTTTCTAATGTCTAAAGGCGTTAGTTGTTTTAATATGACATCATATAAATATGAGCAGACAAAGTTATTTCACAGAACAACTTAACTACTACCTTAAGAAAAAAGGTGTATCCAAAGGCGCTTTAGCGGCTGCTTTGGGCTGCTTACCTTCAATCGTCGAAGCTTGGTTAAAAGGGGAGAGATATCCTGACGATAGAATCCTCAAAGAAATAACCGCCTATTTATGTATCCCAGAAGATAGCTTCGTCGAGAAAAAAGAAGCTAGTGAAGAAACAGAAGAAAACGGACGCGCCAAAAAGATGATTGCCGTTGGACACTGTGCTAGATGTGGCAAACCTATCTACCAAGACGACAAATATGGAATGGGTACCGTCAACCGGAGGGTCAATTTTGAATTCCTCAAAGAACCGATTGAAGAAACCGTATACGAATATAACCCAGACTCGCCTGGTTACGATTACTTCTGCAAGGCTTGTTGCGACTACCTTATCGAAGAAGAAAAACTTAACTTAGAAAAGAAGAACAAATCTGATCTTAGGCACAAGAAAAAAATCAAAAATAAGTCGTTTTTGCTGGGATTTTTGACATTTCTCATCGGATTTGTCGTAAGTTTTGCGATTGTCTGGAACCCGTTTAAGTGGTTCCCTTGGTCATTAGAAACGCCTCATAAAATGCTAATAATCCCCGCCTCAATCCTTCTTGGATATTACGTATTCTCTTTCGTCTTCGTGACTATGAGCGGCAACAACTTTGTTGGCAAAGGAATAAGGTCGATGGCCAAGGTTCTTTATGTTGATTCGCTAAGTGGCGTATACAAAAGTAACAACAGCGTTCTTCATATGTTCAGCGTCAAAGCGATGGTTGGTATCGCAATAATGTTAGTTTGCACAATAATCTTTTTACCTATTGCTTTGTTTTTTGGTATATTTGCTATGTTTGCGTGGCCTCACTCCGCGAATGTCTTACATAAAGACATTAAGAGGCTAAGCAAAACCGTCTAATCATGAACACAAAAAAGAACCCTGGAGTATTTCGCTTATTAACATTCGCTCTCTACTTTGGAGATTCTTTGTTTTCACCTTTCTTCAGCTTGTATTTCGCAAGTACCTTTCTTTCACAACTCGAAAAGGATATCCTCATTGCCCTTATTCCATTTTTCTTCTTCGCGGGCAACGTCTTCTTCTCAATGTTTGAGACGTCTTGGAAGAGAAATATCTGGCTCTTAAGAATCATATCTTTGATGGAAGCGGCGTCTGTTCTCTTATTTGGATTCTGGCAATCATTTTACGTACTTTTGCCTATTACGATCATGGCGGCACTTCATAACTCTTGTCTATTCGGACTCATCGATGGAATGGGTGCTGCATCGGCAAAAAGAAACAAGATCCCATTCGCCTCAATTACGGTTTTAGGCGGACCTGGATATATCGCAGGAAGCTTGTTTGGATACTTCCTCCACGACAGAATCGGATACACAATCATGTTTGGCGTTTCGGCCGCATTCTTATTCCTTCTTGGGCCTCTCTCCTTCCTTCTTGCCCCAGCAAAAGAAGAAGAGCAACCAGAGGAAATCGCTCCAGAAGAGAAGAAGACTTATTCATTCTGGAAGAACCCAAATCTTTGGCTCTATTTGATATTCAGCGCCCTCTTCTTTGGCGCTCTAAATAACTATAATTATATCGTCCCTATTTTCATGAAAGAGGCGGGTTTGTCTGATGGCAAAACGGCTATTTGGACTGTTGTTCGTGTTTCCGTTGAAGTCGTTGTCATGCTTCTTACTCCAATCTTCATGAAACTGATCAAAAAGCAGAAATACGGACTGATAATAGCTTGTACTTTTGAGATGCTTTGCATTCTCTTTAACGCCGTGATTCCAAACTTCGAATTAGCCATGTGGCTTGCCTTCATTTCTAGAGGCATAGGTTATGGTTTTGGCCTTGTTGGTATGGTCTTATTCGCTCAAGAGATCGTTGGCGAAAAGGATTGTCCAAAGGCCGCTACATTATCAAACGGCGTTACCTTCTGTTTCTGTGGCGTTCTCAATCTTTTATCTTCGACAATCTACCTTAATATTGGTTTTACAGGATACTTCTTTGTAGTCCTTTCGTTCATGGTTATCGGTGTTTTGTTCTTGCTATTAATCAAGCAAAAACATAAGGCAAATCCTTCAAAAACCATTACAAATTCCAAATAAAATTAGATTTTAGTTATATTGACTGTGATGTTGTTTTCAGTCAAATTGCTGAACGTTACTCTCCATGGAAAGGTTGCTCCATTATTCATGGTGCTTTGTGATCCATAGACGTAATTAGGGAATGAATTTTTGTATGTCTCGAAATCAAATGTGTCCCCAGATTTGAAGAGGGAAGAATTGTCGGCGTATAAGCCTAAAGTCTGTCCTTGGACGTTTTGTTTTTCGGTGTCGAAATTTCTCTTTAAGCTAGCGTCCATTTGTTGGATGAGACGGTACTTAAGGAAGTTATCTGGAACGGAACTTGGCCTAAGATATTTGCTTGCGTTTTTCTGGTTGTAGGCGCTTGAATTGCTTTGAGGAATGATTGCAAGATCTCTTTGGCTAGGTGTGAATTCGTTTGCGTATTGAGCGCTAGCTGTTCCGCCTTTAGAAACGGCCATTCTAGCGTCAACGTGGTAGATACGAACACCGGAGTTAGTAAATCCATTTGGATATGACGAATAACCCTCAAATGAGTCTTTGAAGTTAAGTCCGTCAGGGGTGTAGAACTCCATCATGACATATTCATCAAAAGCGTTATCGTGCCAACCGTCTGATGTTGGGAGAATGATTGCCTGGCCTGTTTTGACGCTTGAATCAAGAGTGATGGTTGTGGAACCTGAGACAACGTATGGTTTAGTCCAGCCTAAAGCGAACTTGCTCCATGCGTTATGGTCGATGACGTTATAGTCCATCATATCGAGTCCACCCATAGGTCCATAGTTCTTTTCACCGTTAACACGGTCAGCGACATAGTAGTCATCAAGTCCTAACAAATGTCCAGTTTCGTGAATGTAGGTATGAGAGTCAATCTTGTTATTTCCATAGCCCGTATACATGAAGTCATATGAGGCCCAGCAATAGTTGAAAGGATTTGGGCTCAAAGCATTGCTCTTTCCTGCCATGTAGTAATCTTTGTAGTTATATGCCCAGAAAGTTTTACGGTCATATGATGGATCGGTTTTTCCATCAGGGCAGCCATAAATAAGCCAAACGCCATCGATGTAGCCATCTTTGTCGTTATCGTATTCGGCAAGATTTGTATTGTATTCAGATTTGTACCAAGTGATTGCGTCTTCAAGGATGTTCCATGTTGGATCGAATGCTCCACTAGCTGTGCTTGAGGTGCCTGGTCTAGCGGTTTGGGAAAGAATCTGGTTTGGATTCATTCCACATTGGTACCATTTTGAGACTGTTCCCTTGATATGAAGGCCACCGTATGAGGACTTTTCATAGAAAGAACTAACTGATTGCCATTCTGTATCTGAGGATTCTCCAAAGAATGCTTTTTCAATTTTTGCTCTATTTTCCTCTGTCGCGATGCTGTGGAATCCTGAAATCTCGACTGGGATAACAAGAAGCTTCATGTCTCCAGTGGAACGGAAAGGATAATTGGATGATGAGTCGTGTATGTCTTCGTAAACGTATTTCGTTTCTGAAGCTTTGAAGTTTTCGCCTTCTTCGATGTAGGAAAGGCCGGCACCAACTTCACCTCTCGTTTTATCGATTGACTGGCTGATGGTGAGGCTATCTAAAAGATCAAAAAAACCACTAAGGCTACAACTACTTAATGCAATTGACGAAATGGCAACTGCGGAAATACTAAATAAAATTTTTTTCTTCATAGGTACATTATACACGTTTTTACGTTAGTTAACTAACGACTTAAACATTTCGTGAAAATTATAAAATCCCATGCAAATTTGCGATGTTTTTCTCATTTGGCTCGGTTTTTGCCAGGAAAACTCATAACTAAACCAACGTTCAAGCGAACCCTTGTATAACAAACACCCAAAAATTTTTCAAAAAAGTTGTTGCAATCCTTTCGCGTACACGAGTATAGTATTATCCGCACGCATTCTAACGTGCACAGCGTGGTAGGGTCTTTTGGCGAAGATCCGGCAAGCCACTGCATGCTAATTTCCTAAAAGGAGGAATAACCATGGCAAAAAGAATCGCTAAGGTCCTCAAAATGGAACTCCCAGGCGGAGAAGCCAAACCAGGACCAAAACTCGCTTCAGCGGGTGTCCAGATGGCTAAATTCTGTACAGACTTCAATGCGAAGACTGCTGACAGAAAGGGTCAAGTTGTCCCTGTCATCATCACAGCTTACGAAGACAAGTCATTCGACTTCGTCATCAAAACCAGCCCAGTCGCTGGCTTACTCTTAAAGGCTGCTGGCCTTACCAAAGGCGCTGGCAACCCAAAACAAATCTGTGGTTCAATCACTCAAGCTCAACTCGAAGAGATTGCAAACTACAAGATGCCAGATCTTAACGCTAACGATATCGAAGCTGCTAAGAAGATCATCGCAGGCACTGCCCTTCAAATGGGTATCGAAATCAAGTAAGGAGGGGACTACTAATGAAACGTTGTAAGAAATATGAAGCCGCCGCCAAGCTTATTGACGCCGCAAAAGAATACACTGTCGAAGAAGCTGCTGCTCTCTTAAAGAAAACAGCTACAACCAAGTTCGACAGCACCATCGATGTTAGCTTCGCACTTAACGTCGACCCAACCAAAGCTGACCAACTCATCCGTGGAACATTAGTTCTCCCACACGGCAACGGTAAAGCTAAGAAGATCCTTGCTATCACCAACAACAAGCAAGAAGAAGCAAAAGCTGCAGGCGCTGACTTCGTTGGTGGCAAAGAGCTCCTCGAAAAGATTGCTCACGAAAACTGGTTCGGTTTCGATGTCATGATCTGTACACCAGACATGATGGGCGAACTCGGTAAGATGGGCATGGGCCGTATCCTTGGTCCTAAAGGCTTAATGCCAAACCCAAAAACCGGCACCGTCACACTCGACCTTGCCAAAGCTGTTGAAGAAATTAAGAAAGGTAAGATCGCTTACCGTGTTGACCGTGATGGCAACCTTAACATCTCAATCGCTCGTGTTAGCTTCGAAGATCAAAAGATCATCGACAACCTTAACACAGTGCTCGACGCAATCGCCAAATCACGTCCAGCAACCATCAAAGGTAAATTCATCAAAACCTGTGCTGTCCACACAACAATGGGCCCAGGCATGAAACTTACCTTCGCTGCTAAGAACTAATTACCCTTAGCGAAAACACCACATTGGTGAATTGCTTGTTATACCTAAGAGAGCAACGGGCAAGTGCCTTAATAATTACACGTTGCGGAGGATACACAATAATTCATAACCCACTAGTTATATCAAGCTTCACATATATCGATTTAGGAAAGGAGGAACAACGATGAACGAAAAAGCACTCCAAGCTAAAAAAGATTCCGTCGCCAAGATCAGCGAAGGCATCAAAGCTAGTAAAGCCATTGCCGTTGTCAGCTATGCAGGTTTGACAGTGGCAGAGTTAACCGAGCTCCGTCGTAAACTCGCAGAGAAGAACGCAACCTTCGGTGTCTTCAAAAACACCTTAGTCCGCCGTGCTCTTGCTGAGAACAATATCGAAGGTCTCGATGAATATCTCGAAGGCCCAAATGCCTTTGTCTTCTCACCAGAAGTCAGCGATGGCGTTAATGTTATCTACAAATATAGCCGTGCTCACGAGAACTTAGTTCTTAAAGCAGGCTGCATCGAAGGTACAATCGTCGACGCAAAAGGCTTAAAAGATGTTGCTAAGCTCCCAACCAAGGAGCAATTGCTCTCAATGTTCTGCATGGTTCTCAACGAACCAATCTCTGGTTTCGCCAGAGCAATCAAATCAGTTGCCGAAAAGAATGGTGCTCCTGCTGAGGAAACCCCAGCTGCCGAAGCATCTGCCAATTAATGGAGGATAAAACAATGGCTGAAAAATTAACAAATGAACAAATCATTGACACCCTCAAACAAATGAGCGCTCTTGAACTTTCAAACCTCGTCAAAGAAGTTGAAAAAGAGTTCGGTGTCACCGCTGCTGCCCCAGTTGCTGCAGCTGCTGCTCCTGCTGAAGAAGATGAAGGCGCAAAGAAAGGCCCATCAGAAGTTACCTTATTCTTAAAAGGTCTCGGAACTGCTGGCAAAGTCGCTGTCATCAAAGCTGTCCAAACCGTCACCGGTCTTGGCCTTATGGATGCTAAGAAACTCGTTGATGCACTTCCATGCGCAATCAAAGAGAAGATCTCACCAGTCGAAGCTGAAGCTCACGCTAAGACAATCAAAGACACTGGTGCTGAAGTCGAAATCAAATAGTCTAACTTTTTAGACAAAAAAACCAATCATTGCCCTGCCCATGGACTCGTCATCTGTGGGTAGGGTTTTGGCTCTTATGAAGGGGGATAAAATATGGCTCAATACTTCGATAACGTGGAGCAATTAGGCCATCAAGATATCACCATAGAGTTTACTCTCTTAGGCGAAAATTACTCCTTCAAGAGTGACCTTGGAGTCTTTAGCAAAAGAGGGCTTGACGATGGCACAAAACTATTGCTTGAAACTATCGCCAATCTCTCTTTAGGGAATAAGATTCTAGACCTTGGGTGTGGAGCGGGACCAATTGGACTAATACTTGCCCACCTCGACTCGAGCAGATTCATTACGTTATGCGATGTGAACCGCCGAGCCCTTGGACTTGCGAAAGAAAACGCCAATATCTTGGGCGTCAGTAACCAAGTCGAGATCGTCGAAAGCGACGTTTACCTCAACATCAACTCCATCTATGACACGATAATCTCCAATCCGCCAATTAGGGCAGGCAAGAGAGTGACTTATCGAATTTACGATGAAGCAGGGGAACACCTTACAAAAGATGGGTCTCTCATCATCGTCATTCGCAAAGCCCAGGGCGCCTTAAGCGTCAAAGAACATCTCTCCTCTATATTTAATAAGGTAGAGGTCCTCTCAAAGAAAAAAGGTTATCTCGTCATCAAAGCAAGCGAAAAAAGGAGCTAATAAAATGCCAAAATCACAAAACCCAGCAATTGGGGAATACACAGAAAAGTACCCAGCTAAGTTAAATGGCCGTTTAGACTTTTCTAAGATTTCCGGTTCCTTGGATTTACCATATTTGGTTGAAATCCAAACTGAATCATTCAAGCGCTTCCTCAAAGATGGTGTCGGCGAAGTCTTCAACGAAGTCTTCCCAATCACCAACTATGCCGACACAATGGAAATTCAATATGTCGACTGTCATTTCGAAGAACCAGAATACGGACCACTTGAATGCAAAGAAAACGACCTTACTTATTCAAGCAAGTTAAAGGTCACACTCCGTCTCCGCAACAAGAAGACAGACGAAATCAAAGAAGGCGCAGAAGTCTTCATGGGCGATGTCCCAATGATGACCGAAAGCGGAACCTTCATCGTCAATGGTGCGGAACGTGTTATCGTTTCACAAATCGTCAGATCACCTGGCGCTTATTTTGCTGACACATTCGATACTAAACAAGGTATCCACATGTACGCAGGCGAAATCATCCCAACCCGTGGTACCTGGTTACAATTCGAAACCGATACCCATGGTCTTATGTGGGTTCGTATTGACCGCCAAAGAAAGATGCCAGCAACCGTTCTCTTCAAGGCTTTAGGACTTGATGGCAAGAACAGAAAAGGCGACGAATTTGCTCAACTTCTTGACTTATTCGGCCACAGCGATGCTTTAATCGGCACCCTTGAAAAAGATGCTTCAAACACAAACGCAAACGAAGCTCTCATCGACATCTTCAAAAAATTAAAACCAGGCGAACCAATCACCAAAGAAGGTGTCCACAACTTCTTAGTTCAAAAATTCTTTGATCCAAAGAGATACGACCTTGGAAAAGCTGGTCGTTTCAAATACACACAAAAGCTCGGTCTTTATGACCGTATGCCAGGCAGAGTCTTAGCAGAAAACCTCGTTACTGCTGAAGGCGAAATCGCCTGCAATAGAGATGGTGAACCATTCGTTAAGGGCTACACCATGACCAAAGCTGACGTCCAAGACCTCCGCGATATGGAGTTCTTCGAGAAGGGCGCTCACGCTGAAACACTCAAAACAAACGAGATCTTAGATACTCACAGCACCGTTAACATCGTTAAGGTTTACGCACACGATAAAGAAGGCGAAAAAGTCGTCAACATGATCGGTACCGATATCAACCTCAACGGCGCTATGGAAGGAAGCGAAGAAATCACCCACGTCACCATCAGTGATATGGTTGCTTGCTTCAGCTACTTCTGCAACATCATGGATGGCTTAGGACAGACAGACGATATCGACCACCTTGGCAACCGTCGTGTCCGCTGCGTTGGAGAACTTCTCCAAACCCAATTCAGAATCGGTCTCACCAAGATGAGCAAGACAGTCCAACAAAAGATGTCCATCACCGATCTTGATCAAGCCAAACCACAAACTCTTATCAACATCCGTCCATTAACAACCGCAATTCGTGAATTCTTCGCTTCATCACAATTGTCACAATTCATGGACCAAACTAACCCACTTGCTGAGTTAACCAATAAGAGAAGAATCTCCGCTCTTGGTCCTGGCGGTCTCTCACGTGACCGTGCATCCATGGAGGTTCGTGACGTTCACTACACCCACTATGGCCGTATCTGTCCTATCGAAACACCAGAAGGTCAAAACATCGGTCTTATCAACAACCTTAGTACATACGCTAAGATCAACCGCTACGGCTTCATCCAAGCTCCATACCGTATCGTTAAGAGCTTAAAAGATGCCGAAGGCAAACTTCACTACTATGTTAGTGACGAAGCCGAATACTTAAGCGCTGATGACGAAAGAGACCTCTACATCGCTCAAGCAAACGTTCGCTTAGGCGACGCTAAGATGGTCGACTTCGGAAATGGCGAAGAACTCGTTAAGGAATTCCTTGATGAAGAAGTCATCGCCCGTCACAACGACGACTCAGGTTTAACCCCAGTCTCAGAAGTCAGCTACGTTGACGTCTCACCAAAAGAAATCGTCTCTGTCGCTGCAGCTTGTATTCCATTCCTTGAGAATGACGACGCAACCCGTGCTCTTATGGGCTCCAACATGCAACGTCAAGCTCTCCCTCTTCTCCGTCCATCCATCGCCCACGTCGGTACTGGTATGGAAGGCAAAATCGCTAAAGACTCTGGCTTAGCCGTTGTCGCTAGCGGTGATGGCGAAGTCGTCTACATGGACAGCCAAACCATCAAAGTCAAAGAAGGCAAGGACATCCACACCTACAACCTTCAAAAATTCGATCGTTCCAACCAAGGCACATGCATCAACCAACGTCCAATCGTCAAAGTTGGTGACCAAATCAAAGCAGGCGACGTCATCGCTGACGGCCCAGCTATGAGAAATGGTGAACTCGCACTTGGCCAAAACGTTCTCATCGCATACATGACCTGGCATGGTTACAACTACGAAGACGCTATCATCATGTCAGAAAAGATGGTTAAAGAAGATATCTACACAACCATCCACATCGAAGCATACGACCTCGAATGCCGCGAAACCAAACTCGGTAATGAACACATCACCCGTGATATTCCAAACGTCGGTGAAGACGCAAAGAAGAACCTCGACGAAGATGGTATCATCATCCCAGGCGCCGAAGTCAAAGAAGGCGATATCCTTGTTGGTAAAATCACACCAAAAGGACAAACAGATCCTACACCAGAAGAAAAACTTCTCATGGCTATCTTTGGTGAAAAGTCCAAAGACAGCAAGGATAACTCACTCCGTGTCCCACACGGCGGTGCTGGTATCGGCCTCAAAGTCAAACGCTACACACATAGAAACAAAGACCCACTTCCTCCAACAGTCATAGAGAAAGTCCGTGTCTACATCGTCCAAAAGAGAAAGATCTCCGAAGGTGATAAGATGTCAGGCCGTCACGGTAACAAGGGTGTCATCTCTAAGATTCTCCCAATCGAAGATATGCCATTCCTTCCAGATGGTACACCAATCGACCTCTTACTTAGCCCTATGGGTGTTCCTTCCCGTATGAACATTGGTCAGATCTTCGAAATCCACCTTGGTCTTGCCTGCCGTAAGCTTGGCTTACGTGTTGCAACCTCGGTCTTCGACGGTATCTCTAACGAAGAGATTCTTGACCTCATGAAGAAGGCAGGAATCAGTAGCGATGGTAAAACCATCCTCTACGATGGACAAACTGGCGAACGTTTCCCAGAACGTATCTCAGTCGGTGTCCAGTACATGATTAAACTTGTCCACATGGTCGACGATAAGCTCCACGCAAGAGC
Organism: Bacilli bacterium; assembly: GCA_024408335.1. Classification (GTDB taxonomy): domain Bacteria; phylum Bacillota_I; class Bacilli_A; order RFN20; family CAG-826; genus UBA4951. The sequence goes on from JAKSVB010000003.1 coordinate 107,725, forward strand.
TACCGGTCCATACTCACTTGTCACTCAACAGCCTCTTGGCGGTAAAGCACAAAACGGCGGTCAGAGATTCGGTGAAATGGAAGTCTGGGCCCTCGAAGCTTATGGCGCTGCTCATGTTCTCCAAGAAATGATCACTGTCAAATCAGATGATAGAGTCGGTCGTAGAAAGACTTACGAATCAATCATCAAACGCAACAAATTCCCACGTCCTGGTATGCCAGAAGCCTTCAAGGTCTTCACCAAAGAACTTAAGGGTCTTGGCATGAAGGTCGCCCTCTTCGACCAAGAAGGCGAAACCATCGATATGGATACCCTCGCAAAGGAATCACTTATCGAAGAACGTAAGGTCAATAGCGCAATCCGTAGCTTAACTTCACCACGTGAAGATGAAGGCCACGAAGATGACGCAATCGTCGAAAACGATTCAGCATTCGAAACCGAGGCAGCAGCAGAAGAAGGTCTTTCCATCTCAAGCAGCTACCCATCAGGGAGCGAAGAATAATTAGGAGGTAAGCAACAATGTTTGATATCAATAACTTAGTCGCCATTCAAGTTGGTCTTGCTTCCCCAGAGGAAATCAGAAACTGGTCACACGGCGAAGTCACTCGCCCAGAAACCATCAACTACCGTTCACAAAAACCTGAACCTGGCGGTCTCTTCTGTGAAAAACTCTTTGGTCCTCACAAAGACTATGAATGTTACTGCGGAAAATATAAGAAGATCCGCTACCAAGGCTTCACCTGCGAAAAGTGCGGTGTCGAAGTCATCTCCAAAGAGTGGAGACGTGAGAGATTCGGCCACATCGAGCTCGTTTCTCCATGTACCCACATCTGGTATCTCAAGGGTATCCCATCACGTATGGCTCTCATCCTTGGCATCCCAGCAAAACAATTAGAAGAAATTGTCTACTTCGCTGCTCACGTTGTTCTCCGTGAATCAGATCCAACCATCTCAACAGTTCTCCAACGCAAAGACTTCCTCGACGAAGCTAACGCAAGAGAAAAGTTCGTTGCATGTATTGAATCATTCAAACCTCTTATCGATCCAGAGAGCGCTGACTACATGAAAGCCAACGAGCTCATCGAAAAGATGAACAACAAGCAAGAAACCTTCGACTTCTTCACCAACGCTGCTTTCATCACCAAGTACACCGGTGCTGAATTCGGCGAAGGCGCAGCAGCCATCAAACAACTCCTTCACGAAGTTGACCTTGATGCAGAATTCGAAGCAGCAAGCAAAGACGTTCACGAAGCCACTGGCCAAAACCGCTTAAAGGTCGCAAAGAGACTTGAAGTCATTCAATCATTCCGTGACTCAAAGCAAAAGCCAGAATGGATGATTCTTGACGTCATCCCAGTCATCCCACCAGATCTCCGTCCAATGCTTCAACTCGACGGCGGACGTTTCGCTGCAAGTGACCTCAACGATTTATATCGCCGTGTCATCAGCCGTAACACCCGTTTAAAGAAGCTCATCGACATGAACGCTCCATACGTCATTCTCATGAATGAAAAACGTATGCTTCAAGAAGCTGTCGACGCCCTTATCGATAATGGCCGCCGTAACAAGCCAGTCACTGGTCCAAACGGCCGTCCACTCAAATCACTCTCCAGTGGTCTTAAGGGTAAGCAAGGCCGCTTCCGTCAAAACCTTCTTGGTAAGCGTGTTGACTACTCAGGCCGTTCAGTCATCGCCGTCGGTCCATCACTTAAGATGTACCAATGTGGTCTTCCACGTGAGATGGCAATCCAATTATTACGTCCATTCATCGCCGCTCTCTTAATCAAGAGAGGCCATGTTACCGCTCATAAGCAAGCTGATAAGATCATCGACCGCTACGACAGTGTCGTCTTCGACATCGTTGAAGAGATCGTTGGCCAACACCCAGTCCTTCTTAACCGTGCTCCAACCCTCCACCGTCTTGGTATCCAGGCTTTCCAACCAGTCCTCGTCGATGGTCACGCTATCCGTTTACACCCACTCGTCTGTCCAGGCTTCAACGCTGACTTCGACGGTGACCAGATGGCAGTTCACGTTCCTCTTGGAAAAGAAGCACAAGAAGAAGTCCTCAACCTCATGCTCGCTTCAAACAACATCCTTGGTCCTAAGGATGGTAAACCAATCGTCATTCCTGGACAGGATATGATTCTTGGTAACTACTACCTTACCCAAGAAGAAAGCAAAGAAGACTTCCTCATGCGTGCTAAAGCTCTTCGCGAAATCGAAATCTTCGACGAAGAAGAAAAGCGCGTCAATGAAGACAAAGCAGCAGCAGAAGAACTCTATGCCGCTCTCGAAGGTAAAGTCTTCTCAAGCGTCAACGAAGTCATTGAAGCTTACGAAGGTGGTCATATCTCCATCCATAACCGTATCGCAATCAGAGCTGAAAAGATCCACAAGACCTTCGCTCCAGAGACCGATCCAGATAACATCAAGGAATACGGTTTACCATTCTACGCTCGTGGAAAATACCTCCTTACCACCGTTGGTAAGGTCATGTTCAACGAGATCTTCCCAGATGACTTCAACTACATCAACGAAAAGCCAGGCGCTGACGTTGATACAATCAAGTCATGGTTCGTCCCAATGGGAACCGACATCAAAGAAGCCATCGCTGCTACCCCACTTCGTGATCCAATCAAGAAGAAGCAACTCGGTGCTATCATCGACCTTGTCTTCCACAAGTACGATATGAACGAAGATGGTATCGTCAAGAAACTCCAAGACCTCAGCGACGAATATCAACAAACCGACCATTCAAACCCAGTCTCATTCATCAACCGTATCAATGAAATGATTGAGAAGGAAATCGCAATCGTCGGCGAAGCTTCACTTGCTCAAGAAACCAAGCACAACCACATCATCAGAAAAGTCAATGAGATCATCGCATCTATTGAAGCTGAAGGTGTCAACCCAGATCTCGTCATGGAAAGAATCAAGAGACTCCTTCTTGAACCATATCCATCAAAGACCAGCGCTGTTCTTGATAAGATCAAGGATCAAGGCTTCAAATACTCAACCCTTTCATCAGTCACCGTCTCTCTTAACGACATCACACCAGTTAATGGCAAAGAAGAACTCGTTGAGAAGTACCGTGAAAAGGTTGCTCACATCAACATGCTTGCTTATGACAAAGGCTTCCTTAGCGAAGACGAACGTCACGAACAAGTTGTCAAACTCTGGCAAGATTGTACTGAAGATGTCAGAAAACTCGTTAAGAGCCACGTCGCTCGTCCAGAACAAAAGCACAACCCAGTCATTATTATGCTTGACTCAGGTTCACGTGGTTCCATCGATAACTTCAACCAGCTCGAGGGCATGAAGGGTCTTGTTGCTGCTGCTCGTGGTAGCGCACACAAAGACTACGTCTACGAAATGCCTATCGTCTCATCATACCGTCAAGGTCTTAGCATCGCTGAGTACTTCCACAACACCCACGGTTCCCGTAAGGGTGGTGCGGATACCGCTCTTAAGACCGCTGACTCTGGCTACCTCACCAGACGTCTCGTTGACGTTGCTCAAGACGTCATCGTCCGTGAAGAGGATTGTCACTGCGACCACGGCTTCAAAGTCCGTGAAATCGTTGATACAGCCCGTAACGTCGTTCTTGTCAAACTTAAGGACAGACTCATTGGCCGTTACTCAATGCATGACATCGTTAACCCACAAACAGGCGAAATCATTGTTAAGGGCAATACCCTTATCAGCGAAGAAGCAGCCCTTGCTGTCGTTGCAGCAGGCATCAAAGAAGTCGAGATCCGTTCTCTCTTCACCTGTCAAACCAAGAGCGGTGTTTGCCAACACTGTTATGGTCTTAACATGGCTACTGGCCACCTCGTCGAACTCGGCGAAGCTGTCGGTATCATGGCTGCTCAATCAATCGGTGAACCTGGTACTCAGCTTACCATGCGTGTCTTCCACACCGGTGGTATGGCTACCACAGACATCACCCAGGGTCTTCCACGTGTCCAAGAAATCGTTGAAGCCCGTAATCCAAAAGGCGAAGCTCTCATCTCTGAGATCGATGGCGTAGTCACCGATATCAAGAACGATGATACTGGCCGTAAGACCGTTGTCATCACAAGCAACTCAAAGGTCACAGCCGAAAGCAGCGAACCAGAAATCAAAGAATACCTCACCGGTTACGGTGCACGTCTCCGTGTTAAAGTCGGTGACGTCGTCGAAGCTGGCGGAAAGATCACTGAAGGCGCTATCAAACCTGGCAGACTCCTTGAAGTTTCAAGTGTCGAAAAGGTCCAAGTCTACATGATCAAGGAAATCCACAAGGTTTACGCTGCTCAGGGTATCGGAATCTCTGATAAGCACCTTGAAGTCATCATCAGACAAATGCTCCGTAAGATGGTTGTCGTCGATGGTGGAGACACACCTCTCCTTCCAGGTATCAAAGTCGACGTCGAGAGATACACCGCATGCAACCAAGAAGCTCTTCTTGCTGGCAAGCGTCCTGCTCTCGCATATCCTCTTGTTCTTGGTATCACCAAAGCTGCTCTTGAGACAGAATCATTCCTCTCAGCTGCTTCCTTCCAAGAAACAACACGTATCCTCACAGATGCCGCTATCAAAGCTAAGACCGACCCATTACACGGTCTTAAAGAAAACGTCATCACCGGTAAGCTCATCCCAGCAGGTACAGGCTTACTTAGCCGTGAAGAAGAAGCTAGACATATGGAAGGCTTCTCCGTCGAAGGCAAGATGCGTCAAGTCAAAGCTCAATACATCGAAGCTCACGACCGTCAAGAAGTTCTCGACAAATAATAAAAAGTCGCGAAACATATATTCTAAAGCCCCAATCGCTCGTCAAATGGGGCTTTTTCATATTTTAATAGACCGCTAAAGCGGACTCTTTAATTCCTACAATTCGTTGTAAATCGACCCTCTAGAGTTATATTAACTTTAGAAAAGTTAAATATAAAAATCAGCAATGATGCGGTGAAAGGAAGGCAAGAGATGAAAGAAAGAACCAAGTACAAGGCTGTCATCATGATCTTCATGACTGTTTTGGCTTCGGTCTCGATGTTTTTCTCTGTCACCGCGGCGTGGTTTGTCACGGTTAGGAATGCCGAAGCAAATGCGTCATGCTTCAAAATCAAAGATAACGTTTTAATTGAGGACGTAAAGTTTTACCAATACAAATCATCAAATGGCCCTGTTGTGTCTTTCAATAACGAGGAATCGCCTTACGAAGTAGGCGATGGCCGTTATAAAACAGATTTAGGTTACTACAACCTTTTTGAGAACAATTACCAAACGTTAATGGAAATCACTCTTACATCTGATGCGGTAGAGGGTCATGTTTCAATCGATTTTGTTGCATTAACATTCGCTAGCAAATCTCATTTGACAGCGAATATGACAGGGGCGCCAGATTACCCATTAACAAATAATCCTTCAGTGTATAATTCCCTTTCTTCAATTGTCGACTTCTTCATCTTTTACGAGGAAGATATTTCTTTCGAGAGTGATGGCATCACTTTGAATCGAAACTCAGCCAGAAACCTTGTTGATGAGGACACGGATAAACAGGTTACAAATTTCACAAATAGCAAAGGAGAGATAGTTAGTTCAAGATCAGTCACTTTAGCGCATTTTAACGCTGCCGATGTTGCTACGATTAATCCTAGTTCCGCAAAAATCTATTTGATGTTCGACTATAACGAAGAGAACTGCGCAAAGATGTATGGAAACAACATCGGAAACGAAGCGATTGAGAATGGGCATTTCGCTCAGCCTGGAACGGGCTTTGCCGTTTTAAAGTTTGCCGCTGATTTTGAATTTGATTTGGTGGTGAGATGATGAGTTTGAGTAAGAGAGCAAAGAACATACTTTTTGCCACTAGCTTAGTCTTAAGCTCTTTTGCTTGTGCAGTTTCTTCTACTTTGGCGTGGGTTGTTTCTAGCAACAACATCAGTATGGCCGACACTGCCGGATACACTAACGGCGCTTATTTTGCTCGTGGAAAAGGAACGTTCGATGAACCATATATCCTTAACGCCCCAATTCACTTATATAACCTCTCATGGCTTCAGTATTTAGGTAAGTTCGATGACAAGGTCTATTATTTCGAAATGGAATCAGATATCGATTCATCAGGAACCGAATATGAGAAGATTCCTCCAATTGGAACTGAAGACCATCCTTTTGTCGGCAATTTCGATGGCAAAGGACATACCATCTCCGGCTTAAAGACCTGCAACAAATTAGGTTTAGGTGAAGATGAGATTCTTAGAAAACCATCGCTTGTCGACGCTAGCGGATTCTCTGTGGACACCATGGGCGTTTTCGGTGTCGTTGGAACCTATGAAGGAGAAGTCCCGGCAGGACAAGATGGAAGCATCGTCGAAAACTTCAACATCAAAAACTACACGGTAGCTTCTCAAAACTCCGATGTCCTTGTCGGCGTTGTCGCTGGCAAAGTCGATGGTGAGCTTTCAAACGTCAAAGTCTCAAACGAAGACAAAGGAATCACCTTTAACATCGCAAATGTCACAAGCGGTGGCAGCGGTTATACAAACCTCACCCAATATGGTTTGGTCGGATACACAACAAACGTCACATCCTTCAATGAAGAAGGCATAACAATCTATAACCCATATATTTCCGAAGGCGATTCTTCAAGTGGCTCAACAGGAAGTGACACTCTTTGGGGCGCTTCAGCAACCGCAAGAAACCTCTATTCCAAATTGACCACAATCGCAAACGATTCTTCAAATCAAGAAGCCCTTAAGTGGCAAAACAACCTCAAAAAGAAAACTGCATACTACGATTCTGATGGCAATGTCCTTGATGGTACAGAAGAGAATGAATACTACACAGATGAAGAGTTGTCTGTTGGAGCCTCTCAATGGGGGAACTCTTCCCTCGAAGGAAAAGCAGTTGTCGGATCATCAGGAGAATACCTTACAGGATCAATTGATAGACCAGCAGAAAAAGGCTGGAAAGACGTCAGATTTACCATCGGTGGCGCCGGTGGAGGTTCGGGCGACGATTCTGGTGGCGGAACCGGCGGAGGCGAAAGTGGTGAAACAGGACAAGATGCGATCGATCCTAGCGATCCATATGTCGCTCCAACAACTGATCCATCTATTACTTATCAATATTTGCAACTTAATCAATGGAATGGTAACGTATCCGTAATTGATGACGAGAGCAATGCTTCTGCGTTTGACAGAGATGAAGGATATTATCTTTCTCATACTTCCGAGGCAGGTAATACTTTTCGATTTGGCTTTTGGAATCAAGATTTTTTACAAGAGGGCAAAGAAGTTCCCGTTTCAACAAACTCTATGTTAAGGATTGCGCAGGATAGAGGAAGGTACATTAGAATGGCCAACCCTTCCGATCCTGGAAACGGGGAAGGATCGTACTTGAGAATCAATGCTCAAAATAAATTGGTTGTTACTTTGGAACCAAGCAAAGCAAATGTTGCTTATATAAATGGAGTTCTACGCGTTGACCCAACAAAAAAAGCAAATAGTAGAATTGCAGAACCAACTGCAATAAATCCTATTGGCGTTAACTTTGCAAATGAGGTTCGGGCCTCCGTCTCTTTTGATGAACCTATTCGCAAAGCTTCGACCGTTGCAGTTGCTCGTTACTATAAAGCCGACGCTTCTCCTTGGAACAACCCTCCTAAGGTTGTTGATAACCAAGCAATCGCTTCTGTAGCTGGTAAAGACAGCAAAGGCTTTGTTTATTTTATTCACGGCACAACTGAAACTTTATACCCTTGCTATTATAATGCTCCTGGCGAGAAAGAGACTCCGCGATCAGGAAACAATTCTTCAGCGTTCAAATTTAAAGCGATTGACGACGGAACCCTCATGCTTTATCAAGACGATAGCCCTTATAAAAATTCAAATAATCAGAACGGTTATATGAGTTGTGACGGAACAACTTTCTATACAACCTACGATTCAACAAAAGCAAACGTTACATTAAATGGTAACAGAATTAAGGCGGTCGTCATGGTTGAACCTGGAGATTTAGGCGATGACGCCTGGGTCCAAAAAACATATTCCAAAACTCATGACGAAACCTTAGGTGAAACCTATCTCCCATTAACCACCTACGAAAGCGATGACATCCCAGCAGAAGACGTTACCTTCTGGAGCGAGAATTCAATCACCCCATCCGCTAACTACCCAACCCCAAATAACTCAGGTTATGTTGTTGGAGGAACCAAAGGTTACACCTACGATGAGACTGCGGATTCTTTCACTTACGAGAGTTCTTATGACTTTGAGACGTTTAGCAATTCCCAAACTCCTTTTGGAGCAACATCAAACTTCCCAATCGTCACAAGAACCGCAACAACAAACGGATATGAATTTGTTTCACAAGGTGGTTCAGCTTCTTTGCTAGGAAGTCACATCACAAGCAACACCGTAAATGATCCTAATGACCTTGGGTTTGAGAGGTTTGACAATAGCAGAACCGCTCTCAATGGACAATCAACCCACTTCATGCGTTTTAGCGGTGATAACGTCAGCAAAGACAATTACATCACTGCTGACTCTGTCCTTTTCAACAAACACATCTATTCTGACTACGAGCTCCCTGAATCAACCATCGTTTTCGAAGCAAAAGAAAGAGCGATCTTCAATATGTTTGCTAGCTCCTATGCCGGAGGAGAACTTTGCACAGGCTTTGCCTCCTTCTACCAAATCTTTAGAGGCAATATCACAAGAGGAGAAGGGGAATCGGCGGTTCAAGTTACAAACGGTCTTTCAGATATCAGAAGAATCAGCAAGATTTATAAGAGCGACGCTGATGAATCGATGATCTATGAATATTTTGAATTCGAGGGGTATTGGAAATACGATTCTTCATCTAATGGATACACCCAAATGGCTTCTCTTGAAGATGGTTATTCGCTTGTCTTCGATATGGCTTGGATGGAGTCTCCTGGTTTTTCAACCAACCACAATGCTTGTTATTACTTCGAATGGCCTGTTAGCCCTGGCGAATACGCAATCGGAGGAACGCCTGTATCCGAAGAAAGCACCGCCAGCCTTGGCTACATTTGCAGCGTTGGTTTAGGTGCTCCAGCAGCCCTTACCTTAGGCACTGAAATCTATGAGAAATATGTCCAAACAACAAAGCTCTATTCCGTTCTTTCTGGCATCTACTTTGTCGAGGATCTTGAAACCACTCCAAAAGAAGAAGATTCCTTAGCTTTCAGTATCGAAAGCGGGTATTCAGGCACCTTCAAAATCACGAGCGGTGGAGATGGCACCGTAATCTTAAATGATTACGATTCCGCTTCGATGGTATTGCTTTACAAGAAGTACAGCACAATCGTCAAAAAGAGTGCGGCAGATCCTCCTATAGAAGCCTTGCCAACCTCCTCAACCACAAAGACGGTAGAACGCTTAACGAACATCAGCACATCCGCTAACGGAAACACCATTACACGTGTTGTCACAAGCACCATTATCGATGGAGGCGTCCCAGTTATCACGGGCAGCTCTTTGCTAAGCCCATACACAAGTCATATCGATGACAATACACCGGTCTTCCAGTTCTATTTCATCCACTCGGACAGCAACACAATAACCATGTCCATCGGAGTGGTCACTAAAACCATCCCAGAAGGCTATGAAGTCGATAAAGTCACCGTCAACATTTCATGCCTTGACGACATCGAAGTCACGTTTGTCAGAATTGATGAAAACACTTTCGACATCTATCTAAACGGACGAAAAATTGATACTGTTCAGTTGCCTTAGCAATCCCAAAAATTGATGTTTACCGCTAAAAAAGGAAAGAATTTTTCTTTGTTAGGCTTTCTCTTAGAGAAATGAATTTGAAATCTTGTGTTTTTATAGTATGCTATAAGCACTTTAAATCCTGAGGAAAAGCCTCAGAAAGGATGATCTTATGAAAAAGAATTTTGTTTTGCTTGCCTCTACAGCAATGCTTCTTGCTGCATGTGGTGGCAACAAACCTGCAGGAAACAGCGAAGAAGCAGGCGCTAAAGTCATTGACGGCGTCATCACTTTAACCAAAAACAATGATGGCAAGGAGGTATCTATTCTTCATGAAAGAACCCAAGCCTACATTGACGCGATGTATGAAGCTGAAGAAGCTGAGAATCTTGATGAAGAAGATTTATACAAGATGCGTGACAACGCTTGCGGAACCGTTAACCCAGCAGACTACCAAGGTCCAGAAGGCGAAAACGACCAAGACCACTTCATGCCAATCAAACTTGAATGGAATTATGCAGGTTATAGCGGACAATACAAAGTCAAATACGCAACCAACAAGATGCTTACCGGCGCAAAAGAATTAACTGTTACAGCTAATAGTGCTGAACTTGTTAACCTTTTCACCGACACAACATACTACTGGCAAGTCCAAACCGCTGACGGCGCTCACGATAGCAAAGTCGGTTCATTCCACACCAAAGGTCACTTCCGTATGATGGAAAGCGGACTTGCTTATAACGTCCGTGACTTCGGTGGCAAGATGACCAAATCAGGCCGCCGCATCAAACAAGGCCTCATCTACCGTGGTGGTGAACTTACCGAAGAATGGTTCGACACTGGCAGTAAGCAAAAGCACATCATCACTCTTGATACCAACACCAAGAACATCTTCCTCAACACCATGAACATCAAGACCGATCTTGATTTCCGTGCTAAAGGAAACACCACCAACAACATCACCACCTCACCTCTTAACCATGACCTTGGCGATGATGACACCATCAAAGCAAGTGCAAACGTAGTTTGGAACAACCAAGCCTGTGGTTCATTAACAGGTTTCTGGGGCCAACAACAAGCAATGCTTAACAACATCTACACCACCTTCATGAACGCAACAGAAGAAGCAGCAGTCTATTGCCACTGCTGGGGCGGTGCAGACCGTACTGGCACAGCCTTCTTCATCCTCGAAGGCTTACTCGGTGTTTCATACACTGAATGCTTAATGGATTACGAATTAACCTCATTCGATAACATCCACCTTCGTAGACGTAACGCTCAAGTCACCGACGAAAACGGCTACAGCTACAACTTCCCAAGCTTACCAGCTCAAATCAAAAAGGATTATCCAAACTGGGCAACCATGGATTTCTCAGAGATCTGCGCTGACTGGATGGAAAGCCGTGCAGGTTTCTCAAAAGAACAAATTGAACAACTTAGAGAAAACCTCCTCGAACCAGAGGAATAAAAATTATTATTTAGGACACGTCTTTTTTGAGTCGTGTCTTTTTTGGAGAAAAACACATGAAAAAGAACAAAATCTTAGCTCTCTCTATCGCTCTTCTTCTTGCAGCTTGTACAGGTTCACCTAACGAGACCAAGGGATCTGAGCAAAAGAGACAAAGCACAACAAGCCAAAACTCATCAAGCCAAGCAGGTTCAAGCGTTACTCTTCCAAGCATCCCAGCAGGAAGCAAAGTCAAAGCAGAAATCGTCGATGGCAAAGTCGCTTTCAGAGTCGATGTCAATGACGCTACAGGCTGGAACCAAGGCAGCGGAAAGATGAATGGCAAACCAAACGCTGATGGAACACCAACTTCATCATCAATGTCAACTTGGGACATCACTGGCGCTATCCCAGCAGGCACATATGACGTCTACATGATTGGTCATATGCCAGCAAGTGGCCACTCTTCACGTCACTGGAACAACCACACCGCAATGGGTGGCGAAGATACAGCAGCTGAAAACCCAGATAAATCAACCGAAGATCCATATCGTTATTTCTTAAAGATTAACGGCGCTAGCGCTGCAGCCATCTATCCTAACGTCACCGAGACTTGGGGCGAACTTGGCTTTGACGATTCAACAAATAAGCCAGGCCTTATGGTTAGAGGCATGACTATGCCAGCAGGCGCAACATCACTTCACCTTCTCCATGGCAACATTGGTTATTCAATGTATGTTGAATCAATCCGCTTAGTCCAAGTTAGTGGTGGTTCCCAAGCTTCAAGCTCACAAGCCGGCTCTTCAAGCGCTCCAGCAGCAGGAAGCAGCATCAATCCAGCAATGCAAAGCGAAACAAGCGGACAAGCTGCTCCAACTAGAGGCGACCAGTCAATCACATTAACCAAAAACCACCAAGGCGCTGAAGTTTCAATCCTTCACCCTGGCATCCAACAATACTGCGACGATATGTATGCAGCCTATGATAGACAGGATCCAACTCACGCAAACCTCTACAAGATCCAAGAAGTCGCAAAATCAAAATCTGGATATATGTGTCCAGATGTCTTTGCCCAAAGCTACCAAGGCCCAAGCAATGACAGAGATAGAGACAACTTCCAACCAATCGAACTCACTTGGAACGCTCCATCAGCATACTCAGGCGGATATGTCGTCAAATATTCAACTAACGCAGATCTTACTGATTGGAAAGGAATCACCGTTTCTACCAACAAAGCAGAACTCGTTAACCTCTATACCGACACCGTCTATTACTGGAAAGTCGAAACAACAGCAGGCAACCATGACTCTGCAATTGGCTCATTCAAAACAAAAGGCCACTTCAGAGACATCTCTGCTGGTCCAGCCTATAACGTTCGTGATATGGGTGGCAAGATGACTTCAAGCGGAAGAAGAACCAAACAAGGCCTTATCTTCCGTGGTGGCGAGCTCACTGATCACGCATTCGATGGAACAATCCCACACATCCAAAAGCATATCGTCACTTGTGACGCCACAACCGTCAAAGTCCTTCACGACGATATGAAGGTCCGCAATGAAATCGATATCAGAAACGGCGGTATGGAAACGGATAACCAAAGCAAATCATATTTAGGAAACGACGTCACATTTAACAAGCTTCCTACTGGCTCAGGCTTCGCTACAATGTGGAACATCTCTAACGGAACCCAAAAAGCCAACCTCAAGAGCATCTTCAAGATGTTTGGCCAAGCCACAAAGAATTCAGCAGTCTATTATCACTGCTGGGGTGGTGCTGACCGTACTGGCACATCATGCTTCATCCTTAATGGCTTACTCGGTGTCAGTTTCTTAGAGGCTTGTATGGACTACGAATTCACATCATTTGACACCATCCACACAAGAATCCGTACCGACAGATACTCAGATGCTTCAGGATCATATGACTTCACCAGCTTAATTTCCGCAATCAAGAGCTCAAGCTACTACACCCAAAGCTCAACTAAGACATTCCAAGATGTTTGTTACCGTTGGTGCAAAGGTCAACTTGGCTTAACCGATGCCGAAATCACAACCATTCAAGAAAACCTTCTTGAACCTGCTTCGAACTAAAACATAAACTAGAAAAAGGAGAAAACAGAATGAAAAAACAATTACTTTTATTAATCTCATCCGCATTTGCCCTTGCTTCATGCGGTGGAAATCCAAGCAATCCAGGCAAATCTGAAGACCCAACCGCTCCAGTTAAAGACGGAACCATCGCTTTAAAGAAAAACGCAGATGGCGAAAACGTTGAAATCATCCACCCAGGTCTTAAAGCCTACGTTGATGCAATGTATGCTGCCGATGCAGATACCGATGACGAAGACATCATCTATGGCGTCCGCGAAGTTGATAGCAAGAAGAGCGAATACCTTTGCAAAGGCGTTGATGCTGCAACATTCAGAACCTACCAAGGAACAAAAAATTTAGATGGCGCTCAACCAGTTGCTCTTGAATGGGAAGGCGAAGGCGAATTCAAAGTCAAATACGCAACCAACAAGATGCTTACCAACGCAAAAGAATTAACAGTCACAGGTGGCAGCGCTGAACTCATCAACCTCTACGCTGACACTACATACTACTGGCAAGTCCAAACCGCCGACGGTGCTCACGACTCAAAGCTTGGCTCATTCCATACCAACGGCCACTTCCGTACCATCGAGAGTGGAGACGCTTATAACGTCCGTGATATCGGTGGCAAGCCAACTAAAGATGGCAAGAGAATCAAACAAGGATACGTCTACCGTGGATGCGAACTTGTTACCACCGAAATCAACAAGACCTTAAACCATGGCGTCACTCTTACTGAAAACAACTTATCTCTCTTCCAAGACGAACTCAAAATCAAACACGAGTTTGACTTAAGAAAACCAGGCACCAGCACTGTTGGTAGCCAAGTTGGCTTCTCCTCTCTTGCTGATGAAGACCACGATGTCAAATACACCCAATACGCTTTAGGTTCATTTGGTGATCTTTGGAAGCAAGGCAACCCAACCGAGCTCAAAGCATCATTCAAAATCTTTGCCGAAGCAAAAGAAGACGCAGCAGTTTATTGCCACTGCTGGGGCGGTGCAGACCGTACTGGAACCTTAATCTTCATCCTTGAAGGTTTACTCGGCGTTTCTTTCTTAGAGGCTGCTATGGACTATGAAATCACTTCATTCGATAATGGCGCTCACGAAAGATACCGTGATAGAATCGTCCAAAACACCTATGACTTCCCAGGCTTTATCAAAGCAGTCAAAGAAAGCGACTACTACGATGAAGGCAAATCCCTCCAAGCAACCATCGAAACTTGGATGGAAGACCGTGTCGGCATGAGCAAGGAAGAAATTCAAGAACTCAAAGATAATCTTCTTGAAGACAATCCAAACGTTGCCGAATAAGTGAGCATATAATCACATTAAACGCGACTAGTTAATCAAACTGTCGCGTTTTTCTTATTATGGGTTCAAAATATAAGAGAGGTTTTTATATGAACGAAATCAAGTGTCCAAAATGCGGTGAAGTCTTTACCATCGATGAAGGCTTATACGCTGAGATTGCAACCAAAGTAAGAAAAGACGTTCTTGAAGAAGAACGCGAGAAAAGAGAAGAAGCCCTTAAAGCCAAAGAAGTGGCTTTGAAAGAAAAATTCGAATCAGAATTAAAGCTTACAAAGCAAAGCGATGCGATGGCTTTAGAAAAGGCCATTAGAGAGAAAGACGCAAAACTCAAGGAATTAGAATTCAAACTCGAAGGCGCCGAAAAAGATAAGAAAGACGCCATCGCTTTTGAGCTTGCGAAAAAGGACACCATCATCGCAGGACTCAAGGGCGATCTCGAAAGCGCAAATAAACAAGTTGAGATTGAAGTGTCAAAAGCAATTGCTGAAGAACAAAAGAAAGCAAACTCCCTTCAACTTGAAAAGAACGAACTCTTAGGCAAACTCAAACTCCAAGAAGAGCAAGCCAAAGCCCAGTTATCCCTTGTAGAAGGAAACTACAAAGAGATGATTCGCATCAAAGACGAAGAAACCGCCCATTACAAAGACCTCAAAGCAAAACTCAGCACCAAAGCAATCGGTGAATCGCTTGAACAATA
>JAKSVB010000004.1 GCA_024408335.1 Bacilli bacterium
GCTACATTAACTCTTTCGTTCACTGCAACCACTGCTGGAACTTACCAACTCTTCCTCAATGGCAGAGCCGGTGGCCAATATGGTATGGCTAACATCGCTGACTTAGCTGCATGCATCGAAGTCAAGGTCAATGGCACAGCTGTTGCAATCCCAGCTGAAACCGCCATCAACGGACGTACATACACCGATTATCTCCTTGGTAATGTCACTCTCATCGCAGGTGCTAACACCATCACCATCAAGAGCATCGGCGAAGCTGATACAGCACCAAACATCGACTTCCTTAAGTTAGTTCCAGCCGCTAACTAAGAGTCGTCAAAAACGCTCCAAAGCCTCCCTTCGCTTCGGCGATGGGAGGTTTTTAATATCTTTCGACATCGTTCATATTGATGAGCGCCCATTTGTCTTCCCACGATTTGATACGTTTTATAAACATAAAAAGCCTTGGGGTTTCCAAGGCTTATTTGACTAAGGTTCTAATGACATCGAGTTTGCCATAGATGAAGGTAAGTCTTTCGATAACCTTATCAAGATACTTGATAGTTTCTTCTTTTGTCATCGCATCAGGATCAGCGGCGTGAATCGCTTTGATGAGCTTCTGCGTTTTGTTAATGAGCGCATCGGCATCAGGAAGGGAAGTCTTTTCTTTGACCTCGTTGAATTCCACGATGAAGGCACTGAGCTTCTTTGATGTTTTATAAAGATTAAGATCAACCTTTTGGTTGTTAGCGACCGCTTCTTTTTTGGCGACCACCATCTTGAGTTCTTTTTGAATTGAACTTTGGATGAAGGCAAGACCGCTTTTGTTCTTCTTTCCTTTTACGAGGATATAGATGACAAGAAGAATGACTGAGAAGAGAAGAAGCGAATACCAGAGAATGACTTCTGCGGTGCCATATTCGCTTGTAGCAATTACTTCTTCAAGCGCTTCATAAACTGTGAACATGATTATTCGCCCTCCTTCTTAATGTGAATATCGAATTGATCGTAATCGATATCAATCTTTGCTTCGCGGAGCTTTTCTAAGATGCTCTCGTTTAAGTCAAATAGGGTATCCCAGTATTTTGAGGCAGCAACCCAACACTTAAGGGTGAAGATGAGGTTTGAATCACCATATTCGGTGAGTCTGCAATCAGGAGCAGGATCCTTAAGCATGTTTGGATGCGATTTGGCTAAATCAAGGATAAGAGATTTGACTTCTGCCACTTCGGTTTTGTATGAGACTGGGACATTGATAACGATTCTTCTAGTTGGAAGACGAGAATAGTTAATGACGTTATTGACCGATGCGGTGTGGTTAGAGACGATAATCATCTGGCCATTTGGAGTCTTGAGTTTGGTGTGGAAGATGGAAATCGAGATGACTGTGCCATCGACTCCATCGACAGAGATGAATTCTCCCTCGACGAATGGCTTTGTCGTGACGACTAAGAAGCCACTTGCAAGGTTTGTCAAGACATCTTGTAAGGCGAGGGAAACGCCTAATGAGATGACGGATGCAAAGGTGACAACGTTATCGGTTGATACGCCTGCCATCGTTAAGACGAGGATAATAAGGATTACGAACAAGACGAATCTGATTGTTCCTAATAGGAAGTTAACCATTGTCTTGTCTTTGGTGTTTGATTTTGTGACAGCGTGTTTGATGATGCCCATGATGAGTTGGATGATCAAGTATCCAAGAAGCACCACGGTAACCGCTTTAGCGACTTCTACTCCTGTAGTGGTGAAGAAGTGACCAATATTGTTTAATAACTCTTCCATTGTTCCCTCCTTAAATAGAATATGTTGAATTGATTATACAATACTTTGATTGTTCCAAGAAAGATATCATTACAAACGCTTTGAATATGATGAAATCGTTATTCAAAATTTATTTTGAAGTGATAACTCTTTGTTCGATTAAGTAATCGTATCCACTCATAGCGTACGGGATCGACCTCAACAATTCGGCGTCTTTTGAGAAGAAATCATCCTTTGGATAAGTCAAAAGATAGTTTTCATAATAAAACGATTCTGAAATCGGATAAGGAATCTCAATTAAGAAAGACTTGAAGTAATGATCGCTCTTTTCGCCAAAAGCGTTAAGAAAAGCTGCGGTCTCGCCTAGATTTAAGGCTGCGGGGTTTTGAATGTATTTTAACGAGTTAAAACTGAATACTTTTTCATATGAAGACGCGCCCGCTCCTAAAATTCCAAACATCCTTCCTGAAACCGGGGTATTCCAAGTGTAAACACACCCTCCCCCAAATTTGCTGTAATAGTCGTTCTTCTCTTGCGATGTTAACGCTTTGTCTTCGATTTCTGATTGGGCAGACGAAAGAATCGGCGAAGCGCTGCCATCCTCTTTTTGAATGTTATAGGCATAACTAGCCCTTAAAGAGAGCTGCTCATACAAATATCGGTTATCCGAAACCTTAAAACCTCTAGGCAAATTATCTTTGGTTACTGGATAAGGGATTTCGCTTACGATCAAGTTAGGGTCGGTGTTGTCGTAGAAATGAAACAATATGGCGGCCATAGTCTCCAGTGTGCAAGGTTTCTCTTCTTGCATAAACACGAATGGAGCGAGTTTCATGTCACTGCTTTTATCAAGAAAAATCCCGCATCTCCATTCGCCATTCGCAATTTTCCAACAGCATATTATGTCGTTGTAATGGTCAGGAAAATCGATGTTGGTTTTTGTAAGATACTCCGAATATTGTTTTTCTAAAGCGTCGCTGGTATCTGAAGAGCTCTCAGAGATACTTTGATGATCGGTCTCTCGTTCAATGTTGGCCGTGCAACCGGATGTCAAAGCTAAGCCTAAAAGAATAATCGAATCCCAAATTCGTTTAGTTTTCATCAATAAATTCTACAATTTTGCAAAAAGATTAGCAATTATTAACCTTCGCGAAAACCTTTTTCGTAAGCGCTCTTAAAAAGTACCTTCTCAAACACAATTTTTTCATTTTGCAAAACCAACCTGATTCCTTTTTTAAATAGGATCGAGCATTCCTTGAATCCAATCTTGAATTTGTTTTTTTATATTTTGAAGGAATGATCATGAGTAATAATTTAACCCCATTTTCTTTAATGACATCTGATAGGTATTTTTTACCATCAGAAGCAAACAATTTCAGTTGTCCACAAAATTAGGACAACTGAAATCGGTAGCTGTTTTTAATAAGCAATACAAACATATCATATAAAAGTCATACCGTTCTTTTTAAATTTAAAAACGGATCTGTTTCAAACCTGTTGTTTATTAACGTCTCTACACAACAGCTGCAATCTATTCGGTGTAGTTCTCTATAACATCAGCCTTTTATGATTTACCTACTAAACCGCTTTGTTTCTTCTTGAACACTTAATAAACTGAATAACTAAAATGATAAGAATTGAGGCTATTATTGCGAAGGTGCTACAAGCAGAAAGAATTTGCATTTTCTCTTCCATTCCGCCATTAGCAAGGATTAATGTATTTTGTAATACAATGACAGACATTAATGCCGCAATAACATTGATAATTCTTATATTATTCAATAAAAGATTATTGTTGGTTTTAGCTTTGGAAAAATTAATTATCGCCATAGTTATGCTATAGGTTGTATATGCAGCCATTGAAATGGCAGGAATTAATCCTAGATTGTACTCTCTCTTATTGTTTATTAATAATATTGCTGGCGTGATCATTGCCAGTGTAATAACAAGCATTATAAAAAACGAAAAGAAAACAACTCTATTCCTTCTTTTTTCATCAAATTCTCTTTTGTTTTCAACAACCAAGAGCATCTTTATCACCAAAAGAAGCAAATAATAAACACAGATGCTCCCATTCCATATAGAGCTTTTAAGAATGCCAAGAACGCCGTTATAAGCAGCATATGCGAAACAGATCAAGGCTGAAATAAATGCAAAGAAAAACGCCCTTCGTTCACTATCCGACTTAAGATGATTAATTGTTCTTCTTATCATAATTAACAACCAATCCCTTAATGAATTCTGAGACCTCTTGAATATCTATTACACAATCATCATTAACCCAATCAATTATCACCGATGAGATGCCATTCATATAAAAATCCATCAAATATTTATGCCACTTTTGATCAAGACCAAACCTGCTCATAATTGGGGAAAACACGGATTTATACATATTTTCATAAGTCCTATTTGCTTTAAATACATCAGGATTATTCCTTAATGCTTTGTATATGTTTTTATTTTCCTTTATGAAGGCAAGGTACGGAATTAGATAATCATCATTAATAAGATAGAGCTCGTCCAAATCTATCTTATTGATTATCGATTCCTGAGTGTCATTAGTTTTTAAATGATTGTTAAATGAGTCATTTAGTCTTTCCACCACTTCATCCAATACATCAACGGTGTTTGAATAATGCAAATAAAATGTTGATCTATTAACTTTCGCAACTTCACATATATCTTTGACCGTAATATATTCAAAACTCTTTTTATCAAGCAAGGAAATCAGTGCATCATTCATCTTTAAGGCGGTATTAAAATATTTGCTTTCATTTTTATTCATGATTGATGCACTCCTTTCTTATTTATTTCCTGCAATTTCTTTAGCTAATTCGGTAATTTCGAAAGCGTATGCTGACTTTCTAATTTTAAGAATCTTTTTGTAAAGTGGATAATTGATTCCACATAAAACGAAACCAAGTACGCCTAATATGATACCAATAATCAATCCTAAATCACCACTTGGGCCAAAATCAGTCATAACAAAACTCATTCCTGTTCCAGCGATTAATGCTGAGATGATTCCAAATGTGTAAGCAAAGATGAACGCTGGTCTTTTTACTTTAGTGTCAAGCTTTTTTAAGCGAACTACCTTTGATTCTGTTTTTGGCGCATATTCTTCCGCTATGCGTTCTGCGTATACTTTGTCTAAGTTTTCCATATTTTGTCCTCCTAACTTATCGGCACTCATAATGTAGTTGTTTTAAAAGTTATTCTGAACAACACGAAAAACAAAAAATGTCTATTTAAGAAAAAAGCACGACTTTCTTGTATCGCGCCTGTTCTCTATGAATGCGTGTAAACAACAATGTTGATACACTGGTGGAAAAAACCTATTTATTAACTCCAACAAGTTTTAAAAATCTCGAATCGTTTTGTTGCTCATTAGTCAAGAACCTTCCATCTTTAAATAAAGCATAATTAGTTACGGGAGTTGGAGCGTTTTGTGCCTTTTCTTTTGTATCTAATTTAATAGCAGTAAATGGAATATTATTATCAAGAGCAGTCTTTTCCACTATTGAGACATACTTTCCATTAAATGGACATTGATTTGTATAATATAAAACATATCCCATAGTTTCAATTTTAGGATCTTTTGCGCAGTCTTTAAAACAAGGAATAGCCGCGTTAGCTACAAGTGGAAGGTACATTAAATTAATTCCGGTAGTTGTTACGTCCGCAACCTTAAATCCTTTATACGCTAAATACTTTGGATCAGCTAAGAATGGTTTCTTTTTGTCACTAGATAAGATGCAAATACCATTTTTACCTTCTTTTCTTGCATCTTCTATACATGCATTTAATAACTCATTTGAATAACCATGTCCTTTGAATGAACCGGATACCCATAAACAATCAATATATAAATAGTTTGGGGCGATAATTGGTACCCAAGCATTTTCAGCTGGAATGTATTCAATGAAACATTTTCCTCTTTCTACGGATTTTAAAAACACCAAACCATCATCAAAGCATTTATTCATCCAATCTTTCTTTGATGAAACTTGTACGTCTTTGTTATTTGATATAGCACAACAAATATGCTCATTTTCTATATTTTCTTTTGTAACTCTTATGAAATCCATTGTCTTAAAGCCTCCTTGCCGCTATCTACTGTATATCACATGTCACAATATTGATACATTTGGTGGAGTATAAGATTAAATTAGCGCTAAAAGATAACCTAAAGTTGGTCCAACAAATATAGCAATGTAGATTAGTGAAATCCATGGTTGATATTCGATGTAGAATTGTTTGAATGTTAGACTCCATGGGTGCTTGATAATTACCCAGCCAAACAAATCAAATACAATGCAAATTGAAACCCAAACAGTCCCAGTAATTAGTGCTTCAACAATTGTTGGATTAGATAGTCCATTCATATAGACGAATCCAAACACTGTGAAAACGACAATATTGTACAATGGGTGCCAAGGTTTGGTTTTCTCGTATCCTTCTCCCATCGATTCCTTATCCATTGGTTTCATATGAAGAACGTAGATGTTGAATATTGTATGAAGGACTCCAATTAATGTGACAATGATATAAGCGGCCCAAAACCATAACATTGAAATCCCAAAATTTTGCATTACTTAAGGACCTCCCAATATCCAGTTTTATTTGAACCGATTCTTTTTATAAGTTCTTTTTCTTTTAATGATTTTATAATTCTATCAATCGATCTACTTGAAAAGCCTGTTCCCTTTATAATGTCTTCTTTAACTACATTTTTATTATTTTTAAAAACAGATAAAACTGCAAATTCTTCTTGAGATAATTCGCCATTTATTTCGCCATTTATTTCGTCAACTTTGTTTCTGTCAACTCTTGAAAACTCGATAGTAAAATCATGTTCATTATTAATATAAGAAATACTAACGTTGAACATCGCAAATTCCAACCTCCAATCAGTTTATATCGTGTCATCAGTCGCTGCCACTATTTGAGGACTTCCCAATATCCAGTCTTATTCGATCCAATTCTTTGAATATATCCTGACTCTTTTAATTGCTTTAAATTTTTCTTAATGGCGGGCTCTGATAAATCGAGTTTCAAAGAAAGCTGACTAATTGTAATATTTGGATTATCCCTAATTAGTTCAATCATTTTTTGCCTGTGTTTTGTTTAATTTATTGGATACTTTATTAGGTACTTTATTGGATACAACAAAATACTATTAAAAAGTATACAATATTTTACCTTTCGTTTTCCAATTGGTGCTATCGCTTTCTTGTGTCAACCTTTCGTTTTCCTATTCCTTCTAACGATAGACAAATAACCTTGGAAAATTTTCCAAAACACACAAATTAAGGCCCTAGTTTCTCATAACACATAAACCAAGTGATATTTCTTCGATTAAGAAAAGAAAAAGGTTTGATGACGAATATCAAGCCTATTGTTCTAATATGAAAAAGAGCTATAGAAATAATACAATTGTTCACCCCTTATAATAATCTTATTGTATTAATAAAAAAATGTTCACCCCATTCTCTTAAGAAATGTTTACAAAAACATCAAAGGAATTTTTTAGCATAAAAGAGAGTATTGCCGCTGTTATTTCTTACTATATATCCAAACAATCATGATACATGTTTTTTGCTTATTCAACTTCCTCGTAATAGTAAGAATAGTCTATTCCCTTTATTATTAATTCCCTGTTATTGACATCATTAGTCAAAGCGTTGCTGATGAGGAATAAAATATCTCTCGGAGAAGAGGGAGATATTTTCATCGCATTTAGGTAATCAGTTTTATCTATCTTAGACCAGTCTACGCATTTCCCTAATGAATGAATTAGCATTTGATCTAACCATATTCTTGTCGATCTACCATTTCCTTCCATGAAAGGATGAGCAATATTCATTTCTATGTACTTATCAATTATTTGCTCAAGAGAATTCTCAGGCATTTTATCTATACCTTTTAAAATCTCGGGCAAATATAGAGCGTTAGCAAACATAAACCCGCCTTTTGAAATATTCTTGCTTCTTATCTTTCCGGCAAAATCATAAAGGCCATCAAATAAATATGAATGGATTTTTTGAAGCCCTTTTGTAGTGCCGATTTCAATATCGTTTATTACACCTGAATTAATTAAATCATAAGCCTTCTTCTTACTTTGCTCATCGAGTGGATCGTTGTTACCTTTTAACCAAGTTTTTAGTATTTGTCTTTGTTTTGAAGGCAAAATATCTAGTAATACATCTAATCCTTTAATTGTTAGACAATCAGTCTCATAAACTTTTGAATCAGATGAAGTCATTTTCAGTTGCTTGCAATTTGCAACTAAGTCGTTATGTCTCCTCTTAATTGTGTACCAATATATTCTTGGATTCGATGTTTCTACAACAGCGTTGATTAAATCAATAGCACAAACAAGCCAAGATGAAGTTTCTTCATCCCATCTCGATCTAACAGGTTTCTTATTAAAATATCTAATCGATGTCTTTTCTTTCACGATTAAATTATATCACATTCATCAATTAGTTGCATGCATTTTGCAAGCAACTGACAATATTTATTATATAAAACATATTTTGCATTGAAATTAGACTATTTTTACAATCCTTAAAAATAAAAAACTTTGATAAAAAATCAAAGTTCTTGTTTTCATATGGTGCCGACTACCGGAATCGAACCAGCAACCTACGGTTTACGATACCGTTGCTCTGCCAATTGAGCTAAGTCGGCGTGCTTAGTTAATATAGCCTAACGTCAATAAGGATACAAGAAAGTTAACGGTCTTTAAGGCGAAGTATCGTGACATATGAGCAAATGCCCATGCAGATGATGCTTATCGGCTCTAAGACAAGAAGCAATACCGATAAGAGATCGCTTCCTCCCGCTAAAAAATACATGTAGGCATCTAAAGCGATGGAAACGCCATAAGAAAGAAGGATGCAGATAAGGAAGACGAGACACCAATTACGAACTTTCTCATATGTCGTGTCATATCCGATCATCATGTATCTTCTGAAATGAATGTAGGTCATTAAGCCACTTACGAAACCGACAAGGAAAGAAGCAAGCATTCCGATCGCTAATCCAGCAATTAAAGGCTCAGCGGTAACCATGGTTTCTAGTAGATCTAACAAATTGAAGAAGAAATACTGCGCGAAATCAAAGAAATTGAAGAAGACGAAAAGCATCACTCCTCGATAGGCTGTTGTGGTGCCTTTGATATTGCCTGAAAGAAGGTAATAGTACGCTAAAAGGACGATACCATAACTAAGTATCATAAGTGGATCGAGTCCACCTTCTTGGAAGAAAAGAAGGATGAAAAGAGTTATTTGGATTGCTGTGCCAATAGAGGCGAAGAAGATCGCAAGATCTCTTTTCCAACCATATTTGATTCGATTTTTTAACGCATACCAATTCATCTTGTATTAAATTATATAATCATAGGTAGAGATAGAAAAGATGATTAAGCCTTTCTTTAGCAAAGCACTTAGCGACGAAGAAAAAGAAATAAGAACCGAGGTTTTCGTTAAGGAACAAGGGTTCGTAGATGAGTTCGATGACGCGGATTATTCAAGTTGGCACTTAGTCCTTTTCTATAACGACTACCCTATCGCATGCGCTAGATTTTTTGCAATAGATCCTGAGACTTACCACATTGGAAGAGTCGCTGTCAGAGCCTCTTTCAGAAAGAAGAAGGTTGGGACTTACCTAATGAAATTTGTTGAAACCAAAATCAGGGAGCTTGGAGGAAGATGGGCCATTCTTTCTTCGCAGCTTGATAAAAAGGGCTTCTATGAGAAGTGTGGATACCACGTTTCAAGCGAAGGCGAAATCAAATATGAGCAAGGTTGCCCTCATATCGATATGGCCAAGCTCCTAATCAAAAAGAAAGGGTACAGATCCCGTACCCAGTATTAGTAGTGTTTGGTTGTCTCAAACCTATAAAGAACTATGTCTTCATGAGGCTCAATGCCTGCTTTTCTTCTTGCGATCTCAACTTGAGATGAAGCGTTTTCCACTCCCGCTAAACCAGGAAGGACGACACCTCTTCTTTCACCGTTTTCCACGACTACTCCATATTTGGAGGAATCTAAATCCGACATCGAAAGAACAGGGATTGGATTGGTCAAAACATCAACCACTATCTTTAGGTATGGGAAGTCCTTTGGGGTTATGGCCTCAAATCTTGGGTCATGAGTGGCCGCTGCGATGGCGTTATACGCAATCTCTAAACCTAAGTTCTTCTTTTGTGGTTTGACCGAGCCTAAGCAACCACGGAGTTCTCCATGTTCATATAGGCTAACGAATACCCCTGCCTTCGTATTTAGGAAAGAATCAGGAAGGGTGAGTTCCATATCAGGAATCTTTTTCGTTTTGATATATGTCTCGATGGCGTTTCTTGCCCATCTAACATAGATGTCGCTTCTTTCGATTTGCTCTTTGATGGAGAATTCCTCTCTTGAACGGTATAGCTCATAGAAGGCTCTTGAAGCGTCAAAGCCTTCGATTTCGAAAGAGGCGACCATGTATCCAACTCCAAAAGGAGCTTCGTGAGACAAGATTTTGCTACTTACTTTTTGACGGTCAAACATGCCAGCAAGCATCAAAATGATGCGGTGACCGCATTCTCTAGCCTTGGCGACTGTTGAATGGTTAATGGAAAGAAGGCTTCCGAAGTTGGTGGATTTGATGATCTTCATCATGAGCTCATCATATCTAGGACCTTCTATCCTATATCCATAAGGACCATCGATTCTTTGGCAGTGTGAAAGATCGCCGCTGGCAATAACGACGATTCGTTTCTCGCTCTTTTGGAAGACTTCGCCTAGAAGCTCTCCATATCGATAATGTTCGAGAGAAGATAATCCGCTTAAGGCAAGACGGATTGCTTTAAAGTCACGGTACTCGTGATATATGAAATATAAAGGAACAAGGGTGCCATGATCCATATACTGCTCGTTATCTGCCATGGTGCCAGCTGGAATATCTTCCATCTTGGCTTTTAGGGATATCTCTTTTACAAGTTCCCTGTCATAGAAGAGCCTATATTCAAGTCCTGGAAGGCCATAGGAAGCAAATGAGCCAGAGCCAACTTCGCCATCGGCAATAGAGAAATAGTCGTTATAGGCCTCGCTATGAGGGGACATGAAAACAATGGTGTCAGGTTTTAGTAAGGCAATCTCTCTTGCGACCTCTTTTAAAGCGCTAACCGTTTCCTTTGCGGTTATATCTCTTCCCTTACCTATTTCAGGGATGCAAAGAGGTGGATGAGGGACGATGAACGACTTAACGATTGGCATGCTAAAAGTATAAACCTTTGAGGCGATTTTAGAAACACTCATCATTTTGTAGCGTTTCTTTCACAAAATATCAAAATCTCAGCGACAGTTTTTGACACTCTATTTTTTACAAAAGTTTCGATTTGTCCATTATTTTCTTAAGATAGATTCTAAGTTAATGGACATTTTTTTATTTTTGTCCATTTTTTTATTTACCACTCTTTTTCGTTGATTTTCGAAAAATCAGCCCTAAAATAAACGTAAGGAAAAAACCATGAGAAAAACAGCAGTCAAAAAAGAAAAAAGAACCCGCCTTCAAAAAAGCTTTCACCAAACAGTTTTGAAGCTTTACCGTAAGAAGAATCTTGACGAAATCACAATCAATGAAGTCTGTGAGAAAGTCAATGTTCCTCGTTCTTCTTTCTATTATCACTATAACTCCATCAGAGACGTCCTTGACGAAATCGAAAATGACTTCCTTAACGAACTCATTCTTGCTTTATCAGTAGTCAAACGAGTCCCTGGCGACGAGAAAGCAACTTTCGGCGCGATGATGATGGCAAGCTTCCCAGTTATCAAAAACCACGAAGCAACAGTTAGAGCGGTCACCATCGAACGTCAGGATCCTTCCTTCTTCAAGCGTTGGGCTGATTCCTTCAATAACGCCTACTCAGATAAAAAAGAATCTCCTATCAGAGACTACGCTTTATCTTATTCCGCAATCCACGTCATTAGAGACGTCATCGAAAACGGAATCCCATATAACAAAATCGATACTGACCTCGTCTTCGAAATCGGTATCAAAGTATTCGAGTTAAAGAAATCAATGCTTGAGCAAACCGGCATCGCCATCAAGAAATACAAATAACAAACATTCATTTAGAGCGGAGAAATCCGCTCTATTTTCTTATCTTTTCGTGGTATCATACGTCTAGAGAAAAAACTATGAACGACTACAAAGATTATATGATTCGCGGCCAAGACAAAGATGGCCAAGTTCGCTTCTTCGCGGTAACAACCAAGAAGCTCGTTGATGAGAAAGTCTCATCACAACATTATTCCCCTATTGCCGGCGCTGGCGTAGGACGTCTTATGAGCGCTGCCCTCATGATGGGATGGATGCTCAAAAACAAAGACGAAAGAATCTCAATTCAAATCAAAGGCGAAGGTCCTATGGGAGGACTTGTCGCTTCTTCAAACTGCGAAGGCTTAGTTAAGGGCTACGCAGAAAACCCTGACGTCATGCTTCCTCCAAATGAATTCGGTCATTTGGCGGTTGGCGATAGCCTCACTCCAGGAAGAATGAGCGTCATCCGTTATTCATCTCTTGGCGAACCTCATGTCACCACCATCGATTTAGTCAGTGGCGAAATCGGAGATGACCTTTCGTATTACTTTGGTCAAAGCGAGCAAACCCCATCGCTTGTTGGCGTCGGTGTCTCATTTAACAAAGAAGACGTTCGTGTCAAAGCGGCAGGAGGATTCATCGTTCAGCTTCTTCCAGGCGCTAAAGACGAGACTATCACCAAACTTGAGACAAATGTTCTTAAGATGAGATCCGTTAGCAACGTCCTCCATGAGAATAACGATGACCCAGAAGCCCTCATCAAGCTTCTTTTAGAAGGCTTCGATTACGAAGTCACAGAAACAAAAGACGTATTCTTCCATTGCGATTGCTCAATGGAAAAAAGCGTCAAGATCCTTCTTTCTCTCTCATTAGGAGAACTTGAAGATATCGAACGCGAAGGAAAAGGCACTTCAATTTGCTGCGGATTCTGTGGCGAAGAATACAAATTCTCCCCTGCTGATATCTCTGCGATTATCGAGAAAAAGAAAAAGGCCAAAAAATAATGAACACTCCTTATGGTTGGGTAGATGCCTCTAGTAAAACTAGAGGTCTTCTTGAATTTAGGCCTAACGAAGATGAAGGCCTCAGGTACAGCGTCAACAAAGAAAAGAAGGCCATGATGTTTGCCCATAACGATGGAAGAAAGGTCGATTTGACCATTCAACCAGCGGACAAAGGAATGAATATCATTCTTAATGATGCGGTCAATATGACCATTGTTTCAGTGTCCTCTTCCTCTCTTAGCCTTAACTTCTTTAAGAATGGCTATTTCACTGGGAAGTCTCTTACTTTCCCTAATGGGGAGAAGGCATATTTCATGGATGCGAAAGCAAATAAGACCAAGAGATTTGATTCGCTTGCCCTCTCTTTTGTCTCTCCTGTCCTTAAGCCTCACTTCTTCCCTAGAAGCAATGTTGAGCTAACAAAAGAATCACCAACCGAAATCACATATAGATCGCTTGTCCCTACCGATAACCTTTTCCTTGAAGCGCATGAAGAAGAGGATTCTTTGTCACTAAGAATCAAAGGGGAATTCTCTTTCTCTTTGGTTACTAGAGGTGGCAAAGAGGTATTAGTCATCAGAGATGACTCTAATAAAGATGCAGCCACTTTCGAATACAAGATAATGGAACAGACATTATGCTTCTTCGATAAGAAATGCAGTTTCTCTTTATCAAGCAAAGGCGATATGAAAGTCACAAACGTCGACCCTCTTACCAAAGAAGAAAAAGAGACCGATTTAGGAAACATACTTTCGAGGCACTAAGCATGGAATGGAAGGTCAAAAGCGTTAAACAAGAAACAAGTCACAAATTCCTTAATTTCGTGACCCTCACTTATGAAGTTAGCAAAAGCGATAACAAGACTTACGATTACGATTATTTTTTAGCGACTCGTCACGAAAATGGAGACGTTCTTCCTGTGACGAAGAACTTCGCTAGACCTGATGGCGTAACCATACCTTTATATCATATTGATAATGAAGGCAAAGTGTCTGTCCTTCTTACTTCCCAGTTCCGTCCAGCCATCGGAAGAAGAGTCACTAGCGTCCCAGCAGGCTTAATGGATGAAAGCGACAAAGACATACTCGAAGTCGCAAAAAGAGAAGCTTTGGAAGAAGTTGGCGCAGTAATCACCGATTTAGAAGTCTTAGCTCCTACTGGTTCTACATCAAGCGGCTTATCAGATGAGACAAACGCTTTAGTGCTTGGAAGAATCGTATCCTTCAAAGAAAAAAGCCTCGAGGAATTTGAGGATATCGAATCGAGGCTATATTCACTTGATGAAGTTAAGTCGATGATGAAGGACGATCAATATTTCTTTTCCTTAACCGCAAGACTTGTTCTTCTTTATCTCATTGAGAGATTCAAATAATTTTTATTTGATAAGTTCTGGATTTGCTTCTTTTTCGTCAAGAGCGACGATCTTTTCAATGACGACTTTGTTTGCAGGCATATCGTACATTCCAGTTGGGACTGAAGCGATCTTGTCAACGACTTCCATTCCTTCAATGACTTTGCCAAATGCGGCATATTGGCCATCTAAGAAGAAATCGTCTTTGTCGCAGATGAAGAACTGAGAACCAGCACTGTCGAAGCGTTGGCTACGAGCCATTGAGATGACGCCGCGGCTATGCTTGAGGTTGTTTTTGAAACCATTGACTCTAAATTCGCCTTTGATTGCGTGACCTGGGCCACCAGTGCCATTTCCAATTGGGCAACCACCTTGAATCATGAAGTTTTTGATGACACGGTGGAAGGTAAGGCCATCATAGAAGCCTTTGTTAACTAAATAAACGAAGTTTGCGCATGTATTTGGTGCGTTTTCATAATCGAGTTCGATTTTGATATCACCAAAATTTTTGACTGATAAGATAATCATGGGTTGTCTCCTTATGCGTTAATGATGCCACAAAGTAGGTCATAAGACTATGAGGCTGTTGATTATTTTTCGTTTTTCCCCTAATGTAAGCGTATGAAGAAAAAATTAGATGACTTAACAAAAGCAAAAATCATTTATAGCGGCGAACTTGGTTTATTCGCCATCGTATTCTTGGTCCTTGGACTCCTTACGATGTTTGGGGTAATCGCAGTGACCGAAAGAAGAATCACGGTTCTTACCTATATCACCTTAGTGGGTGGTATCTTAGCAATCGCTAACACCATCTGGTTCTTTGTCTCAAAAAAGAAACAAAAGAAAGGATCGTGGCTTGATACCCTCCTTCTCTTCCCTGTTCCTCTTATGATGGTGCCTGTTGATTTGATTCATCTCATCGCTAATGGCATCCCTAATGAAGCTTATCCATATATCATCGGCGGAACCTTCTTATATATCACAGTCATCTATACGATTGAGGCGATTTACCACTACTTCAACCCTCTCCCTCTTCTAATCGAAGCGGCCGAAGAAGACGCTAAAAAGGAAGAAAAGAAAGAAGAAGCGATTGAGGTCACTGAAACAAAAGAAGAGACCGATAAGTAAATACTAAGCGTAGCTTAATGCTACGTTTTTTATTTGCTCTTCAAACTTGTTCGTTTTCCTTGAACGAATAAGTTGAATGACGCATAATAATTGTTGTAGGAGGCAAAACTATGAAAGACGTTTCAAATCTTGACTATAAGATCATCGATGATATGAATTTGGTTATGGAATCGGAGATGATCGATATCGAAAATTTATCTAAGCTCACTCATATATCCAAAGCAACTGTGCATGGCATTTTGAAACACGAAAAAGTTGGAAAAGACGTCTCCGAAAGATTCTATTCTTATGTTTATTCCATCTATAGCCTAAACAAAGCCAAAGAAGAACTCGTTAGGGAAACTTATAACCTACCTTTGTTTCATGGCTCAAAAGAAGGTTTGTCACATATAAGGCACAACGGTTCTAGAAATAACTGCGATTTCGGAAACGGCTTTTATTTAGGTGAAACATACGAAAACGCGTTGAACTTTGTGTGCGAAAATGAAAATTCTTCCGTTTACTCATTTAGTTTGTCCCTAGAGCATCTAAATGTTTTACGTTTCGAATGTGATTTGGAGTGGATGCTTGCAATATGTTTTTATAGAGGCCGTCTTGATGAATATAAAGATTCCGAGACAATAAGAAGCATAGTAAACAAGATTGAACAAGCCGATGTGATTATTGCCCCTATTGCAGACAATAGAATGTATTACATCATGTCTTTGTTCGTAGAAGGAGACATTAACGTCGATGTGGCAATCCATTCCTTATCAGCTTCTAATATGGGAATGCAGTATATCATAAAAACGGAAAAGGCTCTTAGCATGCTTACCCCTATCGAAAAGTATTATTTAACCGTTAAAGAAAAAAGCGATTGCCATGACAAACTCGAAAAGAGAACCAGGGAAATCGAAGCTAAACTGAAACTCGCTAAAAGGGAATATCGTAACGGTAAATTTATTGACGAGGTTCTTTTATGAGAGAATTCGATTTAGAAGGTTTAAGACTGGCAGAATATCAAGCGAAGATTTTCGAGGCTTCTTCAAACTTAGAATGCTCCACTGCAATATTCATGCGAAGATTTCTTCACTCCAATTTTTTAATGGTGTTAGATAAGAACGACTGGTCAATTTTGACACTAGACGTTAAAGACGCTCTTAGTAGCGTAAACGAGCAGTTCGGAGAGACAACGTATGGAAAAAAGAAAGAAGCAAAAGAAGCACTGTTTTGGATCGGTTATCTTTATAGGTACATTTCATATACCAGAAACGTTTCAGTGAGGTTCTTACTAAATAACTTCGATTATAAGGATCTGATTCCACTATATTACGTCTACCATACGCAAGATATGGAATGGTGCGTAAGAAGCATACTAGAAAAATACGGGATTGATGAGGGGTTCCTTGATGCGAACATCAGGTTAAAAAGAATAATGCAAGGGCACCCATACAGCTTACGCAAATAGTTTCGTTGCGTTTTGGGCAACAAGAAAAGCCCACATAAGTGGGCTAAGAATGTTTCTTTCTCTGGCTTACTTGTTTAAGATCTCGGCTTTTTTGGCTTCGAATTCTTCTTTTGTGATGATTTCTTGTTTGTAGAGCTCACTCCATTTTACAAGTGCTTCGTATCCATCGCCTTCAGTTTCTTTTTCTTTGGCTTTATCGCCTTTTTCCCATAATTCGATATCAAAGAGAATAACACCTACGATAGCGATAAGAAGAGCGATGATGAGAATAACGCTTCCTGCGCCGAAAATGACTTTGACACTTGTTGTGCCTGCGTATGCTTGGCTGCTGGTGCTGAAATAAGTGATGGAAGAAAGGAAAGGAATGAAGATTCCGAATATTGTTGCTGCAGAGCTTAATAATGGCTTCTTTATCATTCCAAGGAAAAGTCCTCCAAGAAGAGCGGCAGGAATGATGATATTCAAGCCGATTGTTCCAACTTGGTTAATTGAGCCTGCGGATATTGAAGCGGTTGAAAGCCAAACTGATAACGCTTGAGTTTCGGTTCCAGTGGATGATTTCATCACGATGCTTAAAGCAGGAAGGAAAAGGGCTACTAAAGCCATGCCGATGGCCACGCCGATGCAGGCGTATCCAATTTTTACTAAATCATATTTCTTCATATTTTTACCTCGGTTTCCAATTCTACTATCTATTAGGAAAGAAACAATACATTTCGTTCCAATTTTTAGAATTAACCGTGATGAGAAACGAAAAAGGATTCTTGCCTAAGCAACAAGCCAATTAGATATCTCTGTTATCCTTATTGCAACGCAATAGTGACGTTTTCTTTGGAGAAGATGAGTCCCATCTTCTTTAGATCCCTTATTCCAAAGAAGGTAGGGAAAGCTGGAGCGAAAAGCGAGATGATCTCAAAGATAACGCTAAGTTCAAATTCTTCACCTTTGGCTAAGGTCATGATGATGTCGACTAAGTCAATGGCGCTAGTAAGAATCATTAAGGACATGCCGATTACTAAGAAGAGAGCCCAGAGTTTTAAGTTTGCTCTTACTCTTAGCAAAGCGACAACGAAGAACACTAAGGCTAAAAGAGGGATGAGCATTTCTAATAGTGACAAGAAGAAGCCTAAGAAAGAGCCTTTTCCTTCGAGCACGAAAAGAAGGACATGAGATACGCTTGGAAGAGATGGGAGTATTAAGGCAAGAGAAGCGATCATGAAAGCGAAGGTTATAGCAAGCCTTTCGATTTTGACATCGAGGTTTCTGATGATGAAGTCGACAAAGCAAATAAGAACGAGTCCTAGAATGATTTCAGTGACTTCGCTTACGAATTCGATTACGAATCCGTCACCATTAATAATTTCTTCTGCTATCTCTTTAGGGCCGTTAGCGAAAAGAGAGATGAGGATAATCACCGCTGTGATTATGTGAATTAGGTCATAGAAGAGAAAACCTAATGTGTTAAATTGTCCATTGTGTTCGTGTTTCATAGAAACACTTTAGTCCTTTAGAAGGAGCAATGGAAGAAATATAATACTAAAAGTTAAAAGGAAGGGAATGACTATGGGAAATCTTATACTCTGCGATTGCTTTGGAGTGATACTTGATGAAGTCGCCGTCGGATGGTTCAGAGACCACTTCGAAGACCAAAACGAAGCGGACTATCTCAAAGACAAGTATTTTGTTGATGTCGATTTAGGCAATATGCCTCTTGATGATGTTTTCAAAATCATCGAAAGGGACCTTGGATTTAACGCTGAAGAGATGAAGAAAGACTGGTATTCGAGAATCAATCTCAGGGCCTCAGTTTTAGATTACATTGACGAACTCCGCGCAAGAGGAAATACCCTCGTTCTCCTTTCGAACGCGGGTTATCCGTTCATTCACGACATGATCAAAAAGTACGATTTTGAAAAACATTTCGACAAAATTTTCGTCTCCTGTGACCATCACTTAATCAAACCTGATCTCGCCTTTTATAAGCTTGCTGTAAATTCTTTTGAAAAAAGATTCGATAAAATCTTTATGATTGACGACTCTCCAAGAAATCTTGAACCGCTAAGTCAGATTGGAATTACCGGAATATTATTTTCCAATTTGGAATTATTGAAAAAGAGTTTCGATTAACGAAAAAATTCACTACAATTTT
Source organism: Bacilli bacterium (assembly GCA_024408335.1). GTDB lineage: Bacteria > Bacillota_I > Bacilli_A > RFN20 > CAG-826 > UBA4951. The sequence goes on from JAKSVB010000004.1 coordinate 18,915, forward strand.
AGCAGTTTTTTGATTATTATATATTCGCCTTAGGGCATTGAATTTTTTAGTTAGTCAAAAATGAACATTGCATTATTAACTGAAGGTTGGAACCGCTTCTACATCATGTCATCGCTCAATGGTATGTTTGCCAGAGCAAAAGAACGTGGCATTGACATATTTGTTGCCCAATTTGCTTCTTTTGGCGATTGGTGCAAAAACAAAGACTTTAATGAAGGTGAATATTCTGTTTACAAGGTAACAGATTTCACCGATTTTGATGCAATCGTTCTCGATGTCTCCGATATGAAGCAAGAAGACATCGAAAGCCGCATCTTCCCAATCATCAAAGAATTAAATATCCCAGTTCTTGCCATTGACTCACATTTCTCTGGCATCCACTACATCTCACATAACAACTACGAATCCATCACTAGTATGATGGAACACCTTAGAAAAAAGCATAACGTTAAGTCTTTCGCTTTCTTTGGCGGTCCAGAAGGCACCTACGAAGCAAACGTCAGAAAACAAGCTTACGAAGACTCCATCAAAGCCTTTGGTCTTTCACTAGAAGATAACCCATCCTATAACGGTAGCTACGAAGCTGTTTCAGGAAGCAAAAACTTCTCAAAGCTCTTAAAAGAACATGGCAAGATCCCTGAGGCTATCGTTTGCTGCAATGACCGTATCGCAATCGGCGCTTTGGAAGAAGCTAAGAAATACGGATATGAATGTCCACGTGATTTCCGTATCACTGGATTCGATAACTATGGTGACGCAGAAAGATATTCACCACAGATCACCACCGTCGGTTTCAACCGTAACGAGGTTGGAAGAAAAACCATCGATATCCTTTGTGACCTTATGGAAGGCAAAGAGATCGATGAATTTGTCTCAATCGAAGGCACAATGGTTTTCCGCGAATCATGCGGATGCAATAGCGAAGCTACCCTTGATTACCGCGAATATGCAAAAGCAAGCGTTCTTGAAGGCTTAAGAACAACGGGTAGAAATAGCACCCTCACTTCTCTTATGGCAGAGCTTACTGCTCTTTCTGATTTCAAATCATATTTTGAATCACTCAAAAATTATTCAATGAGTGATTCTTCGACCACCCTCGTCGCATGCGACAAAGCATTATTTAGCCCAACCGAATACAAGCTCTTCGAAGGAAAGATTCCAGAAGAAAGACTCGAAGTTTGTTTCTTTGTCGAAAACGGCAAACGCGTTGAGGTTTCTTCATTTAGAGCCGCTCTTGCTCAGATGATGGCAGATTCAACCAACAGCGTTGTCTTCATCACCTCTCTCCACTTCGGTTCAAAAGTCGTTGGTTATTTCTTAACAAAACGTAACCCAGGCGATATTTCAGTTCCTGATTTCTTAGACGCAAAATATCGTTTCTTATTCGCTGGCGAATCTCTTTACAAGCACCTTCGTCAATTAGCCTTATCACAAACCCTTGAAGGCTTATACAAACGCGATCAATTAACTGGCATCCATAACCGTATCTACTTCGAAGAAGAGATGGTCGGAAGCTTCGCTAAGTTATATAACGATGAGAAACCTGCAGCAGTCTATTTCGTTGATGCAGATAACTTCAAGATCCTTAATGACACATTCGGACACGCTCACGGCGATAAGATTCTTAAGCGTATTGCTAAATCCGTTGAAAAGCATTTACCTGAAGGCGGGATGTGTTGCAGATTCGGTGGTGACGAATTCGTTGCCTTTGCCCCATGTGAATCACACGCAATCGCAGGCGAATACGCGAAAGCGGTCGAAGAGGAATTGGCAAAAGATAACATCTCTGTCTCAATCGGCGTTGCCTATGGCAACTTAGGCTCTGACTTAGCAGAATATGTCGGCGTAGCGGATAGGAACATGTATCAAAACAAATTCCGTAAGCTTGGCGACAGACGAGTACTTCAAAAATAAGACCTTCTAAAAAGGTCTTTTTGTTATGCATTAGTCATTTTCCGCAAAGAATTTTGTTATAGCGGCATCTATTTCTTCTTCGTGCCCTTTTAATAAATGTCCTCCATTATCAAAAGATACGAATGTGTGATTAGAGAATCTTTTGATGCCGTTAAGCGTGTCATTATAATTAGCGAGTCTGTCGTCTTTGGCTTGAAAAACGATAACGTTGCTCGCGATTGACTCGATGTCATAATCATCGAAGTTCCTTTGCATATCGAGATTCGTGATTTTGCTATCAAGGACAATTCCTTTCTTCCTTTCTTTAACTGGAAGCATGCTGTTTATGGTTTCGTATTCCATGCCCATCATTGGCTCAAGAAGAGGTGAGATCATATACATTCCGAAATCACTAAGAAGGAATTCTGGAGGACCAGCATAATCGCCTACTTTATCTGGTTTACTTAGCATTGGCATTGCGGAGCTATATAAGATTATGCCTTTTACCCTATCAGGGTAATCTAGGGCAAATCTTATTGCAGGAGTGCCTCCAGCGCTTGTGGCAAAGAGATATACTTTATCAATATCAAGCTTATCGAGTAGTTCAACGAAGGCCTCAGCTTGTTCTTTTGGGGTTCCTTCTCCTTTGACATCGCTTCCAAGATACCCAAACCTTGAAGGTGCAATCACCCGATGTCCTTTGATAAATTCTTTAGCGGAATCCAAGGCTTGGTCGTATCCTCCAAAGATACCATGGAAAGAAAGGACAACATCCCCTTCCCCTTTATCGCAATAAGTCATATTGCCATAACTTAACGACACCGTTTCTGCTTCATAGCTCTTTAATCTTTCTATCGCTTTTGGAAGCGCGATAGCCATGCTGATTGTCATGACTGACGTATAAGTCAAGATAAGGGCGACAACCGAAAGAATGATTATAACTGCGACTGGCATTTTCTTTTTCTTCTTTTTCATTGCTTCTTTGTGTGGCATCCATTTAGAAGCATATGAACAGTACTTCTAATGAAATCTTTCCTTTCTTCTTTCTTAGATAGCAAGTGGCCCGAGAGAGAAGTGCTATTACCATATGAAAGAAGGGCCACTTGCATGCTAGAAACAAGAACGAAAGCAAAGAGGTTTCTTTCATCTTGATCTAGGTCTTCTTTTAAGGAGTCTTTTATGAGTCCTTGGCTGCTCATTGTGTTATTCCATCCTTCTTTCTTACTAAAATCATCAAGGATTGAGATTCTAGAGATCAATTCGTTTTGGAAAAGGAATTCAAATACATTTGCCGCCCCTTCTACTATTCTTTCTTCTAAGGAAAGGGAAGAATCAAAAGTTGGATGATATAAGGAAACAACTTCCCCTATCATTCTTTGAATGGCGATGGTGATTAGCTCATCCTTGTTTTTAAAGTGGTAATTCATAAGTCCATTTGCGATACCTGCTTCTTTCGCAATAGCCCTAGTTGAGACTAAGGAAAGGTCGCCATTTGATTCTTTGATGAGTCTAATTGCCACTTCGATGATTTTCTCTTTCACTTCTTTTTGTTTCATGCTTTTCTCCTCTTTTTGAGCAGTGTTCAAATATTATGACTGAAGTGATTGTTTTGCAATATGAAAATGAAAAAATCTTTTTTAGAACTAATGTTTTTGTGAGTTATCTCACCTCTAGGGGACAAGAAAAAATATTGCCTCCATCGGTTCTTTTCAAGGTTAATATTGGGCGTTAATAAAAAGACCCAATTTTTCCTTGGGTCATCGTTTCTTATAAGTAAGATACGGTCTCTTCAAGTTCTTTTCTTGATGAGTGGTTAGGAAGAGGGTCCCCTCCTTCTGCTTTATATCCTAGATCTAAGGCCATAACGACTTCTTCATCATTAGGGATGGAAAATAGTTCTTTTAATAACTCTGTATCGATTCTATTAAGCCAACACGAATCGACCCCGTAGTTTTTAGAAGCAAGCATCATGTGCGTTGCAACAATTGATGCATCTTCTTCTCCTGAAGTCTTCTTTCCATTAGGGTATGTGTACACGCCGTTCTTGTTATAGGTGACAAGAAGCACTGTTTGGGCACCGTATCTGAAAGGAGAAGTTTCATCGAATTTCTTTAAGGCTTCTTCGCTTCTAAGAACATAGACATGTTGTTCTTGAGCGTTTCTTGCTGTTGGAGCAAGTCTTCCTGCTTCTAAGATCTTCTTTAATGTAACATCATCCACATTCTTTGATGGGTCATATTTCTTACATGAATATCTTTCTTTGATTAATTTCTCGAATTCCATCGTTTTTTCCTCAAACCTAAACGCCAAACATCCATTGAACATGATGCAAAGCCAAAACTATTTTACTTTCTTTCTCTTTTTATATCTACATTTCGGACAGCCTCTAGTTATCCCTCCGTACGTTCTGTTTGCTGGGCTTGCCTGCCATTCATAGTTACAGTCAGGACAGATCCACCAATACTTTGTAGATGTTCCAGGAGCTATATCATCGACGTTGACACCAATGTTCTTTGATTCGCTCCAATATTTCTTCATTTCCGGATATTTCTCAAATAATGATCCGTTTCTTAGCGCCTTAAGGTGCCTTATATGCGACACGTACTCATGGGCGCATTTAGGACATCCAGTGTGATCTTTTCTAATTACTTTATCAGTTATTGTCGCCTTCCATTTGTGCCCACATTTTTGGCATTTCCAAGCATATGGAATGTCATAAACAATAACTTCGCTTGGTGGAACGCTATTTTCTTCCCAATCCCACTCTTTCAATGCTTCCGGGTGAAGGGTAGCAAAATCATTCACGCCTTTAACCAAAACAGTTCTATTGCAGCAAGGACAACCTCTGCCCTTCGCTCTATCTTGAACCCTCTGTTTCCATCTATATCCACATTTTTGGCATTTCCAAGCGTATTTCTTACCGCTGCATTTTGTAACCGACTTCGGATTAATTCCGCCATTAGATTCATAATCCCACTCTTCAGCCAATTCCGGATGATAATTCAAAAAGCTTTCCTCCTCATCTCTTTGAAATCTATGAGCGTTAATTTTGTAATGGTCCCTTTCAACGTTCACAAGGTTATCTATCGAACTCCAACAATGATACGGAGATTTCCTAGCCCAACGGTTCGAAAAAGAATCGATTTCCGAAAGGATAACTCTTATTGCAGTCTCAAGCCCTTCTGTATCTTGCAAGTTGTCAACTCCAACACATCTATCAGCAGTAACGCTTTCTTGATGCATCGCTTTTGAGTCTTTGACTCGATAGAGGAATACGCCTTTTTCTTTGCACATCTCAAACTTTTTTTGTTCTTTTTGCTCGCTCTTGTTTCCGCTATGGAAATATACTCCATCAAATTCAATTCCAACTTTGATTTCAGGTATATAAACATCAAGTTCAAACTTTCCATCCCTATATCTGTTTACAGCGTTCGGGTAGATCATTTTTACATAGTAAAAAAGAGCTTGCTCCCCATAGGATGTAGACTTTTTGGAACATACTGGGCACCCTCTTTTTAGAGAGCTTCTATTGTTTGCCTTTGTTTGCCATTCTTTTCCACAAAAATGGCACTTCCACCAAACGCGAACGCCGCTGTTTGCGGATATCTTTTTTGGATCTATTCCTTCGTTTTTGACATAATCCCAATCCTTCATCAGCTCAGGATTATTTGTTTCAAAATCAGTTTCCCCTTCTATTACTCGATTGCCTTTGCAATAAGGGCATCCTGTACCATGTTGTTTATTAGCTCTAGAACATACGGTAGCCTGCCAGCTATGTCCTTTATGACATTTCCACCAAACTTTATCCTTATAGCTTTTTGAAATGGTACTTGGGTCGATGGAGTTTTTGCTATAGTCCCACTCTTCTAAAAGATTGGGATTTGTTTCCGGTAGATAGCCAACTCTTATATACGGATTGTAACTGCTATTTGGATTTACGACGCCGCCTGAATAAAAGTTTTTCTTTTGAATGTGCTGAATCACAGTTCCATCTTCAAATGTGATGTCTATATCTTTCGTCGTCCGATATCCCGTACATGTTGCAAACATTCCGTTTTTCATCAAACGTTTTTCGTTGAGACAAGAAGCATATAACTGTTTCATAAACTGTAAAGAATTACCTAACTAAAATTACAAGAAAAACGAGACTACAATGAGTTCATCCACTTATAAGCGACGATATTATGCACAAAACCTATCAAAATTTGGGTTTATATATCGAACACCAAATCGTCGAACTTGAATCCAAGTTTTGATTCGTGGATTCCATATGCTGATAATTTGGCAAGCTCAAACAACTTATCACCATCGATTCCAGTACAGTTATCGATCGATTTCAGAAGCTTTAAAGCGCCATCATGGAAAGTTGAAGTTGTGACAAATAGTCCTCTACTTCCCTTTAAGGCGTTAACTGAGCCATAGAATTCTCTTATCTCTTTCTCTGTGACTTGAGTGTTCATTCTGCATTTTGCTTGGACGAAGATTGTTTCTTTAAATCCTAGGTCTTCTTCTACTGTGAGTTTGACATCGACTCCGCCGTCATTTGCGCCTCCGATGACTTCGTTCTCTATTACGGTTCTACCAGTCATTGAATAATACTTTTCTAAAAGGTTGGATAAGAACTTTTCGAAGAAGAGCCCTCCATTATCGTGAAGTCTTTGGAAGAACTGCTTTTTGAATTCTTTTTCTTCTAATGGTTTCTTTGAATATTTAGAAGTTGACTCAATTGAATATTTGCTGTCAGAGAATGAAATGACATTATCCTTGGTGAGTTCTTCAAGGATCATTCCAACATAGGATTTGATTTGACCATCGTCTTTTTTCGATTGTGTTTTGTTAGCGCCTAAATCCTCGATGCACTTCTTGAAGAGCTCATTTCTTGTTAATGCCTTCTTTTGTAGTTCATCAAGAACGACGGTTTTGCATTCTTCTTTCGACACTTTTACTAATTCTTCTGCTTTCTTTAATGAAATAAGGCCATTCTTAAGCACCAAAGTTTTTTGTTTAACCGCCTCAGCAATACACGATCCCAAATAACTAGATGCATCGTCTTCTTGTATGTTTAAGCCTTTTTCTTTGAGAGCGTCTTTTAAAGGTTTGGCTAAAGCCTTGAGAATGTCTTTTTTATAAACCGATTGTTTGTCTTTGAGTTCATCTAAAAGTAACTTCTTTGAAGTTTCTTTTAATAAAAGCGACTTTTCTTTTTTATTCATATTCAAATCCTTGGACTGACAACTTATTCTAAGTCAAAAGAAAACGATGTTACAGCGGTTAGTGACTCATTTGTGTCAATCTTCAAAGCCATTTTCATTTAAAAAGCGAGGCATAAGCCCCGCTCTAATTAGTTATTGAACGAATTCAAATACTGAATGATCAATTCGGATGACATTGCGTCCTTATTCTGTTCAAAGATTGGAATCAATGTATTGTAGTCGCTTCTGATTTTGGCTAATTGGGCCGCAGGCAAAGTAACGCTTGCAGCAAAACCGTTGTCATCTAAGAAATTCGTTGAGAAGTCACTGTAGTTGGTGTTACTGCTATTATCGTCTTGAATAAACATCATAGGAACTTCCACTTTTGTCGCTACAACTTTCTCATCAACGAGGTTGTAGTATGTTTTATTTCTAAGTTCGATATCATACTTACGGCTAGTTTTAACGACAAGTGTATTGTAAGTAGGTTTGAAAAGGGTGGTGCTTCCATTAAGGTAAACGTCTACCGTTGATTTAGAAGAAGTGTTGGCTTTTGTTTTGTCGGTAACTCTTACTGAATTGATTCCTGAGATATCCCATAAGTTGAACCATAAGGTATTGTATGTGGTTGCAACGCCTCCAGCAGATAGGACTTCCTTAACTTTGTATCCAAGAAGTCTTCCTGTGCTTTCGCTATAAAGCTCATTAATGAAACCGGTAAACCCAGCCATGCCCGAAGCCTTATTACCAACTACCGATACATATCCATCGTTAACATAGAAATCGGCGCAGGCCTGAATCTTGTCCGATCCTTGATATGAAGTGTATTCATAAATGTGGCCATAACGGTTTCCGTCTTCATCTTTCTTCGTTTCAAAGTATGAAGTTCTTGAACCAGATTGCCCAGCGATAGTTATGCCGTAAGTACAGGCAAGTTCAAATTCGTCATCTGTCATCGTGTATTTGATGCTGTTGCTTTCGTTCAAAGAGATGTATATGGCTTTTTTCATCGTCGCGATGTCTAAAGCCATCTTGATTGTCGGAGACGCTGAACCAATAGCTGGAATTGAGTATGATCCTTTGAGGTCAACGCTAAGTGCGAAGAGATCATCAGCAAAGGAAAGGGTTGCAGTGCAATCGTCATTATCGATCGTGTGAGCAAGCGTTTCGGTTGTGCTATTTGTGATATAAATCTTCATTGCATTCGATACGGTTGTCATAACCGCATCGACAGCATTCATTGCGCTCGTGACAAAAATCATTTGGTTGATGTTTTCAACAATCATTTGCCATTGGTCGCCAAATCCTTGTCTATTCATATCGGCAACGGCTGTGTCTCTTGTGAAATCGGTGATTGGCGAGGCGACAAAATTATTTGCGTATGTTGGCTTCATCGCAGCAGGAACGTATTGATATGGATCAGCAAGGTTATAGTCGAGAAGTTGATCCAAATAATCTTTAGCCGTTCTAACAACGAGTCCTTTAATAAACGCCTCCGTTTCTTGAAGAACTGTTTCCATTGTAGGCTTAAGGTTATCAAGATTGCTTATAGCCATAATCTTAAGGATTTCAACGTCATAAAAATCGTTTAGCTCCGCTTTAATGGAAGCGTTAGGAAGCTTACTTAAACCAGCTTGAACAAGAGCGTCCAACTCTTCTTTTGCGACTTTCTTTGACTCAGTTAAAGCGTAATCAACTAAGTCGTCTTTGATTTCCGCTAAAGCGGTGACAACCCCTTCTATTGTTGTGCATGAGTTGAGTTTACCCTTCTCGGTGTTATAGAAGGTTCTAGTGTCTGTTTTAAGTGTTTCGCTAGGGATCTTTTCGATGAGGGCGGTAACAAATGTATCTAATTCAGCGGTGCCAATTCTAATCGTTTCAGTGATGGCGTAATCAAGCACGTCTTTCTTAAGTTCAGGAACAAGTTCTTTTAAAGCCTCAATCGTGTTGGCGTTTTGAATCTTGACCTTCTCGGTGTTGTAGAAGGTTCTAGTGTCGGTTTTCAACGCGTCATAAGGAATCTTCTCAATGAGAGCAAGGATATATGCATCACATTCTTCGATTGCTTGGTTTTTTAAAAGAATCAAGATTCTTTCCGTTTCGGTTCTGATGAATTCGATAGTGTCATCAGTAATTGTTTTATAGAGGGAGACGACATCGTCTAAAGTCATTGCAGAAGCAATCAAGGCCATTTTTTGCTCATAGAAATTTTGGACGGAAGTTTTGAGCGCTTCGTCTGGAAGATTATCAATGATAGGTTGGAAGTATTGTCCAAGCTTTCTGATTACAAGTTGAAGCAACGTGGTTGTAGCAAACTCTTTAGCGTCTTGAGCGACTTTGCTTACTGCCGCTTTTGCCGTTGCTACATCAGTGATGCCATTAATGTATTGTTTCTCAGCGTTGTAGAAGTTTTGAATTGCTGTTCTGATTTCGTCATCGGTGATTTTTGCAATTACAGGGTTTACGATCTCGTCAAGTTTAGAAGACGCCAAAGCTTTATTTGACAAGAGCTCTGGATCGTCAAAACTAATGGAAGTCGAAGTGCTTGAAGCGGAGGCACTGCTTAATGATGAGCTAGAAAGAGGCACCTCCTGACTTGATGTTTGAGGCTTTGAATTAGCTTCGCCTCCACAAGACGCCAACGTCAATATGGTCGCTAACGCCAATACTGTAGATTGCTTTTTCTTCATAAAAAATCTCCTTATATGTTGCCGTATTTCAATATATTTCTACGAATCGCGAATGGATAAACGAAAAAACTTAATGGGACCGCAATCACTGTGGCTAAGGCTGCAAAAGCTAGTGCTATGAGAAGACCGAAGAACCAAAGAATGATTTTGACGACTATGCCAGCAATGATGCCATCGATGCTGAATTCCATAATAACGCCAGGCATCTTTACAAATCCCCAAGACGCAACCGTGATCCAAAGATTAGGAATGAAAGTATTGAAAAGAATCATTGTGCCAAGGAAAGTGAAGGCCAGAACCGCTAGAACAAGCCCGACGATTCCGTTTTGGATATTGCCATCCACAAAGTTCATGATTGAACCGACGATAAAAAAGGCAGCAAAAATGGAAGGCCAAACGAACGAATGAATTCTTCTCTTAAAATATTTTTGCTCGACTATTTCCTGAGCCTTTCTATGTAATTCCTCTTCTTGGGCTTTTCTAATTTCAAGGCAATCATTGCAAAGCGTGTGTTGGACGATCACTTTTCTGGATGTTCTTCCAAAACGCTCAGTTTTTTCCTCTTCAATTCTATTCAAATCATTTTTGTCTGTTATGTGTTTTTTACAACCATCACAGGTGATAAATACGCTTTCTTCCTTTTCGATCTCTGGCTGTGCTTCTTGATTTGTTTCCGAAACACCCTCGTCTTTTACGATTCCAAAAAGATCATCCGCTGTACATCCGAATATATTCGTCATTTCCTTCAATGTATCAAAAGAAGGCTCCGCTTCGTCATTTTCCCATCTAGAAACAGCCTGAAAAGTAACGTTAAGCTTCTCCGCTAGTTCCTTTTGAGTTAGTGAATTTTTAGTTCTGAATTCCTTGATTTTTGCTCCGATTGGCATGGGTTTTCCTCCGATATGCCTTAATGCTAAATGAAAAGAACGAAAGTGTAGATAAACACTTTGTTGAATGGACTCAATTATTTGTTGAGTGGCAAATGTCAGTCATATGGAGATTAGAATACTTCACTTTGCACACTAAATCAATATAGCCATTACTTTCAAGAATCCACGTTCATTTGGAGAGTGTGAGAATAACAAAGAAGCTATAGCTTCTTCTTTGATCGCGTTTAAACAAAAAGCCCAACAAATATATTTAAGTCCTAGTTTTTTAAATTTGTTTTGTCACTTACCAGTCATAATATTCCTGACATTCTTGATATGTTCCTCAGGATCAACGTATTTTCTGTTTTCTTCCAAAATCTCAACGATTTCTTCCACCGTTTCGTCGTCATAAATATCAGGCAACGAACGAAGGTGATTAAGCGCAGGAAACATTCCCCAAACAAAATTTGAACTTACTTTGGAGATGTCTGCGTTGATAAAAATAACCATCGACTTAACATCGTACTCATCCTCTAAAATATCGCTTATTTCCCTTACATGTGTCTCGTTTTGCATCACCGGGTTGAAGTGCTTATGAATAACTTTGCCTCCAGCTAAAACCTGGGTCCACTCTTTATCCAATTCAAAACCATATATTGTGCCCGATAAGGCTTTTGTTTCTATTACGAAAACACCTTTCTTATTGATGAGAATATGGTCTATTTGATGAGTATGGTGATGCCAATCAATTGTATAGTAATCATCAAAAACGTAGCCAAGTTCCTGAAGTCTCAAAGACACTTCGTTCTCACCAATCTTGCCATTAGATACTTTGTTTTTGTCAATCTTGCCATTAGATACTTCGTTTTCGTCAACTTTGTTTCTAAAATCATCGTATTTGGTGCCTTCGCTCTTCTTGGCGTTTATGACAAAAAGAAAAACGACTACAAAAAAGGCAAAAATGATAAAAACGTAGAGAAATTCCATAACTTACATGTATATTTTACAACCATTTTTAGACCGTGAGCATCCCAGTTTCATTTTTGATACATATTGGATAATCAAATGTTCATGAGACCTCATCTTTTAGGTATAATTGACAAAAAGAAAAGATAGCACATATGGAACTCGAAGAAAGAATCACCCGTTTAGAAGACATTGAAGCGATCAGGATGCTTCAAGCCAAATATCAAAGATGCCTTGATTCGAGGGACTTCGATGGAGTGGCATCTTGTTTTACCGATGACGCTTCATCATCTTATGGAAATGGCAAGATGAGCTATGAAGGAAAAGATGCGATCATCAAATTCCTTTGTAGCGTTATGGCCCTTTCTCGTCCTAGCACTCACTTCATCCATGGAGGCGAGATTGATGTTAATGGCGATACTGCTACAGGTATTTGGTATCTAGAAGACCACCTTGTCGCAGAGAAATATTTCGTTGAGCTTTTCGGCGCGGCAGTTTATCACGTCTCATATAAGAAGATTAACGACAAATGGTTCATATTCCATATCGGTTACGAAAGACAATTTGAATATGTTGAAAGAAGAAGGCTCTTTAGCCTTTTCTCATTCCATAAGAAGACGATCCTAAACAAAAAGAAGAAAGAGAATCCTGAAGAGCTTGGTCCATATAACAGGTACTTCTATGAGAATTACCTTAATAAAAGAAAGAAGAAATAACCATGAACGTCCTTCTTCTTTATTACACAGGTACATTCAATACGAGATACCTCACTCTTATGCTTAAGAAAAGGTTTGAGAGTGAAGGTCACTCCGTTACCACTTACGAGATTGATCCCCTTAATACCGAGAAGCTATCCTTTGATGGATATGATCTTCTCGGATTAGGTTTTCCGATATATGGCTTCAATGCGCCTTATCCATTCCTTAAGTTCGTGAAGAAACAGAAATTCCCTAAAGGAATGAAGGCTTTCATATATAAGAATTCTGGAGAAACATTCCATGCGAACGACGCTTCAAGCGTAAGCGTACTTCGTAAACTTAAGAAAGATGGCGTAATCACAAATAACGAATACCACTTCATCATGCCATATAACATCCACTTCAGATTCGAAGAGAATCTCGTCAAAGAGATGCTAGAGATGGATGATAAGCTTTTGGATATTCTTTACTACGAAGTTACGAATGATATCAAGAACATCAAGAAATATAAACTCATCCACCGCATCATCACATTCTTCGTGAAGCTTCAATTCATTGGAGGAGACGTCAATTCTTTCTTTTGCCACGTCGACAAAAAGAAATGCACCAAATGCGGATACTGCATCAAGATGTGTCCAATGAAAAACATATTCAAGAACAAGAAAGGCGATGTGCGTTTCCATCACCACTGCTTGATGTGCATGAGATGTTCTTTAGGCTGCCCAGTCGATGCAGTTCGTATAGGCCTATTAGAAGGCTGGAGAGTCAATGGCCCATACAACTTCGAACAAATAAGAAAGATCGAGAATAAAGAAAGAATCATTAATGAGAACACGAAAGGATTCTTTAGATGTTATATCGAGACATATAAGAATATCGATTCTAGATACGAAGAGCTTTTTGGAGAAAAGAAATGAAAATCGAGAAATGGTTAAAAGAACATGAAGTCGATTTGAAAGGGAAGAACGTTCTTTTCGTTGGCTGGACTGGCTCAATTGGTTTTGAGGCTTTGAAGGTCTTAGCAAGTTGGAACGCCACTTTGTTTTTAGCGGCAAGAAACTTAGAGAAGGCCAATAAGAAGATCGAAGAGCTAAAGAAGGCGTGTCCTAACGTCACCGCTTACACATATCCTTTGGATTTGTCTTCTTTAGCAAGCGTCGATTCTTTTGTTGACGCTTTAAAGAAAGACGACCTTCATTTTGATGTCTTCATCAATAACGCGGGAGTGTTCCATCTAAATCCAAGAACTACAGTGGATGGATATGATGAGACCTTTGAAGTGAACACTTTGTCACATATATATCTTCTTAAGAAGATAATCCCTCTTCTTAATCTTAATGCAAGAGTGATATCCACCTCTTCCATGTCTTACAAATTCTATAAGGGGAACCTTAGTAACATCGCTTTAGAAAACATATCAAGCAAAATGAAGAAATACGCTTTAAGCAAACAAGAGATGCTTAACGCTTTTATGTTCATGAAAGAAAACGCCGAAAGAAAAGATATCGAGATGGTTCTAATACATCCTGGCATCGTTCCTACAGAGTTATTCGAAAAGGGATATAGCAAATTCTTCATGGCTATCATATTCCCTATCATGAAAGTCTTGTTCCATTCCCCTCGAAAGGCGATGCTAGGGATCTTGCTTGCCTTAAATGAAAACGTCTCATCTAACGAATGGATTGCTCCTAGAGGCCTTCTTGAGGCATGGGGATACCCTAAGAAAGCGAAGATCAAAAAGAGCGTTCTCCTCCTTAATGAGAAAGTACATTCCTATATCAACTCGCTTATACGAGAATGAAAGACCGCCATTAACGCATGGCGGTTTTGTCTTACTTTACAATTGTTTGGATTAGGTCAGGAGAAGCATTTAAAGTGAAGGCATATATCTCAAGTTTCTTAATTGATCTTATGACGTTTTCCTTGCTAGGAACCCTTAGAGTGAGCAAGTAAGTTTGATTTCCAGTTCCACCTTCATATCTATAGTCTCCGATAAGGTCAACTTGCTTTATGTCGACCATATGGAAATCAGAAAGAACAAAGGTCTTATCTTTAAAGTACTTATCTATTGTGATGAGAATATGGTCGTCAGCAAACGAATCATCTTTCTTGAGAACAAAAGGAACCTTTTCTTCAAGCACCGCATTATCTAGACGCTCTAAAGTGCCACTAGTCTTTTCAGCGTTCCATTCCGCTTCGGTCTTGATATATATGTAATTCTTACAGTATTCTTCATACTCGCTAAGAGGCTCATAGACGAGATTCATCAGAGATTCGTTAACCGCTTCTAAATTAACGCCTTTGGCATTGCAAGAAGAAGCGAAGCACATAAACATTGCTCCGATGAGAATTTTTAAGCTCGACAGTTTCTTAATCATGTTGATCATCACCTTCTTTTAAGTTTAACACAATCATAAATGCGCGTAAGTGCTGCGCTCATCAGGACTTCTCCGCAAAACATATTAAACATATCAAAGCCCTTTTTTGTGTTGTTATATTAACTTTATTATATTCACTCCCAATATAAAACTACAATAGATTCAGTCTCTTTCATGAATGCTCGAAGTCACAAATGGTCAAAGATGTCAGGCTTCGTTCATTATATTTAAAAAGCCTCACCCTAATGATGAGGCCTTATTCCTATCTGCCTTTGATATTGTATTTTTCTTTGACTTCTTTTTTATTGACGTACATGTCTCTATCAGCGCGTTGATACGTTTCGTTATACGTTTCCCCAGGTTTGTGTCTTGCTACGCCTCTAGCGACGGAAAGAAGAAGATCCACTCCTTCGTACGAGACTGGGCAATACTCGAGATTGTCGTCAACTTTCTTAACGAGCTCATCGAGTTCCTTATACTGTGAGATGACGACTACGACGAATTCATCTCCCCCAGTATGGAAAAGCGCTGATTTTGTGAAGATTCCTGGGAGGCGTCTTCCTACTTCTGAAACTAAGAACGCGCCATATCTATGACCATAGGTATCGTCTGTTGCTTTTAAGCCATTAAGGTCAAAGACCATGACCGCGTATTCAAGCTTAGGCGAATGAATCTTTGCAAGGTCATCAAGGAATGTGTAATAGGAATTCTCATTTCCGAGTCCCGTTAAGACATCGATCTTTGAGAGCCTAGTGAGTTCTTTTTTGTTCTTCTCTTCACTCGCTGTGACCATATAGTTACGGAAAGCGACAAGAAGAGACATGATGACGAAGACCGTGATGTTGATGTAGTCAGCCGCAACAAGGACATGGGTGTTTCCAAGAACGAAATCGAGAGTGATTAGAGCCGCGCTTGAAACGAACGTAAGAGGGATGAAGAAGAAAGGGTTAACAGGAACGATGCTTGCTAAGACAACAAGGACCGTAAGATAGATGATTGGGTATCCATGTCCAAGCATATCCATGCTAGACATGACAACAGCCCAAGCAAGAAGAATGAATGAATAAATATTAATGACGTAATTGAGGGATTTCCTGCTTTGTTCTTTCTTTAAGCCAACGATTAGGAAAGCGGAAACTAGCGATGAAGAAACTAGAAGAACGATATAGCAAATGAAGTACGTGATATGTTTTGGATTGGTAAAATTGAATACAAAGAGGCCTCTAATGGCCATGATGATTTCAAAAAGGGCAATTACAAGAGTGACTGCGATATAGATCTTCCTGTATCTCTTAATATAGGACGCAGAAATCTCAGCACTGTTGATGAAGCTTTTGTAATAGGTTTTTCCACTACTTTTAGCCATATATTACCCTCCTTTTTCATTCTAATGAATTTTTTACTTTTAGCAAAGAAAACAAGGGGTGTTTTAGCCTTTCTTTCCCAAAAACAAGAAAAACCCTAGTTTTACCTAGGGTCAAAAGAGATTTTTCTTTAGAAATTATTTCTCTTCTTTGTGAAGGAACTTGAAGAGGAATGCAGCACAGAGAGCGCCGACCATTGGAGCAACGAGGAAGACCCAAACTTGAGCTAATGGTGTAGCGTTGCCATTGAAGATGAGTGCGCCGAATGCGGTTGCAAGGCTTCTTGCTGGGTTGACTGATGTGCCAGTGAAGCAGATGCCGATAAGGTGAACAAGGGTAAGGGTTAAGCCAATGATGAGGCCAGCCTTTTTACCAGCGGTGTTCTTTTCTGCGGTGACGTTAAGGATAACGTAGACGAAGATGCAGGTAAGGATGACTTCAACGAGGATAGCGCCGATATAACCACCGACTCCACCTGCTGGAAGGACTGCGTTACATGCGTCGCCAAGAAGGGTGCTTCCGCCCATCTTAGCAAGACCGAAGAGAGCGACTGCGCCGACGAATCCGCCAACGACTTGAGCAGCGACATAGACACCGAATTCTTTGAGTGTCATTCTCTTTGTTAAGAGGCAGCCAAGAGAAACAGCTGGGTTGATGTGGCAGCCTGAAATTCTGCCAACTGAATATGCCATCGCAACGATGACAAGACCAAAGGCGAGTGATGTTGCAACGAGATCACCTTTAGTAAATGCGGCAACGCCGCATGCAGCAAACACGAGAACGAATGTTCCAATGAATTCTGCAATTGCTTGTTTTAATAATTTCATCTGATTTTCTCCTATTATTAAAAACTTTTATGTTAGACACCTTGCAGGTGAAATAACCTTATTGTTCTTCTGCTTCAACGTGAGCAGAGAGGACCTTTTGTTCCTTGACGAACTTTTGGGACTTTTGTTGTTCGCCTTTTGTAGCGACTGCTTGTTCTTCGTTTTCGTCACGGTAGCTGATAACCATTTGGTTGAATGGAATGTTGATGCCGTGTTTGTCGAAGAGGATCTTGACGGCTCTATTAAGATCTCTTTCAAGTTGGAATTTGTCGTCTTCCTTACATTTTGCGACGACTCTAATCACAACTGCTGAATCGCCGAGTTCAGCAACACCTTTGTAGAATGGGCCTTCGACGATTGAAGGGATGTTCTTCTTGATTTCTTCGAAGTTGTCACTAAGGACTGCTTCGACCTTTTCAAGAGATTCATTGTATTCGATACCGACATCGCAGACAGCGATTGAGAGTTCGCGGGTGTTGTTGATAATGTTGGAGATTGAAGAGTTATTGACGATGTTGATGTTACCAACGCTGTCGATGATCTTGGTTCTTCTTAAACCAATAGAGACGACTGTGCCTCTCCAGCCATTGACGACAACGACATCACCGACTTTGATATCGCCTTCGAAAAGCATGAAGATACCTGCAACGACATCGCTAACGAGAGTTTGGCAACCAAGACCAATGACAAGAGTGAGGACTCCAGCACCGGTGACAAGGGTTGTTGTATCGACGCCCCATGATGATAAGGCAAGAAGGATAGCCGCGATGACGGCGACGTACTTAAGAGCGCTGCCGATAAGGAGTGTGCCTGTCTTAACGGTATTGTCTTTGACTTTTTGCCCAAGGAAGAGGACAAGTGATGATGCTTGGATGATAAGATAGGCCAAGGCAATCACAAAGACTGTTTTGAGAAGTTTGACTACGAGATCGCCTGCTACTTCTTCAGCATAGAGGTTGAAGAAGACTGAATCAGCAGGGAAGATGGATTCACGAAGAAGTACGACGACGACTACTCCGAGAAACAAAGCGCATAACACGTAGTTGATGATGGCTTTTACACTTAATTTTTTCATGCGTTTCTCCTTTAGAAAGTTACATTATATGTTAGTGGTTCAACACTAGAACCATTAGCATCGTATTTGATTTCAAGCGTGCCTTTCATGCCGCTAAGATCAGCGACATAGATCCTTTGTTCGGCGTGAAGATCATCTTCGAAGGTGCAATAACTAACGTTACCGCTGGCATCTCTAATTGACGCTTGGAAATTAGAGAAGAGTCCGAAGTCGTCGACGAAGTTCATTTTGAAGTAATAGTATCCGTCAACGCCGCAGTTGCACCACATATCGACATCGGTGAAGGTTGATGTGACTTCTTCGATTTTTACGACATAGCTATCGAAGGCTCTTTCAACATCGAGTCCCACCATGCCTTTGAGGGTGAAGCGGTATTCGACTTTCTTGTCTCCACTATCGAGTTTCTCTTTGACGTAATCCATATCGACAGCGAAGTCGCCTTCGACTTTGCCATCGCTATCTTCATCGGTGATGGAGATGAGCTCGATTTGTTTGCCATCGAGTTCGACATAGGTTGTGAGTTTCTCTTTTTCTGTCATGCCGTCGACATTAATGACATAGTGGATATTGCCATCTTGATATATGACATCTTCAAATGAAGCGCTCATACTCACATTAAGAAGGCCAGTGACGCCAACTACAGCAGCAGCGACCACTGTTACTAAGGAACCTGTCATCAAAGAAAGGATGTTTCTTCTTTTTGATTCTTGAGTCTCTTCGTGATTTGAATCATCGCTTACTTCGTTTTCACGGCTAACTTCGTTAATTACTTGGTTCTCGCTGGCAGCGATGTTTTCTTGTTGGACGATTGACTCATTATAGGAATTGGATTCACTTTGGTTTTGATTTCTCATTTCATCTGCCATTAGTGGTTCACCTTCTTTCTACGAATCGAAGTGACGATTAAGGTTATCGCGACTCCTAGAACTACTGTTCCAATGATTCCAAGAACGATTCCATCGGATGAGGTAAATGTCATTTGAGCGGCACTCTTCCTTCCGATCGTTCCTTCTTTTTCGATTGCTGAATCACTTACTTCTTGGAGGGTGATTCCATAAGCGTTATCTTCGTTTAAGCAATAGCTTCTGAATATTTCTCTGTATACTGGTTCAAATGAATCGACGTCACTTGATATTTCCATTAATGCAGCGTATTCAGCGTCTCCGATTATTCCATCCTTATACTTGTTAGCGATGACGGTTCTAAATTTCTGTCTCATCACCTCGAAGATGATGACCTCGAATGATTCGTTATCGGTAACGAGTTCTTTTTGGGCGTTATATTCCCTTTCGAAATCGCTTCTTGCGGTTCCGCTTAAGGATTTGACGTTTTCGTTATATGTCTTTTCAAGGCTAGCGAGAACGTTTTGTTGGAGGTTCGCCATTATCGCGGTGTATGCCGCTTCAACGAATTCGTTGTCTGCCGCTTCTTTATCGAAGTCTCTGAATGAGCTTACTGATACTGCGGTGATGTAACGGTTGACTTCGCCTTTGAGTCTTTCGCCAGAGCAGTTACGAAGATATAGGGCCGCACTACTCATGTTATTGACGGATTCGTTAACGAATGCATCAGCTTTCTTATAGATGTCGACTGAGAGATCGTAATCGATGCCACCGTTTTGGCTTCCAACGGCTCTACGAAGTTCTCTATGGTCAGGGACTTCTTTTCCAAGGATCTCTGCCATGACTCTTTCATAGAAGCTTCCGACGACGCTTGCCATATCGATTCCCGAATCTTCAGGGATGAGTTCATTGATGACTGCAGCCTCTTCTTTTGCTTCTTCTTTGTGAGAGGCGATGACGACTGCTTTTTCAGTGACGGTTTGAAGAATCTCAACCATCTCTTCGTATTTTTCTTCGGAGACGGTGTCTTTTAATTCTTCGAGTTCTTTTTGGGCTTCGGAGACTGTATCAGAGATATCGGCAAGGACTTCGACATCAATCTTTTCTATAGCCTCGACAATTTCTTCGCTTGGTCCTTCTTCGCTAGTTGAGCCACCCATAAGAATGCTTTCGATGTTTTCGGAGATGATTTCCTTAACCTCTTCGCTGCTTTCTTCGTTAATGACGATCATTGGAATGACTTCGCCCCTACCGATGACTTTGTTACAGTCGGTACAAAGGATGTCACCCTCATAACCATCTGATGATGTTGTTGGGTTGACACGGTTAATGAAAACCGTATGTTCATGGTTTGGTGCGGTACCTTGATGGGTATCGACGTATGAATCGCCACAAACATCACAAACGTATGTTGTATATGCGTCATCATCACATACTGGACCTTGGTATGTTCCGACATAGTGGTGATTGAAGTCTTCGTCTTCTTCTACTCTTTGATGAGAACAGGCGGTACAGGTATATGTGGTATAGCCGACTTCGCTTTGAGTGTGAGGAGTGTATACCCCAGCGTCATAGTCGTGTCCAAGAGGATCGACGTAATCGTCTACGTATGAATGGCCGCAGGTGACACAGGTGTATGTTGTGTATCCTCTTTCGGTACAGGTTGGGTCAGTTACGACGGATGCATAATCATGTCCTGATGGTTCAAGACGGCTATCAACTAAGACATCACCACATCTTTCACAAGTATGGGTGGTGTATCCTTCTTCGGTACAGGTAGGATCGGTGACCACATCAGTGAAGTCGTGTCCAAGAGGATCGACTTTGTTATCGGCATATGAAGCGCCGCAAGAAGAACAAACGTGGCTATCGTATCCTTCTTCGGTGCAGGTTGGTTCAATGGTTTCTGTTTGATATGTGTGTCCATTAGAACGGACGACAGTGTCTCTATATGAATCGCCACATGAACATGTATGGAGGGTGTATCCATCTGAAAGACATGTTGGAGCGACAACTGTTGATGTATAGCTATGAGTATGAGGAGTTGAAGATCCTTCAATCGTATATGATCTTGTTGTTATGGCGGCGGATATGATGGTCGATGATGATTCGGTTGCATCATAGAAGGTCATGTTTGTGATAGCGTAGCTTTGAAGGGCTGTTTCGGATTTAGAGCCAAGCACAAGGGTTGAACCAGGCGTCATTATGATATTGACGGTTAAGGTTGATGTGCTGTTTTTGAAAGCACCGTGGTTACCGCCGGTGACGGAATTGCTTCCATAGATGAAGAAGTTGACTGTGCCATCTCCCTTAAGGTCAAAAGCGCCTGCCCAGGTTCCTGCTGTGTATGAATAGTCAGAAATCTTGACGTTGACTGTGTTGCCATTAGAGATAGTGACACTAGGTTGGTTTGATACGGTGCCAGTAAAGGTGTAATCAAAACTGCTTGGAGCTGTTGGAGCGTTCATCCTCTCGCTATAAACAACAATAGGTTTTGCGACGCTAGTGATGTTTGTGACGAAAGCAAGCCCAGAAAGAGAGGCCCCTAAGGCAAGCAATGCTACGCCCTTATTTAATTTCTTGTTTGTTTTTCTCTTCATAACGTTTCTCGGTGTCTTATCTTGTTTGTGTTTTCGCTAACAACTTTCATATCTTACAACTCGTAACCGTAAACAAAGCGTAAGTAATGGCGAAGTACAAGACCGGCCGAGTTAGATTATAGCGAGGAGTGTCAATTAAGCAAAATGAGCCAAAAAACGCTACAAAAATTGTATCTTTTGAATATTCTCTAGTAGCCATCGAAGCTTTGTTTCAATTTGTTAAAATCATCAAGCGTGAAAGAAGCGTTAAGACCCCTTCTTTTTTAATAAGAAGATTAACTGATAATTGATGATTTTGACTATTGCTAAGGCATTTGTTCATATATCGCCACAAGTTGTGGCATAATACCTTTCATGAAAAAGATTATTGTTTTAGCAACCCACAACAAAGGAAAACTCAAAGAATTCGAAGACATTCTTTCCCCTCTTGGATATGAAGCAAGAGGCGTTGAGTCATTAGGACATCAAGAAGAGCCTGATGAGAATGGAAAGACATACGCCGAAAACGCCTATATCAAAGCGAAGTTCTACCATGACTTATTAGGCGTCGCTGTCGTAGCTGATGATTCAGGCATTGAGATTGACGCGCTTGGAGAGCATTTTCCTGGCATTCATAGCGCAAGATGGGCGAATTCCATCATGAAAGAACATGGTGAAGGATACGTTAACGTCAATAAGTACGTCATCAAAGAGTTAGAAGGAAATCCAAATAGAAACGCCAGATACGTATGCGCTATATGTTTAGTTGATGAAAAAGGAGAAACCCATCATTTCGAAGGTGTTTGTGAAGGCAAGATCCTAGACAAGATTACCGGAGGCAAAGGTTTCGGATATGATCCAATCTTCTTCTCGGTAGAGAGCAATTCACCTTTCGGAGCAGTTCCTGAAGAAGAGAAAAACAAATACTCCCATAGAGGAAAAGCAATAAGAAAGCTTGTTGAATATCTCAAGGATGTCGCTTAATAGACCTAAAACATTGAAAACACCCGTATTTAATGGGTGTTTTTGCTACTTCGTTTTGTTTGTTTAAAGTGGATAACACCTCGATTCTGGCCACGTTTCTTTCTCTCGTGTCCTTAATCTTGTTATCAATAAATCTTCATTCCGTCCTTCATTATCTCTTTTATGAGATCAACATTGTCTTTTAATTCGGACAACCGAATCAAATCAACTTTCTTGTGTAGCGATTGCCTGAGTTCTTCTATTAAGCCAACAAAACTAAAGCCAGTTAGTGATGTTGATATGCATAAGTCTACATCGCTGTTCCCTTTTGCATATCCTTTTGCGTAGCTTCCAAACAAATAGCAGAAATCAACCTTGTCGCCATGTTTAGCTAATACGTTTGACACGGTTTCTTTGATTGAGCTTAATTCCAGCACACCTTTAACTTCGGTGACTTCGTATTCTTCTTTCAGTAAGCTCATGATACCGTTTCTCTTCAAAGGATCACCATAATTGTCATCACGCTCATACCTGTTGTATGTTCTTAGGGCTACACCTGTGGCTTTTGCCGCTTGTTCGATGGTAATCCCTAGCGACATCCTATATTCTCTCAATTCCATTTTTATTACCTAATGTAATGATATTATCTATTGGCACACTTCTCAACACAAAAAATGCCATTTTGGCATACTAGTTAATTGTTATTGTGCCATTTTGGCATATTTTTGGAAACCTTAGATGCCACAAAAGTCGTTTTTTGCAAAGCAAAACGGAATTTGAGATTGTAGCGCATTCCAAAAGCTAGGTTAGATGTAATTCCTTTCCAATACGCTACGACAATCGTCTAAACCAGAGTATAAGAGATAATCGCCTGAGCGAAGGTAAATGCCATACATAGTTTTTGGAAGCGTCTCTGAAAGCGAGCTTTCATAACTTGACCAATTCATAATGTCCAAATAATCGTAGTCAGACTGATAATAATTGTATTGTTCAACCGTTAACACAAGTTGTTTGTCCCCTGCCTTCACCTCTAAAGTATCGAACGACTTAAACGTAAAATCGAAATCGATTCCCCCGAAGGAACCTTCTGCTTTGTTATCCGTTTCTTTGGAAGAGATGTTCAATGCGACAGTCTCAACCTTGCCATCCGGAAGATAAACCGAAAGAGTGCTTGTTTCTTTATCAAGCAAGTAATAAAGGTCTGACGCTCTAAAAGATGTAGCTAAGCCATCTTTCATCAATTTGATCTGACGAAGGAAGCTGCGGTCAAAAAGAGAATATGTCTTGCTCATGACCTCCAATGCATCAAGAGAGTAATCCCCTTCTGCTTGGGTGACATTAACAGAATAAAACGCTTCCATGCCTTTGTAGACCGCTTTGGCCTCATCGCGGTTAGGGTATCTAAGAGAAGGGATGTGTATGTATTCTACATTTTGCGATTCGGGACTCACATAATGGGCCGAGAGGCTCTTATCAACGCGATAAACGGCATAAGAATACCATTCCTCCCCATTTGGGTTAGGGCTTGCTACAACTTCGTGTCCGACATCTTTGTTATAAATGACGATGCCGATATCAGGATAATAATAATCTCCGTTAAGAAGGATATTTGGTCCGTGAGGGATGCCGAATTTGAAATAAATATCATTTTCTTGGACATCAAGAGCCTTTTCCTCTAAGACCTTGTCGTTAATTGAATATCTAATCGTTAATGTGTCATCTTTCTTTTCTTCATTTAGATTCCACCAAACGCCTCCAAAAGTTGTCGGCTCTTTTCCTTCGAAGTCAAGGCTCCCAGAAAGAAGCCCATCTTCCCAAAGGAACAGTTCCACATCCATTGATTCCTTTACACCAAAGGCGCTAGATTTTCCTAAAGCGCCAGCAAAATAGAAGATTTTGTGTATCTCGTTTTCGTTTTGATCAAGCCTTTTCTCGTTTGTGACGACGACTTCATTCAGCAATTCGTTTATCGCTTTTGAGTCAAGAGGTTCTCCCGATGATGTTTTCCTTTGAGATATTTTTATTCCTTTTGGATCGAAAGAGTAGTTGCATGAAGCGGCAAGGCGCTCAAACCTTTCTCTTTCGTCACCGATAATAGTTAAGTCATCTTCTTTTTGAATCGACGAATCTGTCATTCCCGATTCAACTAAAGTACCGTTTTCTTTTGACTCGGAGACGCTTTCAGTTACGTCAGTTCTTGCACAAGAAGAAAGAAGAAGGAAAGGAATGAGTATTTTCAAAATGTTTTTCATAAATGTCCCATCCCACTAATCGTAAACGCAAAAGAAAAGCTCTATGTCTTTATCTATTGTTATTCTTTTCGGCGCTAAGACGCTTAGTTCTTCATCAAGATACAAATCCGATATTTTTGGTGATGGTGTTCCACTTCCAACTTGATTAGGAAGCACGCGTCTTATTATTTCAGATGATTCTAGAATGTATCCCTCTTCAAAAAACTCGCACATGTCAAATCTTCTTAGCTGATATCCAGGTATGCCGTTTAATGGATAAATCTGATAAACGCATACCTCATATTTTTGTTTGGACAAATTCGAATTGATGGATGCAGCTGAGGATGAAGAGGCATTAGAAAAAGATTCGCCTTCGATAGGAGAGCCATTAACGCACGAAGCTAAAAAAGGAATCAGTAAGGATAATAGACCGAATTTCAGTTTCATAACCTGCCTCCAAAGCGATTCGTCGCTTAATGCCTTTCTTCTTAGGATTAAACTCTTTGTTCGCAAAACGTCCTCGCAAACGTAGTTACCTTTAAAGGTAATATTACATACCTAAATATATATAAGGCAGGTTTTTTGTCAATAGTTGCAATTCGTTAAATTTTATAATGTGTCAAATAGAGACGATTCAATATTCCATCAAATCAAAAGTTTCACAATATAACGCTTTTGCAAGAGCGATTATGTAATTGGCCTGAGCTTTGTTGATGTCTTTTTGCCTTTGCTCATATTGCTGCAAAGTCCTTAGAGGGACTCCGCTAATCTCTGAAAGGCTCTTTTGACTAAGCTTAAGCTTCATCCTTCTCTTTTTGAGTTCTGTGAGAGGGTTTCTAGCGTGATATATCTCCTTCATATTGTCACAAAACTGTCTTATATCCATCTCGTGATATGGATGATACATGTTCGATATTTCAACAATCGGTATGGTTTCTGTTATTTTTGAGAATGACAAACCACTTTCCCATTGGAAATACGCTAAAGCCCAGCCTGTCCAGTATTCTTTGCTTCTATTCTTTACGAATCTAGGCTTAATGGTGCGAAGCTCATCCATAATAACGTCATAGGCGATTTCAACACCAGACTTTCCTGCAAGGATGGAAGATTCGCCTCTTTCAAACCTTCTCGATTCGTTTGACGACAAAAACTTACCCCAAAAATCATCAAGTTGGTATTTCAAATCATAGGTGGCAAAATCAAGCATCTCACCTAGATGTGACATTGCTAAATCCAAATAGTTCTTATCGTAAGCGTGGATCATCGTCTTTTATCTCCTCGTCTATGATATTTCCAACATAGAGGCTCCCCTTCTGCCTCTTGTTCTTTTTGTTATCCAAGTATTCTCTTCGAGCGTTAACGTCTCTCGATTCTTTCTTTGGAAACCATTCTTCGTGTTTGGCCTCAAAAGATTCGACATAAGTGATTTGGTCAAAGGCTTTCTTGCTTTTAAGGACGATTTGTTCGCCTAAGAAACCTAAATGCATAGCGGTTTTTAATTCGCCAATGGAAATGACGCCTTTGATGAAATCATCCGCATACGAGAAATAGCTGTCGTCGGCCCTATATCCGATTATGACGTCGTAATTCTTATAATCAGGAAGGAAGTTTCCCAAAATGTATTCCTTTGCTTCAAAAGACAAAGAAGCAGAAAGAACGAAGGTCCTATTTTCTAAAAGAATGGCAAGCCAGTTCAAAATGGAATATTTCTCTTCATTAAGGTTAAGGACTTTAAGACCATCCATCTCAAGCTCGTATTTGTTTGCAAATCCGTCTTTGTCTCCACTTACTGACCATTCTTTGGCCAAGTCAAAATCTTCGGTGCAGTAGAAGCCTAGTCCATAATCGTTATAGGCTTTGCCAAAACCAAATTGAGGCTTTTCTATAATGTGATTCGATCCATGGTAAATGACCTTCTTCATAAGCGTCCTCCCTAGAATAACTATACTCCTAGGGGAGTACTTATTCAATGTAAGAGGTATTACGCGGATTCTTTTAATAAAGGAACGTATTGATTCCAATATCCCTCGAAGAGTTTCTTAAAGTCGTTTTGGGTTCTATAGGTCAAGATGTTTTCATGACTATTAAGATTGCTTCTCGATTGAGCAATCCTCATTTGTAATTAGA
The DNA here is from genome assembly GCA_024408335.1 of Bacilli bacterium. Taxonomy (GTDB): domain Bacteria; phylum Bacillota_I; class Bacilli_A; order RFN20; family CAG-826; genus UBA4951. Next base: position 45,609 of record JAKSVB010000004.1, read on the forward strand.
CTATTTTCTATAATACATTGCGTCTTTATAACTTCCTATTTTAACGATTTTCCCTTCTGAAATAAGCCTTGATAGAATTGTTTCTACAAGGTTTTCGCTGACATCAGGCAATTCCTCCATGATTTGTTGCTTGCTAAGTGGAACAAATGTGTTTAACAGGACATATTCAATTCTCTCGCTTTTATTAAGCTTTTTATCCATCATTCCAAAAACATTTTCATCTAATGATTTGTAACAACGATAAATGACTCTAATCATATATAAAATAAAATGAGAATAATCATTATTATTTTCATGCCAACCAATTGAAGATTTATACAAGGCATCATAGTAATCGTCTTTGGTATCGTTAATTATCTTTTCGATCGAAACGTATCTTCCAATATCAAATCCACTTTTATATAAAAGTAGTAGAGTCAATAATCTAGACATTCTGCCATTTCCATCATCAAATGGGTGGATACACAAAAAATCTAAAATGAAACACGGGATTAAAAGCAACGGATTAATTTCCGGATCATGAATTGCTTCTTGGTATGCAAGCAAAGCTTGATTCATTGATTCTTCAACTTCATGAGGCTTAGTTGGAACGAAAACAATATAGCTCTTGCCGTTTCTCTTTTCGCTAATGAAGTTAGGCTCAATTTTATAGTGCCCTCTGCCTGCTACATCAGCTTCCTTAAGTAATTGATTATGCAAATCCAGTATTGTCACTTCATCAAATTTAATTTTTTCATAAAAACTATGAACGCTATTTAATACATTTCTGTAACCTATTATTTCTTTTTCGGAATGAGACTGAGCAGCATTATCTCCTCCCGCAATTTGATCGATTCTTTTTTCTGTTGTGTGAATGTTTTCAATCGCATTACTAGCCTTAATTGAATCTCTTATCGCTTTCTTTTTTAATTTATTGAATAAAGAAGGGGAGGATAGCAATCTTTCGCTCTCCTTACCTTTGATTTCGTAAATAATGGAAAGCAACGAAACCGTGCTCCCTGAAATATCTTTTTTTAAAAACGAATAATCAAATTTTCTAACCATATTTTTTAACTTTCTAGGTAAAATATATATGTTTTTAGGTAGTAAATCAATATTTTGGTTAGTATTTACAATACTCTTAAGCGGTGCTTATAGAACTAAAATGATCAAGAAAGAGGTTATCTATGAATCAGCAAATATATTTTCAAATCGAAAAAAGTGTGGCAAAACACAAAAAAATCGAAAATAGTATTTAGATAATACGTTCTTTTGCTATTATGTAGTCGATAAAAGTGTGGCAAAACACAAAAAAGGAGATTTCAGATGATTGAGAGAGACTTATACTTGTCGAAACTAATATCGGCTAAAGGGAACGGATTCCCTAAAATCATCACCGGCATTAGAAGATGCGGGAAATCTTATTTATTGAAGGAGATTTTCAAAAAGCACCTCTTGGAAACCGGAGTCTTAGAAAAAAACATCATCGTAATCGAATTAGATGATTTGAAAAATGTTAAATACAGAAACCCTATTGAGCTAGACAAATACATCAGAGAACGTTGCGAGGAAGGCGTGATGAACTATGTCTTCATCGACGAACTGCAGCTTGTCACCCCAATAGTTAATCCCATATACACCAATGGCAAATACGTTCTTGCCAAAAAAGGCGATAAAGACATTATAACTTTCGTGGAAGTCGTGCTAGGTCTTTCAAGAGAGAAACACATTGACGTTTATGCTTCAGGATCAAACTCTAAGATGTTATCAAGTGACGTCATCACAGAATTTAGAGACAAAGCAACAAATATTTCTATATCCCCTCTTTCTTTCGAAGAATTCTCTAAATACAAAGGCAACGCTTCTTCCGACGTTGTATTCGAATACATGAGATTTGGTGGTATGCCTTTAGCTGTTTTGAAGACAGGAGAAGAGAAGAAAGAATATTTGAAAGGCTTATTCCAAACCACCTATTTCAAAGATATCTTAGAGCACAACGGTTTAAGGAAAAGCGAAGCTTTGGATTCGCTATGCAACATCATCAGCGAAGAAATTGGCCAATTATTTAATTCTTCGAAAATCGCTAACACATACCAAAGCGTTGTTAAGAGCAAAATCGACAAAGAAACCGTCGAACAATACATCAATTATTTTGTCGATGCGTTCATTATAAAAGAAGCGAAAAGATTCGACGTAAAAGGCAATAGCGAAATAGGCGCTTTAAGAAAATACTATTTCATTGACAACGGGTTAAGGAACGCCAGGCTGAATTTTGCGTATGAAGACGAAGGCCAAATGATTGAAAACATGGTATACAACGAGCTAATTTATAACGGCTATACGGTGAATGTCGGAGCGTTTGAAAAACTCACAAGTGACAAAGACGGGAAAAGCATTAGAAAACATTATGAAATTGACTTCATCGCCAAAAAAGGGTCAAAGAAATACTACATACAGGTCTGTTCCGATATGTCTTCACTAGAAGCAAAGGAAAGAGAAATCCGCCCGTTCCTTGAATTAAGAGATTCTTTTCAGAAAATCGTTGTCATAAATAGGCCTTTAGAAGAAACGATGGATGCAAATGGTTTTATAACCATAGGCATCAGCGATTTCCTACTGAGATTTATCAAGTAGTGAGTCCTCGCCAAAAGATGTTTTAAGAGTGCTTTTGCTCCGTTTTGAGCTTCTTTGCTATCATTTTCCTACCATTTTATTCTTTAGAATACTATTATGTAAGTGTTCCATTTGGGACACTTTTGTTATTTTATGAGAAACTCTACGGAAAAAGCTGTCATTAAGGAATTCTTGGAATCACCTTTGTTTGCAGGATGTGACACATCTAGCTTACTTGGTGTCATCACAAAGAATAGTGTCATCTCTTCTTTCCCTTCAGGATCTCTAATCATGAGGCATGGGAAGATGGTTAATAGCGAAGCGTCATCCCCTTCCATTCTCTATATCTATAAAGGTAAGTGTCTTATCTCCTCTACTTCTAATGCCGACTCGGTTCTAAGGGTAAGCGAAGAAAAAGAGCTTATCGGTTTAGCGGGAGTGTTCCTAAATAAGGAAATCGAAACCAAAGTGACATCCTTCGGGGGAGAAAAGACCATTGTTCTTTCTCTAGATACCAAAGGGCTTAACGACATAATGGATTTTGATATAACGAACTCCGTTAGAAATAACCTCTTCAGGATGCTTGCTAACAAAATCTCTTTTTTGAATGAGAAGATATCAACCTTAACCGGAGGAAGCGCGGAAAAGAAACTCGCGATGTTCCTACTAGGTTTCAAGAAAGATAGATTCAAGATTTCCTTATCGATGAGCAAACTCTCATCGATGCTTGATATTGGACGATCATCCTTATATCGAACGTTAGATTCGTTTGAATCAAATGGAGCGATTAAAAAAGAAGGCGATGTAATCACCATCTTAGACAAAGACTACTTACAAAACAAATAGAGGGAAAACATATGAAATTAGGAAAGAGATTCACATTATTATTCGCTGCAGCATCATCATTAATCGCAGTTACTGCATGCACCGCTCCAAAAGAGAAAGATGACTATGAAATCAAGGTTGCCGCACTTAACGGCACCACAGGATTTGGCATCGCTCCAATGATCGCTAAACAAAAGGAAGAAAACAAAGATTTCAATGCGAAGATCGATATCTATGCCGATCCATCTTTGGTTTCCGCAGGCATCATTAATGGCAGCATCGATATCGCAGCAGTTCCTACTAACCTTGCTGCAGTCTTACACAAGAAAACAGAAGGCGCTATCAAGGTTCTTGCCGTCAACACCCTTGGAGTTCTTTACATCATCGAAAACGGGAATACCGTTAATTCATTGAATGATCTTGAAGGCAAGACCGTCTATATCCCAGGACTAGGCTCAAACCCAGAATACGTTCTTAGCATCATGCTTAAGAAAGCAGGACTTGAAGGCAAGGTCACTATTGATGGCACTACCTATAGCACTCCTGACGCACTCACTGCAGCAGTTAGCGCTGGCACCGCTCCTCTTGCTCTTCTTCCAGAACCAAAAGTCACAGCCGCAACAATGGGAAATTCCTCATTACGCGTTGCTATTAACTGCACCGAAGTTTGGAAGAACCTCACAAGCGTTGATCTTGTCCAAGGCTGCCTTATCGCAAGAAACAAATTCATCGTTGATCATGAGGCATTAACCAAAGACTTCCTTAAGGGATACAAGGCTTCAGTCGACGCGGTCAATAACGATCCAGAAGCCGCTTCTCTTATCGTCGCTGCAGGCCTTGCTCCAAAAGAGGCGCTTGTCAAAGCCGCTCTCCCTAGATGCAATATCGTCTATATGACTGGCAAAGAGATGGAAGATTCCCTTACCTCTTTCTGGACCTCTTTATATGAAACCGCTCCAACATCAGTTGGAGGAGCTATTCCTGATTCTACTATCTTCTATAAGTAAATATGAGAAAGCTTGAAGGAAAGACGAAAAAGGAAACATCGAAAGGAATGGCTATTGCCATTTCCTTTTTGACATGGCTCTCCGTGTTTGCTTTTTGGTTCCTTTTATGGCTTCTTATATCCGTTATTGTTGGGTTAAAGCTCATATTCCCTTCACCTATCGATACATTTAAGAGGTTATTCGAGCTTTTTGTTACCCCTTCTTTTTATGAGATTGTTCTAGGTTCCATTCTTAGGGTGCTTGTAGGCACACTGATCGCTTTTGTTACAGGTATCTTATTAGCGGTCTTATCTAACGCCTGTAAGATAATGAAGAAAGTCTTATATCCACTTCTTGTCGTTATTAAGTCGACGCCTGTCGTGTCTTTCATTATCGTTGCCTTCCTTTGGATCGGTAACGCTTTACTTCCATCGTTTATCAGCGTGCTTATGGTATTCCCTATCATCTACACAAGCGTTCTTGAAGGAATTGAATCAGTACCTCAGTCTGAGCGCGATTTAGCAAAAGCCTTTGAGTTCTCATTTGCTAGAAAAGTTAGATGCATCTATTACCCTAATGTTAGGAGCCGCTTTTTGGTGGCGTCTAAGACTTCCATCGGTTTAGCCTGGAAAGCTGGTATTGCCGCAGAAGTCCTTGTATGCACCAAAAACTCCATAGGACTTGAGATATTTAATTCCAAAACATATCTAGAGACTGTTGATTTGTTCGCTTGGACTCTTGTTGTTATTCTTCTAAGCGTCATCATCGAACTTGGTTTCTCTAGTTTGTTTAAGTTCTTATCATTTAGAAAGGAGAATCAAAAATGATCGTTATCGAATCCTTAACCAAATCATTTGGTTCAAAACTCATCATCGATGATTTAAGCCTTTCTTTACCAGACGAAGGAGTCATTGCTATCTCTGGCCCTTCAGGAAGCGGCAAAAGCACTTTATTGAATATCATTGCAGGGCTCACTCCTTTTGAATCTGGAAGCGTGACTTTTACAAGGGACGAGAAGATCTCCATTGGATTCCAATCCCCTACTTTGTTTCCTTCTTTTAACGCTTTAGAGAATGTTCTTCTTGCTTCAAAGAAAGAAAACGAAGAAGAAGCGAAATCTCTTTTAAAAGATCTTGGCATCGATGAAGTTAATAAATACCCTCATGAACTTTCTGGAGGGATGGCTAGTAGAGTCAATATCGCTAGAGCGTTACTTCGTGAGGCAGATGTATATCTATTTGATGAGCCTTTTTCCGCTTTAGACGAAGAAAGCGCAAGAAAAACACTTGATGTAATGTTAAAAAGAACAAAAGGAAAACTCTTGGTGATGATAGTTCATGACGAAGAGATCATTAAAGATGCAGCTTCTTGCTTAATCTCTTTCAAAGAATCACCTATAAGAAACGACGTCACGACTATTAATAAAAAGTGATTGAGGTTAGTTTTTTAAACACGCTAGAGGAACAACATAAACACCATTGCTCATTTGATAAGCGAGTTTGTTTTTAGTGACAACCATCAGAAAAGCAGGTTTTCCTGTTTTTTCGTAATCAATATCCGAAGCTATTTTTAACAGGTTCTCACTCGCTATTTTTATGTCTTCTTCGCTTCCTAATTTCACTTCTACCAGTGCCCAAGAGCCGTCTGCAAATTGAATAACGGCATCAGCCTCTCTTTTTTTAGAGTCGCGATATTTATAAACTTTTGCTCTCAGACTATCGCAATAAATCCTTAAATCTCTTATCACTAGTGATTCGAACATCAATCCAAAAGTAGTGATGTCTTTGAATAGTCCATCAGGCGTAATGCCAAGTGCAGCACATCCGATAGATGGATCAATGAAATGCCTTGTGTTCTTCGTTCTAATTGCCGTTTTGCTTCTTAAATTAGGGTTCCATGCAGGCAACTCTTCGATGACATAAAGGCGATTTAAGACATCCAAGTATCGTGCGAGAGTATCTTTATCAAAGGTTTCATCGCTTGATGAGCAATCGTCCAATATAGTTTCATTGCTTGCTGCTATCGATACGTTTCTTGCGTATGACCTCAGCAGTTTTCTCGTTCTCTGCTCGTTTTTTCTAATGGAAATGTCCTTAATCGAATACACGTCATCGGTAACAAGAACATCGTAATAATCAATCGCTTGTTGAAGCGCGACATCTTTTTGGTCGGTAATAGCTAGTGGCCATCCTCCGCGACAAATGAAAAATGCATAATCAAAAATCGTTTTATCCGATATTGATGGGTTAAAAACATGATTTTTTAAATCAAATAGAGAAACCGTTCCATTACTGTCTCCGCTTTCGAACAAAGACATTGTTCTCATCATCTTTCTAACAATTCTGCCATTGCCAGTATGTTTATTATCATTTGAATCAGAATCATTTTTTTCTTTGTCTGTAACGCTTCCCGTCAATAGATATTGACCAAAGCCACCAGTTTTATCTACCTCATATTTTATTTGGTCCCAAAGAAATGACACATGTTGCCATTCATCGATCAAAATAGGTTTTGGACCGAAATTTAAAAAAGTCGAAGGAGACACTTTTGCTAATTCGATGTAGCCATTCCTAGTGTCTATCGGCATTAGATCGATAACTGTTTTTGCGTATCTGGCTACAGTTGTAGATTTACCACACCATTTAGGGCCCACAACAACAACGGCGCCTTTGCTCTTCAAAGAAAAATCCAAAATATCGTCAAATATTCTAGGCATGTATTCATTCATATTCTTGTCCCCCTTGATTGTTATTTTATACTCTTTTAGCGACTTTTGAAGCAAAACCGAAAGTTTGTGAGGTTTTTAATCCCCAGTTTGTGAGGTTTTTAATCCCTGGTTTGTGAGGTTTTTAATCCCTGGTTTGTGAGGCTCAAAACCGAAAGTTTGTGAGGTTTGTGGGAAATTCTACAAGATATTGTGGTTTTTTCCGCAATATCTTGCATTTTTTCCCACTACGACTGTTTAGAAAATTTGATGACGATTTCGCTAATCCATAAGAAAAAGCCTCGTTTTTTATGACGAGGCTTAATTGTTTGTTCAAAGGATTATCTGAATCTCTCTTTTGAAGCGTATGTGGTGTGAAGGAGTTCGTGTGCCTTGTGAGAATTTGGTTCACCAAGATAATCTTCGTAGAGCTTGATGATTTGTGGGTTCTTGTGAGAAACACGGAGTGCCTTGCCTTCATCTTCGGTATAGAGGGCGTTAGCTCTCTTTGCCTTATATGTGTCAAGGATGTCACTACCTTCGTTTGGAAGGAAGCATGGCTTGACATATGGTTGACCACCACCAGCGATACATCCGCCTGGGCAACCCATGATTTCGATGAAGGTATATGGGCTCTTGCCTTCTTTGATTTGGTCAAGGAGGACTTTAGCGTTCTTCATGCCATGGGCGATAGCAACTTTGACTTCGGTACCTGCTAAGTTGTAGCTTGCTTCTTTGATGCCTTCGAATCCACGGACTTCTTTAAGTGCAGCTGGTTCGATTTCATTTCCAGTAAGCTTCCAAGCAGCAGTTCTAAGAGCGGCTTCCATAACACCGCCTGTGACACCGAAGATAACGCCTGCGCCGGTGTATTCACCAACGATATCGTTATCGAATTCTTCGTCTGGGAGTTTATTAAAGACGATACCTGAACGCTTGATGAGTTTTGCGAGTTCTCTTGTTGTAAGGACTGCATCAACGTCTTTCATGCCGTTCTTTTGGAGTTGCTCACGTTCCTTTTCTGCTTTCTTAGCAGTACAAGGCATGATGGAAACAACGAACATGTTCTTTGGATCGATGCCGTTTTTCTCTGCGTAGTAGCTCTTAAGGATTGCACCCATCATTTGGTGAGGGGATTTGCAGCTTGAGACGTGATCAAGGAGATCTCCATAGTAGTATTCAGCGTAGTTGATCCAACCAGGTGAGCAAGATGTGATCATTGGGAGGACTCCACCGTTTTGGACTCTATTTAAGAGTTCGGTTGCTTCTTCCATGATTGTAAGGTCTGCAGCGAAGTTGGTATCGAAGACTTTGTTGAAGCCAAGTCTTCTTAAGGCTGCGACCATCTTGCCAGTGACAAGGGTTCCGATTGGCATGCCGAATTCTTCACCAAGAGCAGCGCGAACTGCAGGAGCAGTTTGAACGACGACAAATTTGCCTTCTTTCATTGCTTGGTCGACTTTGTCGATTTCGCTGACTTCTGCTAAAGCGCCTGTAGGACAGACGGTGATACATTGGCCACAGAGAAGACATGGTGATTTGGAAAGGCTTAGGTTACCAGCTGGAGCGACAACGGTTGCAAAGCCTCTATTTTCGAATCCTAAGACTGAAAGGCCATGGGCGCTCTTACATCTAGCGATGCAGCGTCCACAAAGGATGCACTTTGAAGAATCTCTTGAGATTGAAGGAGTGAGCTTATCAATTGTGACAGGAGTCCTGACACCTTCGTACATGCCTTCACGAGCACCAACGACGTGGGCGACGTGAAGAAGTTCGCAGTGTCCGTTCTTCTCACATTGTTGACAGTATTTGTTGTGGTTGGAGAGAAGGAGTTCAACTGATGCTCTTCTTGCAGAGTTAGCCTTTTGAGAAGAGATAGTGATTTCCATACCTTCAGCGACTGGATAGACACATGAAGCGACTAAGCCTCTAGCACCTTTGACTTCGACAAGACAAACACGGCAAGAACCATTTGAGCACTCGCCATGGTTATATGAACAAAGTGAAGGAATCTCGTAACCGCATTCTTTTGCGGCTTCGAGGATGGTAAGACCGGATTCGACTTGGAATGGGAATCCTTCGATTTTGATATTAACTTTTGCCATTTTCATTTCCTCCTAATTAGTTCTTGAAGATTGCCTTGAATTTACATGAGGCAATGCAAAGACCGCACTTAACACACTTCTTAGCGTCGATCGATCTTGAAGGAAGCTTGTGGAATGGAGCGATGTAGTCGGTCTTTTCGATGGCTGCGACAGGACATTGTCTTTCGCAAAGGCCACAACCAATACACTTATCAGGATTGATTTCATACTTCATGAGGTTCTTACAGACGTGTGCTGGACACTTCTTATCAACGATGTGAGCGATGTATTCATCTCTGAAGTGGGAAAGGGTTGAAAGGATTGGGTTTGGAGCGGTTTGTCCAAGAGCGCAAAGTGAGTTATTTCTAACGTTTTCTGCGAGTTCTTCAAGAGCCTTGAGGTCGTCCATTGTGGCGTTGCCTTCACAGATCTTGGTTAAGTATTCGAGCATTCTCTTGGTACCGATACGGCATGGTGAGCACTTACCACATGATTCATCACAGATGAATTCCATGTAGAACTTAGCGACGTCGACCATACAGTTGTCTTCATCCATGACGATAGCGCCGCCAGAGCCCATCATTGAGCCTTTGGCAACGAGGTTATCGAAGTCGATTTCTGCATCAAGGTCAGCTTCGGTTAAGCAGCCACCTGAAGGGCCACCGGTTTGGATAGCTTTGAATTTCTTGCCATTAGGGATGCCACCGCCGATATCATAGATGAGTTCGCGGAGTGTTGTACCCATTGGGACTTCAACGAGACCGACGTTATTGATTTTGCCACCAAGAGCGAAGACCTTTGAGCCTTTTGAACCTTCGGAGCCATGGCAAGCGAATATCTCGAATCCGTTTCTAAGGATGTAAGGAACACATGCGAGGGTTTCAACGTTATTAACGATGGTTGGGCAGCCCCATAAACCTTTGACAGCTGGGAAAGGTGGACGAGGACGTGGCATACCACGTAAGCCTTCGATTGAATTAAGAAGTGCAGTTTCTTCGCCACAGACGAATGCACCAGCGCCTAAACGGAGGTGACCTCTGAAGTTAAAGCCTGAACCAAGGATGTTATCACCGATTAAGCCGAGTTCTTCAGCTTGTTTGATGGCGAGCTTTAATCTATTGACTGCGATTGGGTATTCAGCACGGACATAGAAGTAACCGTCTTGTGCGCCGATTGCGTAACCAGCGATCATCATACCTTCGATGACGGCAAGTGGGTTACCTTCAAGGATGGAACGATCCATGAATGCGCCTGGGTCGCCTTCATCACCATTACAGACAACATATTTTTGTCCTTCTGGTTGAGCGAATGCGAATTGCCATTTTCTTCCAGTAGGGAAGCCACCGCCTCCACGACCACGGAGTCCTGAATTAAGAACTTCATTGATGACTTCTTGTCTATCCATCTTAAGAGCCTTAGCTAAGCCTTGGAAAGCGCCGGCACCGATGGATTCACGAATATCTTCTGGGTTGATTGAACCACAACCGTGAAGAGCGATACGGATTTGTTTTTTGTAGAAGTTGATGTCTTCTTGTTTGGTGACCTTTTGTCTTGTTGCTGGATCGACATAGAGAAGTCTTTCGACGACTTCGCCTTCGATTAAATCGCTTTGGACGATTTCATCGACATCATCAAGGCTAACCATACGGTAAAGAGTGTCTTCTGGGTAGATCTTGACGAAAGGTCCTTGTGAACAGAAACCAAAGCAACCGACTAAGTTGACTGTGACCTTATCTTGAAGACCGTTCTTTTCGATGAGCTTTTCGAACTTGGCTTTGATTTCTTTTGAATTTGATGAAAGGCAGCCTGTGCCACCGCAAAGGACAACGTGTCTTTTGCCATCAGCACCAGTGTACTTGGTATCAAGAAGTGCGGTGCATTCCTTGCTCATGGTGAGTAATTCTTCGTAACTCTTAATCATTAGAATTGTCCCTCCATGTCTTTGTATTTCTTAATAACGCCTGAAACTGCATCAACGGTCATCTTTGGATAGACGGTGCCATTGATGGTGACGGCTGGTGCGATACCACATGCACCGATGCAACGGAGTGCGTCGATGGTGAAGAGTCCATCTTCAGTGGTTTCACCTGGGCCAATGCCGAGGTATTCTGAGAACTTATCAACGATTTGTTGAGCGCCTTTGACGTAGCATGCGGTGCCAAGGCAGCAACCGATGACGTATTTTCCCTTTGGCTCGAGGGAGAAGAAAGAATAGAAAGTTACGACGCCATAGATTTCAGCGACTGAGATACCTGTTCTTTCTGAAACGATTTCTTGGACTTCGAGAGGGATATATCCATATTCCTTTTGAATGTCACTAAGAATCATCATAAGCGGAGTCTTCTCGTCAACGTATCTGTCACAGATCTCGTTGATCTTCTTGACTGCCGCCGCTTGTAAGTGGGACATTTTCATTTCTCCTATATCAAAATATGTACTTTGTTATTTTAGCTGTTTTTTAACGAATTAAAAAAGAAGAAAGACAAAAACAATGGACAAAATTTAAGGTGGTTTTGCCAATTATTTAGTGTTGCCGACACTTTACATTAATGTGTTGGATATCTTTTTGTTTTTATTTCGATTTTGTGACTCTATTTGGGTCACTTACGTAAACGTACTCGCAGTATTTGTATTTAGGATGAGACTCAATTTGCTTCTTCATGGATTCATATATCTCATCTCTAAGCTTTTTGATTCTTTCATTTCTAGGAAGAGAGGTATCTGGATAAAAAGGGCCGTCGAAATATGAAACGACTTTAGGCCTTTTGGAGAAGCGTCTTTTCACGTAGATATTAGTTAGAGTAAATGATGGAGCGTTTGCATCGACTGGGTAATGGAATGATTCATTACCAAAAGGCCTGATGTCAGTGTAATAAGGCCAGATATGGGCTTCAGGGTAAATCGCCACCACTTGCTTCTTATCGATGAATGTTTTGATGGATGATTTGAAGGACTTGAAGGTCGCTAAAGAAGTAGGTACAGGGATTGCTCCAAGCATCTTGACGATTGTGCCGATTCCCTTAATGGAAATGGCGTCAGGATTAACGATTATTTTAGCGCGTCTAGGGAAGGCATATACAGGAGGGTTATATGCATCAAGCATATAGTTCGTGTGATTCATGTATAAGAAATACCCTTGTTTCTTTGCTTCTTTAAGCACACTCTTGTTCTTCACTTTTTGAAGATACCAGACCTTCAAAATGAGATAGACAAGAGGTATCGCAATGAGATTGATGAAGAATTCCCCTACTTTGTAGAATGGGTTCTTATGAATGTATTTGTAGTTATCAGGGATTTTGATTGTTTTGATGTTCGTTCCTGCGAAATCATCATGGATTTCATCGTGATAAAAGTATGTCTTCTTGTTGCCTCTATAGTTAGCGATTGTCTCTTCTAACATATGTCTCATTTCTTCCATGCATCTAGTGTGGTCAAACTTGTCTACGAAGCCTAAATATTCATTGCTTCTTTGCTTCTTCTCTTCTTCGTGTTCGATCCAGTAATCGATCTTTCTTGCAAGGTCTTTTGGGTCATTGAAATCGAAGAGATTCTTCTCATCGAGAGCGAAGGCTTTGGTTGCGCTTCGAGGGGAAGAATTGATGACTGGAACTAGTCCACAAGAGATTGCTTCAAGGCATGAAATGGCTTCGATCTCGATTTCTGCTGGGTGGACATATAAGTCACAGGAATTGATTGTTTCAACAAGATCTTTCCTAGAGAAGAACTTCATAAGTGGAGTGTTGATCTTGCATTTCTTAGCAAGATTCATCACTTCTTTTTCTCTAGGGCCTTGGCCTGCAAAGATAAGCTGGATATCGTCTTTATGCTTACTCTCGGCTACCGCTTTAATTAAAAGATGATGGGATTTCTCTTTGGATATACGCCCAATGAATAGGATATTGAACTTGCCTTGGTATTCAGGCTTTCTTTCTTTGATTTCTTGTTTTTTGTATATGGAATTGACTCCATTAGATATGACGTAAGCGTTTGTCTTATGTTTGACTGTGCTTTCAAAGACATTCCTAATGAATTCAGTTGGATAGTGAATGGCGTTAACCTTACTATAGAGCTTCTTGTAATAGTTCTTATATACGAGGCGATTAACGATGGAGCAGTTCATCATCGAAAGGTGAACTGAGAAATTCTCGGCTTGGCAGTGGAATCCAGCAGTTACTGGTATTCCTTTCTTTCTTGCTAGCTTTGCAGTCTTTACGCCAAGAGGGAAAGGAATCATGACGTGAACGATGTCCACTCCATCAAGGGCTTTAAGGATTACTTTCTTTACAGGAAGAGACAAAGTGACGTTATTCTTCTTTAAGAGATACTTCACTAAGAGTCCTAAATAGAGATTAGGAACAACGTAGTAATCTTCTACACCTTTCTTATCTTGATCAGCACATAAGATTCTTACTTCGTCTCCCTTGCTTCTAAGATACCTAATGAGGTTCATCGCGGCGATTGTTGTGCCGTTGTTTTCTTGTCCTAAGACATCACACACTACTAATACTTTCATAATTTTTCCGGCACAAATATAGTTACTCTTGTAGTAGAATGAAATAGGTTACCTGTAGAATAAACATAGAACGCTATTCTACGAATCGGAGAAAAGGGATATTTATGGGCAAAATAGAGGAAAACATCGCGAATAATATAGTAAATTTGAGGAAAGTTAATAACATGACTCAGTTTGATCTCGCGGGCAAATTACAGTATTCAAACAAGACTATCTCCAAATGGGAGAGAGCGGAATCGATGCCTGATATATCTGTTTTATGTGAGATTGCTGACCTCTTTAATGTCAGTGTCGACTTTTTGACGAAAGAGCATTCAGAAAAGGAATTCGACAAGAAAGACAAAGAAGAAAAACAAGAGCTCTTAAAGAACATTCTCGTTATGACTTTATGGTCAATTGCCGCGTATTTCATTGCGACAGTGATATTTATCTATGCGCATCTTTCTAGCGCATCGTACGCCCCTTTTGCGTGGATTGCTTATATCATCGCTGCTGCCGTGTGTTGTTTCATCGTTTCTCTTTATTCGAGAAGACATGGATATGTCACTACGGGGCTAGTAGCAAATAGCCTTCTTATATGGACCGCCATCACTAGCGTATTCTGTATCACTTTGTCTCGCAGCATGGATAACAGTTGGATGCTATTCTTAGTTGGGCTTCCAATGCAAGCCGCTTTATTCACTCAGTTCTTCATGAGACACAAGGTTCAAAAGAAATAAGGACACATACAAAATGAGCAAACTTTGTTGGCTTGCTCATTTGCTTATTCAATCACGATGACGTGGTGAGAGTTTTAAGATCGGAGTTTAGTAGCTAACGCTTGTCGTTAATTCCAATTAATAGAGAGATAGACTTGATTAGCTTTTTCTCCGAAAAGTGTCTCAAACCTAGCTTTGTCCTCCGAGAAATGGACGTACTCAAAGATGGATATTACTAATACATCACCTGCATAATCGTCTTCGACATTGTAAGAAAGCCACTCAACGAAGTCAGAACATTTTTTTAGTTCTTCTGCATTTTGCGCTTCTAGTTGTTCACGAACGTAAACCATAAAAACATCTTCGACAACAATCGTAGAACCGGTGTCAATGCCCTCAAGCCAATCAGTTACAGAACTGAATAACGGCTTTATTGCAGGCACAAGTTCAAGCAATTTTGAATTAATTTCTTTTGGTTCCATCATCGTTTCCAACCTTTCAATGCATTATTTAGATCGTCAATCAACATCTTAGCTATCTTTTGATCGCTAAGCGATAGATTTCCGTTCTTTAATATTTTGGAAAGAGCAGCAACTCTTTCTTTAGCTTTTGTATAGTGAGATTTCCCACGAACAAGACTGTGAGTCTCAATTTCGTGCCTAAGCGCATCAGCCGTTCCTCCGTCACCGGTTGTCGATCCAGGCCGATATAATTCAGCAATTTGATTTTTAAGCGACTGATTTTGGGCCGAATTGTATAACTCAAACCCTTTTTGAGGCATCTTTGAGTCAGGCTTGTTGCTCGCAAATAATTGTAATTCTATTACAAACCTGCCTAAGCGACTTGACTCTCCGCCTCCTGAATGGTTGCCAACCAAATGGTATGACCTAGCCTTCATTCCCATCAGAACGGCTCCTATCAAACGCTTTAGAAATCATCGAATCAAATTGCCAAATTCCAATGTTCTTCCTCAGTGCTTCTCTAAATATATACTCAGGGGCTTTGCCATAAACGATAATTACGCATGGCTCAATAGTTTGCACCAGCGCATCAACGCTATCTTTTAGCAGCCTTCTTGATTCTTTGTCTTGTAAGGCCCCTAATGTTCCAATCGCAACAATCTGATGCTTTTTCATTCCGGATAAGGCTAATTCGTATGTCCACTTATAAGTGGCTCTATAATTGACCACGACTGGAATGCCATATGTTGACAATATGTAGCCTACTTCTCGGCTTCTTGAAAGCGCATCAATCTGTTTGTAATTTGGGAAATTACCGTACACCGAATAATCAGGGCATACAACAAACATAAACTGTTTTAATTCCGAGATTAATCTCGCTATTTCTTTGCTTGATCCATATTTAAGAGTCATATAGATGCCAGTACAACCATCGAACAAATTGTCGAACTCGTAAAAAACGAGCCCGCACTTCTTCTTGTTGAGACATTTGTTTCTACGAGACCAAAGGATCAACTCATCAGGTTTTTCTATCGTTATCTTTTCAATAGCAGGAACCTGATAAAAACCGGTATTGAAATTTGCTTTATCTAGCTTATGAAATAAGAAAATGACTTTATCGCTTTTTCGAGGATAATTGACTCTAATATTCATATATTTCCTCCTTTTGCTTTTTTGGCATAGAGGCAGTTAACCGACTACTAAAGCATAAAGGCATCAAAATATGATTCTATGTATTGAAGCATAGTGCTACCTCCTTTCTTAAAGGTTGTGCTACAATACATTTGTCAGTGTTGCATTCGTAGCACTTAGCCTCCGCGACCGCGAATCGCGGAGGTTTTTTGTCGCTGATGCGTTCTTGTTACGACAATTTTCAAGAACTTTATAATGGCCACTCCGCCTTAGACGGAGTGTCTATTAACGCTGAAATCGTTGTCTCTATACATTTTTTCGAGGTTATCACCTTTTCTAAATTCTCTGTCAGACAACATGTAAACAGGCTTTATCGATTTCCCGTCATGAACGAAACAACAATCAGGTCTTGTGAATTCGTTAGAAAATAATCTTGTGTTGTGTGTTGTAAGTAGAATTTGTGCATTGCCTACTTTGTTTAACATAAGCGCTAAGTTTGCGGCAACATCAGAATGGTAATAAGCGTCGAACTCGTCAATCAAAACCATGGTCGCTTTTTCAAACTGCATAGACCAATAATATATGAGTTCCAAGGTGTGCGTTCCCGAAGAGGCGATGGAATCAAAAGGCACGACCCTATTGTTAAATTTGACACCTATCATCATTTGGCCAGAAAGATCCCTTAGAGGAATCAAATTATAATTTAGCCCTTGTTTTTTCAAGAAAGAAGCAAAGTCATCCAATTTGTTATTTGCTATGATTCTAGAATCAAGTGAATCAACGCCATTGGTGAAACCTAAGTATTGGTTACCGTGAATTAGGTTTTTGAAATAGAGCATCCCTCTCGCGAAATTTACCAACATGCTGATAGGACTATTCTCATCTTGAAGAGTATTGACTTTAAGAAATTTTACAAAAGATTGATTGTCAGCAAGCTGGATCGATGCGATTCCAAAGTCCGCCCCTTCTAACGAACAGAATCTATGAGCAGCATCGGTGTGCGAATACTCAAGCACATGAACATCATTAACGAAGAGTTTCTCATATGAGATTTTATCCCAACCTGATTTCCCCCATTCATAAACAATTTTTGTGTCGCCAAATTTGAAGTGGAATTTGAATCTTGCTATTTTGTTATCGCTTCCGGCATAGAAATAAATGTTGTCAGGAACGATTTCCCTGTTACTGTCTGTTAAAATTGCGCTCAGTTCCATGAAAGCTAAGAGCAATGTGGATTTACCTGCTCCGTTTGGTCCATAGATTAATGCTTTATTGACTACTCCGCTTTTTATGAGTTCCTTATTAAAACCATATTGTTTTGTAGCGGATAGGTCATATATAAAGCAATTTTGGTATCCTCTGTAATTCTCAATTTCAATTTTAGTAATCATTGTTGTTCCTCACGGATAAGATTGTATCACCTGAAAAATATTTTACAACCCTTCTGTTAAATTTTTTACATCAATAACAATTAAGACAATTATCCCATCCCTTTGACTGTTTTGTCTCGCTTGTCGTGCAGATTACCAAACAGTAACTGAATGGGTTTGTATTTAGAATTTTTGCCGTCGGGCTTCCAAATGATCGGCACAAACTGACCTCTTAATCACAAAAAAACGCTTTTAGGTGCGTTACAACCGTGCGAATATGTTTTAGGCCTCTATTCCGACCGTTTTTGAAAAGATTGTTATTGACGTGTGCATCATAATCCAACCAACGCCGCAACGGCAAAAGCCTTGTGGTCATATATTGGGTATGTTAGATGCGTCTTTATTCAATCACGATGACGTGGCCTTCCATTCTTGGAGCTGGGTCTTTGATTCCTCCAGCGATATATCCAAGAGCGCAGTGCCCTACTCCTTCAAACTCTCCTTCGATACCATGTTCTTCTAAGAGTTTTTGATATTTGTCCATTTCGAATTCTTCTTTTGCTCTATGAATCCAGATGCTTCCAAGTCCTAATGCGTGAGCGGCATTCATGAGGTTTCCCATCACTAACGCACCATCATAGATTGATGGAGCGAAGGCCTTGTCTCTAAGAACCACAATGATTACTGGAGCACCATAGAATGGATCCATACCTTCCACTCCCATTATCTTAGCGTTATCCTTCATGAACTCATCTCTAAGTTCTTTGTTCTTAATGACAAGAAGTCTAGTTGCTTGTCTTCCCATAGCACTTGGAGCGTATGTACCTGCTTTGACGACTTCATTAAGGAGTTCTTCAGGGATTGGGTCTGGTTTGAAGGATCTGCAGGATCTTCTTTCTAATAAATCTTTGATTGTTTGGTTCATGGTGGTTTCCTTATCTTTTGTGTCTTTAAGCCATGTTACCACGGACTAATCTAGCTTTAAGATAGTCTCTCAAAGCATCATCTTCGCAATAGATATAACAGCCCTTCAGCCCTCTAGTTAAGAGAACTTTATAAGTCCTTCTAATTAGTTTATCTGCTTCTTCATCAGATGTTGTTCTAAGCCTAATGCCACTTGAACCGTCATCTTTAGAAATAGCGTTTCTATTTGTCAAAACATGGCCGTCTTTGTAATACAAGTCCTTGCCGATGAAAACGCCAACGTAGTCAAACTCCATACCTTGACACGTATGAATGCATCCTACTTCTTCGAAAGAATTAGGATTAACCGCCCAATGGTCATCGTTTTCTAAGTTCCATTTTGCCTGGAATCCATTAGGAAGCACGATGTCCCAATCGCCGCGTTTCTTTTTAACATTCCAATCATAACAATATCCAGCAATCATCCTGGTCTTATTGTTGACTTTGTTATGTTCTCTAAGTTCATCTCTCATTTGAACAGGATCGTCGAAAACTTTGACATCCATTTTGTTGAACTCGAACGTATTATTTGCAGTCTGTTTTATTTCAAGCAAATCATTTAAAAAGGAAATGTATCCATCACTTCCATCGCATCTAAACTGCGAAACAAGTTCATAAGGACTATGCACTACCGCGTTTTCTCTTCTTGCATACGCGATAATGGTGTCAACGTCATATTTATCGTTAACTGTGATTCTTTGATCGTCGTCTACGAAGAAAATTGAGACTCTCGCTGCTTTGATGGCATCTTCAAGCATGTCGTTGCCTTTATACTGATATGGCTTCTTTTGCATGCGATGCGCTTCATCGAAGATACCAACATCCAACCCATTATTAATGGTGTTAGGCAAACACCATGGCGATTGAATTGCCTTTTGAAGATTCATCATCTTTTTTGCATTTCCCTTGGCCAAAAGATTTGCATAACACTTTCTAGGTGCCATGTTCTTTGTGATATATGAAGCATTTAGTTTCAAATCGATAATGCATCTAGCCAAAACGTTGATTGCTAAAACCGACTTTCCAGTTCCAGGGCCGCCTGTGATTATTATCACGTGCTTTTTATTATCTTTTTCGGATTCTTTTATCGCTTTCATTATCTTGTCATAAGCGACAACTTGTTCATCGATCATATGGAATTCTTGGTTGCCACAAAGCATCGAATCCAAAGCGTCTTGAAGCGATTTGGTTGGTCTAAGTCTGCCTTCTTCGATTTTGTACAAAAGCGAGCCATCTTCGGCCTTCAAATGAATGTATTGTTTGATGAAATCCCTCATCTTCAAAACATCATTTTTCAAGAAAACAGGCGCTTCATCGGTCCATTCTTTGTATATATCATCTTCTATGACAGGGCGATAACTTTCAGTCATATTGTGAAGGTAGGCACATGGTTTTAAGGTGTCATTGTTCACGTGCTCATCATCGCAATAATCTAGAATAAGACGTTTATATGAATATGCTTGATACGATGGGTGTGCGACAGGCTCGTTCTTTTTCAAATCAGACATTATTGAATGGTCACAATTATTGTCAACCTTTTCAACTTTAGCCCATTGTTTTAATTCAACAATGACCGTATTGTCGGTAGCGCCATCATTGCCCATTATCATGAAGTCGACTCTTTTTGATGTTTGTGGGATGTTATATTCAATCGCAACTTGGCAGTCTGGGTCAAAATAAGTGTCATCCAAAACATCCTTCATAAAATGAAGGGAGTTATTCCATGAATTAATCTCCCCAGAGGATCCTCCCCCTATTCCTTTTGCTCTTAGGTTTTCTAAAAGGATATCGACCATCATGTTTAAAGTGACATGATTTCTAAATGCGCTTAATGAATCGTTGTAAACAATCATAGTTTTGTATACTTGTCAGCCTTTCCTTTAGCTTTCTCTACAGGGTACTTCGCTTCGTTTTGGTCCATTTTTGAATTGATGATCTCATCTTCATCAAGGCCTAACTTATCTAACATATTTCTACAATAAACAAGGACATCCGCCAATTCTTCTTTGACCTCGTTCAGATCATAATTGTCATCGGACCATTGGAAACACTCTAATAGTTCATTCGCCTCAATGCTTATGGATTTTGCCAAATTGGCTGGACTATGAAATTGATCCCAATCTCTGTCCTCTGAAAATTTTCTGATTCTATTAATTGTTTCCTGTTTCATACGAAACACCTGCTTTCCTCACTAATTGTAATGTACGTTGATTGAGTTCGCCATCGTAAAACTTCTTTAAGACATCAGAGAAGATTTGTTCTTTTGTCGCCTCCAAAAACAAGGTCATACTCGATTTGAGTTTCAAGTAGTCAATATAACCAAAGATATCTAATGCCGATTTACCTTCAATCGATAATAAGCAAAGGCAAATCTTAGTTAAGTTACCTCTTAGGTAATCGTTGTTCCAATATGCCTTTGCTTCTTCTACTGATTCGATTCCATAGTAGATGGCGTAGTCACTAAAACCTAAGCCTTTAATCTGCGGAAAAATGTACCACATCCAGTGGGTTTGTTTTTCTCCGTTCTGGATTTCTTTGTATGCTTGCTCAAAGTCTCTTTCTTGAGCGGTTATGAAACGTTCTAGATTATAAGTCATTATTATTCGTTAACTTGGCCAGGCTTAAAGAAATCGAGTTTTCTCTTGAGAGCGGTGTTGAGGTCAAACATATCCTTCTCGGTTGTGCAAATCACAGTTATGCCGAGTTTCTTGTAACACTCAATCTTATACTTTTTGCTCTCTGTATATTTGATATTGTTCTCGTTATATCCCCAGTGTTCGATAAAAACATCGACACCCTTGCCATTGTAGTTTGGAAGGAAGAAGTCAGGATGCAAATCGTGAGCAGGATTTGAATCGATTGGAAGAGCTCTCTCGTAAGCGTGAGGGATGCCCATTTGGAAAAGATAATTGTCGATTAAGAATTCTGATTTGCTCTTGACGATATGGCCATCGTTGCAAGT
Organism: Bacilli bacterium; assembly: GCA_024408335.1. Classification (GTDB taxonomy): domain Bacteria; phylum Bacillota_I; class Bacilli_A; order RFN20; family CAG-826; genus UBA4951. The sequence continues at coordinate 66,898 of JAKSVB010000004.1, forward strand.
GAACTGGCCTTCGTATGCGTCGTTCATGAGTTCAAAGTTAACACAGTTTGTAACTTCGATAAGGAGTTTCTTGTCTTTGTATTTGTGATAGCAAGAAGGGCAGAAAAAGAATCCAGGTTCAACTTCTCTTCCACAAGCGATGCACTTGCAGACCTTTTTCAAATCTTTTGATGGTTCTGCTTTCTTTGGCTCAACATAGTCTTTGTTCAAGATCTTCTTTGTCTTTGAGTCTTCAAACAAACCTTTTTCGTTTAAGACTATTTCTCCAGCTTTCAAAGCGTCTGCGTGTTTACCACAGAGTTTGTCTTTTCTGGCGTTTCCCATATACACGCGGGTTGGTTGGCCACAGATTGGGCAAAGATTCTTCTCTTCCATATGACGATACTCCTAACTTTTTTATTGCTCTTTTTTGGATGGCTCGCTCTTTCTTTCTAAGTCGAGCTTAGATTTAAATGCCTTATTTTTAACTTGAACGTTTTCAATGAGGGAATCAATTACTTCGTTAATGAAGTTTGCTTTGAGTTCTTCTTGTCCTTCAACGAAAAGTTTATACAAGTCAGTTTTCTTTAGTGACTCTATGCTGCTATCAGTATTTTCAAAAAAGACTTTATCGTTTTCTAGTTTCTTTTGAAAGTTAACAAGTTCTACTTCGATTGCGGTTTGTCTCTTTTGGAATTGATCGACACTCTTCTTGAGTTCTTCGTAAGCTGCCAAAGATTCTCCTAAGTTCAAGAATCTCTTTTCCAAGTCAGAAAGCGAATCGGTTGCAGCCTCAATCTTCTTACCTATTTCTGAGACGCTTTTAGAGTTTTGATCTAAATCGCCTTTGCCTTTTTCGACTAGTGAAAGCAATGAATTAGTTGCCTCTTTGAGGTCGCTAATTTGTTTTCTTAACTCTTCTACTTTCGTTTTGCCATCACTAACGAGTTCTTGAAATTCGTTAGATTTATCGGTTATTGCGATCTGGTACTTGTTGTTCGTTTCTTTTAATTCGTCAACTAAGGCACCTATTTGTTTGATTAGTTCCTCATTCATAAGAGTTCCTCCACCGCATTAATTGCTTCTTTCATTTTTCTTATCGTTGTTTTTAGGTTTCTATAAGTAGTGAATTCCTCGTATTCTCTTCTTGGTAGCCTGCTTATCATCGCACCCAAGAACGGTGATGAGAAGAATTCTGGTTTCTCATCCACGAAGAAACAAAGAATCGATTTTGTTTGCCCTATGGAAAGAGGCATCCTGCTAATTTGCTCGAGGATTTCTTCTATGCCTTCCTTTGAGATGTTCCCCATTTCATTAAACGCTAACGAAAGTCTACTTCTACCATTAACATCTTCAAAGTTATCTAACATCAGGTATACAAATGCCGTAATGAAGTTGACCGCTAATTGGTCTGGGTAGTCTTCAATGAACCTAGCAAGTTGGTCTTTTAGAACTTCAAGGCCGTTAGACTGCAAGGCATCGAACCATAGATGATACTGCAAAGGGTTTTTAATGGATTTTTCTAATACCTCATTTTGAGCAAAATAGTTCTCGATTCTAGAGGCAAAAGATTCGGAGTTCTCAAAATCACGCACCATCTCGTAAAGAGTCCTTAACGAACTCCAGCGGTGTTTATAGAAGTTTTCGAAATTCCAATCGTTAAGCAAATAGACGGCTTCTCCAAACGAGTTGGCTTTTTCTTTATACGATGACTCGTATTGGTTTATGTACAAATGGAGATTCTCGGTGATTTCCTTTGGTGAAGAAATCTCTCTATACTTGAGCTTTGATATTATTGGGTCATCAAGAGAGTTTCCGTAATTCTTGCTCCACAAAGTAACAGCCTTTAATAAATAGAGTTTGTACAGAGCTTTCTCAAAGAAGTTTTCAAAGCTTGCTAAATCCTTTATCATCTTTTTCTTCCCGTCTTTGCCTGTTACAAACTTATAAAAGCGCTTATCCACCACTTTATATTGAAGCAATGCATCAAAGGCTTCCGATAATTTGAAGGTAGTCTTTCCGTCTGACAAGAATTTAGCTACCGCTAAAACGAACTCAGATTCTTTTTCAGGATCCTCGTTGCTTAGAGCGATAAGGTTCAATTGTTTTGCGATGCAGCCAAAGTCAGATTGTTTAGAAAAGTTTTTAATCATGGAAGGTCTTGGTAACGAAGAAAAAAGGATTTGAGTTTGAGTCTTTGATTCAAACGCATCTTCAAAAAGAATTGTGCAAACGGAATTCTTGCCATCTCTTCCTGCTCTTCCCATTTCTTGATATGCGCTTTCGACAGAAGAAGAAAAATCAACGTGAATTGTTTCTCTGATGTCAGGTATGTCTAATCCCATGCCGAAAGCTTTTGTGGCGATCATTGTGTTCGTCTCGCCATTAGAGAAGTTGATAAGGAGTTTCCTTTTCTTTTCTCCGCTATCTGGACCGATACACGTTTCTGGCTTGATGGTGCTATCTCCAACAAAAAGAGATTTGACTTCGTCGGTATCTTTTTTATACGGAACGAAGACCAACGTCTTTTTTCCTTCATCGACATTCGCTTTAACCATTTCAAGGAGTTGCTTGTTTTTATCCTCTTCCCCTTTATAATTCACGACTCTAAAGAAAAGTTCTGGTCTTTTTACGCTGGAACTTCTTATAACGTCAACATTCGTTTTTAGTTTCGAAAACTCTCTAGTGATATCGTAAGTGACTCTTGGCGATGAAGTCGCTGATGTGCCCATAAGTAAAGAATGCTCACTGATGCCGACCTTTTTTAAGAACGAGAAAAGAAGCAAATATGATGTTCTGAAATCGTGTCCCCATTCGGAAAGACAATGGACTTCATCCAAAACAATCTGAGAAACCTTTGGCGATAGTTTGGTGATGATTTTTTCGAACTTTTCGTTGAAGAACCTTTCTGGCGCTACATAAGTGATTTTGGATTGCTCATTTTCAAAAATATCCATCGAGCTTCTTCCGACGGTGGTTGAATTGATGTAATAGGCTGTATTGATTAGGTTTCTAGAATAGAGATTGGTGCATTGGTCCTGCATAAGTAACGTTAGAGGGCTTATCACTATCGATAATCCAGGAGTTAAGAAGCTCACAAGTTGGAAACAAACGGATTTGCCGCTTCCAGTTGGCAAAAGGCCAACAACACCTTGATCGCTTTGAAGTCCGTTTATGATGATTTCTGCCTGTTTTGGTCTAAAGTCTTTATGGCCAAAGAGGTACTCTAAAAAGAACTTCAAAGAAGGAATGTATTTATCGTCGCTCCCTTTTAAATGGGAATAGTCGATTTTCCCATAGGCTACTTTGTAATGATTCTTATATCTAGGATAGTGTTCTAAGCCATTGTTCACGTCTCTTAACGGATAGAAGAAATAGTCATTTCTTATTCTGATTTCTCTAGGGTATCTTTTAAAGATTTCCTCGTCATATAAAACGTCACAACTGACGTCTATCTTAAGAGCTTGTTCATCGGTAAACTCAGTAACTATTCTTGCGTTAGATATATCTAATTCTTTTTCAATGCCAGCAAGGAAACACAATTCGTCATGAAGTTTTTTGAAATCGGTCAAAGCCGCTTTGACCGATCTTTCAGTTACGCCTTCTGCCTCAAGAATCTCTATAGGATGGTTATTCTTAAAGTAGCCTTTCTCAAGGAACATCAAAAGAGCCGCTTGGATTCTAAAGGCGACGATGTATTCAGCCTCAAAAAGATACAAAGAAGACTTGAATCTATTTTTCGAAAGACTGAGGTCTTCGTTTTCTTTTTCAATTGCTTTTCTAATTCTTGCTATCGCACTAGAAAGATCTTTTTCATTAAAACTAGCGGGAATTCTTATTACATTATCAACGCCCATTCGTTTAAGCTCATCGTCTCTTCTAATGTCGTTTACAATGTTGTCCTTGAGTTTGTGCTGAGCGCCATCGATTTCAATTACGACTTTATGAACTGGGTCATAGAAATCGACGCTTGAATCTTTAGGCCACGAAGGATCATTAGAAATATCGGTAAAAGGACATTCAGGCAAGAACAAGTGCCAATAATCAGGCAATCTTGCTTTTAGTTCTTCGTAAAATCTGAGCGCGGGATTGTTCGAATAGAAACCTTTGATTGTTTCCGACCATTTGCATTCGGATTGTTTGTGATAATAGTTGAATGCACCGTATTTTTCGGTGAGGGCAAGTGCGTCTACGATTAATGGAGAAGGTTTTGTCGGAGCGCCTCTAAAAAGGATGTTCCTAAGAACTGCGCAGACACCTGCGTATTGTTCTGATAGGGCTTCAAAAACCAGCAAATCGCTGGCTACAAAGTTTAGATTAACTGGGATATACCCGCCGGAAAACTTTTCCATCAGTACCTCTTTGATGAAAATAGTTTAAATAAAATGTACAAAAATGTCACTCGTTTAGTATAACTAAAAGCTGCCTATTGTTTCCGCTACAATCAGTTTTTGTTATAAATGTCATACCCTTTAGCGGCACATACATCAAATATCTCTTTGATGGCGACATTGAAATAGCTAAAGGTGAGGTCTTTCTCTGCACTAGTAGGCAAGTTGAAAGCGTCATTGAAGCCCTGGTCTGATGTTGAAACGAAATACTCCACATAACTACCGGTCTCATCTTTTATGAATCTTTTCTTTCTAAATGATCCGTATTTGAGCGCGTATGATCCAGTAAACTTATGGTCATTGCTTTTAGCAAGGTCATCGATATCAAGACCACGGAAGTTGAAATCAAATCCTTTTTGAGGTATCTCAAAACTAGGGTTTGCTGAATCGGAATGCTTAACGTAATCATCAACCGATGTAGTGCCATATATGCAGTTCTCGAACCTCTCAGCTTGAGGAGAACCATAAACGTGAATCGGGAAATATGTGAAAGCAGTCCTAGCTCTTTTGATGCTTGTTGAGCTTCCAACGACATGTGAGGCTTCATCAATGAAAGTGAATCCAAGCGAATCGTTCTTTTTGTTTTTTAATACCACTTCAGCAAGATACTTATGATGTTCGCCCTTCTCGTCATCTTTTTCCCATTCTTCATGGATTGTTACTTTCTCTTCTTTGATGTCGCTTACCAAAAAAGCGAGAGCGGGATTTATCTTCTTCGTTTCTTCTTGAGAGCAACCTGCTAATAATGTCGCGCTTGCAAGCATTAACGTTATTAATGTCTTCTTCATTGTTCTCATTATTTGTTCCTAAGGTATTCGTGATACAGGATGTCTTTTAGTACAAGCATCGCATCTTGATAGCTATAGTTATATTTCTTCATGAGATCTTCAAGCATATCTCTTAGCTTTGATTCGTATTCTTTGGTATCCACTTCAGATTGATATCTCTTAAGAACTGGATATTCTTTTGACCACGCTTTAGTCCAATCTGTTTTGTCTTGATTGGCCTTTGTTGTCTTTTTGATTGTTTCTTCAATGTTTGACATATTAATTATTCTTCATCAGGCTTTTGGCCATTATGAGGGAGCCACTTGCACTCCTCAAGTGAGATATTGGTGAATACCGCTTTGAAAGATGATTCTTCTGGACTACATGCGTATATTCCAAAGCTAATCTCATTAATTGCTTTATTCATGTGAGCGATTCTCATTTGTTTCCAAGAGATTCCATCAACTGAGTTTTCGATACAAAAATCATCTTCCCTTCTTGAAAGGCGGTACCACATCGACTTAACGTTTGATGGTATTTCTGTTGTGGCCCAATCCGAATATCCGTTATTGGTGACAACACTTCCAAGATGCTGGTATTCATCGTTTTCATATTCGATTGAACCTTTGAGCCAGTTCTCTCCATCAAGATACATCACAACACCACATTGATCGAAACGGACTTTGCTATCTTCGAAAGACGTTTTGACGACGAAAGAGAAATATTTCTCTTTGGTCTTCACTTGTAGCATTGGAGCGTTGTCGTTCCTAAAGTGATAATACGTTCTTTGCCAAAGGTCTGTGTGAGGGGTTGTCACTATGACTATTTTGTCGTCTTCGATTTGGTATTGTGGGGTATTGAGTGGTTCCCAAAGGCTCTTATCTATTTTCATAATCTAACGTCTCTTTGATATCTATTATACAAAGAGAGCGGCAATAAGAAAAAGCCGATGTATTAGCATCAGCTTCTAATTGTATTTTGTGAACTAACGTTTAATTAGCGCAGTTACCTATGTGATCACCCTAAAAGGAATTTCTTAAGTGGCACTACTTCGATCGTGATGCCATGAACTTCGATGGTTCTTTCTTCTTCATAAGTCACAATGAGTAAACGTGGGTTCTTTTCTTTTGACTCTTTAGCGAACTCAACTAAGTTATTCACTTCTCGTTCATATACGCTTTGTGGAGAAAGAGACATGGCGACTTGAACCGCGGTGTTCGTGCTAGAAACATAAAAATCAATATCGACCTTGGTTCCTTTTAAATAATATAGCGAGTCCTTGCTTTCTCTATAAAGCTTGAGGGCGACGATATTCTCAAGGAGCGAGCTCTTATCGTCGTCTATGAAAAGATTCAATACCCCGTTATCCATGAAATAGTATTTTGGATTGCTGCTCTTATCCAAAAATGATGCGTAGTAGTTTTCTAAGGTGAACAAAAGGAATGCGTCTTTGCAGTATCCACAATAATCGATGACGATATCCTTGGATATCTTATACCCTATGCCGGTGATGATGTTTTGGATCCTAGTAAAAGAAATGTCTTGCTTGATGGATTCCGCTATCTTTTTGATCATGAGCTTAACGCCATTTTCGTTTCTGATTTGGTTATGGACGATTATGTCGTTATACAAGACTTTTTGATATACGTTTGAGACATATTCCCTTTTGTTTTTGAATGAGATTGTTTCAGGGAAACCCCCATATTTGAAGAATTCTTCGAGCATCGCGTTGAGTGAGGCGATGTCTTTGGCAGAATGACCAGTGTTTTCTAATCCTTTTGCTCTTAAGAATTCTCTAAATGAATATGGCATGATTTCTTTGGAGATATATCTACCGCCAAGTTTTGCTTCCACCTCTTTTGAGAGCATCTTCGCGTTGCTGCCAGTGATATCAACTTTTTGGTGGTGGTTTGCCAAACGAATCGCAAACTTTTCCCAACCATCTATTTCCTGAATCTCGTCAAAGTAAAAATAGTGTTTTTTATCAGACATCTCCTCTGCGACCAAAACGATATCGTCAAAATCTGTGGCTTTGAAATCTATAAGTCTCTCATCATCGAAATTGATATAGATGATTTGGTTCCACTCAACGCCATCACGAATAAGATCTTGAACCCTCTTGTAGAGCAAAGTTGATTTGCCTGATCTTCTTAGCCCTACGAGAACATAGTTAACGTCTTGTTCTAGTTCTATGTCTCTATCAACTATATAAGTGTTTTTGATGACGTCGTGTTGATCGAAGATGATTCTTTTCAAGATTTCATGATTCATGGCTTTGTTCCTTTGTCGAGTATATTCTACACTTCACCATTATTATTGTCGAGTATATTCGACAGATTTATATATTCTTTGTCGAGTATATTCGACAGTTGTTTGCAAAATGTCAATCAGAATCTCAAATATCGTTTAATTTTTGACGCTTTTAAAGAATGAAAATGGCTTATAAGTTGCGGTGAAGGGGGTAAAAAGGCGCCTTGACCGCAATTTATAAGGAGATTCTTGCCAAATTTAGTCTATTTTCGGCAAAGGTTGATTTTAGGCTACGCTGGCAAAATCGAAAAGCTGTTCTCCTTCACCAATTAAATATTTACACGCAAGACCACACGTTCTATCCCATGGTGAAGTCAATCAAGAGCGAAATACCTCTTTCTCAATCTATCTGCCATCTCGTGCGTAATACATTGCTCAATCTCTGCCACGTTAATTGAACTAGCAAGTTCATCATAAGCGCAATCAATCAATGTCGATTCCGTCCTAACAGCCTTTCTTAGAGAGTCGATAGAATGGGATAAGAACGGAGGAAACAGGTTTTTATCCTCTTCTGGCTCTAATGAAAGCAATTCTTCAATCGACACATTCAAGACTTTAGACAAGCCTAATAGAGTCCTCCCACTGCAATTCAATAAGAGAGTTTTACCAGACGATATATCTTGAAGCGTTGTCAAAGGCAATTTGGATGCCTTGCATATCTTATATACCGTCAAACGTTTTTCAGAAATAAGATCAAGGAATGTCATACACTAATTATATCGGTTTGCCGATACTTCTCAATAGTATCCCAAATCAATCACGGCCATCGATTTAGTAATCGGTTTTTGTTTCTACAAAACGTGAAAATGGCTTATAAGTTGCGGTGAAGGGGGTAAAAAGGTGCCTTGACCGCAATTTATAAGGTGCTTTTTGTTTAAAATGGCGTATAATTTGCGGTGAAGGGGGTAAAAAGGTGCCTTGACCGCAACTTTGGAGGTTTTTTATGAAAATAGTAGGAAGAAAAGAAGAGATCAAAATAATCAATGACTTATTAGAGAGTGAGAACCCTGAGTTTTTAGCAATCTATGGAAGAAGACGCGTAGGAAAAACCTTCTTAGTCAATGCGACTTTGAAAGAAAGATTTACTTTCAGCCATGCAGGGTTATCTCCTAATAGTGAAGAAGACGACGCAAAAAACATGGACGCTCAACTCGCCCACTTCTACAATTCGTTAAAGCAATATGGATCAACCGAAACCTCTAAGCCAAAAAACTGGCTCGAAGCTTTCCATATGCTTTCTAAGCTTCTTAGAGAAAAAGAAAACGGCGAAAAACAAGTAATCTTCCTCGATGAGCTTCCTTGGATGGATACGCCAAGAAGCAACTTCATGCAGGCTTTAGAAGGATTCTGGAATACATACTTATGCTCAAGGAATGTTTTGCTTGTCAGTTGTGGCTCAGCCATCTCCTGGATGAATAACAAACTTATCAACAACCACGGCGGACTATATGGCAGGGTTACAAGACTCATCGATTTGAAGCCATTTGGCGTCAAAGAATGCAAAGAATACTTCGACGAAAAAGGTGTGTACCTCTCTGAATATGACGTCATCCAATCTTATATGATATTTGGAGGCATACCATATTACCTTAATTACTTCACGAAAGAGAAAAGCCTTTCTCAAAACGTTGATGACCTTTTCTTTGGGAAGAACGCAATCCTAAAAGATGAATACAACAGATTATTCACTTCAATTTTCACTAACCCTAGAAGAATGGAGGCAATCGTCAGAACGTTAAGCAAAAAGAATATCGGCCTTACGAGATCTGAAATTTGTCAAAAAATCGGGGTGAGCGATAATGGCTCTTTATCAAAAGAACTGGATTCTTTGATCCTTTGTTCTTTTGTCGAAAAATACGCCCCATTTGGAGAATCAAAGAATAACCCATATTACAAATTGATCGATCCATTCTGCAAATTCTATCTCGAATTCATCGATGAAAAGACAAAACTCAATGAATCGTTCTGGACCTATAACCTAAGTAATCAAAGGATCGTCTCATGGAGAGGGTTTGCCTTTGAGAATTTCTGCTTCTTACATACTAAAGAGATCAAAGCCGCTTTAGGGATCAGCGGAATTAATTCATCGGTTTCAAGTTACTACAAAAAAGGAAGCGAAGAAGAAAAAGGCGCTCAAATCGACATGATCATTGAAAGAGCCGATAATGTGGTTAACCTATGCGAAATGAAATACTACGGAAGCGAGTTTGTGCCAACGAAAGAAAACGACTTGTCACTAAGAAACAAGGTAAGCGCGCTTTCTCTAGTAACCAAAAAGAAATCCGTTATTAGGAATGTTTTGATTACTACTTTTGGCATAGCAAAGAACGCTTATAGCTCATCTTGGAGCAACGCCATTACAATAGAAGATTTCTTCAAATAATCCTTCAAAGTTGCGGTGAAGGGGGTAAAAAGGTGCCTTGACCGCAACTTATAAGGAGTCATTCAAAAAGGTTTCCCCTCATATAACATCGCCTTTTCTTAATGCTTAGGCGTCATGAGTTGGCGTAAATCATTAGCCATTTATTATTTTTTGTTCTTAAACTCAGCGATAGCTCTCAAGAGTCTTTCGTCCTTGAATAAGTTCGCTTCGAAATAGTCTTCGTCCGATATGATCCCTGTATTTGAAAGCATAGAGATATAAATCGAATCAAAGGTATCGAACGTATCTTCATCCTCTGCAACTGGCCCATTTTCAATCGAGAGTCCGACTTTAGTGAACAATGCCGCCAAGAAAGGATAAGGGTCGCTGATCTTGAAATCTTGGCCGCCGAAATTATAAAAGGCAAACATGAAATTGCGTGCAGATTTCTTGTCGCTGACACGTTCGAGCAAGAACTGAAACCAGCCTTCAAAAACCGTTTCCTCACCTAGATCGTCAATCAGTTTCTCGGCGACCGATGCTGCGTTTTCTACTTCTTCTTCGGAATAATCAGACTGGTAATCTATTCCAAAAAGTAATTCGTTGTATTTTTCGTCGTATGTTTTTTCCATGGTTACTTTCCTCCTTTAAACCTTTTGTGTTTAGGGTATTTAGCAAATGCCTCTTCGGCGAATATCATTGATTTGGGGTTGGGCCTATAATGGCCACTTCGATCATCGAACAAGTAAATTTTACCTCCACGTATATCCAATATTCCAGCCATTCGAACCTTTGGGTCCGTTCCTCCGATTAACGTCGGATGTGGAGTCGGTGTTCTGCTCGGCGTTTTTCCGTTACCGTTTCTATCGCCTATCACGACGTTTCCATCCGTAGTGACAACATAGGGAACTTTTTTATTAAAGTGTTTGTCCACAATGTAATTGCCGTCAAGAAGCGAATCTAATGTCTTGGCAGTTGGATTTTTTGCATAGCCAACGTCATCTTTGTAAACGCCGCTCCGAATGTCTTTTTCTTTCATTTTCGAATATACCGAGTATTCCTTTTGAAAAGGCTGCGACTCGCCATTCAAAGGTGATGACGAATATCGGTCATCGAAATAGTCGTAACTGTCGTAAGACGAAGGAGCGATTGAATAATTGTCAAATAGTAAGCTATTCCCCTTCATGGTTTTCACCTCCCTTCTTCTGCTTTTTTGAGAGGTATTTTTTGCGCATATAAGAATCGTATTTGTAGATTGGAACTCCTTTTAATCTCGCTCCGATGAAAACCGTATCATCAACCGGGCCGTATACAAGTATCCCTGCCGGTTCGAGTTCGTCTACAACAACAGACATTTGTATCATAAAAATATCACGGTTTTTCAAATTCTTTGTGAAACCGTTAGTTCCGACCGCTATGATTGTATGCTTAGGGTATGCTTTCAAGGAATCCAACGTGAAATTATTGCCAAGCCTTACGTTCGGAATCACTTTCAGCCCTTTCGACCCATAATACTATGTGTTCGCAAGATTTAGCCAAATTTGATAGTCTTGCAGCACTTGGGGCATATTATCATATGGGCTGCAGTCCATTCCTATTACGCACTCATATTTGCGCAATTTCTCAACGTACGCCTGAGGATTACTGATCACCGGCTGGAACCATTCGTCGTTGCAATAAAACGACATAGCGACGGTTTTTGGATCCTTGACTTCCGACCTGTGATCCCATTGAATGATGTCCGACGGAATCCCTTGATAACAGAATTCCGCAGGTATGATTGGATAGCCCTTTCCTGCGGTGCGTTGAGCGCCGTCGATAAGATAAGCTAAGAATACATCCCTTTTTGCAGGGACCTTTGATTTAAAATTTCTCATAAACATTACACCTTTCTGCGATGTTTTTCGCTTAAGAGACAAATAAAACTCGCAAAACATCGGTCGGCGGATGTAATATCTATGTGCTACCAGTGGATATTTCATCTGCTGACAAAACGGTCTGAGTTCCCGCTCGGATCGTTTTTCTCTAATAAATCAATGATTTGAACCTATTCTTGTTTTTCTAACCACCCCTTTCCTTCACACCACGAGAGAAACTCTGTATCGTTCTCATATCGGTTGCCCGCGTTTTTCTCAACAATTCGTTCAACGCTCTCTGAAAGGTAATTAGCCGCCTCCCACGACAAGCAGAAGTGACTATGAATTTCCTTTGGACTTTTCATATTTTTGGCAACAACGAGGCACCTAGGAGCCATAAGCTGTTTTGCGAAATATTCAGCTTCCACCTCCTGTTCTAGTGTAGGGTTGGATCCGTGGCCAAGCACAATATGGCCAATTTCATGGCCGATAGTGTAGTACCACCTTCCTTTCTCAACATCATCGTTGTAGAAAATCCAGAAAACCGGCTTGTCCATGCGCCTGTCACAAATGTGAAACCCGGTTGATGTTTTCTCGTCACTGAGAAGATAATCACGTTTTTGTTCAGACAAAGAGGAAAACGAGTAAGTTTTGAAACCCATCCATTCAGCAAGCAAGACGACGTCGAAAGGAAACCCAGTTGGGTTGAAGTCCATCAACAGTTGATAGACCTTCCTATCTATTTCGTCATACTTATTTTTGGAAAGTTTCATCTACAATTTAGTCCTCCGAAAGAAGCACGGCTATGATTTTTTGCTTTTCCTCGATTGTGAGTGCCTTTCTGCTTCTAGTAACCAGCGAAACAACTTCGTTGTACGCTCCGACTGCGGCGTTAAAAGAATCCGTAAAATAGGATGGTTCAACCTCTAAGGCTGCGGCCACCCTCATGATGACGTCGATTCTTGGTTCAGTCGTCAAAATATAGCGGTTTAGACTTGATGTTGGAATGTTGGCCAATCCAGCCAGAGTCTTTTGATCCATGTGCATTTCCTTCATGCGAGCAGTTACCTTTCCTCCAAATTTCGTCATATTATCCCTTCCTTTCGCCTCACGGCAATTTCAATTATATGTCCCATTTCTGGGATTGCAATACCATTTTTGGGATTATTCATTTCTTCTGTCTATTTTCTTTTCGCGTTTTCTAATTGAGATCCTTGATTTGCCGCTTTTAGACAAGCTATATACTTTCCAAATTTGGCACATAGCCAGGTCTCGAATCTTAAAGCGTTTCGACCGCTACATCAATCGCTAAATCAGCGACAAAAAAGAGCATGTTGTCATGCTCTTTCTAATGTTTGTTTTCGCTTAGAAAATTAAACGTTGGAGGTTACGTTTTGTTCTAAGCCTTCGGATGCTTCTTTTTGTTCTTCGACGAAGTCTTCTGCTTCTTTCTTGATCTTCTTTGTGACTTTGATTTCTGTCTTTGTTGGTTGATTCAAAACGACTTGATCGAAAGAGAGGTCAATGCCGTGGGCGTTAAAGAGTTGTCTATATTCTCTCATTAAGTCTCTTTGAACTTGGTATCTGTCTTCTTCTTGGCATTTTGCAACGATCTTAACGGCGACGTTGCTTGCTTCATAAGCAGAGACACCCTTATAGAATGGGCCATCGACGATTGCAGGGATCTTCTCTTTGAATTCAGGGAAAGCGTCCTTGAGGATCTTTTCGACAAACTCAACTGGGACATCATATGGGAATTCGCAGTCAACGACAGCAAGAGAGAGTTCTCTTGAAAGGTTGACGACGTTTTTGATGTCACTGTTATTGATGATTTTGATGTTGCCTGCCATATCGAGGATCTTTGTAGCGCGGATACCGATTTCTGCGACCGTTCCACGGAAGTCATCGATGGAGACGATTTCGCCGACGTTATATTCGTTTTCGAAAATGATGAAGATGCCAGCGATGATGTCGGCGATAAGGGACTGGGCGCCTAAACCAATGATAAGAGTGAGGATTCCGACTGATTCCCAGATTGCTTTCGTTTCAACGCCGAAGGCATCGAGCACTAAGAAGATGAGGACGATTGCGGCACCATACTTGATGATTCCATCAAGAAGGGTGATGACCGTTTTCGCTCTATTGCTCTTTTCCATGATCTTAGCGAAGATCGAACGAAGTATTTTGCTTAAGGCAAATACGACGACGATAAGGACAAGGGAATGGATGAGGACTGGGTAATGATCGTTCCAAGCTGCAGGGATGCTTGTGATGTCCCATACCCCTTTCATCCATGCCGCATAAGCAGTCTCTGGGATGATCACTTCAAGAAGCGCTGAAGCGATAAACCAAAGCAAGATGATTGCACCTAATGCGATGCTGACAATTGAAGTGACTTTTCTAGTCTTTTTCTTCTGTTTCATATGTTTTTACCTCCACATATTTTTGTTTTTTATTGATACAGTGCTTCACACTGTTTCTAACCCTTCGATGACGTAGGTTTCCTCAAAGAACCTATCGCCTTTCATCGTGATCCAAAGCGATAGCTCATCATAATGTTCCGAATATCTAGCGGAACGAAGCTTAAGTGTCGCTCCTTCTAGATATCCTGGAGTGACGATGAGATAACAGTCTTCATGGCTTGTTTGGAATGAATCAAATTGATATTCAATGCCATTAAGCTCATACCAGTTATCAAGTTCACACCAGTAATTCATGATCACTTCGATTTCTGAGGTGTTATTTGTGCCATCATACCTTCCTTCGGTGGTCCACATCATGTTGCCATTATGTTCTATTCCTCCTGAAGGAATGCCTTTGTCGATAAGGTAATGGACGTTGTCATACAAATAGACCTTGTAATATACGAAGCCATAATATGGTTCCATAGGAACGTCTTCGATCACTGAATAACGTTCATTGCTGATGTTATGGATGGCTCCTTCATATCTCTCTATGTAATGCTCTTCATCGAATTCGGAACCGCTCACAAGCATCGCGTCATAGAAGAAGTTTGCGGTGTCGCCACTTACCCTCATATCCCTATAGATATTCATCGTGCCATCACTGTTATAAGTGACAACCGAATCACCAGGGTTAACTTGGTCGAAGCCAAATGTCATGTTTTGAAGAGTATCGACCGCATCATTAGGAGTTATATCCACACTTGTGGTCTTTTGGATATTTCCATCATCATTTAGGAATTCCACGGTGATGGTTGAGTCGTAGTAACCAGAGAGATACACGGTGAACTCGTTAGTGAGATCAACTTCTTCAATGGAATGACCATCATAGAACTGCATGGTCCAGCTTTCTGGGCAAAGGTAATCAAGATTCAGGGTGACTGGTATCACTCCATTGTTCGTTATATCGGCAGTGGTTTGAACGATATCAAGCTTCCAAGAGAGGTCATATGTCATCGTTTCGATGGCCTCTTCTTTGGTTTGGCTACCATTTTGGTTGTCCTTATATAAGAGAAGACCACTGATTTCGACTTCACCAAGTTCTGGTTCATCGATATCAAGGGTGATGATGCCAGATGCCTCTACTTCTTCGATTACTATCTCGTACGTCCTAAATGAGGTCGTAACACTTAGTTCGATGCTCATATCCTCATAGTCATATATTGAGTCACAGATATATGGGATCACCCAGTTACATCCATCGAATTCTGGAGTCTTTTCGAGAATTAGAATTGGTTCTTTACCAAGAGAGGTGTCACTAGAGTAATAAGTCTCATACTCATGATCTCCTCCTACGAAGGTTCCGACTTCAGTGTATCTAAGCCTAAATTCCTTATCTTGAGGGATGGTAAGAATTACTTCCGCGTCACTTCCTTCATAGGTGCCAAGTCTAGAACCTTCTAGGTCAAGAGCCTCCACTCTATATAAGAAGTTAGGGAAATATGAATTATCGAAACCTGTATTGATTTTGATATCCATGGTTTCGTTATCGCTATCGTAGCTAATGATCTCTACGTCTTTAGCGGCAACTTTATCAAAGACGATAGGATATGACTGATCACCATCATAAGTGTACTTAGGTGATTCGTAGAGGGTATTTCCATCGCTTGTCACGAGAACAAACTTAACTTTGCTGATTCCATATGAAACGAAGGTGAAGAATTCATATCCTTTTGAATCTTCGCTTAATTCGAAGGCTGCATCGACTTCACTAAGCTCTTGACCATCTTCATCATATTGAACCGCTTTCGCATATACCTCATTAGGGGTGAAGAGCTTATTGATTTCCTTTACCTCTCCATATGCAGTTACTGATCTCGCGTCAGCGTTAACGCAATACGCTTCATCGATGATGATTGGGTGATAGGACGAATAATCTTCTGGGATATCAGTCTTATATTCTTTTGAGTCAAGATACTTGAGCCCTTCTTCTTCGGTTACGCCAAAGGCGGTGAAATAGACCGCTTTGGAGGTTAGTGAGTTAATCGTGCCGTTAAAGAAATGATCACTCGAGAAAGCTTCATCGAAAGAGGATATTGCAGGATCTTCAAAGTCTTTGACGCCTTCGGTTCTTGAGATGGCTAAAACTGGATCTCCGTTGTATTCAGAAAGGAAGCATGAATATTCTAGTGAGGCTAGATGATTATTCTCATCAAGAGTTACGTGGGTATTTGCCTTATCGATTAGAAGAGTTGGCTCACCTTTTGGAGCGATGGACACAAATTCGTTAGTGTAACGAGTCACGAAAGATGAATATTCGTTATTCTCATATTTCGAATAGCCAATGCTGTATTTATATGTTGTTTCTGGTTTTAATCCCGTTACGAGATATTCATCGTTAACGTTATCGATATTGATTACTTTCTTTGTATTGTCATCGATATTGATTACAAGCTCATAGGCGTCATTAGGAGAATCGCCTTCCATTTGCATATCGCTTTTCTCTATTTTGATGATGGCGTAGTCTGAGCCTATTTCAAAAGAATTCTCAAGTCTAGCGGAATAGAAGGAATTTAGTGTGGCTATTGGATCAACTGGTGTATCTAATAGAGGTCCTGCCACACCAGAGACAACAACTGCTACAGCAGTGACTGCGGCTGATGCAACGGTTCCTCCTGCTGTTGTGGCAGCAGCCTGAGCAGCGCCTGATGAAGCGCTTGTTGCAGTAACACTAGAAGATGAGGAAACAGAGGTCTCCACTTCACCTGTTGAACGAATGTTTTTTATTTGATCAAGGCTATCGATGCCTTTTTCATTATTTGTTGTGATTTTATTCGTTTCTTCGATTTGAATCTCAGGAACGCTTGATATCTCTAATGGCGATTTGGCGATTTCAAGAGGGTAGTATTCCTCTGCTTTGAAGGATTTATATTCCTCGTAGTGATTGCCCTCTTTTGCGTTATAGTACTCTTTTGAATCGCGTGATCTCATATTCAAGCACATATCATAAAGGCCAGAAGCGATTTTTAGAATAAAAATCTTTAGGAATTTGACGATTCTTCGCCGACACAAAACTAAAAACGTAACCAACAAGAAAGAGGAAGATTATCTTGCTTATTGTTATTTGATTTTTCAGTTCAATTTGTTTTTAAAAAGAGAAACAAAAAACAACCTCGTCCTTGAGGCATTAGCCTTTGGAAGAGGTTGAGTTTTTTTTGATGTTTAAGCAAGCGCTTCGCTTGAGAAGAGTGAAATGTTTTGAAGCTGAGGCATTGAAGAGTTTTTGCCGCTCTTACTCTTGATGGTGATTGTCACTTCGCCTTCTGGAAGAGCAAAACCATTCATGACAAGGTGATGCCATTCGACTTCACCGCTTGAATTAGGAAGAGTGACATCCCCTTCCATGGTTTCGCCATTGATAATGAAGTCTACATCCTCTAAGAGGCTCTTGACTCCGTAGACGGTTTCTTGACCTTGCTTGGTTTCCTTCGTGGAACTAACAAGGAAATCAACATCGACGAATGCTTTTTTGTCGAGACTTGTTTTCAAGGTTATTGATCCTCCGTTTTTCGTTAGATCAAGGTAATCCTCAACAATATAGTCTGACTGGGTTGTTGTGACGGTTAATTCACTGGCATCGACGATTTTGGTGTTTTTGTATTTTGACACGAATTCATCGTCGATATCGATGTTCAAAGGCTCCGCTGGAGCGTTTGATCTCACTTCAAGATCGTTTTCATAATACGCTTTTTCATAGGCGAGATAATTTTGGTATGAGCCAATCATCGTGCCTGCGACAACTGCGCCCGTGATGAGGAGCGCTACAAGAACAAAGATCCACTTAAGGTTATTTAAAAACCAATTAGTTGCTTTCTTCATGATTTTCCTCCTCTAGTTTTCCTTCTTTTTCTTTAGGCGGCTCAAGAGTTCTTCTCTAAATTCTTGATTGCTTGGAATAAGTGGAAGGATGAATCCGATGGCAAACATGGTAATGATCGTGCCTTCAATCGAATAGAGAGCAGGTTTCCACCAGATCCAAGGTGCCTTGGAGTTATTGATGACGACTTTGTTGCTGCCTTCGGTGTTGTATCTATAGTTACAGTATTGGGTTCTGAGGTTGCCATAGATGACTTGCTTTGCGCTTTCTCTCATTCTCCATTGGAATCTTGGGGTTGCCTTGCTTAAAGATGGGTGAGAGTAGTTTGAGCTAGCAAGGATGTAGTTGCCACCGCTTCTGACCATTTGGTTGGCATCTTGAAGGGTGCCGTTTTCGGTGTAGTCGGTGATGGTCATGCCGTTAAAGCCCCATTCATTGCGGAGGACGCCTTGGATAAGGGCTTGTGAGCCACCAGTCCAGATAGCGCCGATTCTATTGAAGGAGGTCATGAGAGCGGTTGCTTCGCCGTGTTTGACCGATTCTTCGAATGGTCTAAGGTAAAGTTCTCTCATTGCTTGTTCCGTTGTCCAAAGGAATAAGCCGACACGGTGGTATTCGGTATCGTTCATCGCAAAGTGCTTGATGAAGCCGTTTTTACCACCATCTGAAAGGCCTTTGGTGACGTTAGCAAGGCATTTGCCTGCCAAGAAACCATCTTCAGAATGGTATTCAGCGTGACGTCCACCATAAGGATTACGGTGAATGTTGCTGGCTGGACCATATAAGTAGTCGTTGCCAGTTAAGGACATGTCTTTAGCTTCTGAGAAGCCAAATGAGTAAGAGATATCTTCATTCCAGCATTGAGCTTGGACAGAAGGTGTTGGATAGGCCGTGGTTCTTCTTCCGCCGTCTAAGCTACCACCGACTTGGCTCGCGCCTTCGGTATCACGGTAGTCGTTATTGTTGGTTCTAAGACCCACTGAAGCAATGCCAGGTCTGCTGTAGCTTTGACCAGCGGCAATCTTGCCAACTTCGTCCCAAGTGACTTGATCAAGGACATCATCCCATTCTTCAGCGTCGTAATCTTCGGCAAGAGTGATGCCAAGTTCGGTTAATTGTCTATTGCTATCAAGAACAGTAAGACCGTTCTTTTTGCCGAATGTCACTGGATCTGTTGGAGTTGGGTTACCGAATACATCGGTTGTAGCGTTATCCCAAGCGTTTGCCATGTTTGTCGAATATGCGGTTGGTTTTGATGAATCGTCACATGTTTCTAAGCCTTTGTTCCAAGGTCTACATGGGTTGATTGAAGTCATTAAAGGAGCGAATTCTTCTCTTGTTAAGAATGTGACTCCTTCATTGATGGTTTTGCCATCGCATGAGACTCCATCAATCGCGTCTTCACCAGTGAAGAGTGGTTTTACTTCGTTTCCCGTTTCAGGATCGCGATCAACGTTGATTGTGGTAGGAACTTGATATTTGACAGGCGTGCATCCTTCTTTGTCATGATGAGCGTCTGACATGAATCGGATTTGGTATTCGCCTTGATCGAGTTCATAACCAGCGTGATCGTTCTTATTTGCGTCATAGCAGTCGAACTGCATGAAGTCACGAGTCTTTGCGGTAAGCGTAACGATTTCGGATTCGCCAGGCATGAGAGTCTTCGTCTTTTGGAATGCGACGAGTTTGACTGCTGATTTCTCGATGCCTCCCTTGTGGTACTCGGCAGTAAGATACGCTTCAACGACATCTCTTCCTGCGACAGTGCCATTGTTAGTGACTTTGACTTGAAGGGTGACATCTTGGTTTTCGGTGATTGAAGCACCGGTGTTTGGAGAAGCGCTCACTACTGACCAACTGAAGTCAGTGTAGCTTAAGCCATATCCAAATGGATATGCGACAACGTTATTGTAGCCATTATAGGTGTTATTGTCCCAGAATCCTTCGGCATCAGCGGTTTCAAACCACTTATAGCCAACGTAGATCCCTTCGTAGTAATCAGCGAAGTTTGCTGTATCGATTTTGTTTGCGAGGTTAGCGCCACTAGGAACGTTAGTATAATACGTGCCTGTTTGATCTGGCCAATAACCAGTCGTGTAATAAGCGACATTGTATCTATGATCCATTGGCCATGTGTCAGCGGTTCTTCCAGATGGGTTAACGTCGCCATAAAGAACTTGAGGAATGGCCTTAGCACCGACCGTGCCAGTAGGACCAACGATCAAGCATGAATCAAGGCCTTCGATTTCGGTCATGAAATCCATTTGCATGACGTTTGTGGAATTGATGACAACGACAACGTGTTCATAATCCCTTCCGACAGCGGTAAGAAGCTCTTCCTCTTCTTCTGTGATTTCAAGATATCCTCTTTCGGTGTTTTTGGTCTTACTTGATTTGTAGTTATTGATTTGCTCATGTGGAGGATCTAAGTGTTCTCCTCCCCAACGTCCAATAACGACGATTGCAGTGTCTGTATCGGCTTTGGCTTGGTTATAAAGCGTTGCGTAATCGGAGTTATTAGACAAGCTTGGATTTGTTAAGCGGTAAACGACATCATAACTGGAGCTATAGGACTTAACACCTCTGTCTCTTGGCGTTGCCCAGTTCTTGTAGTAATTGATGATGTCTTTGTTGTAGGAGATACCCTTGTCTTCAAGAGCCTCCAAAATGCCCCAGGTTTTCTGGGAGCTTCCTGCCTCGGCACTGCCAGAGCCAGAGTTGGAGATGATCCATTGGATGGCATCATAACCGAAGACGTTTACTTTGTCTTGGGATTTCGCTAACGGGAGACAGTCATCATCGTTTTTGGCTAAGACAATACCTTCTTGCTCGATTTCCACAGCAAGACGTTCGCCTAATTTGTTCTTTGAACCACCAGTCTCAACCTCACAAAGAGCGTTGGTGATGAAACCTTCGTTTGGTTTGATCACATTCTCGTTAACCATCGAAATGGCAACAGCAGAACTGAGGGTCAAAAGACCAAAAACGCCACTGATAATGGCTTTGCTCATCAGCTTACGTTTAAAAAGCTTATTTTCCATGTAGGTCTTTTATTCCTTCCTTGATGGAAGAAATTTTAACACGAGTAAGCGTTTTCATTAAAGACAAATCGCTCGGATGATAGCTCATTTCTCCTTTTCTTAGGGATTCCTTCCTAAACAAAAGACCGCAATCAATGTATAATCTCTAATCGAAAAGAAGGAGAATCTTATGACAAGTTTAGAAAGAATGATGGGCTTACTTGAAAGTAGCCATTCGCAGTTTCACGCAGTAAACAACATCAAAGAAGAATTAGTTAAGGCTGGATTCGTCGAACTAAAGGAAAACAAGGAATTCGACATCACCCCAGGTCATAACTATTTCGTCACAAGAAATGATTCAAGCATCATCGCTTTTAATGTTCCTGCTTTAGTAACCAAACAGTTCAAGATCACCTCTACTCATACCGATTCACCAACCTTCAAAATCAAACCTAACCCATTAAAGAGATACAAGAACATCGCCTCACTTAATTGTGAGCCTTATGGAGGAGGCATCTATTACTCATTCTTCGATAGGCCTCTTACCTTAGCAGGAAGAGTGCTCGTCAAAGAAGATGAAAAAGTTACATCGAAGCTTTTATACATCGATGAGGATCTTTGCTATATCCCAAGCCTTTGCATCCACATGAACAGAAACGTCAATACCGCATTCGAGGCAAATCCAGCAAGGGATACCATCCCAATGCTAGGTGAAGTTCCTGAGGATTTCTCATTCAACAAATACTTATCAGAGAAACTCGATAACAAAGAAGTCCTTTCATATGATTTATATCTCGCCCAAAGAGAGAAACCAACTTTAGTTGGTATTGGCAAAGAATTCCTTTCTTCCCCAAAATTAGATGATCTTGCCGCATCTTACAGCGCATTATTCGGATTCCTTGAATCCAAAGGAGATGACGCCATTAGCGTATACGCAAGCTTTGACAATGAAGAAGTTGGATCCCTTACCAAGCAAGGCGCTAACTCGGATTTCTTAAAGCACACATTAGGAAGAATCGCCAAAGCCTTAGGATGGAGCAAAGAAGAGAAGTTCCAAGCTTTAGCTTCCTCAGTCATGCTTAGCATCGATAACGCACACGCCAATCACCCAAATAGACCAGAAATGTCTGATCCAACCACTGACGTTAGACTTAACGGCGGTATCGTCATCAAGTACAACGCCAACCAATCATACACAAGCGATGCCCTCTCAGCAGGAATCGTCAAAATGATCTGCGCTAAAAAAGAACTCAAGTACCAGGAATACACGAATAGAAATGACCTTAGAGGCGGAAGCACTCTTGGCAACATCTCCAATTCCGAAGTGTCCCTTACCACCGTCGATATTGGCATTGCGCAACTTGCAATGCATTCCTCAAACGAGATCATGGGCGCAAAAGACGTTGATGATATGGTGAAGCTCGTTGAAGGCTTCTATTCATCAAGCATTGCCATTGACGGTTCTTCTTTCTTAGTCAAATAAAAGACGACAAAAAAGGACGCATTCTACGAAGTAGGTTTTCAAAACACACGAACAAAACGCTAAAGATTCTTGTTACGAAAGAAGGAACTATTGATATCCCTTTAATGTTTCAATATTAATTTTATTGTACAAAAGGGGGATATGAGGATATGTCTTTCTTCTCAAAAATGCTAAAAAGTCCATATAACGACAATATCGAAAACTTAGGAAAACTCGTCATTGGGTTAATCATTGCCGCTATAGTGGCCGTAATCGTTAATATAATTTTGGCTTTCATCGTCAGAAAGAAAGCGATTGAAAAAGGCAGAAGCGGATTTTTATGGTTCTTGCTTTCAATCGGTTCCGCGGCTTGGTTTTGGCTTGTTGTCATCAATAAGCTTGAAGAAAGAGACATTTATGACGATTCATACGAGAACTTGCTTCGTAGCGATAGATCGCTTGCCGCTAACCTCTTAGGTGGCGCCTTAATGGAAGCGATGCTCATCATATCAATGCTCGTATTCAACCGAAATCTTATTGGCTCAGTCCAAGGAGGAATGGGAGCGCTTCTTGTGGCGTTTATCGTTATGGCCCCTATTACTCTTATCATTCTTGAAATCGAACAAAGAGCGTTCATTAAGAAGCCTCATCCACATCTTAACCGTTTATTCTGGGTTGCCATTTTCGGTTTCCAAGCTTTGTTCATGTACGTTTATAGTGGCTTAGGCGCCGAATTCGATGAAATCATTCCACAAAGCTTTCTAGCCATCGGCTATCCTCTGTTTGTATTCACCTTCCTTTACAGCTGTTTCTTATACTTCTTTGGACCATACAAATTCCCAAGAATAAGAAGGGTTTTCTATATCGTAGGCTTTGTGTTTGTTTCGCTTGTCGAGGTCTTTAGTGGCATTATTGACATCGAATACATGACATTCCTCCCAATGACTTTGAAAGTCATCACCTACATTATGGCGGGAGTCACTGCTTTTGCCGCTTTACTATTCATTTTCTTCTGGCTTAGGTCCTACATTAAGTCAGTGGGAAGAGCAAGCCTCTTCGTCGTTGGTCTTTCGCTTTTCGGAGGATTTGTCCTCTTTGCAGGTGCCGTCGGCGTAGCCCAGATGGGTGGTCAAATCCTCGATGAATTTACGGGAGACGTAACTGCAAACAACTACCTTGGAAGCAACTCGAATAAATATGGCGACTACTATAGCGATGGTAGAGATTTCGTTTTTGAAAACAGAAGTGACGCTGAAGCATTTGCTAAGGATTTCGAAAAGAAACATGGCAAAGGTTCAAGAAACGGCATAAACATCAAATACAGAAGAGATAGATAAAAGGCGACAATCAAACGAAGTCTATCAAAGGGACTAGAAATTCGGAGCGAGTTTTATGCTAAATCACTCGTTTTCTTACGATAAAGAATTACAAATTTTGTAGATACCGACTGGATTTTTTATGTGTCATGGTCACTATGGTAGACGTGACAAGCGTCAACAAAATCGCTGGGTATTGTTCATCATATAAAAAACTGATACTTTTTTTCGTATCAGTTCATTAATTTACGTGTGTTAGGGCAACCCTTTCATACAATCCGCACGGTTGAGTTGTTGTTCGTACGATTTTGAAACGCTTCGTACGGTTCAAAGAAATGGTTTGAGGAGCGCTCATTGACACACTGCAAGAATAATTAACGATTGCCCTCTATTGTGGACTTGTTTTTTGCCCAGGAAACTAGATGCGTCTGCCCTTTTTGTATTCTTGAGCAGCGGCAAACGCCTCACCCTCCGATTCATATTCCTCAGCGTAGTTTTTGGAGAACGACTCGTCTTTGAACAGCTCCATTTCCGGGCTCAGCTCATAAATCTCACGCTCAAAAAAATTCGGGATTGAATAGAACCTTTCAATAGTGAATTTGCCGTTTGGCAATTTGACGACTCGGTATTCTTCGTTCGGGGCTGCGTTGCCGTATTTTGCTTGAATGTTCGCCAAGTTTAATTTTTCGTCGGAGTCTATGTAATCATATTGGATGTCGATATAGTAGAAGACGACGATTTTGTCACCGCCTTTTGCGTCTATTACGACAAACGAAAGGTCGCGGTTCGTCGTCTTGTTTATATAGAGAGTTTCCTTATCCCCTGCAGCATATTCTCTGTAAGCTCGTTTTATCATTCTTTCGCCGGTTTTCGTGGCGCCGTCCATGATGTTCTTCCCACAATAGTAGAATTTGTCATCAACCATTAAGCCATAATGTTTTTTAGTTGTCACCGCGATGAATACGGCGTCTGCGGAAGCGGATATTATCCCCAGAATTGAAAGAAACGTAATCGCCCCACCCAGATGGTCGTCAAACAGCCCTTGGGTAGAAAAGAGGACAACAAAATACGCGAATCCTAGATTAATGAAAACTATAACCAGGAGCCAAGCCCAGAACGATTTGCTTCTTCTAACGTTGAACATCGCAAATTCCAACCTCCAATCAGTTTATATCATGTCATCAGTTGCTGCCATTACTTGAGGACTTCCCAATATCCAGTCTTATTCGATCCAACTCTTTGTACCAGTTTTTTATCAATTAAAGAAGCTATAATTCTCTGAACACTTTTTTCTGATTTGTTAATTCTAATAGCAATTTCAGATTTAGTTATCTTTTCATTATCTCTAATTATGTTAAATACAATTTGTTCTAAATCAGTAAGAGTTTCTTTTATATGGACATTTAATTGGACATTTGTCCTTATAAATTCAAAGAAAAAACCATATGCTTCTTTTCTATATGTCCATCCTGCTCCATACTCATTGCACAATTCATTAACTCTTTGGAACCCTGTTCCTTGTTTTTCAACATGCTTGCTTCTAAAAAGAATATCCAAAATTAACTTGTTTCTCCTGAATGAAGATAGATTTCGTTCAATAAAATCAAATGGTGTCAAATCATCTGGAAATGTTCCAGGATTATATATTTCTATTTTTCCAGGATGTATTCCAATCTCTATTTCTGGAGTACTTTCATAATCGGCATGGGCAAAAGCATTAACAATAACTTCTCTAAGAGCTCTTTCTGGTATCTCCGGAATTTGCTTTCTAGTTTTGCTACCTATCTCAACTCTCCAATTTATCCTATTTAAGACATAATCTAATGCTACATTAACTAAATTGTATATATTTCCATTTACTAATTTTAAATCGGTAAATGTAACTTTATTATCAGTTGTATAAGTTGCAAGTTTTAGCCCAATCTTAGATTCTTTTCCAAATAAAGCCCATGCAGCATTTTTAGGTTCATCGCCAATTAACAAATCAAGAGAATTGAGAATCTTGATTTTGTTATACTCATTCAAATTGAACCTACCACACTCTATAGAAGAATTATAAAAATCTAAAAGAGTGTTATCGTCAATATCGTCAACACATTTATTTGATGCCTCATTTTCCCAATTTGAAGAATAATCATCATGCTTAATGAGCCTTATCAATTCTTCTGTTGTCATTTTTTTGTTTTCAGTTCCAATTCTTATTAGATAATTACCATTTGAAGAATAAGGCCTATTATGACCATAGAATGAAACCTTAATGATTTTCTTTTCTTCGTAAGATAAAACTTCTATGGAAGGTGTTATTCGGGGATATATCGATTCATAGATCCATCTTGAAATATCTTTTCTTGTTGAATCTGAAACTTGTTGACCAGAAATATAACCATCGTCCTTAACACCGAAATATAAAGTCCCTTTACAGTGTTTATTTAAAATGGCACAAATTGAATCCATTGCCTCTTTCTTTTCGCCAGTGGTTAATTTAAACTCAATTTGCTCAGTTTCTTCTCCGATAATCATAAAATTTCACCTCCTAACTTATATTATTATGCCACAATGGCTCCAAAAGTCCATATATTTGTCTTTTGTTTTGTCCATATATTCTATCTAAAATACTATTTATTTGGTTTATGATTCAGATAGTTCTTATAACAATTATCGTGTAAATCGTGTAGTTTTAGCATCCTTGAAGACAAATCGTGTAATCTTCTTGTATATTCCATTTATTAGAGATGGACATAATCATCTTATAAGCTGAAAAAAGAACCCAAACATCATTGATTTCCTGAGTTCACACCTATTCTATCCAACAAAAAAGTCCCATACATCAAGTATGAGACCTATTCTACTTTAATGGTCCTCGAAGCCGGACTCGAACCGGCATGGAGTTACCCGAACGATTTTGAGTCGTTTGCGTCTACCATTCCGCCATTCGAGGATGCGTTTCAAATTATATGCCAAAATAGTCAAAAAGAAAAATGGAAAACGCTTTCTTTAATTTTTGCTTTTTTCTATGAAAAATATGGTCTTTAATTATTCTCGATATTTGGAGGACTTCCTATGGAAAAGACCAAAAGTAAAACAAGCATTTGGAAAAAAACTCAATCATTCCTCATGAAGAGCACCAACGGCATGGCCCTTGGTTTATTCGGTACTTTAATCATTGGTACCATCATTGCTCTTCTTGCCGATATTCCCGGACTTCAAAGCATCGCAACCTTCTCAAACCTTTTAAAGGGCCTTATGGGCGTTGGTATTGGCTTAGGCGTTGCAATCGCTTTGGACATGAAAGGAATCGCGGTTGCCGCTATCGCTGCTGCAGGTGCTGTCGGTAATCTTGGATTCGGATTCGCCTTAACAGATAACGCATTCATTCAATATAGTGATCCATTATCCTGCTATTGCAGTGCCTTAATAGGTTACTTCGCAATCAAACTCATATTAAGAAAGAAGACACCTGTCGATCTTATTCTTATCCCACTTGTCTCACTTCTTTGCTGCCTCCTCTATTGCTATTTCCTCTCATACTGGGTTCACCAAATCACAGTTGGACTTGGACTTCTTATCAAAGCGTCATTTGATGCTGTTCCATTATTAATGTGCATCATCGTTTCTGTTCTTGTTGGCATGGCTTTGACCGCTCCAATATCAAGCGTTGCAATCTGCGTTGCCATCAACATCGGAAGCGTTCCTCTTGCAGCAGGCGCTGCTTTAGTCGGATGCTGCGTTCAAATGGTTGGATTTGCTGTTCAAGCCGCTAGAGATAACAAATATGGAAGCGTCATCGCAATCGGTATTGGCACCAGCATGCTTGAATTCAAAAACATCATCAAAAACCCACTCATTTGGCTTCCAACCATCATCACAAGCGCTATCCTTGCTCCATTCGCATATCTCTTCAAATTCGTTACAGATTCCGTCGGAGCAGGTATGGGCACATCTGGCTTAGTTGGCCTTCTTAACACCTTCAAGGCAATGAGTTACGATCCTATTTCAATTCTTCTTGTCGTCCTTGTTTGTGTTATCGCACCAATCGTTCTTGTCTTCGCTTTCGACCTTCTTTTCAGAAAGCTTGGTTGGATCAAAAAAGGCGATTTATCCCTCGAAGAGGATAAATAACCAAAAAATATTAAAAATTTACTCCCATATTACTAGATAGAAGTAGATAATAAAAAACGTAGAGTAGTTAATAAATATAAGGAGATCTATATAACATGATTTTATTCATTGACACTGCTAACCTTAAAGAAATCGAAGACGCTGCCGATTGGGGCTACGTCAAAGGCTGCACCACCAACCCAAGCCTCATCGCTAAAGAAGGCTTAAAACAAAAAGACGTCATCGCAAAGATCACAACTCTCATCGATGGCCCTATCTCAGCAGAAGTCACCGCTGAAGATTACGAAGGCATGATCGAACAAGGCAAAGAACTCTTCGCTATCGATCCAAAGCACATCGTCATCAAACTCCCAATGACCAACGCAGGTCTCAAAGCTGCTAAGACATTCAAAGAACTTGGCATTCCTACCAACGTCACCCTTTGCTTCAGCGCAGCTCAAGCACTCCTCGCTATGGAAGCAGGCGCAACCTACGTCTCACCATTCCTTGGCAGACTCGACGACAATGGCTGGGAAGCAATCAAACTCATTGAAGACATCGTCACAATGAAGATGAACTATGGTTATGACACCAAGATCATCGCTGCTTCAATCCGTAACACCGAACACGTCCAACAATGCGCTCTCGCAGGAAGCGATATCGCCACCATCCCTTATGGCGTTCTCAAGAAGCTCATCAAGCACCCATTAACCGATGACGGTCTTGAACAATTCAGAGTTGCTGCTGCTAAAACTGCTGCTCTTGGCAAATAGTTCAAACATTTGATTGTTAAGTGGTCAGAAACCTGACCACTTTTTTTGAACGATTTTTCTTTATAAACGTATCAATTTTAATCATACTTATTTTATGAAAAGAAACGTTACGTTAATTGGCATTTTAAGTCTTTTTGTTCTTACCGCATGTAATGGCTCTTCTTTGAGCTCGCCAAAAGAAGCTGAAAAGGAATCATCTTCGATAGTTTCAACAAGCAGTTCGACTGGCACCTTGTCCTCTTCTTCTCATAGCGAGATTTCATCTAACGAACCAATAGTTACAGGAACTGACATTCCCGCTAACGGCGAACAAACATCTTTTTTTAAGAACGCTTCAAACGTTTCTATTTCCCTCAAGTTTTCAGATAAGGCTTTGTATGACTTATCTAGATATGGTGGCAACACTTCTAGATACAAACACAAATATGATGATTTATATTTCCCTGCCACTTTCACTGCTATAGTCGGTAATACCACATACAAATATTTTGATGTCGGCGTGAGAATGAAAGGTGCCACATCAAGAAGAGAGATCGCTTCCTCTGATGGAACAATAAGCAACTCCTGCCACCTCAAAATCAATTTCAAAGCGACTTTCGATGACGCTTTATATGATCTCGATCTTTTCTCATGCTACAAGCATGAATGGACAGATGCAGAAAAAACCATAAGAAAAGACAGGAGGTTCTTTGGCTTAGAGAAACTTGATCTAAAATACCTCCCTAGAAACGAAGGCGCGACAAACGGAGAGACATATAGTCAAGAAATCTATTCTTACGATATGTTTAGGGAACACGGAGTTGAATCGCCTTATGCCAGGTGGGTTGATTTTAATCTTTCTAGCGACCATGAAACCAAATCTTTTCATTACGAGGCGATAGAGCCAATCGATAAACGATTCCTTAAGTATCATTTCAACGACAACAAAGGCGATCTTTATAAATGCACTCAAGTTCTTAGCGACGAGCCTTCATACAATCCTTTATCCACTACAAAGTACGCTGACTTATCTCTAAACGGGGCAGTTAAAACAAACACATACGACTCTAATGGGTACGCTAACGGCGAAAGAGTGGCAAAAGGTTTGATCGGTGTTGAGGACAATTACAACAATTACCACCCTGTATATTCATTAAAAACAAATGACGATGCTGGCGAAGGTAGCGATTTCTCAAAAATGGCCAACCTCATCAACGTATGTTATTCGCTCCGCTATAAGAAGGCGCCATATTCTCTTCTCGACCAAACAATCGATGTTGAAGAATGGCTTAATTTTGCAGCCATCTCTTTCCTTCTTGGCAACTATGACGATATGAGAAACAACGGAAACAATTTCTACATCTATTTCCGTAAGAGCGATAACAAAGCGGTCTTCATTCCATATGATTACGACTATTCTTTAGGACTCACCAAAACCGATCAGAATTATTCGATCATGACCACTAAGAGTATTTACACCACAACCATTTCGCATAATAGAACTAACTCGAATAACCTTTACTATGCGACAATCTTGTCCAACTCTTCTTTAAGCTACTATGGCGTCGCTCCAGAAGGAGGAAAGAGCCAAGAAGAATTAAGAGTCTCGTATAGCGATTATGTAGATGCCGCTAGAGTTAACGTTCTTGATTTCTCTAATTACGAATCCTCAATCAGTGCTTATCCAAATTCTTTGACAAACGAAGTCAAAGAAAAAGGCCTTGTAAGAAGGTATATGCAAGATAAGAAAAACATTTTTAGTGTGAACGGAAACTAATTATTAAAACAAATTGAATGCAGGGCCTTCCATAGGAAGGGTTTTTAACGTTGAGGTGCTTTTTAGGCTATAAACGTTCTCACCAAAAGAGAGTTCTTTGTTGGCTCCAACCCCCGATATCGAAACAGTTCCTTTTTCAACACCGAACATGCTGATGTTTTGAGGGAGATTGCCGCTTGTTGAGACCGCAAAAGATAAAGTTGTGCCTTGCAAAACTAAGTTAGTTCTGACTCTATTTAGAAGCCCATCATAGCCCTTAAGATAACCGTTAAATGTTGTGTTTGCTAATCCTAAGCGATCGTTTTCATCGTTAAATATGTTTGGAGTTATCTCATCGTATCTAGTGTATGCGTTTACGACCTCTTTTAGAGATGCTTCATAATAATATTGTTCAGAGACTTTCAAAGAATGGAATGACCAATCTTTGCTATCTCTATCATAGTCATGTTTTTGCGACCTAACGACATATGTTCTCCCGTCTTCTTCGTAAAATTTGAAGTCGATGCTGGTGTTATATCCTTCGTAAGGCGCGACAAAATCAATCCAATAGGACGCGGTTTTCTTTCTTAGGGTCAATCTGTTTGACTGCATTCTTGCGCCCAGCCAATCTTCGTCGTTATATCTAGGCTGCCAATCCACGACGTACGAATATGTGCCGTCTTCTATCTCATCAATAACTTCTTTAGCCGACGTTTCGGGATTCATCATGACGCCAGGATATTCTAAAGCGGTTTTCTTCTGATACCCGCAGACGCTACAAGAGTAGATTTCTTCTCCCACTTGAGTCTCTTTTGTTGGTTCGGTTCTACTAGTAAAAACAAATTGATGAAAACCTGTATGGCTATAGTCTCCGTTTTCGTCTATTACCCAGTGATATTGAGAATCGTTTTGATACTGTAGTCCTTCTACTGATGATTTGGCAGATGTTCCTGTTTGAGATGAATGTCTTTCTGTTACGCAAGAGAAAAGAAGCGGCACTAACGCCATAAATGAGATTGATTTGAGAGCCCTTCTTTTCATACTGATTATATTCTACCCAATGTTAAAAAAAGAAAAAAGCCACTAAATGGCTTTATTTTCTCTTTTTGATTTCGCCAAATTCGGCGTCAATATCGAGAATGATGTCCCCTACTGAATCAAGAAGGATTCTGCTTCCTTTAAGAGGGTTTTTGATGCTGTCAACGTGACCGATAAGCGATGCGTCCACCACACTTCTTTCGAAGGAGAGGTCTGTGCCAACCATCTTACAGTCGATGAGCTTAAGGTTTTTGCAGTAACAAAGAGGTTGAGTGCCTTCGATTATGCAGTTAACGAATGTGAGGTTTTCCGCATACCATCCAAGGTATTCGCCTTTTACATATGAGTTTCTTACAAGGACGTTTTTGGAATGCCAAAAAGCGTCTTTTGTATCGAACGAACAATGGTCAAATAAAGCGTTCTCGATATATTGGAAGGAGTATTTTCCTTTCATCGAGAGATCTTTCGCTTTGATGTTTTTGGTTTCAAAAAGGAGATATTCGCTTTCGATTGTGACATTGCTCATTTCGAACTCGTCACATCTCCAACCGAATTCAGGAGATTTGACAAGAGAATCTTTGATGAATATGTTTTTGCATTCTCTAAGGGCTTTGATGCCTAAGAGCTTGGATGAAGCGATCTTGATATCGCTAGTGTACCATAACGCAGCGCGGCAAAGCTCAGTCATGCTGCACTTAGTGATCTCAACGTTATCGCAGTGCCAGAAAGGATAACGGAGATTAAAGAAACAGTTAAGCGTTTGGAGGTTCACGCATTCTTTTAGAGCGCTTTCTCCATCAGCCGGTCCATCGATATGAACATGTTCTAAGACGAGATCCTTCTCGTTATAGAACGCTCTTTCTTCGTCAAATTGTCCTTCGGTAATCTTTTTCATGTTGTTATTCTATAACAAAACGTCACAAAAGAAACAAAAAATCCCACCGCATGGCGATGGGATTAGTTGAAACTCTATATTATTTATTATTTAGCTTCAGCTGGCGCGGTTTCTTTAGCTTCAGCTGGTTTCATAGCAGCGATCTTTTCGTGATCTTCTTTGCTGAACTGTTCGACGTTCATGAAGAAGAAGAGAACAGCAATGACTGCATATGCGATTGTTTCACCGCCGAAGAAGACCCAGTTGGTGACTTGCATCATTTCTGGTGAAGATGCGTTTTGTGTGTATCCAGCAGCTGAGACAAGACCTGCGATGATGCCGTTAGCGATACCAGTCATAGCAATCATGATAGCGCCATAGACAGCCATTGAGAATCCGTCTGTACGGAAACCGTATTTTGCTTCTTGGTGATCGAGAACATCAGAGAGTAAAGCAAGGGAAACATACATTGCTGGGACAGTACCGATAGCCTTGAGAACGAAGCCAGCGATAGAAACGCCAACAACGGCTTCACGTGGAAGGACGTTGAGTAAGACTAAGCTGAGAGCGCCCATTGCAGCAGCAATGACAGCACCCCATTTGATAGTGTTGGCTTTGCCAAATTTGTTTGTAAAGAATCCGACAGCAACCATACCAACTGCTGTTGGGATAGCACCAATGATTGAGATGGTACCTGCTAAGTTTGAATCACCTGACCATGCAGTTGAGAAGTATGTAGCAGAATTGTTCTTCATCATACCGCCTAATTGGTAGAGGAAGAAGAAGATCATGATTAACCACCAATATTTGTCTTTCATACAGACAGCGATTTGGTCTTTCATTGGAACGGTAGCCACTTTCTTGTCTTCTACTTGTTCGCCACGAGCAAACTCTTCTTCAGTAATACGTTCGCGGGTGAAATAGAACTCAATAAGAGCACCGATTACGAGAGTAACAACAAGAGCAATAAGGAAAATCTTCCAGTTGTTGTAGCTTGCGAGTCTATCGTAAGTTGCAATACCCCATCCTTCTTTGCCAACTTTGGCACCGTCGAATGGGAGGATTTCGGTAACTCCTTCGACAACTCTACTCATTGTTTTTGGAACAAAGAGCATGTTGAGGAAGTATGGCATAGCCATGCCTGCAAGACCTGCAGATGCAACGACTGCACCGTTTGAAAGCGTTGCGAGAAGTCCACGAGAACCTGAATCACGTGATGAGAGGTTAACTAATGCACTGTGTGAAGTGTAGTAGAATGGATAGCAAATAGCGTAGTAAAGGTTGTAGCCAACAGCCATAACGATCATTGACCAGAGAGCAACAGTCTTATC
This sequence comes from Bacilli bacterium, assembly GCA_024408335.1. Classification (GTDB taxonomy): domain Bacteria; phylum Bacillota_I; class Bacilli_A; order RFN20; family CAG-826; genus UBA4951. The sequence goes on from JAKSVB010000004.1 coordinate 100,489, forward strand.
AAGAACCAAAGCTCCACCTTCACCTTCGCCCCATGGGAATGGAGCTAAGAAGAGAACGAATAAGGCTAAAGCAATGAGAGGCATTGAAGCAAAGAGTAATGGTCTTGCTTGGCCGTTCTTTGTTTTAACTTTATCCATGAGTTTACCGACAAGCATATTACCAGCAATGATGATTGCTGCAGAAAGGACTTGTAATAAAACTAAGAAGATTGCGCCGCCTACCCAGCCTTCATCGGATAATCCCATGACGTCTGTATAATAACGGACTAAATAGGTGTTAATGACGGCGTTTGAAATAAGCGCCATAATTGGGCCCACAAGGTAACCTACTAAACCTTCTGGGAAGAGCTTAACTTTGTCGCTCTTAATTGTGCTAGAAAAGAATTTCGAGTTTAAAAAACCTTTTCCGCTGGTTTTTTGAGCCATGTTTAGAACCTCCTAACAATTCTAAAAGTTGAGAATATTCTAATATTCTTAGTATGTTTTGGCTATAGGGCAAAAAGAAATTGAGGTATTTTTTATAAAAATCAACCTTTAACCCTTAATTATTTCTTTGAAAGGCTCGCTATATATGAGGGATAAGCACTTAGAATGAACAATTTCTTTGTCGAATTTGCAGTTATCTAGGACCCAAGTTCTAAGAACTGCGAAGACTGCTGATATTAAAGAGGAGATAAGGAATGCATTTTCGTCACTGATCTTTTTCAGTTTTGAAGGCCTAAGAGGTTTTAAATATTTTTTGAACACTACGGCGACTTTTTCATTAAGGGCAAACGTGCTGTTATTAAGTACGGCATATGAGAGCGCCTTATTCTTATATAGATAATCCATCAAAGCGGTTATGAGTTCTTCCCCATTTCCTTCTCCGATTTGGTAGGAGACGCTAGATAAGCCTGCGACGAAATCATCCTCAAGAGATGAGAAGAGTTGATTAAGAGATTGGTAATGTAAATAGAAGGTCGATTTATTGACATCGGCCTCATACGTAAGATCCTCAACGCTCACGGACTCCAAATCAAATTTTTGAAGGAGCGAAATAAGAGCGTTATGAATGCTTTTCTCTGTTTTTATAAATCTTCTATCCGTAGTTCTCATATCTAAGTTGAATTATAAAATAACGCCTCGATTTTTGCCATACTATTTTCTATTAATGGACTATTGTATATTTATTAATACGATACTTCCTAAATTATTCAAAAATCTAAGCAAAAGAAAAATTCTCGTTTTTTCACGAGAATTTTATAAGATTTTTGGCGTATCCGAAGGGATTTGAACCCTTAGCCTTAGACTTCGGAGGTCTAAACTCTATCCAGTTGAGCTACGGACACATTGACTCACACATTATACACGAGTGAGAAAAGCGCTGCCTAACGAATTAAAAAGTAGCTTCTAATAATGGGACCAGCTCAATTGTCCAGACAGTGTTTGGACTTTCTTGTATGTAAGGAAGAGCTTGCGCATAGAAAACAAATTCGATCTAGAAAAGCCCTTTCCATATGTTTTCCCAATTCCTTAGAAAGATTATCTGCTATGAAGTTGCCGTAAGAGGAATCCTTGTCGTATTTATTTTCCTCGTTGACGATTTTCTTTCTTATGTTCTAATAGGCCAAAACCATTTCAAAATTAATATCTTTGACTATTTTGATTTTGGTTTTATCAATCAATTCCTTTATTTCAACTATGCTATTTCTGCCTTTTAGCAAAAAAAGACACCTTCTTTGCGAAAAATGTCAACTTAGTTTTTGTGGTGCGTTGGACGAGACTCGAACTCGTATGGGTTGCCCCACTGGCTTCTGAGACCAGAGCGTATACCATTCCGCCACCAACGCAGCCTTTAAATTGTAATATTATTCAGCAAGAAAACCAAATATCTTAGACCAAAGGGTTTCGTTTTCTACGGTTGCTCTTTCTAAATCCATCGACACCCCTTCTTTACAGTCAAGCGTCCCTAAGCCTTGTTTAAGAAGAGAGCCAACATACGCTTCCGATTTTGGGTCGCGGTAAACACTGTGCCCAATATTTTTGACTTCCTCTATTTTGATTCTTGGATCATCTTTGAATTCTTTAATCAGAAGATCTGCTGCAATGGTTCTAGGAACGATTTTGTCTTTCTCACCAAAAAGATAGTAAACCTTTGCGTCGCTTTCCCTAATCACATCTATAGCTGATTTGTTTGCGAACTTGCCACAATCCATCTTTAGAGCCTTTTCAATGGCTTTCAGAATAACTTTGTTTGTCTTTGGAAGTTGGTTAGCGATAAGAAGAGAAGTCTTAACGAATCCCGCTAAAGAAACACATTTCTCGATTTTGTATTCCTTTTTGCATGACATCATCGCGCCAAAGCCACCCCATGAGTGTCCCACTACATACCTTCTAAGCCCTTTTGCAGATTCGTCTTTTTCTAGGTATTCAAAGAAAGCCTTTTGATCTATTAAAGTTTGATCAAGTGAGATCATTCCTTTCTCTTCGCTTTCCATGCATCCTGTATTGTCATAGGCATATACAACGTATCCTTGTTTAACAAGAAGAGATATTTCTTTGATATAGGAGGCTCTACCATCCCCAATTCCATGGAAAAAGATGATTAGGGCTTTAGGCTTTTTGCCTTCAAGGAAATACTTTGATCCTCTAAGGAGGTTGCCATTAGAAAAGAATGAGAAACGTGTCTCATTAATGCCTAAATCCTCGCTTCTCCAGTATGGAAAAGCAGGAGAGCCATCATAACGCACTCCAAAGGTTTTCTTTAATTTGCTATGTATGATTAATGGAAGGATAAACATTATTTTTCGAATGGGTAGACGAGGTTCATTTGCTTGCGGCATTCATCCATGATAGCCATAACGTCAAGAGTGGCTTCAAACGGAATGTATTCGCTTTCGGTCTTGCCTGCTCTAATTTCTTCGGCGACAGTGTCGAATTCGCTTACGTATGTTCCTGGGCCTTTAAGGACTTTTTTACCGTTCTCATTTTTGATGACAACACGTTTTGCTTTATGGGCTTCTGTGACGTGAATTGTTCCATTTTCCCCAGCAAAATCCGCTTTATTTATGTAAAAGATGCTGTTTATGCGGGCAAAAGCGAAGGCAGAGAAATCGTCATAAACCATCTCTATTTTCTCTTCATAATCAACGCCGCCTTTAACGATTCCGTCGCATTTGATAGCTTTTGGTTTGCCAAACATCTTGTACATAATGGTGACTGGATAGACACCTAAATCAAGTAAAGCGCCACCTGCTCTAGCAGGATCAACGACTCTTGAAACAATCTTGTTATATACATCGAAATAGGCTGAAGCAGTTTTGATCTTTCCTATCTCACCTTTATGGATGAGTTCCATCGTATCTCTCATAGGAGAAGGGAAGAATGTCCACATGGCTTCAGAAAGATAGAGTTTCTTTTCTTTTGCTAAGGCAATAAGCTCTTCTGCCTGTTTGGTGTTTGCTGTAAAGCTTTTCTCAACAAGAACTGGTTTGCCTATTTCCAAGGCCATTTTGGCGTATTTGTAGTGTTCGCTATGTGGGGTTACGACATATACGGCATCGACTCTAGGATCCTTCATCGCTTCTATAGCGCTATCATATGCCTTTGAGCCATATTTCTTTGCCCAGGCTTCATTCTTTTCTTTGTTACGTCTATAGCAAGAGACGATCTCATGTCTACCAGTTGAAAGGATTTGCTTTGCAACCTTGTTGGCTAGACCACCAACACCAATAAAACACCAGTGAAATTTTTCCATGACTAAATTCTATATCCAAAGGAAGACAAGTCAAACTGATTACTATGTAATGAATTCCTTCTTTAGCGAAAGAATAAAAAACGAGCCTTTTTCAGGCTCGTGATCTGTTAGATGGTGGATCTTAAGAGGCTCGAACTCTCGACCTCCTCCATGCCATGGAGGCGCTCTCCCAACTGAGCTAAAGACCCATTCATTTACGCTTTTTAGCGCTTAATAAAGATAGTTAACGAGTGCTTGTTTGTCAACATATTTTTAGAAGCACAAGGATAAATGTTTCCTACACATCTACATTGGTAGATAATATGGGTGATGAGATTACTTATTATTCGACACGGGGATCCAATCTACGATCCAGATACCTTAACAGAAAAAGGAAAAGGAGAAGCCAATATCCTTGGGAGTTGGCTAAAAAGAAACTACAAAGACGTCAAAAACATATACGTTTCACCTTTAGGTCGCGCTCAAGAAACAGCAAAGCCTATTTCTGATGCATATGGCATTGACGCAACCATCCTTCCTTGGCTAAAGGAATTCGGTCCTTTCAAGGGTTACATGAAAGGCAGGATTCCTGCTATATATGGATGCTGGGATTATCTTCCTAAAGATATGGAAGCCGAGAAAGGTTTATATTCTGAGAATTGGCTTAGCCTTCCAAGCATCGCAAATAGCAAAATCCCTGAAACGTATAGGGAAACAATAGAAGGACTTGATTCTCTTCTTGCAAGCCATGGTTACCAAAAAGAAGGGACATATTACAAAGTAACAAAGCCTAATCACGATACGATCGTTTTAGTTTGTCACTTTGGCATTGAATGCGTCCTTCTTTCAAGTCTTCTAAACTCTTCTCCTTGGGTCTTCTTCCAAGGAACAATCGCTTTAACAACAAGCTTCACATACTTAATCACCGAAGAACGCGAAGAAGGTATTGCTTCATTTAGACTTCAACAGTTTGGCGATATATCTCACTTAAGAGAAGCCGGTGAAGAACCTTCGTTCAGTGGAAGATTTGTTGAGTGCTTCGAAGATGAGGGCCGCCACTAAGAAAGGGCCCTTTTTCAATCGTTTTTCTAAAACGTACTTCTTTAAAATAGTGTTAATGACTCTTTTTGATGCTGAGTCAATTTTTTAACAAGCAGTTATAATAGGCAAAAAGGAGATAACGTCATGGACACTAAAAAGAATCCTTACGCAGGAACAAAAACAGAAAAGAATCTTTGGGAAGCCTTTGCTGGCGAATCACAAGCAAGAAACAAATACACATATTTCGCTTCAGTAGCCAAGAAAGCAGGATACGAACAAATCGCAGCCCTTTTCTTGCAAACAGCAGAGAACGAAAAAGAACACGCTAAACTTTGGTTCAAAGCACTTGGAGAACTTGGCGATACACCAACAAACCTTCTTCACGCAGCAGAAGGTGAAAACGCTGAATGGACCGATATGTATGAGAGAATGGCTAAAGAAGCCGAAGAAGAAGGATTCCCTGAGCTTGCTGCTAAATTTAGAGGAGTAGGCGCTATCGAAAAGCACCACGAAGAAAGATATCGCGCTCTTCTTCATAACATCGAAGCCATGGAAGTCTTCAAAAAGAGCGGAGTCACTATGTGGGAATGCCGTAACTGCGGACATATCGTTGTTGGACTTGAAGCACCTGAAGTTTGCCCAGTCTGCAATCACCCACAAGCATACTTCGAAGTTAGCAAAGAAAACTATTAATCATGGATTTCAAATACGAGTCAAACAGGATCTATTTAGAAGATAATGGAAAACTTTTAGCGGAAGTCACATTCCCTCTAAAAGACAATGTAGCCGTTATAGACCATACGTTTGTCGATGAATCCTTAAGAGGTCAAGGCATCGCTTCAAAATTGGTGAGTCTTGCGGTTGAAGAGATTTCTCGAAACGGGTGGAAACTCGAAGCGACTTGCCCATATGCGATTAAATGGATTCGTGAACACTTGTAACCAATAAGTCAAACAGGCATTCAACTGATTGCCTGTTTTTCTTTTGTCACGCCTCCAAATAGTGTATTTTGAATGACGCAGGAGGAAAAAGATGAAAACAATTCTATTTATCTGTCACGGTAACATCTGTCGAAGCGCAGCCGCGGAGTACGTATTCAAAGAAATCGTCAAAAAAGCCGGAAGAGAAAACGAATTTCACATCTTCTCTAGAGGTGTCTCTAATGAAGAATATGGCAACGACATCTATCCTCCAATGAAAAGAGCGTTAGCTAAAGCCGGGATCCCTTTTGATACACACTTCGCAATGAAGATGAGCAAGAGCGACTATGAGAGCGCCGATGCGATTTTCTATATGGATAAAAGCAATATTAGAATTGCCTCATACCTTATTCCAGACACAAAGAAGATCTATCATCCAATGAGCGAATTCACTCCTTCAGTAAGTGATGTTGAAGACCCTTGGTATAGCGGCGAATTCGATCATGTACTAAAGCAAATCATCAAGTGCTCAGAAGATATATTGAAGCACTTCTAATAGCGAAAACCCCTGCAATTTGCGTATAAAAACACAAAACCACTGCGGATTTGCAGTGGTTTTTGACTGTTTTTGACTATTAGTTATCTGAACGGTTGTATCCGTTTTTCATATGGGAGCAAGCATCAAGAAGGACTTGTCTAAGGTATTTGTCGGTCTCGTCTTTGACTGCTTTTGCCATCTTCTCATTGGCTTCTTCCTTGATATCAAACTTACCTGTACCGACCATGGCTTCGTCTGATTCGTTAAGGTATCTATGTCCAAGAGCTGCAACAGCGTTTTGATAACGTTCGATGAACATGACCGATGTTCCGAAGTGTGAATCAGCAAGGGCGCCGAAGAGTCTACTTGCCCAGTAGAAGTTATTTGAATCAACGCGTTCTGTGGTGCCGCTTACGTATTCAGGCATCTTCGATACGTTAGTGTATAAAGGAAGAGGGACGTTGAAGGCATTGCTTCCGAAGCAAATCCATTCAACTGCTGCAATTTCTTTTGGCATGTATGGTCTAATTTGGAGGATAGCCATAACATCAGTTCTAGAGATACCGATTGGGCGGTATTTGCCTCTAAGAGGGTTATCTCTTGTGTATGGGTTATATGGCGTTCCTTGATAATAAGATGAGAGTATGTACTTTACGTCTTCCACTGAGATCTTTCTTTCAGGGACAAGTGACCATGGGATATCGTCCGACTCAGGTGTGAAGTCTGGGTTATCGCCTTCCCATTTATAGGTGCGAGGATTGAAGAATCTTGCCATGTACCAAGCACGTGGGGTGTTATAGACATGGTCTGCATCGCTATGTGAACCAAAGGCTAAGCGAGGATTGAACTTTTCTCCTTGGTTGAGGTTCATGTGATACTTTTCCATGAGCGGCTTAAGTGATTTGGAGCACATGAATTCTTTTTGCTCGCCATATGCGTCTTCAAAGTCAAAGTAGTCGATGCCGAGTTGGTTAGGCATGATGACATATTCATCATCTTTAACACGTCTTGCCATCCAGTTATGACCACCGATGGTTTCAAGCCACCAGATTTCGTCTTTGTCACTGAATGCGATGCCATTAGGTTCATAGGTGCCATATTTTTCTAAGAGGGCTCCAAGTCTAATGACCCCTTCTCTAGCACTATGGATGTATGGAAGGGTGACGACGACTAAGTCTTCTTCACCAAGTCCGCCAGGAATGTCTTTCTCACCGCGTTTTTTGGCTTTTTTATATGTGACATATGGGTCAGCGCCTAAAACGATGGCGTTTGATGTGATAGTTTCGGTAGCGGTCATTGCGACATTTTCGCTATTGATACCATTTGCAGCCCAAAGACCTGCGACATCAGCAGACACGTTTGGTGTGCTTGTGTAATCAAGAGGGTTTTCTGGAAGTTCGATTTCAAGATGACCGATCTTGCTCACATATTTTCTTGGTTGGTTTTTAACGACGATTAATTTTTTGGTGTCGAATCTGCCATCATCGTTTCTGGCAATCATTGTGGAGCCATCGTAGCTGGCTTTCTTTCCGACGAGTATTGTGGTACAAGGCATATCTTTCTCCTTATTCTTCGGTGGTATTATAACTCAATTAAGTTTAATTGCTTAATTAGAGTTTTTGAGTATACTATTGTTGATACGGAGGATTTCTCATGAATCAAAAAGAATTATTTGCCCCTATTCTTCAAAACGATGAAGAAATCATTAAAACATTCAAGCCTAACAAGAAACGTTTTGTCGTTATCTCAGGCATATTCGCATCATTTGGTTTCCTTATCATTGCAGGGCTTTGTTCTATACTGATGGTATTAGGTTTTACTGGAAAAGTTTTAGATGAAGACGGGAATCCAGATAAGTTAGCTGCCTGGATTGGGCTAGGCCTAGTAATCTTTTTCCTCCTAGCGATTGTCCTATACTGGATTGTTCGCTTCGTTGAATACAAAAAAGTCGTTTATGCATATACGAATAAGAGGATTCTCATAAGAAGAGGCTTCATTGGTACCGACTACGCCACTCTTGATTTCGATTTGATCGGAGGATTGATGGTAAACGTCGGCCTTTTCGACAAATTCATCAAGGCAAGCGGCGGAACAGGAACTATAACATTCGGTTCTGCTGCATCGCCTGTCATAAATACCGGAAACGCCGGAGCAGCTGCAGCGTTTGTTTGGAGAAACGTTGATGACCCATACGGAACATATAGGGAAATCAAAGAGATAATTGATTCATCAAAAGCCAAGAAATAAGAAAAACGATCTGGGATATCCCAGATCTTTTCTTTTTGTGACTATTAGACTATATGATTAAGGATGAAACTACAGGTTTGGTTAGTCTGTTCTTCAAGAGTTATAGTCGCGTCATTATCTTTTGTTTGTTTACCATAGCTTCCAAATTGAGCGTGGTCGCCACCTTCAATCCAAAGCTCGCTAAATGAACTAGGCATATACGCTTTTGATTTGGCGAGGCTTTCTTTGCTAATAACCCCATCAAGAGTGCCTTGAACTGATATGACATTAACGTCTAAGGAAGAAATATCGATATTCGAGAAAGAGGCGAGATATATGAGGTTATCAATCTTATGTTTGGTTTTCGCCAAATAGTTTGTGGCGGCAACCCCTCCTAAGGAATGGCCCATAAGAGAGACGTTTTCATAGGTGAAATGATTTAGAACGGTATCCGCTTTATCGACATCAAAAAGGGCGAATTCCTCAAAGGTCTTAAGAATGAAGACATCGTATCCTGTATCTGCTAGTTTGCGGCATATTGGAGAATAAGCTTTCTCTTCCACGTTAGCGCCTCCATACATGATGATGGCTTTCTTGTCGCTAGGTGAATCGAAGAATATATAGTTTTTTGTATCGCTAACCTTAACTTCGGTATTGCTAGTTAGATACGAATCAACATTAACGGCCTTATAAGATTGTTTTAAGAAAATGACTGTGCCGGTTAGGCCTAAAAGAAGAACGAAAACAATAGGCATGGTTATCCATAACGCTATCTTGGTGCTTTTCTTCATTTCTCTCTTTTTGCCCATCTTCTAAAGAATACTTTAGTGGAAGATGTATCAAAAGAAGCAAAGTATCAGTTTTAGTTCTTTTTTAGCGGTTTAAAAAAGCCAAGGGTGACCTTGGCTGATAGTTAGAAATTGATGACTTCAGGGGACTCGACAAAAGATGAGATCGTTGCGGTTCCTTTTTCGAAATAGAAGACTTCGGTATTACCGTCATCTTCGTTATACATAGCGCGAAGAGAAGGATAGTTATCAAGCATATGTTTCTTAGCTTCTCTTCTGTCGTCTTCTTTTAAGGTGCCAGCAATTCTTATCCATTTAGCGCCGTCAAACGCACAAATCTCAACATTTGGGTTAAGGTGGATTTGTTTGCTTACTTCTTTGGCTTTACCTGTTTGGATATAGAGCTTTCCTTCAAAAAGATCGATCGTTCCAAAAGGGCGGACTCTTGGTTTATCGCCTTCAATGGTTGCAAGATAATAAGTTCCGGCCTTCTTTAAGAATTCGTATATTTTTTCCATGTTTTTCTCCTGGGATACCTGTTCATATTACAAGCTTAAGGAGAGCAATCCAAGGTTCTTTTATAAGACAGATGATTCAGATTGTTTGAGGAAACAAGAACGCGAAACTTCTTTTTTGCAGCTCGCACTTGATAGCGATAAACCTTATCACCCACGACATAATAGAAAAGACCTACCTTTCGGTAAGTCTTAACTTATCAATTGTTTTGATTAATATTTGTAGAAGCCTTCGCCTGCTGCTCTGCCAGTCTTGCCCGAATCGAGCATACCTTTGAGGACTTTTTCCATGCCCTTAAAGTTGTATGGCATCATCATCTTCTTAAGAAGTGGGCTGATGAGTCCTGGGACTTTCTGGTATTGTTGAACGATGTGGTAAGCTGTTGCGATACCGACAACGTCGAAGATCTCGAATGGGCCACGTGGAGCGCCTGTGCCTGTCTTCCAAGCGATATCGATATCTTTAGGTGTGGAAACTCCATTAACATAAAGATCTAATCCTGAGAGGAGGAATGGGACTAACATTGAGTTAAGAAGGTAGCCATTCTTTTCTTTTTCGATCTTAAGTGGAAGCATTCTGATTTCTTCAGCGAATGTGCAGATGGTGTCAAATGCTTCTTTCTTTGTATCTTTCTGAACCATGACTTCAGCGACATTGTTCTTCCAGATGTAGTTTGCAAAGTGCATAGAGAGGTATTTGTCTGCTCTTCCTGTGTATTTAGCGAATGTTGATGGGAGAAGAGTTGAAGAGTTTGTGGCAATAACGCATTCTGGCTTAAGTAATGGTGCCATTGCCTTATAGAATGCGATTTTTTCTTTTGTGTCTTCAGCAACTGATTCAATGACGATATCAGCGTCTTTGACAGCTTCTTTCATATCAACAATGAGCTTGATGCTCTTGTGTGCTTTTTTAACTTTCTTTAAGCATTCTTCTTTGTTGAATGCATCAGTTGCGGCAATGCCGATACACCAATCAGCTGGATTCTTTGATGAATCCATAAGCTCGATGGCTTTTGTGTAGATTTCTTTTAAATTATCAAGTTTAGCTTGGGCTCTTCCTACTGATGCCTCGCTTCTTAACCAAATGGTCACATCATGACCACAGTATGCGGCTTGGAACGCGATTTGGCTTCCAAGAACGCCACCGCCTGCAACAACAACGTTTCTCATAATCTTTTTCCTCCCTATTGTTGGTTTGCTTTGCAATACAGCATGTACTGCATGATTCCTGCTATTGTCTTTGAATCGACAATCTCGCCTTTGCGAATCTGTTCAAGTATGTTTTCCAAAGTATCAGTGTAGACTTCAACAAACTCATTTGGGTCCAAGTTTGTATGTGTTTTCACTAAATCTTTTGCAAGAAGGAGGTAGATGATTTCATCGTCGTATGCGATCGTTGGACAAACCTTGCCTAAATATACGATTTCGTTGGCGCGATATCCTGTTTCCTCTTCCAATTCCCTTCTAGCGCATTCTTCTGGGGTCTCTTTTGGATCGAATTTCCCTGCTGGAAGTTCAATCATCACTTCATCAAATGGATATCTGTATTGTCTTTCCATGATGATTTTTCCATCAAGAAGGGCAACAACACAGCTAGCCTTGCAGTGCCTAACAACTTCGCGAACTGATTCTTTTCCATTTGGGCAAATAACACGATCTTTGTAAACATCGATTATTTTGCCTTTGTAAATCTGTTCGCTGCTTATTGTTTTTTCTTTAAGATCCATAAACACACTTTCCCGCCTATTATCATAAACGTTCAAAACTCCTATAGGGTTATTATGAATATTGTTTATCTTATATCAATGTTGATATAAGCGTGTTATATTATTATCATGAATATCGAATATTTACGTTACGCATTAGAAGTTTCTAAGTGCAAATCAATCAACAAAGCGGCATCAAACCTCTTCTTTTCACAACCAAATCTTTTAAGATGCATCAATACGCTTGAAGAAGAGATAGAATTCCAAATTTTTAGACGTTCGAAGTCAGGCGTAGAAACAACCCTTCAAGGTGAAGACTTCCTTAGAAGAGCGGAAGTCATAGTCCGTGAATATAATTCAATTAAAAACATCAACGTTTCTCAGGATAACACGGTTGTTTTCTCAATCGCGTGCCCTAAAGGATCCTATATTTCTCGTGCAACACAAAGAATTCTCCGCTCAATTGATAAAACAAAGAATATTCAAATCGACTTCAAAGAAACCTCATCATATGGAGCGTTTGAAGAAATTGTTTATAACAACATCAATCTTGGCATTATGCGTGTCAGCAACGATATGGATGAATTTATTTCCACCACTTTAGGTGAATATCACTTGAATCATAAGGTGGTGAAAAGATTCTCATATATGGTTGCCTTCTCTAAAAACGATCCATTGGCAAGCAAAGACAAGATAACAAAAGAAGATCTTGCTGATTATATTGAAATCACCCATGGCGATCCATATATTCCAAGAGTCTCCACTCCCCATAAAGACAAGCCAGAGGCAAAACGCATCATCAGAGCATATGACTCGATGGGCCAACTTAAGATGCTTAGCGATGTAGACAAGACGTTCATGGTCGTCTACCCATTAAACAAAGACACATTAGAAAAATACGATTTAGTGCAATACGAAGTTGATGGCATATCAAAGGAGATGTCCGATATTTTGATTTATAAGAACAGCTACTACTTGTCTGCTATAGACAAAATGTTCTTAGGCGAATTAGAACAAAACGACTAATTATAATAATTTTGTTATAACCACAGCACATTATTCGAATATGCCGATATTTCAGGAACGGAATAAACTTTTCTTGTCGAAATGACAGGAGATTATTATGGCAAGATTTACATTACCAAGAGACATCTACCATGGCGCTGGTTGCTTAGAAGTTTTAAAAACTTTAAAAGGCAAGAAGGCAGTTATTTGTGTCGGTGGCGGCGCAATGAAACGTGGCGGATTCTTACAAAAAGCACAGGCCTACTTAGAAGAAGCGGGCATGGAAGTCGCACTTATCGAAGGCATCGAAGCGGACCCATCAGTTGAAACCGTTATGAACGGCGCTGCTAAAATGCTCGAATTCCAACCAGATTGGATCATTGCTATGGGCGGTGGCTCCCCTATTGACGCTGCAAAAGCAATGTGGATTAAATACGAATATCCAAACATCACATTCGAAGAAATGTGCGTTGTCTTTGGCATTCCTACATTAAGAACAAAAGCAAGATTCGTTGCCATCCCATCAACATCTGGCACCGCAACAGAAGTCACTGCATTCTCAATCATCACAGATTACAAGAAAGGTATCAAATACCCTATCGCCGACTTCGAAATCACACCAGACATCGCTATCGTCGATAGTGATTTAGCGGAAACAATGCCTAAGAAACTTGTTGCACACACCGGTATGGACGCAATCACACACGCCGTTGAAGCATATGTTTCCACCGCAAACTGCGATTATTCAGATCCATTAGCTATCCACGCTATTGAAATGATCATGAATGACTTAGTTCCATCATACAATGGAGATATGAAGGCACGTGCAAGAATGCATGACGCACAGTGCTTAGCAGGCATGGCATTCTCAAACGCTTTACTTGGTATCGTCCACTCTATGGCACACAAGACAGGCGCTGTCTTCCAAGACTACGGTGCTCACATCATTCACGGTGCCGCTAACGCTATGTACTTACCAAAAGTCATTGCTTTCAACGCAAAAGACCCAACAGCCAAAAAGAGATATGGCGTTATCGCTGACTATATGCACTTAGGCGGAAGCAACGACGATGAAAAGGTTGCATTATTAATCGCTTACTTACGTAAGATGAACGATGAGCTCAATATCCCACACTGTATTAAAAACTATGGTGCTGATTCATATCCATGCGAACAAGGATTCGTCCCAGAGAACGTTTTCTTAGAGAGACTTCACGATATCGCAGTTAACGCTCTCGGTGATGCATGCACTGGTTCAAACCCAAGACAACCTTCAGTTGAGGAAATGGAAAAGCTCTTAAAGTGCTGCTACTACGACTTAGATGTCGATTTCTAACAACTAAACACACGTTAATTGAAAAGCCATGGATTTATTATCCACGGCTTTTCTTTTTGCATATGTTATTAGCGCCCTTTGTATGTAACCAACAAAGTTAAAAGATATTACCTATGTAGACTTTAGATTATCCTGAGGTCCTTTTTATAAATTGGTTCCTAATGAATACGCTTCTTGCATTGCTTCAATTTTCTTTAAAGCTTCATTAGCGTCATTAATACCCGCTCCATAAATTGCTTTTTTTAACCATCAAAGCATTCAATCCAGCCAGTTAACCCGTTAATTGCCCTACCGAGAGCAGCCTTATCTGTATCAGCGCATGTCGCAATTAAACATATATCTCTTTGAATTTGTTATCCTCTTTTTCGTGTTTAAATCGCTTTTCTAATAAACTTCTCAATCTTATCAAAAGGAATAACTTCTAAATTGTCATATAAATCAGTATGAACTGCTTCCGGAATAATTAATAATTCCTTATTTGATGTGTATTTAGAATCCTTGATCATATTTTCATATGCATCTTTTCCAAAATAAAATGAATGAGCTTTATCACCGTGAACGATTAATACAGCACTTCTGATTTCATTTGAATATTTTAAGATCGGTTGATTCATAAACGACATACATCCAATAACATTCCATCCTTCGTTAGAATTTAAGCTTCTTGGATGATACGCTCTACCTTTATAGTATTTGCTATAATCCTTAACAAAGAATGGAGCGTCTTCTGCTACAGGAAGCGGCAAGCATCCACCTGCTCTAGAATAGTCTTTGTTAAACTCTACGGTTCTTTGGGAATTAAGTTGAACTTTTTTGTTATATCTAGCTTCTTCGCTATTTTCTGAATCAAAGTATCCGTTAGCGTTAACCCTAGTCATATCATACATAGTCATGGCTACTGTTGCTTTAATTCTTGTATCTATGCAAGCGGTATTAATAGCCATACCTCCCCAACCACAAATGCCAATAATGGATATCTTATTTACATCTACATCATCTCTACTACAAAGATAATCAATAGATGCTTGGAAGTCTTCTGTATTGATATCAGGTGATGCCATATATCTAGGCATACCACCTGATTCACCAGTAAATGATGGGTCGAATGCAATGGTTAAAAAGCCTCTTTCCGCCATTGTCTGAGCATATAAACCGGAGCATTGTTCTTTTACCGCGCCAAAAGGACCTGATACTGAAATCGCAGGCAATTTGCCAACCATATTCAATGGTTTGTATAGATCAGCAGCAAGTTCAATACCGTATCTGTTTTTAAAAGTTACTTTGCAATGTTCTACTTTATCCGATTTAGGGAACGTTTTATCCCATTTAGTTTCTAAATTAATCATTTGTTTTTCTCTCCTGTCATAAATGTAATTTCTACATTTCTTCCTGATAATGCGTTAGTCAATCTAGCAACATCGTCTATATGTCCTAGCTTCGTATACTTCCATGAATTGCTTCCATAGAACACGACGATATTATCGCCGTCATATAAAACTACATCACCTGGATTTGTTGTCATTTGCTCGTCGTTCCTTGGCAAAGAGAATCCTAAGCTTCCCACTTTTTCAAAACCACCATAGTCGCTAAACGATACTGTTAACGGAAGTTTTTTTACCAATTCCTTTGTCGCGGAATTATCATCAAGTTTCATAGAAAACTCTTCATTATCAATCTTTAAAATTATAGATTCTGTCATCTGTTCTTCGCCCTCCACTATATTTCCCGTCTCAATGTTTTCGCTTGAGTTGCCATTGAATGAACTAGTAGAATCACCAAAGTTATGAAAAGCGCACCCTGAAATCAAAAGGATAGTAAGCAATCCAATTTTAGGTACAAAGATTCTTCTATTCATGGCCTACCTCCAAATTTTTGTTTAAGCCATTAAGTACTTCTACCATTTTTTCTATGACGTCTTTGTTTGATAATTCACTAAATGTTTTTCTTTCGATTTCATATAATTCAGTTAAGAGGCTAGATGCATAATCTTTTCCTTTTTGAGTAAGCTTGACTTCTAATTCTCTTTTTTGACCTTTGATTTGTACCAATTCGACATAACTATCAT
>JAKSVB010000005.1 GCA_024408335.1 Bacilli bacterium
GACTGTTTTATAAGAACCATTGATACACCTATATCTAATACTAGCTAAGAGATTATGAACGACCTCTTAGCTTTTTTACTACTTAGGCATAAGGAGTAATCAGCTTTAGAAATAAAGGACGATGGAGTTTTTGAGAACAAACAAGTATCTCGTAAAAGAAAATGTCCAAACTTCTATTTTTATTCAAAGCTTGTTTATATCTAATTGTGAATTAAATCCTTAATATCACGCATCAATCAGGAAACTAAGAAGAAGACAAAATGAGAAGTGAAGCAGTAAGTCGTTCAGAAAGGAAGGAAGGTATGAAAAGACCGTGTGTAGCAGTTGATGTTTCAAAATCCAAATCACATTATCAAGGATGGATCAGCATTGATAAGAAATGCGGAAATGCAAAATGCATTGAGCACAGTAAAATTGGATTTCAAGAAATATCATCCAAGCTAAAAGAACTAGAAGGAATAACTAACGAAAAACCTGTGGTAGTATTTGAATCTACCGGAGTCTACCATCGAAGCTTACGACAGTATCTGGAGGATAATAATATTGATTATATTATGATTTCTCCATTAGCAAGCGCGAAGGTAAGGAAAAGCAACATCAGATCGACGAAGAATGATAAAAGAGACTGTAAGACGATTGCAAGAGCGTACTTTGAAAAAGACTTCCCGCTTCACAAGAAAAGCGATGAAATCTATGACGATTTGCGCGAAATGAATCGATATTACCATTATCTGACTGAACAGTTAAAGAAATGTAAGGTCCAATTCAAACTATTATCAGATATTGTATTCCCAAAGTTTGATTTATATGTCAAAGATTATTCTGAAATACCAATGACGTTATTCTCCAAATATCATCATCCGGACGAAATCAGAAACAAGCATCCTGAATCGCTTGCAAAGTATCTCGCGTCAAAGACATGCCATCATTATAGTTACTGCCTTAAAGAGGCTATAAGCATCATTAGGTATTGCAATGAATGCCAATCTGGATGTAGCAAGGATTCCATTGACTGCGTGCTTTTTGGTGAAGTGATTGAACAAATAAAAAGTAAGATAGAAGAGCAAAATTCATATCTACAAAAGATAATTGATTTGGCAAGAGATTTGCCTAATTACGAATTATTGTTAACAATTCCAGGAATCTCCAATAATCTTGCGGCGCGCATTTTGGCGGAAATAGGAGATATCTCTCGTTTTCCGAGAGCAAGATCTTTGGTGGCATATGCAGGCATTGATCCAAATGTGTATCAATCCGGAGAGAATGACGGACTTCACCTTAGAATTACCAAAAAAGGGAATAAAGAACTAAGATGCTTAATGTACCTGGCGATACAGAATACCGTTCAAGGGAATAACGTTATCGCAGATTATTACCATAAAAAAAATCGCGACCGGCCTAGCAAGCAAAGTCGCGAAAGTTGCATGCATGAATAAGTTACTTCGAATAATTTATTCAATGTGTGAAAACGGTGTTATTTTCCAATAACACAATCATGTTACATCATTAGTTTAAAAAAATCGAGTTTTCTCGATTCTTTTTGTCGTACAATCATCTATGAGTAAAACTTCTTAAAATAAGACTTGATTTTACTTATCTAATTTCTTTTTGCCAAAGACTCAAACTTTCAAATACAGTTTTTGACACTTGAAACACTGTTTTCAAATAACGAAATCATCAAGATTCATCGAGTATTAACGCTTCTTTGAAACTATGCGACATTTTGTCTAAAAGACGAAAATCTTCAAAAAAGTAAGTAAAAAGCACGTCTTTTTGACAAAAGTACATCAAAAGCACATCAAGATTCCGTAAAACGAAAGGTAATTAAAGTCCTAATATGTTATACATATTGGACTGTTTTGGATATACTTATAGTGAAACATAGTTTATTAGTGAATTTTTTTGTAAAGCTAGGCATACAAAAAAAGATAATAAACGCTTCACGTTCGGCCACACTAGGGAGACTAGGTGGTCAGGCGTAGCCAACTCTTTTTTAGGGAAGAAGGGACGATTTATGTATTACGTAATCCACACAATGACAGGTGAAGAAAACAAACTCCTTGATCGTATTGGAGTGTACGTTAATAAAAACACATTCACCGATATCTTTGTCCCCGTAAGAAAAAGAGAAAAGAAGATTAACGGTGAATGGACCCTTTACGAGGAACGTTGGTTTCCTGGATATGTATTTGTTGAGACAACAACCCCAAGAGAGTTTGTAGCAGAGCTAAGCAAACTCGAAGGATACAAGAGACTTGTTGGATATCGAAATGAAAGACTTGAGAAGATTTCGTATATTCCTCTTTCTCCATGGGAAGAGAAATATCTCGATAAGCTTCTAAGAAGAGATTCAGTCAACAAATCAAAAACTGTTGATATCACCAAAATCGCAATCGAGGAAGGCAAGCAAATCAAAGTCATTGATGGGCCTTTGTTTGGACTTGATGCAACAATTGTCAAATATGATCTTCATAAACGTGTAGCGGTTATATCTTTTGAGATGTTTGGCCAAAAGGTTGAAACACAAGTTGGCATTGATATCGTCATTGAGAAAGATGACATCAATTATCAAATAAACTAGTAACAAATAACATTCGAAACATCAGCACGGTTTTCGTGCGTGTTTTTTATTTCACGTGTAGGCGCTCGTAAACTAGAGCCAAAACGACATCGGAATAAATTAATATTAAGAAGGATTATCATGAGCAAAAGCGTTTCTAATCAGGGTGCGCCTTGGCAGTTAAAAGCAAGCTGTAAGAGTTCTAAAGAAATTGAGAGGTATAAAGAAGTGGGCGAGAAAACGACAATTGGATATACGGCCGGCGTCTATGACATGTTTCATATTGGTCACCTCAATGTAATCAAAAACGCTAAAGCAAGATGCGATTACTTGATTGTTGGCGTTTCAACGGACGAAGTGGTTAAAAAGAACAAGAATAAAAGTCCAGTTATCCCATACGAGGAAAGAGTAGCGATTGTTGAGTCCATCAAATACGTCGACAAGGTTATATCGCAAGAGAGATATGACATCGAAGGCAAAATCCAAACTGTAATCGACAATCGTATCGATGTTATGTTTGTAGGTTCTGATTGGGAAGGGACTGAAAAGTGGAAAAAGATTGAAGAAGAGTTGGCCAAAGTAGGGACAAAGGTAGTTTACCTTCCTCACACCGACGGAATCTCTTCAACTATTTTAAGAGATAAGCTTAACAAATAAGGGGCGTTTGAGATGTACAAAAGAAAAGACATTAAACCTTTCGAAAAGAAAGTTTGGTTAGCTTCTCCAACTATGCATGGAGATGAACTTAAATGGATGACTGACGCATTCAACAAAAATTGGATGACTACAGCCGGTGAAAATGTAAATGAACTTGAAAAGATTGCAGCCGCATCAGCCGGAATGAAATATGCTGTTGCTCTTTGTAACTGCACCTCTGCACTGCACCTCTGTGTTAAGCTTGCCGGTGAAAAGCTATATGGCAAACCTGTTATCAGCCATGGTGCTCTTGAAGGCAAAAGAGTCTTCTGCTCAGATATGACTTTCGATGCGACTTTAAACCCTGTTGTTTATGAAGGTGGCATCCCAGTTTTTATCGATATCGAAGAAACTTCTTGGAATATGGATCCAGTCGCTTTAGAAAAAGCATTTGAAATGTATCCTGAAGTTAAACTTGTTGTCTCTGCTGAGCTTTATGGCTTCCCTGGAAGAATGGATCGAATCAAGAAGATTTGTGAAAAGCACGGTGCTCTTTTGATTGAAGACGCTGCCGAAGCAATGGGCGCAACAATTGACGGAATTCAATGCGGTGCATTTGGCGATTATTCAGCAGTCAGCTATAACGGCAACAAAATCATCACAGGTTCATCAGGCGGTTGTTTGTTAACAAATGATATTGAAGTGGCAAACAAAGCAAGAAAATGGAGCACTCAAGCAAGAGAAAATGCTCCGTGGTATCAACACGAAGAAGTCGGATACAATTATCGCATCTCGAATGTAGTTGCAGGTGTAGCTCGTGGACAATACCCATACCTTGCTGAGCATATCGCTCAAAAGAAGGCGATCTATGAAAGATACCAAGAAGGTTTAAAAGATCTTCCGATCAAGATGAATCCAGTCACTGAAGGCACAGAACCAAACTATTGGCTTTCAGCAATGATTATCGACAAAGAATATATGTGCAAACAAGTTAGAGATGACTCAAAATCACTTTATATCCCTGAGGAAGGGAAAACATGCCCAACAGAGATTTTAGAAGCCATCGCATCCATCAATGCAGAGGGACGCCCAATCTGGAAACCAATGCATATGCAACCAATGTATAGAATGCATGAATGTATTGGCAAAGATGGATCTATCAGAGCTAAAACCAACGCATATATTGCTGGAGGAACAATTGATGTTGGAGCGGATATCTTCGAAAGAGGATTATGTTTGCCATCAGATAATAAGATGACTCCGGAAGAACAAGACAGAATAATTGGAGTAATTAAAGAGTGTTTTGAGTGATGGAAAGAAAACAGTTTTTAGACGCCGCAAGAGGCATTGCCATTATTTTTGTTGCTGTATACCATGTAACAACGATCTCCGTCGTTAAAAATTGGCTTGGATCATTTCAACTTTATGTTTTCTTTTTGATTAGCGGTTTTTTGTTTAGCGATTGTGGCATTCTTCCTTTTTGCAAAAAGAAGTTTAAAAAATTGATGGTCCCGTATTTTTTATGGGGTTTTGTTTCCTTTCTTTACTTTTTCTTAATAGAACGACACTTTCGTAACGTTTCTTTGACACCTTTCGATTGTGTTGTTGGCTTGCTTACTGGTGACGAAAGACTTTTGGATTTCAACGCTCCTCTTTGGTTCATACCTTGCTTTCTGTTGGTTGAGTTCCTGTATTTTTTTGCTTATAGATTTTTTAATTTCGTTTTTAGACGTTGTAAGAAAAAAGAAGTTTTGAAATATTCGTTTTTGTTTGGTGCAATTCTTTTGCTGTGCTTGTTGTTTGTTATATTTGATGTAGACTTCAAGTTATTTAGCATTTATAGAGTTCCATTCTTCCTTTTCGCTTTTTTTGTTGGAAATCTCTTTTCAATATTGTCACCTAATTATCGTTTCAAAAACAAACGCGTTCGTTTTCTTTTGGTTTTTGTTTCAATTGCGATGTTTTCATTCGGGTTTATACTCTCTTATTATGAATGGGCAACAATAATTCCAATAATCTTAAGCATTTTTGCTACTTTTGCGCTCTCGTTTTCAACTATGCATTTTGGAGTGTTAAAAATCATTGGAAAACAGTCATTGTCTGTTATGCTTTTGCACGGCCCAATTTTTCGAGTGTTAATAGGCGCCGTTTGCATTTTGCCTTATGCAACTGCGGAGGGGATCAGAAATGATATTGTCCTGTCGTTGATGATTGCGATCGTTTCTGTTTTATTGTGTGTTTTAATCAATTTTGGACTGCAGTTTTTTGAAAATAAAGTGTGGATAAAATATGATATGTACAATAGATTGTTAAAACGTTTTTTGGACGTCATCGTTTCATCTATTGCTATTTTAGTTTTGTCTCCACTATTCGTTGTACTGATTGTCGTTGGATCAATATGCATGACAGGCAATCCGTTTTTTGTTCAAATTAGGCCGGGAAGAAACGATAAAAGCGGAAAAGAAACGTTGTTTAGACTCATAAAATTTAGAACGATGACTAATGAGAAAGATAGCGAAGGTAATCTTTTACCAGATGAGCAAAGACTTGGAAAATATGGGGCCTTTTTAAGGTCTACTTCTTTGGATGAACTCCCAGAGCTTATTAATATTTTCACTGGCAAAATGTCATTCGTTGGTCCAAGGCCGCAATTAGTCAAAGATCTTGCTTTCATGAATGGCGGGCAAAGAAAGCGACATAGTGTAAGACCTGGATTGACTGGATTAGCTCAAGTCAACGGTAGAAACAGCATAACATGGGAAAAAAAGTTTGAACTTGACCTTGAATACATAGATAGAGTTTCCTTTTCGATGGATTGCGAAGTGTTTTTCAAAACGATTTTTAAGGTATTTGTTAGGGAAGGCGTTGTTCGTGAAGGAACGGCATCTGATTTGGATTTCGGAGATTGGTTATTGCAAAATGGGACGATAACGAAGCAGGAATACGATTGTAGATTACAACAAGCTAACGATTTGATTTTGAATGGAGCGCAGAAACATGAATAGCAGAAAAGTGTTGTTGGTCGCAAGTGTCATATCTTTCATTGAATGGTTTAACAAAGAAAACGTTGAGTTTTTGCTTGAAACAATGAAATGCGAAGTCCATATTGCATGCAATTTTGATTATATGGAAGATACTGATCCCGAAAGAACAAAAAAATATATTGATTCATTAAAAGAAAAAGGGGTTTTGCTCCACAACATTCAGTTTGCAAGAAATCCTTTAAATAAAGATAACATAAGAGCCTATAGGGATTTAAAAGCCATTATAAACAAAGAAAATTATTCATTGGTTCATTGCCATACGCCTGCGGCATCGATGATTACAAGATTGGCATCTAAGAATGCTAGAAAGCATGGTACGGTAGTAATGTATTCATGCCATGGCTTTCATTTTCATAAATCATCTCCCAAAAAAAACTGGCTCATTTATTACCCGATGGAAAAGTGGCTTTCCAAATACTGTGATTATCTAGTAACGATAAACAAAGAAGATTATAGCAGAGCGAAAAGATTTAGATGCAAGAACGTGAGATACATTCCTGGGGTCGGGGTTGATATTAAAAGAATTCAAGAGTGTAGGATCGACAAGAATGCTTTTAAGCGAAATCTTGGGCTCCCCGAAGGATCGCTTATGATCTTATCTATTGGGGAATTAATCGAGAGGAAAAACCATCGAGTTATAATTCAGGCTCTAGGGAAGTTGAAAAGAAAAGACATCTATTATGTAATTTCTGGGAAAGGCCCTTTAAAGAACGAATTGATTTCTATCGCGAGAAAATACGGCATTGAGGATAACGTGATGTTTTTGGGTTTTAGGAACGATGTTCCTGAATTATGTAATGCTGCTGATATCAGCGCATTCCCTTCGAAAATAGAAGGTCTTGGCTTAGCTGGCATAGAAGCGATGGCGGCCGGAGTTCCACTGGTAGCCTCAAATGTTCATGGTATACTTGATTATGTAATCGATGGGAAAACGGGATTCGTGCGCAAACCAAATGATGTTGACGGGTTTGCTCAATCAATACAAACGTTGGCTGACTCAAAAGATTTGAGAGAAGCGATGGCTTCAAATTGTATAGAAGCGGTGAGGCCTTTTGATTTGAGCAATGCTTTGCCTGCCATGTGGGATATTTATAAGGAGATTTTGGAAAAATAACATGAAGTATTCATACAAGCAAATAAAAGATTCATTGACAAAAAAGAAGAATAGTAGAAGTTCTTTGTGGGTTAGAGCTTGGGTGAGAAGAGTATCATTCCCAATAACGTATTTGTTTATTAACGCTGGTTGGAGCGCAAATATGGTGTCAATTCTTTCTTGGGTTTTAATCTTTTGCGCATCGGCACTGCTTTGCGTTAATAATTTTTGGTTTATGCTGTCGGGTGTGGTTCTTACTAATTTTTGGCTTGTTTTGGACTGCGTTGATGGCAATATTGCAAGAGTGAAAAAAAAGAAGAACTACATGGGAGATTTCTTTGATGCTGTAGCCGGATATGGCCCTTTTACATTTACAACCATCGGTTTAGGGGTCGCCGCTTATAATACTTCCTCATTGCTTCCCAACGATTATCGTTGGATGTTCGTCCTAATAGCCGGATCAGCAGCTCTTGCAAATTGCTACATGAGGTTGATTCATCAAAAATACTTAAATTGTTTTTTTGTAGCAAAGAACGAGTTGGGCCAAAACGAAGAGATTTCTTTAAAAGACACTGACGACAGAAAAAGTTTCGCATATATCAGAGAACAAATTGATAAGAATTTAGGGGTATCAGGCTTGTTTATGCCTTTGCTTTTTGTTGCCCTTTTCACCAATACATTCGATATAATGGTTTTAGCGTATTCCGCATATTACATATTGTCGTTTATTGCGATTGCTTTCTTATATTGCAAAAAGGCTTCTTTGTTTGACCAAGGATTACATAACGAAAATAAGCGAGATAATGAAAAACTTTGATGAATCAATGCTTGGGGTTGTTGTTTTAAACTACAACACATTTGAGGCAACGCTGAACGTTGTTGAGGAACTAAAAAAGCAAGTTTGTTCTTTCCCTGTTGAGATTTTGATTGTTGATAACAACTCAACAAACGAATCCAAAACTGTTATCGAAGAAAGGCAAGGTCAAGGCGGCTATTCATGCATTTTTTTAAAAGAAAATGGAGGGTACGCAAAAGGCAACAATATAGGCCTTTCGTATTTTTCTAAAAAGAAAGCGAAGTATGCTTTGGTGGTGAACAACGACATAGAATTTGATGATCTGTTTGCTTTGCAAAAGTTATATGACTGCCTTGAATCAAATCCGAAAGTAGGCTGTGTTTCACCAAAAATTGTTTCACCTTCAGGCAAGGAAGATAAGCCTCTTTATCCAAAAAAGCCTTCTTTTTTTGATTTGACGTTAGGGATTATTTGCTACTACAAAAACAGAAATAAAATTAATGATGACAGCACCTTTGAGATTTATGCGCCTAGGGGAAGCTGCATGATGCTGAAGATGGAAGCTTTGGAGCATGTCAATTACCTAGATGAGAATACTTTTTTGTATTACGAAGAACCGATTCTTGCAGAAAGGATGAGCAAAGCCGGATACAAAACCATTCATAACGGTGCAGTGAAAATTATTCACAACCACGGAAAAACCATCAAGAGCACTTTTGAAAAGAAGAGAATAATTAAAATAATGATAGAAAGTTATAAGTATTACTTGAAGGAGTATAGGGGTTTTAATTCTTTAATGATTGCTTTGTGCGTATTCTGCAGAAAAGCAATCCTTTCTGTTCGTTTATAGTTGGAGGTTTTATGAAAGCATTAGCAATATATTTGCCACAGTACCATGAAATTGAAGAAAACAATAAATGGTGGGGCAAAGGTTTTACGGAATGGAACACGGTTAAAAGCGCTGTTAAATATCTAGACTCCCAATATCAGCCTAAAGAACCTTTGGAAAAGAATTACTACTATTTGGATGACCCTGACGCCAAAGCATTCATTAATCAGGTATCAATGGCGAAGGAGAACGGCATTTATGGTTTTTGCTTTTACCACTACTGGTTCAAAGGCAATAAAAAAATGCTCCAATTGCCAATGGAGATTTTCTGTAAACACAAAGAAATTGAGTTTCCATACTGCATTTGCTGGGCAAACGAAGCTTGGAGAAGGACGTGGTATGCAGGCAATTCAGAAATTTTGATAGAACAAGAATACGGAGGAAAAGCGGATTGGGAAACGCATTACCGCTATTTGTCTTCTTTCTTCAAAGATAAGAGATATATAAAAATTGATAATAAACCATTGGTTGTTATTTATAGAACTGCCGCAATAAGCGACCTTAACGAGATGTTGAGCGTTTGGAATTGCATGGCTAAGGAAGACGGTTTTGATGGAATATATTTGATATCCGAAAGAACGTCATTTGAAATAGACAGAAGAAGCGAGTTGTTTGACGCTTATTGTGATTTTGAGCCTGCATATTCTCTAAGACACAGATTTAACGTTCTTGAAAACTTCAGTAGAATAATCAAAAGAAGAATTGCTTCGCGCATGAATTCAAAAGGCGTTTCGTTGCGCATAGAAAATGTCATTCCTTACAAAAGATTTATGAAGTACATGGGGAAAGACAAGCTTTTTTTAGGGAAAAAGGTTTTTCCCGGAGTTTGCCCTGGCTGGGATAATACCCCAAGAAAAGGAACAAAAGGAATGTTTTTGAGTGGATCCAGCCCTGAATTATATAGAGATGTTTTGAAGGACATTAGTAAAAGATTTGATGATGACACTTTTCTATTCATCAATGCCTGGAACGAATGGAGCGAAGGGGCATATCTTGAGCCGGACTCATTAAATGAATACGCATATTTAAGAGCGACAAAAGAAGGATTAAACGATGAAAAAAAGGCTGATTAATAATTATGCTTTATCGCTTTCTTCTATAGTACTAGTACTTTTCTTAAATCTTATATCGACGTTGTTTTATAAAATTGAGACTATAAAAGAAGGGTATGCCATCTTTTTTTATATTTCTGTCGCGGTTTTCGCGTTTATAGTTTTTTCAGCGAGAGCAGTCAATGGGAGATTTACGGTTTATCACATGCTTATTGTCGGCTGCTTTCTGTTTTATTTTGGAGGGCAGGCATTAGTTGCTTTTGGTTATTTCGACAAGCTTTCTGAAGATAGAGTTTTTTCGATTGTTGATGGTAGAATACCGCTAGAAGCTTGCATCACATCGATGATACTCATATTGTCAATCTTACTAATGATAAATGCAGGATATTGTTTGTTCTCCAAAACGATTCCTTTTAGCAGCAACAAGCAACAAAAAAGTAACACTGCTCTATTACGATGTGGTTTAGTCATCTTTTGGATCACTTTAATTCCTACAATGATGAGTTTATCGAGAAGCGCTTTCTTGAATTTCACATTGGGACATTTGGGCTATAGGAGCGAAAAAATTGAAGAAACCGGTATTTGGTTCGTTTGCTCGTATTTAATGGGGTGGTTTCGACCAGCCTGCTATATGGTTTTGATTGCTTCAAAAGGAAAGAAAAAAGCCTCAATGGTTGGCTATACAGGGATACTTTTATATTGCATATTATATCTTTTGAGTGGATCTAGATATCAACTGATCGAAGTTGCGTTTTGTATTTTCTCCATAAGGTATTTGTGGGGTAACAAGAAGCTTAAAAAGCAAACGATTCTTAAATTGATTGCCATTTTGTTTGCGTTTGGAGTTGCCCTAAAAGCTATCGGCTATTTTAGGAATGATGCATCAAGCACATCTTTTAGTGAAGCTTTGGTTGAAGTCTTTTCAGACAACATCTTTTATCAACTGCTTTCTACAACTAGCACAACGTTCACAACAATAAGCAACGTTGTCTTTAGATGTCCTCAAGACATCCCTTTTAATTTCGGAAAGGGGTATTTAGGTTCGCTTCTTTTTGTTCTTCCTTCGTTTGCCAGACCGGCAGATATGACCATGTTAAATATTGATGTTGAGACCATATTTTCTCCACTCTATTATAATTGGACTGTTTCAGGTTATGGATCCTCGTTTGTGGCTGAAATGTTTTTCAATTTTGGCTATTATTCTTTGGCGGTAAGCTTTATTTTAGGGGTTTTCATTGCCGTGATTTCAGAACGTTTTTATAAAGCGTCGTCTAATAGCGATCACTTTTCCTTCTTTTTCTATATGTATTTGTTTAGCGAGTTATTGTGGGCGATTAGGAGTGATACATATTTGATTCCTAGACATGTGCTTTTGTATTGTCTGCTACCATACATTTTTTATTTATTATTTAAAAACGCAATGAATAAAGATAAAAGTATATATTATTCGACTGTTTTGAGAGAGGAGACTTTATGAAGGGAATAATTTTAGCGGGAGGGTCAGGCACAAGACTGTACCCTCTTACCATAGTAACGAGCAAACAACTTTTGCCTGTTTATGATAAACCAATGATTTATTATCCTCTTTCCGTGCTTATGATGGCCGGCATTCGAGATATTTTGGTTATTTCAACTCCTACCGATCTTCCAAGAATGGAGTCTTTGCTCGGAGACGGATCAAAATATGGCATTAACATTTCTTATAAAGAACAACCGTCTCCTGATGGATTGGCTCAAGCGTTTATCATTGGGGAGGATTTCATCGGCGATGACGCCGTGGCGATGGTGTTAGGGGACAATATTTTTTATGGAGCTGGGTTAGTAGACCATTTGAAAAGGTCGGTGAGAAGGGCTCTTGAAGGGCAGGCAACCATTTACGGCTATTACGTTAACGATCCAGAAAGGTTTGGAATTGTCGAGTTGGATAATAATGGTAATGCGATTTCAATAGAAGAAAAGCCAGCAAATCCTAAGTCGAATTATTGTGTTACGGGCCTCTATTTTTATCCTTCAGGGGTTTCAGAAAAGGCAAAAAGAGTGGAGCCTTCGCCAAGAGGAGAACTTGAGATAACAACTCTTAACAACATGTATCTTAGAGAAAAAAATCTCCATGTGACGACTTTAGGCAGGGGATATTCATGGCTTGATACTGGAACCCATGAATCGCTGGTTGAAGCCTCTAATTACATCAAAATTATCGAAGACCATCAAGGACTAAAGGTTTGTTGTCCGGAAGAGATCTCGTATAAGAATGGGTGGATTTCTAAGGAAACACTTATTAAACAAGGGGAATTGATGAAAAAGAATCAATATGGACAGCATCTTCTCAATGTTGCAAACGATAAGATTAAGTATTAATGGAAAAACAAAGCGTCAGGAAGAACTATTTTTATAACACCGCACTCCAATTTGCGTTACTTGCAATCCCTATCCTTCTGATCCCTTATGTCTCTAGGGTCTTAGGTGTTGAAAAAGTTGGTGATTACAGTTTCTATCTTGCCATGGTTACTTATTTTTCTATGTTTGCAGTTTTGGGAACGGGGGCATATGGGCAAAGAGAAATTGCCTATTGCAGAAACGATGTAGAAGAACTTAGGATCTCCTTTTTTAATACATTCTTCTTTCGCGTCATCACTTCCGCGCTTTCGATAGGAGTCTATTTTCTATACCTGTTTTTAGCGAATTCAATCAATGCTGTATGTACGATATTTGCACTCAATATCTTAAATGTCGTTTTTGATGTCACATGGTTTTTCCAAGGCGTAGAAGACTTTAAACAAATAGTCTTTAAAAACCTATTTTTTAAATTATTGAACTTAGTGTTGGTTTTCCTGTTTGTCAAGAAACCTTCGGATTTGTGGGTGTATGTATTGATAATGTGCGGAACAACTTTGATGGGGAATGTTTCTACGTGGACTCGTCTAAAAAAATATATAAAGTTTGATGTTTCTGGGGTAAATCCATTCAACAACATAAAAGAAATTGTTTTGGTTTTTCTACCGACAATAGCAATTCAGGTTTACACCGTTCTAGACAAGTCCATGATAGGGTGGATAACAAATTCTTCTTATGCTAATGGCTGTTATGACAGGGCCGAACAGATTTCTAGAGTCGCTCTTACACTCGTTACTTCCGTTGCCGCTGTTATTTTGCCTAGAGTGTCTAATTCTTTTAAAAATGGAGATATCGAAACTGCAAAGGAATATATTTATAAAGCGTTCGCTTTTGTTTGGATGCTTTCAGTTCCGATTACCTTCGGTCTTTTAGCCTGCAGCGATTCATTCATTCCTCTATTTTTAGGGGACGGATACGATGATGCCGCGCTTTTGTTAAAAATTTTTTCACCTTTAGTGATATTCGTTAGCTTGTCATATGTCATAGGCCTTTCTTATCTTATTTCTACTAAACAGCAAAATGTTTATACGATTGCGGTTGTGATTTCCGCAATCGTAAATTTGATTATGAATTTGCTTTTGATTCCGAAGTTGTCGGCTGTTGGAGCTGCTATCGCTAGCGTTACTGCAGAATTCGTTGGATGCTCATTTCAAATCGTCTATTGCATCCTAAAAAAACAACTGTCCTTTAAAAAACTATTCAAAAACGCGTGGAAGTATTGCTTGTTTGGAATCGCCATGTTTTTTTCTATATTTAAGTTACCAATCCTCTTTGAAAACCCGATAATTGGGTTAATTGTTACGATTTTTGTAGGTTTTTTTATATATGTGTTTTTGCTTCTGATAACAAGAGACAAAATGGTTTTTGGGGAAATATCAGTGATTATAAATAAAATAAAAAAAAGGAGAGAACATGGACAAAACGATTAATCATTTCACATTCCACGAGACCTCGATCGAAGGAGTCTTCAAAATCGATGTTAAGAAATATGGTGACAATCGCGGTTACTTCATGGAAACATATAAGGAATCAGATTTCCATGCGGCTGGCATAATGAACGTGTTCATCCAGAACAACCAATCGAAATCGAAGAAAGGCGTCCTTCGTGGGCTTCATTTTCAAAAGACCTTTCCGCAAGCGAAACTTGTGCGTTGCATTGAAGGGGAAGTGTTTGATGTTGCTGCAGACTTAAGGAAAGGATCTAAGACATATGGCAAGTGGGAAGGAGTTGTTCTTTCCGCTGAAAAAGGCAATCAATTCATGATTCCTAGAGGTTTTGCGCATGGGTTTGTAGTTTTATCTGAAATAGCCACATTCTGCTATAAATGCGATGAACTATATCATCCTGAAGATGAAGGTGGAATCATGTGGAATGATGAATCTGTTGGCATTGAATGGCCTGAAGTAGTAGAGATTCTTTTGTCGGGAAAAGATAAAAAGCACCCTTCTTTGAAAGAAAGCAAAATAGAGTTTTAAGGACTATGGCTACCGCCTTAAAAGGTGGCCTCCTGTAATAAGGGCACCATTGTTTGGTGTTTGTATTAGAGGAGAATTGATTTAAATTAAAGAGAAAGGCTTAATATTGAAAAAGGAGGGGATGGCTAAGATGAATATTTTGATTCCATTTAAAGTTTTAAAAAAACACCCTATTATTCATCTTTTGTGGTTTGTCTTCGTTCCTTTTTTGTCTTCCGTTGGCGTCATCTTTAACCTATTAAATTTCAATTTGGAAGGAGTATATAGAGATATCTCTTTGGGTTTCTTCTACTGTGTCTCCTTATCTATTACTCTATCTATAGTTTACGATATAGTTGTGGATTTATGTGAACATCATATAAACCATCTGGAAAAGCGTTTTTTGAATTATAAGGTGGTTTGTTTGCTTGCGCTAATATCCGTAATAATTGCCTTGATGTTGTTTCAATTTACTCTAGTTGGAAGGTTTATTGTTATTCAAATTGCTTTGCATATAGTAAGTATTTTAATTGCATTTTATACTCGACTAGTCACAAAAATGGATGCCTATTTGAATGAAAATTGTGAGTATATCGAAGAAGAAAACGATAGACTAAAAAGTGAAATAAAAAAATCAAAGAAAGGCGGAAAAAAAGGTCCTGATGGAGGTGAATTAAAGATATGATGAAATTATTGTTGCTTAGAATTGACCAACCAATAGGGACTTTTTACTATGGGAAGTTAAGAAGCGACTTGCTTAGTTCGATTTCGTATTCTAACGAAAGAAAACTAAATTCTGGAAATCAGAGAAGACTAAGGCAAGAAAGACTGAAAGAAATAGAAAAGTATTGTTCAGATCCAGATGCCGCTTTTCCTACACCAATTATCATTGCAATTAGTGATACAGCTGAATTAGTCCAATCGTCGTTCGCGCCAGATTTATATGAATATGCTTTTGAAGAGAGCGAATTAAATGGCGAAGTTCTAGATGGACAACATAGATTAAACGGAATCATTAAGAGCGGTATGCAGATTGAATTGCCGGTTGTTTTCATGTTTAATTTAACCGAAGAAGAAAAGGCTTATATTTTTTCTACAATAAATAGCAATCAACAAAAAGTTGATAAATCTTTAATTTATGACTTATTTGAGTTGAGTGAATCTAGAAGTCCTTATAAAACATGTCATGACATTGCAAGAATGATGAATTCTGATGTAGACTCTCCTTTTTATTCTAGATTAAAGATGCTTGAAACAAGGACATCTGAGTATGAGTCGCTGTCTCAAGGAACATTTGTTCGCTATTTATCAACATTAATCACAAGTAGCCATAACTCAGATTATATAGACATTAAGAACGGAAAGAAAATAGAGGATGATTCGAAATATCCATTAAGATTTTTCTTCATTAATAATAATGATGATGTTATCTATAAAATTTTATTCAATTGTTTTTGTGCTGCCAAGGCTGCTTTTTTAATTCAATGGAATCATCCAAAGCAATATATTTTGACAAAAACTACAGGATTCGGTGCAATTATCAAGTCATTAAAAGTTATTCTTCCAAAAATGCTTTCAGAACATGATGTTAGTCAGAAAAAATTTAGTGACTTATTTACAAGTTTAAAAAATCTTTTTGATGAAGAAGGGTTGGATTTTGTTTCGACGAATTTTCCACCAAGTGAAATGGGAGAACAAAAACTATCTAGTTATATCATTGTAGCTTTTGAAAAAATCTAATTTATAAAAAGAATGGATAAAAAGGGGTTGATTTGTGAGTTACGATTATAAAAATGGAAAGAAGCGTATTCAGAGTATTTTAAATTCTAAAACCGAAATTATGATCACTGAGTCAATTCCTAAATCTGAAGAAGAATTTACATATGAAAACGGAATAAAATCGTGGGTTGGTGCAATATTTGTTGATATAGTTGATTCTACTAGTCTTTTTAAGGATTATAAAGATGAAAAATTGGCTCGTATTATTAGGGCTTTTTGCAGTGAAGTGATTCGAATCCTCAAAGAAAACGAAAAGTATGTCCAAATTGGAATTAGGGGAGATTGTGTTTATGCAATTTATTCTGCTCCTAGACAGGATGATTTAAAACGAATTTTATCTGATTCAATAATGATTAATACTTTTCATAAGATGTTTTGTCATATTTTGAATAATAATTCATTTAAAAGTTTTGATATTGGTATTGGATTAGGTGCATCTGAAGATCTAATAATTAAAGCAGGTCAAAAAGGAAGCGGAATTAATGATTATGTTTGGATTGGATCAGCCGTTGTAAATGCTTCGAAGCTTTCTTCTGAAGGCAATAGAAACAATTTTAAATCAATTGTTATTGATTCATGTTTTTATAACAATATTAAAAATTATTCTGCTAATGATGATTATAAATATAGTCATTATTTTACACAAAAGTATTCAAGTAAACTTGGCGAATATGTCTATGATTGTAATATGATTACTATTGACTTTCATGACTGGATAGAAGGTGGAATGAATGGCTAATAACAAGCGCTCAGATTTAGAAAATCTTTTAGAAGGTATTAAAAACCAGATCTCTACATTTGACCAAAAAGCTGGTACACTAATACCAACAATAGGAATTATTTATGCTTTATTGATTGACATAATAACGCTATTTAGCAGCGATCCATTTGTCCAATCGGAAAGCAAATGGAAATTATGGGCATATGTTTTTTATTTTGCAATGATTCTGTTTGGCGTAGTTTCGGTAACATGTTTTGTTGCTGTTATTTTTCCAAGGAAGAGACAGAGCGACAATGAAATACATCCTGATTATTATTTGGATATCAATGAATTAGATAAAGATGATTTTGATTTAAAGTTTTCGCAATTTGAGAAGAGCGAAGATGTACTTGAAAAGCAAGTTTTAGCTAATGCGAATATATGTTCCATTAAACATACGTTATTAAGAAGTGGAATTTTTGCACTGGTGCCATATGTTTTGTCCATCGCACTTTTAATTATCAGCATATTTAATGTTATGTTTTAAAAACAACAATACCAACAATTGGAGGAAAACAAATGAAAACTATCTTAGTAACTGGAGGTTCCGGATTCATCGGAAACTGCTTTGTTCGTTTGCTTTTAAACGAACGCCCTGATTGGAGGGTTCTCAACGTTGATGTTGAGACATACGCCGCCAATCCACACACAAACGACGATTTGAAAGATAATCCAAACTACGTCTTCTATAAGAAAGACATAAGAGACAGAGAAGCGATGGAGGAAATCTTCGAAAAGGAAAAACCTTCTGTTGTTGTTAACTTCGCCGCTGAATCTCACGTTGACCGTTCCATCAAGAACCCAACGATCTTCTTAGAGACGAACATCATTGGCGCTTCGGTCCTTATGGATTGCTGCCGCAAATACGGGATCGAAAGATATCACCAAGTATCAACTGATGAAGTATATGGAGACCTTCCATTAGATAGACCAGATCTCTTCTTCCATGAAGACACCCCATTACATACGTCATCACCATATTCGACATCCAAGGCTTCAGCAGACCTTCTTGTCCTTGCGTACTACCGCACATTCGGACTACCTGTGACTATTTCACGCTGCTCAAATAACTACGGCCCATACCAGTTCCCTGAGAAACTCATCCCTCTCATGATCTACAAAGCATCACGCAACGAATCGCTTCCAGTCTATGGCGAAGGCCTTAACGTCAGGGATTGGCTTTATGTCGAGGACCACTGCAGAGGCATCCTTGCAGTCATCGAAAAAGGCAGAGTGGGTGAAGTCTATAACTTAGGCGGGCATAATGAACGCAATAACCTCTACATCGTTAAGAGAATCCTCTCTGAGATGGGCAAAGGAGAAGAGTTAATCACCCACGTCGCAGATAGACACGGCCATGACCAAAGATACGCGATCGACCCACATAAGGCAAACGTCGAGCTTGGATGGGATCCAGTCACAACGTTCGAAGTCGGCATCAAGAAGACCATCGATTGGTACCTTTCGGAAAAAGGCATGAAGTGGATCGAGCAATGTGTCGAATCCGAGCAAGAATGGCTCAAAGCAAATTACGAGGATAGAAAATAATGGATAAGACTTTTGGAAATTTCGTATTTCACGAGACTTCGATCGAAGGAGTCTTCAAAATCGACGTTAAAAAATATGGCGACAATCGCGGTTACTTTATGGAAACATACAAGGAATCCGATTTCCGTGCTGCTGGCATAATGAACGTGTTCATTCAGGACAACCAATCGAAATCGAAGAAAGGCGTCTTGCGTGGCCTTCATTTTCAAAAGACATTCCCGCAGGCTAAGCTTGTCCGTTGTATCGAAGGCGAGGTCTTTGATGTCTGTGTTGATATGAGAAAAGGATCACCTACCTATGGTAAATGGGAAGGTGTTGTTCTTTCCGCGGAAAAAGGCAACCAGTTCATGATTCCTAGAGGCTTCGCTCATGGCTTTGTTGTCCTTAGCGAGACTGCAACCTTCTGCTACAAATGTGATGAGTTATACCATCCAGAAGATGAAGGCGGAATCATGTGGAACGACCCTGAGGTCGGGATTGAGTGGCCTTTCGATGGGGAAGTGCTCCTTTCGGAAAAGGACAAAGTCCATCCATCAATCAAGGACGTTAAGGTGGAATTCTAATGAGAGTATTAGTCACAGGATTCAAAGGTCAATTAGGCTTCGACTGCATCAAAGAATTAGAGAGCAGAGGATATAGAGATATCCTTGGGATCGATATAGAAGAACTAGATATCACGGACGAGAAGGCTGTTCACGATTTCGTCTCAAGTTATAAGCCGGACGCAGTCATCCACTGCGCTGCATGGACGGCGGTTGACAAAGCCGAGGAAAACAAAGAACTCGTTTACAAGATCAATGCCTTAGGTCCTAAATACATAGCCGAAGCGTGTAACGATATCGACGCTAAGATGGTTCAAGTATCCACCGATTACGTATTCGATGGAAAAGGAACTGAGCCATTTGAAACCGATTCTCCTAAAGGCGGATTATCAACATATGGCAAGACAAAGTCCGAAGGTGAGGATTTTGTAATCGCCTCTAACCCAAAGCATTTCGTTGTCAGAACTACCGGTGTTTTTGGTGTTAACGGCAACAACTTCATCAAGACCATGTTAAGACTTGCTGATATGGGTAAAAAAGAACTTAATGTTGTTAATGACCAAATTGTTTCTGTTACATACACAAAAGACTTGGCAAGGGTGTTGATCGACATGATCGAAACGGAAAAATATGGCATCTATCATGCGGCGAACCAAGACTATTTCTCGTGGTGTGATTTCGCAAGAGAGATCTTCCACGAAGCTTCAAAAGACGTCAAGGTCAACGGTGTCACTACCGAAGAATACAAAGCCATGGTCCCAGGGCAAACCGACAGACCAAAGAACTCAAGATTAAGCTTCAAGAGCCTTGATGAGTCCGGTTTCAAGAGGCTTCCAAATCATTTGGACGCTTTAAAACGTTATCTCAAAGAATCGAATTGGCAATAAGAGATAAAAAGGAATAACTCGAGATTTTAATGCATATAAAACTATTAAGTTCCTTCGTTCCTGAATTGGCGTCGAGCTTGGATGGGATCCAGTCACAACGTTCGAAGTTGGCATCAAGAAGACCATCGATTGGTATCTCTCAGAAAAAGGCATGAAGTGGATCGAACAATGCGTCGAATCCGAGCAAGAATGGCTCAAAGCGAATTACGAGAATAGAAAATAGTTTATAAAGGAAAAAGTTGTTGTTACGGTTGGATGTAGACCAGATTGCATCAAAATGATGCCTTTGGTCAAAGAGTTAAAAAAGAGAGAAGGTTTAGAAACAATCCTTTTGTCAACAGGGCAGCATAGGCAAATGCTTGATCAAGTGTTCGAAGTGTTTGGAGAAAAGCCTGATTATGATCTTGCGATCATGAAACAAGGACAAACTCTTTTCGATATCACTTCAAACATATTGAATGGAGTTAAATCCGTTCTTGAAGAGATAAAACCAGATGTTGTTTTAGTCCATGGCGATACATCAACCGCATTCGTTACCGCTCTAGCGTGTTTCTACCTTCAAATCCCTGTCGGACATGTTGAAGCAGGACTTCGTACATACAACATTTATTCGCCTTTCCCAGAAGAGTTTAATAGACAGGGCATTGGGCTTGTTGCAAAGTACAATTTCGCGCCAACAAAGCTTGCTAAAGACAATCTGTTAAACGAGGGTAAAAAACCTGAGAGCATTTATGTTACGGGCAACACTGTTATTGATGCAATGGGCCACACCGTCAAAGAAGACTACAACCATCCTGAACTCGATTGGGTTGGAGAAGATAAACTTATTTTTATCACTGCGCATAGAAGAGAAAACCTTGGTGAACCTATGCACAATATGTTCAAGGCTATTAGAAGGGTTCTTGATGAAAACCCAGGTTGCAAAGCGGTATGCCCTATTCATATGAACCCTCTTGTTAGAAAGGCTGCAGATGAAGAGTTAGGTGGCTGCGACAGAATACACATTATCGAACCGATCGAGGTGTTTGATTGCCACAATTTCGAGTCAAGAGCTTATCTTATTTTGACGGACAGCGGAGGAATTCAAGAAGAAGCTCCTGCTTATGGCGTTCCTGTTCTTGTTATGAGAGATACAACAGAAAGACCTGAAGGAGTCAACGCAGGAACGTTGAAGTTGGTTGGGACATCTGAGGAAGTTATTTATAACGAATTCACTAAACTTCTCACTGACAAAGATGCCTATGCCGCAATGAGCAAGGCTTGCAATCCTTATGGTGACGGACATGCTTGTGAAAGAATTGCTGATATCTTAGAAGGCAAAGACTATCAGGAATGGAATAATTAACTGATTGGAAATAGAAACCCAGAAAACAGAAAGGAAGCAATATATGGAATGGTATTATGACAAAAGCGGAAACCCCGTGATGTACATTTATGGCGATATGTTTATTAGCTCAGAGGGGAAATGGCTTTGCTGGATTTATAATGGCTCAATTTATGGGTTAAAATCAGGCAAGCATATCGGATGGTTTGAAAATTCAAAAGTATATGATTCTAATAATAGAGTAATCGCTTTTGCCCAAGGTGCTTCTAATCTTCCATATATGCCAGGTCTTTATGGAACTCCTGGACTTAGAGGTATCCCGGGTATTCCTGGAAGACCGGGATTTGGTGGAGTACCAGGCAGGCCCGGATACGGCGGATTCTCAAATTATGATGTTTTATCGTACTTTGAAACGAATCAATAGTTCGAAAGACGAAAGAGAAAATATTTGCCCAATATTATCAGCTTACCTTCAAACTTTAATGCTTTTGAAGAGAAGCGGTGAGTTAAGTGAATGAAAGGAAGGAAAAATCTATGGAACAAAATGCAAGAAATGTATTTATCTCCTTTAGATTTGAAGATGGTTTTGAATATAAAGAGGATTTGAGTAAATTGTTTGACAGAGAAAATGATACTGTGGATTATTCGGAAGATGAAGACAGATCTGGTTGCTCGGAAGAAACTATTAAGAAATATTTATACGACAAGCTTAAAAGATCTAGCGTTACTATTATTTTATTAACTCCTAAAGCGCTTAATTATAATACAGATAGAGATGGAAAAATTGATGATTGGATATACGATGAAGTAAGGTATTCGCTTGAGGATAGAGAAGGCAATAGAACAAATGGAATTATTGCTGTATATGTTCCTGAGTGTAAAGATAAACTGTTAGGTACATCGACTCATAAATGTCAATTGTGTGATGGATATAAAACAACTATTATTTATAACCAAGACAACTTGTTTAGGCTAAATATGATGAATGTTAAACCGGAATACAAGAAGAACAAATGCAGCGGGATATTTGATACGAATTGGGACTCGTATTGTTCCTTGGTATCATATGAGGATTTTAAGGGTGATCCATCAAAATATATAGAAATTGCTTTTAAGAAAAAAGAAATGCGAAATCATTATACACTTATTAAGAGAATAGGAGACTAGAATTATGAACGATAAAATTGAACATTTAAAAATGATTGAGGATATTATTTCTAGAATGGCCAACAATAGTATTAAGGCAAAAGAGTTCACAATTGCAATTGTTTCATTATTTGGCGTTCTCCTATCTATTAATTCGGAAAAACAGTGGTTATTTGTGTTGATAATACCAATTATTGCACTTTGGTTTATGGATTCAAAATACCTTCAGCAGGAAAGAACATTTAGAAAACTATATGATTTTATTAGAAACAAGGAAGACAAGATTGATTTTAATATGAATCCTAAACAAGTAAAACTTGAGTCAACTGACCATTCATTATGTTTTTGTAATTGCTTGTTCTCATGGAGTGAGGTGTTCTTCTATATATTCATTATTGCAGGAATTGTAGGAGTTTATTTCATATTGAGGTAATATATGAACGGTTTTAAAAATGGATATTTTGATTCTTATAAACGAATTCAATTAAATGAATCAAGAAATCATTTCACTATTCACGATTCCGATAAGATAAACGTATTTGTCTCACACAAGCATTCTGATTTAGAGGATTTGAAAGGACTAATAGGGTTTCTTGAAACGCAATATAATTGCTATTGCTACGTCGACGCAAACGATAACTGCATGCCTAAAAACACTTGTGGAGCAACTGCGACAAGGCTTAAGGACATGATTAAGAAAAGCGATAAATTTATTCTCTTAGCAACGCAAGAGG
Organism: Bacilli bacterium; assembly: GCA_024408335.1. Classification (GTDB taxonomy): domain Bacteria; phylum Bacillota_I; class Bacilli_A; order RFN20; family CAG-826; genus UBA4951. Next base: position 23,141 of record JAKSVB010000005.1, read on the forward strand.
CTATTGAATCTAAATGGTGTAATTGGGAACTCGGATATGGTGATGCAGTAAAGTTTGATAAAAACTGTGTCGCCTTGATTTTTCTAAATTCAACAAACAGCTTTGAATATGGCAACGAATATATGCAAAATTATCCTTGTATAGTATATAGAGACGGAACTACGAAATACTCTGATGGAACATTAATTCCAAAAGGCTATTATGTTCGAAGTAAGAGCGCTAACGGCTGGAATTTGACTGGTTTAAAAGATTGGCTGAATAAAAAATAAATATGGCATTGAAAGATATCACCAAGTTTCAACTGATGAAGTATATGGCGATCTTCCATTAGATAGACCAGATTTATTCTTCCATGAAGACACTCCATTGCACACTTCCTCCCCATATTCCACATCGAAAGCGTCCGCCGACCTCCTTGTTCTCGCGTATCACAGAACATACGGTCTTCCAGTAACTGTCTCCCGTTGTTCAAATAACTATGGCCCCTACCAGTTCCCTGAGAAGCTCATCCCTTTGATGATCTACAAAGCATCGCGCAACGAATCTCTTCCGGTATACGGCGAAGGGTTTAATGTCCGCGACTAGCTCTATTTCGAAGGCCACTGCAGATGCATCCTCGCGGTTATTGAAAAAGGCAGAGTCGGCGAAGTCTATAACTTAGGCGGGCATAATGAACGCAATAACCTCTACATCGTTAAGAGAATCCTCTCAGAGATGGGAAAGCCTGAATCACTCATTACCCACGTCGCAGATAGACATGGACACGACCAAAGATATGCGATCGACCCACATAAGGCAAACGTCGAGCTTGGATGGGACCCTGTCACAACATTCGAAGTCGGTATCAAGAAGACCATCGATTGGTATCTCTCAGAAAAAGGCATGAAGTGGATCGAACAATGTGTCGAATCCAAGCAAGAATGGCTCAAAGCGAATTACGAGGATGGAAAATAGAGAACGCGTGTAAAAGTAACATAAATAGAAAACGGAGATAGCAGAAAAGAATTATTGCATACGGGGCCTTGGCTTACTTTATCAGGCCCCGTAAACTTGTTAAGAGAGCCTAAGCATTTGGGAATCATCTTGTTGTTTGTTTTTCGACTGACGATTTTGACTGATGGTAGAATGGAGAAAAATATGGCTAAAGAGAGTGTCAAAGAAGGTTACAGTCTTCGCAAAAAATTAAAAAAATTCGAACTAATCCATAAACGGGAATTTGTTTGTATCTTAATTTGCGCTTTGTCAGTGGCTGCATTATTATGTGGCTTGTTTCTTTTTGAGGGGCTTCCTGGAAATATAATAAGCTCTGTTTTCTCAAGCGTTTTTGCCTCCTCGCTATTTGCTTTGGTGCTTGAAATAATCGAAACAAGGAAGTATTTGGCAAGCAACAAATTACTAATAAAAAAACTATATGGCCACTGTTTATTGCTAAGAAATTATGAAAACGATGCCAAAAGCGTGATCTTATCAATGAAAAGTGATAATGGGTTCTTCAATCGGAACCTTCTTATATCTAGTTCTTTTTATATTTTTCACACTATACACAATATCTCCAATTGTATCGATGAAATTCGTTCCAGGGACGAATTGTTTAGTGAGAGTTTCATCTCAATGGTTAATCGCTTCAGCAATAACTTGTTGTGCAATCAACAGAGTCTGCTATCGATTGTTAGCGGTGCTGCAAGTGGTTTCAACCCAAATATAATTTTATGCAACGGATTGGATGGATTTATTGCTCATATTGAAGTTTGCTATATCAACAACTTGAATAAGGCGTTCTATTCATAGGTTTGGGACCTCTCTTCTTTGCCGGATCCTTTTGATGGAGGCATCACCAAAGGTGAGCATTGGCATAACTCCAAATGGGAACTCTTCATAGTTGTCCATGGGCATGGCCTCATTCAAGAGAGGAATATCAATACCAACGAGATGGTTGAGTTTGAAGTGTCCGGAGACAAGATCGAAGCGATTCATATGATTCCAGGCTGGACTCATAACATTATCAATTTATCAGAAACAGAAGATCTTGTTATGGTTATGACCTGTAATGAAATCATAGGTATAAAAGTAACGCCGAGTGTTTTTGGCTCTTCTTTTGTAGATGAAGGTGAAGACATTGTTTGAAGCAATTGCAGGTTATCATACAAAACAGCCAGTCATTTAGATATTTCTATGTCTAAAATATACTTTATGCACTTTTTACATAAAATACTGTTCTTTATTATTTTATAATAACTTAAATTTTACAGAATATATCCAAAAATACCGATAAACACAGATTGATTTCCATAATAATAGATGATTGTTGAAAAGTATAATAACAAAGTATAAAATTACTTTGCAATAAAAAGAGGTTATTTATGTACGTAGGAAAGTTTGCACCGGTTCAAATCCCTCAGCAAAAAGGAATTGTTGTCGCTAAGACTGGATATATTTATTACTCTAACGTCACTGGTTATGATTCAGAAAAGAAACGTTCAATCGATAATAGAGTCATCATTGGAAAAGCATTAGAAGAAAACCCAACGATGATGACGCCAAACGATAAGTTTTTTGATATTTTTCAGATCAAAACATCAGAAGCTGAAACGAATGCAAAAATGTCTGAAGTGCATATTAAGAATTTTAGAGGAATTAAATCTGTCAACGTCTTAGATATGAGACCAATCGTTCTTCTTTCTGGAAAAAACAATGTTGGTAAAACAACAATGTTAGAAGCGATATTCTTGTTGATGGCAAAAGGAGAAGCGGCTTTCCTTCAAAGCTTAAACTACTTTAGAAACAGGATGGTTTTTAATTCTACAAATACGGAAGTTTGGGAGCCGTTGTTCTACGGAAGAAATCCAGAAAATAAGTTAGAAATCGATTCAATATTCGAGGGTAAACCATTATCTCTTTTCTTAGAGAAGGACAGCTCATATATACCTAATGGTGTTGCCGGTATGCCAAATGACGCAGTTGAGCAAATGAGATTATTTGCAAGAAACTCCTATTCATTAAAAGGCGGATTCTCTTTTGACTCAAAAACATCGTTGCTTCATATATCATCAAGTCCAAGTGGTTTGTTGACTGAGAAAGAAAAACAAATAGAAGAATCTATCTCATTCCCTCATGTTAGATTTGTTAATGATGCGATTATTAGAAGCGATGCATCGGTTATCGATCTTTTTAGCAGGATAGAATTAGAAGATAAAAAAGGCTTGATCATTGATATTTTAAAAATGATTGATCCTTCAATTGTAGATATCACTAATCTTTCATTAAACGGAAGAAGCAGCCTATATATAAGAAACGAACAAGGCCTTTTGCCTATTCAATTCGCTGGCGACGGTATAAACAAATTAATATATATCGCTCTTTGTATCATGCAAACAAAAGGCGGAATAGTGTTGGTAGATGAAATTGAATCGGGATTCCATTACACAATGCTTAGTAACCTATGGAGAGTTATTGGCGATCTTTCTGGCCAATACGATTGTCAAGTTATTTCAACAACCCACAGTATCGAAAACATCAACGCTGCAATAAATGGTCTTAGAGGAAAAGAAAAAGATTTCTGCTATTACCGCTTAGGAAAAACAGACGGAGAACTTAAAGCTCATAGATTTAGCTATGATGTTTTAAAAAGCGCAATAAAAGCAGAGTTAGAGGTTAGATAATTAATGATAAGAGAGCAGATGGCAATCATGAAAAAATATTTGATTCTATGCGAAGGTGTAGATGAAAAACGTTTTCTAATCGAATATCTAAATAGCCAGGCGTTATTATCTGATCCACGTTTATCCCAAGAAATACAGGTGATGGATTTTGGAGGCATCAACGAACTAAGCAATTTTCTTATGGGTTTAAGAGGTGCTGATGGTTTTGATGGTGTTTCAACGCTAATGATTATTAGAGACGCTGAAAAAGATTGCAACGCCGCTTCTCAAAGCGTTGCCAGTTCTTTAAAATCAGCCGGGTTTATTGCGCCTAGTAAAATATCAGAATGGATAGACTCCAATGGAATAAGGATTGGATTCCTTTTGTTTCCTTCTTGTTCGCTAGATCCTTGCAATGGAACTCTCGAAGATCTTTGCCTAAAAATTCTTAACGATGATCACTCTGATGAAAGAATGGAAGATATTGAGCTTTTGCTAGACAAGTGCTCAAAATCATATGAAGAGTCGTTTTCAAAAATCCACAAGAACAAGCTTCACGCTTATCTAAGTACAAAGAACGATTTTGCTGGTATGAAAATAGGAGAAGCAGCGAAAGCGGGCGCATTTGATTGGAATTCCCCTGTTTTAAGAGGATTAAAGAACTTCATAACTGACGGGTTTTAGGAAAACTAAACTATTAAATGACTAGGACGATGCATCAAAAGGCATTGTCCTTTTCCTTATATGGACCGCAGGGACAACATAAAACCGCCTGCTATGCGGGCGCGACTCGAACAAGCAGACCGTCGCGAAGTATATCAGGGAGCAGGAGCTCGAGGACCAGCTGAAGGATCGTCGCAGCCTGAGGGAGTACAAGGACCCGTTCACGGGTAAGCAAGGGCGTCGAGGGCAATTGGGCAGCCTTCAGCGTGGGGCATGATTGCCCCTGCCAGCAACCTGCCTTGTTGGCATGTTAGAAAGAGCCGGTAAAAATATTTACTGCAGGTGCATAATTTTTTATCAAAGAAAGCTTCTATTCATTGTCTTAATACTCATCTAAAATACCAACATGGACAATAAAGAACAATTACACGAACTTTGGAACAAAGCGTTCTCTCTTACTACAATCCCTTATCGCCTAACGGCAAATGAGATTGAGGAAAAGAAGAAACTATTAAAAGAAATTTTGAGTTATATGACACCTTGTTCTTTATTTAGGTATAGACCATTTAATGATTTAAATATTGATGCTTTTAAAAATGATCGCCTTTATATATCTACCGCTAATTATTACGATGATAAGAATGATTCTTTTATAGTGGTAGACAAGGAAAAGCTATTTAAAGATATTCAATATGTATTTGAGCATTTTGATGAGTTTATAGAATATGCGTTTTCTAGTGATTACAGTTCTGTGATTGATGATAATTTGAGAGATTTGCTTATATCATTTGTAAGCAATACTTCTAAAGAAAGCGTTTTGAAAAGCAAAGATATTCTTAAAGAAAGACTAGGCGAATTTCTTAAAACAAATTCCTCAGAACATATAAGTGAGAAATATCGTTCTTATGCACATTCGATTTGTTTTTGTGAAGAAGGAAATGATCAATATATGATGAAAGAATACGCCGATAATGGTCATGGCTTTGTTTTGGAATATGAAATCACGGAGTTCAAAGAAATACTCAATTCTAAAAATGTTGAACTTCTTCCTGTTGCGTATACTGAATACGCTTATAATGCGACAGATTATTATAAGAGCCTTCTATTAAACATTGCCTCAAATGGTGTTATCGGATTTACAAATGACACTGATATATTGTCATCATTAAAAATACAGCTAACAAAAGAGGCTTGTTATTCAAAAGAGCGTGAATGGAGATTGTTATTTCTTATCCCTCCAGTAGATAAATACATAATAATAAAGCCTAAATCAATTAGGTTCGGTATTAACTTATCAAGTGATGAGCAGAAGCTTTTAAAAAATATGGCAAAAGAAAAGAGTTTAAAAATAATAGAATAAAGTTTTACAACTCTTATTAGTAGAATATGAAAATTAGGTCTTTAAAGTCACAAATCAAAAAAACGGTTTTATTTGTGGGCGAAAATTTAAAAAACCGATTTTGTAATTGCTTAACAAACAGATTTATAAATTATTTTTTTGGTGCTATTATATTGCTGCAAGGTATTAGTATTGCGATTTAATGAAAAATTAGGTTGCGTCCCTGTGTTTCGCAGGGTGGTATCAAAGCGACTTTTTGTCAAGATAGGCCGCATGCTAAATAGTGACCAACGCTTAAGCAGCCGCCGGTCACTATATAGAATGCAAGCATTCTCTATTCGAGGCATACAGCCTCTCATCAACAGTAATACTTTGCTTTTTTATGATATACAAGCAATCAAAATATTATGAAACGTTGGAATTATCAAAGGCGATAGTCTTGCTTTTTAAAAAGGACCGCACTTCCTTTAAAAGATTTATAAAGATGCCTTTTTGTTTTGTCTGCGGTGGCTCAACCAAAGATAGTTCTTATACCGCTAGAATCAACTTGGAAGCTCACCTCAACGACAAAAAAATTGTTAGCATTTTTTCTGAGAAATCTATCGAATGCATGAATCTAATAAGTGAGCCATTAAAAGAAAGCATGGATCTTTTAAGCGCAGAAAAAATCTTTGCTGCCGTTTCATCTTCGATTGTTATATTCGCAGAAAGCAATGGTTCTTTTGTTGAATCTGGATCTTTTACATTCTTAAAGCCTTATTCACAAAAAACCATCATTTGTATAAATGATAAGTATGAAGAAGATGATTCGTTTTTTAAACTTGGTCCTGTTAAAAAGGTAGCAGAATCAGAAAAAGAAGATTCTATTATACGTGTTTTTAAAGCAGAGCCGCATGACGACACATCCGCTCTTAATCCTACGGAGAAAACTATAAAGGGAATTGTCAGAAGCATTCAGTCTTTGCACGACAATCCGAAAGATATCGATGACTTGCATGGCCTCAAATTTAATAGCAAAACAAATTGCTTAATAATTAGCGATATTAAATCGCTGTTAGATTTTATTTTGATTTTTTCTTACTTTGAATTTGCTATAAGATTATCTGATATTTTTTCCTTGCTTAGATTATTGTTTGACGTTAAGGATAAAGAAAGCATGCACATCTCATTTTCTGGAAATGGTTTAGAAGAGACTACCGGACTAGAGATCATTAAAACTTTAGTTTTTATGTCAACCGGAAACAAACTTCTTCTTGCAAGAAAACCAAAAGATTTCAATAAAGATAAGCAATATTACTATAGTTTTGATATCAATGGCCCTATTAAAGAAAATAAGCTATTAGAGATGTTTTCTGATGCCGAGAAGAAAATTATCAGCAGACACAGAAAAGCTAGAAGAGAGCATCTATTAAAAGCAGGAGAATTAGAATGAACTCTGTAAACTCCTTCATTATTTCCATATCTGAAAGCGTCGGTGTAGAAGTTGAACGCGTAAATGCTATTCTTTCCGATATAGGTTCTTTTTATAAAGAAACCAAAATCAAAAAGCATCGTAGAAAAGGCTTTAGGACAATCATGATCCCGAGCAGCGATTTAAAATCTATTCAGCGGGTCATAGTCAATCGTTATTTGAGAAAGATAAGAACCTCTTCGTGTGCAACTGCATATATAAGCGGTAAATCTATTGTCGATAATGTTTTGCCTCATATTAAAAATAAGTACTTTTTTCATTCAGACATTCATGATTTTTTTGACAACATAAAAGAAGAAATTATTTTCCGAAGCTTTAGGAAGGAAGCAGTTTTCGAAAAACTATCGGATGATGACTTAATGATCGTTATACATTTTTTGACATATAAGGGTCATTGTTGTCAAGGCGCGCCATCAACGCCAATGGTTTCGAATATCGTTATGAAAAGTTTCGATAAAGAAATGAAAAGAATTTATGGAAAAATCGAAAATGGAAAATATACAAGATACAGTGACGACATAACAATTTCGTCTTCTTCAAAAATAGGGGTTGATATAAAAGAAGAAGTTAAAATACTCTTAAAGCAATTTGGCTTTGAAATGAATGACGATAAAACATTCTTTAGTTCCGAAAAAGGGCATAACGTTGTGACTGGGCTTAGCGTTAACAATAAGCGATACACCGTTTCAAAAAAATGGAGAAAAATGTTAGACAGTTGCCTTTACCATCTTTTAGTTAAAAATGATTTGAAGCCATATTATAAGACGAAAATTGTAGGCATGCTTAATTATCTAAAAATGTCACAATTCAACGCTTATGAGAGCCTGATGATTAAATATAATACGAATATATGTAGCATCCGAGGAAAAGTTGAAAACAACAAAGAAAAATAATGAAAAAATGGAAGGTCACTTCGGAAAGAAAAGAACTTTAAGATTCTGTTTCTTGTATGATTGATTGTTTCATCGTTTCCTTCGGACCAAAACAGTTTTTAAAATGCATATGAAAAGGCCTCTTTATTTGGATTTTTCACAATCCGCTATTGAGGCCTTTCGTCATTTCAGAAATGCAATGCTGTGTGCTTGGTAAAATGCTGATTACATTTAGGTTGATTGAATTTAGCCCTGAGAATTCTTTGTTAAAGTAAGGGAGCACGCCTGCTTTTTTGCAAGAAGAATAATTATTTATGTAAAATCGCAGAGGCTTCGCTGTAATATGCAACGTTATTTAAACCATCATTCTCCCTGGTCTTTAAAGACGTTGTTTTATCGTGATGGCATAACGTAACAAGTCTAACGTTGATTTGGTTAAACTTTTTGTTTCTGATGTCGTTTATGACTGAAGATTTTAACTTAAACAAACAGTAATTGTAGAATGTCTCGTTGAAATGGTACAAGTAACCAACGAAAGTAGTTGTGTTCATAAGTGCCTCCATATTCATATAGAGGCAAAAAGCAAAAATTTTTGAAAATTTTCAGAGTTAGCAAGAACCAGGGATTATTTCTTCGCTCTATTGTTACAAGACGTTAAAAAGTTTGGATGGTCTTATCCGAAATTTGATTTATAAAAAGTTTGTGTGTTTTCACGATCGTTACTCGCAAAGATTATTGCCCGATGGCGTTTTCATTAGTTTTTATAGCGGTAATGTCGGTTGCCACAAAACTCAAAGGCAATTATGTATACCTTAAATTTTTAAGAGCCGCTTTCCCTAAACACACAGGACGACAATCGCTGAGCCCTTCTTTAATTTATATCAGTTGTTTGTTACAACAAAAAACGTACTAAATAACTTTTAAAACATCATTATGAATAGTTAAATGAAAAATATTGATTTATATTTCGACAAACCTTTAGTGGGGCTGACACTTTAAATAAATGTGTGTAGAATATTGATGTTAAAATTAGGAAAGATAAGAATGAATCGCTTGGTTATTATTGGCAACGGATTTGACTTAAGAATCGGATTAAAGTCCAGATTCAACGATTTTTTTGAACGTTCGGAATTACCCCTAATTGAAAACATGTTTAACGGCATTTACTGGGCAACCGATTGGAGGAAGATTAAGGATATCAGTTTTATTTCTTTCCTTCTTTATAACGCTTTTTACAGAAAGGAGTTTTCTTATCCGTCTAATAACCATTATGTCCAAATTGACACAAAAAAGGAATTTTCAAGGTTTTTTGGTTTGTCAGAATTGCCGGTTAATTGGATGGATGTAGAGTCTTTCATCTATTGCGTATTAAACTCAAAAAGGATTAAAGAGATAGAAAAATCGTTTGACCAACACTTTAAACACAGATCTTATGACGAATCTATTGCAGTGTGCAAAGGCGATTTCATACCAGAGTTCTTTTCGAATTGTTTGAACGTTAAGCAATATTTTTGTATCAACAATTTTTATGACTTCTTTCTTCAAGAATTGCATCTATTCGAAGAACGCTTCTCATCGTATCTGAAAAATGAAATCTGTAATTTTAAAGATTATTCTAAGATGGCAGAAACGATAATCTCCTCTTTGACAAGCAAAGAAGATGAATCGACAATCTTAAATTTTAATTATACAGATATAAGTCAAATAGTCGCTGCCGATATTATCAATGTTCACGGAAAACTTGATTCAGAAATAATAATAGGTATTGATGATCAGGAAACCATTAGCGCAAGCGTTATACCTTTTACAAAAACGTTTAGGAAACTAGTGTTTAAAGAAAACTACCCAGTTTTAACAAAGAAATATGATTCAATAGTTATTTACGGACATTCATTAGGGGAACAAGATTATTCGTATTTCCAAAGCATTTTCGATTATTTGGATATATACAATTCGAATACTGTAATTAAATTTGTTTATAGCGACTATTTTATAAAAGAAGATGGACTTCAAAACAAGAACGCAAAAAGCAATCACAAAATAGAAATGGCCCAAAAATTATTCAAGTTATTGAGGTCTTATGGACAAACTTTAAACAACAAGGATAATGGGCAAAATCTCATCCACAAACTTCTATTAGAAAATAGGTTGATATTAGAATTGAATAATTTTGAAGAGCTCGGAGATTTGCAAGGAACGCAACAATAACATAGTTCTTATGCATACTAGAACTTCGTACCTTATTTGATGAAAATGTGTTGTAACTTTAGGTGATAACGATCGCAATCTAATACACGCAATTTATCATATTGCGAGACCTGCCTAGCATAGCTAGGCTTTTTCTTTGTAAGCATAAGTTTTCTTGTCGTTTTTTCCTTTTCTCGCCTTGTTTGAAAGGAAAAACTCTGAAACATATAATTGACTCAACTAAGGATGGTTACAATGGCGGCCTTGACGGTAACGATAGGGCAGCCATAAAGAAAAAGATGATTGCAAACAGTTTCAAACGCCTTGTTGATTGATGCCAAAAGAAATTAAGCGTTGACCAAAAGGTGTGTTACAATTTTAAAAGAGGATAAAATATGTTCATAAAATACCGGGATATAGATAACGATTCTAACGTTGATATGTTTGAAATTGGAAGCGATTTCATTATTGTTGTTTTTAGGAAATGCAGTAAAAAATATAAATACACTTATTCGAGCGCAGGCAAGCATAATGTTGAAATGATGAAAAAATTGGCGCTTAGTGGAGATGGATTGAACGCTTATATTATGAAGTGCTGCCACGATTTTTACGTCAAATAACATTGGAATAGCTTTATATGGGTTATAAATTTGAAAACATTGGCAATGTTGATTTTGCAGAGATAGCCATAGAAAAAGGAAAAACGAATATCAAATATGGTTTTAACGGAATTGGTAAGACCACAATTACTAAAGCATTAGAATATGCTCTGGGAGACGATGACCAAAAGCAGATATTGCAAAAACAACTATTGTCGTTAAGGACCGGAAAAGAGATTGTCGTTGATAAAGGCATCAAAAGCGATTTTAAAGGCATCTTTGTCTATGACAACAGATTTTTCAACGGTCTTTTCAGGCAAACCGATCTTCTTAACGACACTTACGAAATGCTTTTTAAAAGTGATGAATATGAGGAATTGATAAAAAACATTACCGGCGAGATAAACGAGATAAAGAGTCTCCTTCAAGAAGGAAACTATCATGACTTTTATAATCTTGTTCATGATTTTGAAGGAAGGAGCGTCATAGCTTACAAGCGAGATGGGACACCAGCGAAAACGACATCGGTATTATATAAATACGCTTCTGAAGGCGTTCAAATAACAGGCGGTTTGCCAAGCGATCTAACTGACTATAAGCCCTACATGGATTCAAACATACGTTCAGAATGGAGCAAGTGGTTAGATAAAGGAAAACGTTTTCTCGCAATTTCCCCTTGTAGATGCCCTTTCTGTGGAAATGAGCACTCTGATATAAAGGCGAAAACAGATTGCCTTTTTGCCTTTAAGAAGACAAGCGATTATTCGTCTTACGACAAGGAACAGCAGCTGGTCATAAAGGCTTCCGATTATGTTGCTGACGAACTGGTGAATGGTGTTTTAAAAATAAATGACATTAACGGAAAACTAGATTTGGAAAGTGCTCAGCCATTGATCGATGTGGTTGAAATGTTTAAGGAGCAATGGACAAATATCGACTATTTACTATCTTTTGATGCAAAAAGTATTTCAAAATATCAGTCCAGCGAAAGGCTTAATGAGCTCAAAAATGATTTGGGTGCACACAAGTTATCTGATTCGTTCGTCATGAAAGATCAAAGCGGAAACAATGTTGCTAACAAAATTAACAAACTTATCGAGAAGGTAATTGAAGAGATTGATAATAAACGTGGCGAAATAGGACGACTAAAAACCAAGATTGTGAATTTGGTCGAAAAAAACGAGAGACTCATCAATGAATTTTTAGATATAGCTGGATTGCCATATAAAGTTTCCATCAATCAAGAAAGCGATACGAGTTTTAAAACGCTGTTTAGTCATAAAGACGGGACGGTTTGGATTGACAACCAAATTGATTATCTGAGTTACGGAGAAGCAAACGCACTGGCTTTGTTATTGTTTGCAATTGAAGCAAAAAGCAAAGAAGACTATTTAATTGTTTTGGATGATCCGGTCTCGTCGTTCGACAGCAACAAAAGATATGCTGTCTATAGCTACTTGTTTAATTCGAAAAAAGATAAACGCTTGTTATTTCGAAAAACAGTTTTAGCTTTAACGCACGATTTTGAGTCTGTGGTAATATTTGCCAAATGTCATCCTTTTGCCAGTCAGGAAGAAATATTATTTGCTCATTTGGATAATCATGACCATGTAATTACAGAAAAAATCTTCGGAAGAGGTGACATAGTTAGTACTGTGAATTTATACAAAGACTTTGCGCAAGATCTAAGCAATTCAAAAATAGCAAGAGTTACTGCGGCCAGAAATTTTTTTGAAATTACAAAAGGAACGGGCTGTCAGGAATACAACCTTTTGTCAAATATACAAAAGGCTTACAAAGACGGGGGCCGCATCAGCGAGTATTCTCAAGACGATATCTATCGGATGAGTGACGGCATTGCAAAAGTGATTGGGAACGACTTTAATTACCAGTCCTTCGTCAGCGAAATATCCAACAAAGCAATAATGAAAAACCGTTATTATGATTGCAAATCTAGTAAATACGATAAGTTATGCATAGCAAGGGCTTTGCTGTTCAAGGATGAAAATAGGAACGTTGAAGAGAATGTCATATGTGATTTTTTGTCGAATATTTATCATGTCGAAACCGACTTCATCCACTCCATAAGCGGTATAAACATATTTGATGTTCCGGACTATATCATTGCGTTATGCGATGAGCGAATGAGTGTTCTATAAACTCGAAAAACGAATGATTTTTTTTCATTAAATTTTGCCAATCTTCTGGGAACCCCAATAATGTCAAATCTATCGCCGAGGAATGCCTGTTGCAAAGATCGACAATCTTTTTGAGTTTGTTTTTGTTCCAAACGGAAGTGTTGTGGTAAAGGGATTTAACCACCATTAACTGTGAAAACAAGGAATTGTCATATGTATATTTTGAAGCTTTAGGAGTGCGAGGAATCGATGTGAAGATCCAATTATATAATCTTCCATGATGGGCACATCTATTTCTTAATACTGTTAGACATTGGAACCAACTTTCGAGAACCTTTGTTTTTTCTTTGTATGATTTTCCGATTATTTGTTTCCTATCACTTGATGTCATTGCTCTAAAAAACTTTGATAAGGTTCCCATGGTGAAAAACTCAATGGCAACCCAAATTGGGAATCTATTCCCATATTTCTTTATGTGATGGGCGACAGCGGGCGAGGTTCTGTTTCTTTTGATTTCCTGCCTGATTTTGGCCATAAACTCTTTAGATGCTTTTTCATTAGGGAAAGTAAGAAATTTTGTGGTTAACTCTTTCTCTTTGTTTAGACCCCAATAGTTTGCAATTTGAGTTCTCAAACGAATTTCAATTTCGCATATGATTGGATAAAGAATGCCTCTTAATTCGGCATCAAACATATAGCATTCTTGGATCTCCTCGAAAGTTGTTCCGTCTCTAAAAACGTTAGGTGAAGAATAATAAGATAAACAATAGCCGGAAAACCTGTAGTAGTTTACGCTGCTTAAAAAACGCGCAGCTTTTATAGGATGGTCGATCTTAAGTCCTCTTGCTTTTAATATGGAAATTTGTTCTTTAAAGGTCTTAGCATCTTTTAATGGCAATGTAGGCATAGTATCCTCCAATAAATATTTGTAAAAAAAAGTCTCCCCATGGGGCACACTGTTAGGAGGTGTCGAGGAGTTCGATTGCCTATATTATAGGCGTTTTTCCGAAAAAAATACCTGTTTTGCAGCGACAAACTAATTTTTGGCTATTGAAGCAGTCGTCTTAGCAGTTTTTATCGTAAAAAATCTTAAGAGAATTTTTTCCTTAAAGCAAAACGATGACTAGTTCCGATTGCATAACTTGCCAAAATGCATAACGCATCCTAATAAAACGAATTCACCTCGTTGACGAATTTGCATGAATCGCCAGCAAAGAATTAATTTGATGAGTTTAACTAAAAGGATAAATGGCAATACCAAGTGTTGCATTAGTCATCTAAATTTATATATGACTTAACCTGGAAATAATGGTAGGGGGCGCCATATGCAATATGAGATAACTAGAGAAAATCTTCAATTCGCTTATAAAAAATTGAAGAATTACATGTATCACTACTCTTCTTCGAATTATCTAAAGAAGAAAATGCTGAGTTTTGAAAGCAAATGGAAAAATGAGAAGGAATATGATGAGTATTTTGATTATATCGCTAGATCTCTTGAAAGGCTTGAGTTAAAACCTTTTGGGCATAGATTGCGACAGAACGACATTAGGTACTCTGTTTATCCAAAGAAAGATAAGGTTTCGCAAAGTAATCTCGAAGGCATTTCCGTTGATTACTATAACTTATTTTTAGACATGCCAATTGAGTTTTATTTAATTGACATATTATTTATATGCAATATTTATGATAGAGTCTCAGAGTGCATAAACCCCGATCTTTCGTTTGGGAATGTTTTTAGCCCTGAGTTGAAAAAGGCGAGAGATATACTTAAAACTCCAGTTCTCTTCGAGAATCACGTTGTCAATTACAATAAATGGAAAAACAAGCATTCTTTAGCCATAAAAAAACTGAATGATGATAAAGCTGTGCTTGTGAAATTCGACCTAAAACGATGTTTTTATAATTTTAAGTTTAATATGGAGGAGTTCATCTCGAGATGCTCTGAAAAAAAGTTCTCCTTTATTAATGAGCTAGAAATAGAAATTCATGAGCGTTATTCCAAAATTGTAAGTTGGACTCTTAAAGAAAAAATAGAAGACAATTATTCGCTTCTGCCTATTGGCCTTTTGTCATCAAGCGTGATACTGAATTATTATCTTAGCAGTGTTGATGAGTTCCTCAACGGAAAGTGCCTAAGCTATGGAAGATTTGCCGACGACTTCATGGCTCTCTGTGAGTATAAAGAAGATGACATTGGAGCCAGTAGCAAGTGCGAGTTGTTAAATAAATTATTTGGTTTTCATTTGTTCGAAGAAGGACAGAAAAACAAAACGGCCCAGCTATTTGTTCAAGGGGTTCCGATTCCGTTGGAATTAAACGAAGATAAAATCACTTTTTCGATCATTAACAAAAAAGGCGATAAACGATATGACCTTTCATGGAGAGACATGATGGGTTCATCCACATCATTCATTGAAAATGATAGCAATAGAGAGACGCTGCTTGATGGTAATATGAAGTCATTAGCTGAGGCTCGCAGCGTTATCTATAGCTATGACATAAAAAAGGAGGAGAAGAAAGAGTTCGTTAAAGATTTGTCAAACGCCCAGTTAATTAATTTTTACCCTCTTTGGAACTCGCTTTTTGGTCTTGAGGACAAGGAAGTTCTTTTTGATAGAATTTGCCAAGCAATAAGCAAGGTCGATATTGCCGATAAAGAAGGTTATAGAGATCAGGAAACGATACTGAAACGATTGAAACAAACGTTGCTTTCGGAAGCCAAGGTATCGCTCGACATGTCAAAAGAAACTAACGTTTATAGAAAGCGGTTTATTTCAGACATCAAACAAAAAGACTTGTTTATCTATCTCGAGAATTCTGGCAAAGGCCAAGAGGAAAGACACAAAGTATTTCCGCTTTTTGTAACAAAACAAGAAATAGCTTTTTATTTGCAGGTACATGATACGCCAATTTCCGAACTTAAATATGAAGTCAACAAAATGTATTCCTTGGTAAATTACTTAAAGGATGACGAATCATGTTCTTATGAATACGAGCTTGTTAATGAGAATTTGGCAAAAATCGAACGCAAATGGTTGTGTAAAGAAAGACTTCGCGAAAAAGAGAATGTACTTGTTGCCGTTGTTAATATGCGAATTGAGGAAAACAAAGGAAAAACAAATTGCGATCTTTATGACTATGACCTCAAACAAAAATTCCCATATTATTTGAGCATTGAAAATATATATTCGCTCATAGATCACGCGAAAAAAGAAAAGGCTGATTACATTGTTTTCCCTGAATTTGCGATACCTTATGATTACGCCATCGACATCATTAATCTTTGTTATAAACTTGACATAAGCCTGATTGGTGGACTAACTCATTATCGGTATTACAAACACGGAAGAGAATATGCTAAGAATTTTACGCTCGTATATTCGTCTCCTCTTAAAAAACCTTTTATCCATACAAAACGATACATGGCGCCTTCGGAAAGGGTTTTATTAGAAAAGAATCACATTATAGGGGAAGATAGTTCGTCTCCATATTTCATGATTAATGACGGCAATATTAATTTTGCTTTGATGACATGTTACGAATGCACAAATATTAATGATAGAGCTTTGTTTAATCGTCGAAACATCGATGTTGTTTTTGCTCCGGTTTGCAATCCTGATACACAGTATTTTGGAAACATTGTTGAGTCGTTTTCACGTGACATATCTGCATATGTAATTCAATCAAACATCAACGATTATGGCGATTCTAGAATAACTGGACCATTCAAAACGTACAAAAAAGATATAGTAAGGGCCAAAGGAGACAGAAACCACTTTTATATCGTAGGAGAGTTATCGTTTAGTGAAAGAGACGAAAGGGAAAGGTTTGAAGAAAAACTTTTGCAGTTAAGAAAACGTGTTTCGTCGGCGGATTATTTTAGAGCTATCGATAAGCACATAAAGTCAGTCAAGAATGAGATTCAGTGGAAAACGCCTTCCGCTTCTGTTCCGCTTGAATTCGACGAGGACTATGACGATTTGGATGATATATTTTAAACTGATTGGTTGATGGCAAGGGCGAAGAATCATTGAGTTTTCAGCAAGATACTATCTTCAAAAAGTTTTGGATAAATAGTGTTTGCCCATAAAAAAACAAGAAAAGCACTAATTAACGAGAAATAAACAATCCCGTTCTTTTCGTGCCGTCTTCCCTCTGGGTTTCTTATAGAGTGTAAAGGCTCAATAAATAAGTTCGATCGGATTTGACCGAAGATCCTCCAATTAACGCCCACTACACATGAACAAAAACAGTACCTTTTTCTTGAAATAATATATTATTTCATTACAATATCGGTCTAGTGACTATATAAGTCACTATAGAAAAGACAGATAACGCATGAAAGTACTCGCAATAATCAACTTAGTCATAACCTTAATTCTCGCATATTACTTAATCGTCACTGCGTTCGTAACAATCGCAGGACTTCTTCCTCATAAACAAAAGTATTCAATCAAAGAAGACAAACAAAGATTTGCCATCTTCGTTCCATGTCACAACGAAGGCGAAGTCGTTGAATCAACAGTTAAGAACCACGCTCAAATAAAATATAATCCTGCTCTTTTTGATGTGTATTACATCGCCGATAACTGCACTGATAACACTGCAGAACATCTTAGAAACGCCATCAAAGAAGTAGGGCTTACAAACTTCCAAGTTCTCGAAAGAAATGTGGATGATCCAATGAAAAAAGGAAAGCCACACGCTTTAAGATGGGCAATGGAACAAGTCGAAGGCTTCTATGAGAAGTACGATATGTTCATGATTCTTGATGCAGATAACTTCTGTGACGATGTCATACTTCAACATATCAATTCGCAGTACCTTGAATACAAGCCAGAAAAAGCTCCTGCCCTCATTCAAGCGTACCTTGACTCAAAGAATAAGAACAGTATCGTCGCTAACAGTTACTACGTTGGATACCGCATCTCCAATAGATGCGCTCAATCAAGCCGTGATATGTTAGGCCTTGTTCCTTCAATCGGTGGAACTGGTTTTGCCATGACAACAGCGTTCTTAAAAGAGATCGGTGGATATAACTGTCATTCCCTTACCGAAGACTTAGAGATCCAAACAATCGCAACTCTTCACAATAAGAAAGTCGTATATAACGGAAATGTCCGTGTATATGACGAAAAGCCAACAAGAGTCAAACAATCAATCGTTCAAAGAACAAGATGGGCTCAAGGCCACTGGTGGCTCTTCTTCAAATACACTCCTCTTCTTTTCCTTGGACTCTTTGACGTTAGGCACATTGCCTTCTTCTTCAAGAAGTGTGACATGATGTTCTATCTCTCATACATGTTCTTTGTCTTCCTTTCTGTTGTCGCCTTTGTCTTTAGTACAGTATGCGCAATACTTAAGGTTCCTTTCTTATTACCTCTATGGGCCAACTTAACCATTCTTGGACTTGATCTCTTCTATATCCTTGTCCCAATCCCTGTTTCATCTCTTTACGATGGAACAGAAGAAGAGAAGAAACATGTTGCTAGGGATTTCTTCTATAACCTCATATCAATGCTTCTTCTTTCATTCATTCAAATCGTTGCCGCTACATTCGGTTTATTTAAGTGTGGGAATCAACACGTTTGGGTTAAGACAACCCATAACGTCACCACAATGGAGAAAAGAGATTAATCATTATGAAAAAAGTAATGCTTGTTTTTGGTACGCGTCCTGAAGCAATCAAGATGTGTCCTCTTGTCAATGAACTCAAGAAGCGTCCATCTATTGAGACAATCGTCTGCGTTACAGGCCAACATAGACAAATGCTCGA
This sequence comes from Bacilli bacterium, assembly GCA_024408335.1. Classification (GTDB taxonomy): domain Bacteria; phylum Bacillota_I; class Bacilli_A; order RFN20; family CAG-826; genus UBA4951. The sequence continues at coordinate 41,827 of JAKSVB010000005.1, forward strand.
TCAGGTCTTAAAGACGTTTGGAGTCACTCCTGATTACGATCTTTCAATCATGAAAGACAAACAAACATTATTTGATATCACCACGAACATCCTTCATGGCATCAAAGGCATATTAGAAGAAGCTAAGCCTGATATCGTTCTTGTCCATGGCGACACTTCAACTACATTCGTTACCGCTCTTGCTTGCTTTTATCTCCAAATACCTGTTGGTCACGTTGAAGCGGGACTTAGAACATACGAGATATATTCTCCATTCCCAGAGGAATTCAACCGCGAAGCGGTTGGTATTGTCTCAACCTATAACTTCTCACCAACATCGATGGCGAAGGAAAATCTCCTTAGAGAAGGTAAGAAACCTGAGTCAATCTATGTTACTGGTAACACTGTAATCGATGCAATGGCACATACTGTCAAAGAAGATTACACCCATCCAGAGATCGAATGGGCAAAAGGATCAAGGTTGATTTTCATCACCGCTCACAGAAGAGAGAACCTTGGTGAGCCAATGCACAATATGTTCAGGGCCATCAGAAGAGTTCTTGATGAGCATCCTGATGTCAAAGCGGTATACCCAATCCATATGAATCCACTTGTAAGAAAAGCGGCAGATGAGGAACTTGGGGACTGCAAGCAAATCCATATCGTTGAACCGATCGAAGTCTTCGATTGTCATAACTTTGAAGCAAGATCGTATCTTATCCTCACTGACAGCGGCGGTATCCAAGAAGAAGCTCCAGCATATGGAGTTCCAGTCCTTGTCATGAGAGACACAACCGAACGTCCAGAAGGCGTTAAAGCGGGAACGCTTAAGCTTGTTGGCACATCAGAAGAAATGATATATGAAGAATTCACCAAACTCCTTGACGATGAAGACGAATACAAGAAGATGAGCAAAGCCTGTAACCCTTATGGAGACGGCCACGCCTCAGAAAGAATCGCTGATATCCTTGAAGGCAAAGAATATCAGGAATGGAAGAACTAAGTATTGAAGCAAGATTTTAAGGCAGGAATATCCTGCCTTTTCTTTTGTCGCTTTGCTTTTCTTATAAAAACACACTTTTAATTTGCTTTACGCTCTAATTAAGATATAATAGTCATACCCTATCTAGTAGGGCAGGAGGTATTGAAGATGGCATTCGTTAAATCATGAACGAGATCAAAAATATATTAGTAAACCCGGAAATAGTTCAGGCTGCATTTGCTGGTAGCACTCCGTTCAATTTGAAGAGGCTGGCAAAAGACTATAATTTGGGTGAAAAAGATCTCGAACTTATAGGCTCTGAAATACTTGATGATGTCCACAATCATTTAAAACCTCCTACATTGTGCACCCTATTTAAAGAAAAGTATTTAGATGCTTATATTGAAATCATTAAGGTTAGAGTCGCAGATGAAACTAGTGCTAAAGGCAAATCATCGGGCTACAGATGCGTTGCTTTAATCGACTATAATTTAGGTATAGGGGCATTGCTTGGAATTTTTGGGAAAAAGCATCAAAGTGATTTACCCCAAACCGAAAAGAACGCATTAAAAAAATTGTTAAAAGATTATATAAAGGAAAAGGGAAGATAAAATGGCTATCAATCTTAATATACTTGCTTCTGCAGAAACGGTTACTGTTGACTACGTTGACATCGCTTCAATGGTTAACGGTGAGTTCGTAAAACAATTAAGAAAAGACAATGGCTACACACAAGTTAGATTGGCAAACTTGCTCCATGTAACTAAGAAGGCTGTTGAAAAATGGGAGCAAGGAAAAAATCACGTCTCAGGAAGCAGCGCTGTTCTTATGTATCTATTAAAAGAAAAACCAGAACTTGCCGATTTGATTGTAAAAACAAATGTTAAAAGCGGATGGGCTTTTGATGTTGAAGAGCAAGAGGCAGTAAAAGGTTATAAAGCTACAGATTTTGAAGCGAACGTTTATTACCGCGGCAATTGTAATTTGGCCGTTGCTTCATGGTAATGAAAGGGGTAATTATGGATAATGTACCAGTATACAATTTTCTAGGATATGTCTTACTTGAGGCTTCGTTAAAGCAAGCCAATGGAAACCAACCTCAATCAGTGTTCGTTAAACTGGACGATAGCAAATTTGATTCTGAAAAAGGGATATACTTAATTAACATCATTACATTGTTAAAATATTCCGAGGTTGAGTCAGTTTTTAAATTCGAGGCGGCTTTTGAGATAAATGAACAAAAGTGGTTGGAAGAAGTTGGCCAAAGCATGGTTGATTCAATATTCATGGCGACTGCGTTCCCGTATATAAGAAGCAAAATCTTTGATATCACTTCAGATGTACGACCAGGCGTGTTCCTTCCTACGATCGATATGAGGCAAGCTGACGTCTACAAGGGCGTGACATTCACCTTGAAAAGCGGAAAATAAAACAAGCAAGGCACTCGGTTGAGTGCCTTTTGCTTTATGGAACCGCATTAAGAAATATACAAATTGTATATTTTATACGAGTCTTTTGTGGCCTATTCGTTATAGAAGTCCTCTTCAAACATATATTCAAGAGAAGATGCCTTATCCGCTTTTTCAAGAATGATTTCCCTTCCTTTTACGAATGTGAATGAGCTTGGTATCACAAGGTTTTCTTTAATCATCCTGTCCATTCCAGCGTTTGTTGGAGCAAGAAGCAAAGGAGGGGCTGGCTGATCTACGCTGTAATTCACCATTAAGTGGTACTTGCCTTTACTAATAAGGACGTGTCTCCTATTGATGATCTTTATCTTTCCTCCCTTATATGTTGAGAGGTTGTATTCCTTATCACCCATGCGTATCACGCATAAGAGACCCAAGAAAGAAGAGAACATGAAAGGCACTCTAGCAATAGCGAGAGTCACTGTGTAGTCATCCGACAAAGAGTTATACCAAAGGTATTCCGAAGGGAATGAATAACCTTCATCCCCTTCGATATAACCCCTTCCTTTTTCAAATGATATCTCTTTGTCATTAAGAGTGAGACTTCCAGAAACGCTGTGATACAAAGACCTTATTGAGTGCTTGCATTCCATATTGAACAAAGCAAAGAAAGACATGATGTTATGCTTTGGCTTATGGTAATCACCAAGCTTAAGGATTCCATTCATTGATAATCCTTGTTCTTCGATATTGATGAATACCGTCTTATCATCAACGACTTTAAGTTCCGCTTCATCACTTAATGTATATGAAGCATCTCTTAGTATCAGTTGTCTTGTTGGTTTCTTGTTTTGTACCGACAAGATGAAAGCGAAAGAGAACTTTGAATCTTTTGTTATGAACTTGTAGTAGTGCCCAATGAAATAGTGTTTCTTCATGTGATCGATTGTCCTTGAGTGATAAGAACACTATAAGATATGGGGCAAAAGAATAATCGGCCGTTTTTGATTGAAAAGTGGTGAAACCCCATCTTCCTTAAAAAAACAGCCACGGCGGTGGCTGTTATAATACTACGAGATTTCTCACACAGTATTTGGTCATTGGAGTCATTGTACTTAGACACTTCATTAAAGTCAAATTTCCTGGAAGTTCAGTCAATAACATTACGAGTCTTCTCATTTCGATAACGACTTAATTTTTTGACTTTCTTACTATAATTTATCCAAAAAACGGGAAAGAAGCGCTACAAAATGTAACTAAAAGTTGCGGTAACCGTTAATTGCGTGTTCAAAACCTCGAATATAGGGTGTATCCTAATGATAAACCCACTAAAGCAACGATAAGTTGCAATGGAGAAAAGAAAAACATGACAATTGCAGAAAAGATTACCCACCTTAGAGTGAATGCTTCCCTCTCCCAAGAACGTCTTGCATCAATCTTAGGTGTTACTAGACAATCGGTCTCAAAATGGGAAAAAGGAGAAAACACTCCATCATTCGAAAAAGTCGTTGAACTCTGTAAACTCTTCCAAATCACAGCAGATCAACTCATCGATGAATCTGTCAAAATCAATAAACTCGAAAAACCAGTCGAACCTGAAGAAGAAGTGGAGAACCACTACTTCGGAACAGATGGCTTCAGAGGTGAATCAAATAAAGTATTGACCGCTAAACACGCTTTCCAAATCGGTCGCTTCCTTGGCTGGTATTATTCAAAACCAGAATTCGCATATAAACACCAACCAGGCGATAGAGCAAAGGTCTGTATCGGTAAAGATACAAGAAGAAGCTCATACATGCTTGAATACGCATTATGCGCTGGTATCACCGCTAGTGGTGCTGATGCATATATCCTTCACGTCACCACAACACCATCGGTCTCATATATCACAAGAACCGAAGGCTTTGACTGCGGTGTTATGATCACTGCATCACACAATGTCTTCTATGATAACGGCATCAAGATTCTTAACGGCAGAGGTGAAAAGATCGAAGACGGCATCGCCCACCTTGTCGAAGAATATATCGATGGTGATTTCGCTGCCCTTGGCTTAGCAAAAGACACCACTGATATCCCATACGCCGAAAGAGAAAACATTGGCCAAGTCGTTGACCATGTTTCAGGAAGAAACAGATACATCGGTTATCTTATTAGCTGTGCTGCAACATCTTTTAGAGGCCTTAGAATCGGTCTTGATACTGCTAACGGCGCTTCATGGAATATCGCCCCAAGTGTCTTTAACGCTTTAGGTGCTGAAGTCCATGTCATCGGTAACCAACCAGATGGCCTTAATACCAACAAAGGTTATGGTTCAACCCATATGGAAAAACTCCAAGAACTCGTTAAGGAAAGACACCTTGATGTTGGCTTTGCCTTTGATGGCGACGCTGACAGATGTCTTGCTGTCGATGAAAACGGTGAAATCGTCGATGGCGATAAGATCATGTATATTTTAGCAACCCGTGTTAAGAGACATGGTCATCTTTATAACAACACCGTTGTCTCAACCATCATGTCAAACTCAGGCCTTGCAAAAGCCTTAAGCGATATTGGTATTGATAACGTCCAAACCAAAGTCGGCGACAGATTCGTCTTCGAAGAGATGATGAAGAACAATTTCTGGCTTGGTGGCGAACAATCAGGCCACATCATCATGAGAAAATACCAAAGCACAGGTGATGGCGTTCTTACCGCTATCAAGCTTGCTGAAGAAATGGTTTCAAAAAAATCAGGCCTTGGAAAACTTAGCGCTCCAGTTCACTGCTACCCACAAATCTTAGAGAACGTCAGAGTCGTTGATAAGAAGGTTGTTCTTACTGACGCAACCATCCTTGCCAAAGTCGCTGAAATCAACAAAGAGATGAATGGCGCGGGTCGTATCCTCCTTAGAGAGAGTGGAACCGAACCAGTCGTTCGTATCATGGTTGAAGGGGACGACAAAGAACAATGCCAAAAATATATCGACGCTGTCCATAACCTCATCAAAAAGGGAGGATACGTCGGTGAGTAAAATCAGAAACGTAGATTTGTTTTCTCCTTCTGGCATTCCTCATATCGATGAATTCGTTTTCTCAAAAGAGTATCCTTGGGAACTCTTAGGAGAAATCAAAGGATACGTTAAGTCCCTTATCGAAAAAGGACTTGATGGATATCATCTTCTTGAAGGACATGACGATGTTCTTATCGGTGAAGGAACGGTTATATATCCAACCGCATCAATCACCGGCCCTACAATCATTGGCAAGAACTCTGAAGTTAGACCTGGCGCCTTCATTAGAGGTTCAGTCTTAATCGGTGATGAATGCGTCATTGGTAATAGCAGCGAATTCAAAAACTGCGTGATGATGAGACACTGCCAATCACCTCACTATAACTATGTTGGTGATTCGATCTTAGGTAACTTCGCTCATACAGGGGCAGGAGTCATTTGCTCAAATCTTAGAAGCGACAATAAGCCAGTTAAGATTCATGCAGATGATGGAGATATCGAAACAGGTATCAGAAAGATCGGCGCGATAATCGGCGATCATGGCGACATCGGTTGCCAAAGCGTTCTTAACCCAGGAACCATCATTGGACAAAACACTCAGGTGTATCCTCTAACAATGTGTCGAGGAGTATACCCTAGTGATTCCATCGTTAAATCCACCAAAGAAGTGGTCAAGAAACGTTAAAACCCTAAAGCTTCTCTACTAGAGAGGCTTTTTCTTTTGTGCGAAACACACAAAAGAAATCGCTTTGATTTCAACTTTTATTTAAGGGGGAGAGATGAGGTTATTATACTTCAAAATGTACGACTAGAAAATCAAAAATTAACCTATGAAAACGCTTTTTTGGCGAACGAAAAAATTCTTAGCAAAATTGTTATTTTTTTATTGAAAGCCATTCTTCACATATATATAAATATTCCGTTATTAATAGGGGAAGGAGACCCACATGAACAAATACATCGAAGAAGTCTTAGAGAAATTAGGCAAAGAAAATGCAGATCAACCTGAATTCCTCCAAGCTGCCAAAGAGGTTCTTGAATCACTTGAACCAATCATCACCAAAAACGAAGAGAAGTACCGTTCACAAAAGCTTCTCGAAAAGCTCACTGTTCCAAACGAGATTCACATGTTTGATGTTTCTTGGCTTGATGACAAAGGTGTCGAACACGTCAACAAAGGATACCGTGTCCAATTCAACAACGCTGTCGGTGTCTATAAAGGCGGCCTCCGTCTTCACCCAACCGTTAACCTGAGTGTCCTCAAATTCTTAGGATTTGAGCAATGCTTCAAAAACGCTCTCACAGGTCTTCCTATGGGCGGCGCTAAAGGCGGAAGCGATTTCGATCCAAAAGGCAAATCAGATAACGAAGTCAGAAACTTCTGCATTGCCTTCACAGATAAACTTTATCCATTCGTAGGCGTTGGCAAAGACGTCCCAGCAGGCGATATCGGAACTGGTGCAAGAGAAATCAGATTCATCGGCGAAGAATACCTCAAGAAGACTGGTTCACTCGGTGGCGCTTTCACTGGCAAGCCTCTTGATATGGGTGGCTCACTTGTAAGAACCGAAGCAACAGGCTATGGCCTTGTCTACTTCACCGAAGAAATGCTTAAGAAGCATGGCAAAGATTTCAAAGACAAGACAGTCGTCGTCACTGGCTCTGGCAACGTTGCAATCTACGCAGCAGAAAAAGCTGCCCAGCTTGGCGCTATAGTAGTTGGATGCTGTGACTCAACCGGTTGGATCTATGATGAAAAGGGTCTTGACCTCGCAGTCTTAAAAGACCTCAAAGAAGTCAAACGTGCTCGTTTATCAGAATACCCTCTAGCAGCAGGTAGAGGCATCTACCACGAAGGCAAAGGCATCTGGAATATCAAGTGTGATATCTATCTCCCATGCGCAACCCAAAACGAACTCGATTTAGAAGGCGCTAAGACACTCGTTGCTAATGGCTGCTTCGCAGTTTGCGAAGGTGCTAACATGCCAACAACCTTAGAGGCAACCAAATACCTCCAAGAACACGGCGTCTACTTCGCTCCAGGCAAAGCTTCAAATGCAGGCGGTGTTTCTTGCTCATATCTTGAGATGGAACAAAACGCTGCTAATGAATCATGGTCATTCGAGAAGACCGATGCAAGACTTAAGGAAATCATGGTCGGCATCTTCCATAACCTTGATGAAGCTGCAAAAGACGTTGGAATGGAAGACAACTATGTTGTCGGTGCTAACATCGCAGGCTTTAAGATCATTGTTGATGCAATGGAACAAAAGGGACTCCTTTAATACCGGCAAAACAATAATTAAGCCATCACAAGTGAAATGTACCCCTAATCCTGGACAAAAACAGGAAAAGGGGTTTTTTCATTAAATGCGACTAGAAATTCAAACTGCTTTGAAAAAAGATCCGGCAGATTTTTTGTGCGCTTCCTCAAATGTATAGTCGATATCGTTTTTGCTCACTTTTTGAGGCTCTCCTTCAATCTGAGGGAAGGAGTAGCTAAACACCAAGTCTAGTTTCCAATTTATGTAACCTGACTCGTGCTCATCATCGGAATCTGTTTTTTCATACGCCGAATCAGGATGGACAACAAGGGATGCGAATCCGCATATCTCGGTTAAATCATTTTTCGAATAAGAAATGACGTCAATGTAGATCTCGCGTGGACAGTATGCCGCCCATTTAAACAAAGACACGAACACTTGAGATGATCTATTAACTTTATCTAAATGATGCCCTTCTTGTATTGGGCCGCCACTAACTGCGACATGGCTTTCATACAAATCAAAATCATTTGTTTTGTCGCTTGACGAAACGTCATAGCAGTAATCGCCTTTAATGAAGTCAAAATAGATATCTGAAAACTTGTTTCGACCTTCGCTTAGTGTCGCCTCAGTCGAACAAATTTCAAAAGCAAAGAACGTCTTCTCCTCAATGATATATTTTTCAAAAGCATTATCCGCTTTGGAGGATTCGTCCGATAAGACGGCACTTGAGAATGAAGAAGGTTCACTATCTGTCGAACTTGGCGGCATCGGAGCGCAAGAACAAACAAACAAAGCCATTATTAACGCAACGTGGTTTTTCATATGGTTAGTTTTCCTGAAACTGAGTGTTATTTATGTGATTAGGGAAAGGTTGAACTCCGTTTGAAACAACGAATAAATATAAAATTTGAGACATTGTTATCATGTCGAACCTCTAAATAGAAACTATCATTTTCACTCATTCTTTTCAATTTAAAATGCGTTGTTAACATAAATGCGGTGTTTGTCTCTAGGTGGCTAGCATCTTATCGAGCGATGAATAATAAAAATGTCAAAAAAATCTAGAAAACGATATCAAAGAAAGTTATTCTAAGGAAAAGGGAGAAATATTATGGATTTAAGGAGAGTTTTTTCAAAAGTCACATCAGAATTCGACAACATTGATTTCACATTAAAAGATAACAGTACCAGCGACCGTTATGATTTCACCGCTGATATCGTTAGCGAAGACAACTTCACTGGCAGTGCCCTTCTTAAGGTCACAATGTATAGCAGCGGTTCAATCCACGTCATCTTTACCTTCGACGAGATCGAAGAAACCCCAAGAGTTCACGCTCTTCTTAACGACTTCAACGAAACCACATCATGGGCAAAAGGATATCTTTCCCATATCAATGACAAGCTCTTCTTCGAAGTCCACTACGCTAACAGCGTTGATGTCGATGAAGTCCAAGCATTCGAATTCATCAGATTCGCTCTTAACGACCTTCTTAGCGACGCAGTTCTCGAACACCTTAAGAAGATCACTAGACTCACCTTCTAATCGCTTAGAAGCAAGAAACGAACTAACAAGCAGAGATTCTTTAGTCTCTGCTTTTTTATTAGAGTTTTATTAGGGCGATATGCTATCATTTATGAGAACTCAAGGAGTAAACATATATGATTAAATCTTTAAAGAATGTTTTTGAAGAAATCAATAGCACCTATTCAAACATTCACTACACTTTAAACAAGAGTGGAACCGATGATGAACAAATCACATTCCACACCACAATCGTTTCCGAACACTTCAAAGGCGAAGCTTCAGTAACAGGCGTCATCCAAAATTCAGGTATCATCAATCTCTACTTCACATTCGGTGAAATCGAACCAACCGAAGAAGCAAAAGATCTTATCAACACCTTCAACCTTGCCGCTGCTTTAACTAAAGGCTACATTGGCGAAATCGCTGGCAAAAAGCATTTCGAAATCAGATACACAAACTGCTTCGAACTCGATGATGCAGAAACACCAGTCCTTTATAAGTTCTTCTTCGACGACGCTCTTAGCGAAGGATTAGAACCTTTCCTCAAACCAATCGTCGAACTTACAAAGTAACAATTAGAAACAAACAGCAAAGAGGCTCAATCAGAGCCTCTTTTTGTATGTCTTAATCCTTTGTTAGCCTCTTTGTTCTTTCTTTGAGGAGACAGATAAACGAATCTTTGAAGGATTTTGGAAGGAAAGGGTATTCATCGATCATCTTGATGTATGTCTCTTCAAGAAGAACGACCTTTTTGATTATGTTTCTTGCGACGTTCTCTTTTAGGCCGATGTTAGAAGCAAGAGCCATGAAGTCTTTATATCTGATGTTTGTCTTTTTGCCATTAATAGAGAGTGCGCTTTCTTCTTTATCAGCAGGATGACAAATGTTTACAGGTAGTAGGTCATAGGCCTTCGATAATTCGTATCTATCGCTTCCTGGCGTAGGCTCAATTAACGAGTAGTTCTTTAGGTGCATGTCGCTATTTCCCATAACGAAAGAGAAGACGACCCTAAGGAAGAATTCCGACAAATCTAGACCTACCTTTGAAGAGAAGTCTTTAATGATTTTGCCACACCTTTCAACTGAGCCTTTGTATTTGTCTTCGGTTAGCTTCCCGCTAAGCTGACAAAAATCCTCCATCGCTAACATCTGCCCGTTTTCTCTATCGATTCGCTTTGTGATGAAAGCAAACCTGTTGTTGTCGGAAGGAACGTTAACAAGGGCGAAAGGCACCGTTGAGATTTTGCTTTCTCTAGCAAGAGACATGACTAAATGTTCCGCCTCAGGAAGAAAAGAGTAAACGTCTGACTGGAACTTGATTATGTATCCTGTAGGCTCGCCTATTAGGGTAAGCCTTGGATTATCTTCCTTGCTAAGATGCAAAGACATCTTTTTTTGGACGCCAGGAACGGTGAGTCCTTCATTTACGTTTCTTGAAGCGTATTCCTCGATCGTCTCTTTGGTAAGGCCAAGTTCAGGGAAAGAAGGCGTGCCAAAGAATTTTTTGATGCAAGAATCATGCCATAAAGAATTCTTATTTGAAGAAGACGTTATTTCTTTGTTGCAGTAGAGGCACTTCATTCTTTGACCTCCTTGATTGAGACGTTTCCAATAGGATCTTTTGCAGACACTAGAAGCAAACCGAAGCGGTCTTTTTTGTTCACCTTCCAATTATCGGACACGACGTCAAGAAGCCATCCTTCTGGAATGAGCCCATCGAAGAAAGGAAAGAACGTGGTGGAGAAGTATGTTTTTTGTGACTTAGGCATCGTTAAGCTGATTGATGAAGCGTCATCTCTAAGGAGGTATTCGTCATCATAGGTAAAAGAATATCCTTCGTCCGTCTCGACTAATAAGCCGGCGAACTCATTGCGGATATAAACGTATCCAGTTCTACTCATCGTCGTTTCCTCTTACGACTCCCGCTTTCGCGCCAAACATTTCTAATGCTTGATTAACTTTATCTAGCCTTACTGTTTCTTTGCCTTGTTCTAATTCTCTTACGAATCTAAGGCCTAATCCTGAACGAAGAGCAAATTCTTCTTGAGTAAGTCCAGCAGCTTTTCTGTTCTTTTTAACGTATTCTCCGATTGTCATATTCATATCCTCAAATGTATTTTATACCTTATAGGGTACAAAACAACTAATAGTTGTGAGTTTTATACCTTATAGGGTGTAAACTACGTTAGTTTTACAAGAAACATACCTTAACGGGTATAAAAAAGACCTCAAGTCATGAACAAGAGGAAAAGACACCGAATGCCATCGAATACAAAGCAAAGGCTATTAGGTTCGCAAATACTATCGACAAAAAGCATTGTGTGGCTTTTGTTGATAAAGGTGGATCAACCCATAAGTTTAACAAAAACACTTACGATTATGTTATTGTTGATAAAAAGGGCTACATTATCACATTTCATAAATTAAGAGGCGGTTTAAGAGCTTTTATAAAGCACAAACTAACGGTTGGAAGAAAAAGAGGAAATAGAAAATGGAAGAAAAAGAAATGATATATAAAGGAAGACGTTTTAAGAAAATGACATGCCCTGTTTGCAGTGCTTTCAGTTTTTCAGGGCCTGATGAATTGGATTTAGAAGATCCTGATTACAGCATAGATGATGAACTTTGCTTTCACTGCGGATGGGAATACGATTTGGACCAAGTCGATAATCCTGATTTGAAAACCAATCGCCATGAAATGTCTTTGAACGAATACAAAGAATGGTATAAGAATAAGATCAAAGAGAACCCTGATTGGGACTGGTCTGAAGAAAACAAACCAGATCCAGAACCACACTTATGCCCTGTTTGTGGCAAAACAACGTTCCCTGACATTTTTAGCTCAGAAATCTGTGAACACTGCGGATGGGAAGATGACATTACCGATCCTGATGATCCCGATGAAGAGTCTGGAGCTAATAAGGGTATGACTGTCATTCAAGCCCGCGAGCAATACAAAAAATGGCAAGAGTTCATTCCTGGATATCAATGGCTCAAATACGCCAAACAAAGAAATAGACGTGTAAGAAATAAGAAATGCAGCCTATGCACTTACGGGGTGGTCGTTGTTAAAGAAGATAAATACTTCGAAGACACGGATGAAACCATCAAAAAAGGAACGGAAGGCATAATAGCCGACGTCACAAAATCGCCTGACGGAGAAGAGGTCTGTCTTGTCGAAGTTTGGGATTGGACTAAGAAAAAAGTAGTCTATCCTTTCCTAAGCGAAGAACTCTACGAAAGAGACGAAGACTAATTTCCTAAAAGGTCATTGCCAGTTGATTTCTACAAATCAAAAAAGGGCCCGAAATAATGACGGGTCCTTAATTTGATAGCGTTTTGTTACATTAACTTTCTGAACATCGCGAGGACATCTTCGAGAGTTGCGACTCTTGGGTTTCCAGGGCAGCAAGCATCTGCGAGAGCGTCTTTTGCAAGGCTCATAAGATCTTCTTCACGGATCTTTTCGCATTTGGTAGGGATACCGACATCAACGCTGAGCTGTTTGACTGCATCGATAGCGGCTTGACGGTATTCTTCTTGGCTCATTGCGTCAACGCCTTTGACTCCAAGGGCTCTTGCGATATCAGCGTACTTGGTGCCGCTTACATCTTTGTTATATTCCATGGCGATTGGAAGAAGCATTGCGCATGCGACTCCGTGAGGGACGTCATAATAAGCGCTTAATGTATGAGCCATTGAGTGGTCGATACCTAAGCCAACATTGGAGAAGCCCATGCCAGCGATATATTGGCCAAGAGCCATTCCTTCTCTGCCATCAGGATCGTTTGCGACAGCGCCTCTAAGGCTACGTCCGATGATTTCGATCGCTTTGATGTGGAACATATCTGACATTTCCCAAGCACCACGAGTGATATAGCCTTCGATGGCGTGAGTTAGAGCGTCCATACCTGTTGATGCGGTTAAGCCTTTTGGCATTGATGCCATCATATCAGGATCGACGATTGCGACGACTGGCATATCATGAGGATCGACGCAGACGAATTTACGTTTCTTTTCGACATCGGTGATGACGTAGTTGATGGTGACTTCAGCTGCAGTGCCAGCAGTGGTGGCAACAGCGATGATTGGAAGACATGGTTTCTTGGTTGGAGCGACGCCTTCAAGTGAACGGACATCAGCGAATTCTGGATTGGTGATGATGATAGCGATTGCTTTTGATGTGTCCATAGCGGAACCGCCGCCGATTGCGATGATCGCGTCAGCTTCAGCTTTCTTACAAGCTTCAACGCCGTGAACGACATTCTCAATGGTTGGGTTGGCTTTGATGTCGCTATAGACTTCGTAAGCGATTTTAGCTTCATCAAGAAGGGCAGTGACCTTTCCAGTAACACCAAACTTGATTAAGTCTGGGTCAGTGCAGACGAGAATTTTTTTGAAACCTCTGGCTTTCACTTCAGGAACAATGTTTTCGATTGCGCCATGACCGTGATAGGAAGTTTCGTTTAACATAAAACGATTTGACATATGTTTTATCTCCTATGAGTTTGATTAATTTTAACATTCGTTTCTTTCAAGGAACACCCAACAAGAGCTCATAGTTAATGGTTTTTTGATGATGAAAAAGAAAAAGCGTTGTCCAAGAAGGCAACGCTTTGAGATGAATAAGAGATTATTCGCCAACAGTGACGGTGTATTCAGTGACATCCTTAACGACTTCACCATCGATTTGGAGAGTGGTTGGGATGCTGAACTTGACTGTAGCTTTCTTACATTTCTTGGTTTGGCAGACCTTTGTCTTCTTGACGAGTTCGCCTTTGAAGATTGAAGGGAATGCCATAAGAGCGCCAAGTCTTGAAGGACCGCTAAAGACAACGAATGAGAGCTCGCCGCTTCTTCTTTGTTGCTCTGGAGCGACTTGCATGCCACCGCCATAGTATTGGCCGTTCATGACTGAAGCGAGATAGACTTTCTTGTAGTGCTTTTCCTCTCCATCATCGAGGATGACGGTTGCTTGAGGTCTCTTGTATTTGAAGAGAAGAAGCTTGATTGTGATTGCGGTGTAATCGATCTTTGCGACACCTGCAGCCTTTTGTTCTTCGGCAACGCGGCAGCATTCGCCATCGATGCCAAAGCCAATGCCGTTGATGAAGCGGTATTTCTTGCCTTTGACTTCGACTGTAGGAAGGAACTTGACGACTTCGTTGATGTGATAGATGCCTCTTTCTTCATCTTTAACAAGGTCACGAACGAAGTCGTTTCCTGTTCCTGATTCGATGAAGTAGAACTTGTATGGAAGCTCATTGAGTTCTTCAACGTTGTTGATGAAGTAGTTGATGGTGCCATCTCCTCCACAGAGGATAAGGGTATCTTCTGCGGTGAGTGACTTTGAGAAGTCATTTAAGTTAAGGGTATTGCTATCAAGAAGCTTAAGATCCTCAAAGAATGGAGCGAGTTCCTTTGCCTTCTCTTTAGCGGTGCAGCAACCGTGTCCGTTATCGGATTTCTTGTTGTAAACTAAGTAATTCATTATTCATATTCCTCCAAGAAGTTTTTGATTAATCCGTGACAGTATTCGGATATTTCAACTGTGTTCATGTCCTTATATTTTTCATAAGGAATAACTTCTATGACTTTCATGATGACCTTGGTCCTGCGAGGGAAAGTCTTAGAAACTTTATCGGTGTTCTTAACACCTATGACGGCAATAGGCTTGCCACTTTTTTGAGCGATTTTGAATGAGCCTGGCTTGAAGTCGTGAAGGTGGTGGTCTTTGGATCTAGTTCCTTCTGGAGCGATACAGATATCACACTTGTCTTCCTTTAAGTATTTCGCGGCTTTAAGGATTGCTTTGACTGCTTCGAAGTTGTCTTCTCTATCTATTGCGATGAAGCCCGCTAAATAGATGAATGGGCCACAAATTGGAATTCTGAAGTTGCCAGGCTTAGAGACGCAGATGACTCTACGCTTTTGGAATTCCTCGATGATGGTGATTTGGTCATACATCGAGAGGTGATTGCAAACGAAGAGATAATGTTCATCGTCTTTGATGAGCTCTTTGCCAATGCGAACGACTTTGACGTTGGAATAGAAGATAATAAGCCAAACGACATTCTTGACCATCCAGTTGAAGAATGGGGAGACCTTCTTTCTCTCTTTCTTTTTGCTGATGCAAAGTCCCCAAAGAAGAAGGAAGAGAAGAATGACCGCGCAGATGGCGAGGTGAACAAGAGGTATAGCAAGAATATTAACGAAGAAAAGCCACCAGTAAGGTGTGCCAAATTCGCATAAAAAATACACGAGTCCCGATACGAGAGTCGCGATTATCCAAATAATAATTGAAAGAATCATAGCAACAATAATTGTAGATTATTTTCTCCAAAGAAAAAAGCCGAAATCGTAAATAAAACGATATTCGTTAGTATTTATTACTAGTTGAAATATTACTTAGGATTTTTCTTTATAAAAGAAAAGACAACCATTTTTGAGGTGGTTGTCTCCTAGAAAAATAATGATTATTCAGCTTTGTTCCTCTTAAAGAGCTTCATCGACTTGAATCGTCTTACGTAGTGCATGATCGTGGAGCAAAGGACGAATCCGGTGCAGATACCCACTAAAGCGAGGATCGATTCCATGCCATTAGGGCCAAATAATTCTGGGTTTTGCCAAACCATGCCGAAGCAGGTGTAGAGGACAAGGTCTCCAGGAATAAGAGGGATGATGGAAGGATAGAGGTAAACGATTGAGGATTTCTTTTGGATGTTCGCTAAGATTTCAGCGTATAAGGCTGCGATGAACGCCGCTAAAGTCATATAGGCAATACGGTAGTTTGGCATCGCATAGATTAGAAGAATGAAAGCAACACGGATGATGCCACCTCCTAAGGCTGCGAAGAAGAGATCTCTCTTCTTTCTTACTTCGAAGGATACCGCAAAGCCAAGAGAAGCGAATATCGAAAGAACGACAAGTTCAATCTCGTATCCGATTAAGCCAACGCCGCTATGCGTAGGGATCGCGCCTTCAATAAGAAGCCCTGAATCTTGGCAGAAGCAGAAGTAGCCAAAGGCAACGCCTGCGATGATGGTGATGAGTTCAAGAAGACCTTTTAAGAGCTCGATGATGCCATTCATCTCTTGGCCACAGAAGATGTTTCTGAAGGCGTTAACAAGTTGGATACCAGGAACCAAATAGAAGGCATTGGTCAAGATGATGACAAAGAAGTTTTTGGCAAACCCAATGTTATGGAAAAGCGCAGCGCTAGCGGTGCACACAAACATACAAAGGACGTTTGAGATGATGCGGTTGAAGTTAGCTTTCCCTGTTAAGGTTGTAAGACCAAATAACACTAAAGTGTTAAGAATAACGACAACGATATCTTGCCAAAGGCCACCGAAGATTCTAGACAAAGCGACCATGGCGACGGTTAAGGCAAGGCAGTTGATGACGCGAGGGTATGTCTTACTATTTGTGGCTTCCTCAAGAAGAGAAGCGAGGTCTTTGTCATCGATATCCTCATCGACGACCTTATATGAAAGACGGTTTAAGCGTCTGATTCTTTCGAGGTTGATTTTAGCGGTAGGGACAGCAAGGTGACGGTCAAGATAAACACCTTCTTTGGTTCTGATCGAAAGCTCGACTTTCGTGGTGAGTAAGTCAATGGAGATCTCTTTGTAACCGAACTTATGAAAAAGATGAGTGACTCCAATGGAGACTCGTTCGGTATTTGCCCCGGCGGCAATCATTTCTCTTGCCCAGTGTGATACAAAGTCTAATACGTTTTCGTTGTTCATCTTTTGCCCCTTGCCATTACTTTGGTAATGAACGCCATAATGATATATGCTTTATTCCTCTTTTCAATATTAACACTCAAATTGATTACTATTAACCATTCCTTATGGAATAATGTCGAACTCAAAAGAAAAAGCCACATTAATAGTGGCTCTATCTACTCGACTGCTGGCACTAATAGAAGCGCGTTAATATGAATGACGAAATCGTTAAGGCTGCCATTGAAGTTATTTGACCATAAAGCCAATTGTCTGTCTCCTCTAGCAACGCTAAGAGTGAAGATCTTTGAAGAGGTCCATCTAAAACCTGTACCTTCACCAAAGCTCTCACCATAACTTAAGTCTGAACATGAAGCGATTTCTTCTTCTCCTTTTCTAAGTGAGTAAGCGTTCAAGACCG
Organism: Bacilli bacterium; assembly: GCA_024408335.1. GTDB lineage: Bacteria > Bacillota_I > Bacilli_A > RFN20 > CAG-826 > UBA4951. Next base: position 59,126 of record JAKSVB010000005.1, read on the forward strand.
AACCCGTAACAGGAACGTGATGCTTCCAGTGAAGCTCTTTTTGATTGTCGTAACATGAGCCTCTTACGAAGACATCATAACCGCCAGGAGGAACAGAAGAGATATCCCATTCAACGCTGAAATATTGAACCCCAATTCTGTCTTCTTGTTTTTCGACTGATGGTTCGAATGGCGCTACAGCATTGGCGGTATCAAGGCGATATGTCTTATAAGCTTCACAACCGGTACATGAAGACACCATGGCGCCTCCTGCTTTGACTGCGTTATTCTCATCGACAGTATGGTTATGTGTATTAAGTGTCAAAGTGTAATCAAATGACCCTTTCAAATTACCATTGGTGTAGTTGATGGTGATTTTGCCATCAAGCCCAACGTAATGGTATTTGCCATCATTATCTTTTGTAGCACCTTCAACACTGGTAATTACGTAATCTTCATTGGCAGTTACAGCGAATGTTGATTCATAAAAGGAAGTAAGCTCGTTCTGTTCGATTCTTATATCATGTTCGGGACAAATAACATGCAGTTTTGCAGTCTTTGCCGTTTCATCACTCATAGTGCCATTGGTGACTTTATGAAGCGTTATTTCTGTCTCGCCTTCTAATTCATCGGTAATGGAGATTTTCCATTTGTCATTATGAGAGGTTGAATAAATGCATGGCGTTCCAGCGTCTTCATATAGATGAAGCATGTTTTTATTAGCTAAGCTTGAGCCGGTTGTCCCGCTAGGCCAATTAAGCTCGATAGGGGAAGAAGATAATTCAATGATACTGTCTCTTTCTTCGTCATCGATCTCGTTGTTCTTATTAGAGTCTTTGAATATGGTTAACGCTTTGGTTGATGATAATTCGTATTTTGTAGGTTTAGCGGCATAAGGGTCCTGTTCAACCTTGACTGAAAGAGTGATGGCTTTAGCAGTAGACGTAACGGTTGTTTCTTCTTGAAGCCTGTAATTTGAGTCAATAAAACCAATTGATGAGGTCATGTCATGTTTTTGACCGCAATCACCATCGTTGCCAAAACCCAATCCGAAAGCACAGGAAGTCGCCATGAGGCAAAAAAGCGGAAGAAGTAGAAGTTTTTGGTTTTTCATGACAAATCCCCTTTATGTGTTTTTCGTCCTTGCCAACATTAAAGCAAAAAACAACGTTATGTAAAGAGACGCACAAATAAAAAAGGCGCCTCTTACATAGTAAGAAGCACCCAAAAATTATTTTGTCTTTATTTATTCGTATTCAACGGTTGCACATGGTTTAGGTGTGAAATCGAAGAGAACGCGGTTGATGCCTTTGACCTCGGTTGTGATACGTTTCACAAGGTGATCCATGAAAGCTGGTTCAAGGTGTTCGACTGTGCACTCGACAACATCGGTTGTGTTGATGGCACGGATGATGCAAAGCCATTCAAAGACTCTCTTGCCGTCTCTGATACCGGTTGAACGGAATGGAGGGACGACTGTGAAGTATTGCCAGACTTTTCCTTCTAAGCCTTCTTTTGCAAATTCTTCACGGAGGATTGCATCTGCTTCACGGACTGCTTCAAGACGGTCGCGTGTGATAGCGCCTGGGCAACGTACTCCAAGACCTGGGCCTGGGAATGGTTGACGGTAGACCATGCCGTGAGGAAGTCCAAGAGCTTCGCCGACGACACGGACTTCATCCTTAAAGAGGATTTTGACTGGTTCGACGAGTTCGAAGTCGAGTTCTTTTGGAAGACCACCGACGTTGTGGTGGGCTTTGATGCCTTGTTCGCTTTCGAGGATGTCTGGCCAGATGGTGCCTTGTCCAAGGAATTTGATGCCTTCGAGTTTTGCGGCTTCTTCTGCAAAGACCTTAATGAATTCTTCGCCGATGATGTGACGTTTTTGTTCTGGGTCTTCGACACCTGCGAGTAAGTCTAAGAAGCGGTCTGTTGCATCAACGTAAATGAGGTTAGCCTTCATTTGGTTGCGGAAGACTTCGACGACTTGCTCAGGTTCGCCTTTACGAAGTAAACCATGGTTGACGTGAACGCATGTGAGTTGGTTTCCGATTGCTTTGATTAAAAGAGCTGCAACGACTGATGAGTCGACGCCTCCAGAAAGAGCGAGAAGGACTTTCTTGTCGCCGACTTGTTCGCGGATAGCAGCGATTTGCTCGTCAATATAAGCCTGGGCGAGTTCAGGGGTGGTGATACGGACCATATTATCTGGTCTTCTTTCCATAATCATTGGATATGTCTCCTTTTGGGTGTTGCTAATATTCTAAACGAAATAACAGTTAATTCAAAAAGATGTTCAAAATTGATGCCCAAATATGAAATGTTTTCATAAGAAAAGACTCCTAAAAAGGCATTCACAAAACTTAATTTGATAGTCCTTATTTTAATTTGATAGTCAAAATTCCAGCCCTTAAATTTTGAGCATTTGTTATTAGACTTAGAGCAAGCGTAAAAAAATAATTTCGGAAAAAGACATTTTTCAAAAAGTGTCGCAAGATAATTTGTCATTTTTCTTGTCAAAAAACGTCATGCAAAATAGCCGAAAACATACGGCGGGTGTAGGTTTTATGGCTATGAGCACCCTGTTGGACAGATTTTTGCCTTTTTTGAAAAGAACGCAAAATTGTCTACTAAAAGCAAACAACATAATCACACACATACATAGCATTCGTATGTACACTAGTGGTGGATAGAAAATCCGGACTTAAATTTTGTCTAGTTGAAGAACACTTTTGCTCTTTAGGAGAAAGCGCTTTCAATTGTAAAATTTGTCCAACATATAAGGAGACGTTTATGGAATTCTTCCCTTTCGTTAAAGAAAAAATCCTCTTCAAAGGACCAGAAGCTAAAGAAGCTTTTGCGTTCAAGTACTACGATGCTGATCGCGTCGTTTTAGGCAAAACCATGAAAGAATGGTTACCTTTCGCAATGTCATGGTGGCACAACCTTGGCGCTGCTGGCACCGACATGTTCGGCGGCAACACCATGGATAAGTCATGGGGCGTTGACAAAGAAAAAGACCCAATGGGCTATGCTAAGGCAAAAGTCGATGCAGGTTTCGAATTCATGCAAAAGATGGGCATTGAATACTACTGCTTCCACGATGTTGACTTAGTTCCAGAATGTGATGATATCACCGTCATGTATGAAAGACTCGACGAGATCGGTGAATATCTCTTAAAGAAACAACAAGAAACCGGCATCAAACTTCTCTGGGCCACATCAAACTGCTTCGGCCACAGACGTTACATGAACGGTGCAGGTTCATCAAACAGCGCAGAAGTCTACTGCTTCGCTGCTGCTCAAATCAAAAAAGCTCTTGAACTCTGTGTCAAGCTCGGCGGTAAAGGCTATGTCTTCTGGGGTGGCCGTGAAGGTTATGAAACCCTTCTCAACACCGATATGAAGGCTGAACTCGAACACATCGCTCAACTCTTCACAATGGCACGTGACTATGGTCGTAAGATCGGCTTCACTGGCAAGTTCTACATCGAACCAAAACCAAAAGAGCCAACAAAGCACCAATATGACTTCGACAGCGCAACCGCTATCGGCTTCCTCAAAGCTCACGGCTTAGAAAATGACTTCCAAATGAACATCGAAGCAAACCACGCAACTCTTGCTGGTCACACCTTCCAACACGAACTCCGTGTCAGTGCTGACGCAGGCATGCTCGGTTCAATCGACGCAAATGAAGGCGACTTCCTCCTCGGATGGGACGTCGACCGTTTCCCAGCAGACGTTTACAGCGCAACCTTCGCTATGCTCGAAGTTGTCCGCGCTGGCGGCTTAACCGGTGGTTTCAACTTTGACTCAAAGAACCGCCGTGCTTCAAACACCTATGAAGATATGTTCCACGCCTTCATCTTAGGTATGGATACATTCGCTCTTGGTCTTCTCAATGCAGCAGCTATCATCGAAGATGGCCGTATTGATGAATTCGTCAAAGCACGTTACGCAACCTTCCACGAAGGTATCGGCGCTAAGATCGATGCAAAGCAAGCAACTCTCGAAGAATGTGCAGCTTACGCATTAGACAAGAAAGTCTGTGCTGATCCAGGCAGCGGTGCTGAAGAAAAGTACCAAGAAATCCTCAACCAAATTCTCTTCGGTAAGAAATAATGGACCACTACATTGGCATTGATCTTGGGACCAGTGCCTTAAAGGCCCTTCTTGTCGCTGAAGATGGCAAGATTGTCGCCAAGGCATCCTTCCCATACGAGTGCTCACACCCACACCCATATTGGAGTGAGCAAGAACCAGCTTGGTGGTTTGACGCATGCAAGCAAGCAGTTAGCGAGCTTGTCCGCGTTTCATCAATCAGAAAGATCCGCGCTATCGGTATCGCCGGTCAAATGCACGGTCTTGTCATGCTTGACGAAAAAGATGCAGTCATCCGTCCAGCCATCCTTTGGAACGATGGACGTAGCCAAGAAGAAACAGACTACCTCAACAATGAAATCGGCAAGGAGAAGTTGACAGAACTTACTGGCAACATCGCCTTTGCTGGCTTCACTGCTCCAAAAATCCTCTGGGCTGAAAAACATGAACCAGAGAACTTCGCAAAGACAAAGAAGATCATGTTACCAAAAGATTACTTGGTCTACCGTCTTTGCGGTGCATTCACAACCGATTTAAGTGACGCTTCCGGCTTCTTACTCTTAGATGTTAAGAACCGTAAGTACTCAAAGGAGATGCTTGACATCTGTCACATCACCGAAGATATGCTTCCAGAACTTCACGAATCCAGTGACGTTGTTGGCAAGATGTATCCAGAACTCGCCAAAGAACTTGGTATCGAAGGCGAATGTCTCTTAATCGCTGGCGCTGGCGACAACGCTGGTTCAGCAATCGGTACAGGCACCATCGGTGAAGGCAAGTGCAACATTTCCTTAGGAACTAGCGGCACTATCTTCATCTCATCCGCACACTTCTGCGAAGATAAAAAGAACGCACTCCACAGCTTCTGCGACGCAGCAGGCGCATATCACTTATTAGGATGTACGCTTAGCGCAGCGAGCGCACGTAAGTGGTGGTTAGAGCAAATCAGAGAGACCGAAGACTTTGCCAAAGACGAAATCGATGTCAAAGCCGCAGGCAAGAGAGAAAGTAGTATCTTCTTCATGCCATATCTCGCTGGTGAACGTTCCCCATATAACGACGTCAACGTCCGTGCAGCTTTCCTTGGCTTAGATTCAACCACAACTAAGGCTGATATGAGCCGCGCTGTCATGGAAGGCGTTGCCTTCTCACTCAAGGATTGCCTTGATGCTGCCCATGAAGATGGCGCATGCCCAAAAGTCGCTACAATCAGCGGCGGTGGCTTCCGCAGTGAAGAATGGTGTCAAATTTTCGCAGACATCTTTGAGATCCCTCTTAGCAAACTCGACGGCAACGAAGGCCCATCCTTTGGTGGCGCAATCCTCGCAATGGTCGGTGACAAGAAATATCCAAACTGCGCAGTCGCAGCCGAGAAACTTGCTCACGTTGCTAAGTGCTACATCCCAAATGAGAAGAAGTTTGCTTACTACCGTAAGAAACACCTCAAATACAAGAGCATTTACCCTCTTATCAAACAATTAGAAGATTAATGGAATAAAACAATGGCCGAGAAGACAGTTTCTTTTGAAGAAAAACGTTCAAACAAAACTAACTATCTTTATCATCAATTTGATGAAGACCTTTTCTTCCCGGCTCATTTCCACGACTCCTTCGAATTCTTATATTGTTACGAAGGAAAACTGAAACTCTCAGTTGATAAGAATGAATTCTTTTTAGAAGCAGGAGACGCTGCTCTCATTCTTCCTAACCAGATTCATTTATACGAGACCGTTGGCCATTCAAAGAGCTACCTTTGCATTTTTAGCACCAATTACCTTGATGCTTTCTATCCAAGCGCTGCCAAAGAATGCGCCCAAAACCCAGTTTTCTCTTTAGACGATCGTCTTTATCTTTTAGATGATATTCAGCACTCCGAAGACTCTTATCTTATTCGGAGTGCTTTTTACTACATTGCCAGCATCTATTCAAAGCTCCCTAAGATGGCTCGTGAAAAGAAATTCACAACCCTTATCGGACAAGTGCTCTCTTACGTTGAAGAGCATTACGAGGAGAACATCTCTCTTGAAGACTTCTCTAAACGCGTCGGTTATGACTACCATTACTTAAGTAATGTCGTTAACGATGGCCTCAAAGAGAATTTCAGAAGCTATCTCAACCGTTTCCGCGTTCAGAAAGCCATTGAGCTTCTTCAAAGGGATGACGTCCAAATTCAAGAGGTCGCAGAGAAGGTCGGATATGACTCTCTCCGTACCTTTAACCGTAACTTTTTGAAAATCGTCGGAAAAACTCCACGTGATTTCCGACAAGAAATAATGGAGGAAAAATATGAAGAAACAAATCTTTAACCCATATCTTCCTTTCGATGAGTATATTCCAGATGCCGAACCACACCTTTTCGGTGACAGAGTTTACATCTACGGCTCACACGAGGAATTTGATGGCGGTGATTTCTGCATTTCAGACCACATCACCTACAGCGCACCAGCAAATGATTTAAAGGACTGGCGTTACGAAGGCGTCATCTTCAAGAGAAGCGATGACCCACACAACGGCAAAAAAGGCCGCTCACCACTTTACGCACCAGACTGTATCCAAGGTCCAGATGGAAAATACTATCTCTACACCTTCGCAGCTTACCACAACGAAATCTGCGTCTCAGTCTGTGACACACCATGCGGACACTTCAAGCCAATCGGCTATGTCCACCATCCAGACGGAACCCATCTTGGTAGAAAGAAAGGCGATGGCTTCGCATTCGACCCAGGCGTCTACGTTGAAGGTGATGATGTCTATCTCTACACCGGTTTCGGTCCAGAGCACTATCTCTTAACCCTTGGCAAACAATCCAAAGAAGGCTGCACTTGCTGTAAGCTCGAAAAGGATATGATGACCATCAAAGAACAAAAGATCATCGCAAAAGTCAAAGCTAAGGCTAAAGGCACTGAATGGGAAGCTCACCCATTCTTCGAAGCTGCTTCAATGAGAAAGATCGGCGACAAATACTATTTCATGTATTCATCAGCAGCAGGCCACGAACTCTGCTACGCAATCGCTGATAGACCAGACGGCGACTTCCACTTCGGTGGCGTCCTCGTTTCAATCGGTGACGTTGGTTTAGGCGATCACAAAGACGTCAAGACCGCTTCAAACTTCACTGGTAACACACACGGTTCAATCCTTACCATCGGCGACAAGCACTATGTCTTCTATCACCGTCAAACCAACCGTAACTGCTTCAGCCGTCAAGCATGTGCTGAAGAAATCAAGATCGAAGCAGATGGCTCAATCAAACAAGTCGAAGTCACCTCATGCGGTCTTAACGGCGGACCACTCGTTGCAGAAGGCGCATACCCAGCATACATCGCTTGTAACTTAACCTGCCCTAAAGGTGGATACTTCTACTCAGTCTTCAAGAAGGCTGGCTACCCATACTTCACCCAAGGCAAGAAAGATAGCTCAGTCCACTACATCGCTGACTTCACTAACGGCTGTAAGGCTGGCTTCAAATACTTTGATTTCAAGGCTGCTAAATTCGAAATGTCAGTCAAAGTCAAAGGTGTCGCTGAAGGCGTCATGAAAGTCTATGACGATGAGAAACTCCTTGGCGAAATCGCAATCCACTCTGGCAAAGAGATGGGCGAATTCAAAGGACAACTCGCTGGCACAAGCAAAGGCAAACACGCTCTCTTCTTCGAGTTCGTTGGTAAAGGCAAACTCGAATTCCACGAGATCGCATTCTGCTAGTTTTCTAAAAAACCATGCAAATCAAGGCTCAAATGAGAATTTGGGCCTTTTTTTCTTGTGAAAACCACGAATTTGTAAGCGCTTTACTAAACTAATGCTAACAAAACTCGCCAATCCTTATGGTGTATTTGAATTACCTATCCGAACTTGTTTAAATGTAGTCAAAGATAATCTCGCATTATTCTTTATCTCTGGAATCGTAATGATCTAGAGAAGCCATTTTTAGCATAGGAGGATATTATCATGAACGCTAAGAATTTATTCAAAACAGCAGTCTTCTCAATGGCAGCACTCGTCGCAGCATCATGTGCAGCTTCAGGCGTTGCTCACGATCTCGAGTCATCATTCTCAGGTGACTTCGGAGAAACCCCAGTTTATTTAAAACTCAATAACGACAAGACAGCAGTCGCAAGCTACAAAGACACAATGTCAAAAGATGGTGGAATCAAAACCATCGGCAAAGGCTCATGGACCTATGAAGGCGACGTTAAAACAGTCAAAACCGTTAAAATCGGCGACGTCAACTTAGAAGTCAGCCCAGAATACGGCACCATCACAATGGGTCTTGCTATCGGTGACAATAACGGTACCCCAACAATCGACTGTGTCGCTGAGGGCGCTTTCTGGACAGTCACATTCAAATATGACAAGACCAAACCAAACCCAGCTCAATCACAAGCAGGTGAAGCAACATTCACCGTTCAAAAAGGTGATCACGTTTCAAGCGTCGATGTCTATGATTTCGTTTTAGGCGATTATTCAACTCTTGCAACACCAGTCACAAAAGTTGTTGCAGCAGAAGGTCACTTCATCGCTGTTAAGCCAACCTGCGAAGCAGGATACGAAGTCGACAAAGTCACATTCGACGGTGCTGAAGGCATGCTCCAAGCTGGTTACTACTGCTATAATGGCGGTGGTTTACAAGCAAAATCATACACAATCGTTGTCACAGCAAAAGCCGCAGCAGCTGCTTAATAACTAACTCACAAAAGGCATCATTAGTTTTAATGGTGCCTTTTATTTAAAAAGGAGACCAATATGTCGATTAAGGAAAACTTTAAGAAAAGGAAGAAACTAGTCATTTCATTAGGTGCAGTAGCCCTTCTTTTTTCTGGATTTGGAATCGCATTCAACGCAGTCAGTAGTGCTTATGACTCAATCTTACAGAATGCTTTTTCAGTGAGTCCTGTAAATCAAGAAAAACATAAAGAGGTTTACGAAAAGAACGCGAAGCTCAACCAAAAGATCGAAGAAGAAGGCATTGTTCTTTTAAAGAACAAAAATGACAATTCCTTGCCTCTAGCTAAGAATTCAAAGGTCAACTGCTTTGGTATCAGAAGCTCAAGCTTGGTTCTTAATGGATCAGGAAGCGCATCAAGCACAACAGAAGGGGCGATGTCCCTCAAAGTAGGGCTTGAGAAAGCTGGCTTCCAGGTTAACGAACCTCTTTGGAACTTATTGGCCTCAAACAAAATCAAAGACACTACTTCAGTTCGTGAAGGCGCAGTCACTGAAGCCGTCAATGAACTCGAAGTATCTAAATACGTAGGGGAAGCATCGCTCGACAAAGCAAAAGAATATTCCGATATCGCCATTGTCACATTTGGTAGAATCGGTGGCGAAGGAAGCGACCTTGCGCGTGAAGGCATGGGCGCCAAAAAAGATAAATCATATTTGGAACTCTGCGATGGCGAAATCGCTCTCCTTGACGCACTTAAAGCAAAAGGATTCAAGATTGTCGTTCTTTTAAATAGCAGCTACCCAATGGAATCCAAATTCTTAGAAGACGATTCAATCGTGGGCGCTCTTTGGGTTGGTGGCCCAGGATTCTATGGATCCCTTGGCATCGGCACCATCCTTAGCGGTGATAAAACTCCTTCTGGCCATTTACCAGACACTTGGGCGTATGACCATAGAACAAGCTCAACATTTAGAACCACCGCAAAAACCATTTTGACTAATTCAGGAAAACAAGTATTTGGCTATACCGAATTTAGCGAAGGCATCTACCTTGGCTATAGATGGTATGAGACAGCAGATGCCGAAGGATATTGGGATGAACCAATGACCAAACTCATGTATGGCATCGAAAACGGCTACAATGATGTCGTTCAATATCCATTCGGATATGGTCTAAGCTACACTTCATTTGACCGCGAAATCAAATCGATGAATGAATCAAATGGCGTTCTTGAATTCGTCGTCTCATCTAAAAACACTGGTTCGGTATATAGCGGCAAAGACGTTCTTCAACTCTATGTCGAAAAACCATATATCGAAGGTGGACTCGAGAAATCGAAAATAGAACTTATCGCCTTCGAAAAAACCGATCTTCTTGCGCCAGGTGCGACATCTAGCGACATAACCCTTAAAGTTCATCTTGAAGATCTCGCCTCATATGATTCTAGTGCGAATAACGAGGCAGGTGCTTATGTCCTTGATGAAGGAACATACAAATTCTATCTTTCAGACGATTCCCATTCATATAAGACCATCACCGCATCTAGCGATGATTATGAAGAATATCTAGTTTCTTCCAAAGTCACATATTCTGGCTCGAACAAGAGAAAGAGTGATGCGGTCGAAGCTAAGAACCAACTTGCAACCACAAACATCAAACTAGGAAGTAAGATGAATGTCCTTAGTAGGGCAGGTCACTTTAGCAATGCTTCATCAACCATCGTCGCGGTTAAGCAAAACATCGAAGTTAGCCCAACAAGCTCGACATTCAAAAACGTGACCCAAAACGCGAAAGCAGAAAGCCAAGGATACACTGGCGAAATACTTTCTAACCTCAAGATGGGTGTGAAATCCAAACTCAACATCATGGATATGATCAAAGAAGACGGCACAGTCGATATCAATGATCCAAGATGGGAAGAACTCATCTCCAAGATGTCATATGACGACCTCAATGAACTCGTTGGCAAATGCGGTTGGTCAACTCCTGAAATCAAATCAATCAACAAATATTTCCAAACGGAAATCGATGGCCCATTTGGCTTAAATAACTATGTTAAGAACCAAACTGGCACAAGCGTCAACTACATGTCTTTCCAAAGCGAAGCAGTCACTGCCGCAACATTTAATAAAGCGCTCGCAGATGAACTTGGCAAAGCTTTGGCAGATGAGGCAAACGCCACAAACGTCGCTGGAATGTATGCTCCAGGCGTTAACCTTCACCGTTCTAATTACGGTGGCAGAAACCCTGAGTATTTCTCTGAGGACCCATATCTTTCTGGCATGATGGCAGCTTATGAAATCAGCGCAGCCTCAGAAAAAGGCTTATATATGTATATGAAGCATTTCGCCTTCAACGACATCGAAGCCAACCGTACTAACCAAGTCTGCTATTTCGATGAGCAAACAGCTAGAGAGCTTTACCTTAGAGCCTTCGAAATCCCAATGAAATTCAAATTCTATGAACCAACAGGCCGTAATGCAAACGGCATCATGGTTTCATATATGTGGGCTGGCGAAGAGACATGGTGCGGTTCAAATACCGGCTTGATGCGTAACATCGTCAAAGGCGAATGGGATTTCAAAGGCGTCTCGATCACCGATAACGCACTTAGGAATTACATGAAGATCGATGCTTGCTTAAAGGGCGGCGTTGATTTGGTTCTCATCAATTCATTCACCCCAAGCGATTCATCATGGGCTAAGACACCTGAGAACGTTTCAGCCTTAAAGATCGCTGCTAAAAACTATCTGTTCGTCCTTGTTGATCACGCTTCAAGAAGAGAAACAAAACTCATTAAACAAGAGGATCCATGGAATGAAACATATGTCCCTCTTATCAATGCGGCAGTATTTGGAATCGCCGGATTATCTTTAGCGGCTACTCTCCTTCTCCTTCTTTTGAAGAAAAAAGAGGCTTAACGGCATTAATCACAAACAAAGGTCAGTCATATTAATGGCTGTCTTTTTTGTTTTCCAATGTATGCCCTTCCCTCTTACACTTATTCAAAGTTGTGCTAAAATCTCTTTTAGAGATCCAAGGAGAAAACATGGGAAAACCTCTTCCAAACGGATATAACTACCCAAAAGAAAAGCTAGAGCAAGCCTTTCACTTAGGCATTGTTTTTGGTTCCCCAATGTTCGTGGATAACATCTATTCGTCTTTGAACTATATCCAGTTCCTCGGAAAGATGTATGGCGAATGCGTTCTTGATGAGGATCTCAAACATAATTACTGCCAAAACTATCTGATTCTTGTCGCCTCTTTAGTGGAAGCCCTCATTAGAGGCTGCTATAGCGAAAAACTCACTTGGTGCGAGGTACACTGCCCTCACGAAGGAACGGAATTTTGCCCTTTCGCTAACCGCGAAGTCGAAGAAAGGGATGGAAGCTACAAAAGACACGAGACCGATCAACTTAACTTTAAGGACCTTCTGGTTGCCGCGAAGGAAGATGGCATCCTAGAAGGAATGAATATCGAGAATTTGAACGCTTTAAGAAAGATTCGTAACCAAGTCCATATCGATGCGATGAAATCATCCTTCATCGATAAAAGCGTTCTGAATCCAGAAACGATTAACGGATACCTCAAAGACCTCAAGACTCTAATCAAAAACGTCTATAACTGGTTACTCAATAATCTAGAAGGGTGCGTAGAAGAATGAAGAAAAAGAAGGGGCTTTTCAATTTTCTTAGAGCGTTAGCCCTTATTTTGCTCTTCTTTTCAACAACCATCATCACCTTCGGCGCTTTTGGAATAACGACTGCCGTTTACGATAACCTCAAAGGTGCTGCCGTAACTGATTCATACATCCTCGACTTAAGCGAATACGATCTTGTTAACAACGATCTCGATAAGAAGATCTACTTCTATGGAGCGAAATTCTATAACGAAAGACATATCGTCACTGATAATGACAAAGAACCAGAAGATGATATCATCGCCTTCCCTGAGCAATGGACTCACGCAGGATACCCTCTTAGAGGCGATGGAAGTTATCTTTTCGCCATCAAAGGTTTAGCACCAGGGAAGACCTACACCTTCGATATCGCTAGCGCTATCCCAGCCTTCCAGATCTTCTATTCTTTTGACAACATGGAAACCTGGACCAAACTCTTCTCTAGAGGCGATGTCAAAGAGACAGTTTTCACAAGTGGCATCGAAGTCCGTCAAGAAGGTACGAGTGACCTTGTTGCCAAAGAAGGCATTCTCTACATGGTCATGGAAGTTGGCTATAACGTAAGCGGTGGATTCGCTAACTACATTCATTTGACTGACCACCCAAACATCGAAGGTCAAATGGTTCGTCACTATATCTATGGCTCAATCGTTGGTATGGCTATCACTAACGCACTATTTGCTTTCTTCCTTTTCTTCAAAGATCCGAAAGGGGAGATGGCAAAGCCAATGCTTGTCCTTTCGATTCTTGTCACTTTGATATTCGTTTTCTCGCCTGACTTAGGCGGAACATTGTGGGGATTCTCAACGGTCCGAGTCATTCAGCCGCAGTGGTATCTAACGATAGTCTTGATGCTAGGAATGTCAGCCTCATTCTTCATCATGCTTCTTCTTGAGACGAATAGAAAAATGAAGTTCCAAAGCTACGAGAAGTTCATGATGTATTCAGCCTATATCATTAGCGCCCTCTTTAGCGTCTTCCTTTCAAGCACCGAATTCGCCATATTCGCATACGCTCCATATCTTCTTGTCGTCATTCACTTCTTAGGGCGACATTTCATGAGTTCTAGATTCAAACCAAAGTTCTCTTCAGTCACCCTTTTCTTCCTTTGGTCAGTCATCATTGCCCTCCAGCTTTGTTTAGCGGGTGAATATTCGAATCTCTTCAACCGTTATGGACTTCATTACATGTATTCAGTCCCTCTTGAATCGATGATTCTCTTGCTTCTCTCGTTCCAGTTTATTTGGATTGGCGATAAGAAAAAAGAAGCAACCCTTTTAGGAACTAGAAGCGAATCAGTTAGAGAAGAGGCAAGAAAAAGAGACCTCATGCTTGAAGGCCATTACTTGCTCCATAATTCTCTTTCCGTTCTTGAGGATGATTATGAAATCAGCAACCAACGTGGTGACTTTACTCACGAAAGCATCTCAAAGAACCTTAGAGCGATCGTCGACGCTGAATGGGTGAATGAGCTTTCGTTAGAAAAAGAAGCAACATCAATCGATTATCTTGTGCGTCTAGAGAATAGGCTTGATAACGCTGAAAGAGAAGTTTTCTTCGACGTTGAAGCAGAAGGGGTCTTGGTATCTCCTTTAAGTTTGTATTCTCTTGTCAAATATCTTTTCCATAGGAAAGGTGCCCCAAAAGATGGCTACCTTGTCATTTCCGTTAAGAAAGGCACTGACAAGCCATTCTTCACTTATAGCGGAACCCTTTTCCCTGATGTTCCAGAACACGAACTAAGAAAACGTATGGAAAGAGCCCGTCCATTCTACAAGAAGGAGGAAGCGACCGATGTACAACCGTAAAATATTTGGCATCATCGATATCGCTGTAGCAGTCTTGGCTGTTCTCCTTTACGCTGCAATCCTCACAGTAGGGGAGATGATGCTTCCAGTCGACGACTATCATGTCCTTGCTATGTCCATCGGCGGATTCGGCATTGGCCTTGCGTTTTGTGGCTTCCTTTTCAATGCTGCTTTGGCAACTAGAAACAACGTTACAAACAGATCTCGTTTCTTCATCCTTGTCACTTTGGCGTATTTGTCTGTTTGTCTATTTAGCCCTGAGTTCTTCCTTTTCCTTGGCAGCTTTGGCGGATTCAAGATTCCGGTGTTTGTTGAAGAGTTCATGATGTTTAGCGGATATTACATCCTATTCGCTTTCTTCTTATCTCGTCTTCCTGGCTCTATTGGAAAATTCATTCTCATCTCACTTTCATTCTTAACCTTCATGGTTCTCTTCTTCGCTTTAGAAGGACACTGGAGGCTCTTCTCTTTTGCCGCGCCTCTTATTCTCACTTATCTCCTTATCACAGACTTAGATAAGCCATTTGTTTCTCACGCTAGACTCTATTATCTCCTTGCGCTTCTAGTCGTTGGCGAGGCCTTCGCCATTTCTTTGATTCAATGTATCTTCAATACCCACGAAGCCGTTTATGGACTTCAAAGCAGCATTGCTGCTTCGTTAAGCCTCATCCTCTCATTCTATTCTTCTGATTCCCTTCTTGAGCTTAAGGGCAAGGGCGACGCTTCAAGAAGACAACAAGAAAAATACCTTAGAGCAAGATCAGAGAACTTAGCAGGTCAATCCATGCCTCACTTCTTGTTCAATTCCCTTACCTTCGTTCAAGCAAGCTTCCACTCATCATACGAAGAAGGCCAAAGAGCCTTAGCCCTCTTACAAAAGAACATCGACAACTTCATCATCACGGATAAGACGGAACTTGTTCCGTTTACCGAAGAGATCGCCTTCATCGATGACTATATTGAACTCACATCCCTTCGAAAAGGATACAAAGTCCAAGTCAATTACGATTTGGCGGAAACGGATTTCAAAGTTCCTCCTCTCTCACTTCAAATCTTCATTGAAAACGCGATGAGGTATGGAGGACTAGAAAAAAGAGAAGATGGATCGCTTTGGATTAGCAGCAAAAAGACCGTCACATCCATCGTTATCACCATTAAAGATAATGGTGATGGCTTTGACCCTAACCAGGTAACCGGACCTCTCCATACAGGCGGCAACAACGCCAGATACAGGCTTGAATACCTCCTTGGAGCATCCGCAGAAATCTCGTCTGCACCGGGAAAAGGAACGGTTGTTACCGTAACAATTCCATATTAATGAAAAATCTGCTAATGCAGCGCTAAAATTATGCTATAATATTGAGCACCGAAAGGAGTACCTTATGAAAATCATCGTTGTTGACGACGAAATGGCCGCCTTATCAACATTTCTAGAAAATGTTGTCGATCACCCAGACATCCATTGTCAGATGTTCCGCGATTCACCTCTTGACGCAATCAAATGGTCAAGCGAACAAAAGCCAGTCGCCGCATTCTTAGATATGTACATGCCAACCATGGATGGCCTTACCCTCGCAAAGAAGCTCATCGAAGTTGTTCCTTCAATCAGAATCTTCTTCATCACCGCATACAACTTTGACGAATCAATTCCAAACGTCCTCGGCGAAAACTTCGGCGGCTATTGCTACAAGCCTTACGACAAATCACTTATCATCAACCAAATCGAATCAATCAAGAAGAGCCGTCCACAAGCCTTCATCAAAACATTCGACGCATTTGAACTCATCATCGATAATAACGTCTTCGACTTCAATGGCGCTAAGACAAAAGAACTCTTCGCCTTTGCAGTCAACAAGAACGGCGCTTACGTTCAAATCGAAGAGGTCATCAAAGCCCTCTGGCCAAATAAGAGCAGCGACCTTGGACAAATCTCTTACCGTGATTCAGTCTGGAAGCTTAAGAGAGACCTTAACTCAGTCGGCCTTGACTCGCTCCTTACCTTCAAACGTGGATTCATCAAAGCCAACAAAGACGTCGCTAAATGTGACTTCTGGGATCTTCTCGACAATAAGAGTGATGTAACTTCAATCGTTAGCTACATGCCAAACTACGCATGGGCAGCCGACTACGAAGCCATTGTCATGGATCTTCTTGAGAAGAACATGCAAAGACTCGAACAAAAGATCTAAACAAACCAATAAGCAAAAGGAACCTGGCGGTTCCTTTTTTGTTATTTCTTATAAGGGAATAGAGGAGACATGTATTCCTTTTCTTTGCCTTCTTTTGCCCCGTCATGGTCAATTCCAGAATAGAACGCGTGAAGGTCGCTAGATATGTCTTCGTTGTTTTTGGCCCTAGCTACAAGAGGGATGATGACTTTCTCGTATTCCTCTTTGGCGTTATCCATTAGTTCATAAAAGGATTCGTTTCGTTCTTTACCAGATACAGGGTCAAGCCAAGCCGCTTTCCCTTCATTAAGGAAATCAACCTTCCCATAAGTCATGTTTAAGCTTCTAGGGTAATTCAAAGCGAATGGGATGCTGTCTTTACCAAAGACGATTCTAAGGAAGAGCCTTTTGATGAAGTGAGGCTTATTGATGAAGCGCATTACTGCTCGATAATCCTTAACGCTACAAAAGAATGAATCTTCTTTGATGTTAGGGTCTTTCTCACTTTCTTTATTCGCTTCATAAATCATCTTGCTGATTTTCATCAAATCATCGTCAGATATCTTTAAAGCGTCTTTTGGATATTCGCTATAGACGCCTTTGGATTTAGCGTAGATCTTATCAATCGCGCTTTCGATTTTGGTGTGGAGAGCGGTGTAGTATTTGTTCTTCTTTTCGTCGTCTCCTGTAACGCCATAACCAGTAACGCTAAAAACGTATGGGTGGCAGTTTCTATCAAGGACGTAATGAAGAAGGATGCCTTCAATGAAATCAAAGAGAAGCTCTTTGTCTTCGCTATTAGAGGCATATTTCATCATCGTCACATAAAGAGGCGTTATATCCTTATGATGAAGTCCAACCCCAAAGCCATTGACGAGTTTGCCGTTTTCTCTCCTTCTCCATGGAAGCATTCCATAGAAGAAGAAAGGATCTGGTCCTTGTGAGCCAAGAACCAAAGCGTCGAAGTGCTCTCTTTCTTTGTTTTGGGATTCTTCTTTCGCGAAGGTGTAGTGAGTTTGGAGGGCAGGCATTAATCATCGCTCCCTAAAGCTTCTAAGCCTTTTGCGTTTTCGCCTTTGTCCATATTGCGTGGTGCTTTGACGAAGAAGAAGACTGCTCCTGCTGCGAACATGAGGACTGTTGAATAAATAGGAAGGGCATTCCAAAGCATGGTGCTCTTGAGGATAAGACCGATAAGGATTGGAGTGACTGATTGGGCTGCCATTGAAGCGCTGTAGTAGAGGGAAGTGAATCTTCCAAGCTTTTCAGCGGTACAGTAGTCAGTGACAAGAGGGAATGAACAGATGTGGATGAATGAAACGCCTAAGCCAAGGACGAAGTTCATGATGAAGAAGTAGAATGGGATGGTTCCCATGAATGTATAGCCAACGCCTTGGACTTTTGGAATGAAGGACATTGCAAGGTAGCAAAGGGAAGCTGCTCCGATACCAACCATGATTGTCCATTTACGGCCGAGTTTGTCAGCGATGATGCCTGCTGTTAAGAAACCGACGATTGAAGCGGCACCGCTAACGACTGTCATGATGACGCCACCTGCTGAAGAGCAATCAAGATGGAACATGAAGTAGTTTGATTGGAAGGTTTCGATGGCGTTAATCGACATGAACCAAAGAACTTCGGCAACAAGGATGAGGGCGAGGTTGCGTTTGTTGGTTTTTGAAAGCTTTCCTTCGCCTGTGACTTGTTCTGCTGATTCGCCCATGGATTCGCCGCGGACAATATCTTCATGGAGTTCTTCTGCTAGTTTGTTTTCTTTGACTTTTAAGAAAAGGATAACAACCGAAGCAACAAGGATTAATGAAGAAGCGATGAATGGGATCTCAAGCATGAGAAGAGATCTATTTGTGCCATCGATATAACTTGTAAGAGGGAAGATGATTGCGAAGATTGAACCGATGAAACCACCGACATAACCAATGACGTTGATCCAGCCATTTGCACGGCTTCTAAGAGGTTTTGGTGTGAGGTCAGGCATAAGAGCGACAGCAGGGGAACGGTAGCTCATCATGAAGATGATGACGAGGACCATCATTGCGATCATTCCAACGGTGTATCCGACTGCTGCTGCAGCGGCTGCGGCCATACCAGAGTTAAAGAAGAATGGAATGAAAGGCATAACGACAGCCGTGACAAGTGAACCAACGAGAATGTAAGGCATACGCTTGCCGATCTTGGTGTGGGTCTTATCGCTTAAGCTGCCGAATATTGGCATGATGAATAAAGCGGCAATGTTATCAAGCGCCATGATGATACCGACAACCCATTGAACGTTGAGGAATTCCTTCTCGCCGATGAATGTTCCTGCGCGAAGGATGTTAGTCATGTTAAATGCGTCTTTAGAGGTATCGATGACACCATTAAGAATCTGAGGTGTTTGCCAAGCAATTCTTGCTGCTTCGATCTTTTCTGCATACATTGAGTTTGCGAAAAGGAAGGAAAGCATTGGTGAGCAGTATGAGTTATATAGCTGCCAGACAAGCAAGATGCCGAAAAAAGCCATACCAATCCAAACGGTACGCTTGAGATAAGCCTTATCAAACTTAAGCATAATTATTCTCCAGTACTTGAGGGTCATTAATAATGAACCCTCATCTTTGAACTTATTTTATAGGTTTTTGTTCCTCTAAGTAAAGGTAGCACTTATTGTTTTCAGTCAGACTATCTTTTGATAAACTAACTTCCGAAATATGAAACACGAGACAACAAACAAAGGATATTTGAAGACCGAAATGAAAATTTTCCGCGCCTTCTTCGATCTGCTTGCGGAAAGAGGAGCGGTCAATAAGATAAGCGTTAAAGATGTTTGCGATGCTGCAGAGATAAGACGCTCAACCTTCTATATCCATTTTGCGAACGTTGAAGACATTACCAATCAGCTTTCGATGAACTATTTTGACGGCATTAAAAAAGTCATCCCTGAAAAGATTTCTAACGCTGAAGACCTGAAAGTATTTTTCCACAATTACATAAAGATGCACAAAGAAAAATCCATTTATATCAGACCTCTTTTGTTAAGCGGAGGTATCTCGTTTTTCGAAGACGTCCAAAATAAAGTTAGATTAGAAGTCAGAAAAGCAATGATCGCTGGAGGAGCCAAGTTTGATTTAGGCGCAGTTTCCACGGTTCTTATGGGCATGATGTCGATTCTTGATAGAATCCTTGTTGGAAAGACATATGCAACTCATGAAGATGTCGAAAACGCAACTATGTCTTTAGCTCCAAAATTATTTGACTAAATGCGTTCTAAAGCCCACTAGACAAGCGGTTTTTCTAACTATTTTTAGAAAGTGAAATTTTGTATCCAAAAACCCTTTGACTAGGTGGGGTCATAATGCTATATTATTATCCGCACGTTTAGGCGGCCTATTGCTGGATGCTTAGCTCAGCGGGAGAGCATCGCCCTTACAAGGCGGGGGTCACAGGTTCGAAACCTGTAGCATCCACCAAGTAAGTTAACAAATGTGCAAGTCCTTACATCGTGGGCGAATAGCGAAGTGGCCAAACGCGGCTGACTGTAAATCAGCTCCTTAGGGTTCGGTGGTTCAAATCCATCTTCGCCCACCATCATCTTGGGGTGTAGCCAAGCGGTAAGGCAACAGACTTTGACTCTGTCATCTCACTGGTTCGATCCCAGTCACCCCAGCCATGACTCCTCCGTTAGCTCAGTGGTAGAGCACTTGACTTTTAATCAAGGGGTCGTGAGTTCGAGCCTCACACGGGGGACCAATTACTTCTAAATGGTTCTCAATTATGGCGGGAACCTATTTTTATTAAGAAGGTTAAAAAAGGACATCTGCTCGAGTGGCGGAATGGTAGACGCAAGGGACTTAAAATCCCTCGCCCTCAAAAGCGTACCGGTTCGAGTCCGGTCTCGAGCACCAACAACTAAAGAATGGCTTGGGAAACCAAGCCTTTTTTTGTTTAGTGGAACAAATAAACGTTTAGTAATAAAATATCAACACGCCCCTGTAGCTCAGTGGATAGAGCGACCGCCTCCTAAGCGGTAGGTCATAGGTCCGATTCCTACCAGGGGCGCCAAAATAATAACTTTAATTAAAAACGAGCACGAAAAGAATTAGTAGCAAAACAAAATGGATGCCCCCTGCAAAATACAGGGCAGCATCCATGTTGAGCTTAAGATATAATCCAACTAACTTGTCCAGTTTATTGGATACACATCAAAACCAGACATTTTCTTTATGCTGCGTATTCTACCTTAATGTTTCCAGAGACCGTTGTGACAGATACGCTTTTCTCTGAAGAGGAATCGAGGTTGACGGTGGTGGTGACTTTTCCACTTACAGTGGTGGTTGATACATTGTAAGCGTCATCACCAAGAAGAGATACGCTTACGGAACCTGAAGTCGTGGAAGCCGCAACTCCTTTGGAGACTTCGGCTTTTGTAAGGGTTATTGCACCAGAGACTGTGCTTGCGTCAATACTTTTGGTTTTGACGCTTTCGAAAGCTACAGCGCCTGATGTCGAGTTAACCTTGATGCTTTCATCGGTTTCGATGTTTTTCGCAGTTATCTTACCAGAAGTGTTATTTAGTGACATCCCGTTATGAATCTTAGTATTTTCAATCGTTAACGCTCCAGAAGTGGAGTTAAGTTCGACCTTTCCACCAAATTCGCAGCCCTTGATTTCGATTGAGCCACTTAGCGTGTTGCCACTTAACTTCTTTGTGGAAGCGATGTCCATAGCCTTAATAGAGCCGCTTAGTGAATCGATGTCATAAGAAAGGTTAGAAGAAGAAGGAACCGTAACCGTTATGGCGAACGCAGGTCCATAACCAAATCTTTCCCATGGCCACTTGAACGTAAATATGTTTTCCAAGCTTCTTTGACTGAATTTGAGGATTCCATTAGAAACACCAATGTCGAATGTTGGATTCTCTTTGTCATCTTTGTAATCGATGGTGACGTTGCTTACGTCTCCTGGTTTTACGACGATGCTATCGACTACGGAATCGAGATCGAGAACGGTAACCGAATCATCGGTCAAGACGTATTGAGCGTCGCTCCTATTGACGATTTCTTTTTGTGATCTATTGTTGAATGCAATTGTTAACGCTGTCGCGTATATGGCTCCTCCAAGAACCAAGGTGACCGTGCCAAATATTAATGCTTTTGTTATGCCCTTCATTGTTATTTGCTCCTTTTGTTTCCGATGATGATTCCCTTAATGCCCTTCATTGTTCCAACGAACAAGCGAGCAAGAGATTTGGCAAATGCGATGCCTGCAACGATGAGAAGAATTCCAGCTCCAAGCCCCAATAGCCCTGCGCCGATCGCTCCAACTGCGGTAAGAGGCTCAAGAGTGATAGCGGCAGTAACCGCTTGAACAACTCTAAGGACGATCGAGAGGATGCCTGCTGCACCTACTCCAAAGAGCACTCCGTCAAGCGCCCAAAGGACAAACATGAAGGCAAAGATCAGTGAGATAGGCACTAAAAGCAAAGGGAGCCAGATTGGGAAGAAAAGAATGATGAGGATGATGCTAGAAGCACTAAGTCCTGATCCTCCTCTTTTCTCTTTGCTTTCGCTTACCTTAGCTTTGATGACTGATTTCAAAGGCATGTTGACCTTGATGCTTTTGATGATTTCGTTAAGGTCACCAAGCGAAGCTACGGCGTCTTCTTCGCTAACGCCATCTTCGATTCGATCGTCGATCATCTCGCTATAGTATTCGATTGAGTTATCGACTTCTTTCTCTGAATAGCCTTTAAGGCTATCTCTTAATCTATTTAGAAATTCGTTTTTTGTCATTGCCCTATTGCCTCCGATTCTATGAATGAGTAGATACCCATCATTGATTTCCATTCTTCTAAGAACACTCTGATCTTCTCTTTCCCGATTGAAGTGATCGAATAATACTTTCGTAGTCTGCCATTATGCTCAAGCGAGTAGACGGTAACGCATTTGGATTCTTCAAGTCTTCGAAGGATCGGATAGAGGGTTGATTCGCTTATCTCCACATGAGGCGATATCTCTTTGATTATCATGTAACCATATGAATCGCCTTTTAGGAGCGAGGCCAGAACACAGATGTCTAGCACGCCTCTTTTTAACTGTACGTCCATTAGAAATACCTCCCAACGCACAATACTATACGACACATAGTATATGTAGTCAAGAGGCCACTTTTTCTTTTTCATCTCTTCTTTTTTGAAGTATTAAACACGAAAAAGTGTAATTGTCATAAAACTTTTATTATCATAGATAATAAACAAGTAAAAATATCTAAGTGAACTGAAATAATTATTGAATGATTCTCTTTATCTATATATATATTTTCTTATGAACAAGAAAAAACATCCTGTTTATGCAAAGGCGAATAGGATTTATTCGCCACTTATATGGGCATTGGCTGTTCTTTTACTTGTGCTTGATTTCTCCTTAACCTGGATTGTTGATTTCACAGGCGTCAGCGTTATTCATTTAGCTGATGTCTTTACGCTTATTGCGGCATGTTGGCTTGGCGCTTTGCCAGGTCTATTTGTCGGCATGGGTAACGCCGTCCTTTGCAAGTTCATTCTCGGAACGACGATTTACCACGCCTTCATTCCCGGACTTAACGTCATCATCGCCGTCTTCGTAATGAGAAAAGGTCTTTTCCGTAAGTGGTGGTCCTATCCTTTGATGATCGTCTCCTTAGCCCTCTTATGGGGGTTCTTTGGGCAAATCTTCAATTACTTCCTTAATGGACAACAAGTCGATCTTGAAAGTTACCGTGTCTTAGGTTCCCTTGTTGACAAATACGGATGGAACCCTTTCTGGACTCAAGTCTTATGTGCATTCGGCTGGGAGCTTGTCGATAAGGCGATATCAGTCGCAATCCTTTGGTCATTCTTCTTTTTCTACCCTCAAGATGACCGCTTCCTTGACTACTTCCCATACACCTACCTTCTTAAAAAGCCATGGGGCTCATTCGATAAAGGCCTTGATAAGCTTTTCAATTCCAAAACCTCAATCAAAAACAAAATCCTTTCAGTCACAACCCTTTCCTATTCATTCTTAGGATTCGTTGTCATCGCCATCCTTTCAAGTACCTACCATGACAGGTTATACGCTGAATATTGTTCTTCGATCTCATCCTTATCGGAGACCGCTTCAATGATGATAGATGGAGATAAGCTTGAGTCATATTTCGGTAACGATGGAGCCCTTCCTTATGAAGGATATGACATTACATTAAATGACCTTAAGATCGTTGCCAAATCAAATGACCGCGTTAAAGATATCTGCGTCTTTAGATTCGAAGACGAAAAGGCCATCGCTATTTTTGATACAGTCTCAGATAATCCTTATGTCTTAGGCCAAGTCCTTAATGCAGAAGAAGTAAGCAATGGCCAATATAACCTATTAATAAAAGGCAAAGAAGTTCGTGATGTCTTCCATTCTAATTCTGGCCGTGGGGACCTCATGACCGCATATCACACCATCAAGAATAGCGATGGCAAAGTCGTTGCCTACGCCCTAGTGAGCTCTGATTACAAATCGATTTCAGTCGCTACAGGCGTTGTCATCGCTCAAGTCCTTTCAGTCGAAATGATCACCTTCCTTTGGGGAGGCATCATCCTTTATTACATCATCAACCTTAACCTCATCGCTCCACTTCAAATCATGAACGATGAGCTTAGCAAATACCGTACAGCCGGTCCAAAGAACTGGAAGGGCAGCAAAGACGATAGGGATAAGATCATCTGGGAACTCCAAAACGAAATCGGCGAGCTCTCGCATAACATCCATAGAACCGAGGATGAGGCATATGCCACATTCATGGAGATCGAGAATAGAACCGCGACAATCATCGCTATGGAAGCAGGGCTTGTTTCCGCTTTAGCGGAGATTGTCGAATCTCGTGACCTCAATACCGGAGACCATATCAAACGCACGTCCTCATACGCTAAAACTTTAGCGAGAGCGATGGCCAAGAAAGAAGATTATCAAACAATTCTCACTAAAGAATACATTGATGTCTTCACAACCGCTTGCACGCTCCATGACGTTGGCAAGATCGCCATCAGCGACACCATCCTCAATAAGCCAGGAAAACTCACTCCAGAAGAGCTTGAGATAATGAAAACTCACACAAGCGAAGGCGTTAAGCTCATCGATATGGCTATCCAAGATGTTGGAGATAACGCCTATCTCACTCTTGGCAGAGAAATCGCTGGATGTCACCACGAGAAGTGGGATGGCTCAGGATATCCTCTTGGCTTAAAAGAGAAGGAAATCCCTCTTCCTGCAAGAATTATGGCAGTGGTCGATGTCTTTGATGCGTTAATGAGCAAGCGTTCCTATAAGGAAGCGTTCTCCTTCGAAGAATCGGTTGAGATAATTAGTAACGAGCGAGGCAAACACTTCGACCCTGAGATCGTTGACGTGTTTATGTCAATCCTCCCAAAATTCAAGAAACGTATCGAAATAAAAAAATAGTGGTTTGGTAACCGCTATTTTTGTTATGTATCTTAGGCTTTAAGGAATGCCATGTAAGCCATATATGACTCATAGAAGTCTGCTTTTGAGATGACTTCCATTGGTGAGTGCATATTGAGAACTGGCATACCAGCATCGATGACGTTCATATTGAGGTTGCCAAGGATGTAAGCGATTGTTCCGCCGCCACCTTGATCGACTTTGCCAAGCTCTGCAGTTTGGAAGTTGACCTTAGCGTCATCCATGACTTTTCTTAACCAGCCAACGAGCTCAGCGTTAGCGTCGTTACAGCCTGATTTGCCCCTAGCACCGGTGTATTTGTTGAAGACAACGCCATTACCCATGTAGCAAGCGTTTCTTGTTTCCATGACGTGAGCGTAGAGTGGGTCATACCCTGCTGAGACGTCGCTTGAAAGCATGTATGAATTTGAAAGGGCTTCTTTGACTCTTGAGAATGCTTCTCCAGTAGCTTCGACGAGTTCGGCGATGCAGTTTTCGAAGAATCTTGATTGAGCGCCTGTGGCGCCGATTGAACCGACTTCTTCTTTGTCGACAAGGGCGCAGCAAGCTGTATATGCTGGGACTTCCTTGAGGTCAAGAAGTGCTCTAAGTGAAGCGTATGCGCAGCACTTGTCATCGTGGCCATAGCCAGCGATCATTGATCTATCAAGACCGAAGTCTCTTGCTTTGCCGGCTGGGACGACTTCGAGTTCTGCTGAGAGGAAGTCTTCCTCTTCCATGTCGTATTTTTCTTTGAGGATAGCTAAGACTGTTTCTTTGACTGAATCCTTGCCATCTTTTTTAGTTGGACGTGAACCCATTGTTAAGTCAAGGTCTTCGCCTTCAACGACTGTTGAACCTGGCTTTTGGAGTTGGGAAGCTGAAAGGTGGATTAAAAGTTCATTGATACCAAGAACTGGATCAGCTGGGTCTTCACCGATAACGACATTGGTGACTGTGCCATCTTTCTTAGCGACGACGCCATGGAGAGCAAGAGGGGTTGTTGTCCATTGGTATTTCTTGATGCCGCCGTAGTAGTGGGTGTCAAGGAATGCGAGGTTTGAGCTCTCGTAGAGAGGGTTTTGTTTGACGTCGAGTCTTGGAGAATCGATGTGAGCGCCAAGAACTCTAAGGCCTTTTGTTAATGGCTCTTTGCCGATAACGAATGCGACGACGTTCTTTTTCTTGTTAACGAAATAGACTTTGTCGCCTGCGGCATATTTCTTGCCATACTCGAAGAGCTTGTAGCCTGCTTTTTCTAAGAGGGCGACGCTTTCGACGACTTGTTCTCTTTCGATTTTGGCCTTTGAGAGGAACTCTTTATAGTCATCTGCAAGGTCCATGACTTCTTTTAATTGGGCTTCGTCATATTTTTCCCATGCGTTCTTTCCGTACATAGTTAATGCCTTTCGTATATTTAATTAATTATTAGAAACCAGGTTTTCCAAGAAGGTGGAACATGTTCTTTTTGTAGACTTCAACACCAGGTTGGTTGAATGGGTTGACCCCATTGAGGTAAGCGCTCATAGCGCATGCTCTTTCAAAGAAGTAGAAGAGGTAGCCAAGGTTGAATGCGTTCATGCCTTCGAGTTCGAGGACGACGTTATTGATGCCACCGACTTCAGTGTGAGCAGCGATCGTTCCTTCGAATGCTTTGTCTTGGATGCTTCCAATAGTGACGCCTTCAAGATAGTTAAGACCATCGAGGTTGTCATTATCGTGAGGAACTTTGATCTCGTCTCTGTGATTATTCAAGTAGAGGGTTGTTTCAAAGAAACATGGAGTGCCATCTTGGATGAATTGGCCAAGAGAGTGGAGATCGGTTGAGAATGTAGCGCTATCTGGGAGAAGACCTTTCTTGTCTTTACCTTCTGATTCGCCAAAGAGTTGCTTGAACCATTCGCCGATTTGAACGAATGATGGAACGTAGGTGATGAACATTTCAGCTGCTAATTTGTGCTTTGTATACATGTCATGTCTAATGACGGCGTATTTGTAGCATTCGTTAACTGCTAAATCTGGGTTTGTGCTGTCCTCAAATGCTTTTTGTGAGCCAAGGAGGATTGCTTCTGGATCGATGCCTGCAACAGCGATAGGGAAGAGACCAACTGCTGTTTGGACGCTGTATCTTCCACCGATATCATCAGGAAGGACGAAGCGGACATAGCCTTCTTGCTTTGCAAGGGTGAGGAGTGCGCCTTTATTTGCGTCGGTTGTAGCGAAGATTGATTTACGTGCCATTTCGACGCCATCTCTCTTTTCAATCATTTCTTTTAAGAGACGGAATGCGACGCTTGTCTCAGTGGTGGTGCCACTCTCTGAGATAACGTTGATGGCGAATTTCTTGTCTGCAAGATAATCGAGGCATTGCTTGGTGTAAGTTGGATCGAATGTTTGGCCCATGAAGATGATTTCAGGTTTGCCT
This sequence comes from Bacilli bacterium, assembly GCA_024408335.1. GTDB lineage: Bacteria > Bacillota_I > Bacilli_A > RFN20 > CAG-826 > UBA4951. The sequence continues at coordinate 86,414 of JAKSVB010000005.1, forward strand.
TTGCCAACGACGCCATTGATTGCTTCGATTGCTGCGCGAGCGCCAAGATATGAGCCGCCGATGCCGCAAACGATTAAGACTTCGTAGTTTTCTCTAACGTACTTTGCCCATTTCTTGATTTCTTCAAGTTCGGCTTTGTCGTAGTCGAATGGGTGGTTGACCCAACCGAGGAAATCATTGCCTTCGCCTGTTTTTTCGATGATCGATTTGTGGACTTCGTTTACCTTTTCTTGATAGGCGGCGAAATCGATTTGGTCAACTAAGTGTTTGGTAGAAGTTTTGATGATCATAATTGTTCTCCTTCATTTTGTTCTTTTATCCAATCTGGTAATCGTTTTTCTAATTCTTCGAATGAGATCTTGTCAGCTGGGATTGGCTCTTTCTTAAGAGGCCCTCTCTTCTCTTCTGGCGTTAGCGCTTTAGCGCTTACTCTCATGAAGTTCTTCTCTTCATCATACTGAATGACCTTCACTTTGTAGATGTTGCCCGCTTGAACGAAGCTAGTGAAGTTACGCACGTATGAATTGGTTAGCTCTGAGATGTGAAGCAATCCAGTTTCATCGTTCTCAAAGAGAAGAATCGCGTATTTTGGGTAAATCTTGACGACGGTTCCTTCAAGGATGTCGCCTGCTTTGCTGTGACTCATATTTTTGACCTCGTTTTCTCAAATATTTCTAAATCTGATTCGGTGGTGATTTTGTAGTTGTCGCTTCCTGCTTTGACGATCTTCGCTTTGACGCCAAGAGTACCAAGAACAAGAGAGCCTTCGTCTGTGTATGAAGAAGGATCGATAGCTTTCTTGAACGCTTCCTCTAAAAGAGAAAGAGAGAAAGTCTGTGGTGTTTGAATTTGGTAAACCTCGTCGCGGTTAAGATAGCCTTCAATGATGCCGTTACTAGAAATGGCAAGGGAATTGACGGAAGAAGTAGCGGTGATGGCTGCTCCACAATCTTTAGCTGCGATAACGTTATTCTTAATGATTTCCTCGTTGATATTAGGTCTATCAGCGTCATGAATGAGAACAATTGATTCTTTGTTTGCGTTCATTTTCGCTAAGAATTCGATAGCCTTTTTGGAGGATTCTTCTCTGACGCTTCCGCCTTCGATGACTTCATATGGCTTTTTGATTGAACTCTTCTCGAGGATGGATTTTGTCTTCTCTATGTTTTCTTTCGAAGTCACAAAGAGCAAATAATCGACTTCATTAGATTCATCGAATTCCTTGGAAGCAAAAAGGAAAAGAGGAAGACCTGCAACTTCAATGAATTGCTTAGGGAGGTCAACGTTCATTCTTAAGCCCTTGCCCGCCATCAAAACCACGGCGTATGTATGCTTCACTAAGAAATCAAATGACATGTTATTCTCTTTCTTTGATGCCTTTGAATGATTCTGAGAGGCTCACTTTGTCGATCATAAGATGCATAAGGAGATCGAGCTTTGAACCTTCACTATAGTCGGCTGGTGCGATATGGCTAACACGTTCTTCTTGGTAGATAGGAAGAACTTTCTCTTTGTTGCCATTGCTATAGACTGCGATGGATGTGCCTCCGCTATTCTTAGCGATGACCATTGCAGGGATGTCTGTCATTCCATCACCAATATAGACGATGTTGGTGTATGGGACTCTCTTGACTGGAGTCTTCTCGTTGATCTTAACGTCATCAGCAGCATCGAATGCTCCTTTGGAGACACGGTAGAAGTACTGAGTTTTTTGGGTGTAGTTGACTGCGAACTTTGGCCAAAGAGGTTCACCTGATTCTGAATCGAAAAGGAATTCGCAACCATAGACACGTTTGAAGTATTTGTAGATTGAGCAGCCTTCGACGATTTCTTTGTTGCCGCTTGAAATGAGGTAGTGCTCGACTTTGATGCCTTTTGATTCACCGTATTTGTTAATACGTTCAAACCAACCTTCGACGCCTTTCATGTACTCGATGTTCTTACCCATTTCGTTAAGGTATTCACGAGTCATTTTGATTCCGCGTTTCTTGGTTTCTCTAACCATGGTGTAAAGATAAGAGAGGGTACGTTCGCATCCAGTCTCTTTGGCGAATTCACCAGTGAGTTCCCAGAACTCCTTTGGAGTTAAACCTAACGATGGGATGAATGAAAAGTTTTGCATGTCCATCGTAGCGAGTGTTGAATCAAAATCGTACAGAATTGCTAAGATTGGTCGTGTCATAAGTGTTACCTTCTTGCTTTGATTTTAAACTAGTTTAAAACCTTATTCAATTTATCGGCCCTATTTTTTAAGAGAAAACTCTTATAAAATAAAGGTATGGGATGGCCTAGAATTCTTCTATACATACTGATCATCGTAATTTTGCTCATTTTGGTCTATTTTTCTTTCGTCTTATATTCCATCTTGAACTTCGATAAAAAACTAGCCAAACGAACTGTGGCAATATCCGTCATTCTCTCTCAAAAGAGAGAGCTTCTCCAAGGAATCTTCACTCAATTCGATGAGGCTAAAGTGAATATCAATTCTTCATTAAATAAGGTTGCCGCCCAAGTTAGATGGCTAAAACTCGAGAACCTCAAAGGCGAAGATATTGAAGCCTCTGCCGTAACACTAAAAAGCTTTGAAAAACATCTTGCGATACTTGGACAAAAGTATCCGATTTTCGATAATGACAAAGACTACAAAATCTATTGGGAGACCATAGATGATTTAAACTCGAATTACCGTAGAAACGTCGCTAACTATAACAGCGAGGTTTTAGGATATGAATATTGGAGGAAGGTTTTGATTTTCCGTCCGATTTTGCATTTGATGGGATTTAGAAAAGAAAGGAAACGCCTATCTTAAAAGTGCATTTCGTAATCGACTAATCCGTCATAGAAGTCTTTTTCGTGACTGACGATGATGACGGATCCTGGATATCTTTCGATTGCCTCGAAGAGGGAATCTTTTGCCGCTTGATCAAGGTGGTTGGTAGGTTCGTCGAACACTAAGAAGTTGCTCTTCTTTAAGCTCATAAGCGCAAATCTCGCTTTAGTCACTTCTCCTCCAGAGAGCTCTTTCATAGGTCTCATGGCGAGTTCTTTTTTGACACCTGTGCAGCCTAAAGCGGTTCTTACTTGAGTGTTTGTTAGCTCTGGATGTTTTTCGTGGATATAGTCAAATGGAGAGAGGTTCAAATCGACAACCTCGTCCTGGTTGAAATAGTTGATGTTGATGCCATCAAGCCAATCGAATTCCCCGTCAATTTTTGGAATTGAGCCGAGAATTGTACGTAAAAACGTTGTTTTGCCAACGCCGTTTTGTCCAAGGATCGCAATCTTTTCTCCTTCTTTTAAGATGAAGGAAATAGGTTCTAAAAGAGCCTTGCCGTTATATCCGATTTCAAGGTTTTCAACGATGAGTGGCTTTTGGCCTACTGGGTGAGTGTATGGGAAAGAGAAGTGGACATGAATGACGTTTTGTCCTGGCGCTTCCATGACCTCAAGATGAGATAACCTAGCACGTCTACTTTTAGCGGCCTTACTGGAAGTTGCTCTAACGATATGCTTCGCAATAAATTCTTCTTCTTTCTTGATGTATCTTTGTTGGGCTGCGTAATTTTTCTCGTATTGCTCTCTATCGAGTTCGTGTTGTTCCAAATAGTGCTCAAACGTACCCTTGTATCTAACAACAACTTGGTTCTCAAGGCAGAAAACGACATCCGCGATACGTTTTAAGAATTCCTGGTCGTGAGAAACGACAAGGAAAGCTTTTGGATAACTTGAAAGATATCTAGCAAGCCAATCCACTTGGGTTGCGTCTAAGAAGTTCGTAGGTTCGTCCATGATGAGGAAGTCTTTTTCCTCAAGAAGCATCTTAGCGAGATAGGCTTTTTCTCTTTGACCACTCGAAAGGGTTCTTAAAGGCGCTTCAAGGCTTTCTTTAAGGAAGCCTAAGCCATTGGTAAGTTTTCCAACCTTCTCTTGAAGGGCATAGAAGCCTCTTTCGTTAAGCTCGTCTTGAATGCGGTCTGCTTTAGCGAGGATCTTTTCAAAATTATCAAGATCGATCGCGCTTTGTTCATAAAGTTTGTTCATGGCCTTTTCTTTTTCGAAAAGGTCTTCATATACACCATATAAATATTGATGGACTGGCATGTCTTGTTGAACCTTAAGTTGCTGATCCAAATATGAAAAGGTGACGCCATTTTCCCAAATGACGCTTCCTTTGTCTGGTTTGATATCGCCGACAATCATATTAAGGAGGGTTGTTTTGCCACATCCATTAGAACCGACAAGGACACAGTGCTCGCCACTATTGACCTTAAAAGAGGCCTTCTTATAAAGGTCTCTGTCACTGTAATTGAATTCGATGTCTTTAAGTTCTACTAATGCCATGGGGTAACTATACCATTACTAGTAATGGAATACAAAATATAGCGCTACGATTCCTAAAAACAAAAAAATCGATTATTTAAGGCTATTTTCAGAGGGGGATCGCATAAAATCATAAAGCATCAAAAAACCAAAAGCAACTAAAAAGTGCGTATTTCTCTAAATATTTTGAATCTTGTTTTTCAACTTACAAAAATCGCAAAAAATAATGAAGAAAATTCAACAAATATCTTGAAAACACTAGATAGAATGGTGTTTAATTTGAAACATAATTTTTCTTGAGGCTATTAAGCTAATGCCCAAAAACAGAAAAATGGAAGGAGTAAAATTATGTCTATAGAAGAGGTAACGCAACTAACAAGTTCCGTTGGTTTCTCAATTTGGTTCCTTATTGGTGCCGCTCTTGTCTTCTTCATGCAAGCAGGTTTCGCAATGGTCGAAACAGGCTTCACAAGAGCAAAGAACGCAGGAAACATCATCATGAAGAATTTGATGGATTTCTGCATTGGTACAGTCGCATTCGTCGTCTTGGGCGCTGGCCTTATGTTGGGTGAAGACGCATTAGGCGGTTTTATCGGAATCCCAACACTTGGAATCTTCACGGATTTCGCTAATTTCGATTGGTCAAACTTCGTCTTTAACCTTGTCTTCTGCGCAACTGCAGCAACCATCGTTTCAGGCGCTATGGCCGAAAGAACAAAATTCTCAACATACTGCGTCTACTCGCTCATCATCTCCCTTGTCATTTATCCAGTTGAAGCTCACTGGGTTTGGGGAGGAGGATGGCTCTCACAACTCGGCTTCATTGATTTCGCTGGTTCAGCTGCAATTCACTCAGTCGGTGGCATCGTTGCTTTGATCGGTGCAATCATGGAAGGCCCAAGACTTGGCAAATATGTCAAAGATGAAAATGGCAAAGTCACCAAAGTCAACGCAATCCAAGGTCACTCAATCACATTAGGCGCACTTGGCTGTTTCATCCTTTGGTTCGGCTGGTATGGTTTCAACGGCGCTGCCGCTTCAAGCCTTCCAGAACTCGGACAAATATTTGCAACAACAACTGTTGCACCAGCTGTCGCAACAGTCGTTACGCTTCTCTTCACATGGTTCAAAAACGGCAAACCAGACGTTTCCATGTGTCTTAACGCAGGTTTAGCAGGCCTTGTCGGTATCACCGCAGGTTGCCAAGCTGTTGACATCATCGGTGCTACAATCATCGGTACCGTTTCCGGCTTCCTCGTCGTCATTGTCGTCGAAGGCCTTGATACAAAACTTCACATCGACGATCCAGTCGGCGCTGTCGGTGTTCACCTTGCAAATGGTATTTGGGGCACTATTGCAGCAGGCTTATTCGCAACCTCAAGTTCAGCAGCAGGCGTTGATGGTCCTATCTACGCTTTAATCCATGGCACATCATTCGGTGATGGCATGGCAGTCCTTGGAATCCAATTCCTTGGTATCATCGCAATCCTTGCTTGGGCAGGCTTAACAATGTTCGGTGTCTTCAAACTTCTTGATAAGACAATCGGTTTACGTGTCAGCAAAGAAGAGGAAATCAAAGGCTTAGACGTTACAGAACACGGCTTAATGAGTGCTTACGCAGATTTCGTTCCAGCTGTCGAACACATCGATTATGGTGCCGAAGCTGTTGAAGTTCTTGGAGATGTTCCTCCAGCAGAGGCAATCGAAGTCAAGAAAATCGAAAGCGTTGATCGTCCAGTCAAAGACAAAGCCCTCATTACTAAGATTGAAATCGTTTGTAATGAAGCCAAACTTGAAAAACTTAAGAATTCTCTTATGGATATCGGCATTACCGGTATGACAGTCTCTCACGTCATGGGATGTGGTATCCAAAAAGGCAAAGCTGAATACTATCGTGGCGTCAAAGTCGAAGCAACTCTTCTTCCAAAGATTCAAGTCGATGTCGTTGTTTCAACGGTACCTCCATCAGAAGTTATTGCAGCTGCTAGAAAGGCTCTCTACACAGGTCACGTTGGAGATGGAAAGATCTTCGTTTATGAAGTTCTTGATGTCGTCAAAGTGAGAACTGGTGAATCGGGGAAAGACGCTTTAGTTAACTTTAGCATCTAACATATTTCTCTACATTAGTGGTCTACGAACTGTAGGCCACTTTTTTGTTTTAGTGCGTTTTTGCAGGGGTTTTTGAAGCAAATCCCGCTTAAAAATAAAAAAGAGGCAGATGTTCTTATCTGCCTTCTCCAATGAATATGGTTGATTGATATTCGACTTTGCTCATCGTTACCGCACACCATCTTTGGTAAGGGGCGCATGCGTATCCAGTTCCTGGAGCGCCTTTCTTATAATCGCATTCGATTGTTAGAACATCATCTTTAATCTCTAATGAACTAAGATGATGATCTATTTTGTATGTCGATACGAATGAGCAGAGGAACATAAGTTCCTTTTCATAATTGATGTCGATTTTGTAATCGCCTTTGAATGCGGCGTTATATTTTTCTGCACTATCTACTAAATAGATAATTTGTTTTGGAAGATTGTTTTGACTAGAAGAGGTATTGATTTGGTGTTCATCTAGGAATGATTGGCTTAGTTTTTCTTCAAGGTCATCATAAAACCTTCCGTTATATTTGATGCTTGAGCAGCCTGAAAGAAGGAGACTAACGACAGGAAATAGCAACGCGGCTTTTGTTTTCATAATATTTACCTCTATTAAAATTAAACAACATCCCAAGAAAAAGGCAATACCCATAACCTCTTTTTAGGAGGTACGTTTCGCACTAAAAGACAATCCCCCTTTTAAGTAAATGGTGGCTATAAGCAAAGAAAAAAGGCTCGATTTTCATCGAGCCTAATCTTTCGAAATGGTGCGGGAAGGGGGACTTGAACCCCCACGGATTGCTCCATACGCCCCTCAAACGTACGCGTCTACCATTCCGCCATTCCCGCGGTGCAAGGTGAATTATACTCACCTCGTAACTAAATCGCAATGCTTTATTAAATAAATCTTAGAACAAGTAACTCAGCGATGCCAAAGAAGATGAGAAGTGAGGTTCCATCTATGATGGTTGTGAGTAATGGTTGTGAGACAATTGCAGGGTCTTTTTTGATTGCGGAGACTCCAAGAGGAAGGAGAACTGCGATCATCTTACTGGCGACTGTTGTAATGAATAAGGTGCCTGCGACGATTGCGCTGATCTTAATGACGGCTAAGAAGTAACCGAAGCTCCAGCACATGCCATTCCAGATGGTTCCCCATTGCTCTGGATTTGGCGCCATTCCTTTATCGGCTAACCAAGCAACGTCAGCGGTGGTGTTATGGACAATGCCTGTGTATTGTTCCATTGTGAACCAAATGAAGGCGAATCCAGCCACGCAAAGGGAAATAAGCATTGCGCTAAGGATTTCTCTTCCAAGAATCTTTAAAGCGTGTTTTGGCTCGAATTCCTTTAAGGCAAGACCGCGGATCATAAGAGCGATGGTCTGACCGCCTGCATTACCGCCTGTATCCATTAAGACTGGGATGAAGGCTGCAAGAACTGGAAGGAGTGAAAGTCTATCTTGGAAGACGCTAAGAATCATTGATGAGAGAGTGCCAAGAATAATAAGGACAATGATCCATGGAACGCACTTCTTCATCATTGAGACAGGTGATGTTTCAAGATATGAATCGTCTAAGGCGCTGATAGCGTTAAGTTTTTCCAAGTCTTCACTCGACTCTTCGATCATGACATCGACTGCGTCGTCGACGGTAACGATACCGATAAGTCTATCGTCTTCGTTAAGGACGGCCATAGCGTTAAGGTCGTACTTACGGAACATCGTAGCGACTTCTTCTTTATCGGTATTGACGTGACAGAATGGAGCGTCTTTGCTCATTATGTCTTCAAGTGTTTGGTCTTCTTTACTCCAGATGAGTTCGTCAAGGTCAACGGTACCAACGAATTCTCTGTCTTTGTTCTTAACGAAGATTGTATATACGGTTTCAGCTTCTTTACCTTGTTTACGAATTGCTTTGATGGTCTCTTTGACGGTCCATTCAGCAGGGCATTCGATGAACTCGGTGGTCATGATTGCACCAGCGGTGTCATCTTCGTACTTTAAGAGGTGGTTGATGTCGTCTCTCATCTCAGGATCCGCAGCCTTAAGGACACGGCGAGCAAGGTTTGCAGGCATCTCATCGACTGTATCAGCGACGTCGTCAGCAGACTGCATGTTAATGAGGGTGACGAGTTCTCGGTCGGTCATAGCCGTGACGATTTCTTCTTTTTTGTCCTGGCTAAGATCGTCGAAAATGTTCGCGGTGTATGACGCTTTTGCTCTTCTAAAGAGAAGGATAAGATCAGCTGCTTCAAGTTCTTCGGCAGCTTCAGCGATATCCGCGTCAGGAATGTTTTCGAAAATATTAACTAAATCATCGCGGTCCTTGCTTTTGATTGCTTCTAAAAGCTCTTCAGGGCCGAACTTTGATTGGGTGATTTCTTCAGATGTGACTTCATCTGCAGGAGAATCGATTTCGTCTTCGTCGTATCCGAGCTTATCTTCGATACTAGATTCAGGCGCTTCCTCTTCGATTAATTTTTCTTCTTTGAGTTCTTCGTCTTTGTTTTCTGACATAATCGTTACCTCCTTTTTGCTGTCGCCATTGTAAACCAATAAACAAAGAAAAAGAAAGCACTTTTGTTTTTGTTTTGCTTCGCAACGGACTTATAATGAAACAGTCAAATTTAGGAGAACCAAAATGGAAGAATTAAAATTCATTGTCGAAACCAGCGCAAGACACATCCACATCACCCAAGATGCTCTTGATTACCTCATGCTTTCTGATGAAGAAATCGCTGCAGGCAAACATGCTGAACTCGAATGCAAAAAAGAACTCTCACAACCTGGCCAATTCGCCACAAACACCCGTCTTGATGTCTATGGACCAGTCAACCCAAAGACCGGCAAAGAAACCGCTCTTAAGAACATCTCAATCCTTGGACCATGCCGTAAGGAATGCCAAGTCGAAATCAGCGGCACCGATGCAAGAACCCTCAAAGTCAACGCTCCAGTCCGTGAATCAGGAGACGTCAAAGGCTCAGCACCATGCAAACTCGTTAACCCACTTAATGGCAAATTCATCGAATTAGCTGAAGGCTGCATCGTTGCAAAACGTCACATCCACATGACCCCAGCTGATGCTGAAGCATTCGGTGTCACAAATGGCCAAGTCGTCCGTGTCCTCGTTTCAGGAACCGGCCGTGAAACCATCTTTGGCGATACAGTCGTCCGTGTCAGCCCATCATACGCTCTTGCAATGCACATCGATACCGATGAAGCAAACGCAGCTTGGGCAAGCGGTGCTATCTATGGAACCATCGTTAAATAATGACTCAACAATTTCACTACGTTCCTCAAGGCGTCTGTTCCCGTGAAATGATCATCACCATGAACGGTGAGACAATCGAACACGTCCAAATCATTGGAGGATGTGCAGGAAACACACAAGGCGTCAGCCGTCTTGCCGAAGGAAGAAATATCGATGAAGTCATTGGCTTAATCGAAGGAATCAAGTGCAGAGGAAACACCTCATGTCCTGATTAACTCGCTAAAGCGTTAAAGGCAATCAAAGAAAAGTTATAACAACTTTGACCTCTGTGAAAACAGGGGTCTTTTTTTGTTCTCTAATGCGTGTATAATCTCTCTTGCGAAAAGCTAGTATCCCGAAGCGCTTTCTAAGGACTGAGAAAAGGCGCTAGCAACTCCTCTATAGAGGTAAGTGCTTGTCCTAAGCTGGGGCCCACCGCCCGGAACGATGCTAGAGGAATGGTCAAATGTATGCCTTCCACTTGGTGGGAGGTATTTTTCGTAGAAAGGCCATTATGAAACAAAAAATCTTATTCACCAGTGAATCAGTAAGTGAAGGCCACCCAGACAAAGTCTGTGACCAAATCAGCGACGCCATCCTTGACGCTTGCCTTGCTGAAGATCCATCTTCCCACGTTGCATGCGAATGCTACGCCACAACCGAATACGTCCTTATCGGGGGCGAAATCACATCAAAAGCTCGCCCAAACTATGAACAAATAGCAAGAGGCGTCCTTCGTAATATCGGATATACATCAAAAGAACTCGGCATCGGTTGCGATTCATGCAAAATCGATGTCAAAGTCCAAGAACAATCACCAGACATCAATATGGGCGTCAGCCGTGGTTCCTTATTAGAAACAGGCGCAGGCGACCAAGGCATGATGTTTGGCTACGCTTCAAACGAAACCAAAAACTATATGCCTCTCCCAATTTCTATGGCTCACGCTCTCGTTAAGAAAGCCACTGAGCTTAGAAAGAACGGCGAGTTTGCTCACGCTCGTCCAGACATGAAAGCTCAAGTCACAATCGACTACACTGAAGAAGAGCCAAAAATCGACACAGTCCTCATGTCAATCCAAAACGATCCTGAAACAAACATGGCTGAATTTAGAAGCTATGTTGAGAACGAAATCATGAAACCAGTGGCAAAAGAGTTCGGTTTTGCAGGGGATTTTAAGATTTTAATCAACCCAACGGGCCGTTTTGTTATTGGTGGTCCTGCAGGCGATACAGGCTTAACTGGAAGAAAAATCATCGTTGATACTTATGGCGGAAGCGCTTGCCATGGCGGTGGCGCATTCAGCGGAAAAGACCCATCTAAAGTTGATAGAAGCGCATGCTACTACGCGCGTTATATGGCCAAGAATCTTGTTGCAGCAGGCGCAGCTGATAGACTTGAGATTCAACTTAGCTATGCAATCGGCATCGCTAACCCAATCAGCATCAACTTAAAGACATTTAAAACAGGTCACTATAGCGATGAAGTGATTCTTGAAGCGATTGAGAAATTCTTCGATGCAAGACCTGGCGCGATCATTGAGAAGTTCTCGCTTACGAGACCAGCATTCAAGTATCTTGATACAACTTGCTATGGCGCCTTTGGAAGAGAAGAACTTAACCTTCCTTGGGAAGAGCTCGATAAGGTTGAAGCCTTAAAGGAATTCTTCAAAAAAGCTGCTTAATCAAGAAAGTCCTCAATTTGAAACTTTGAGGACTTTTTCTTATTCTTTACAATTACGATTCTTTATCGATGGCAGGCTTCTTATTTCGAAAAGGTATTAAAGAAAGCGCTTACATTGTGTATAATGAAGCCAACAAAAGGATATATATTCCTGGAGGTACATAGGTATGAAATACCAAATTGTTGGCAAAAACATCGAAGTGACAGAGTCTATTCGCGTAGCCATTGAGAAAAAGCTTTCGCGTATGGACAAATACTTTGTCATCGATGAATCAGTCCTTTGCCGCGCAGTTGTTGTTTCCTACAAGGTTGGAGCCAAGGTTGAAATTACAATATTCACCAAAGAAATGGACTTAAGAACCGAAGTTAGAAACGATGATCTTTATGCGGCAGTTGACCTTGCGGTTGACAAGCTTGAGGACCAAATGAGAAGGCTCAAAACACGTATGAGCCGCAAGACTTCAAGAGAGTCGCTTGGACGCTCAATAGTCTTCGAAAACATTCAAGAGGAAGAGCTTGAAGATGAGATGGATGAAGTTGTCAGAACCAAATCCATTTACCTTGAGCCAATGTCTCTTGATGATGCGATCACAAGAATGGACGCTCTCGGTCATAGCTTCTTCTTATACTTGGACGAAGAAGATGAAGAGATCTCCGTTGTCTACGTTAGAAGAGATGGAGGTTATGGCGTTATCCAAGCTGAAAACAAGCTTAAATAATTGCAACATCACATATACATAAACAAAGGGGCCATCGGCTCCTTTTCTGATATTTTTTCGATTATTAGGTAACAACAATGTAAAGTTGCCTAAATGTGTTATTCGTGATATCCTATGTCCATGAAGAAAACGCTCACTAAAAAAGTCATTAACGGCAAAGAGTACTTCTATCTTGTCTATAGAAAGAAGGGCTCTTTAAAAAGCGAATACCTTGGTGATGCCTCTAGCGTCAAATACAAGAAGTATCTTTTTTCTCTTGTTAAGGAATCTGGCACTTATGGCCTAGATAAGGCCAGAAAGAAAAACCACGCTGCAGGAGTTCCTGTTGTATATGTTGAAAATGGCTTTTTGGTTGACGAATATCGAAACGGTGTCAAAGAGTATTTAGACGCCAAACTAAAAGTCGTTAAAGTGGAGGTTCCTCATGAATAAAGAAACTCTCCAACTTATCCTTGTATCAGGTCCAATCGCTTCAGGAAAAACAACTTTTGCGAAATGTTATAAAAACGCCTTCTTACAGTCTCTCGAAATCAAGGGGTTAAAAGAAGGAATTAAAGCAGAAACTTCCTTTGCTTCTCTTTCAACCTTGAGCGATGAGGATTTGCCACTTTTAGAAAAAGCTCATCGAAAAGGGTATCGCATCACAATCTACTTCCTTTTCACCGGAAGGCTCTTAACTTGCCTTAGGGGAAGATATAGGCAAATAGCAGAAGGAATTCCTTTTGATGAAGCAGAAGCCAAGAAAGAATATGAACATTCATATAAGGGCTTAGAAGAGATTTCTCGTCTTGCTGATCTCGTCTTCTTCATCCGCAATCAAAAAGAATTCAAGTTTTTAAAAGCCTATGAACCAAAGAATATGGACAAAGAGCAGTTCCATAAAGCCATAAAACTCGTTAAAAAAGCCGTCGACACCATAAAAGAAGCCTAATTTTAAAAAGAATTGCTAAGGAATAGTTTCGATTACTAGATATTGCTAGACTATCGTTTGTAATTTTATTACAATAATCCGGCTATGAGCGATATCAAATTAATTGCAACTGACTTAGATGGCACCCTCTTTTATCCAAAAAAGAAGAGACGCATGGTTCCAAAAGACACCAAAGCCTTCATCGATAGATTCACCGATGATGGCGGACACCTTCTTTTGGTTACAGGCCGTAATGCCTTCTTTGGCGAAAAAGTCGGACGCAAAATCGGAAGACCTCTCGACTACATTGCTTGCAATGGTTCCCTCATTGTATGCGGTGGGAAAACAATCTTTGAAAGAACGATCCCTGCGGACTTAGTTCAAAGAGTTTTCAAAGAAATCAGCGACGAAGGTTTCCCAGTAATGACCTTCCTCTTCACAAAAAGTCGCAACATGGTTTGTCAAAAAAAGGATTTAGCCCTTTGGGTTAAAACAGGTTATTCAATCTACCGTCTCTGGCAAGGAACATATAGAGAACCATACTTCAAAGATGACGCCATCTTCCAAGAAGAACTCCAAAAAGGCGAAATCTACAAGATGATGATGTTCCCAGGGTTTGGGAAGAAATCAAAAACGGTTTCCGCCCTTATGGCAAGAGTGTTCCAAGAAAGATATCCAGAGATGAATATCGTCGCTTCAGATCAGGCCATTGAATTCACTTACAAGGGCTGCACAAAGAGTGAAGGTATCTCATTTTATCTTGATTATAATCAAATCAATGTGGATAATGTTCTAGTCGTAGGAGATTCTGGCAACGATGTTTCGATGTTTGAATCATTCAAAAAGCACAGCTTCTGCATGGAGCATGGCTTAGAAGACGTAAAGGCTCATGCCTCACATGTGATCAAGAGATTCAGCGATCTCGAGAATTATGTCTACCCGTACGCGGAGACAACCGCTGAAAACGATTGATTTAGAAAGGCAAAAGAATATGAATCAAGTATCATCAGTCTTAGCAACACTTGAACACTACAAAGTTGCTATTCGTGACACATTGGAATACGCAATTCCAAAAGAAAAATATGACGTCGATCTTTTCCATGAAAAGAAAAGAAGCGTCCTCATCGAACTCGATGAACAAACACCATTAAAGTCCATCATCACCAATTCTGGAGAAAACGGCGAAAAGCTCGAAAAAATGATTCGTGAATGGTATGACGAAGTTTATGGCGAATCAAGCACAATCATCAGAGAAGCCGACGATGGCCTCCGTGTTGACCACGCTCAACACATCGCTATCTTCAAAGGCGTTCTCCCAATCCACGAGAACATTGAAGCAATGGTCCACGGCATCATCAACGACGCAAGCGCAAAGAAGCTCGATGTCGAAAGACTCGCAGCTCTTGATTTAGCAGAAGAACGTCTTTACAGAGGCGTCTGTTACATGACCATGACAAACGAACTCATCAAACTCTTCAACGACTACAACCAAGCACGTCGTGAAGCAAAAGGCGAAGAAACAGCCGCAAGTAAGTTCATCGGCAATGACATCAACGAAATGGTTAACCTCCTCAACGGCGTCAGAGTCAACAACCGTCTCTTAACAGATGAAAAATACATGGGCGTCCAAGACAAAGTCTTTGCACTCATCGAATTCATGACTGGCCGTCGTGACCTCCCAATGGGAAAAGGATTTGGCGATGCAATCCGCGAAACCCAAGAAGCCATCAGTGGATACGTCCGTGAAGTTGAACCAGCATGGAGAGAACTCTACACACCAGTCATCACCGAACTCATTGAACAAGCTAAAGCAAACGGCAACAAAATCGGTGGACCAGCCGCAGAAGAAGCAGCAAACTAATTTATAGGTAAAAATTTATGGATAACATGACCCCAACAAAGATCGAAGAAGTTTCAAAAAAGAAACTCACAAAAGGTGAGATAGTTTTCATCATTCTTGATGGAATCCTCGCACTTGGTGGCTTAACCATGATCGTTCTTGGTTTCTTAGCCGACTATTTCCCAGGCAAACCAAGCGATAACTGGACAGGCCAAAGCGGTTTCATGTCGGTCATGCATCTTTCATACCGCTGGTTTGGCGTTATCCTTATTGTGGCTGCCGCAATCATTGCAGCGTTCGCACTCCACTTATTCGCTAAGAAAAATGACACTGACAACGAAAGAGCCCTTCGTAGAGCCCAACGTCTTAAGATCATCAGCGAATCACAAAAGGTTGACGAAGAACAAGCCGCAATTGAAGCACAATCTAGCGAAGCTAAAGCCATCGCTGAATAAATCGTTTATCAGTAAGCCTCCGAGAAATCGGAGGCTTTTCCTTTTTGCTTGATATGAAAAAACAAGGCATTGTGCCTTGTTGATTTTGTTTTGGCGGAAGAACAGGGATTTGAACCCTGGCGCAGTGTTACCCGCCTACGAGCTTTCCAAGCCCGCCCCTTCGACCACTTGGGTATTCTTCCAGATACGCTTTAAGCGCAAGAAAGATTATATTTGAGAGCATTGTCTTTTGCAATAAGTCATTTTCTAGGCGTTGGGCTAATCATTTTTGTTCGGATATGCTATACTTAATTTAAATTAAGACACCATGATTGAAAAGATAATCGACAAAGCAAACGCGAACCAAAAGGCGGAGAAATATGTCCGTCGTCTTTTGGAGAAAGCCCCTCTTTCTTTGATATATAAGACATTTAGAAAAAAAGACATCAAGGTCAATGGCCGCTGGATTAAGAAGGACCATGTTTTGATGGAAGGCGATACATTAAGAATATACATCACCGAGGCTCAGCTTGAAGAATTCTCAAAACCTAGAGAAGCAGTCAAAGCCCCTCTTGAATATCCTATTGTTTATGAGGATTCAAATATCCTCATCGTCGACAAACCTGCAGGCTTGCTTGTGGTTGGAGACGACAAAGAGACAAGGAACACCCTCGCAAGAAAGGTTCTTGATTATCTCTATTACAAAGATGAGTTTGATCCTAGCAACCATTCTTTCGTTCCTTCGCCTGCCCATCGTATTGACAGGAATACCTCCGGCCTTGTTATCTTTGGAAAAACAAACGAAGCACTTAGCGAACTCACTAGACTCTTCAAAGAAAGAGACGATATTGATAAAAGATATCTCACCATCGTTGTTGGAAAAGTTGAAAACGACGAAGGCGTGATCGACAAACCATTAAAGAAAGACTCCGCGACAGGAATGGTTTCCGTATGCCCTCTTAAAGACGGTGGCAAGACCGCGATAACGAAATACAAAGTCCTAGCTAGAGGCGGGGGATTCACAAAAGTCGAAGTAGAACTCCTAACTGGAAGAACCCATCAGATCAGAGCGCATTTCGCCTCAATCGGTCATCCGATAATCGGAGATGCGAAGTATGGAGATTTTTCTATCAACAGAGAGCTAAAGCAACTTTATGGGCTTCAATATCAGTACCTTCACGCCTATAAGATGTCTTTTAAAAATCCTGCCGCTCCATTAGAATATTTATCGAACAAAGAGTTCATCTCTAAAGCTTTAGAGAATGAAAAATCATTAATGAACATATTTTTTGGAAAACCAAAACTTTTTTATAAGGAGGAAAAGTAATGGCTGATTTAGTTAAAGCAAATTACGAAAGATGGTTAGCCTCACCAAAAGTATCTGAAAAAGACAAAGAAGAACTTAGAGCCCTTTCTGACAAAGAAAGAGATGAAACCTTCTTCAAAGACATCGAATTCGGTACCGCTGGAATGCGTGGTTACATTGGCCCAGGCACCAACAAAATGAACGAATTCACCGTCAAGAAGGCCTGCATCGCTTATGGCATGTATCTTCTTGAAAAGGTCCCAGGCTCAAAAGAGATGGGCGTTGTCATCTCTCACGACAACCGCTTCATGAGCAGAGAATTCACATTATTATCAGCAAAGATCTTAAATGACATGGGTATCAAAGCCTACATCTTCGATTCCCTTAGGCCGGTCCCTGAACTCTCATTCGCCGTAAGAAGAATGAAAGCTGCAGGCGGCATCATGCTTACAGCATCACATAACCCAAAGGAATATAACGGCTTCAAAGTCTATGACGAAACCGGCTGCCAACTCGTTCCAACCAAAATCGAAAGAATGCTCGAGATCTTAGCTTCTCTTCCAGACGAGCTCACAGTCGAAGCTCCAAAGGCAGAAAAGGCTAACGAAACCATCATGCTTGGCCAAGAAATCGATGATGAATATGTCGCTCTTGTCAAAGGTGTTCAACTTAATCCTGATATGCCAAAAGCAGGCTTCAAGATCGTCTATTCCCCACAACACGGTGCTTCATACGAAAACGCAATGCGCGTCTTCCAAGACTGCGGATATAACATCTTCCCAGTAGAGAAGCAGTGCATCCATGATCCAGCCTTCGGCGGAACCGAATCTCCAAACCCAGAGAACGCAGAAGCCTTTACTGAATCAATCAAACTCGCAAAAGAAATCGGAGCTCAACTTACCGTCATGACAGATCCTGATGGAGATAGATGTGGCCTTGCCTACCTTTCAAGCAAAGGCACCTATGAAAGACTTACAGGTAACCAAAGCGCTGCCCTTCTTATGGAATACCTCTTTAGTGAGCGTAAGGCCAAAGGCACCCTCTCCAAAGACGGCGTCATGTATGACACCATCGTTACCAGTGACCTTGGAAGAAAGATTGCTAGAGCCTATGGCATCAAAAACGAATCATTCTTAACAGGCTTCAAATATATCGGTCATAGAATCGACCACTACGAGAAGAAGGGCTATGGCCCAACCTGCGAATTTGGTTATGAAGAATCCTATGGATGCATCATCCAACCATTCGTACGTGACAAAGATGGCCTCCAAGCCATCCTTCTCTATAGCGAAATGGCTCTCTATTATTTCAACAAAGGCATCCCACTTGATGTTGCTTACGAATATCTTGAGAAGAAATATGGCTACCATATGACCATCACCAAATCTCTTAGCTTCTTCGGCTCAACCGGTATGGCAGAGATGCAAAAGATCATGGACAAAGCCCACGACAATCCTCCAACCGAAATCGATGGAATGAAAGTCGTCGTCATCGAAGACTACATCAAACTCCAAAAGAGAGATTTAGTTAAGAATGAAGTCACGCCTTTAGACTATGACAAAGCAGAAGTCGTTCGTCTTATCTTCGAAGATTCAAGCTGGATCGCTATTAGACCTAGCGGAACCGAACCAAAATGTAAGTTCTATGTCGAAGTCTTCCAAAAGGACGGCGTTGGCTTAAAAGAAAGAACAGAGCACCTTATCGCATCTCTCCTTTCCCTCTTAGGCGTCAAAGCTTAAAGAAATAATTCTTCTAATTTATGGGCAACGCCATCTTGGTCGTTGCTCTTTTTTAATGCTTCAAATCTATCAAGCAGGTCTTGGATGAGACAAGGAATCGCAACATAGGCTTTGCCTACGTAGCTAAGCATCGTGAAATCGTTTGGGGAATCGCCAAAGGCAATCGTGTCTTCTTGGTTAACGCCATAATATGAGGCGATTAAAGCACAGGCGCTTCCTTTGTCGCCATCTTCATAAAAGACTTCGCTGTTCTTGCTTCTTGACCAGTGACGGTACCTCATTGGAGGGTGGCTTTCGATTACGGCTTTTAGCTTATCGTCATCTTCTCGTTCGGTCTCAAAGACGTAGCAGTAGAGGTCCTTGTCCATCTTCTCTAATGCATCTCCTTGAACGAGGTTCTTCCTGCTTGTTGGGAAGTAGCCTAAAACAAGCTCATCGAGTTCTCTGATGTATAGTTTCTCTTCGTCTTCGAAACATACATTAAGAAGAGGGAAATCAATCTCTTTGAGGATCTTTTTGCATTCTTCTAAAGGGAATGTCTTTTTGATTTCTTTGAAAGACGGATCTTTTGGATTTTGGATGTGCATGCCGTTATAGGTGACGCAGACGGTATCTAGACCAAGTTCTTCGTATATATGAGAGATACCGCTCCAGGGACGACCACTAGCTAGGCAAACGATATGCCCTTTAGCAACGACCTTTTTAATGACCTCACAAGAAAAAGATGACAACTCCCCTTTCGAATTGAGGAGAGTGCCATCCAAATCTATAAATATGAGTTTTTTAGTCATCGAAGCCAAGGAGTCCGACTGCTTTTTGGACTCTCTTGAGAGTTTTAGAAGCGATAGCGTTAGCCTTTGCTGCACCTTCTTCTAAGACTGCGATGTAGGATTTGCTATCAATGATTTCTTGATATCTTTGTTTGAATGGAGTGAGTTCCTCAATGACTTTATCAGCGACTGCGCGTTTGAAATCGCCATAACCTGAATCCTTGAATTTCTCTGCTGCCTCTTCTGGAGTGATATCGCTTAATGCAGCGTAGATATTAAGAAGGTTAGAGATGCCAGGTTGGTTTTCTGGATCATATTGGACTTTGCCAACCATATCAGTGACGGCAGACATGATTTTCTTTCTGATGGTCTTTTCGTCGTCTTTTAAAAAGATGTCGCCTTTTGGATCGCTCTTACTCATTTTCTTTGTTGGTTCGGTAAGAGACATGATGCGAGCGCCGACTTTGTTGACTTGGGCGCGAGGCATGATGAGCATATTGTCGCCATAGCGGTGGTTGAATCTCTTAACGAGGTCACGGGTGATCTCAACGTGTTGGGTTTGATCTTCGCCAACAGGGACGATGTTTGCGTCGTAAAGAAGGATATCCGAGGCCATGAGGACTGGATAGGCGAATAAGCCAAGACCGATCTCATTGCCATTCATCTTCGCGGATTTGTCTTTGAACTGAGTCATACGGCTAAGTTCACCCATGAAGAGATAGTTTTGAAGGATTGCGTTAAGCTCTGCGTGAGCGGATACGCTTGATTGAAGGAAGATTGTGCACTTCTTTGGATCAAGGCCGCTAGCGAGATAGAAGGCTGCTAAATCGCGGGAATTCTCTCTAAGATCGTTTGGATCGATAGGAAGAGTTAAAGCGTGAAGGTCAGCGATGAAAATGAAGACCTCTCCTGATTCTTGGAAGTCTTTGAAGCGGCGAAGCGCGCCGATGTAGTTGCCTAAAGTAAGTTTTCCTGTAGGCTTAATACCAGATAAAATACGTGTCATATCTATTTACCTCGCCTCAATTCTAAAACCGTTACATAAATATGTAAACACCAACAAATTATCGCACGCGTCAAAAAACACGCTTATAATGGTAACGTTATGATAAAAGTGTATTACTCACCAAGCTGCAGTTCCTGCCGCAAAGTCAGAAAATGGTTCGAAGAGCAAAACATCCCATATGTCGGAAAGGACATATTCGGAGGTTCTTTTAACGAAAAAGAGATCAAGGAAATCATCACTAAGTGCATCGATGGAACAGATGAAATCATCTCTCCTAGAAGCAAAATCGTCCAAGAGCAAAACATCAACTTCGACGACATGAAGATCTCTGAGCTTGTCACTTTCATCAAGAATAACCCTTCAATCCTTCGTAGGCCAATCATCGTAGATGATAGAAGAGTCCAAGTCGGATATGATCCTGAAGAGATTAGAACCTTCATCCCTCGCGCTAGAAGATACGCTGAACTCCTTTGTTCAAATTCCTGTCCAAACTTCCCAGATTGTCAAACTGCCAAAGACAGGTCAAGCCAAGAAGATTCATCTCTTAACGAATTTGAAACAAATTAAAAACGTCCTTCGTGGACGTTTTATTTTTTTAGGGTATCAAGAGCTCTACGAGTTTTGCTCACTACGTTTTTCTTGTAGGTGATTCCGTGTTTGTTTAAAAGCCCTTCAAGAAGCGAGTCAGCCACTTCTTGGCTCTTATACTCAAGTTCGACTTCGTAATCGGTCACGCCGTTATATTCGTTCATATCAATTGAGAGAAGACCGCCTTCATATGGAACGTCAATCCTCTTTGTGGTCAAAGAAGCGATGATTCGAAGGCTATCGATATCAACGCCTTCGTTAGCAAGAACCATTTTGATTTTCGTATTTGGGAAGACGCCGCGTTTAGCGAAGTCTTTGAAATCGTATTCTGATAAAGGGATGTTCATTTCAAGCCTTCCTTCAGCGAGTTCTTTTTTCAAAGTGAGCTCAAAACCATATCCTTCTTTTTCTCTGATGCGGAGAGAAAGACCTCTCTTCTTAAGTGACCTATCAGGGCTTTCGATATAGTGATTGGTTTGGTAATACGATTTGGCGTTAGGAAAAGCCTCTACGAGCTTCTTGTAGTCAGTTTCGTTAAGTAAGGCTTTCGCTTCGATTTCGATTTCTTGCATGGAGATATTTTATAGCAACATAGAGCAAAAGAAAAAGGTCGACCGTTTAAGATCGACCTTAGTGTTAATTATTCGTTATTCAACAACTGGGGTGTAAACAACGTTTTTGTTTGTTGATGTGAATGTGCCAGAAGTGACTGCGACTTTAGCCTCTGCATCAAATGTTGCTGCATAGGTAAGGAAGGCAATACCTTGACCGGTAGGTGTTGCTGTTGCAACAGTGAAGACTTCGTAAGTTGTATTTGCATCAAATGCGCCTGCGAAGTAGATTGACTCAACTGTAGCGTGTTTTGGTTGAGCAAAGTAGGTTGTTGTTAATGGTTCATCGCCAGGCATGACGATAGTGAATCCGATAACGCCAGCAGTGGTGACTGCAGGAGATTGAGCTGCAAGGGTGAAGCTATTGCCAGCTGTTGGAAGAGCGAGGTGTTCTGCTGAACCAATAGCAATGACAGCACCACCATTTTGGGTGTAGTTATGTGGAGCGTGGAAGTCGATTGGGCAGTTACCAGCGCCTTCTTGTTCGATGAAGAGCATGCCACCTTCAATGTTGATGTCGCCGTTTGAATCAATACCATCGCCTTTTGCGTAGACATTGATTGTTGGGATGACAGCTTGGCTACCACCTTCTTCTTCGACTTCTGAATTAAAGATGTGGATCATTGGAGCGTATTCTGCTGTGCCTTCGATTGCGTCCCATGCATCGTCGGTAAGTTCAGCATCGCTTCCGCCGCCAGCATTGATACCGTCATCTTCAGAAACGACGGTGATGTTACCGCCAGAGATTTCGATATCAAGAGCTTCGAGACCTTCTTCTGATTGAGTGACGTTGATTGTGCCGCCTGTGATTGAAAGGGTCTTGTCTGAGTGGATGCCGTCGACTGTTGCTGAAACGGTGTAAGAACCGCCAGTGACATAGATGTTTCCTTCGACGTCTAAGCCGTCTGAGCCTTTTGTGTCAGCGACCGGATCTGGTGCGGTTTCTGCTTTGAATGTGAATTCGCCACCAGCTAAGGTAACGTTGCCTTGAGCCTTGACTGCGTCTTCATCAGCGCCAAGAGCGGTGATGGTGCCTGAGCCAGCGTTGAATGTGATAGTTGCGTGGTCTCTATTTGCATCGTTGCCCGTTGCAACACCGGACTTCATGCCTTTCTTAGCACCTTTGATGTTGTATGTTCCATCATTGACGATAATACCTGTTTTTGCACCTTCTGCGATGGTTTCGGCTGTGAGTTCGACTTCCATTGCAACTTTTGATTTGCCTTCGAGGTTGATGACGCCTTTGTCGGTTGCGTGACCTAATTCGATTGCGGTGTGTGAGTAGAGGGCTTTGTTCTTACCGGTGACTGTTAATGTACCGTTCTTAAGACCGATAGCGCCTTCAGCACCGATGCCGCTCTTGTAGTTAGCGTTGATGGTGAGGGTGCCTTTGCCAACGACGTTGACTGAGCCAGCAGCGGTGACTGCGTATTCGCAGCCGCCTTCGTTTGCTTTGGCACGGCCGTCGGTGATGATGTTAGTGGTATCTTTGTCTTTCTTGAGCTTTAAGAGACCTGAGTGTTTTGCCCAGATTGGAGCGCTCATGCCTGTCCATGAAAGGTTAAGACCATGGAGGATGATTTCGACGTCTTCGTTAGCGACGCTTTCGTCAACGATGATTTGTCCTTCGGTTGCAGTGCCGCTAACAGTGTATGAACCTGCTTTGTTGATGGTAACGACGCCATCTGCAATAGAGGTTCCAAGACCTGTTTTTGTAATGCCGTTTTCGCCGAAGACGATGCTTCTTGGGGTGCTTTCGTCAACTGGTTCTGCGACTTCGATAGCAGCTTTGTCGAGATTAACAAGACGGACACTATAGATGATGAGTTCGAAGCCGATGTTTGCAGCGTGCTCAAGTGAGAAGCTTGTGATGGCTTCGGTTGTGGTGAATTCATTGACAAAGTTGAATGTGACTGCGTTAGTGTGGTCACTGTTCTTTTGTGTCATTCCAAGACCGCCTTGACCCCAAGCCTTTCTTTGGGTTGGGTTGATAGCAGCGCCACCGTTAACTTTGACGAAGTATCTGAAATCGTCATTTTCGACGGTGTCTTGATATTGGGTTCTGGTTTCTTCTCCTGACTTAGCCATGTTGTGGAAGCAACGATCGCCATGGTCATTCCAAAGAAGAGCGGCTGTCATTTCGACTGCGTATTTACCAGCTGGAAGAGTTGCGCCATTGATGGTCCAAGTGACTGCTGGATCACCTTTCTTTAATTCTTTGTTTGCTTCGTGGAAGCCTGATTCATCGCCATCAGCGACATCGAGTCTTGCGCCATACATTGTGCAGCCTGCTTCTGAGCATTGGCCGATTGTGACGTTTCCGCTCTTTTCGCCATCAACCCAGGTGTGAGCTAAATCAGCTGCTGGGGTATTTTGGCTATCGCTTGAAGAGCTTGATGAGCTTGCTGCTGGAGCTTGTGATGATGAGCTTGCTGCTGGAGCTTGTGATGAACTTGAAGCTGCAGGAGCTTGTGAAGTTGTGCTTGTAGCAGGAGCTTGTGAGGTAGTGCTGGTAGCAGGTGCCTGTGAAGTGCCACTTGGTTTTGATTCAGTTGCTCCGCCGCATGATGCGAGGATCATAGAAGCGGAAACAAGAAGAATCTTGGAAAGAGTTTTTCTCATTTTGATTCCTTTCGTGGACGACCAAAAATTATGGTTATTGCCTAGTCGTCATTTTTTGCTTGTATTAATTATGAGGCTTCTTTTGAAAAAAGAATACAAATATTGTTTAAAATGTTATAGTGTCCTTATGAAATCACCATATCTCTTAATACTTTTAATCGTAATTGGACTTGTCCTTGTTGCCGCTTTAGTGGTCTTATTCGTTTATTTGGCCAAAAGAAAAAAGGCTTCCATTAAGCCAATCGCATCGCGTTCTGAATACTTTGAAGCCCTAGGCGGCGAAGAAAATTTTGTTAGCGCAGAAAGAAGCGGATCACGTATCGTCGTCATTCTTCGCAATTATTCGTTAATCGACAAAGAGAAAATAAAAGAAGCCGGTGTTACTGGCTTCATTGAGAAGAGCGATAAGCTCACTTTGGTCGTTAAGGATAACGCCGAAGAGGTTTACGAGAAGATCTTTAACGTTTAAAGACGTGAGACTTCAAATCCTCAACAGGTAACCCCATAACATTGTAATAGGAGCCTTTGATTTCCTTCATTAAAGGAAAGTCATCCTGAATACCATAACCTCCTGCCTTATCGAATGGGCGGAAGTTTTTAATATATTCTTCAATTTGAGCGTCGCTAAGCTCATTGAATGTGATGGTTGAAGCGACGGTTCTTGTGATCTCTTTTTTGCTACTGATATATGTGTAACTAGAAAGGACGACTTGGGTCTTACCGCTTTCTTCTTTTAGCATCCTAAAAGCGTCTTCGTAGTCTTTTGGTTTCTCAAGCGCTTTGCCGTTGAGGACGACGATTGTGTCACAAGAAAGGATCTCATCGTCTGGATGAGTTGAGAATATGGTATAGGCCTTAAGCCTAGATTCTTCGGCGCTTAAATCCTTTGGATTCATGACGTCATCAAGAAGTCTTTCGTCGATTTTTGGGACGACGATATCAAAAGAAGGCACGAGCAGTTTCAATAGTTCGTGTCTTCTAGGTGATGCTGAAGCAAGAATAAGCATGTCTTTATTCGTTAATCGTCATGATAAGAGGGACGATCATTGGATTACGTTCGGTCTTACGGTGGATGTAGTGGCTAACCGCTTTCTTGATGGTGGTTTTGACTTCGCCATATTGAGCGCGGTAGATTCTCATGCCGGTAAGAGATTCGACGACTTGAGTTTGAGCGTGTCTGATGATGTGGGCGTTTGAGTCGCCTTCAAAGAATCCGCGAGCGTAGACTTGTGGAGGGGTTGCAAGAGCGCCTTTTTTGGCATCGACGATAAGAAGGACGGTAACAAGGCCATCGTTCTTAAGCTGTCCTCTTTCACGCATTGTGACGTTAGTTAAGCCATCGATGTCATTGCCATCGATATAGACGTTATCTGCTTGAACGTGGCCAGTGCGTGTGACGACGTGATCTTTAAGAGTTAAGACATCGCCATTATCGCAAATGAAGACATTGTCTTTTGGTAAGCCAATATCGTTAGCGAGTTCTCCATGGAGTTTGAGCATGCGGTATTCGCCGTGCACTGGCATGAAGTATTTTGGGTTTGCTAAACGTTGGATGAGTCTAAGCTCTTGTCTTGAAGGGTGACCTGATGAGTGGAGAGAGAACGCTAAACTGTTTTGCTTGATATCAGCGCCTTGCTTGACGAGGTCATTGACCAAACGGTCGACTAAAGCTCCATTTCCAGGGATAGCGTTACTTGAGAAGACGATGGTGTCACCAGGGATGATTCTAATATTCTTGTGTTCGCCTCTAGAGATTCTGGAAAGAGCGGCCATCGATTCGCCTTGCGAGCCTGTGCAGATGATACAGATTTCTGAAGATTTGTAGTTCTTGACCATATCATCAGAGATGATGGTGGAATCAGGAACTTTGATGTAACCATAACGTCTTGCGATGTTCATGGTGTTTTCCATGCTGCGTCCTAAGATGCAGATTTTTCTGTTATGAGCAACTGCAGCCTCAACGACTTGTTGAATACGGTTGATGTTACTTGAGAAGGTGGAAACGATGATACGGGCCATAGCCTGATCAAAGACTTCGTCGACACCTGAACGAACGTTCTTTTCACTTGGTGTATATCCTTCGATTTCAGCGTTGGTGCTGTCTGCCATAAGAAGGTCGACGCCTTCTTGTCCGAGTTTTGCGAGTTTTGCGATTTCGAATTGCGGTCCAACTGGAGTGAGGTCGACCTTAAAGTCGCCTGTTTCGATGATGCGGCCTTGCTCTGTGTCGATGCAGACGCCGAAAGCGTCAGGGATGGAGTGGGTGACTCTAAAGAATGAGACTTTGAAATCGTCGCCGATTGGGACAACGGTGTCGCTATCGATTTCGACGATTCTCACTTCATCACGAACTCTTGCGTCTTCGAGTTTGTGTCTGATTAATGCGGCCGCTAAACGTGGAGCGTATATGACTGGGATGTGGATGCTTCTTACGAGGAATGGGATGCCACCGATATGGTCTTCGTGACCATGAGTAATGAAAAGAGCCTTAACCTTGCTGCGGTTATTCTTTAAATGAGTGTAATCAGGGATGACGTAGTCAACACCAGGTAATGTAGCCTCAGGAAAACGAACGCCGGCATCGACGAGGATGAGCGAACGGTCTGTCTCGAAACAGTAAGTGTTTTTACCAACTTCCCCAAGACCGCCGAGGGCAAATATGTTGACTGGTGATTTGTAATTCGACATAAAATAACCTCCGCTAGAAAGCACAAAATGTGCATATGTGACTCTCTTTGGTGCCATAACTATAACACACAAAAATAAAGAAAACACTTCCAATCTTATGAAAGCGTTTTCTGACAAATTTTGTTATTGTTTCTTTAATCTTTCTTTTTTAAGAAAAAGACGAAATTTAACCATGCTGCAGCGGTTACAGGAACGCTGACTAACCATGGGGCAAGATTGACCGATCCAATATAGTCGAGGATGAAATATGGCTCGAAGCAAGTTGAGATATATTGAGCGGCTGGAGTGAAGTTAACGATGATGATGACTAAGGACAAAACGCTGATAAGCGAAACAAAGCAAGTTTCGATGATTAAGCGTTTCTTTCTTTCGAGAGGCTTATCCATATCAACCATTATGCGTGCTTCTCTATATGCAAGAGCGATATAGCTCACAAAGACCAAGGCAAGGAAAAGGAGCGCAAAACCAAAGCCTTCTCTATCTGCTTGGAGGAAACCGTATTTCAGAAGGTAACCGCCAAAGAGATATAAGCTCACAAGAATATATAAGCTTCCTCCAATCGCTTTGGAGATGGCTAATGCCGGATGCATTTTTTCTTCTTTTACGATTGGGCAAATGAGTTTGATGATCGAATCTTTCTTTAAGAGCATAAGGACTCCAAGAGCGATGCCAAGGAGGTTAAGAAGAATGAGGTCGATAGGGAAAAGGAAATTGATAAGGCCAAAATAGTATTTGCCCATGCTCATGTTGATGATGGCGCCGATTAGGAGAAGAAGTCCTACTGCGATAAAGCCAATGCCATTGCCGAATAAGAGTTTCTTGCGTTTTTCCTCGTCTTCAGTGTGAAGGAAGGTGTGATAAGCAAATAACCAGTAAGTGATTGCCCAGTATGTTCCAAACATTGGGATGAGCATTGTCATAAAGGAGAAATCAAGAAGGTTACTGATGGCGATTTGGAAGCCTTGGAAGAAGGCGACTGCAGCGATGCAGTAAAGGAGAACTTCAGTTCCGAAAATTACGAGTTTTCTCATAAAGTTACCTCCCAGCTCTTATATGTTTCTTTCGATGAACCGATCTCGTCGATATAGAAGTGTTTCAAGGTGTAAGTCTCATCTTGTTTCAAAGAAACAATGGCACCGCCTGTTAAGGTTTTGTTGGTGTCTTTGTCGCTAGTGTAATAGAGCTCATAGTTGGCTTTGACGCCGTATCCAAGAAGGGCGTCTTTGTATTTCCAAACGGCATCGTTTGAGTGGTCATGACCGAAGAACATACCTTTCATGTTTCTCTCTAACGCCACTTCAAGATAATCGGATGGATGGTTTCCTGGGAAGAAATAAGGATCGTCTTCTTGAACGACTCCTCCAACTGGAGTTGTCTTTGAATAATCATATATTTCGATTGTTGGGATGTGGCAATAAGTGATGGAAGGAAGGTATTTGCCGTTTTTCGCTTTTGAAGCGTCTGTTTGGGCTTTGTACCATTCGACTTGATCGTCTCTGATGTAGTCGTAGTCATAAGAGCCTCCGCTATTGATGAGGTTCTTTGTGTCGAGGTGATAGAGTTGCCAGGTGTCTTTGTTATTCCATTGGACGTTAATGACGTAATTGGTTTCGCCTGAAACGTTATCGTGCTTGGTGGCACCGTAAGGGAAAAGAGCGT
This sequence comes from Bacilli bacterium, assembly GCA_024408335.1. GTDB lineage: Bacteria > Bacillota_I > Bacilli_A > RFN20 > CAG-826 > UBA4951. The sequence goes on from JAKSVB010000005.1 coordinate 114,656, forward strand.
TTGAACCAGCGCTTACGAGCTCGTTAAGCCAGTCGGCGCTCCAGTGTCCTTGATAGTCATGGTTGCCGCAAGTGAAAGCGAATGGAATATCCCAAGAATTAACGGTTTCATAGAGCTTTGCGGCGATGAATTTGTTGGCGATGAAAAGCGAATCGCCTGTGATTTCAATTAAGTCGATGTGGCCTTTGTCTTTTTTGGCAGCATCAACGATGGCTGTTAAGAATTTCGATGCTTCATCGATTTGGGTGTTATATGACCAGTGGATGTCGGTGAGCTGAAGAATGTTGAATTCGTTGTGGCTTGACTTCATGGTGACGACATAGGCTTCGCTGTTAAGTGGAATGTTAGCTCCGTTTGCGCAGCTGAAAACTAGTGGTGTCAATAGAAGTAACCCGAGTCGTTTTATTTTCATATTTGACCTCGCTTTTTAGATGGCGACGGCATCAGGAATCTGTTTGAAAGGATTCTTCTTGTCGATGCGGTCATAGAAAAGGATGCCGTTAAGGTGATCGATTTCGTGTTGGAGGACGATGGCATCAAAGCCTAAGGCTCTGATTTGGACGTAATCTCCGACGAGAGCGTCATACGCTTTGACGGTGATTTTGTAGGAACGTGGGACGTATCCTTGGTGTTCTTCATCAACGCTTAAACAGCCTTCGCCGCTTTCGAGATAGCATTGGCGGATGCTGCTAGAGATGATAAGAGGGTTAACAAGCTCATATTGGGTAAAGGTTTCATCATCGTTTGGATAATAGATGACGAGCATTCTTTTGTTGACTCCGACTTGTGGAGCGGCAAGTCCAACGCCTTCTTTGACTTTTGGATTTGCTTCTCTATAAGCAGGATCTTGAGAATCCTTTAAGTATTGGAGCATCTCGTCGAGAAGCTCTTTAACCTCCTTAGAGGTTGGCTCTTCTACATCGGTTGAGCGTGCACGAATAGAAGCAGCTTTATCTTTGACAATTCTTAACATAGAGTCATTCTACCATATTTCTTAGAAAAACCTTAAAATATTGATATGGATTTAATTCTTGAGAAATCGCTTACCGAACTAAAAGAGGCAATTGAGAGCGACCCACGCTCAATTAGGCTCGCTGAAATAGAGAATA
>JAKSVB010000006.1 GCA_024408335.1 Bacilli bacterium
ACTCGCAGACGTCGTATTTGCATTAAGCAAAGAACTTATTAAAAAAGGCGATGAAGTAGTGGTCGTCCTTCCTTACTACACCGCTATCAAGAAGAAGAATCTCAAAGTCGAAGACAAGGGTTCAATCCATGTCCAGATGTCTTGGAGAAACCAAGGCGCTGAGGTTTTCGAAACCACAATCGATAATGTCAGATTCCTCCTTGTCGAACACAATTATTATTTCGAAAGAAATAACCTCTATGGCTATGACGATGATGGCGAGCGTTTTGCCTTCTTCGCTTTAGCCGCTATGGAGACACTTAAACTCATCGGCTTCAAAGCGGATGTCGCTCATCTCCATGACTGGCAAAGCGCCATGGTCTCCACTCTCATCAAAGAGCAAAAAGACCCATATTTCAAAGACACCAAAACTGTCCTTACCATCCATAACCCAGCCTTCAAAGGCTACCTCGACAAATACTTCCTCAATAACTATTTCAATCTGAGCGATGAGATTTTCGATAATGGCAAAGTAAGACTCGATGGCATGGTTAGCACCCTTAAAGCGGGTATTGTTTACGCTGACGCGGTCACAACCGTTTCACCAACTCACCGCAATGAGCTTTTGACTCCAGAACTTGGCCAAGGCCTCGACCATATCCTCGAAATGAGAAAAGGAACATTCACCGGCATTGCCAATGGCATCGATACCGAAGAATGGGATCCAATGGTCGACCCTCTTATCGTCAAACACTTCAATCTTCGTAACCTCAAAACAGGCAAGAAAGAAAACAAAGCCGAGCTTCTTAAAGCCTTTGGCATTAAGGATCATGGCGGACCAGTCTATGGCATGGTTTCTCGTCTTTCCTGGCAAAAAGGCGTTGGCATCATGATTAATTCCATGAGAGACGCTTTAAGAAAAGGCGCTTCTTTGGTTGTCGTCGGAAATGGCGAAGCTGAACTCGAAGCCGCTTGCTACGAACTCCAAAAAGAATTCCCTGAATCAGTAGGCCTATATATCGGCTATAGCAACGAAATGGCCCATAAAGTCTACGCAGGATGTGACTTTTTCCTCATGCCTAGCTTATTCGAACCATGTGGCATTTCCCAAATGATCGCTAAGCGTTATGGCACTCTCCCAATCGTCAGATGGACCGGTGGACTCGTCGATACAGTCGTTGGTTATACCAAAGACAATATAAATATTGCTGGCGGAATCGGCTTTAACGATTATAATGAAGCAGGTCTTTCCTTTGCGATAGAACTCTCTAGAGAGCTCTATGATGACAAAGAATCATACTGGACCTGCGTGAAGAATGCTATGCGCGATGACCACAGCTGGGCAAAATCAACTGAGATCTATCAAGCGATTTACCATTCCCTCGCATAACTTGTGGGAGGATACATTATGTCTTACAACCATAGCGCCATTGAAAGCAAATGGGCTAAGTACTGGGACGAACACGACACATTTAAGTGTGACGTCCATGATTTTTCTAAACCAAAATATTACGCATTAGATATGTTCCCTTATCCATCTGGACAAGGTTTACACGTCGGTCACCCAGAAGGATACACCGCTACAGATATCCTTTGCAGAATGCGTCGTATGCAAGGCTACAATGTCCTTCACCCAATGGGTTGGGATGCTTTCGGTTTGCCAGCTGAGCAGTTTGCAATCCAAAACAACCAGCACCCAGAAATCTTCACCCGTAAGAACATCGCTCACTTCAAAGAGCAAATCAAAGCCTTAGGCTTCTCATATGACTGGTCCAAAGAAACCGCCACAATCGATAGCGGCTATTACAAATGGACCCAATGGATTTTCATCCAAATGTTCAAGCACGACCTTGCATATGTTGACAATATCCCCGTCAACTACTGCCCAGAGCTTGGCACCGTCTTAGCAAACGAAGAAGTCATTGATGGCAAGAGCGAACGTGGTGGCTTCCCAGTCATCCGTATGCCAATGCGTCAATGGATCCTCAAAATCACCAAATACGCCGATAGACTTGAGAAAGAACTCGAAGGTCTTGATTGGCCAAAGAGCACCCTTGAGATGCAACGTAACTGGATTGGACGTTCAACCGGTGTCCAAATCAGATTCAACATCAAAGGAGCAGAAGAGCACTTCGACGTCTTCACAACCCGCGTTGACACTCTCTTTGGCTGCACATATTGCTGCCTTGCTCCAGAACACCCACTTGTTAAGAAACTCGTTAGCGACGCTCAAAAAGAAGCGGTGGAGGCCTATGTCACCGAAGCTAGCAAGAAGAGCGACCTCATGAGAACATCTCTTGAGAAAGATAAGAACGGCGTCTATCTTGGCGTCAACGCAATTAACCCAATTAATGGCAAGGAAATCCCTGTTTACGTTGCTGACTATGTCCTTGGCTCATATGGCACAGGTGCTGTTATGGCAGTTCCAACCCACGATGAAAGAGACTACGCCTTCGCTAAGAAGCATGGCCTTGAAATGATTCAAGTCCTTGAGGGCGATGTAAGCGAAACCGCAATGACAGGCGACGCTCCTCATATGAATAGTGACTTCGCTAACGGCATGATGATCGCTGAAGCAAAAGTCGCCATCACCAAGAAACTCGAAGAACTTGGCGCTGGCAAAGAAGTCGTTAACTATAAACTCCGTGACTGGATCTTCTCACGTCAACGTTATTGGGGCGAACCAATCCCAATGATGCACGATAAGGATGGCAATGAATTCCCAGTTCCAGAAGAAGAGTTACCACTCGTTCTTCCTGAACTTGCTGACTATCAACCAACTAGGGATGGCAAGCCACCTCTTTCCAAAGCAGACGCATCATGGCTTAACGTTGAAAGTGATGGCAAAGCACTCGAAAGAGAAACCAACACCATGCCACAATGGGCTGGTTCAAGCTGGTATTACATCAGATATATCGATCCAAATAACGAAGAAGCAATTGCAGCTCCAGAACTCATTGAGCACTGGCTCCCTGTCGACATCTATGTCGGCGGTCAAGAACACGCTGTCCTTCACCTTCTCTACGCTCGTTTCTGGCACAAATTCCTTTACGACATCGGCGTCGTCAAATGCAAAGAACCATTCCAAAAGCTTTATCACCAAGGTATGATTCTTGGATCAAATGGCGAAAAGATGTCCAAATCACGCGGAAACGTCGTCAATCCTGATGATATCGTCGCAAGTAATGGCGCTGACTCACTTAGACTCTTCGAAATGTTCGCAGGCCCTCTAAGCGAAATGAAACCATGGTCAACCGAATCGCTTAACGGCGCTACCCGTTTCATCGAACGTGCCTTCCGTCTTGTTTCTGAAGAGAATTACACCAAGCTCCTTAGCGATGAGAATTCAAAGGAACTCGATTATTCATATAACTTCTTAGTTAAGAAAGTCACCGAAGACTTTGAGGCTCTTGCCTTCAATACCGCCATCTCCCAAATGATGGTCTTCGTCAATGACTGCTACAAAGCTAAGAGCTTATACCGTCCATACATCGAAGGCTTCGTCAAGATGTTTAGCTGCATCTGCCCATTCGCTGGCGAAGAGATGTGGGAACTTCTTGGTCACAAGGAAAGCTTAGCTTACGAAGCTTGGCCAACATTTGACGAGAAAGCAATCACTCTTGATACCGTTAAGCTCGCTTGTAGCGTCAATGGCAAAATGAGAGATGTCCTTGAAGTTAGCAAGACCGCAACTCAAGATGAAGTCATGGCTCTTGCCAAAGCATCAAGCAAAGTTATGGCATTTGTTGAAGGCCACGAAATCAAAAAAATCATATACGTTCCTGGACGTATCCTTAACATCGTTGTCGCCTAAAAAACAAAAAACTATTAAACGGAGCAGATCAGCTCCGTTTTTCTTTGTTTCTGCCAAAATACTTTTTAAGTATCAATATTTGATATTTTTGTTTAAAACACTCATCTTTTTTTTTATAATAAAGGCATGAAAAAGTTGAAAAAGATTTGTTTTGCGTTACTCCTCACGCCTTTTGCGTTTTCGTCTCTTTTGACTCAAAAAGAGCCTCTCATCAAAGACAAAAACGATCTTTTCGTTGCCGTCTCAAAAGATAGAAGTTCATACATAGAAAGAGGAACGGCATTAAACGCAAAAATCGCAGATGAAGGATTCGTCCTTCTTAAAAACGACGGAAGCTTACCTTTAGCAAAAGACACAAAGATTTCCTTATGCGGAAAAAGCTCGGTTTCGATCGTTCGTGGCGGAACTGGCGCGGCTGCAGGTAGTATTTCTAATGGAGTCAAGGGAATTGATTTGGTTTCTTCTTTGGAAGACGCAGGCTTTAAGGTTAACCCAGACCTCGTAAGCTTCTATAAGGATGCGAATAGATCCGGAAGTGGACGTAACCATGGCAATGACGGGTGGCGCGGAAACTCAGAGAGCACCGTAGGCGAAACGCCTTGGTCAAGTTATGACAGTAACCTTTTAGCCACTTTTAATAATTATAAAGATGTAGGCATTCAGGTCATTAGCCGCGTAGGTATGGAAGGCGCTGACATCCAAACGATTGACACAACCGATGACGTTAAGTTTGGCTTGTCTAATAAGCACGCTTTAGAGATGTCAGACAATGAGGAATATCTCTTCAATCAACTTCACTCTCTCGTAGATAAAATAGTCATAATCATCAATGCTCCAACGGTTTTTGAATGTGATGAGTTCTTTAAAGACGAAAAAGTCGCAGGCATCCTTTGGATTGGAAACCCTGGAGACGTAGGTGTTGGAGCAGTTGGCCGCATATTTAGCGGCGAAGTAAATCCTTCGGGCCGCACAGTCGATACATGGGCACGAGATTTCACCAAGGACCCAACATTCCAAAATTTCGGAGATAACCGCCAACATGGCAAAGTGCTTCCTGATGCGGCAAAGCTTAAACACCAATCCCTTGATACAATGTTTGCTTCTGATGGTGCTCCGATGATGTCTTTCGGAACTGACCGTAATTACACTAGCCACCTAGAACCAAGGTGGTTCGATGAAGAGAACAAGATCGTTAGCGGTGGCGTCAACGGCGTTAGACCGGCATCATACGTTTCATATGAAGAAGGCGTTTATGTTGATTATAGATATTATGAAACCCGCTACCAAAATATCTTGAATAAGAACGGTAAGACCGCAGCCGACTCATGGTATAACGGCGAAGAAGGTGTCGTTTTCCCATTCGGCTATGGCCTTTCATATACCTCGTTTACCCAAGAGATCGTTCAGGTTAACCCTAAGAAAAAGAGCAAGCTCGATAACACTACCGATATGATTGAGGTGTCTATTAAAGTCACCAACACTGGAAAAGTGGCAGGCAAAGACGCCGTCCAATTATATTGGAAAGCCCCTTATATCGATGGTGGCATTGAAAAAGCAGACCACGTTCTTTGTTCTTTTGACAAAACGAAAACAATCGAGCCTAACAAATCCCAAATCGTCAATCTTTCCTTCCGTCTCCAAGATGTCGCTAACTACGACTACTTAGATGCCAATGGCAATGGCTTTAAAGGTTATGAATTAGATGCAGGCAAGTATGGTTTGCTCCTTAGCAAGAACGCTCATGAAGCATATGACGAAATTGAATTTGAAGTTGCTCAAAACGGAATTAAGTACCTCAATAACCGCTTCACTGGAAAAGAAGTCAAAAATAGATTTACCGATAACGGCATACGTTCGTCGATTCCTGGCGTTAACGACATCGAATTCACTAATATGTCACGTCGCGACTTTGAAACTACGTTCCCTAGGTTCCCAAGCATTCAAGATAGAACTGTCAAAACCGGTTCAAAATATGAAGAATTCTTAACTCACGAATTCAATATTTGGGATATCCAAGAAGATAACGATTACACCCTTTTCCCTAGAGAAATGATCGTTAGCGAAACAGAAGCCAAAACAAAAGGATTCAAGCAAGCAAACTCAACTCTTAGCGCAGAAACCCGCATTCAGTTCGAAACGATGAGGGGCGTTAAGTATGACGATAGCAAATGGGATGAACTCATAAATCAAATGACTTGGTCCGAGCTTATGTGGTTTATCGAAGACTATCGAATGTCTTCTCCTCAACTTACCGAAATGGGCAAAGGCCGCGCGGCTGAAGGCGATGGTTCACAAAAATTCTACATCATTTGGTGGGTTTCCTCGCCGATCATCGCAGCAACATTTAACCCACGACTTGCAAACGAACAAGGCGAATGTATAGCGGATGAAGCCCGCATCACTAACAGACAAGGATGGTGGGGCCCAAGCGCCAACATTCACCGTTCTCCTTTTGGCGGACGTAACTTCGAAAACTATTCAGCTGACCCTTTCCTTACTGGCAAGATCGCTTCAAGCGTAGCTGGCGCAGCATCTAGAAGAGGCGTCTTTGTTCAAATGAGAAGCTTTGGTGTTTATAACCAGGAGAAAAACCGCGAAAGCGGAATCGTCTTCGTTAACGAACAAGCCCTTCGTGAAATCTATCTCAAAGGCTTTGAGATGGCGGTTACCGAAGCTAATATAAAAGGCTTACTTGGAAGCTACACTCGCATTGGTTTAGTTGATTCAGCAGCTTCATATTCTCTTAATACTGAAATCCTCCGTAATGAATGGGGCTTCAAAGGCTCAATCCTTTCTGACATGACCCATTCTGGCTCACTTAGCATCAATGACAAATGCTACGAAAACGTCACAGCTAGAGTCTTATCTGGTCAAAACTGCCAACTCGATCCAACTGGTTTTAGTGGCCAAACCGCATCAACTTGGAACGCAAGCAAAGTGTGGTCTGGTGGAACTGGCGCCCCAACATATGAGCATAATGGAACTGAACACATCTCCTTCACTTGGTGGAATGCTGTTCGTGAAGCCGTCAAAGGCCACTTATACATGACGGCTAACTCCCTTTTAGCGGACAGCAAAAACGTCTTCCTCAAACAAAGCTTCGCAAAATCTCTTGAAGTGAGAAAAGACTTCAAAATGAATATTGAAGAAGACATGCCTGGCCTTGCTATTGGTAGTAGCTATAATGGCTCAAAGATCGTTTCTGTCTCATACAAAATCAATGAAAACACACCTCTTCCAATGGGCCTTTCCCTTGATGGTGGCGTGCTTAAAGGAAAACTTAATGAAGTAGGCCTAATCAGGTTTGAAGTCATCGTTCAAGTTAAGCTTGCAAATGAAAGCGGCGATATATTTGCGATAGGCTACGAATTAGAAGCCACCCCAAATGGGTCTAGTAGCGCTAATGATGGCAACAAATCAAACGCATCATTTATGACTATTGGCATCGCTACCGGCGTAGTTGCTATTGTAGCTATTGCCATTGTCTCTGTAGTCATCTTCTATAAGCACAAGAAAAAGGGAAAAGAAGCCTAATCGAATTAAACACAAAGCCGCTAAGGAAAACCTTAACGGCTTTTTTGAAAGCACAAACGGTTTATTCACCAAAATGAATGTGTGATGTTTTTATTTTGTGAAATGTGGCTTTTCCAACTTTGTTTTCTTCTAATACACCGCTCTTTTTAAAACGACCTAGCGCATAGAACAAAGCTCTTTCGGATATGCCCGTTTCATTAATGATCTCTTGGTTTGATATGCCGTAATTCGACAAAATGGATGATTCAAAAATCAGCTGAAATGCCAAACGTTCAGCCTTAGAAAATGATTCGTCCGTTTTAATGATTTCAAGAAGTTCAAACTTCTCCTTTAATTCTTTTGCCGCTTTCGAAACGCCATCTTTCAATATTGATATTATTTTCAAAACGAATTCGTTGATGCATCCAAATTCGTGTGGCTTTTTTGGGGCGTCGAAAGCTTTGTAATATTTGCTTTTTTGATTTGCGAAAGACTTCGCAGTAAGAAACGCCAAAAGATTGTTTTCTTTTGAGTAGATGCCATTTGAAAACAAGAACCTTCCAAATCTTCCATTTCCATCATAATAAGGGTGAATGGTTTCAATGACGAAGTGGCATAGGATCATTTTTTCAAGTTCGTTCATATCTGAATTGTATAAATCTAAGAAGAACTGCATGGCTTCGTTGATGTTTTCTTCGCCGTTAATGCCGTTATCAATTATCTTGACTCCGTCAGTGACGGTGACTTGGCCTTTTCTAAAAAACGTTCCATCAGGTTTATCGTCTTTGCTTAGACACCCATCCATCAGACGATCATATGCATCTCTGATGTCTTGCAAAGAAGCGTATGTTTGATTCCCCTCTTCTAAAAGAAGCAAATAGGCTTTTGCGATCGATTTAACCTTTTTGTCTTTGGATTTCTCTAAGTTATTTAACGTATAAAAAACATCGTGTCTTGTGGAATTGATATCCTCGATTTTGTTGGTGGAGAGCACCTCATCAACTAAAAATGAGATGATGAGTTGTTTCTTGGCAAACTTAGAAAGCTTGGAAGCAAGAGCGTCAAAAGCGAGGCATTCGAGCTCAAGATCATGTAAAGCATCACTGATTTCGACAGTCTTAGAGTAAAAGAATTCTTTGCCATCGCCTTTTTTGAAAACGATAACGTTCTCGCTTAATCTAAGTGATTTGTAATACGCATCGAAATCTTCTTTCTTCAGCTTGTAATACATTTTCTCTAAGCTCATTTTTTGTACCTCCGAAATGAATTCTATAATTTGGACTGCAAAAATCAATAAAAATTGCAGTCGAAAATGAAATTTTTGATTTGGACTGCAAAATCTTTTGTAAAACAACAAAAAATCTAGGCTACTGAGGCCTAGATGATTTTTGAAAAGTTCTAAGAACTAATTACCGCTTACTGAAGTGGTTTTGTTTTTGGTAACGATTCTGATGATTTTGTAAATAGCAGGGGACATGATGACTGCGATTGCGAACTCTATTGCAAAGTTAAGAGTGAATACAACGCCTAATAAAGTCATGACATCTCCTCCGAAAACGCTAAGGAAGAAGAGGATGGTTCCGCCTAAGAAAAGTCCTGTGTTGATAACTGGAACAACCAAAGAAGCAGCAAAACACGCAACGAGGTCCTGCTTCTTTTTTAGAAGCTTGAATAAGAATCCTGAAACAAGTCCTGCAAGTCCGGTCTTGAGAACACAAAGAAGGATTGTTAAGAAGACGTTTACTGCTAAGAAACCTGCTGTAGCAGGGTCAAGAACGACTAAGATGCCGTCAACTACGCCAAGGAACAAACCGCACCATGGGCCATAGATACATGCTCCAACGACAATTGGAACAAGAGCAAAGTTAAGCTTTAAAGCTGGTGTTGGGATGAAGGTGCTGAAAGCCCATAATCCCGCTAAGATAGCAGTCAAGATGGCAATGCCTGTCATCTCTCTGACAGTGATTTTTGATTTCATTTTTGTTTTCTCCTAAAGAAAAGAAGTAGCCCAAAGATATTGGAGGTATTATTTGTTCTCTTTTGCCATTACTTCCTCTTGTAATAGATAGAAGCCAAACCAAAAAGGGTAAGATTCTCGTCGTAATTAAATCCATCGAGGTGGTCGATGATGTATCTTGAGTTGCCACCTGTGATGATCTTTTTTAACGGATAGCCCGCTTCTTTTTCGAAAGCGGCAGCAAACCCTTCGATCTCGAATTCGGTACCATAGATGATGCCGGAATTCATGCAATCTAAAGTGTTTTTACCTACCGCGTTCTTAGGTGCTTTGAGGCTGATTTCAGGAAGAGCAGCTGCTCCAGAAACCAAAGCGTCGATGCTGATTCTGACGCCTGGTGCAATTGAAAGACCTGCGAAAGCTCCTTCTTTGTCGAGTAATATGTATTTATTTGCAGTGCCTAGATCAACGATTAAGCACCCTGTTCCATATTTGGTTAAGGCTCCTACGGCATCGGCGATTAAATCTGCGCCGACCTCACTAGGATAATCAACTTTAAGCTTAAGCCCTGTTTTGAGTCCAGGTCCTAAGGTCAGAGCTTTGACACCCCAATCACTTGCCATATCAACATATAGCGAAGTCTTACTTGGAACGACTGAGGAAATGATGACTCCTTCAATCTCTCCAACCTCTTTGTGGAGCATCTTGAATCCCGCTCCTTTGACTTTTGCGTCATCCGCTGAGGTAACGGATGAAGTCTCGAACTTATGGGTCGCGATTAGTTTCTCGCCTTCAAAGACACCAAAGTTCGTCATGGTGTTGCCAATATCGATGGCTAATAGCATTTGGTCTACCTCCGCTCCGACCTCCATCTATATGAAGTGCCGGGCAAGGACATTATATTCTTTAGCGATTTTGGAAGGAAGATGAGACCTACATAATTCTTTGATGTCAGTTATTTCTTTTATCTTTGAGATAAAAACAATAAACTATGTAGGAACACACATTAAGTGTGTTTGACGTTCCTTAATGAGGCCTTATTGTCATCGATGGTAGTTTGGTAGTTTAGGCAGATGACAAAAGGAACGATGTGGTTGTTTGGTAAGGTACCAAACATGTGAGGAAAGGAAGGAAATAGAAGAAATGCCAAATTGGAATAAACTCGCAAAATCATACGAGAAGAACGCTCTTCTCGCTCTTCAACAATTCATCCGCATCCCAAGTGTCTATGATGCAAAGACCGTATCAAAAGATGCTCCATTCGGTGCAGATGTCAAAAAAGCTTTAGAATACTTTGCAAAACTCGGAAAAGACTATGGTTGGGAAAGCAAGATCATCGATGGATATTGCACAGAAATCACAGTCGGAACAGAAGGACCGCTCATCGGCATCTATGGCCATAGTGATGTTGTCCCAGTTAGTGGAAAGTGGACTCATAAACCTTTCGGCGCTGAAATCAAAGATGGCGTCGTTTATGGAAGAGGCGCCTGTGATGACAAAGGACCTCTCTTAGCTGCTTTCTTTGCAACTAAGCTCTTAGCAGATAATGGCCTCATCAAAGGCTTCCGCGTCAAACTCGTCAGCGGTGGCGATGAGGAAAGAGGCTCAAGCTGTCTTGAACATTACTTCAACGTCTACAAAGGCGAAACCCCAAAATTCGGTTTCACTCCAGACGCCAACTGGCCTCTTATCTACGCAGAAAAAGGCATTCATAGATATGATATGACCAAGGAACTTAGCCTTGATCCAATCATCAATATGGATGGCGGCGTTGTTGCTAATGCTGTCTGCGATTCAGTTCTCGTCACTCTTAAACCAGATGAGAAGTTCGCAAAATACCTCAAAGATAACGCAGTCAAATGTGAAATCACCTCAACCCCAGTTCTCTTAATGGTTAGATTTGTTGGCAAGACCGCCCATGGTTCAACTCCAGAACTTGGTGAAAACGCCATCAAGAACGCCTTCTATCATCTTGGCAAATTCTATAAGCTCGAAGCTCTTTCAAAGATCGCAGAAGCAATGGCCGATAATAATGGCCACGCCTTTGGTGGATATAACCATTCCAAAGAACTTGGTGACACAACATACAACTACGGCGTCGTCAAATATGATGGCAAGATCTTAAAGATGACTTTAGACTTCAGATTCGGCGAAGAAGCAATGCCTCAAGAACTCGCTAATAAGCTCTTCGCATTTATCGGAATGGAAGCAGAACTCAAAGGCGAAAGCAAACTCCTCATCTTTGATAAGAAGTCACCTCTTGTTAGTACTCTTATGAAAGCCTACAAGTGGGGCGCTATGGATTTATTCGCTAAGCCTCTTGCAATCGGTGGAGGCACTTACGCAAAAGAAGCTCCTAACACCGTCGCTTTCGGTGCTGAATTCAAAAACCACCCAGGCAATATGCATTCACCAGATGAATACATCTATGTCTCTGACTTCATCAAAGACATCGCTATTTACGCTAGAGCAATCTACGCATTAGGTACAAAGAAGTGAGATCAAGATTCAAGAAATGGGCTGAGCCCTTCATCAATGACCACCCAGAGATAACCCTTACTCTTCCACTTGAAGATAAGAGTTATTTTGAAGGTGCGCCTTTGTATTTAGAAATCGGTTCAGGCAAAGGAGACTTCATCGTTTCTCTTGCCTCACGTCATCCTGAAAACCATTATGTCGCCGTTGAACGTGATGTCTCTTCGCTTGGCACCTTAGCAAAGAAAGTCGTCGAGCAAGAACTCAAAAACGTCAAAATCATATATCAGGATTTCGATAAAGTTGAACCAGAGCTTCCTCGCGAAGCCTTTGAAGTCATTTATCTTAACTTCAGCGACCCATGGCCAAAGAAGAGACATAACAAGAGAAGGCTTACTGCTAAGCCTCGTCTTGAGAAATACCTCACTCTTCTTAAGAAAGGCGCTGAACTTAAACAAAAGACAGATAACCCAGGCCTTTACGAATTCACCAAAGAAGAAGTGGTTGGAACTAGTTTCGTTAACATTGTCGATGAGACGAATTACGTCTTCGATGAGGTTAATGACGCCATGAGCGAGTATGAAAGAAATTTCAGAAGCGAAGGCAAGCCAATCTATAGGCTTATTTATAAGAAATAAGGAGAAAGCCATGTATCGTTTCTTCTATAACCGCGCCGCTATAGGCGACATCCTCATCGTTGTGATGAATCCAGAAGCACGCGTCGATCACAAAAAAGAACTCGGCAATATCGTTGCTCTATACGATGAGAAAGACACGCTTGTCGGAATCAACATCTTTAACATCGGCGAAGTGATGAAAATCAAGGTCAATGGAGTCATCATGATCCCTGATGAAAAGATGCTTGAGATCATCAATAACCTCTTGACCAAAGAAGGGCTAGAAGCTCTCCCAACCCTAACTGAATCGGGATACAAAGTCGCTCTAGTTACAAAAGTAGAGGAACACCCTCTTGATGAGAAGGCTCAAATCCTAGAGTTAAGCTGTGGCGATGACAAATATGAGACAGTGAGTTCATATCCAAACGTCAAAGCAGGTTCAAAGGTTGTCGTCGCAACGGATGGCACAATCCTCTATGACGGATCATTGTTCCACAAAGCCATCATAAGAAACATCAACAATGACGTCCTCGTCGTAAGCGCCCCAGAGCTTAGGATCGAAGGTAGCGCCAACGAGGCTTTCCTTCTTGATGATGAACCATCATTCAAAGAAGGCGAAGACTTCTTCCTTAGATAAAAACTAAAGCGTAGTTCCTAGCGAAATTGAGGGCTACGCTTTTTCTTTTTGCCCTCAAAACAACCGGCAAACTTGACAAAATATAGTTGTTTCAGTTCTGAAAACCTTGGAAAACACACTGTTTTTGATGAAAAAAACCTTGGAAAACACACTGTTTTTGATGAAAAAAACCTTGGAAAACACACTTTTTCTAAAAGTTATTTATTATATAAATAATTGTTTGAGTCAAAATTAAAGACTAAATCCATCGAAAAGAATTCGTCCCAATCGAACATGCGTTGCTCCTGCTTCGATGGCTTCTTTATAGTCGTTTGACATCCCCATTGATAGATATGGGATTTTGATCGAAAACTCATTTTCGATCTCTTTCTTTAGGTTAACTAACTTAGTGAATTGGGACATGAGTGATTCATGATCGGAATATTTGACGCTCATCATCATTAAGCCAACGATATGGATATTTTTGAATTTCATGGCTTCTTTGACAAACTCCAAAGCGTCTTCAGGCTTAATACCGTCCTTAGATTCTTCGCCGTTGATTGATACTTCTACAAAGCAATCGAGAGGAGTGTCTCTGTTCTCGTTAATGATTCTTGCTAGTTTAAGAGAATCGAGGGAGTGGAGGTAATCAATTTTGTTAGCGACCAATTTGGCTTTGTTTGATTGAAGATGTCCAATGAAGTGCCATTTGATGTCATAGTCTTTGAGGGCCTCATGTTTTTTGAGAAAAGCGTCCACTCTATTTTCTGCGAAGTTGTTGATGCCGTATGAAAGTAGCTTCAAAGAATCTTTGCCATCAACGTATTTTGTCGCTGCACAGACAACGACCTTACTATCTATTTCGCTAAGTAATTGTTTTAAGTTCTTGTTTGGTTCCATGACTAAATTATAGAGGAAAAAGAAGAACTTAGCTTAACTAATTGTTCGAATTCGGCAAAACTCTTTCAAAGCCTTGTAAAATATAGTAAAAACAAATCATTTGTTGCGTAAATCATCAAGAAATTGTTGAAAGAATTGATTCATGTAACGTCCAAAAAAATGAAAATTTTGGCCGTTTTTATTGCAATTTATGCCATTTGTAAGGATTTTCTGGATTTATGAAAATCTTTTCATTGATTTCAGAAATTCGAATATTAAAATATTTGATGTTCGGAGGGCTGAAGGATGAATACAAAAGATCGTGTTACCATATATCAAGTTGCGCAGGCGGCAGGGGTTTCTCTCGCCACTGTTTCGCGTGTCATCAACAAACAAGGAAACGTCACTGACGCAACAAGAATCAAAGTTGAAGAAACAATCAAACGCTTAGGCTATAAACCTTCAGGTTTAGCTCAAGCTTTGGCTACCAATAAATCCACCAATATCGGCGTCGTTATCCCAAGCGCTAATTACGTCTACATCTCAAACCTTCTTAATGGCATCTCCGAAGTCGCCAAAAAGAAAGGCTTCATCCTTTCTCTTTTCACCACATCACACTCTCACGAAGAAGCTCTTTCCATGATTGAAAAAGTCATCACCTCACACGTTGACGGCGCAATCATCTTTGATGACGAGCTTGATTCAGAGGATGTCATGAAAATCAATTCTTACAGCGTTCCAACCGTCGTCGTTAATAGCAAACTCGTCGGAGAAAAAGTCGGCTGTGTCCTCTTTAACTACGCTGACGTCTTATCCAAGTACATCGAGAGCTACTACGAAAAAGGTGGCGACAAGATGATGACATTCGTCCACGTCCATGATGGAGGCCGACTTCTTAATAGAAATGAGAAAGCCTTCCTTGAAACCCATGAACGTCTTGGAAAGCCATTCAATGTCCTTAACTGCGATGACTCATACACCAGAACCTATAACGACTTCTGCCAATACTTCAAAAACCACAAAGGCGAATTTCTTATTGTCTATCGTGACTCAATCGCTGCCGCAATCGAAAACGCAGCAACCGATACTGGACTTCGTATCCCAGAAGATCTTGAGGTCCTATCACTTGTTGGTACAAAGTACGCAAACATTGTTCGTCCAACATTGACTTCCCTCCACATCAATATGGAAGAAGTTGGCCAAAGAGCGATGTACATGTTAATCGATCTCATCAACAACGAACTTGTTGAGAAGAGCTACAAATTCCAACCAACTCTCATCGAAAGAAACTCAACCATCAAAAGATAATGCTAAGAAAACTGTCACTAGATAAAACTAGTGACTTTTTTTGTGCCTTCCACTCTTTATTCGTGTAGAATAAAGCCGAGAGGTAAATTACTATGCAAAACATTGTTGATGATCTTAACTACCGCGGACTTATTGAACAGTACTCAAACGAAGAAAACGTCCGTAAATTATTCGAAACCAAACAAACTATCTATTGTGGCTTTGACCCAAGCGCTTCAAGCATGCACGTTGGCAACTACGTCATGATCTCAATCCTTAAGCGTCTCCAACAAGCAGGCCACAAAATCATTGCCCTTGTCGGTGGTGCTACCGGTATGATCGGTGACCCAAGTGGCAAATCAAAAGAAAGAAACCTCCAATCAATGGACGTTCTTCGCGCCAACACCGAATCAATCAGAAACCAACTCGAAAGATTCATTGACCTCACTGACCCAGAGAAGGGCATGATCGTCAATAACTACGATTGGTTAGGAAACATGCCAATGCTCGAATTCCTTAGAGACTATGGCAAATTCTTCTCAATCAACTACATGCTTTCAAAAGAAATCGTCTCTTCACGTCTTGAATCAGGCATTTCTTTCACTGAATTCTCATATCAAATCCTTCAATCAATGGACTTCTATCACCTCAGAAAGACTGAAGGCGTCACCATGCAAATCGGTGGCAACGACCAATGGGGCAACTTAACAAGCGGCCTTGAGCTCATCCGTAAGCTCGATGGCGATAAAGCAGAAGCAGAAGTCATGACCGCTCACCTTATCACCAGAGCCGATGGCAAGAAATTCGGCAAGAGTGAGAAAGGCGCTCTCTTCCTTGATAGAAACCTCACATCACCATACCAACTCTACCAATACTTCATCAACACAACCGATGAAGATGCTGTTAAGTATCTCAAAGTCTTCACCTTCCTCTCACATGATGAAATCGAAGACGTTATCCGCGAACACTTAACCAACCTTGGCATGAGAGTCGCTCAAAAGAAACTCGCATACGAAGTCACCAAAGACATTCATGGCGTCGAAGCAGCAGAAGAAGCTGTCCAAATGAGTAACGTCCTTTTCTCAGGCGATGTCGCTGGACTCAATGCCAACCAAATCGAAGAACTTCTTGGTTCTCTCAAAGTCAAGCTTCCAACTGAAATCAACCTCGTTGATCTTCTCATTCTCTTAGGAAGCGCAAAGAGCAAAACAGAAGCTCGCACCTTCATTTCTCAAAACAGCGTCTCGGTCAACGGAGAAAAAGTCACCGATATGAATAAGGTCTTCACCATCGCCGATGCAATGGCAGGCAAATACCTTATCGTTAGACGTGGCAAGAAGAACTACTACCTTGGTGAATTCTAATGATCAAAAAGAAGAGTGGATTTTTATTAACCTTAGGCCTATTGCTTGCTAGCTGTGGAGGAGGATCCTCCTCTTTAAGCTCGAGTGAAGGAAGCTTTAGTAACGAGTCGCTCTCTTCATCTGAAGTATCATCATCCATCCAAACAATCAAAGGCGATTCAAGTAGGACATACCTCAAGAACGCCCTTGAAACATCTCTTGCTAAGCGTGGCTCTGAGATGACTTTAACTAACGCATCCATTTCCTCTTCCACCCAAGAATACGAAAAGACCGTCTTTAGTGGTCGAGAAGACTACTTCGTCAAAAAAGGAAACAAGGAAACCGTCTCTATTAATAATGGCACCATCAAAGCAGTGTCAAACAATAGAAACTCATCTTCTTTCGCTGATTTGAATGCGGCTTTTTCTATCTTAGGTGCAGACGTCACAATAAATGACGGCGCCGAAAACAAAGAAACCAAAAACCAATCAGGTCACCTTTATCTTGATGACGGAACCGCCTATTGGGATTTCTTAGGAAGCGATGGACACCGTTCAGAAGAGCTTTTTGACGCTTCTGAAACCTTGTTTACCGCGCTTCTAGAAATCTTGGATTACGATGTATCATCCTTCACTCTTTCCGATAAAGCAAAAGTCACTCTCGATAGCGATGTCACGTCCCTACTTGATGACCTTATGCCACTAAGCAAGAATAACGACCTCCTCCCATCGATTACCGACAAATTCCTAGCTGCCCTCGATTCTAGACTCGGAGTGAACTTCGTTTATTCAGGAACCAAGGACGAGAATGGAAACAAATCCTATAAGACACTTCTAACCGTAGAAGACCCAAAAGCCATATATGACGCAATATATTCGATGGTAAACGATATTCCAGATATCGCAGATACGATTCTTGGCTCTGACTTTAGCATCCAAAGCATCCTCGATATGATTGAGGAATTTGAGCCATTCGTGGATTCTATCAAAAACTTTAAATTCGAAATCGCGATGTCTTACACCATGTATTCGTTCACTGGACTCAATTTCGATATCGCATTCACTTCGGACGCTTCATATATCTATGCGAATGACGTGGATGACAAATATGAAGTTGGAGATGTCGTACCGGCAATCGAATCCTTTGAACTAAAAGGAGATGCGTCCTTCATCTTCGATGACGAAAGAAGCATCACCTTCCCTGATTTCGCTTCATACACCGAATTCACTCTTCCAAGCAAGAAAGACTCAATAGAATAAAATGAAAAATAACGAAAAGAAAAAACTCACATTAGAGGAATACGAAAGAACATATAACGAGAAAGGCAGCGCGAAGACCGCGAAAGCTTTCCTTACGATCTTTGCCGCCTCAATTGGACTCGTAATATTCACTTGCCTCTTAGTCCTCGTATTAAAGGCTTTTGATGTCCATTTATATTTTGGAATCGCTTCAGGAACAGTGGCCTTAATTCTTTTCATCCTTTTATATATAGTGCCCCTTGTTAAGATAACGAGACTTGAGCAGTTCAAGGTTAGGGTCAATAGAGGTGATGTCCATGAATCGATTAGGCATAACCGCAAAATGAGAAAGCATCTCGCGGAGAAGATCGTCGAAGTCCATGAGAACGTTGAAGAATGCCTTTGGTATGATGATGTCAATGTCGAAGTCCTTAAAGGCGCTTTGATTGCTAATGACAATGAGCTCATCAAAGACGCTCTTACAAAACTCTATTCAAAGCCAATCAAAAAGGCTTCTCACGAGATGATCGTTAGAGCCGCTCTCAAGTGCGGTGGCCTTACCGCTCTTTCTCAAGATAACAAAATCGATACAGCGATTGTCATCGCCATCAATATGACGCTCATCAAAGATATCGTTTATCTTTATGGCTTCCGTCCTAGCGACACCAAAATGGCGAAGATATTCATGACGGTCTTAAGAAACTCCCTCGTCGCTTATGGCGCAGGAAACGCTAAGATCGGCGCAGGAATCGCAAGCACCGTTTCTGGCGCTTTCCAATCCATCCCAATTTTAGGCAACTTAATCGGCACCGTAGTTGATTCAACGGTTAACGGATTAATTAACGGCATCCTCACAGTCACTCTCGGATTTGAGGCCATTAGATACCTCGATAAGGAATACAAGCTTCAAGATGTCCTTGATGGAGTCGTGGTGGACGAAGGCCAGGCAGGATTCGATGCTGCAGCCAAAGAAGTTAAAGCCGGACTTACAAAGCTTAATGAGAAGAAGGCGTAACAAACCTTCTTTTTTGTTAGTGTTTTGTCACATTACGAAAACTATAAGAAGTGATTTGCCTGACGGATAGTCAGAAAGGTCTTTATACAAATAAAAACGGCCCTATTTCTAGGACCGTTTTTGCTACATTTGTCTCTCGAATTAACCGATTATAGTAAGCGGTTGTAGTATTCGATGATTTGAGCTTCGTTGATATCTTTTGGAAGTTCGTTACGTTCTGGTAAACGAGCGAAGACACCTTCGAATTTTTCAGCATCGACTGTGACGTATGCTGGGAGGGTTGGCTTGCCTTCGAAGCTTTCTTTGACAACCTTGAGTGGTGATTCTTCCTTAAGGGAGATCTTGTCACCGACTTTGCAAAGGTAGCTTGCGATGTCAACTTTCTTGCCGTTGACTAAGATGTGACCGTGGTTGACGAGTTGTCTTGCACCTGCACGAGTACGGGCGAAACCCATACGGTAGACGAGGTTGTCGAGACGGCTTTCAAGGATACGGAAGAATGCGATACCGGTAACGGTCTTTTCTTTCTTAGCGAGCATGAAGAGTCTACGGAATTGTCTTTCGTTGATGTTGTAGAGCTCTCTGAGCTTTTGCTTTTCAGCTAATTGAGCGCCGTATTCTGATGGCTTTCTCTTTCTTTCTTGGCCGTGTTGACCAGGAGCATAGGCTCTCTTTTTGAGTTCATCACCAGTTTCGAGAAGTGAAAAACCAAGGTGACGGGATTGTTTCCAAACGGATCCAGTGTACTTTGACATATTTAATGTCTCCTTTCTTTGCGAGAACAAATTTGGGAGGGATATCTCTGCTTCCCGGATGTCATTTCTTTTCGGTGACGGTAGCACGTCCTTACTTAAATTATTGAATGACGGTCGGGCGGAAGCATAATAACCTGCTAGCTCACGCGGATATAACTTTAGTTATAGATGTAGCGCTTGTCAACAAAAAATAGTTCTAGCGTCCAAAAACCTTCATAATTTTTCAAAATGACAACAAACATTTACGCATATGCGTGCGCCCATGCTATAGTAATTGCATGATTAAAAACGAGTTTTTAAGTGTTTATGACGGTGTCGCAATCGACCCTAAAATATATTTGCCTCTAATCGGCGGGGGAGTGGTTATTGTTTTAATCCTCTTTTTCGTTCTCTATTTCACCATCTTCTCAAGGGTGAGATTAAAGAAAGCCGCGACAGAGATAATTAGCAGATTCGAAAACGAACACGCCCTTCTTTTCGGCGATATCCTTGCCTATATAAGAAGACTTGAGACCATCTCAACCATGAACCTCATCTACGTTGAGGATTACATGAACTGGGATACCAGATACAAAACCATCCGTGATTCGATTGATGCGACTGCTCAAGCAACAAGCAACAGCGTTAAAGACCTCCTTGCCGAAGGACGTTTCAAAGAACTAAAGGAATATATCCCAACCGCCAAAAAGACAATCGGCAACTACGAAGAACAAGTCGAAAGCCTTTATTCATCACTCAAGACCAAATTCCACGTCGAGGATAATGTGACTTCTCTTTCCGTTACCTGCAAAGAAGCTTTTAGAGCGATGAAGCAGGACTATTACGCAAAACAAAACGACATCTCCATCCTTCACGACACCTTCGAATTCCTTTTCAAGAAGATCGATGGCTTCCTCGTCCAAGCCGAAAACGATATCGAAAACGCTAGATATGATGAAGCAGAAACCATTTACCGCTCAACCATCATGCCTGTCGTTGAAACCGCAAGAAGGTTAATCAAAACCCTTCCTGCCATCTGTTTACAGATCACAAACGTTCTTCCTGATAAGATCGCTACCCTTTCAAACCGTTATGACGAGCTTCTTGAAGCCGGTTATCCTTTAAGCCACATCATGACTAAGGGAACCATCACAAGCATGCATAACGAACTCAAGCAAATCACCACTCAGATCTCTAGCCTCGATACCACAGGCGTTGAACTTAGATTCGAAAGCATCCGCAACAAAATCAGAATTAGCGAAGAGGCTTTTGAAAAAGAAATCGAAGCGAGAAAAGAATTCGAAAAAGAACATGCATCAGTCTCGAATAACGACGTCGCAATTCAAAATAGCTATTTGACTCTCATCCACGCCCTCCCGCAAATCGAGAAGATCTTCCTTCTTAGTGATGAAAGCAAAGCAGACCTTGCTCACATCAAGGAGCTCATTAACAAATCAGCTGCTTCTAAACGCAATCTTGATACCTGCATCCATGGTGGCACAAAACAACCTTACAGCGTCCTTCTTGAGATGATGAATACCCTCAAGAAAGAAACTGAAGAAGTCACATCCTCAATCGCAGGTTTCTCTTCATACCTCCAGTCCTTAAAGAATGACAGTGAGAAAGCAGAAGGGGGAGTCAGGACTTATTTCGAAGCAATTAGAGACGCTGAAATCGAAATCAAATCCGCAAACATCCCAGGATTAATTGAAAAGCACAAAGACGATTTTGCTAAGGCATATGGCACAATTGACGTTCTTTACAAAATCATTAGAACAAAGCCTATTGACGTAAGAAAAGCCAATGAAGTATATGCTGAACTCGCAAGCGTTTCTGATTCAGTTTTAGCAATGGTCAAGACCGAAAGAGAAGGATATAAGAAAGCAGAAGAAGCAATCGTCTTCGCTAACAGATACCGCACAATAGATAGCACCAAAGACGCCGCTCTTTCACAAGCTGAAAATCTTTTCTTCAACGCCTCTTTCTTAGAAGCGTATGAAAGCGCCACAAAAGTAGTCGAATCCTCAAGAGAAATACCTACACGCCACAGATGATTTATTTTGATAACGCCGCCACAACAAGTCCTCTCCCTGAGGTCTTATCTTTGTACATGGAAAAATGCCAAACCGTAATTGGCAATTCTTCAAGCACCCACGCCCTTGGAAGAAAAGCGAATAGGGAACTCGATGAAGCAAGAAGAGAAATCCTTGCCTCTTTTGGCTTAGAGAAAACCCATAACCTCATCTTCACAAGCGGCGCCACAGAAGGCAATAACCTTTCAATCAAAGGCGTTTGCAAACTCTATAAGAATAGAGGCAACAAAATCATCGTCTCTAGCGTTGAACACCCATCGGTAACAAATGTCTTCAAAGAACTCGAAAAAGAAGGATTTGAAGTCGTATACCTTCCAGTTAACGAGGAAGGAAAAGTCCTTCCTTCTTCTTTAGAAGAAGCGATGGACAATAAAACAATCCTCGTCTCGATTATGGGCGTTAACAACGAAGTTGGCTCAATCAATGACATGAACGCTTTAGCAGACATCGTCCATAAGTACCCAAAAGCCCTTTTCCATAGCGACCTCACCCAAGCGGTAAGCAAGGTCAAGATGCCTTATAACAAGATCGACATGTTCACCTATAGCACCCACAAGATCGGTGGCCTTAGAGGGGATGGCGCTCTTATATATTTAAAGAAGATACAGTTCGCTTCGCTCTTTGATGGAGGAGGCCAAGAAGGCGGCTTTAGAAGCGGAACAGTCGATGTCCCATGCGCTCTTTCTCATGCTCTTGCAGTCAAAGAAGCAATGAAGTCAATGACAAGGAAGATTCCTCACGTCAAAGAAATATACGATTATCTAAAGGAAGAACTTGGAAAGCTTGATGAAGTGTCGTTTAACTCTCCAATAGACGGTTCTCCATTCGTTTTGAATATCTCTCTTAAACACAAGAAAGCCTCCGTTATCCTTGAGGCCCTTTCAGAGAGGGAAATCTATGTATCTAGCGTTTCAGCTTGTTCAAGCAAAGGAGAGCCTATTTCTAGCGTTCTTCTTGCTATGAATAGAAGCGAAGGCGACGCTAGAAACTCACTCCGCCTTTCATTTAGCGAAAGCAATACCATAAATGAAGCACAAGCGTTCATGAAGGAATTCATGGATATCTTAGAAAGGACCATTAACCGATGAATTACGATTCACTCATGATTCACTACGGAGAACTCTCCACCAAAGGTGAAAACAGAAAGCAGTTCATTAGAGAACTTAACAAAAACATCAGACACGCCATCAAGGAATTCGGCTGCACAGTCACTAATGACCATGATCACACATACGTCAAATTCCCTGATGATCCAATGCCTATCATCGACCGTCTCCAAAAGGTAAGTGGCATCCAACGCATATCACTTGTCTATAAATCAAGCAGAGACATCGAAACCTTAAAGAAAGACGCTCTTGAGCTCATCAAGCTTGAGGAAGGTAAAACATTCAAGGTCGTTGCTAAAAGAGGAGATAAGACATATCCTCTCGATTCTCATGGGGTAAATGTCGCTTTAGCAGGCATGATTCTAAGAAACACTGAACTTAAAGTCGATGTTCATAACCCTGATATTGTCCTTAAAGCAGACGTAAGAAAAGATGCCGTATATCTTTCAAGCCACACATATTACGGCGCTGGAGGATATCCTCTTGGAATGAATGGCAAAGTTATGATGATGCTTAGTGGTGGCATCGATTCACCTGTTGCGGCTTATCTTCTTTTAAGAAGAGGCATCAGAATCGAATGCATCCATTTCGCAGCCCCTCCATACACAAGTGATGCGGTTATCGATAAGCTTACTGATATCATCAAGCAGCTTAATGTCTATCAAGAAGACATCAAGCTCAATATCATCCCATTCACAAAGCTTCAACTTGCCATCTATCAAAACGTTCCTGAACCATACTGCATCACCATTATGAGAAGAATGATGTACCGCCTTGCTGAAAAGCTTGGTAAATACCATCACTGCATCGGCATCGCCAATGGTGAATCGGTAGGCCAAGTCGCATCTCAAACCCTTGACTCAATGATCACGATCAATAACGTCACTAATTTCCCTGTCATTCGTCCTCTTGCCGTAAGTGACAAAGTCGACATAATCAAAATGGCAGGGAATATAGGAACATTTGATATTTCAATTAGACCTTATGAAGATTGCTGCACGATCTTCAAACCTAAGAAGCCAAAAACAAAACCAAGAATCGATGAATGTGAGTTCTACGAATCAAAATTTGATTGGCAAACAATGATTGAAGAATGTATCCACGACGTCAAATCTATCCTAGTAAGAGATGGAGAAGTGGTGAATTTTGCAGAAAAAGAACAACAACCGTCTTAATAAGACGGTTTTCTTTTGGAAAAGAAGTTCTAAAGAGTTCTAAAATTTAAAAAAAGTTCTAAAGAGTTCTAAATCTTGAAAAAAGTTCTAAAGAGTTCTAAAATTTTGATGACGAGGAGGACTTTGCAATGAACAATCCATTTTCTATGACATTTGGCTTGGAACCAACCAATTTAATTAAACGTATAACGGAAAGCGAGAAAATCATTAGTGAGTTTTCGAATGACAATCCTTCAAACCACGCATATGTGATAACGGGTCTTAGAGGAAGCGGTAAGACGGTTCTCATGTCATATATATCTTCACATTTTAAGGAAATGAAGGATTGGATTGTCGTTGATCCTGGAGTAAAAGACAACATAATAGAAAATGTCGCTTCTG
Source organism: Bacilli bacterium (assembly GCA_024408335.1). GTDB lineage: Bacteria > Bacillota_I > Bacilli_A > RFN20 > CAG-826 > UBA4951. The sequence continues at coordinate 24,223 of JAKSVB010000006.1, forward strand.
AACTATATGAAAACGGAAAACTCAAAAAGCTTTTCATAAAAAGCGAATTTGACTTCTCCTTTAAGGGAATTTCTTTCTCCATTCATGGCGAAGAGCCAGTTTCTTCAGCATATGCCCTCCTAAAAAAGATGCTTACCTATCTTAAAAAGAAAGGAAAGAACGTTCTTATTACGATTGATGAAGTCGATAATAGCGAACAAATGAAGCGTTTTGTTGAAGCGTATCAAAGTCTTCTTAGAGAGAAATTCCCTGTAAGATTATTGATGACAGGTCTATTCGAGAATATCGCAAAATTGCAAGATGACAAGAGCTTAACGTTCTTGTATAGGGCACCAAAAGTGCTTCTTGGCCCTCTCAACGAAGGTATCATTAAGTGTTCTTACAAAGAACTTCTTGGAGTCGACGATGAATTAGCTCTTAAGCTTACGCGCTTGTCAAAAGGCTATGCATATGCCTATCAGACCATAGGATACTTGATGTTCGAAAAAGGAGGCAAATCCATCACCGAAATGTTTTTGGCTGAATATGAACAATATTTAGTGGATTACGTATATGAAAAGATAGTGTCAGAGCTATCAAAAACAGAGAAAAAGATTCTTGCCAATTACGAAGATGATAAGGATATTAAGCTTTCCGAAATAGCGGCTCGAGCCAATATGGACGAAAAAACAATAAGCGTTTACCGCGATCGCCTCATCAAAAAGGGCATCATAAGGCAAACCAATTATGGGTATACAGAACTGACCCTGCCAAGATTTGCTCATTATCTCAAATTGGTATCTTACCTTCATTAACGGCACCTTTGAACCCTAATATCTAGGGTTCTTTTTTTGCTAAGAAGGTATTTGCGACAAATAAAAAAGCTACCTAGCGGTGAAGCCAGGTAGCAATTTTGTTTTATAGGTTAAGCCTATTATTCTTCTTCAGCAGCGAGAACTGTGATGGTCTTTGATGCTTCCCAATCTTTGTACTTGATTGTGATATCGAAGATACCTTCTTTAGCTAAGTCGCCGTTTGCGTCGACCATGCCTTCTGGGATTGTCCATTTGACGTCGTTTTCTGCAAGGATCTTTTGATATTTAAGGTTCTTGAGAACACGTGAAGCTCTCCAGCTTTCGGTTGAGAAGGTGTCACCAACGTGGTATTCGAGTGATTCGGCACCAGTGTCGATGAGAGCACCGATTTCTGGATAGTAGTAGTATCCGCTGATAACCATTGAACGGGTACCCCAGCTAAATCCTAAGTAGATTTGGGTGTAGCGGCAGTAGAAGTCAGTGGCTTCGTTTGTGATGATTGAGTCGTAGTTGTTGACGTTAGAACGCATGACTAAGCAGTCTTTGATGTCTGCGTCAGCTTCTGCGTCATAGCCACCTTCGAGAGAAGAGTTGTACCAGTAACCTCTGACTTGGGTGTTTTGTCCGCCAACGTTACCGACGAATAAACCGTCTTCGTATAAGAAGAAGTATGCGAGGGTTTCGCTGTAGTCGCCTTGATAACCTTCAGCGTAACGGCCTTCGAAGATGTAAACGAAGTGGATATCGTTTCCATCAGCGTCTTTTCTGCCGATCTTGGTGATGTCAGCATTGTAAGTAAGACCTTTGACTGTTGCGTCATTGAAGTCGTAGCTTTCTTGTTCTTTGACGATGACTGCTTCAGGATCGAAGTCATAATCACATTCTTCAGCAGCTTTTCTTAACTCTGGAGTGATGTTTGGATCTTCGACAGCCATGCTCTTACCGCCCATGTTGAATGAAGCGATACCGCAAACTGCAGCGAGAACGAGAGCGACAGCTGATGAAGCGCCGTTTTTGATAAGCTTTTTACCTTTGAAGGAGCCTTTGATCTCAGCTTGTTGTTCTTCTTCGTTTTTGAATAAACCTAAGAATAAAGCAACGATTGATGAGATGACGAGGACGAACAACATGATTAAGTAAACAAGTTGTGTCTCGAAGCTACCACCTTGGTAGTGGACGTTGTTAGCGACGTCTGCTAATGCTGGGGCAATTAAGAAGATTTCTTTTGCCATAGCGAGTGCGAACATTGCAACAGCGCCGAGTTGTAAGAATCTGACTTCTGGTGAGAGAAGGACGATTGCTTCGATAAGGAGACCTGCACCTGCGAGAAGTGGGATAACTTCTGGAGCTGCAGCATCCATACCATTGGTTAATGCAGCCTTGTATGTTGGTAAGAAGACAAGGATTAAAACCAATGAAATGAGGATGTTGGCACAGACAAGATAGATGCCTAAGCCTTTGTTTTGAAGGTAATCTTTAATCTTTTTCATTATCGTTTCCCTCCGTTATTCAGCAGCCTCAGCGGCTTCTTTTTTGTCTTTCTTGAAGAATTCAGTGAAGACATATAAGCCTGCTGCAGCAGCAGTTAAGACACCAACGCCGATGAAAGCGCCGTCAACGACATTCTTCCACCATGGGTGTTGTTGTGCGTAGATTTCTGCATCAGAAACTTCGATGCCACCCATGAATGATCTTGAGATAGCGTACATAACGTACTTGTTAGCTCTTTGTAAATCTTTTAAGAGGTCGCCATCGTTGTTGCTTCTGATGAAGTCTTTGAGTTGTCCGCCACGGTTACCGTCTAAACAGAATAAGTCAGTACCGCAGTGTAACATTGCTGGACCATTTGAGTATTGGTCGTTGTTGCTACCGGTTAATGCGTCATCGATGATTAAGCCTTTATAGCCCCATTCACCTCTCATGACGTTCTTCATTAATGGTTCGTGGCAAGCTGCGTATCTTGCACCGATTCTGTTATATGAAGTCATGATACCTAAGCCACGGCCTTTGGTTAATGCACCTTCGAATGGCTTTAAGTAGATTTCACGGATAGCTTGTTCGTTACAATAAGTGTAGATACGTTGTCTACCTGTTTCTTGGTTGTTAAGGAAGCAGTGCTTAATGTTCATGATTAAGCCTTTCTTTCTTGCTTCACCAATAACGTTAGCAGCAACGTGGTAGTTCATGATACCGTCTTCTGACATGTATTCAGAAGCACGTGAACCGTAAGGGGTTCTGTTGATGTTAGCACCAGGAGCGTTAACACAAGCGACACCAGCAAATAATGCTTCTTCGCCATAGAAACCACCGAACTTCTTTTGCATAGCATGGTCGAAAGTTGCGGTGTAGACAGGGCCAGTTGGGAAGCCGGTTGCCCATCTCTTATCCTTACCATATTGGAATCTTGATAATAAGCCTTCTGGACCTTCAGCGACTGAGTTACCTGATTTGTTGACTTTACCGACAGCTAAGATACCACGGTTGTCTGAAACAGAGATAGCTAAGTCATCTAAGTTCATTTGCTTAATGAATTTATCCCAAACATCTTCGCCTTTTTCGCCAGCGAATTTGCCTTCTTCGACATATTCGTCGCCAAGTGGGACGTTAGCCATATCGGAGAATTTGATTTTGACAACATTGCCTTCTTCGTCTTTGACTGGGACGTTGTATTCAACGCCGTCGCCTTCGGTGAAGCTAGCAGCAGTAGCTGATTTCTGATAGTACTGTTGCATGTTGCCATCTGCTGAAGTAGCTGGGTTGTTGGATTGCTTGGTTGGCCAAGTACCTTGCCAGTCTTCTCTTGATAAGTAGGTGATAGGTGTTTTGCTATTTTTGTTAGCAAAGTAGTTGTAGTCAGCATCGTCGAATTGGTTTTCAACAGTTGTATCGTTGTAGTGTGACTTCTTGTATGTTGTGAGGTCTTCGTCGATTGCGACTTTTGCGACAGCAGCTTTGTTACCGGTAACTTTGTTGCCTAAGTGATCGGTTAAAGTTGCTTCTGGGTGGGTTTCTGCTAAGACGTTGTTGATAGCTTCGTGTGCGCCGTTACCAACTGAGAAGTAGTAGTCGCCACCTTCTAAGATATAGGTCTTGTTAACCTTATTATCATAGGTTGTTAAGAAATATTTCTCGACAGGAACGGTGATCTTCTTTGTTTCACCTTTTGCGAGGTCAACCTTGTCATATGCCATTAAAGCGATAGCAGGTTTGCCTAATTTGTTGGTCTTGTCGAATTCGGTGTATGGAGCGTGGACGTAAACTTGAACTGAAGCTTTACCAGCGACATCACCAGTGTTCTTGACTTCAACCTTGACGTTGTAGGTATCGGTTGCTGCGTCATAAGCGACTGAATCGATCTTTTGGTCGAAGGTTGTGTATGAGAGGCCGTAGCCGAATGGGTAACCCATTTCGTCTGCGTAGTTCCAACCAGCTTTGTTGATGAATGTACCAGCTGTGCCAGTTGCGTTGCCTTGACCAAGGACTGCGTCGAAGTAACGTGATTCATAGTATTTGTAACCAACGTAAACGCCTTCTTGGTAGACAGCCATTGCTGATTGTCCGAAGTTGACATATGCAGGTGATGAGCTTGCGCTTGCTGCAAATGTATCTGGACAGTGGCCTGATGGGTTGATGGCCTTACCTTCTGCATCTTTACCCATTAAGACGTGGACGACACCGCCGACACCGTAGTATCCAGGGACGCCCATCCAAAGAGCGGCATCAATGCCATAGTCTTTGTTATCGATCCAGTCCATTGACATAGGCATTGGAGAGTTGATCATAACGATAACTTTTTTGAATGTTCCGTTCTCTTTGTATTCTTTTGCTAATTGAAGCAATTTCTTTTCGTCGTCTTTGAGATCGAGTTGACCAGCACTTGGGTCGGTGTTTTCGGTACCGATACGAACTAATGTGATGATAGCTGCGTCTCCATATTGGGAGAATGAGTCTTTCATCTCATTGGTGTAGAAGTTGCTGAAAGCGTGTTCGACCTGAGTACCTGGGTTAGTCATCTGAGAGTTAGATAACTTGCTGTAAGCTTTGAAGACGGTGTTGTTGATTTTGAAACCGTTGTTTTTGAAAGCTTTGTCTAATGAAACGACGAGGTTGGTGTTAGGTGAGGCACCACCAGCGCCTGAACGCATGAATAAGTTTCTTGAACCTTGGCCTAATAAGGTGACGTTTCTTTCATCTTCGGCTAAAGGGAGAGCACCATTATCGTTCTTTAAGAGGACAGCACCTTGTTCAAGTGACTCTTCGCAGTATTTGTAAGAATCTTTGATCATTCTTTCCCAACCTGCGTCTGTCAATTGGCCGTTTTCTGCATATGCTGAACCTTCGACTTTGCCGACCTTTGTTGTGCTTAAACCAAGGACGTCGTTGATAAGACCTTTGTATGATTCACAAAGTTGTTCACCAGCTACGAAGGTACCACAGAGCATCAAACCGACAGCAGTGAGTCCTAACCATAATTTTGGCTTTGCCATAATTTTCCTTTCCGCGCTTAAATTTTCGCGCAATTGTTTTTGAGCGCCAAAGAAAGAAGAGTATTCTCCCGATGACGCTAAGATTAAGAATATTATCTTAAAAAGGGATTGCGTTTTAATCGACAATCTTGCGATAGTGGGATGTGTAAATTTAGTCTTTACAAGACGGTCGCTATTTGAAAGCGGTCTCAATTTTCTCTCATAATAGTCAAGAATTGCTGTTTTTTGTCGATGGTTCCGTGCTTTAAAGAACATTCGACTGTTCATACAACACGTATTCAATTTCTGCCGTTTTTAAGCGCTTTCAAAGAGGGGAAAACCAGGGTATTAGCATTTAAAAAATATGACAATTTTGCTTATATTGACCGATTAGTCGTCAAGGAATAAACGACTGCCTCATTATCAGTCAATTGTTCAAAATGGTTTTGAAACAAAGTTTAATTGTTTCGTCATAATTAGCAGTAGATAGTCAGAAACAATTTAGAAATTTACATTTAACAAAGTTCATCAATAACCACCGATATAATTTTGTTAGAGTCTTAATTGATTTCCAAATGAATAGCAGGGGATATTTGACTGAACGTTTTTGAAAGATCAAACTGCAATTCCTTCTGTAATGTTCAGTCAATTCAAGCCATTTACGAAGTCGTTCTTCTCGTAACAAAAAACCACTGCGAGATGCAATGGTTTGATGTTTAAGAATTAGAAGCTTATTTAGCTAAGGCCTTCTTAGCGGTCTTAACGAGTTCTTCAAAGGCTTTTGGATCTGCGATAGCGAGTTCGCTTAACATTTTTCTGTTAAGACCTTCGCCAGTCTTTGAAACGATGCCAGCTTTGGTTAAGCCATTCATGAACTTGCTGTAGCTAAGATCATATTGGCGGCAAGCGGCGTTGATACGCTTGATCCAAAGTTTGCGGAAGTCGCCTTTACGGTCCTTACGGCTGATAAAAGCGTAGTTGTAACCACGAAGGACTTGTTCCTTAGCGGTTCTGAATAAAAGGTGTTTTGAGCCTCTGTAACCGGAAGCAGCTTTTAAGATTTTCTTACGGCGGGCATGTGTGACAACACTATTTTTAACTCTTGCCATGGTGATTATCTCCTTTTCGTTTACTTAATCACCATCATATCGGTGACTCTTCTTGCGTCGCTCTTGCTTAAGTAGTTAGGCATTGCGAGGTGCTTTCTTTGTTTGCGGCTCTTTCTTGGTGCTAAGTGGCCCATGTTGCTGTGGTGGACTTTAACTTTGCCGGTTGAGCTGAATCTAACACGTTTTGCTAGACCCTTCTTGGTTTTCATTTTAGGCATCTTTCTTCTCCTGTTTCTTTTTTGCTGGCGCCAATATGACGTTGTAACGTTTCTCTTCCCAATATGGCGCTTTGTCAATGGAAGAGACTTCTTCTACTAGCGAGAGGAACTTTTTCATAACCTCTTCACCTACTTCTTTGTGGGAGAGTTGACGTCCACGGAAGACGACACAGCAACGGACTTTGTTACCGTCTGTGAGGAATTCTGCGGCTCTCTTTGCTTTTGTCTCAAGGTCATGTTGACCGATGACCGGTGTTAATTGAACCTCTTTTGTTTCAGTAACGTGCTGATTCTTTTTTGAGGCTTTCTGCTGCTTTTGTTGCTCATAACGGAACTTCCCATAATTGAGAATCTTGCAAACTGGTGGTTTGGCGTTAGGGGCGACGCAGTAGAGGTCGAGATCGTAAGACGCTGCTAATTTGTTAGCGGCGATTGAGCTCATGACGCCGAGTTGTTCTCCATTAGGTCCGATTACAAGGACTTCTGGATAACGAATGTGTTCGTTGATTGGATCGAAACGTTTTTCAGGGCGTCTACGGTCGTTTGGATTGAAGTAAGCGATGGGTTTATCCTCCTAGAAGCAATAAAATAGCGTGGCAATTTCACCACGCGCACTACTATTTACCTATATAATATAGGTTTCTTGGTAGCCAGAGCCTATTCCCTAGGGGAGTCAGGCGAGTTCGTGGAGAACTGCTTTCTACTTTATCGACAAGGGATATTATCTCCTTCTATTTATAGAAATCAACAAAAAAGTAATAAAATGCAAAAAAAGACGATTTGATTTTTCATGTTCTTTTTTGCAATAATATCATCAACATCTAAAAGGAGAGAGATATGGCAATCCATTATGCTGTATACGACACTCCAATTGGCGACGTCACCATATTAAGCCAGGGCAAATACTTAACTGGCCTTATGTTTGGTGCTGTTGACCCAATCGGCGCTGTCAATGAAGAAACCGTTCCATTATATGACGCTATCATGTCAATCAACCAATTCTTCCACTGCGAAAGACTTGGTTACAATATCCCTCTAAACTTTCTTAACGCCACTGAATTCGAAAAGAAAGTCTATGAATATGTCATGACCATCCCATATGCAGAAACAAGAACTTACCAAGATGTCGCTGAAGCGATAGGGGAACCTAACGCCGAAAAGCAAGTAATGAATGTCCTTGGCAAAAACCCTCTCCCACTTTTTGTTCCATGCCACCGCGTCGTTGCCAAAACCGGTAACTTAGGCGTCTATGTTGGAGGCATTGAGTTAAAGAGAAAGATCATCAACTTTGAAAAAGCCGTCTTCTCAAAAGACTCCATGGAGCCAAATCCAACAATCAGTAGAGATTAACCAAAAAGATACGCTGCGGCGTATCTTTTTTTTTATTTTTCGTAATCGCTTTCTAGTAGGTCTTCGATCTTGCACCCTAGTGCCTTAGACAAAGCAAAAAGAGTGACTCCTGACGCTTTACTAATTGAATTGCTCTTTTGCTCGTAAGAACGGATGTTTCTGATATTGACCCCGCTAAGAGAGGAAAGTGTTTCTTGGGTCATCTTTCTTTCTAAGCGGATTCTTTTTAATGACGTCTCTTTAGGGAATAATGATGCGATATATGAAACGGTCTTTTCTATAGGGGCTTCATGATATGGGTGATATAAAGAGACGATCTCTTTTAAAGAAATGAAGGAGAGTATTTCTTCGAAGCTTTTGTTTAGCTGCCACATAGCCAAACTTAGAATCCAACCTGCCCAGTAGTAAGGGGTTCTTGTGGTGGAGACTCTTTTGTAATCCAAATCCTTCCCCGTTATCTCTATTAGCATCTCTAACGATGACTTGCCGCATAAATAAGTAGGGTTACCGCTTTCGATTTCTAAAGGAATCTTCGATGACAAAAACGCCTTCGCAAAAAGGTTATGGTCCATTTTTGCTTCGCTTAAAGCAAGATCAAATAGGCCTGCTATATTTCTCATCACATCGTGAAGGTAAGCTTTGTTGTATGCATTAATCATTTTTTGTTGCCCCTCATGATGTCGATGATGAAAGTCTCGTCACTAGAAAAACCGCTATCTCTATTTGCAAAATAGGCGATTCGCGAAACACCATCTCTTATTTCCTTTTGGAAATAGAATGATTCCCTGTCCGCTTCCTCGTATCCTAAGAACTCAAGACGAGAGAAAGCAAGAGGGCTTTTGATGACGATCTGATTACCAAGATTACCAAGCCTTAGTGCGTTAGATAAGGTTTCTAATGATATGGTGTTCGATAAGAAGTCTCTGGCGTAAGAAAAATATGAATCATCCGCTCGATAGCCGATTATGATGTCGTAACGAGACAAATCGACAGGATAGTTTTTGATTATGAATTCGTAGGCGTCCATCTCCATCTTGTTATCAAACGATATCTTTCTATTAGAAAGAAGGACGCTTAACCAGTGGAGAACGGAATACTTTTTGTCGTTTAAATTAAGGATGTTTAGGCCTTCGATATGGAGGAGATATTTGTTCGCGTATCCGCCTTCTCTTGCGTCGCACGACCATTCTTTGGCCAAGGAAAGGTGCGGAGTGCAATAAAAACCAAGACCATAGTCGTTATGAGGATTTCCTAAACCGAAAGTAGGGGTTTTGATAATCTCATGCGACCCATGATATATGACGATTTCTTTTTCCTTTAAGCTCTTCATACAAAAATACTAACATTATAATGTCAGTAAAACAACATAACCCCAAAAGAAAAAGGCAAGTTTCCTTGCCCTCTCTTAGTATGGTTTAACCTCGTTATTCCTATAGGTTGTGAACCTAATCATGATGCCGTTTGTTTCGACTGGCTCTGATTCATAGACACATTCCCAAGCAGGAAGTTTGTCGAGATTAGGGAAGAAGCGGTCCGCCTCGCCTACTGCATCGACCTTGGTAACGAGCACTTCATTGCAGTATGGAAGCATGGTTTCATACATCATCGCGCCACCGATAATGAAGATCTCGTCATTATCGTATTTGTGAAGTTCCTCAAAAAGCTCCTCAAGCGAATCGACGATGATGCAGTCATCTCTTTTTTCGCCTCCTGGGAAGAGAACGATGTTGGTTCTTTTCTTAAGTGGGTTTCCACCAGGGAAAGATTTGAGGGTATTCGAACCCATAACGACAACTTTATTCAAAGTTGTTTCTCTGAAGAATTTCATATCGGCTGGGATGCTAAACATCAAATCGTTAGCCTTGCCGATTCCCCATTCTTTATCAACGTGAAGTATAGCTTTCATAATTATTCTGCGACTGGTATTGAGTATTTCTTTTCGTTAGCGACATAGTCGATGAGTTTGAAGTCTTCGATCTTGAAGTCGTAGAAGTCTTTGACTTCTGGGTTGATCCAGACTTTTGGCGCTGGATATTGAGGCATTTCAATGATCTCTTTGACCATATCGACGTGTCTATCATAGATGTGAGCGTCGCTGATGACGTGGACTAATGTGCCTGCTTTTAAGCCTGAGACTTGAGCAAGCATCATTAAGAGGATGGCATATTGGCAAACGTTCCAGTTATTCGCTGTAAGCATATCATTGGAACGTTGGTTGAGGATGCCATTAAGGGTGTCGCCAGTGACATTGAATGTCATTGAATAAGCGCATGGGTAGAGGTGCATCTCATGAAGGTCTTCGAAATTGTAGATGTTTGTCATGATTCTTCTTGATGCTGGGTTATGTTTCAAATCATAGATGACTCTATCGACTTGATCGAATTCGCCTTCTTTGTATTTGTGCTTAATGCCAAGTTGATAGCCATAAGCCTTACCGATTGAACCTGTTTCGTCCGCCCATTGATCCCAGATATGAGAATCTAAATCGTGGATGTTGTTAGATTTCTTTTGCCAAATCCAAAGGAGTTCTTTGATGCAGCTTTTGAAGGCTGTCTTTCTGATGGTAAGGATTGGGAATTCTTTCTGAAGGTCGTATCTATTGACGATACAGAATTTCTTAACGGTGTGAGCAGGGGTGCCATCTTCCCATTTAGGTCTAACTTGGAGGTTTGTGTCCCAAGTTCCGTTCTCCAAAATATCTTTCATGTTTTCAACGAAAACTTTATCTGCGTAGCTCATATTATGTACCTCGCTTCTTATTAATAAGAATTGTATGCGATTTTAAGACTTTAATAAAGCCTTATCAAACGAAAAAGGCCTTTAGTTTTGATGATACTTTATGGCTACATCGCAAGAGATTGCGACAGCAAAAGATTTATCGATAAATAATGTATTGTTTTCTCCTCTAAATACAATATAATTGTAGTAACTGGTGCAAACAATATGATTTTTACAACAGACATGCTCTTAGAAAAATATAAGGATTATGCGAATCCCTTGGTTAAAATCAAGAGAGAAGCGGATGCTGGCGAGCTCTTTAGAATCATCAGAGGCTATTATGAAGACAACGTGGACGTTGAGCCTTTTGTTTTAGCTGCTGTCATCCTTTCGCCATCGTATATTTCGTTTGAGACAGCCCTTGCCTATTATGGGCTCATTCCCGAAAGAGCCTGCGTTATAGCGTCAGCCTCTTATAAAGTAAGAAAGAATAAGCGACACGAAAATATGTTTGGCCACTACGAGTACTCGGATATTCCTCCTAGAGCCTTTCCAAAAGAGGTGGATTTGGTTGAACTTGATGAATATTACGGCTTCAGGATTGCGTCAAAAGAAAAGGCACTATGCGATTCGCTATATAAATGGCCAGTCGTAAGAAGCGTCAAGCAACTAAAAATTCTTCTCTTTGAAGACAAGAGAATTGATGAAGAGGAATTCGATTGCCTGAACTTCGAAACGATACTGGAACTGTGTCCTCTCTATAAAAAGAACAATCTCAATCTTTTAGCAAAGATGATTAGAAAAAGGAGAAAATTATGAATAAGCAAACCGAAATGATGCTTAGCAAATATAATCCGTCATCATTAAACGAAAAGGAAAACGCGATAAAAGAAGTGCTTCAAGAACTCGTTTTGTCTGCTTTTAGCAAAACGGACTTTTTCAATAAGGCGGCATTCTATGGCGGCACATGTTTAAGAATATTTCATGGATTAAATCGATTCAGCGAGGATTTGGATTTTGCCTTGATGGATAGAAACGTTCCGTTTGATTTGTCCTCATACTTTCCTTCTTTAGAAAAAACATTCGAATCTTTTGGAATCAAAATAGACGTTTCAGTCAAAGAAAAAAGCAAAGAAAGCGGTGTCCAAAGTGCTTTTTTAAAAGGCAATACAGCAACGCTTCTTTTCTACTTCTTTGACAAGGATGGGAAAAGCCTTATCCCATCCAACCAGAGGATAAGAATAAAGTTTGAAGTCGATACAAACAATCCGCCTGGTGGCATCGTTAAAAAAGGATATAAGCTTCTTCCAACCCCATATCAAGTCACGGTTTTTGACGAAACGACTTTATTTGCTGGAAAGATTGCTGCCCTGATCTGCAGAAACTACCAAAACAGAGTAAAAGGAAGGGATTATTATGATTATTTGTTTTACCTTTCGAAAGGAACAAAAATCAATTTTGAATATCTTCAAAACAAACTTAAGGATTCAGGCGTAATTGATGATGGATCGTCTTTATCTCTTGAACAGGTGAAAGAGCTTTTGAGAGAAAGGTTTGAAAAAACAGACTACTCCTTAGCGGTGCTTGACGTCCAAAAGTTTATTAAAGATCAAGACGAATTGTCTTTGTGGTCAAAAGAACTATTCCTTGCGACTTTAGATGAGCTTAAATAGGCACAACATACGAATAATGGAATGCTAGTATATTAGTAATATGCCTTTGTTATAATGGCGTTATGAATTTGAATTAGGAATGAAAAGCAGGCAGATCTCTCTGCCTGCTAATTTGTTTTTGGGTTAATAACGAGCGTATGTCTTGATGGAGTGATGAAGCATCTTCTTGAATTCTTCAAAGGAGACGGTGACGTTCTTTTCTTGACCATATACACGGTAAGTGACTTCGCCGTTTTCTGCTTCTTTATCGCCAAGAACAAGGGTGAACGGGATCTTCTTGACGATTGATTGTCTCATACGGTAGCCAAGCTTTTCGTTTGAGTCATCAAGTTGGCTTCTGATGCCTTCTGCCTTAAGGGCCTCATCAAGCTTCTTAGCGTATTCGCCATGGGCTAGAACGTTGACTGGAAGGATGTTGACTTGGACTGGAGCAAGGAAGGTTGGGAATGCACCGCCGAAGTTTTCGGTGATGATGCCGATGAATCTTTCGATTGAACCAAAGACGACGCGGTGGAGCATGACTGGCATGACTTTCTCGCCTTTTTCATCGATATATGAGCAATTGAATCTTTGTGGGAGGTTGACGTCAAGTTGGATGGTGCCACACTGCCAGGTTCTGCCCATTGAGTCTTTGAGTTTGAAGTCGAGTTTTGGGCCATAGAAAGCGCCATCGCCTGGGTTGATGGTGTATTCATGTCCGCTAGATTTGCAGGCTTCTGCTAAAGCAGCTTCGCTCTTTTGCCAGAACTCTTCGCTGCCGATATGATCTTCAGGCATGGTTGAGAGAACGATCTTGTAGCTAAGTCCAAAGACGGTGTAAACCTCGTCAAAGAGCTTCATGATGTTCTTAACTTCGTCTTCGATTTGGTCTTGTCTGACGAAGATGTGTGAATCGTCTTGAGTGAAGGCACGGACTCTGAATAAGCCATTGAGAGCGCCGCTAGCTTCGTGACGGTGGACGTGGCCAGCTTCAGCTAAACGAAGTGGTAAATCCTTATATGAGTGGATGTCGTTGTTATAGATGATCATGGCACCTGGACAGTTCATAGGCTTGATAGCGAATTCCTTGTCATCGATTTCGGTGGTGTACATGTTCTCTTTGTAGTGATCCCAGTGACCAGAGGTGAGCCAGAGCTCTTTGTTAAGCATGGTAGGGGTCTCAATGAACTTGTAGCCATAACGGGTGTGGAGGTTTCTCCAGTATTCCATTAAAGCGTTCTTGAGTAACATGCCGTTAGGAAGGAAGAATGGGAAACCTGGACCATAATCAGAGATTAAGAATAAACCAAGTTCCTTGCCAAGACGGCGGTGGTCATTAAGCTTACGTTTCTCTAAGATCTCGAGATGTTCTTTGAGGTCTTCTTCAGTGTACCAGGAAGTACCATAGATACGGGTTAATTGCTTGTTATCGCTGTTGCCTCTCCAATATGCGCCAGCGACATTAAGAAGCTTGAAGTGCTTGATAAGGCCGGTTGATGGGATATGTGGGCCACGGCAGAAGTCGATGAAGTCACCGTTGGTGTAGGTGGTAAGCATCTCATCCTTGTGTTCTTCGATGAGCTCTTGTTTGTATTCGTTGCCTGCAAATGCGATTCTTGCTTCTTCGGCAGTGATGTCTTTACGAACAAATGGGTTGTTTTCTTTTGCGCATTTTTTCATCTCTGCTTCGATTTTTGCGAAATCAGCTTCGGTGATTTTGACATCGCCGAAATCGACGTCGTAGTAATAGCCTTCGTCGATGTCTGGTCCAAAACCGAATTTGCAACCAGGATAGAGGTGAGTTAAGGCTTGAGCCATAAGATGGCTTGTTGAGTGGTTGAGCATGCTGAATGCTTCTTTAGAACCGATGTAGATGAGTTTGACTTCTTTTCCACTTTCTAAAGGCATTCTCATGTCTTTGATTTGTTCTTCGACCATGTAGCCGACGACTTTGTTTTTGTTTTCGAGATCAACGGCTTTTGCTAAATCAAAACCGTTAGCGCCTTCGCTGAGTTCGATCTCTTTTCCTTCGTAGATGATTTTCATATCTAGTAACCTTTCTGGGCGATGAAAATAAAAAAACGCCCTGTACTTAAGGACGCTTCCGCGCGGTACCACCTTGATTCACTTTGTTAGAGTGCACTTTCCTTTCTTAACGCGAACAGGATACGCCTGACTCATCGCCAGGAGCTCAAGAGTGGTACTCCATATACCTATAGGTATTTGAGCATGTCTCCGTCATTGCAATTACTATTATGAAATCACCAAACCCAATGTCAATAAAAATGATTAAATCTAATTTTGGATGGGGCGGATATATCATCTGTGTGTTGTAAAATAAACCACAAACAACTATAATATAGTAGCAAAGGCAACAATATGAATTACAATCTTTCTCTTGATGAAATACTAAAATCAAACAATGGGTTCATTAGAACAAAGGATTTGACAAGCAAAGGAATCCCGACAGTCTACCTAACGAGATATGTAAGAAAGCACGATCTCATAAAAGTCGCCCCTGGTTTTTACGCAGAGAGAAATTGGACAATCGACGGTTACTATTTGCTTCAACAATCTTTTCCTGGGTTTGTTTTTTCTTTTAGTTCTGCGATTTTTCTTCATGGGCTTGGAGATATCATTCCTCCTTATTATGAAGTTACTGGCCCTAAGAATTATCGACCGATGAAAAGCAAAAGGATTGATGTTGTCACCCATACTGACACAAGGAAAGAAACGTATTCATTAGGTGTTTGTTCTGTTAAAACAGCTTTTGGCAATCCAGTTAATGCCTATGATATGGAAAAGACCATATGTGATTTAATTAGATTTAAGAGAAATATGGATATAGAAGTCTTTGTTAAAGCGATACACGCCTACTCAAAAAGACCTGATAAGAATCTAAATAAACTATATAAGTATGCAGTGATTATGGGTATAGAAGAAAAAGTTGCTTCAATAATGGAGGTTGCCCTCAATGAAGATTAATAAACAATCGCTTCAAGATAGAATAAATAACATTTCCAGACAAAAAGGCGTTAGCGCAAATATACTCCTAAAATCATTTTTCTTCGATGGTTTTATAAAACGTCTCTCCGTTTCTGATTATGTAAACGATTTCATTTTCAAAGGAGGATTCTTTTTGTCGAAGAAACTTGGAATCGAATATAGGTCTACTATGGACATTGATTTTTTGGTGAGAAAGATAAATGTTGAGCAAGCGAATATTGAAAGAATAGTCAAAAATATTTGTTCAATCGATGTTGGCGACGGAATCAGATTAAACGTATCGAAAACTGCACAAATTAGAAACGATGATTTGTATGGAGGCATCAATGTTTTCATCAAAGCAACATTCGAAAACGTTGTAGATTACATAAGCATTGACATCGCAACCGGTGATCCAATTACGCCAAGTGACGTTAGTTTTGTCTACAAAACAGCGCTGTTTAATGAAGAAATACAACTCAGGTCATATAATTTCGAAACGGTCTTAGCCGAAAAATTTCAAACGCTTTTGTTGAGGGGCGCATTAAATAGTCGCTGTAAAGATTTTTACGATATACACATCATTTATCAAACAAGATGGAATGAAATCGACAACGATGCTTTGTGCAAAGCTTTTTCAGCAACCTGCGAATATAGAAACACGATTTTTAATGCAAACAATTCGGAGGAGATAATCGAGCTGATTTCAAATAGCGCGGTGATAAATCAAAGATGGGCAAACTATTCTAAGAAAAACGATTTTGCTAAGGGAATCATGTTTGAGGAAATTATCACGTCGATTAAAAAAGTGGCCGAATCGATATTTCGCCCTTTGCCATAGCGCCTCGTGATTAATCAAATCGCCGACAACATAAGCATTAGCGACTATTCCGATTTCAATAACTATACCCTTTCTGGAATATATCTTTTCATTAATCTGACGAGATATTGCTCCAATGCATTTACTGTAAGACCACTATATTTTACTATATATGATATATCCGTCACGAGCGGCTCGAATGTCGACAGCTATCTCTACGTGCTCGACCCATCCTCCGGAAACCAAATGGCCTATCACGTCGAATACGACGATGATTCGAACGGCAACATGGATGCTCGACTCGTGGTGGAACTAAGCGATCAGAAGGACTATTACGTGGTTGTGACCCAATTCAACCCGTCTGCAAGCGTTTCAGATTCCGAAACACTGTCCATAAGATTCAATTGAGGAAAAGGAGGATTTGCAATGAAGAAAAACAAGGCAATTATAGCGGCATTGTTACCTTTTATGTTCTCCTGCACAACTGGTCTTGAGCAATATTCACCAGAACAAGTTTTGGATAGCACAAATCCGGAATCTTTAGCGGCCAGCGAAGTGTCTGATGTAGCGTCAGAATCTATGAAGGATTGGGGATTTAGCGGATCCGCACATGACGATGCCAGCCTCACAAACGGAGAAGATTGCGGCCAAGTAGTTATCAAAACAATTATTCAAGGCGTTTTTACCAATGTTGAGTATGATCTGCCAAGGATACTTGAAGTCACGGTTTCGTATGCTAGGCTCGATGAAGGAGAATACCGTTTTGTGCTTCTTCCAGGTCTTAGCGGAGAAACAAATGCCATAACGATATGCTCAGATTATTTTTCGGAAGATGACAAAAATAGATGTTTTGGCCTGAACAGCGGAGATATTCCTAGCGATTATAAAACATTCAAAACCGCATTTGATCTAGGGATTTTGAAGACCATTGGAACTGATTGTTTTAGGCTGGCCGTTTGCGATGAGCGCGGATTTTGTGGGAACCAAAGGTTCGGTTATCGAATATTTTTTAGTGGAGATGAAAAGATTAAATTGTTCGATTGCTGAAGACTGACAAATTGAGAATATACGAACAAGAAAAAAAGGGGCTGCAAGTTTTTTCCTAGCAACCCCTTTTATCTTATTTAAGAAGGTCGATGTTTCTGACAAGTGAGACGTGTTTATCACGTGGAAGTGATAAGGCCTCATAAATGTCATAGTCAACGAGTTTGTTAGCGACAAGGCCAATGCATCTTCCGCCTTTTCCTTCGAGGAGGCAGTCAACGGCGTATGTACCCATACGTGCTGCAAGGACTCTGTCGAATGCACTTGGAGCGCCGCCTCTTTGGACGTGACCAAGGACGTTTGCACGTGTGTCAAATCCTGTTTCAGCTTGAACTCTCTTTGCGAATTCGTGGATGTCTGGATAAAGCTTTTCGCTAACGATGATGATGGCACGCTTATGTGGGTCGGCCTCTCTCATCTTTCTAAGTGTTTCGAAGATTTCCTCTTCTGGGATTGGGTGATCTTGGGTAAGAATCATCTCAGCGCCTTCTGCTAAGCCGCAGAAGAGAGCAAGGTCACCGCACTTATTACCCATGACTTCGATGATTGAGCAGCGGGAGTGGGATTCGGTTGTGTCACGAATCTTGTCGATGCAATCAACGATTGTATTCATAGCGGTATCAAAGCCGATTGTGTAATCGGTTGATGCGATATCGTTATCGATGGTGCCAGGAAGACCGATGCAGTTGATGCCCATTTCTGTGAGCTTTTTAGCGCCCATATATGAGCCATCGCCACCGATGACGACGAGTGCTTCGATTCCTCTTTTCTTAAGAATCTCGACAGCTTTTTGTCTTACTTCGACTTCTTTGAATTCTGGAAGACGAGCGGTTCTAAGGATGGTTCCGCCGCGATTGACGATGTCACTGACTGATGAACGGTCCATTGGGTGGATGTCATCATTAACAAGGCCACGGTATCCATCGTTGATGCCGTAGACTTCAAGGCCACATGCGAGAGCGCTTCTGACGACCGCTCTAATGGCACAGTTCATTCCTGGGGCATCGCCACCAGATGTAAGTATTCCGATTTTCTTGATCATAGTCTCAAACCTCAAATCACAAGAATTATATGACATTAAAGTCATAATAAGTATCATTTTCGAAATAAACTGCACCCAAGTTGGAGTAAATTTGTTGATAAAATTGTGGAAAACTTAATTATGACCTTTAAATTTCGAAAAAATTGTTCGAGAAAATGTGGATAAATCCCAATTGACTCAATTGTGGATAACTGCCAAAAAGAGCCTTGGGGCGTAGAAACTAACCTATCTTTAAAAGATAGTTAGTGATAGTATATGCCCACTATGAAAGTGACCCTCTCTCCAAGCGATATCTTTGAAATACGTAATCTTAGCCTAATTTCATCGAAAGACTATGAATACGTCCTTGATCTATATGCCCCAATCGTCGGCATCAAAAAGGTCTCCGTCTATTTCGCAATGCTTGGAGAAAGCAAAAACCAAAAGAAGCCTCTTACATCATTCCTTTCGAAATACCATCTTTCGGCAGGAGAATTCGAAGGCTCCCTCTCATATCTTGAAGCGGTGGGGCTAATTTCCTCTTATCAAAGAGGAAGGGAATTCATATTCACCCTCCATTCACCAAGAACTCCAGCCCAATTCTTTGGTAACGAGCTTCTTTATGGCACCCTCAAAGGGTATTTAAGAGACGAAGAAATAAAAGCGATATCGGATAAATACCAAGTTGGCCCTTCACCAGAAGAAGGATTCGAGAATGTCAGCGAGAAATTCACTGAGATCTTCGAACTCCATTTCGATGGGCAAGATATCGTCAACGGTCCTGCTACCGGAGATAGAAGCCTTGGAACCATCCATCTTGGATTCGATCAAAACAAATTCGCTAAAGCCATCCATGACGTGAATCCTAATTTCATCCTTTCGACCCTCACAAAAGAGGAAGTCACAAGAGTTGGAAGACTCTCGGCCCTCTATTCGTATGAGGAAAGCTCGATGGCGTCATTCGTCCTCGACGCTTATAGAATCAAGAACCCTATCGGAAGCCGCATCGACTTTGAGAAGCTTGGTAATATCTGCAAAGAGAACGCCTCATATGAATACCTTAAGAAAGAGCCTCTTGCTCCAACCGACAGCGAACTTCATGGCGATACCCCAACCGCAAGAGTCATTAGAAGCATGGACCGCATGACTTCACTTGAGTTCTTAGTAAAACTCCAAAGAGGCAACAAGCCTGCTCCAAGCGATGTCAAACTCATTGAGACGCTTATCACTGAAATAGGTCTTCCTCAGAATGTCGTAAACGCACTCATATTCCATGTTCTTGCCGTTCAAGATAACGCTCTTTCTTCAGCTTATGTTACTAAGCTTGGCGCGTCTTTGGTTAGGGCAGGCGTCACGAGCGCTCTTGATGCCATGAATTACCTTAATGGACATGGCAAAGGCAAAAAGAAGAAGGCATACGCAAAACCTACAGTTGAAAAAACGAAACCAGAAAGCAAACCAGTTAAGGAAACTGAAGAAGATATAAGCGATGAGGAATTCGAGTCGCTATTCAAGGAAGGAGGCATATAAAAATGGAAATGTATCTTAAAGATAGAGAAGAAGTTCAAAATGCCTCAAAGAAACCAAACCCAATCCTTGATGAGGTCCTTGGCGATTCCCGTTTGATGGCGATACTTAATGGCTTAGGCGCCGACAAAAAAGAAATCGAAGATCATCTTTCCCTCCTTGCCACATATCTTGATCAAAGAGATGCGGAAGAAGATCCAAAGCTTCCTGCTCCATATCCAGGACTTAAGATGACTTTGGGTTTAGATAGCTCAGGTCACTTATGCGCTTACTTTGGCCCTAACGATGAGAATAAGAGAAAACTCCTAATCGAAGCTAACTACCTTTATAGGGATTTCCCTGATGAATGGGTTAAGCTCACTCCTAAAGCTTTAAAAGGCGAAAGATATAAAGCGATAAGAAACGAAATCGGAAAAACCATGAAAAAAGGTAAACCATGGGTCTTTGTTCGTGGCGAATCCGGTTCAGGAAAATCACAATATCTTGCGGCCATATCTAACTATTTCGCAGAAAATGGAGCGACTGTCTGCTTCATGAACGCTAACCAAAGATTCGATGAGCTTAAGACTCTTGCTCTAAAAAACCGCGACAAGTTCTTGTCGAATATGGAGGCTCTCAAAGCCTGCAAAGTCATGGTCATCGACGACTTTGGAAACGAATACAAATCTGAATATGTCCGCGACCAAATCCTCATGCCGATCTTAAGCGAGAGAAGTAGAGCAGGACTTAAAACATATTTCACAAGCCAGTATTCGATTGACGAAATCAAAACGCTTTACTCGCTTCATGGCTCAACCCTAGAAGGAAGCAAAGTCTCGAAAATCATCGAGAGAAATATCGAAAAAGAAGTGAATCTAGAACCTGGAATGGAATCATTCTCTAGAAGATAGAATCAAGCTTCGAATACATATCTTCAAGTGGCCCGTCTCCGTTAAGGATTAGACCGGCCGCTTTTTTTGCTTTTGCTTTAGGGAAAGACTTATTGAGCTCGATGAACTTATTCACATCGACGCCTCTTTCTTTGAGTCTTTCATAACGTACTTCATCGCTAGTGTCCCTATAGATGATTAGGTCACACATCTCTTCTAATGGGGAGCCTATAAGAAGAGGAACATCCAAAAGAATCTTTTCGTGATGGCCATTAACAATAACGTCATTGATATATGAGAACACTAAAGGATGGATGAAGTCTTCGAGTTTCTTTTTCTTATTTGGATCGCTAGAAACAACACCAAGAAGCTTCTTTTTGTCTAATTTGTTATTGCTTGTCACATCGCCAAACATCTTAGAAAGCTCTTTGACGATTTCTTTTTTCTCGTATAGTTCATGCACGATTTTGTCCGCGTCACACGTAAAGAAACCTTTCTTTGAAAGGTAACGAGCAACTGCGCTTTTACCTGACCCTATAGGGCCAGTGACTCCAACGATTAGAGGATGGCCTTCTTCTTTCTGACAGATAGGGCAATAAGTCGTCCCTCTTCCTCCGATGAAGATCTTTCTCATTGGAAAATCACATCTAGCGCAAGGTTTATTCGCGTGGCCATAAGCAAGAAGCTCATTTTGCATCCTGCCATCCATCCCTTCTTTTGGGTGATAGCTTCTAATCGTGCTTCCTCCTGCTTCGATAGCCTCTTCGAGGATTCTTCTTGATTCGATGAGAATCTTTTCTGATTCAAGGAGGGTTATTTCCGATGCAGGCTTCTTAGGGTTAATCTTTGTTGCGAAAAGCACCTCGTCATCGTAGATGTTGCCTAGCCCTGCAATGAGGCTTTGATCTAGAAGGGCTTCTTTGATCGGGCCATTTTTCTTTTGTAGCCCTTCAAAAAGCTCCTTAGGCGTTAATCCCCAAGGCTCTTTTCCAAGTTTTGAAAGAGGAGGGGTAACCAAATAATCCGATTCGTTTTTGAGTTCGATAACGCCGAACTTTCTAACGTCGTTGTATCTAAGTGATGTGCCATCAGTGAAGTGATAGATGATGATGTCATGCTTATCTGGCTTTATCTCGCTTCTAGACTCAAAGTATTTCCCTTCCATTCGAAGATGGGAAATGATGACCTTTTCATCAGTTAAATGGAAGACGATGAATTTGCCTTTTCTCGAGCAAGGCAAAAAGGTCTTTCCGATTAATGAAGACTTAAATTCATCGATAGGGGTAAGGATATTCTTTTCTCTAATGACGGTGATATCTTTGATGGTCTTATTAGGAACGAATCCATTAAGGATCCTAACGACCGTTTCGACTTCTGGAAGCTCTGGCATATTATTTAGCGTCGAACCAAGTACGGCCGATTCCTTTCTCAACGACGAGTTTGACAGGGAGCTTTACACAGCTTGTCATGATTTCTCTAATTTCTTTTTCGATCACTTCGACTTCTGATGAAGGGACTGCAAAGACGAGTTCGTCATGGATTTGAAGAACCATCTTGGTCTTGTATCCTTTCTCTTTGAGGTGATTTGCGATTTTGATCATCGCGATCTTGATTAAATCGGCAGCGGTTCCTTGAACTGGAGCGTTAAGCGCTGCACGTTTAGCGGCTTCTCTAACCATGTAGGAAGGGTTATTGATATCTCTAAGATATCTCTTTCTTCCAAACATTGTGGTGACAAAACCGTTGGTGGTACATGTATCGATAATGGAATTGAGGTAATTTCTGATTTCTGGGTAAGCAAGATAGAAGGAACGGATGATCTGCTCCGCTTCTTTGTTGGAGCAGCCAATTTGCTGCGCAAGACCAAAAGAAGTGGTGCCGTAGATGATTGCGAAGTTAACAGCCTTCGCTCTTCTTCTCATTAAAGAGGTAACATCTTCTGTTCCAAATATTCTCTTTGCGGTTTCGGTATGGATATCCCTATCTCCCTTAAAGACGTCTATATATGTTTCGCATCCTGAAAGAGCGGCAAGGATTCTAAGCTCGATTTGTCCATAGTCAAATGACATAAGCGATACATCAGGATCATCGTAATAGAAGGCTTTCTTGACTAAGCGGCCTTCTTCGTCTTTAGCGCTGATATTTTGAAGGTTAGGGGAAGAGGAAGATAAACGTCCTGTGGTGGTTTGGGCTTGGTTGAAGTAGGTGTGGATCTTGCCGTCCCCTTCAACATGAGGCACCAAGCCATCGATATAGGTGGACATGAGCTTTGCGTATTTGCGGTATTCCAAAAGCTTCTCGATGATTGGGTGCTCACCTAATAAGTCATTAAGGACTTCAACTGCGGTGGAGCCTTTTTTCTTGTCTGGAAGGCCAAGTTTCTCAAAGAGAATCACGCCGACTTGTTTTGGGGATGAAGGATTGAATTCCTCTCCTGCTAAGCGCATGACTTCTTCTTTTGCCTCGTCGCGTTTTCTTGCGAATTCCTTTCCGATTTCTTGAAGGTCATCTTTCTTTAATGGGAACCCTTCAAGCTCCATCTCGCTTAAAACGAAAGCAAGAGGAAGTTCGATGTTGTGATATAAGTCAAGGGCCCCAACTTCGGTAAGACCATTGAGGATTTTGGACTTAAGCCCTAAAGCGTGATAGGCCATTTGGCATGTAAGGTTTGGTGAATGAGGATCAAGAAGAGTTGGGTTATCTTTTGATTTATCGAGATTGATGCCAAATGCGGCATAGACCAAATCTGGGTTTGAGCTTGTGGTGCTATCTAGGAGGTATGCCGCTAAAAGGAGATCGTTAACGATGCCATTAATCTCAATGCCATGGTGTTTAAGAACGTATGTTGTCGCTTTTGCGTCATAGACATGTTTCTTGACGCCAGGATTCTTAAGTATTTCTTGAAGTTCCTTATTGTTAATAAGGGTCTCAAAAGTGAAATAGTAGACCTTCTCTTTTGTGGCGATGGCTAAGCCGCTTTCCTCCGCGTCAGCGGTGTGATAAGAAGAGAAATCGATATCCAAAGATAAACCAATCTCATCTCCGAAATCGATGCCGTTAATGTCATTACGCTCTTCGAATTCGATTTCTTTCTTCTCTTCTTCGCCTTTCTTTTTGGAGACTGGAAGTCTTGTAGGGAATTGTCTTAGCTCATAGGTTCTAGCAAAGTCGTTCACTTCTTTCCAGTCATAGCCCTTATAGACGAGGTCGTTTAAAGAGAAAGGAAGAGCGACATCGGTCTTCATTGTGGCAAGCTCATAGCAGATTCTTCCTTGCTCCGCTCCCGCTAAGATCTTCTCTCCGATCTTGCCTTTCATAGTAGGGGCTGCTTCGATGATCTTATCGAATGAGCCATATTCTTGAATGAGTTTAACAGCAGTGACCTCACCCACCCCAGGAATGCCAGGAAGGTTATCGGATGCATCGCCTCTAAGACCTTTGTAGTCGATGATTTGAAGAGGAGAGAAACCAAACTTCTCCTTCATATTGGCCTCAGTGACGAGGTCCATATCGCTAAGACCTCTCTTTAAAAGAGAGACGCTGATATTTTTGTCGATGAGTTGGAGGTAATCTTTGTCGCTAGTGTAGACTGTGACTTTCATGCCTTCTTTGCTAGCGAGTTTAGCGACGGTTCCGCAGATATCGTCTGCTTCGATGCCATGCTCTTCATAGCAAACGATGTTTAGGGCCTTACAGAGTTCTCTAGAGATTGGGAACTGCTTAATAAGCTCTGGAGGACATGGTTTGCGGTTAGCTTTGTAGGCTTCGAATTCTTGCTTTCTGAAGGTGTTGCCATCCTTATCGAAGCCGATAAAGATAAGGTCTCCTTCGTTAAGCGAAGAAAGAAGCTTCGCAAGCATATTCGAAAAAGCGAATATGGCATTGGTTGGGATGCCGCTTTTGGTGGACATTATGGCGCTTGGGTCACCATATGCCGTTGCGTAATAGGCTCTAAAGAGGAGCGAGTTGCCATCGATTACAAGGACGTTTGCCATAATGTTATTCTCCTAAGTTATGGACTTCCTCGACTACATAGGAAGTCTCGTCTTTTCTTCTTGAGTCCAGATGCGCTTTGATGTAAAGAGGCGCATCGCTCTTAAGAAGCACGAAGTTATTGTTGAAGACTTCATCAAAGATGATGAATGAGCCTTCGTTTAAGTCGTCATAAAGTTCCATAAACGCCATCTTCTTGCCGGTTTTCGTATTGATGGCCCTTATTGATTTAACGATGCCTGCAGTCACAAATGACCCAGAGGCACTTGATATATCGCCTAAAGGAAGCGCGTTAATCTCTTTGAGTTTTGCTTCATAGAAGCTTAGAGGTGAGCCGCTAACCATGATTCCTAAGGCCTCGTATTCGGCGGCAAGGTTAATTTGAGGATCATCGTCCCTATCTTCGATTAGAGGCTTTTCGATTCCTAAATCGAGAAGGAATGATTGACCATTCTCGCCGAACATCATCTCTGAATAGCTGATTGCCGCTGCAGCGCTTGCTCTAAGGGAATTTCTTGATGGGTGGAGTGAGTCCAAAGCGCCTGCATCGATTAATCGAACTAACGCAGGCAAGGTGAAGTTACCATAAGGCTTGATTCTTGCGGCGAAATCAAAGATGTCGGTAAATTCCCCGTTTTTCCTTCTTTCATCGAGGATTGCGGAAGAAAGCTGACCTCCAATACCCTTAATCGCGGTAAGAGGGAATCTAATTGATGATGATTCGGTGACAAATGATTCCTCGCTCTTATTGATATCTGGAACGGCAAGATGAAGTCCTAAGGCACGGACTTCGCTAAGAGTGTCTTTGAACTTTGTGGTTGCAGGATCTTGGGAAGCGAGAATCACGCTATAGAACTGTTTTGGGAAGTGGGTTTTGAGATACGCCATCTGACAAGAAAGGACAGCGTAACCAAACGCGTGGGCTTTGTTGAAGCCATAGTTAGCGAATCTAAAAATGAGATCGAATACTTTGTTAGATAAGGCAAGGTCTTTGCCATTAGCAAGACAGCCCTTAATGAATTCTTCTTTTTGGGCTTCGAGCTTGCTCATGTTCTTTTTGGAGATTGCTCTTCTAAAGAGGTCAGCCTGGCCATTAGAGAATCCTGCCATCGCTTTGACGATCTGCATGATTTGCTCTTGGTAGACGATGACACCATATGTTTCTTTAAGAATTGGCTCAAGCTCTTTTGCTAGATACGTAATTCTTTCTTCGCCATGTTTTCTTCTAGCATAGCTAGGAATCGATTCCATTGGTCCTGGACGGAAAAGAGCGAGGATTGCCGCGACATCTTGGAAAGAAGAAGGAAGAACGGTCTTGATGGCCTTCTTCATGCCTGCTGATTCAAGTTGGAATAAGCCCATGGTTTTGCCGCTCGATATGATTTTGATTGATTCCTCATCGTCATAAGGGATGTCTTCGGCTTTAAGAGTGATGCCTTCATCTCTCTTAACGAGCCTAAGGACGTTATCGATGATGGTGAGGTTAGTTAGACCAAGGATATCCATCTTAAGGAAGCCTTGTTCTTCGAGGTAATCTTTTTCTAGACATGCGACCGAACCAACGCCTTCGCTAACCATGACAGGCAAGCAGTCTTCAAGAGGGGAATCGTTGATGACGATACCTGCGGCGTGAAGACCCGCTTGACGAGGAAGTCCTTCGATTTTCGATGCAAGAGCGACATATTCGAGGAAGTGCTTATCGCTATCGACAAGCTCCTTGAATGATTTGGATGTTTTGTAATCTTCTCTTAAGGTGAGTCTAGGATCCATGATGGTGGATATAACGAGTTCAATCTCGTTTTGCCTATACCCATAGACACGGCCGATATCGCGTAAAGCCTGTTGGGCTTTGATGGTTTGGGTAGTTAAAACATAACCGACATGGTCAAGGCCATATCGAGATTGGATGTATCTCACCGTTAAGTCTCTTCTATCGTCAGCGAAGTCGACGTCGATATCTGGAAGAGATACACGTTCTGGGTTGAGGAAGCGTTCAAAGACGAGACCGTATTTGATTGGATCAACGCCGACAATCCCTAAAGCGAAAGAAACCAAAGAACCTGCGCCAGATCCACGGCCTGGGCCAACTGGGACATCATGGGTCTTTGACCAGTTCACATAATCCCAGACGATAAGGAAATAATCGGCATAGCCCATCTTGATGATGACATCAAGCTCATAGGCAAGTCGTTCTTTGTAAATAGGGGTAGTTAAGCTTTTCTTCTCTAAGCCTTCGTTAGCGAGCTTAGTAAGGTATTCAGGGCTTGATAAACCTAAGTCATTAGGGAAACGAAGAAGGCCTCCGCGTTTGCTGATTAGCTTGAAATCCTTTTGGAATGAAGCGATTTCGAGAGTTCTTTCCATCTCTTCTTTTGAGTAGAACTTGGCGAATTCCTCCTCTTTGAGGAAATGCTCATCGCCTTTCTTCTCTTTGATTTCGAGGTTTCTTTTTTCTGAGATGGCGTGAACGATTTCGATGGCGATCGCATCTCCCTCCTTTTCGTAAAGGATATGAGGGAAAGCGACTAAGTTATGAGAATACGAAAGAGCGAATTCCCTCATATGCGAGATGATTCTTGGATCATGAGGGAGATATGGAAGACCAAAATATGAATGGGTGAATGGCTTGGTATATAGTTCGATGGATCTTGCTAGCGAAGAAGAATCCTCAACATATCTTCTTTCGAAATAGGAAGGATTAACGGTGATGACAAGCGCTAAACCGTAAGCGTATTCTTTGACTTTCTCAAAGCTCATCTTATGTTCGCTAGAGAGCTTTGTGAGCTTTAAGAGATTTCGATATCCTTCTTCTGATTCGACAAATAGTGAAAGCGTGACTTCGTTGAGGTTGATGTCCATTCCGAAGATAGGGGTGACGCCTGCTTTCTCAGATGCGTGAAAAAACGGAGCGTAACCGCTTAAGGATCCATCATCGGTAAGTCCGATTGATGAATAACCGTATTTCTTAGCGAGTAGTGGTATATTAGCGGCCACTAAAGCGCTTTTGAGGTATGAGAACCCGCTATAAAGATGGAGAGGAATGAAGCTCATAATATAAGTATACCCTCTTTTGTTTCCTATAGGGAACAAAGAGAACAAAGTTTTGGCAGTGATTTTAAATGTGCTAAAGAAGATACCGAAGCGTAAAAAATGCCTAGCGCAATACTTCTATTAATGAAACAGAATGACCAAATATGTAGAATTCTACACTTTTGGTAGTTGTAATTTATTTTAATAAAAATCGAAATTCAACACGCATATCTACCAATTTTGTAGAATTCTACACTTTTGGTAGTTGCAAAATTTTTTAAATGCCACTCTTTCAAAAACATAATTTGTGTCTTGTGCTCTCACATTATCAAACCCTCCGATCTTTCACAAATCAGGTTCCTTGTTTCGTGTGGACTTCTTGCGGCAAGAAACGCTGAACTTAGTGTAAGTATTGAAGTTCTTGCCGTTAACGAATATGCAATCCTCTTCTAAGATGCTGGGTATTTTTAGGCTACAATCCCCTAATGACAGCCTTCTAGTTTTGAGACTTCCTTTCCTAGTGGTATACTATCCCCATGAGACTCGTATCATTTAACGTCAACGGCATCCGTGCCATCCTCAAAAAAGACTTTGAAGAGGATTTCAAAAAGCTTGATGCCGATATCTTTGCAATCGAAGAAACCAAATACACCGAAAAAGAAGGGGAAGAATTCCCTTTCTTGCCAGAAGGGTATTTCGCATACCAAAGAACATCCAAAGTCCGTAAGGGTTATAGCGGTGTTGCGGTATTCTCGAAGAAAGAACCTTTAAGTGTCCATTATGGCCTTCTTGATAACAAATACGACGAAGAAGGAAGAGTCATAACCCTTGAATTCGAAGACTTCTACTTTGTAGGCGCTTATGTACCTAATGCAGGGGAAGAACTTAAACGTCTCGATTTCAGAATACAGTATGAGAAAGATCTCCTTGAATACTTCAAAGAACTCGAGAAGAAGAAACCGATCGTATACACTGGTGACCTCAATGTCGCTCACAAGGAAATCGACTTAAAGAATCCTAGTAGCAACCATAATAACCCTGGCTTCACCGATGAAGAGAGGGGATCATTCGAAACCCTTCTTTCGAAAGGCTACGTAGACACATTTAGAAAACTATATCCAGACACCGTCAAATATTCCTGGTGGTCATATCGCTTTAACTCAAGAGCCCATAACGCAGGCTGGAGAATCGACTACTTCATCGTAAGTAACATCCTTTTCCCTAAAGTCAAAAACTCACTTATCCTTAATGACGTTTATGGAAGCGACCACTGCCCAGTTCTTTTGGAGATTGATTTATGATCGATAGAAGTCTTAGAAAGAAAAAGAGCGAACCTGCTTCGGTAACCAAAAAACCCGCCAAAAAGAAAAAGAGCCTTGAATGCTATTTCGTAAGGAATCAGAAATACGCGGATGCAGTCAAAGAAGCTTTAGCGAAAAAAGAAGAAGGCTGGACTCCAAGAAACTGGCATTACGAAGCAACCACAATGACATTTGTCATTCTTCTTACTAGACCTGAAGGTTACAAAAAGAAAGAGGAAGTGACACAAGTCAAAGAAGAGAAAAAGTAAAGACGTAGCCTAGCTTTTTAAGCGTGACTCGTGTTTTTTAGCACGCTGCAAGCTAAGGTTTTTTCCGAAAATGCCGCACGAAAGTATCCGAAAACTCCGCACGAAAGTACCTGAAAACTCCGCAAATGATTTACAAAACGCTGCATGGATGGTATCCTATGATAGGTAAAAGGTGGCACATCTATGAGCGAATTATTTGAAAAAGAAGAATATAGCAAAAGACTTATCGATTCGACCGTTGAGGAATATCTACAAAGCTGTGGAGCAATATGCATTGAGGGACCTAAATGGTGCGGAAAGACTTGGACATCTGCTTATCACTCTAATAGCGAGTTCTTTGTTGGGGATCCAGATAGAGACTTCGAAAATAGAGAATTAGCGAGAATGAAGCCAAGCCTAGTTTTAAAGGGCGAAACGCCGAGGATGATCGATGAATGGCAAGAAGTGCCACAATTATGGGATGCGGCAAGAAGCTTTGTTGATAGATCAAAAGAATTTGGCTTATTGATACTTACTGGTTCCTCCACCCCAAAAACAAAAGGCGTAATGCATACGGGTGCTGGCAGAATCGTAAGCATCAGAATGAACACCATGTCTCTTTACGAATCGGGAGATTCCTTAGGGTTAGTATCGCTTAAGGATCTTATCGATGGAAAGATCGAAGAGCAACTAGTAGAAGAAGTTGAACTCGAGCACTTAGCAAGACTCATAGTTCGCGGTGGTTGGCCAAGAAATATCCACGCAAAAAATCCTAATATAATGCCAAAATCCTATGCAGATAAGATAATCAATGGCGATCCTGACGATGAAGAAAACGGTATAACAAAGAGGCTATCAAGAGATAGACTAGAAAAAATACTGAAATCGTTAGCAAGAAACGAATCCACAACAGCAAGCATTTGCAAAATCGCTTCCGATATCGAGAACTATGACGGAACAAAGGTTTCACCTGACACCGTTGGAAGATACGTCGAAGAGTTAAAAAGAATGTTTTTGTTTAACGATCAGCCACCATTTGAGCCTAACGTGAGATCATCTCTTAGGGCCAAGGGATCGGTAAAAAGACACTTCTGCGACCCATCGCTTGCTTGTGCATTACTAGATTTGAACGAGAAGAAACTGATTGGTGATTTAAACACATTCGGCTTTCTTTTTGAAGCGCTCGTAGAAAGAGACTTAAGCGTGTATGCGCAGTCCATAGGAGCCAAACTATATCATTATCAAAATTATTCTGATGAAGAAATAGATGCCGTTATTGAACTTGATGACGGCAATTGGTGCGCCTTTGAGATAAAACTCGGAGGAAACCGAGTTGAAGAAGGCGCCAAAAACTTAATAAAGGTATGTAATCACATTGTCGAAAAAGGTGGTAAAGAACCGGTCTTAAAAGCAGTTATCTGCGGTCTTACAAACGCAATTTACCAACGAGATGATGGGGTGTTTGTTTTCCCTATAACATGCTTAAAAAACTAATGAATAGAAACTGTTTGGAACTTTCGTAGCCGAATAACTGTGATTGTCTTTTCAATTGACGAATATTGATTTAGTTAAACAAAAAAGGAAGCGCCGACGATTGATCGGCGCTTTCTTTGTACATATGGAGAAATGATCTAGAACGCGTTATTTGTTTTCTTTTGAGCAGCCGCAGTGGCATTTCTTGTTGTGCTTATGATACTCATCAACACGCTTTTTCCCTTTGCCGCCCCACCATTCACAATCGCTTCCGATTGCTGGTTTGCCTTGAAGCTTTCTTCTTATTGAAGAAGAGATGAACCACCATAAGAATGCAGCGGTTCCTGCGATAACAATGATCTCAGTTGGGTGCATTTTGAAGTTCCTCCTCTTTCTTTTTCTTTTTGTCGTAGTATCCCACTCCAAGAAGCGCAAGAGCGAAAAGTGGGATGATGATGGTGAGAGTCCAAACGTAATCGATCATAAGATAGACTGCGGTTGAGACGATATATGAGGTAGCAAGCCAGAAGAGGATTGTTCCCCAGAATGATTTCTTGTTGCTAATTGTGCCTTTAGCTGCTCCGACCGCGGCCATGCATGGAACGGTAAGAAGGTTAAAGACGACGTAACCGATCATGCCTCCTAATGTCCAGTTTGTATTGGCTAGAATTGCACTCATCGCATCAGCGCCTTCGGTGATGACTTCACCTCCAGAGAGGACTGCACCCATTGAACCAAGGGTACCAACGACATTCTCTTTGGCGATAAGACCATTTAACGCAGCGACGCTGAAGACATATCCGTTTGAACCAAGTTGAGAACCGAATCCGCATGGAGTGAAGATTGGCTGCATGAATCTGCCAATACCGACGATGATCGAATCGCTTAAGTTATAAGTTTCGCTAGTTGGGATGAAGTTAAATGTCCAGGTGAAGTTAGATAAGATCCAGACAAGGACGCTTGTGAAAAGGATGATGGTGAAGGCCTTTTTGATGAAGTGCTTTGCTTTGTCCCAAACGTGAGCGAGAACTGCTCTAAGCTGTGGACGGTGATAAGCAGGAAGCTCCATGATGAATGGGGTGATTGGCTCACGAACGGTTGTTTTGTTCATGATGATAACGGCAGTGACTGCAGCGGCCATACCAAAGACGTATAAGCCTAAAACAGTGAGTGATGCATTAAGTCCAATTGCGGCCGCTAAAGCGCCAGTGACTGCTGTGATAACAGGAAGTTTCGCAGAGCAAGTGAAGAATGGAATGACTCTGATGGTCTTGAGTCTTTCTTTGTCGCTTCCGAGTGTTTTGGTGTTAAGGATTGCAGGGACACTGCAACCTAAACCCATAACCATAGGAAGGAAGATCTTACCATTGATGCCGAATTTTCTGAAAACTCTATCTAATGCATAAGCGACACGTGCCATATAACCGCTGTCTTCAAGGATTGAGAAGAAGAAGAAAAGACACATGATGACTGGCAAGAAGCCGATGACGGCGAATACGCCAGCAAGGACGCCATCGCAAAGGAATCCAATGACCCACTCTGGGGAAGAGATGGACATTAAGCCCATTCTGATACCTTCGGTGATGATGGTGCAAACGCCTTCAACAGCGGTTTGAAGCATGATACCGATGCCATTGATGCCGCCGCTTGTCCAGATAAGCCCCTCGAATGGTACGACAGCTTCTTCGAGTATTCCTTCTCCGAAGCTAATGAAGCCTGGGTATCCTTCGCCAAAGTTGACTCCAAAGGCTCCAAGGAAGAAGAGGTCTTCACTGAAGACGAGTTCGAAGACGAGGAAGAGAACGAGGACAAGGATTGGGAAGGCGAACCACTTATGGGTGAGAACCTTATCGATCTTGTCACTGAAGGTCGCTTTCTTTTTCTCTTCGCCCTTAAAGATTTTCTTTGTAGGGAGAAGCTCGTTTTTGATGTAGTTGTATCTGATTTCAGCGCTTCTGGATTCGAAGTCTTTGTATGAAATGACCTTCGTTGCTTTTGAAGCGTGTTTCTTGAATTCGATTTCGTCTTCTTCAAGCGCTTTGATAGCGTGGAAGAGAGGGTGACGACTATCCTCTTCTTTATAGACTTTGTAAGCTTCGCCGATAACGCTTTCGAGATCGCTTTTCTCACAGACTGAACGGCCCTTTCTTTGCTTATGGCTTTCGATGACGGCAGCTTTCATAAGCTCATCAAGTCCTTCCATGTGGAGAGCGCTAATTAGCACTACAGGGACACCAAGCTTCTTTGATAAGGCTTTGACATCAATCTCTTCGCCGTTCTTTTTAAGAACGTCGGTCATATTAAGCGCGACGACAATAGGTACGTCGAGTTCAAGAAGCTGAGTGGTGAAGAAGAGGTTTCTCTCGAAGTTTGTTGCATCTACGACGTTGATGATGCAATCAAGCCCTTCTTGGAGAAGGAAGTCACGAGAGACGATTTCCTCATTTGAATATGGAGAGAGGGAATAGATGCCTGGAAGATCAACGACATTGATGTTGTGCGCAGGATCTTTCTTATATTGGCCTTCTCTTTTTTCAACGGTGACGCCTGGCCAGTTACCAACGTAAGCGGTGCTGCCAGTAAGAGAATTGAAGAGAGTGGTCTTACCGCAGTTAGGGTTACCCGCTAAAGCGAAAGATAATGTTTCTTTTTCTTCCATCGTTATTCTCCTTTCCTAACTGTTAATTTGCTTGCGGTTCCATAATCTAACGCAAGACGTGATTCTTTGATTTTAATGATGAGCCCACGATTGTCTTTAGAGAGAATCTCAATCTCTTGGCCTGACACTAAGCCAAGCGATTCAAGGTGTCTTTTCGTTTTTAAAGGCAAATCGACGTTCACTAGGTATGATGCCTTATTAAGTTCTAATTCAACAAGAGACATATGTTTTCCTCCTAGTTAGTCGCAACTAACCAACAACAATAATACAAACATTGTTTAATAAATCAAGAGCAAAGTGTCAAAAAAAGTTAGTTTTGACTAATTTCTTGATTTTTAAGCATTAGTCCTCGCTTTTTCTTGACCCCTAGAGATAAAAATTAGATGAAACTAAGTGATATTAAAGAAAAGAAGTGGCGACTATGCGGATATTGACAAATTAGTGATGTATAACCAAAATAATATTAATTAGGAGACGAGTATGCCAGATACAAGAGAATCTGCTGAAGACTATTTAGAAAGAATCCTGATCCTTCAAGAAGAAAAAGGAATAAAGGAAGTTCATGCGGTCGATATCGCAAATTCTTTTGGCTACTCAAAACCTAGCGTATCCGTCGCGATGAAAAAGCTCGAGGACCAAGGGTATGTCGCAACAGGCCCTAAATCACAGCTATATCTCACTCCAGCAGGGGAAGAGATAGCAAGAGCGATGTATGAAAGACATCAAGTCTTAAGCGGACTCTTCATGTCACTTGGTGTAAGCGAAGAGATCGCATGCAAAGATGCTTGCAAAATCGAACACGACCTATCCGACGAAACGTGGCTTGCGGTAAAGAAAGCTTACGAAACAAAGATCAAATAAGCGAACTACGTTTCGATGGCTTTACCTTTAGGTTCGATCAAAGTTTTTGGTCTCTTTCAATTTGTTGAAGGCTTCTGATAGTTTTTAATACTCCGGTTTCACCGTCAACATATGGATCGCGTGAGTTATTCTTTTTGATGCATCCTCTTGATTGCAAATTCATAAGTTTCCAAATCGATGATTTCTTTTTGGAGGAGTCCAAGGAGCGTTTTCGCTTTCTCGGATGGCAGCCCGGAATCCACTGTGCTAACACCGATAGCGAAATCGATCAGATTATCCGTTTCTGGCAACGATATTTCGAAAGGTATTCCCTTTCGCAGTGAAACTTGACTAAGAAAAAGCGAGATAGCATAGCTTGTTGTGATACCTAATTTATTGAAGATTGCTTCGCATTCATTTTTTACGTTTGGCGAGACTCTTGTGTGTACAATTGAACTTTTTTCCATATATTCGTCCTTGGCAGTATTGTAT
This sequence comes from Bacilli bacterium, assembly GCA_024408335.1. GTDB lineage: Bacteria > Bacillota_I > Bacilli_A > RFN20 > CAG-826 > UBA4951. The sequence continues at coordinate 58,832 of JAKSVB010000006.1, forward strand.
CACTTTTGTTATACACATTCAAACACAAGACAATTTGTATTTGATTATAATTCGGGTGTATTTCATTCTTCTTTAAAAAGTAAGTACGAAGAGCAAAGAACCACATTGCCGCTTTTTCTTTTTTTGAAGGCCATACAACGTAGCCGTACCCTAAAGGGTAAGTTAATTCGGTCGAAACCGACTCGGTCGCCACCGAATTAGCGAAAACAAGCGATAAACAAAAAGCCCTATAAGGGCTAATTGATTATGTCCTAATCGTGATGATGGCAGTCGCAGCCTTCTTCGTGGCAGTGGCATCCTTCATCACCATGGTCGCAGTCACATTCATCGCCGCCATGGTGATGTTCATGGCAACATACCTCATGTTCGTGATGGTGATGTCCACAACATCCTTCGTGGTGATGGTGGTGTTCACAGCCACATCCTTCTTCGTGATCTAACTGTAGAGGTGAATTATGCACTAACTGGATCTCATTATGAATGAAAGCCTGCACGACCATATCAAGGTTGCCTCTAACTCCTGCGAAGACTTCGATTCCAATCTTGTTAAGCGTATCTACAGCCTTCTCGTTGATTAACGCCGCAACGACGGCGTATACCCCAACGTCCTTAAGCGTCATAGCGATCTCTTCTTCATTTTCGGAATTATTGAGGATCTCGCTTTTTCCAAGAATCGTCATCTCTTCTGGATCGACGTCATAAAGCTTAAAGTATCTTGCTTCGCTAAATTCCATCATCATTTCTTCATCGATTGAAGGGCAGGCAATTCTCATAATCATTCACTCCTATTTTGTCGCATTCATTAAAGCAAAAAGTGAGGAAAACGCAAGAGAGGAACGTAAAAACATAAAAATACTGCTAACAAAGCTACAAACCTTCTGATAACGGCATTTAGTTAAGCCCCACTAAAATCAAAGAAAACAAAAAATACTCCAAAATATCGAAAAAACTCGTTAATTCCTAATGTTTTGGAAATAACAAGAGAAAAAAGAAGTGATGTTTGAGCCACTAGTCGAGCGAAATAATCGCCTCCCACAAGGGACAATACGCTAAAAAGATGGTCATAAGTTTAGAAGAAAGGCACACAATAATTTGTAATTTTCAATTCTTTAGTCTAAACTAAAGCAATAAAGCACCCTTTTTACTTTGCTGTAAGAAAGGAGAACACCCGCACTATGAAGAAAAAAACACTTATTACAATTGCCGCAATAGAGGTCGTAATTCTCGTCTTCTGTCTCATCGTATCAATCATGGTTATGACCACAATTGATCCTCTTGGAAACAAAGAACTTAACCTCTCGAATAATGGACCACTCATCGGTACCCTCCAAAATAGCCCAGTGCTCTTTGGATTCGCTATCGTCCTTCCAATCTTCGTTATCTTCGTCATCGATGGTGTCTACCTCATCATGTACGCAGCAAAACGTGAATCAATGCTCAGCGAACAAGAAAAGAAAGATCTTCTTGAAGAAGCAAAGAAACAAGCAAGAGAAGAAGCACTTGCTGAAATCAAGAAAGAGAAAAAGGAATAACTTCCAATTAACAAGCATAGCCAACCATGAAGGTTGGCTTTTCTTTTGCTTCCATCATATTTCCATTAAGACTGGAATTCTTCTCGTCTCTAAAACATATAATATTTACGAACCGATATGAAAGGAGCCACCAATGAATAAACGACAAGACTTGTTTCAAGAATACCTTGAAAAGAAAGACAAAAACCAATTAGTCCAAAATGCGTTAACTGATAGTTCATATAAAGCATTCGCGCAAAATGGCGTAAAGAAGAAAAAGGATCCCGATAAATTTGCCGAGGTCCACTCAATAACGGACAATCAAAACCTTTCCACTCTCGGTGATGCAGTAATTAAGTTATGTTACTGCGATTTGCTTCTTGAAGATGAAAAACTAACTAAAACCAAGGAGAAACTGGAGTCAGATAAGGTTTTGGTTGAGAAAGTTGCAGAGCATTACGATCTTATTAAATACATAAATAAAGATGACAACAATAGTGACTTGCCAAGGGATTATGCGTATAAAGGAGAAGGGCACAAATACATCGCAACAGCGGTAGAGGCTATGGTTGGGGCGATATACAAAGATAAAAATAGAGATCTCAAACCAATCATCAAGCTTTTAAAAAGTTGGATGGATTTCTAAAGAAATGGCTTTCGGTAATTCGAAAGCTTTTTCTTATTCGCATTCTTTGATATCGAGGCTATTTAAGAGGTTCTTGAAGTTAAAGTTAATTAGGCTATTTAAGAATTCGATGCATATCTCATATTCATCGAATCCGATATCAAATGAATGCTTACTAGTCATCCAAGCGTAATTAGATGAGCATGTTGCCTTTTTCGCGGCCTTAATCTTCTCAATAAGGTCTTTGTTCTTCTTTTCAAATTCTTTGGCTTCTAGGGGATAGTTTAGATGAATTGATATGCCCGTATCTTTAATGTCCCCTAGAAGAGCGTTTAAGTAATTGGTAATAAGAATAAACCTAGCGTTAAGGGTCGCTACGAAGCGTAAGTAATAGAAAGACTCAAGACCATACATATACTTCTCATATGGATCATATACGCGTGCACGTAACTCTTCTGGCATGTCTTTCTTTAAATCGTAGAAGCAGAAGTTGATGTTCTCTAAAGCAGTTAGTTGAGCATCCTCAATTGTCATTAGCCTCCTCCTTGATTATTTGTAACATCAAGAGGCAAGGCAAAGCATTCCTAGAGCGACTGATAAAAAGAGTAAAAGAAAACCCGCTCACGAGAGCGAGCGCGTAATCAATTGATTAATCAGTAAGAGATTAAGCGGTAAGACCAACGAGTTGGAATGACATATCAACTGCGTTTGCTTGGACAGCTGCTTCTGGAGTTGCTGTACCTTCGCACCAAACAACGAAACGAAGAACTTTAGTATCTGTTAAGCCTTTGATAAGTAATTGGTTATTTGGGCTTGCTGTTGCAAGAGCGACGCCGCCTTGGATGTCAGCTGTTTGACGAATAACTTTAGTTGTGGACATTGAGTTTTCGGCTGTTAATGTTCCAGTGCCATCGATTGGGCAGACTGCATGACCATCAGCTTCTTTGTCGGAAGTGTGGTTTGTATAGTCAGTTGTAGAAATGAATTTTTTGTGTGAGTTATTTGTGTATAAGAAGACACATGTAGAAGCTAAGCTGCCTTCTGTGTTGGTGTCGGCAAAAATTGCGAGTCTGTAGTATGCAGAGTAATCGTTTGCTGCACCATCGTGTGCTGCGAAGATAGCAGCTGATGAGAGATAGACGTCGATTGGGTTACCAGAAGTGTTTGTGACATCTAATGACCATTGGACTTTAACCATTTGGGTGCTGTTGATTCCAGACATTGCGCCAGTTTCTTGGACGAGCTTATCAACGACATAAGAGCCTGTGCCAGTGCTGTCAACGACGGTTGCTTTGTAGAAGTTGATACCGTCTCCGCTTGAAACGTCAGCGAGTTCTTTACCGGCGGTTGGGCTAACAGCGCAAACGTTATCAGCAACGCTGTATGCGTCTCCGTTGATGTTTGTGTCTGCTGCATCACCGGTTACAAATGTGTGCTTACCGATTTCAAGAGAACCTTCAGCAGCGCCAACTTTGAAGTTTTGAGCGCCAACTGTTGCAGTACGTTGTGTTGTGAACCATGCGAAGCCGCTAACAGCAGCTGCGCCAGCTGAGATGCCGAGCATTGAAGCAAGGCCTAAAATCATTTTTGAACGATTTTTCATTTTGTAATTCCTTTCATGAGCTGTGATAAGACAAAAAGCCCAGTTAAATTGTTCTGGGTTCTGATGGATTTGATTTATTTACCGTCGGAGTGACCGTCCGACCATACTTTATGAGGAACGAGGGCTAATCGTTTTCTCCTCTAAAGACAAGATTAATATACTCCTTTATTCGATGGTTGCAACATTAATATTTATATTAATAACATTTTGTTTTGTTTCGTTTGTTTGCTTGAGACAGAGCGAGGTGACGAAATGTGAGATTAGTGTGCAAATCTCGCATGATGTCTCTTCTTATATATACGCTTATGCACGTTGCACAAAAAGAAAACCCGTCCTTTGAAGTGAACGGGTTTTGATATTATTGGGTATTAAACTTAGTTAGCTTTGGTAAGGCCAACGAGTTTTAATGATAAGTCAACACCGTTTGATGCAACGACCGCTTCATCAGGAGTTGATGTACCTTCACACCAAACGACAAATCTAAGGGTGTGGCTGTTGTCTTTTACTGGGCTTGTTGTGCTTGCGATTAAATCTTCGATCAAAAGTTGGTTGTTAGGCTTGACACCGTTTGCAGTTGAAGCAGCTGGGTCGGTTGAAGAAATGATTGCTGCAGATGTGGAGATGAAATCATTAGCTGTTAAGGTTCCTGAACCATTACGAGTTGCTGTTGTCTCAGGGTCATCATCTTCGAGAGCAGCCTTGTCTTCTGCTTTAACGTAGCTTGTTTTGCCAGCTGCTGAATAGAAGTAAACAAGAGTGTCATCGGTAGCATTGCTGACATCGTTTAAATCATAGATAGCTAATCTGTAGCAGCTTGAATAGTCAATAGATGTGACAATTTCAACACTTCCAGCAGGAGCATCTGTGAATGAGATCTTTCTTTCGGCAGGAGTTGCTGTGTATTTGGCTGCTTCTAATGTTGTATCGCCAACCTTGACGGATTCGATTTTGTCAAAAGCGGTAGGGAGAACGAAATCCTTTGCTGTACCGTCGCCAACAACGTTTTGTGTTGTTTTGCTGTTTGCGAGGTTTTGTTTGAAAATTGGGCCGTCGTTGCTAGCAAAAACGTTTAACTTAGTACCAGGGCCAACATTTTCGACTTTGACGTTCCAAGAAATATAAACCATTTGGTTGGTGTTAACTTTTGATTTTGAACCGTCTTCAAGAACGATGTGGTCAACTGATTGTTTGTTGGTTGAAAGAAGAACTTTGTGGAATGTTTTTCCGTCGCCGCTTGAAACGTCTTCGAGTTCGCCTGTGCTTGGGTTGATTGCAACTGTATTGTTTGCGTTTGTTTCGATTGCGCAGTTAACTAAACTACCGGCTGATGAGATTTTAAGAGTACCGTCGCCAGATCCGACTTTGAAGTTTGATGCGCTGATGTCTGCAGTTCTTTGGGTTGTGAACCATGCGAAGCCGCTGATAGCAGCTGCGCCAGCTGAGATGCCGAGCATTGAAGCAAGGCCTAAAATCATTTTTGAACGATTTTTCATATTCGTAATTTCCTTTCAATAAGCTTTTAACGCACAAAAACCCAACTAAAATGTGTCGGGTTCTGATGGTTTTGCTTATTTATCGTCGGTGTGATGGGCCGACGATCCTCTTTTAGAAGAACGATGGCTAGTCGTTGTAGCCTTCTAAGGACACAAGTAATTTAATCCTCAAAAATCGTGTTTGCAACAAAAACATTTGGTAAATACCAATAATTCGCTAAACGACAGAAGGAAAGACGGTATAAAAACAACAGGAAATTTGATGATAGGAAAGTATCAAAAACAGCCATTCAGCATAGGGCGATAACTCATGGTCAAGACAGTAGGGGAATCAAAAACGTTCGATGATTGCTATGTGCACAGTGCACAACATATAATAGCCAAAAACCCCAATCACATCCAAACAAAGACTTTTCGCACATCAAAAATAACCCTGCTTTTGATCAAAAATTCAATTGTGAAAGAAGTACTAAAACTGACCTTGAACAAGTAATGAAAAACAAATATGTTGTTATCTATGATAACAAAAATATTGTCAACTATAAATAGTTGTATTATGATGTTGACACCAGGAAACAAGTTATTTACAATTTGTCACAGCAAACCCATGGAAACATGGCGACGCAAAGCTACAGGGCCTCAGAAATGTGGTAGCCAGTTGCCTGGAATTCGGACGATTCTTGCACTGGTGGGCTACTAGTGTGAGGACGCAGAAGATCCAGATTTATATCTTAAGCGTGTGCCCTGAGCAAACAAGTGATTCTGATGGTAAGGTGTTAAAACCTTGTTCGGCGGCGCAAGCAAGAGAAGCGCCGTTTTATTTTTTAATTTTTTCAGCAAACCTTTGTACTCGGCACCCATGTTTTAGCTACTCTAGGCGTGCGTGTGTATATGTACATAATGCGTTGCTCGAAAAGAAAATCGAAGAAATCAGTAAAAAATGAGCAAGAAAAACGAAGAAAGAGAAGAACTTGAATCCAGCGCATCAAATAACGCTGGCAAAGAATTCAAACCACTCCCACCAAAGCAACCTGAATCTGTAAGGCGTAAAAAAGCCAGAGCCAGAACTTTGGCTGTTTTCGGTATGAGCTCAGCTCTCCTCATGCTTCTTATCATCATTGCTCTTCTTGGTCAGAACAATGGTAACTTCACCATCAAGATCGAAAAGGCTCAATTCCACCTCGCTCTTGGCAGCACCCTTACAAACAACAAAGGTGATGCCGATGTCAAAGATGGAAAAGCAGTCCTTATGGCAGAAGGATTCAAAGCAGCCGCTCCAATGAAAGCGGACAACCTTCCTGATGCCGATATCCTCGATGGAGATATCACCGATTCAACCCTTGAAGTCGTCAATAGACGTCCAGCTAACTTGGATGCTCAATTCGGCGTCGATGCTGATTATTCTTACAAGTACACCTTTTATCTCCAAAACACATCCTTCACCGAAGTAGGGCACATCAACTATTACATTAACTTTGTTGATATCGTCGAGCCGTCGAACTTCCAGAACACAGGCCCGCTCGAAGACTTCGTCCGTGTTAGGGTTTATGACACCGTTTTCACTGGCACAACAATCAGCCACAATTTAGTTGGCACATACGCTCGCGAATCTCATAGAGCGTTCCCAGACAACGGCAATGAATTCATCACAAAGAATGCTGTTAAGGATGAGAACAAAGGCAAGTGTACAAACTTCATCAATGACCACACTGGCAACCCTAGAGATATGGTTGTCATGACAAACACCGTTGATATCCAGCCACGTGAAGTAAGACGTTATTCCGTCATCATTTGGCTCGAAGGTCATGATCCTGATTGCGATGGCGAAAACCCAGAGGGAGCAAAGCTCACTTTAGGCATGGGCTTTACCACCGATGATTTGAACTCATCGTGGATCAGCAGTTCTACGACCACAAGTGATTCAACAAGTTATGTTGAATCAAACTAGAGAAAGGCAGGTTTTTATTACGCGCGTACGTAAGGGAACAAGTGACAACAAAAGAAGAGTTAGTCTCGGAATGATGGGGCTAGCTGTTTTTTCCTTATCCCTTAGTGCATTCGTCACATCAACCGCCGCATGGTTCAACGTCAGCCGCTTCCTCGAAGTCCAAAACCTCAGCGTTTCCCTTGTCGAACATTCAATCGAAATCGGCATGAGAGATAGCGATGGCAATATCGTTTGGGGAGATAACGTGACTAACGACGAACAAGCATACCTCGATCCAGTATCCAGCATGTTCCAAGACAATTCGAACTATTCAAATACTTCCTTCCCAACCTTAAGTAGCCAGTATAACTACGAATCAGGCCACGAAGTCACAAGCATCGCCACAAGCGGGTTCGTTTCTCTTGAATGCTATCTTAGATGTGCAGTCCCAACATTCGTATATCTCGACACCCAAACATCGGTTACCGCTAATTCGTATCTTAATAGCATCAAATCGATGCAGCTTGGAGTCTCGGAAAGCGAGCTTAACAAAGTTCAAGACGCTCTCCGTGTCGCCTTCTATAGCGAAGATGGGTATTACGTCTATGAACCTAATGTATCTTCCCCAAGTCACACCAAACTCGGTGGACTTCTCGATGTCGCGTTCTTTGATGGTTACTATGACTACGATAGAACCACAAAACAAGAGCTGTTATACGGGGAATATAACAGTGACGCTACGCTGTTTTACGATGAGGCAGCCGATACCGATACACCTCACCCAGAAACTAATGATTTAGGTCTTGGTTTCAAAGGCAGCACCAAAGCAGGTGTCAAGCATCTTGACATCGCTAAAAGCGAGAGCCTTGGTAACCTTCATATCAAAGAGGAGACCACATACACTCTTGCAGATCTTGGACTTGGTAATCAGGAAATCTGTTATCTTGAACCAGGAATCATCAAAAGACTTATAGTCACTTTCTATCTTGAAGGATGGGACAAAGACTGCGTGAGCACTCTAAGAGAATCCGCATTCGATGCCCACATCGCCTTTAGAGGCTATCAAATGCCTCGTGACTAAGAGAGGAGAGTCTAGAGACAATGGACAGTTATTTCAATTACCTAAGGCAAATGGTCACCATCTTCTTCTCAGACCTTGGAAGATGGTTCTACGCCACATTTGCCGCTCCATGGGAAGTCGTCCCTAACAATTTCAAAACCTATGGCGACACCCTTGCTAACTTCCAAGGAAACTTCGGTTTCGTTGGTTGGTTATTCTTTATTCTTTTCGCAGTGTTACTTGTCGCTGCGCTTGGCGCTTTAGTGCTTCTTATCGTTTGGTTCTTAAGAAAATACATCAAGTTCTATAAGACCGAGATCGATAGAGAAAAGCTCAAAGAAGAAATTCAAAACCTCCAAATCGAGCTTTATAACGCCTCACAAGAAAAGAACAGAATCTTAGGTCTCCAGTTCGATTCCCTTGGACTTACTCCAAATGAAGGGATCGCTTTCAATAAGGAAACAATCACCGAAAGTGCTGATGAAAACGCAATCGACGGAGAAGCAGTGGATGAAGAAACTCCAAAAGCAAAAGAAGTACGTTTCCCACGTTTAATCAACGTTGACGAAAGATATGAGAACATCAATGTCACTTGTGAGCTTCCTGCTGACGCCACCGACATTTCTCTTCAAGGCATCGTCGAAAGATTCCGCGACTACGCCGCAAGCCAACTTAGACTTTATTACACCATCCCTTCGATGCGTGCGTTCTTCGCATCAATGGGTACAGGTAAAATCATCATTTTGGAAGGTATTTCAGGTACAGGTAAAACCTCTCTCCCTTACGCCCTTGGTAAATTCTTCCAAAATGGCTGTACCATCTGTTCAGTCCAACCTTCCTGGCGTGACCGTTCAGAACTCTTAGGCTTCTACAATGACTTCACAAAGAAGTTCACCGAAACAGAATTCCTCCGTTCCATCTATGAAGCCACATTCCGTAATGACTGTAACTTAATCGTCCTCGACGAAATGAACATCGCTCGTATCGAGTACTATTTCGCCGAATTCCTTTCCATCATGGAAATGCCTAACCCATCCGCTTGGAACATCGATCTTATCTCCTCTCCACAAAAAGACGATCCTAAGCACCTTCACGATGGTAAGCTCCTCATCCCTCAAAACTGCTGGTTCATCGGTACCGCTAATAACGATGACTCGACATTCACCATCACCGATAAGGTCTATGACCGTGCTATGTCGCTCTTCTTCGATAATAAAGGTATTGCTTTCGAAGCACCTTTCACCGAAGCCCTCCCTCTCCCATTCGATTACCTCCAAAAGCTCTTTGAAGACGCTAAAGTCAATTACCCATTATCCGCTAAGACAATGGAGAAATTCACCGAACTCGATGACTTTGTCATTGAGCACTTCAAACTCGCATTTGGTAACCGTATCTTGAAGCAACTTAACGCATTCGTTCCTTGCTACGTTGCAACAGGTGGCACCGAGCTCGAAGGCGTTGACTATATCTTCGCAACAAAGATTCTTAAGAAATTCGAATCCCTTAACATCGCTCACTTACGTGACGATCTTATCGAGCTTGACGCCAAACTCACCAAACTCTTTGGTAAGAATGAATTCAAGATGGCTAAAGCCAAGATCGCAGGATTCCTTAAAGACGTCGGCTAAAGGATAAACAAAGATGGCCAAGAAAGTCGCTCCGTTAAAACAGGTTCATAAAGCCTACCAAACTAAGATGGATGCCCTCATTAGAGGCAGCCAAGCTTTCAGTTCGTTCGTAGACACCATCAGAACTACTGGTGAGAACAGTGTTTTTCAGCGCTCCCGTATTGAAAATAAGACCTACGATGAGAAGTGGGTCGAAGAGCTTTCAATCGGCTTCGATGCCATCGATAGAATCATCGCTCACCCTCGTACCTTCATTAAGGAAACGCAGGACCTAGTTCTTGCTGGCCAAGCCAAAAAAATCAATTCAACCTCCATTCGTCACCTTGCTTCGCATACTCAGTACATACACGGCATCAATGACGAAGGAACAATCATCCCAGAACGTATTCTTTCAATCGGAAGCGACGTCGATGTCCAAATCTATGAGAACCGCGTTTTGATGTCTCTCATCCAACGTCTTACCTTCTTCGTTGAGAAACGTGTCCAGTTCATCTCAAGCAAAGGCGAGACCCGTAACTCAGACGTCCTTTTCATGCACTCAAAGACCGAAATCGATGGAGTCCGTTACGAAGTCGATAATAGAGTCAAGATCTCAGTAGCCAGTAACGATAATGGCGACTACGAGAAGAACATGAAATTACTTGAGAAGATCAAAAACTTAAGTGACCGTGTGAACTTCTACATCAAATCCCCGTTCATGAAGGATATGGAAGGCGCCAAAAGCGTGCACTCCCCACTTGCGATGACAAACCTTCTTCTCAAGAACCCTGATTATCATAAGATCGCCGTCCTTTGGAAGTTCATGGATACATATACCAAACTCGGTATCTCTTTCGATATCGAAGAGACCAAAGGCGAATTCGATGAAGCGTATTTCAATGAGATCTATGGTCTTACTGCAGCATCCCTTGCCACCCTTCAATCAAAGATATATCAAGATCACAATATCGCCTTAAAAGCAGAAGATGGCGAAGAAAAAGAGAAACCATACACGAAGACCTTCGAACCAAAGGTCATGCTTTCTCTTGATGACGAAGTCTTCCTCACCCATAAATTCCGTTATGACCAGTTCCCAGAGCATGAGCACCTAAGAACCGAGCCAATTAGAGACGACGATGAAATGGAAGATTTCGCCTGGACGCCAGAAGAAGTCAAAACCTTCAAAGAAACAGACAAAGAATACTATGGCGCTGAGCTTCTTGAAGCCAAAGAAAGACGTGAACTCGCGGATAAAGAAAGAACCGCGATGGATAACGAAGCGATGATAAAGGATCTCGAAGCCCGTAAGGAAAGAGATAGACTCGCTGAAGAAGAACGCGCTGCCGAAGAAGCTAGAAGAATCGCGGAAGAAAAACGCGCTCTCGAAGAACTCGAAGAAGCAACTAGACGTGATGCTGAGGAGCGACTCTTAGAAGAGAATGCACGTTTAGAAGAAGCTAGAAAACGTATCTTAGAAATGGCTAAGGAAGATGAAGCCCTAGACAATTCCATCGCTGACTCACTTCATAAGAAAGCGGAACGTAAAGACGAAGAGCCACAAGAAGAAACAAAAGAAATTAATGAGTTCGCTCCAAAAGAAGATGACCTCAAAAACGCCTTTGGACGTGTTTCTTTCGCTGCAGGCAAACTCCAAGACGAACTCGAAGAAGCAAAACGCAAATTAGAAGAAAAAGACGCGATCATCGCTGCGCTTGAAGCGAAGCTTAATAATAAAGAAGAAAGCAAAGAAGAAGGCGTCACTAAGCTCGTATACGAAAACGGACCAGAGATCATTTATGTCCCTGTTCCAGATTTCGGAAACGAAGAAAAGAAAGACCAACCAAAGGTTGAAGAGCCAAAAGTTGAAGAACCAATAATAGAAGAAAAGAAAGAAGAACCAGAGGTCAAAGAGAATAAGCCAAAGGTCCTTCGCGTTCGTATTGGTAAAGCTCATAATAGCGATGAAAAGAAAGTAAGCAAGAAACGCTTAAGAATCAGGAAGTAAGGAACGAATATGGCAGAAAAGAAGCAGAAGAAGCTATTCACCAAGATCGTCGATATCGTTCTTGGACTTCTCATAGTAGGCGTAATCGGTCTTCAAGTGGACATGATGCTTACGAAGAAGGATAACTACAATGTGCCTTCTCTTTTCGGCTATTCCTTCATGGAAGTCTTAACTGACTCAATGGAAGGCACAAACAGTGATTCATTTGACGCTGGAGAAGGCGTCATCATCCAAAAGAAAAAGGAAGTGAAACCAGATGACGTCATCACTTTCTTTAGCGTAGATATCAAGTGCTGCGTATCCCATAGAGTGAAGGAAATCGTATATTCTCCAGCCTCACCAGCGGAAAAAGGCAAATTCATCGTTTCAAGCTCTCTTGAATATTCCTTTGACCGCGTTACTTGGATTAAGGGAGGAGAAGAAGTAGAAAGAAGTCACGAAGAAGGAGGCTTCTACGCTAGAGAGATATCAAGCACCGACAAGAAAGAACCAGAAGTCTGGCACGATATCCCTGCATATTCCGAGAATCAAAAAATCACATATTACACCTGTGGCGATAACCTCTCCGCCAACTGGTATATCGAAGCAACAGGACACGCAGTCGCTAGCTCATATAGAGATACGGTCGATTCCAAATATTATGTTGGTACCATCGTATCCCATAATAAGGCTCTTGGCGTTGCCCTTAACGTCTTCCAAAGTGGTTGGTTCATACCAACTGCCGTTATGGTTCCAATCCTCATCATCGCCATAATGTCAGTCATCGACTTCGTTAAAACCGCAAGGCAAGAACAAAAAGAAGAAGATGAACGCATTAGACAAGAGATGATTGCAGCAGGGGTAGACCCTAATGACGAAAGAGCAGTCTTCATCTTCACTGAGAAAGCCAAATACAGAATCGATATGGAAAAAGAGCTTGAAGCGCTTAAGAAAGAACAAAAGGAGATCTATATGAAGGAACTTAGCAAAGCTAAGGAAGAACTTCTTAAGGACCCTGAATTCCTAGCGTTACTTGCTAGCAAGAAGGAGGGTGAATAAGTATGTTCCGTTTATTTAACCTATTCGCTTACCGCGTCCCTTATAAGAGACATAGAGCGGTCATGCACGCCTTGTACACCGCTCTCTTTGTCTTCGTCGTCATCACTTTCATCATCCTTTCCGTCACCATCAAAGGAGAAGAAAGCAAAGTCCTTAATGCCTTTAGTATGGCCTTTGGCATCCTCGACGCTCTTCTTATGTTTGCCGTCATCATATATTCAAGAATCCTTGCTGTATCAAAGGCGGAATATGACAACATCAGTGAGCACTTCGAGAACACCCACTTCGTATATAACGAAACCATCATCCGTTCCTTCATCCAAAAAAGACTTAGAAGAAAGAAAGCTAGAGGCGCTCTTTGCGTCATGGAAATCAAAGGCTTAACCAATATCCGTAACATCTTTGGCCAAGAGGGTATCAAAGTCCTTAATGACACCATCTGCGACGTTCTTTCAAGAATGATCACCGATAACAAGAACTGCGCCTATGGCTTCTCCAACGTCAAAGGCTGGTTAATCTATAAGAAGACCAAAGACGTCGAAAGCTATCTCGACGAAATTCGTGAGATCGTTTCCGAAATTAACGCCGCACTAGAAAAAGAAGGAAGACTCACTAACGTCGCTATCCTTTGCGGCGTATATTTCGCTAAAGGAAGAGACAAATTCTATGAAGTGTATTCAAAGGCTCAAGTCGCTTCGACATATAACATCCAATCCCGTATCGTTAGTGATGCCGTTTTATATGACCCAGAAGAAATGACCGATAGAGAAGGTGAAAGAAACCTCTCTAATGAGCTTGGTAACGCCCTTAGCGAACAACAACTCCAAATCTTCTATCAACCAAAGTATGACCTCCACGAAAAGAACTTCTTTGGCGCTGAAGCCTTAATCAGATGGAATCACCCTAACAGAGGCCTCGTCCCTCCATCTCTTTTCATTCCTTTCGCCGAACAATCAGGAAAGATCGTCGAAATCGATAAATACGTTTTCGAATCGGTATGCCGCGATATGGCAAAGTGGAAGAGAGAAGGAAAACGTATCCTTAAGGTCAGTATCAACCTTTCAAGAAAGACCGCTCTCGATAAAAACATTCTTTCCTTCTATCAAAGCGTCATGGACAAATACGACATCGATCCTAAATACATCGACATCGAGCTTACTGAATCGATGGCAGCCCAAGACGCAGTCTTCGTCTCATCGATGATTAGAAAGATCAAAGCGATGAACGTCGAAACATCGATCGATGACTTCGGTACTGGATACTCATCATTAAACACCCTTAAGAAGATGCCTTTCGATACGCTTAAGATCGATAAGTCATTCGTCGATGAGGTTGAGCTTGACCAAAAGAGCCGCGACCTTCTTAGATGTATTAACGATATGGCTCACTCTCTTGGCATGAAGACCATCTGCGAAGGTATCGAAACAGAAGGCCAAGTCAATATCGTTGAAAAGCTTGGGGTAGATTACATCCAAGGCTACTATTTCAGCAAGCCTCTTAGCGAATTCGAATTCCAACGTTTCATCAACAACAACGACTATGAGAAAATTAAAGAGAAAATGGAGGTAAAAGCATGATCTGCATCATCGGTTCCACAAGTGACGATATCCTCTATTTCAAAGCGAAGATTGAGAAGCTTGAAGAAGTAACCCTTCAAGGTTCTTTCAAAGTTTGGAAGGGTCTTATGTTTAGAGAAGAGACCATTCTTTGCGAAACTGGCCCATCGCTAATCAACGCTGGAATATATATGAGTCTTATCATTGAGAAATTCGACCCATATATGGTCTTTAACGTCGGCTCAGTATATTCATTCAATGACCACCTTAGACAAGGCGACCTTTTCATCGCTGATAGATACTATAATAGCGACGTCGATTTCACAGACACCAAAGGTGGAGTATATGGCCAAGTCCCAGGAGAACCTCCATTCATCGTCGCTGATACTAGCCTTAACGCGAATGCTGAAAAAGCCGCATACCTTATGACAACCCGTTATGTGCAGCGTGGCTTCCTTCTTAGTGGCTCTTCATTCCATTTCGCACCTAACGCTATATCAAGCGTCGTTCAAAACCACTTCCTTGCCCAAACAGAAAACATGAGAGCATATGACAATAATAGCGAAGCCATCGCTAAAGTATGCCGTAACGCTCACGTAGCCCTTCTTACCATCAAAGCAGTAGCGATGCAAATGGGTAAAGAGAGAGAAAAAATCACCTACATCCGCGCCTCTTTAGAGATGATGCCAACAATCGGCAAGATCATCACTAAGATTCTCGCTAGCCGCACCGAGGATGTGCTTTTATAGGAGAAACGACTATGGAAAAGAAACATTCTTCAAAAGCAGTAGTGAAATCATTCTTCAAATATAGACGCGTCTATGTTCTTTTAGGCATTGGCTTAGCCTCACTTATCGCTTACGCCATCATGCTTCCATTATCGATCATCCATAGCAACCTTTGGTTACTTGTCGTGGCTAACGCGATAATTCTTGCTTCAATCATCAATACCATCGTCCTAATCCTCACACTTGTCCATAGATACTCAAAGGATTCAGCCCTTTTTGCCTCTGAAATGTCGCGTCAAGCCGATTCCTTCTTAGAAGGTATCGTAAGAACTGGCAAAAAAGACGATCCTCGTTTCCCTCTCCTTTCATCTCTTCAAGAGAAGCTCGATAAGGCCATCAATTCGTATTCCGATTACGAAATCGTATACGTTGGCAAACCAAAAGACCTTGAAACATATAAAGAAGTGAAAGAAGGCAAGGTATACGAAAAAGAAGAATTCCAGAAAGTCGTATATAACGAGATCAGAAAATCCGCTTCATATAGAACTGCTGTCTTACTAGTAGAACTTAGAGGAAAGACAACGCAAGATGAGGATATCGCTTCGCTTGTCGCTTCCTTAAAAGAAACCTTCCCATTTGCCATCATGGGTCAATATGATCCAAAGACCGTCGCTCTTTGCATCCTTAACGTTGAGTCATTCTTAGGGCTTGAGACCATCGCAACAAGATTCGTCACTAACTTCACCGCCCTAAAGCTTGATGATAGAAGTGGCAAGGAACGCGTCATATATTCGAAGATTGGCGGCGCTATATACCCTTACGTATCGCTCAATAACCTCTTCGAAGTCGCAGAGAAAGCCTTAGGAAGCGACGAAGAAGTCACAATCGCTCACGCAATTAGCGATATCTATTATCCAAACCGTATCTTGACTCAAGAAGCCAAACGCACCCTCTTCCTAGCGAACTTCGAGAAATTCGAAAAAGAAATGAACGAGGCAAAAAGCTACGCTGATCAAATCGAAACGATCAAGCACGCTTTGATGTATCTTGCTTCTTCAAACATGTTCGAAGTCGCCGGTATCTATGAATATAACGCAACCGCTAACGATTACCGTAACCTCTTCGAAGAAAGTAGAGTAGAAGGCAAAGCAGGCTTCAAACGCTTTGGCGATACTCTTCCAGCATCTTTCTTCTCTAGCTACGTTAATGAAGCTAAGAGAGACGTCCTCTTCTTAGGCAACGCTTCTAGCGACTTTCCAACAAATATGGCAGAGCCTCTTGCCTCCTTAGGCATGGAAAGCTTCTATATCGGCCATATCGGTGATGCAACCCATGACTTTGGTTTCGTCTACCTTCTTTCTAGTGAGAAACGAAGTGGCGCAAGCGCCAACACCAAAGAAGACTTCTTAGCAGGTATCTCATTCATCTCCAATACTCTTATGGGTATCGTTTTAGCGCACCACAAGAAATCAAACGATGGTCTAATGGACGCATTAGCAGACCGTAGCAACCGTTACCTCTATAGTGTCGACCGTCCAAGCATGACCATCACTTATCTTAGCGACAACCTCAAACGTGCTTTCCCTAATGCGAAAATAGGGGACATCTGTTACAAATCCTTAAGAAAGAACCATAACGAAGTCTGTTCGCGTTGCCCTCTTAGATTTGGAAGCGACCGCCGTATCATCGGTGAAATCGCCCCAACTGAATCGCAGCTTTCAATCCTCCAGTACCGTGGAGGCAACGATGATGAATCAACCATCATGATTGAGCCAGTATCGAACCAAGGCCTTGTCGCAGGAAGCCATCTTGTCGACGACGCTCTTCTTATTAGAAACAACCAAGCCCTTGCCGTTGAAGTCAATAGAGAACTCAAGAACAACAAGCGTGGATACATCGTCACATTCAAAGTCATCGACCACGAGAAAGCGATTCGTGCCCTTCCACAAAGCGACGCCAACTCCATCATGTCAAATATCGTCGTCAACTTCCAAGACGCAGGATATGGCGATCTCATTTACCGTTTCGATACCTTTAGCATCGCCTTCCTTCTTAAGGCCTATAACAAGACCAAGATGATCGACTTCGTAGAAGAAGCAGCAGAGCTTCTCTCTCACCCTCTTGAAGCGCGTGACAAGTTCTACACTCCATCATTTGCCTATTCAGCAGTCGCTTATCCTAGTGAAATCGTGACATCCAAGCAAATGGCCTCAACCATCAAAGAAGAGCTTCTTAGAAGCGAAAAAGACTTCGGTCCAGGCTACCTTGTCGAAGTCGCTAACCGCCACCCACGTAAGGCTCTTAGAAATGAATATATCTACGATATCCTTAAGAGCACTCTTGATGAGGACGCTTTACCAGTCCTTACTCAGCCTATCGTCGATGGCGATACCTTCAAGGTCCTTGGAGGCGATATCCGTGCAGCCCTTTATGGCCGCGACAAACTTCCAATCGCCCCAAGGGAATTCATTCCTATCGCTAACAAAGAAGGACTTGTATCTCGAGTCGATATCGCAGCCCTTTCAATGATGGGCCAACTCTTCTCCAATTATGGCTATGGCATCTTCCAAACCATTGGCCTTAAGTATCTTTCAATGTATCTTTCTACCGATTCCCTAGGAAGCGAGTCCTTCCCAGAAGAAGTCAAGAACATCATCAATAGGTTCCAACTCCCTCCAGAATACATCCATCTTGAAATCAATAGCAGCTTCTTCGTCGATAACCAAGAAGAAGTAAGAAGATGCATCGATGAGCTCTCTCCTACAGGTGTCGTCTTTGAAGCGGTTGACCACACTCCAGAAAAAGCGCCGCTTGAGACCATCAAGAAATTCGGTGTCCGTATCATCAAGACCGAACGTTCCCTTATCTGGAATGCGGCCTCAAATGAAAACGATCTTGGTAACTTCTCTCGTTTCCTTGACGCCGCAATCAGAAACGACTTCGATGTCGTTGTCACCGGTATCGAAAACGTTGAGCAGCGTGATCTTGCCTCCTCTCTTGGGGCGGCCGCTCTTGAAGGTTACTTCTTCGGCACCCCAATGAAAGAAGAGGATTTCATCAAAACCCTCAACTATGGTCAAAAGAAGAACGACTAAGAAAAAAGAATTTACCGCATCTAATGCGGTTTTTTCTTTGCTAATAGATGAAAGGTGCTAAACTAGACATATGCTTGAAAGTAGTTTCTTCTTAATCTCGTTCCTTGTAGTCTTTGCAGCATCTTTAGTCGTTTTCCTTTTTAGCTACATCGCTTATTTAGGTATGCCTGCTCCAAAGGGATGTGAGAAGTATAAGGCCACTAAGAGAAACTGCGATACCTGCACATCTAGAGGCTGTGAGAAATACCTAAAGAGATATAGGAAATCAAGAAATAGAACCCAAAAAACAACCCAAAATCAAAAATAGTCAAAAAAGATAAAATAACTACTTGCTACCTTAGACTGTTCTATATATAATTAAACCCGCTCGAGAGAGCAGTATCGTGGGTCCTTAGTTAAATGGGATAACGTTAGCTTTGCAAGCTTAAGTTAAGAGTTCGATTCTCTTAGGATCCACCAACTTTATTGGCTGAGTAGCCCAGTTGGTTAGAGCAATCGGCTCATACCCGATATGTCGAGGGTTCGAGTCCCCCCTCAGCCACCAAGTTTCATTCATTCCCGACATTGTCGGGTTTTTATTTTTTGTGGTAGAAAAAGTCGGTTAGCCACCAACAAATCTATAAACTTGATTTCAGCAAATCAAATCTGAATTTAAACGAGGATAGGTAGAACTCTCTGCGGGCATCGGATATCACGGATATTCCCATAGAGACTGATGGCAAAGAAGAAAACAATTCCTCAATCTCGTCCATGTGTTCATGGACTAATTTTGCTACCCGTTTCATTGATTCCTTCAAGAGTTCGGCTTCTTCCTCCGGTATGGAGTTTTCGTCAAGTTTCAATATCGATTTGAAGTTGAGGTGATGGACACCATCCAGAGTGAAAGGGGTGATGATGTTTTGTGAATTGGCCTCCCTCTCTTCTAAAGATGCGGACAATCCTTTTTCCAACGATGAATCGCTGCGTTTCGGGTAGAAAGAAGCGCCATTATCAAATATAGGGGCCAATCTTCTTTCGCCGTCGATTGAAATGATTCCCCAGTTACCGTTGTTTCTGTCGTTGTTGCCCAGCAAACCGTCGACGATTACCTGATCCCAGAAACGTTGGCTTAGACCAGGGACATTCTTCAATTCCGGGTTCTTGTTGAAATGTACAAAAAGCTCATTTAAATAAACCAGGTGTTCATCGCCTGTTTCATGAAGGTCTATATTCAGGTCATGTCGCATCTCAGCGATATGGATGTTCTTTATCGTCCTGATCTCAAAAAGCCTGTCGCTAGTGGAGCAAAAATCTTTGCAGGCGACAACCAAAAAGCCATCTCTTATGCCAAGCCTTGTTTCGTGGACAGGGAAACCAAGTATCCTGTAGATGTTGCTCCCTAGATATTCGGAGAGCGGAGTCAACGCCAGCGGCGATAGTCCCGATTCTTTTCGCATTCCGATTGTTGGTTTTGGGTATTTGCAAATCCATGGCTCGCCATCGATGATGATGCCGTCCTTATCTCCGGCAGCTCCGCCATAGAAACCATTCCTTTCGCTATAAGGACAATTACTAAGGTCAAGAATTTTCATATATCGTTATTCTCCTATTGGGTATCTTGATGCCAACTTGATGTAGGTCTTGGAGTTGATGGCTCCGCTTTTGAGGCATCTATCCGCCATGATGAGCATCGTGTCGGCCGCCGCATAGAAAGCGGGGTCGGCATCTTTATCGTATTCCTCAAGCTCGCCGATGAAATTCCTGAGCTCAACAGGAAGGGAGGAGGTGTCAATCATGACGGAAGCATTGATGAAGCGATGCTTCTTTGAGACGATCTTGCCGTCGATCAGGTCCATAAGGTCTATGTTCAGGGCTCTAGCGAGCGCTCTTAAAGTCGAGAGCCTGCATTCCTCCATATCGGCGCTGCCGTTGCAGATGCTTAGCGTGGTGGAATAAGGAACTCCACTGGCTTTGGATAAGGCGTACACCGACGCGTTGTTGGATTTTAGGTATTCTTGCAATGTCATTAATATCTCCGTTAACAATTATACAACCGTTAACCGATATATCAATGATTAATGATTTGCACTTGATACTATTGATGCGTTTTTTGAAAGACGTGCCAAAAAAAATCCCTTATTGGTGGCTGAGATTTCGAATCCTATATATCGCTGGCGCATATTAAGTAATTCGTTACAAAATCCGACTAATGGTGCCAAAAAGGTGCCAAAGATCTATATATTTTATATATAAAGGAATTTGGAAAATATACGCCAAACGCATAAAATCCCAATAGTTTAGTATAGGTCGGCGATATATTTCGTTACCATTAGTCTCCCCCTCAGCCACCAAGTATCCAATACGCCTGTTTCTATCGGGTTTTTTTATTTTTTTGGACTACTCATGTACCACCTTTAGGTTTATAAGAAACTGATACGCATATTGCTAATGTGCCTATTGAATAATTTGATGGAGATTTGACCTACGTTTTGGGTTGATTGACCGTCTCATGGCATAAGTAAAACTTGCAAATGAACATTAATAGTAATAATATAATGTGCGTATGAAAGAAACAAATTACGAAAAAATCAAAGCAATATTTGAGAATAACGGTGGAATAATTACTCGGAAAGACATAATAAAAGCTGATATTCCGACCTGGTTTCTTTCTGATTTTTCAAGGAGAAATAATCTTGTTAACGTTGCCCCAGGGGTATACGTAAGAGATGACTATGCCATAGATGAGTATTACTTTCTTCAAAGGAAATACCAAAAATTCATCTTTTCTGGACTTTCGTCGCTATATCTCAATGGTCTAACCGATAAAATTCCAACATTTATCAGCGTCACTGCGCCCCAGGGTTATAACCCAAATAGACACAAAGACCCAACGGTGTCCATCAGACGCATATCCGATCCGAAGATCTATGAACTTGGGGTAATTGAATTGATGACTCCGTATGGGAACGTCGTTAAAGCCTATGGTCCTGAACGCATAATTTGCGATTTGGTCAAACGCCGAGATAATTACGACGGTGAGACTTTCGTAAAGGCGATGAAGATGTATGTTGCAAAATACAACAACCAAGTTCTGCTTTTCGAGTACGCTAGGAAACTTGGGGTGGAGAAGAAGGTATTCGAAATATTTGAGGTGATAACCAATGAAGATTAATAAAGACTCGTTAAAGGCGAGAGACGATAACATTCCAAAGACTTGGGAATATCTCAGAATGTCGTCTATAATCGCTTCTTTTTCGACGCTTTTTTAAAACGTCTTGCCGCTTCGGACTACAAAGATAAGCTGATATTGAAAGGCGGCTTATATCTTTCTTCAATTTGTGGAATCGAATCGAGAAGCACAATGGACATCGATTTTTATTTAGGAAGAATGACCCTAGAAAAAGAAAAGGTGATTGCGATGGTCTCGGAAATAGCGGCTTTCGACTGTGGAGACGGCGTTTCTTTTGAAGTAGTTGGATCAACACCAATCAGGGACGATGACGATTATGGCGGTTTCCAAGTTACATTAATAGGCAGGTTAGATAACGTAAGATTCAGGTTTGGAATCGATATTGCAACAGGAGACCCTATCATCCCTTGTGAAAGGGACTACAACTACGAATGTTTGGTGACAAAAGAGAGCTTGTCTATTAAGTCATACAGCCTAGAAAGCGTTGTAGCCGAAAAACTACAAACCGTTCTTTCCAAAGGGGTAGCCAATAGCAGGAGCAAAGATTACTATGATTTATATGTCATCTTCTTTACCCAAAAAGACAAAGTGAATTTCGATAGTCTTGCTTTGGCTTTCAAAAAAACATGTGAATACAGAAGGTTCTCAATGACTAAGCCTGAAGCGTTAATGATGATTGACGCGATAGGGAATAATTCCCAAACAAACAAGAGATGGGCAAGTTACGGCAAGACCGTTGGATATGCCCAAGGTATTCCGTTTGGCGAAGTAATCAAGGCAATCAAAGAATGGGTTAACTTTGTTTTGTAGTATATTTTCTATTGTTGCGGGGAAATATGAACTTATCCCTTACACCCACAAAGAAGATGAGCACAAGCATATTCCGAATGATTATAGATATGATAAGGGAATACCGAATGAGAAGAACCCTCATAAATGCATCGCGGACAGCGGCGGAGGTGTTGGCCGAACGATATGCGTGTTTTGATTGCTCTCGTAAGTTCCTGGATAAAGGCCAAATAAACGTAATCGACGGCATGGCTATACTAAAATGGAAAAGAATAATGAAAAAAGCACTCACTTGGATTAAACTAAGTGAGAATAAAGCCATCGTTATATTGTTTTGATGGCGGAAAGGACCAGAGATGAAAGAATCTCTAAAAACATTTGTTAATTCTGTCGGATCTAATGGTCTGATGCTTTTGGAATTGCCAACGGGTTTTGGCAAGACCTACAACGTGCAGGAATACGTTTTCGATTACCTCATGGGGAGAATTGAAAACGCTCCTTCTCGCATTTTCTACTTAACCCCATTGAAGAAGAACGTTCAGGATGTCTGGACCGATATCCGTAAAAAGTTCGTAAAAGAAAAGAAGATTGAGCTTTTTGACGCCAACGTCTTGCTCATGAAAAGAAACGCAGAAGCGGTTATCGAGCATCTTCTCGATAGCAATCCGTCAGACGACTTTTCCAAACTAGAATCATATCGTGCCCTCAGGAAGAAGGTCGAGGCTTATCGTCGCCATATCGGTGAAGACGGAATTGTCAACGAAGACGCCAAGGATATCGCCGAACAAATTGAAAACGAATATGAAAGAAAATTCAGAAGAGATGTTGAACTAATCGTTTCGAAGTGGAAAGACGCCAGAGGATATGAAAAGCGCCTTGCCAAAATCAAGAAGGAATATCCATGGCTTCTCGACATTTATCCCGCGATGTTGACCAAGAAAAGAAAAGTCATCATCACAACCGTTGATAAGTTCTTTTATGGCAACAACCCAATCATAGACAAACATTACAGGTTCGTCGTTAACTCAATAACGGACAGGGCACTCATATTCATAGACGAAAGTGATTCTGCTAAGCAGAGGCTTTTGGCATCGATGATCGAGGAGTGCACCGAATATAAATTGGATTTACTCAGACTCGTAAGAAACATTCATCATGCGATGAACGATGATAGGGTCTCTTCTGACCTTTTCAAACAACTTCAAACCGACAATCCAGACCACACCACAAAAGCGTCCTTTGAAAAACTGAAGAAAGTTTTTCAAAACGTTTATGACGAGCACAATTTGGAACTTCAATTCAAATTAGATGACACGGATTCCGATCAATTCTTTCTTTTCCACGATTATTCAACGATGACAATCGTCGATAAGAAAAACGGAAAGATGGTTTCTATTAAGCGAAACGAGGCACGCGGTCTCAATCTTTTGTCAACTTCTGGCGATGAAGAGAATTCGTTCGTCAAGTTTATCGCGGACATCCATGGAGCAATCAATTATTTTATAACCTTCTGTAATATCGCGGCCAAGAACTACATGGCCTACAAAAATAATGGCGAAGTTCTTGAAAAAATGGAAATCGAGGATTCCATCACAACGGTATTGAACTGTTTCAACCTTGCGGAACCGGAGATAAAGACCCTTGTTCGAATTGTCATTAACAACTTCAGAACTCCTAAATTGGATGTCAAGCAAGGTATCCTCAACTATGACTTGTATCAGGATGGATTCCAATACTACGGATTCGAAAACGACACCTCGCATGACATCAATACCAGAATCGAATTGTCGTTCTTAAACGATACTCCTGAAAAATTCCTTTTAACCTTAGCGAAAAGAGCTTATGTTGTCTGCCTCTCTGCGACCGCGGATGCTCAGACTGTCACGGGGAATTTTGACATTCAATATATCCGCGATAACCTCGGCGACTCATTCTATGTGTTGCCTAAGCAAAAGTCCGATGAGTTGAAGCGTTTCTATGAGACGGAGAGATCCAAACCTCATAGGATAGACCTCAATGTTTTCGCCATCCAAGACAAGACCAACCCTGAAGCGTCAGTTTTCCAAGGAGGATACTTGGAACAATTCACCGCAAAAATCGCACCGTATTCCGCGACCGAAGAGCCGGGAGAAAACGGTAAATTCAGAACAAACAGATTCTGCAGAATGGCACAGGCAATCCGCGCTTTCGTGAAAAATAGGGATGCCAAGGTTTGCCTGGTCGTCGCCAATATGAACCTAAGAACCTATTCCGACAATATTTATCGTTTCGATAATGTTCAGTGCGTTGTAGACCTGACATGCAGGGAAGCCGGCATCGCCGAATCGGAAAAGCCAACGATTGTCTCAATGGCAAGCTCTGACTTCGAATCGAAGAAGGGTGAGTACCTCAACTTGATGAGAAACGGCAAGCGCGTCATTTTAATGACGAGCTATCCAACGGCATCAACAGGTCAGAATCTTCAATACGAAATGGAACTCGACGGCGAATTCAAGCAATTCGATATCGACACCATTTACCTAGAGAATCCAAGAAACCTTTTGACAAGAATCAATAGCAACAGCGAGGAATCTGATGTTCTAAGGTTCGTATATCAAACTTTGGCGTTAAGAAGCAGTGGAGAAATCCCTCCAAAAAGGGCTGCTTTCATTATCGAGAATGCATTTAGAAACCGAGGAAGGTCGGCCGATGACGCTTTTGAAGACAATTCCATCTACGGAACGGACAGCGTAAATTTCCATGCAGTATCGTTCTTGAAACAGGCTATTGGCCGTATAAACAGAACCACCAATAAGGGTCATACTAGAATTTTTCTTGATGGAGAAATTTACGAAAAAGTGCATTTCAGAGGAGAAGAGACGAGATTGCAAACGCTCGACTTCCTTGAGGTTGCAAAGCGCTCTAATCCGGAGGTTAAGCCAAATAGCCCATATTTAAAGAAACTTAATCGTGCCTTGACTTGCTGCATGGCTACCCAATCCGAGATTAACAAGCTTATGAACAGGACCAATGGTTCCTGGGCATTGGTCAACATGGAAGCCTGGAACGAAATCCGCGACTTCGTATTGAAACATCCTACGATATCCTCCGACGAACTTGGAAAACATCCTGAGATGAGAGACCTTTACCTTGAGGCCAGCGACGAGAACCATTCGTGCATTTGCTATTACTATGCCAGGATTGACGAAAACAGAACCGAAGGATTCGATAGGATTTCATATATCCAAAAGCCAGAAGAACGATACATTAGATTTGACTCCCAAATGTGCGGATTGGATAGGCTGATGGCCGTGCCATACATCAAGCAATATTTCATTAGTAACGGATACGCAACGGAATTTACGCCAAACGAATTCATCTTAATTCCAAACATCATGAGAAACATATATATGGGAGCATTAGGCGAAGCGGCTGGAAAGTGCATATTTGACGGCAAAATCAAACGCAGGATTGCTGAGATCACAGATCCGGCAAAGTTCGAGCGTTTTGACTTCCAACTAGTTGAGAACCCAGATGTTTTCATCGATTTCAAGAACTGGAATCGCTCATCTCAAGTCGATGGGCAGTCATATGAGACAAAATGTTCAGAGAAGCTCGATTCTGTTGGCGGAAAACATTTGCTTGTAGTCAATATGTTCTCTAATCCGGATGATAAGCCTTACGTTTCAAAAGTCGACAAGCGAATTATCGTTATTCCTAGGTTGGTTCTAAGGAATCCTCGTACTGGAGCATATTCGACCGATAACAACATGTGTGCGAAAATTGATGATGTGCTCGGGAGGTTTTTGAAATGAAGACGAAAACCACGATTATAAATATAAGCATCGACACCAAAGCGGTTGACGATAGATTCGATTTCTTTTCTTTTAAGACATCCAAGAAATTCATTGCCAAAGGCGCGAGATTTTTAGATATCGGCGAAGACACCAAAGCGGAAAGTATTGCTTTCGATTATGGCGTAACTGCTTTTGCGATGTTCAAGAAAAACTCAATGAAGCTCGCCGAACTTCAAAATAAGCTCGCCGATGCTGATATTGCCGCAAGGAAAGTTTCTGTCGATGAACTGAAAGAACACATCGTCGTTAGATTGCTCCTAAATTCCTTAGGCAATTCAAATTACGACGGCTTTGAATTCAATAATCTCACTGGAAGGTTGTATTTCTTCCTTCCTGATTGGGTTGCGAAAAATGGAAAATCTGTAAAAGCCTTAGATATTTCGACTACATCTCTACCAGATGGAAGAATCAGGCTGAATGCGAACGCTTGTACTTTCACGCGTGTTTCTTGCTTCAAGACGAAGCCAGATTCCAGATTCGCTCGCTACAGCATCTCCATCAACGGAACGATGAAAAGAGTTTTCGAAAACGACCCTTCATACAACTCCGAAGGCCTTTTCGTTAGAAAAACTCCTAGCGGAAAAAAGACAGAGATCCCATTCATTGATTTCTCAAAGGGCAGGCAGGGGTCGACTAGAGTAGCGGCTATATACAAGGTTATTAATTCATTCAACGCAAAATTCGCCGGTCTGTGTTCTTTATCCTTCGATGAACTTGAAATCAAAGAGAAACTCGATTCAAAACGTGACGAAGATTTCCTTGAAAGGTCTGTTTCATCGCTATCAAGGCTTGGTGTCAACGTCGTCAATCTCGATGTAAACGAAGAGGATCGTCCAGATTTCGATCGCCTCATTGAGAACATAAGTCGCTTTATGCCCGGTTGCCGGATAACCGAATCCGATTCGGTCTCAAACTCAATCCCAAATGTCGTCTTCATGCACAATGCGGATTATTACAAGGAAAACGGATACGATGATCTCTATAAAACACTTCCGAGAAATGCTGCGGTCCAATGTGTGACGGAGGAAGACGCTGGTTCATCATCAAGCGAGGCAGTCATCAAGACTATCATCAAGGAGCTCGCAATAAAACAAGATATCATCCACGGCAGGAAGATTACGTTGGATGATTGGCCGGACTACGGCTTTGCCAATCCTGTTTCCTTCGGCATGATCGAAGACGAGGTCCCGTATTTTATTGAAATCTCACCGAATGGAGAAATCAGTACCATCAAGTCCAGAGGAATCTTCCATACCTTCACGGAGGAGAAGTATGACTCAATGAAACAGGACTTGCTTTCATCAATCAATAGCGGTGGAGTCTATCTCATTTCCGACGGCCAGAATGAAATAATTATTTCCTCGACCGGTGTGAATACATTGCCTGATGAGGACATCTTCGTTTCAGAAAGCCCTCGCGGAAAAGAAGCCCGTGCAAAGTTTATGGCTGGCGTCACGGACATCAATCTATATGAGAGTGGCGAATCAACAGTGTACAACGTCGGTGTTATAGGGAAAGGAATGAATTCATCTCTACCTAAAGGATCCGTCTTATATAAGGCGTCGGTCGTAAAGGGGCACAATATCATAGAAAGCCTTCTGAAAACGATGAGCGTCATGTTCGTCAAATACAATTCTTTCACGGTCCTGCCTTATCCGATTAAATACCTTAGGGAATGGGTGGCAATCGAGACATCTTCACAAGATTAAACTCAAAGGCGGTTCGGCCGGTGGCAAAAATGCAGTGCATGTCGATACTTTTAAGCCCCTTCTCAGCCACCAAAGTAACATTAATCCCGACGATGTCGGGATTTTTGTTGTTTGAGCCTTCCAAAGGAAGAGCGAGTGAAAACCCCTTTAGAATTGGGGTGCGGGCCAACGCAACACAATCTAAAGGAGCATCATGTCAAAAGACAACATGAGTTTAGCACACACGTGCTGGAACTCTAAGTACCACATCGGAATTCAAGACGTTCGAAGATCTGTACAGGGCGATAGAAAGGTATATCGACTATTACAACAACGAAAGGATCAAGGGCAAAACAAAATGGATGCCCCTGCAAAAAACAGGGCAGCATCCATGTTGAGCTTATGATATAATCCAACTAACTTGTCCAGTTTATTGGGTACACATCAGGTTGTTGTGTGTTATTAGTGAATTAAAAGGATTATAACGTTCACTATGAATAAGAAGATTATAGAAGACATCCAAAAAAAGACAAAATGAGCTTAATTCTTCAAACAAAAGGCATCAAAGAAGCGTTAAACAAGCTTGCCCATATACTAACCATCATCTTTACGTTGTCTTTACAAAACATATAATTGGAATAGGAGGTTACCTATGACATTAATCAACGTTCGAATTGAAGATGATCTAAAAAAAGAAGCGGAGACCATACTAAATGAGATGGGCTTAAATATGACGACTGCAATTAACGTCTATTTGAAAGCGATAGTAAGAACAAGAAAGATCCCTTTTGAGATTATGGCGCCAAACGCTCAAAAAGAAGACCTTAGCAAATCACTAGAAAAAGAAATCACCGACCCAGAGGTTTTGGAAATCAAAGACTGGGTTCTGAAGCAAGACTACGTTTCTATTACTAATATGGTGAGAGAAATGAAAATTGGATTCACTAAAGCAGGAAGGCTCTTCGATAAACTAATTAGAGAAGGGCTAATCGAAGAGAAGCCTACTGGAACGAAAGGAAATAAGGTAATTAAATAGTTATGGATTACTTATTCATTAAGAAAGCCGAAAGCGGCTATGATTTTTGTTCAACAACAAATGATTGCTTCAACGATAGCGATACGCCATTAGATAAATTTAGGTATTGTGATTCAAGTTTCCAAACAATATCAAATGGGAAATTCCTCATCATATATCGTCATGTTCATGCCCTTGAAGCGTCGTTTGCAAAGATGTTCTTTGAAGATAATCTCAAAGACAAAGATGATCTAGAAATAGATGAGATCAGATTTGGTCTTACTGATGCTCTAAAAGAAGTTATGAGGGATTGCAAAAGGCTCCATATCGGTGACAAGAAAGAAGATAAACGTGACAAGATGACAGGCGAAATCATCATAATCGCTCCAAGTGGACTATATTATCTCACTAACTACTTTTCTGTAGAGAAACAAGATAAATATTTTAATGGCAACGCCACCGGAGTGTTGTCACAATGCGAAATCATTGGAGATGTATCTCCTCTTGAGTTGATGGAAGAATACATAAAAGACTATAAGACTCATTCAGCTTACGTCAATTACCCTATCGTATATGGAAACTCTAACGAAGATTACATCGTTCTAAGAGATGTGAAAGACCGTGAAATCAAAGTCGAAAAGGAGAAATTTGTATGCCTTTGGTAGGTTTATATGTAGGAAAAGAAAAGACCTATCTTTTCTCTGATAATTGTAAATATTTGAAAGTGACCAAAATCCTAAGAGATAGCCCTAGACAGTTCCACATTCAGAAATTCAAAAATTTCGTTGTTGGCTACAATGGTGAGGACCAAACATTTAGCGCTTTCCAAAGAAGATTTGATTTTGATTCTTTTCCTGAACGACTCACGAAGAGTTGGCTCATGAGAAACTTCTATTTGGATTTCCTTGATTTCTTGGCTAACGATATGTCTTCAGAAGTTCAAGATGGAGTACTAACAAAGGCGGACTTCGGCATTGTTATTATGGGAAAAGATTATGCCTTCGACATCGGTTGCGATTACCTATACGAAGCAGTTGATTTCAATGTCCTTGGAGATTGTGAAATTGCTTTCCATATAGAAAAAATGTTCCGTGACAAATACGATGACGAAGAGCTTTTAAAGCTGATAATGGAAAAAAGCGACAAGTATGGATATAGAACGTCATATCCATTCATCATGGTCACAAACGACGATTTGAATCATTACGTTGTGATTAATGAAGACGGAAGCCAAGAAACTCACGAATTGAAGCAAATCTGGAGGAAATAATATGGGAAGATTCATACTTAACAAAGAAGATGGGGTTCATCAGCTTTTGATTTCGACGTCTTTCGAAAGCGTTAATGAAGTCGATGGTGATGTGCATAAGTCAAACTTACCTTTTAGAGTAGTAAAAAACAAATATGGAAAAATCCTTGTCGCATGCGATTCTATACCTATATATTCGCAGGTGATCTTAACAAACCTTTCTTTATTCGACAAAAATGAACACATTGATTTTGATTATTTGAATAACATCTATTATAAGAAGCTAGATAGTCTCTTAGGGAGAATTCCGTTTGTGCCTAATAGACTTGGTTATGTTGTTGTTGTTGTGGCTGAGGGCAAGTCGTATGAATTGTTCGAAGATGGGGCCATCAAAGAAAGCGATCTTCTTTGTTCCGATGCTTCACTTGCAATAACTTACAATGGCAATTGTGACTTATACGACAAACACGACAAAAAGTTTTTGGTAAAGACGTTTGAAATGTGTCTTGCTAAAGACAACGAAAGACAAATGCCTCTTTGCTATATCGACACAAAAACATTCAAATTGGCACTGATTAAGGGGGCAAAAAGATGACAGCAATCATAGCGATAAAAGAGAAAAATAGAATCTATGTTGGAGCCGATGGAAGATGCTCTAACGGCGTTGATATGTTTGTAACAGAGAATAAAGAACAATATAAGGTTGCACGAGTTAATGGCTCTCCAAATTGTCTTATAGCCTCTTCCGGAAAGTCTGATAGAAATGACATTATTGCAAGCATTCCAAACCTCTTAGATAAGAAAGATGACGTCACCTACGAATATCTTGTGAATAAAACGCTTCCGAAGATCTATAAGTATCTAGAATCAAAGAGTCTAATTGTTGAAGGGGATGTCCTTAACAAAATTGATTCTTCAATTGTCTTAGCGACCAAATCGCACTTATTCTGGATTGATGGATGTGGTTTCGTAACAGAATGCAATAACGCAGCCGCAATCGGAATCGGAAAGGATATGTTGATTTGCAAATATACGAAAATCAAAGACGAAAACATACCTGCAGTGAAAAAGGTTGAAGAGTGTTTGAAACATGCGATCAAATATGGTCAGTCTATTGGTTATCCGATAATCATTGCTGAGAATTCCGCTGATTCAGAGTTCATAGTTATCAACGAATGAGATAGCCAAAATAGAATGAGACCAATAATCGTTTGCTTTGCAATTTAAATAAAGCATTTCGTTTTTCTAAACCATATTTCCACAAAGCATAAGCAAGAATATTAGTTGAAAAAGCCATTTTGATCTATTTGAGAGTATTTGGCGCTTTATCAACGAATGAATTTTCAATAAAATGTAACAAGAAAAATATGATAAAGTTCAACAGCGAAACAGAATTCATAGGACAATTCAGGGGAAGACCTCTTTTAAAAGTAATAAAAGAGAACCTTAAAACGTGTGATTCTTTTCAGTTCTCCGTTAGTTTTATTAGGTATTCCGGACTCGAATTACTTTTGGATGATATGAAAGCAGCTCTTGGAAGAGGAGCAAAAGGAAGCGTCATTACAACTGATTACCAAAGAATAACAGAGGAAGAGTCCTTAAAAGAACTTCTTAAGCTAAAAAAGGATTATAAGAACAACTTCCGTGCATACTTCTTGCAAGTGGATCTTTTGGAAGGTTATAAGAGCTTCCACACAAAGGGATACATCTTTAACAAAGGAAACGAGACATCCGTTATTGTTGGTTCTGCCAACATAAGTGCAACAGCGCTTTCTAGAGAAGGTGGAGAATGGTCTTTGCATTCAAGGACGTTAAGTGATTACGAATTAATTAAAAACATTCTCGAAGAGTTCGCTCTTAACCAAGAGAAAATTGGTACTGAGCTCAACGAAAAGCAAATAGATGACTATGCCAAAGTGCCATCTGCATTGGACTTTTCAAAAGTTGAGCCTAACTATATGCAAATCAGCGCATTGAACGCGCTAAGCGACCTTAGAATGAAGGGTAAGAAAAAAGCCCTTATCGTAGCAGCGATGGGTAGTGGTAAGACCTACCTATCAGCTTTCGATTCCAAAGTTTTTGGAGCATCGAGAATCCTTTATCTTTGCAGCGAAGAGAACATTCTTAAAAACGCCAAAGAGCAGTTCCAAAATGTATTTGAAAACACAAAGACTTACGGCTTCTACACAGGCAACGCCAAAGAGAAAAAAGCTGATATTGTTTTCTCGACAAACTTAACGATGGTCAGACACCTTGAAGACTTCCAAGAGCACGAATTCGATTACATCATCGTAGATGAAGCTCATCACTCTTTAGCGGCAACATACAAGAAAATCTTAAGTTACTTCAAACCTGAATTCACTCTTGGTATGACAGGTACCCCAGATAGAACAGACAGCACAAATGCAAAAGAAATGTTTGGCGATAACATTCCTTTTGAACTCTCGTTAAGAGACGCTATTTCGAACGACTTAATCATGCCTTTCAAGTATTATTCCGTTTATGATAAAGACATCGATTACAAAAACGGACAAAGCGATGAGAACATTGCCAAGATGATGCTTGTTCCTTCACACGTCAGATTCATTAAGAGTCATATTGACGCTCACTTGGATGAGATCGATGGCAAATTAAAGTGCCTTGCTTTCTGTGTCACAGTTGAGCATGCCATGAAAATGGCAGAGGCTTTTAATGCGTTGGGCATACCTTCTGACTACGTATGCGCTAAGACTTCCGTAGAAGATAGAGCAAGGCTATATAGCAGACTCCAGGATGAAAATGACGATCTCAAAATCATTTTCTCAGTCAACGTCATGAATGAAGGTGTTGACCTTCCTAGAGTCAACATGTCTTTGTTCCTTAGACCTACAGAATCATCCATCGTCTTCATTCAACAATTAGGACGTTCTTTGAGAAAAGCTCCAAATAAGAAGAAGCCTGTCATTATTGACTTCATTGGTTGCAAGTACGCTAGAAGCACTTATATTGCATGGGCGCTTGGAGAATTCTCGAACGCTCCAATCCTTAGCAAGCCAAGACTTGCTTCAATCCTAGAAGGCAAATCAAACGAATTAGGAAAAATCGGAATCGAAGTCAATATCGACAACGACTCTTTGAAAGAGATCAAAGAATTCTTAAGGAAAGCCAACTTCAACAAAGTTGAGATGCTCCAAAAGAATTATAACGACTTTAAGAACGCATATTCTCCATATCAAGTTCCAAGCTTGATGCAGATTTATTCATCAGCATCTGGTTTTAATCTGAATGGCTTAATCAAGACGCAAAAGAGCTACTACAAATTTTTGAAATACATCAAAGAAGCGAACATTCCTGAATTCAATAAATATCAAGCGGCGTTCATTGATTATCTTTCAGACTTTCTTCCATTAAGTAGGTCTTATGAATTCACCATCTTTAAGACTCTTTTAACTAACGGAAAGATCTCCAAACAAAGATTAGCGGAAGAAGTGGAAATGACCATCAAGAATGAGTATGGAGACTTCAACAAAAAATCCTATGACCATGCTTTAGGACTCCTTCTCGAACCTAGCGAAGGCGACGAAAAAACTAGATATTATGTCAGAGAGGATTCTAAGGGAGACATCTATTTAGATGTCGGACTTAATGACATTGAAATTAGGGTTGCTGATGAGTTTGATGTCTTGGACATGCATAACGCTGAATTTAGAGCACACGTATTTGATATTTTGGATTACGGCCTAACCCAATATTCATCATGCCATAAACATAGTGGTGCCTATTTCGAAATGCATCAAGCATACACTAGAAGAGAGATCAAACGTGTCGTATGTGCGAACAGTCTTTTCCCATCGATGACGGGTATTGATTACTTTAGAAATACAGATAAAGAAAAATGTGCCATTCTCATCGATTTGATCAAAGACAAAGCAAGCGATGATAATCTCAACTACGGTGACAAATTCATCGATAAGAAGACCTTCGTTTGGGAAAGCCAAACTGGAACAGAGCTTGAAAACAACAAAGGCAAGAAACTTTTATCTTGGGGTACGTATGAAGTCTTTGTAAGAAAATACAAACAAGAAGACATGGTTAATATGCCTTATTACTACTTAGGCGAATGCGTATTTGAAAACCCAAGAAATAGCAAAAACAAAGGTAAAACCATTGAGGTTGATGCAACTCTCTTAAATGAACTTACTGATGAACTATTTGAGCAGTTTAACGTTGATCTAAAAGCGAATAAGATCGTCTAATATAAGCAAATCAGCTGGCAAGAACGAAACTTCTTTCAGCTGATTTTTATTTACCCATTTTGCGTCTTCGTGCTCTAGCAAAGAGAAATCGCTATCAAGGCTACAAACAAAGTTATGCATCGTTAAGTGGAAGGAGGGATAATCGTATTCGATGGTGTTTAAAGACTTCTCGACGGTTATTGACGCATCGAGCTCTTCTTTTATCTCTCTTTTTAAAGCGGCTTCTTTGGTTTCGCCTGGTTCAATTTTTCCTCCAGGGAATTCCCACATGCCTTTAAAATCGCCATATCCTCTTTGAGTAACGAATATCTCGTTTTCTTTAATGATGATGGCTGCAACGACTTCGATACTTTTCATATCAATTAATATGGACTGAGAGAGATATGTTTTCCAGAAAAATAATCTCCAGGATAAAACTTTGAAAACTAATATATTAAAGATTCACGTCTGCATGCTTAGGCGCAATCAAACATGAGGCACGATATTTAAAATTGGCGCTTTCTTGAAAAGCGACTTTAAGCGAAACACAAAAACAATCGTCCGCGTCTAGACTTTAGCGTGACCCCTAGACATTTAAAAAAGAGAGTTTTGCGCTCGAATTCCAAACTGCCATCTAGACAAATGGAATCGTTGATGGCGGCACCTCAAAATATTCGAAACAAAATTGGTGACATTTTCCGAAAGACAATTTAAGAAGAGGTCGGAAAATGTAGATGGCGCCTTATAATTTATTTAACCCCTAGAGCAGCAAAAACGACAAAAAGAATGCCAAAAGCCACAATTCCTACTGGACAAGCTTAGAACAATGACACGGGAATGTTCCAAAAAACTCGTGCAAATTTTTGAATGGCTTAAAAAAAGAACTTCAAAAATCGTAGACTATCCCTAATCTTTTGATTAACCCCTAGAGCCAAAGAATTGATTGATTTCGCCCCAAAAACACAATTACCCACTAGACAACCGCAGATCAGCGGAAAGTGGCAGCCCAAAAATTTGGCGTCTTTCAAAGAGCAGCCTCTAATCAATTATCCAAAAACACAAGATTTCATCTAATCTTTCGCTTGACCCCTAGACATCAATTTTTGCAGTTAGAATTGCCGATTTTCAAAATTCACCTCTAGACAAACTAGAAAGAGTACCGTGGGAACGTTCCAAAAATTCGTTTCATTTTTGAACGCCCTCAATCAAAGAAATCCAAAACACTCGTCAGCAACTACTGAATCCGTTAACCCCTAGAGATACAAATTCAACGCGAGATCACATTGAAACTAAGATTACCCTCTAGACAAACAGATAGCCCTTGAAAGGTTCACAAAACAAAAATTTTTGGTTTTTTTGTTAGCGGCAATAGCCAACATTCAAAAACCCTAGTCACCATCGAAAGAATATTTTGACCCCTAGAGTCGTAAAACACGGATAAATGAATCTCCACTCAAAACTTTCTTGTGGACAAATAGTTGCATTTTTAGTAAACACATAAGTAGCTGATTAGATAAGCGCTAACAAAGCGCTAACAGAAATATAACTAATGGAGCGATTTTGATAATATATCAAACATGGATTTAGCAAGTTTTAACGCAGGGCTAGTGGTTGTTGCCTTCATGGCAGGATTCGTACCACTCATATACATAATCACCCAAGGACGCTTCAAACGTCTTCAACATATTGCTTTCTTGACGCTCACGATTGTCGTTCTTCTTCAATCTCTTTTCAATGTTGCCGTCACAATGGGAAAACTCTATTACCCACTTCACGGCAACAAAGACATGATCGATGTGTTCAACTGGCTCTATTACCTTAGCCACGTCGCATATCCTGCAGCATACGCTTATTACGTTGTCGTATCGATGGGATACATCTCAAAAAGCGATCTTAGGAAAGCCGCTACATTCTGGGTGCCTTGTATTGGTATCCTTCTCTTCTTCCTCATTAACCCAATCACTCAAGCTGTATACACAACAAGGATCGAAGATGGCAAGTACGTCATGGATTTCTGGTCAGGAAGATATGTGTACTATGGCATGATGGTCATATATATCGTTCTTGGCCTTATCGGATTCATTAAGAACATATCCACTCTCAATAGACGTAAAGCAATTGGTCTCATTGTCTTCAACATCATCACCGTAATCGGTGTCACCGTTGAGCTTTCAAACCCTGATTACCATGTCCAGCTTATTGCTGAATCATTGTCTCTTATCTCAGTACTCATCTGGTTTGAAGCAGATGGAACTCTTATCGATCCAAAGACTGGTTTCTATAACAGAAACGCCTTTGTTAGCGATAACCTCATGGCGATGCATAACAACCAACGTTATAAGATCATCGCAGTCTCTTTCGCTAACAAAGACTACATCCGTAGAGCCTATAACGAAGAGCTTTGCCAAAGCATCTGCGATAAAGGCGCTAAGGTACTTAAGAAGATCGTCGATAAAAGCGGTCTTTATAACTGTGGAGAAGGTGAATTCGCTTTCTTCTACTATGAGAAGGATTCAACTAGAGAAAAGGAATACCTCGAAACCATTAGAGAGGCATTCGAAAAGAAATGGGAACAAATATCTGGAATCGAAGTCAAAACATCATGGGTCATATCTCTTGCTAATGTCCCTAATGACATCGCTAACGTCGCAGGACTTGATGACCTCTTCGAAGGTAACCCAGAAGAAGGCGAAGGCGTATATATCAGACAAGACACAGGACTTGCCTTCATCAGAAGAAGAAACGATGTTGTCGCAGCCTTCAAACGCGCCTTAACAGATGGTAACTTCGAAGTATATTTCCAACCAGTCTGGGACACCAAAACCAATTCCATCAAATCCGCTGAAGCTCTGCTTCGTCTTGATGATCCAATATTAGGAAGAGTCGAACCAAGCGAATTCATTCCTATCGCCGAGAAAAGCGGCGATATCAAAGCCCTTGGCGAATTCGTCTTTAGGGAGACTGTTAGATTCTGGAAAGAAGAGAACCTCAAAGCCTTAGGACTCGAAAGTGTTGCTATTAACGTCTCAGTCAAGCAACTTGAAAGAGACGACCTCGTTAACTATTTCCTCTCAGTCGTTAGGAAAGAAGGCGTTCCTGCTAGTGAAATCACTCTCGAAATCACCGAAAGCGAAAACGGCGAAGGTAACCCTCGACTTTTCTATCAGCTCTCATCGCTAAAAGGAGCAGGATTCAACCTTTCCCTTGATGACTTCGGTATCGGCTACGCTAACCTGAACCGTCTTGCCAATACTGAATTCGTCAGCGTCAAGATGGATAGATCCTTGCTCGTTAACGCCACAACTGAAAAAGGACAATATCTTCTTGAAAAGAATATCGCCCTCCTTCGTAGCTTCGATATGAACGTCGTTCAAGAAGGCGTTGAAACGCTTGAACAACTCCATCAAGTCTTAGGATATGGAGTCGATATGATTCAAGGATATTATTTCTCTCGCCCTCTTCCAGAAGGCGAATTCCTCAAATACCTTGAGTCATATAAGCCTATTGACCTCTAAGCCAGAAGATAATCTTCTGGTTTTCTTTTTACTTAGTGAATTTTGCTTTCTTTTGCTTTATATTAGGGGCGATTTAGGAGTAATCAAAAATGAACTACGATTGGGACTTAACTAATATTTACAAAACTAACGACGATTTCGAAAAAGACCTTAAGAAAGTCGATGAGGAAATCATTCCAGAAATCGCTAAACTTGAAGGCAAACTTAATGAAGAGGCAAATCTTTGCAAGATGATGGAACTCTCCATCGAGCTTGAGAAGACCCTCCAACCTTTATGGATGTACGCTTCATGCGCTAGCGACCTCGATAAGAGAAACCTTGAAAACAACAACAAGCAACAAAGAGTGAGAATCCTTTTCCAAAAGCTTGGAAGCGCTCTTTCTTTTGCTGATCCTGAGATCCTTGCTCTTGGCGAAGAGAAAGTCATGAAATTCTTTGAGGATCACAAAGAATACCAAGGACTTGATTTCGGGTATAAGAAACTCTTCCATAACCAGAAATACGTTCTTCCTGGTGACAAAGAAAGATTACTTTCTTTCTTCTCTCCACTTCTAAGCGGTCCTAGCTCACTTTATTCAAAGCTTAGCACTGCTGATAGACTCGTCTCCAAAGTCACTCTTGATAACGGCGAAGAAGTTGAAGTCAATGGCTCAAACTGGACTGGCTTAATCGCTAAATCGGCTAGCGAAGCAGAACGCCAAAGAATCTTAGAAGCCCTTTACGTCAATTTCGACACCCACAAGAACACATACGCTGAAATCTATAGTGAGCTTATGGCAGGGGAACTCGCTGATGTCAAAGCCCGTGGCCATAAATCAATCCTTTCAAGTCATCTCTACCACAATAACATCCCTGAATCAGTCTTCCTTAACCTTATTGAAGTCGCTTCCACCAACAATGAAGACGTCAAGAGATACGAAGAACTTAAGAGAAAATATCTCGGTATCGAAGAATACCACACATATGACAGATTCTTAGAGATTGCCAGAAGCGAAAAGACATATACATACGAAGAAGCTCGTGAGCTCTTCTATAAGTCCATTGAATGGTATCCAGAGGATTACCAAGCAAAAGCCCATGAAGCAACCAGAGAAGGATACGTTGATGTTAATATCAAACCAGCTAAGAGAGGCGGCGCTTACTCAACTGGAGGAAGCAACGTCCATCCATACATCCTTCTTAACTACGATTCACAGCTTAATGACGTCTTCACCCTTGCTCACGAAGCAGGCCACAGCGTACATACCCTCTATAGCGAAGAAGCCCAACCTTTAGGCAAACAAGACTACACCATCTTCGTCGCTGAGATCGCTTCAACCTTCAATGAGCATAACCTCCTTGATTACCTTATCAAGAGCCCAACCCTTTCAAAGAACGACAAGATCGCCCTCCTTCAAAAATCAATCGATGAAATCCTTCAAACCTTCTACCGTCAAGCCTTATTCGCTCATTACGAATACAAGGTGAGCCAAATGGTCGAGAACGATGAACCAATCGACTACAAGGTCTTAAGCGATATCATGATTGATCTTTATAAGCAGTACTATGGCCTTGATATCACCAAAGAAAAGGTCAAACCTCTTGTTTGGGCATATATCCCTCACTTATTCAATTCTCCATTCTACGTATACCAATATGCGACAAGCTTCACTGCATCTCTTCTTATTTACGAGAGAATCAAAGCAGGGGAAGAAGGCGCGTTCGACAAATACCTCGATATGTTAAGAATGGGTGGCAGCGCTTATCCTCTTGATGAGGTTAAGGCAGCAGGCGTCAACTTCGAAGACAAAGATACCTTCTTAGCATGTCCTAAGAGACTCAAGGTTCTTGTTGATGAACTCGAAGAACTCCTTAAATAAATTTAAAAAGAATCGAAAGAAATAAGTCGGTTTAGAATCATCAAGCCCGTAAGGGAAATTTTATACTCAGTTATGGATATAAATTTAGTTTGTTTGGAAAACGGGACAAAAAGAAGTAAATACAAGTTGGAAAACGGGACAAACCATCTAAATTAATCCAATGTTTATAATAGTGGAGTGTAGGCAAAATCCCTAAGAGGTCTCATCTAAACAAAATACTCGTGTTATAGTCTTATCAACTTATAAGAACAAAAGGAGAAAAAATTATGCC
Organism: Bacilli bacterium; assembly: GCA_024408335.1. GTDB lineage: Bacteria > Bacillota_I > Bacilli_A > RFN20 > CAG-826 > UBA4951. Next base: position 98,685 of record JAKSVB010000006.1, read on the forward strand.
AGGATTAATAACAAGAAACGAAAAATTACACATAATTACAATGCAAGACTCTTATCAATATGGCAAAATTGTTGTTAAGGATTATGTTGAACAAGTAAATGGCTTTACATCTATTTTGAAAGCTGGAACAAAATCTTTAGATTTAGCTGAACAATATTTCATTTCAGATACTGATGCATATAATAGATTTGAAATAATGATTGGTGCTTTGTCGTCTCAAATTCAACAAATCGGTGGCAAACTTAAAGTTAAAGGGCATCCAGTCCAAATCCCTGATTGGAAGTATTTTGCCGAAAAAGCAAAAGAGTTGGCTGTGTTGGAAGCAAATCATTCAGAATCTTTTGACAAAGCTCAAGAATCTTATGCTACAGAATTGTATAGTGCAATGTGTGAAGCATATATAGCAAACACAAATACTGCACAAAAGTATAACGAACCTTTTAATAAAACTCAAAATGCTGATGCAGTTATATCAAACTACACAAATAACAAGTCAAAAATTAAATAAAAAAGTTGTGAATAAGTATCAAACCTAGGGATTGAGTTCTGTATTCATAATCTTAGAGAAGAATTCTTTTGAATATTTGGCAAAGAATTTTTTGATTTCGTCCCATGAATATGGGACAAATGATTTCGGAAGGATGTCGCTTTCCGCATCGACATAGTAAGTCATGGAACGGAAGAAGCCCGACAAAAGACTGAGTTCGCCATATTTTTCTTTGATTATCAAATGCAGATCGTTCTTGATAGATTGATCTTTGAGGATGAAGAAAAGATCATAGAAATCTTTCTTGGTGCCTCTTTGGATGATGGCGATACATTTCATGGCCGCGATATCTCTAATTGATAGCAAGCATATGCCAGGAAACCCTTCTAGATTAACCGTTTCTCCGATTTCTGGATGCCTATATTCGAAGAAACTGACTTGGACTCCATCTATAAGGGCATCAACGGTCGATAACCTTTCATAAACGTTTGTAATTTCAAGTTTGTCACCAAACATCTCCCTTAGTTCGGTAACGATTACTTTTGTATCGAAGTGCTCGTTGGTGAAAAAATCGAAGTCATAAGAATATCTAAGCCCAAGCTGAAGTGAGAGGGCGGTTCCCTCTCCCATACTAAAAAGATTAATGAAAGATAGTTTTGAAATATCTCTTAATAACTCGATTCTTTTCTCATCTAATATCTCAAGGTGCATCATTGTCTCCAATCTCCACTGCGCATAGTGAAATATGCCATTTGGTTTTCATTTAATTTAAAGTGATTCATAAGCGAATAAGCCGTTTTGCTTCCGAGATTCCTAGATTTCATAGCGACATCTTTGATTTCTTCATATGTATAGCTATTCCAAACAAAAGAGAATCCTTCGTATCCGCCATATTCGAGAAGTCTAGGTATTATGTAGTGCTTATGCTTTAAGAGATCTAATTCGCCAATATCGGTGTCCCAAAAGTATTTGGCAAAACTTTCTGGGATGGTAGCTCTACAAGAACATTCCTTAAGTATCTCGTCTAACGATACTTCTAATGCATTAGCCATGGCAACGACGTTTTTAAAAGAACATTCTCCAATATCTCTTTCGCCACGATATAGCTCGTTGATTGCCGTATATGACACGCCTGATCTTTTGGAAAGAGAATAGCATGTTATGTTTCTTTCATCTAATAGCTTTCTGAACATAGATATAATATAACTCTATAGCGTTATATTGTTAAGATGCAAAACAAATCATATCGATAAGAAAAACGAACAAAATGGGTACATATAAAAAGAAGGTTCTTTTTCTATTGTTTCTTTTTCGCTCATTATTTATAATCATAGGGCTGAAAAGCGATAATGGTCCATTAGCGCAGTGGTTAGAGCGAACGACTTATAATCGTTAGGTCACTGGTTCAAACCCAGTATGGACCACCAGCATGTGGAGGCGTACCCAAGTGGTTGAAGGGGTCGGTCTTGAAAACCGATAGAGGGTGCAAGCCCTGCCAGAGTTCGAATCTCTGCGCCTCCGCCAAAAACAAGAACTAGACCTTGAAATCAAGGTCTTTTTTCTTTTTTAAACATGCATACCGCGACTCAATTGTTATGCTTGTATTTCGGCAAAACTTCAAGAAATCCTAAAAATCTCAAAAGAATTTGAAAAAATACCATTTTCTTCCCTAATGAAGAAAGCGTGCCCCAAGTTGGTGCGCAAATATGAATTAAGAAATACATTATTTCTTTGATTTCTATAATTCGTTTCCAAACATTTTGAACGCAGTGAGTTCAAAATCTTATTTGAGTTGGACTCAATATGTCAAATTGCTTCAAGTAGACGATGCTAGTGCATGTCAATGGTACGCTAATGAAGCTTCAAAAGAAGCGTGGAGTGTTAGAACTTTGCAACGAAATATATCTTCTCAATACTATAATCGAATGATATCTTCGCTAGCGAAAGATCAGCTGCATGATGAGATGACTCAAGTTAACGCATCAAATCAGCAAAATAAACTCCAATTAGTGCACTATTGGTAGCTATGGTACTTTTAAAAATAAGGAGTGATTTCCAAAAAAGACTATTTATTAATAGAAAAGAGCGTCACAACCATTATGTTTTTCGGTTACAACTTGAAAAAGTTATCTATCCCAAATTAGTTTTTCGGTTACAACTTGAAAAACTTTCTCCGCAAATTCAATATCCGACTACATGAAGAGTCAACACAGAGAGATATCTGTTGAAACTATATACAATTATCTAGATTGGCTAAAGGAATGCTTTATCATCTACGAGTGCAATCGATACGACTTAAAGGGCAAAAGCGTCTTAAAGACCCAAGAAAAGTATTACTTATCCGACATATCATTTAGATATCTCGAAGGACGCGCATTTTCTATAATGACTTTAGATTTATAGCTTAAATTGCATGACACCCAATAAGAACGGTCATCATGCCCATTTATCTTTATTCATTTATTATTCTTAACCGTCTACTTGACAGGCGACAGTTCATCAAGCGATTTGAGATTTCCGAATAAGGCGCTCATTGGGGCACTAACGATAGCGAGGGTATATTCAGCCAAAAAAGCATACCGAGGAGACGCGATTTATATTTTTTCTCGATAAAAATGGAACGCAAGTTATAAGTCTTAAATATGAGAATGTATTTAAAAAATCCGATTACTACATTCAGGAAATAAATAATTATAAACGAACCATTTGTGTTGACAAGTACTACACATTGTCATATGGTAATTGTGGAGGCAGATAGAATGGCAAATATAAATATTAGAATTGATGATTCATTAAAAAAAGATGCTGATGCAATTTTTGCAAATATAGGAATGACTGCATCAACAGCAATTAATTTATTCTATAAGCAGGTTGTAAGAACTCATAGTATTCCATTCGATTTAATTGCCGATATTCCAAACGAATTGACTGTTGAAGCAATTGAAGAAGGAAGGAAAATTGCCAGAAATGGCAAGGCAGGTTATAATTCAATTTCAGCCTTAAAAGAGGCGCTTGATTTATGAAATTAGAAATTAAGTTTTCGACTCAATTTAAAAAAGATATTAAGTTATTATCAAAACAGCATAAAAATCTTGACCACTTATTTGACGTAATTGGAAAACTAGCTAATCTAGAATGTTTAGAAGCCAAATATAGAGATCATAATTTATCCGGTAATTATTCTGGATGTAGAGAATGCCATATTGAACCAGACCTTTTATTAATTTATGAAATATATGATGATGTTTTGGTATTAATGCTGGTTAGAGCTGGTAGTCATTCTGATTTATTTAAATAGTATTGATATAAAGCAACTGTTATAGTTGTTTTATTTTTTTCAGGCATAATTAATTTCCTATTGAAACCATCACGTCTCCATATTTTCAAATAATCATTGTGCTTCTAACCTAAAATTAATATGAATTTAGGGAAGTTGCTTATTGGTAGGAGATAAATGAATGCTTGCTACTAAATTACCTAATATAACTCCCTTTTAGGGCACTAATGATAGCGAGGGTAAATTCTCTTTAAAAAATAGGCATAACTTCTAAGCTTTAAGTCTAGAGGCTATACAAAATAAAAAAGTTAACGAGTTTAGGTTACAACGATAACAGTCAAGAATTCAATCAGGACTATTTCGCAAAAGTTGTATTATATTTGCGAATATATGATTTGACTAGCTTTCGCAAAAGTTGTATTATATTTGCGAAAGGGGTTGATATCTTATGTACAAAACTCAAAAAGACATTCTTGATAGAATTGAACAATCTAATCTTAAAGCCTTCTCTACATATGATTTTCTAGATTTGGGCAATTATAAGAGCATTAGTAAAGGTTTGGAATTGCTTGAAGATGAGGGACATCTAAAAAGAGCAAGAAGAGGAATATATTATAAGCCCTCTTTCAATAAGACGTTGGGTATCGAATGTCCTCCAAGTATCAATGACATCGCTGAAGCAATTTCTAGGCAATACAATTGGGATATTATTCCAAGTGGAAATCATGCGTTGAATTTAATTGGTATTTCAACACAAGTTCCTAGCAAGATAATTTACATTTCTAATGGCCCTTATAGAGAATACGATGTTGGTGCAAACAAAATTATATTTAAGCATTCAACTACTAGAGAAATTTCATCCATAAGCAAAAAAATACTTATTTCAATCCAAGCATTAAAAGAAATAGGAAAAGAGAATGTTACAGATCGTCAACTTAAGATGATCAATCGTTTCTTGGATTCAAAAGATAAAGAAACAATTAATAGCGGTATTAGAACAACATCATGGATCTATGATGCATTAAGGAGGTCAATACGTATTCAATAGCAAGATTAAAAGCTGAAGATAGAAAAGCATTATTTGATGCCTAGAATAAGTCCAACTTGGTGTCCAAATAGACGGACTCTCTTACTTTACTTAACCAAGTAGTAGAGAAGCATTTCGAAGCCTAATGCGTATCTATTTGGCTATCCACGTGTATTCTAACAAGACAAATAGATGTGCCATCACAAAAAAAGCAGAACTAACTCAAAAGGTTATCCGTTAATTGATGACCTTTTATATGGTTATTTGTCGCTTGTTTTTAATGTGAGCAAAGCAAGCTGCGCGTCATTTAGATATTCGATCTTGAGCCTATTTCTCGTTAACAAGAAGCAATCAGCCGATTCCCAAATCGCAAACGAACCGATGATTGAGAAAATCTCGTTAAAGAGGTCTTTTGTTTGAGGGATGTTTTGCAAGACAAAGAAAGTGGAAAGAAAGAGGATACCGACAACGAAGAGAATGATCGAGAGGAATCCGTTCCTTTTCAAATCATCATCTTTGTCTACCAAAAGCTTCCAATAATGCTCCTTTAGCTTCTTTTCGATTTTTGCCTCGTCTAATTCCTCATTCGAATGGAGTATTACTCTTATAGGGTATTCAGCAGGGATGAAGTACGCTTCTTTATCGATGTAACTAATTATTTCGTCTGATAATTCAGGATCCAATGGGTTAGTTAAACGATTATAGATTTGAGAAGAATCAAGATAGATGTGGATGTTAGCAAACCCCTCTTCATCTATATATTTCTCCTTTGCAAACTCTCTTAATGTTTTGTGGTTTGCTTTTAAAACTTTGATGTCTTCGAAAATTCTCTTCTTGTTCATACGTGTTACCTCTTACCTAATTATGTAACCAAAAAAGAAGAGAGTAAAACAGTTAAAATGTTATTGAAATTGATACTTATTTGAATCGTGAACAATAAAGAAGCGCTTCATTTGTATGACTTTCCTTATAAAACACTATAATTATGCAAATACACACTAACTACATTGCGCAAATGTAGTAAAATTCAAATTCAATACATTGCGCTTTTTAGTATAAATGCTGTATAATTACTTTGCGCAAAGAAATGAGGTGGCTGTAATGATTTTTAAAAGAAAAGCATATAATAAACTATTGGATTGGAAGAACAAATC
>JAKSVB010000007.1 GCA_024408335.1 Bacilli bacterium
GAGTGTACGCTGCAACTACGCTTTCTCCCTCTTTAACACATACTGGAACGAATTCGCCAGTTAAGCTTGACGTGTCGACGTTTCCTTTTCCTTTAGCGATGACTCCATCGGTAGGAATCATCTCGCCAGCATTAACGATAACGGTATCTCCGATTTTAAGTTCTTCAGGCTTAACTGCTCTCACTTCGTTTTCATATACCGCGTTTGCGGTTGTTACACGAAGATCAACTGCTGCCATAATGGCTTCTTTGCTCTTATTAGTGGCAACACCTTCAAACATACGTCCGATTTGGAATAAACCAACGACCATGATGCTTTCCATGAAATCACCGCTATCGATTGCCGCGATGATGAAAGCGCCAAATACGGATATAGTAATAAGCAAGAACTCATCGATTGGGTTCTCTTTGTGGATGATATGATTAACGACTTTCCAAACAATGTCGTAAGTCAAAACGATTGTGGCGACTAAATATAAGCCGAAGTTAATCCAGAAGTTTGTTTGGTGATGCATATGCATCATATCGAACTTGAAGACTGTAAGTCCTAAGGCAAGGACTAAGATGCCAAAGAGGACTCTTCCTAAAAGAACGAAGAATGACTTATCGAAGATTTTGGTCTTCTTGACCTCTGCTGAGTTTGGGGTGATCTCAAGTTCATCGGTCTCAACTTCTTTGATGATGGCTTTAAGCTCATCGATGGTGAGTTCTTCCTTTTTGTAATCGCAATAAAGCTTATTGGCTTGGAAATCCAAACGGCAGTTATTGAACTTTGGATGCTTAGCAAGATATCTTTCAACTTTTGCGGCGCAGTTAGCGCAGTCGAATCCTGTAATGTTATAAATCTTCTTCATATTATCTTTCCTCCACTACGTGCTCATAGCCCATCTTAAGCAAGGCTCTAACGTGGCCATCCGCCAAAGAGTAATAAACCTTGGTGCCTTCTTTTCTAGGAGCGATGAGTCCACTATCCTTAAGGACTTTAAGTTGGTGTGATACAAGGGATTGCTCTAAGTTTGTCATTGTGACGATATCAGAAACGCTTCTTTCCCTTTTGCAGTGCAAGCACTCGCAGTTAGCGCAGTCCTTGTCACAAACGCAGCCGCAATCATCAAATAACGTATGCAAGATCCTTAGACGAGTGATGTCGTCCATGATGTGGTAGATCTTTTTCATTTCTTCAAGGGTCTTAATGTCTATCATAGGAATCCTCCATGCCATAATTATATGAATGTTCGTTCATATTGTCAATATAATATATGAATATTTGTTCATATTTACTTATAAAAAGAAAACACGCATCAACTGCGTGCTTTCGAGTGTTTTGTAAAGATTATAAATCGACTTTTTCGAAGATAGCGCCAGCAAGTTTGTAGATAGCAAAGTGAGCGATTGCACTAATAACGACACCTGCGGCTAAGATAATGCCTTGCACAAGATAGTTGGTTTCAAGGTAAACTCTAAACTCCACGTTAGCAAGAGGAATTGCAAGAGTTGGGATCGCTGCAACGATCATAAAGATGAACATGCCAAGGAGGGTTGGGAGAACGATCGAACGTCCATTCTTATAGAAGAAATAGAAATAGATCAAATCGTAGATTGCGAAGGCGACAAGTGAGAAGCCAACTGTTGCCATCATAGCTTGTGGTCCTAAGCCAACTGAGAGTGATTCCAACGCATCTGCCATCGTTGCGTTAGGATTAGTAGCAAGCATTTCCTCAAGAGCTTGAGCAGCTGCCCCTTCTTTTAAGTAAGCCGCAAGAGGCGAAAGAGCAATCATTAAACCAAAGGCGACGACTTGAAGGAATAGAACGGTGAACATTCTGGCTTTGACAACGTCTTTCTTCTTGATCGGAAGAAGGCAAGAGAAATAGATGTCATTGCTTTGCTGACCCTTATTTGCCCCTAAGAAGAGGATTGGGTAGCAAGAACAAATGTAGATAGCTCCAACAAATGATGGATAGCTAGGAACGAGAACCATCAAAGGGAAGAGAAGGATGAAGACCCATACAACAGGGTGCATGGCAAGCTTCATTTCTTTATAAAATAAATTCTTCATGGTTTTTGCCCCTTTCTAAAGAAATCATGATTTCTTCAAGGTCTGGTTCTGTGACTGTTAATGAAGGAACGCCTTCAACGAACTTTAAGTCGTTTGCCTTGATTAAGGCTTGGAATTTGCCGTTTTCTTTCTTGTCAGATAAGACGTACTTCTCAACTTTCGAGAATTCAGCTTCATCGCCGTGGATTACTCTATACGATTCGATAAAGTGAGCTTTTGTGCCTTCGAACGCTTTGACGCCACCTTTGATATAGACGATGTCGTCTGCGCATTTGTCTAAGTCGCTTGTGATGTGGGTTGAGAAGATGATTGATCTTTCTCCACTTCTAACGAGCGATTTGAATATGTCGAGAATCTCATCGCGGCTAAATGGATCGAGTCCTGATGTAGGTTCGTCTAGGATCAAAAGTTTTGCGTCGTGAGAAAGAGCAAGAGCAAGTGAATATTTGACTTTCATGCCACTGCTAAGCTCTTGAAGTTTCTTTTTGACGTCAAGGTTAAAGAGTTCAACGAGCTTTTGGAATTTCTCCTCTGAATAGCCAGGGTAGAATCTCTTAATGACATCCGCCATCTGTTTGATTGTCTTGTTTGGATAATAATTTAATTCGCTTAAGGCAAAACCGATCTCTTGCTTCGCTTCGGATTCGAATTGCTTCATATCCTTTCCGTTAAACAAGACTTCACCTTGGTCAAAGTGAAGAAGGTTCATAATGCCTTTGAGGGTAGTTGTTTTGCCAGCCCCGTTACGTCCAATAAATCCAACGATTCTGCCAAGTTCAATGTTGAAACTTACATCGTCGAGTTTGAATTTAGGATAAGTTTTTGAAACGTGATTTACTTCTAATATTGTGCTCATACACTTTTCCTTTCGTCATTATTATAGTTAGGATTTCTAATAATTCAAGAAAATTCATAACCATTCACTAAACAGTTTCTGACCTTCAAGTGAGCTTACCGTCCTCCACGATATGAAACTCGCTAATCCTTATATATAATATGTCCATGGACATCAAGATTACCGCAGTTAGACAAACAGTTTACAAAGACTTAATGGATAAATATGAGAATCCTATCAGCCACGCTTGTAGCATCAAAGAAGGTGACGTTTTCATTTCCAATAACGGAAATAGGCCAGACAATCTATGTGAAAGCGCCTGGGAATCAATGGAAAAGTTCGTTACTGATCTTGCTAATGGAAAAGGAAACTTCTATGACGGCTGGATGAAGAACCCTAAAAGCGCAATGATATCCTGCAACGATGGCTTTAGGCCTGTTTCCTTTTATATTGAAGTTATTGAATAATTGATTTGACCCACTCATCCACCACCTTCATTTGCTCTTCGGTGTGGAAATAGTGTTCCCCTGCTTCCATGACATTAAGTGAGGCTCCTACGCGTTCGCAAAAGAATATCATGGATTGGAATGACGTAAAGGTATCGTTTTCCCCATATAGTACATGGGTTTCTTTTCTCCATACGATAGGGTTTTCTCTAACGTAGTTAAGATAATCGATTGAAAGAGTTTCTCCAAAGCTAGTCTCAATGGTTTTCTTCTCTTCGAGTTCTTCTTCGGTGACGTTAGCGGCATTCATTAGACCTCTAATTACTCGCTGCATATCAACGATCGGTGAAATGAATAGACATTTCTGAATCTTCTTTGAACCTAAAGCTTGCATGGTGAAATATGCGCCAATGCTATTAGCGATAACGATAACTGAATCATAACCTTTGGTTACTTTATCAAAAAGAGATGGGAATTCCTCTTTTGCAGTCCAAGGATCATTTGCTTTGTAATCAAGTCCAACGACGGAGTCTTTCTTGAATAGGCTTTTATAATGTAAGGCTTCTTTGGCGTTTCCGCCTTTGCCATGGATATATACGATGATGCGTTTCATTATGCTAATTATAACAAAAAAGGCTTGAACTCAATCAAGCCATTTTCTAGTTTTGGCGGGCCCGAGGCGACTCGAACGCCTGACCCACAGCTTAGAAGGCTGTTGCTCTATCCAACTGAGCTACGGGCCCGTGCTGCGTTATTATAGGGCAAGCCGAATAAAAACAAAAGAGTTTAATTGTTTTCTTTTGCCGCTTCTTAGATAGATTTGACCTTTTCTAGAAGCGCAAGAGCAACATCGTCTGGCAAAAGCTGCTCTAACTCCTCTAGCGATGCGTTTTTAAGGGCATCGATACTAGGGTAGTTTTTGCGGAGTATCTCTTTCCTTTTTTCGCCAAGTCCTTTAATTCCATCAAAGATGGAAGCCTTCATATTTTTGCTTCTCTCGTTTTTGTGGAAGGTGATAGCAAACCTATGGACTTCATCCTGCATTCTCATAAGCAAGAAGAATAAAGGTGAAGTCGGATTAAGAGGATACGTATTCGCATGTTTGTCGATAATGCCTTCTGTTTGGTGCCTATCGTTCTTGTATAAGCCATAAACTGGTATATCGACATCAATCGAAGCCAGAGCTTCAAGAGTCGCATTAACTTGAGGCATGCCGCCATCGGTGAGAATGAGGTCAGGATAGGCTAAGCCTTCTTCTTTGAGCCTCTTGTATCTTCTTGTGACGACTTCGATCATCGAATGGTAATCGTCTCCTGCGTTCTCTTCGGAAAGATGAAACTTTCTATACATTCCTTTTGCTGGTTCGCCGTTAATGTAGCAAACCATTGCTCCTACTGGCGAAGAGCCTTGAAGGTGTGAGTTATCAAAAAGCTCAATACGGTATGGGGTTTTGATTGAAAGAAGTTTACCAAGTTCATTAAGAAGGGCTTCATTATCATCGTCGAGCCTAGCTGACATGAAGTGAGCGTCTAGCCCTTGTCTAGCGTTAAGCGCAGCCATATCAAGCTGCTCATATAGCCTTCCTTCTTTTGGGGTAACGACAGTCACGTTTTCGTAGATTGAAAGGAATTCCTCTTCGAAGCCTTTGATGTTACAGACAACTTCCTTTGGAAGTTCGTTGGTCTGATAGTATTCCTCAATGAGTTCAGTCGCTTGTTCGCTAGGGTCGCCGAACTCTTGAACGACTTTGACTTTCTTGCCAAGCAAGATGCCTCTTCTAAAAGTAAGGATAGCCAAAGAGATGTACGAATCTCTTGTAGCGTAGGCAAATATGTCTCTATTGGTTTTGTCGGTGCTAACTTCCACTGCTTGCTTAGCAACGGTTCTTTCTAAAGAATCCAAAGTGTTCTTATATCCCATCGCATCTTCAAACCTAAGTTCGTCGCTTGCGATAGCCATCTTTTCCTTAAGATCCTTCTTTATCGGTTCGATATTGCCATCAAGAAGCGACCTGATCGATGTATATAGGTTTTCATATGTCACATCATCGATTTCGTTCTCACAAGGGCCTAAACACTGTCCTAAGTGATAATAGAGACACTTTTTCTTGCCAAGGTTTTTGCATTTACGGGTTGGGTAAAGGGAATTAATGAGGTCAATGGTGTTATAAGCGTCCCTGCTATTAGGGAATGGGCCATAGTAAAAATACGCTTTATCGTCTGGGTGTCTTGCTATCTTTAAGAACGCGTCTTTTCTTCTAATCGCGATATATGGGTAATGCGAATCATCCATAAGCATTATGTTGTATCTTGGATAATACGTTTGGATGAGGTTCATCTCTAGGATGAAGGCTTCTTTATCGGTATGGACAATGATGAAATCAAAATGATCAACGTGGCTAACCATCGCGAAAACTTTACCGCTTTGAGGCCTAAGGAAGTACTGGGAAACACGGTTCTTGAGGTTTTTGGCCTTGCCGACATAGATGATATTGTCATCTTTGTCCTTCATCTGATAGACGCCAGGCTTATTAGGAAGAAGGGCGATTTGCCTTTTTAGCTTTTCACTAAGTTCCATTCTATTTGAGGTGGATGATTGTTGCTCCGCCTCCTCCTTCTTCTCCAGTTGCTCCTTCATATGAAGCGATGAAGCTCTTATGGGTATCGCAATAGTTTCTAACTAATGAGCGGAGAGCGCCGCTGCCCCAACCATGGATGATACGGACGCGCTTAAAATGTCTAATAAGACATTCATCGATGTATTTCTCTAAATTAAGTTTTGCTTCTTCGACGTGTTGGCCGATGAGATTTAGCTCAAGAGGCACGCTCTTTCTATTCGTAACGTCATCGACTCTAAGGCCTGAAACTTCTTTCTTTTCTCTAACTGGTTCACTAACTCGTACGGCTTGATTGGTTTTAGCGTGGAGCGTTAAGCCTTCTCTAGTGACGATTGTGATCTTATTGCCATTAAGCTCAGTTAAGCGTCCTTGGCAGAAAAGGGATGGGATAGCGACATAATCGCCAACTTTAAGAGGGCCATCGAAAGTCTCTGTTCGAACTTCTTCTTGAAGGTCTTCGAGTTTCTTTTTGGCTTTAATGACTTCATGAGGCTTAACGTCAGGATGCTGCACGCTCTTTAAGAGGTCCTGCATTTGTTTCTCATAGTCATTAAGGAGGGCGTTCTTCTTCTTTTCGACATCGCTAAAGAAGTTCTCTTCGCGTTTTGCTAAAGAGGCTTCTTTGGATTTGAGTTGCTTTTCGTGGTTCTCTAAACGCGATCTTTCAGCTGCAAGCTTGGCTTTCTCTTCTTCTGCTTGTCTAGCTGCTTCACTAAGTTTCTTGATGGCTTCACTAACGGAGAGATCCTCATGATCGCCTAAATATTCGTTTGCGCGTTTTAAAACGACTTCAGGGATTCCGAAGCGTTTAGCGACGATTAAGCCATACGATTCGCCAGGAAGTCCCATTTTGAGTTTGTATAATGGGGTAAGTGTTTCTTCATCGAACATCATTGAAGCGTTTGTTACTTCAGGATGCGATAAAGCATATGCTTTAAGGCCTTCGAAGTGTGATGAGACAAGCGTTAAGGCGTGCTTATCTAAGAGATAAGAGATAACGGAATACGCAAGAGCCTCTCCTTCTTTTGGAGAAGTTCCGGTTCCAAGCTCGTCAAGAAGAACAAGGTCTTTGCCGCCGACATTCGAAAGAATTTCAGAGACGTTCTTCATATGACCACTGAACGTTGAAAGGTTATCGCTAAGAGACTGGGAGTCACCAATATCGACATAGATGTGTTTGAAGAATCCAAGCTCCGCTCCTTGATATGCAGGAAGAGCAAGACCGCTTTGGTTCATCATGACCATAAGGCCAATAGTCTTTAAAGCAACGGTTTTACCGCCGGCGTTTGGACCTGAAATGATGATCATTGAGGTCTTATCGTTCATCAAAAAGTCATTAGGGACGACTTTCTTTGGATCGAGAAGAGGGTGTCTAGCGTTCATAACGTCAACAACGGATTTCTTAGAAAGAGTCGCGACATGAGAATCGGTATCGTGAGCAAATATGGCTTTAGCCATAAGGAAATCGAGGTAGGCAATCATCTTATTGCTTTCAAGGACTTCGGTTTCATGACTTAAAACAGTATGTGTGAGTTCTAATAGAAGGCGATGGATTTCTTCTTTCTCATCGTTTTGGAGTTCAACCATCTTGTTATTCATCTCGACAAGGATGGCAGGCTCAATAAAGACGGTGCCACCACTATTGGATACGTCTTGGACGATACCACGGACTTTGTTTTTGTAGGAATTGGTGACAGGGAGGACATAGTGACCGTTCTTAAGGGTCAAGGTGTAGTCACTAAGGAATTCCTTGTTTGTCTCAAGAATCGAGCTAAGCTTCTTCTTCATTTGCCCTTCAAGGCGTTTCATGGCGATACGGGTGCTATGAAGCTTTGGAGAAGCGTTATCGAATATCGAAAGATCTGGAGCGATGACTCTATGTATAGCGTCCTCAATAAATGAGATATTTGGGAAGTGAGAAATGTAATCCAAAAGGAGAGGAGATTGGTCAACTTGCTTGAAGAATCTTCTCAAATCGCCTTGAAGGATGATGTCAGATGCAACTCTTTCCAAGTCGGTGACGCCTAAACAACCACCTTTTTTGGCTAGGGTTATCGCATATTCCAAATCGCTTGATACGGTGATCGGAAGGTTTCCAAAACGGTCAAGGACCACCATCATTTCATCTAAAAACGATAATTCTCTCTCCAAAGCGATCGAATTGTCGAACATACGGAGGGAAAGAGCCTTGTTTTTGCCGCCTTGAGTCTTGGTGTAAGAGGCGACTTTCTCTGCTATTTTGCTAAATTCAAACTTCTCGTAAATGTCTTGCATGTCAATGATTATATCATAGACATAAATCCAAGATTTAGAAAAAGAGTACCAAAAATTTGGCTTCTTTTATAAAATAAAACCAATGAAAGCCAAAACTAACAGTTACACAATGACTCCAAACGCGGAAACCTTAAACAAAATTAAGGCTTTTTACGCACCGATGGCAGAAGCTCCAACTAACGAATACATGGAATTCTTTTATCGTGATGAAGGAGTTACCGTTTCTGTTTATAAGCCAAACAAAAAAGGCGTTACAAAGGTACTGTTCCAAGGCGAAAGAGCCGTTTCAGAGGCTATGATTTGGGACTTAAACGTCATTAGTGAGATTGCAAAAGAAGAGGCGGAAGCCAAAAAGACCACTGCCACAATCCCTAACCGCTATCCGCAAATAGGAAGCGATGAAGTGGGAACGGGCGATTTCTTTGGACCTATCTGCGTCTGCGCTGCCTTAGTTAAAGAAAGCGATTTAGCTTTGCTTAACGAACTAGGCGTCACAGACAGCAAAAAGATGAACGATTCATACATCAGAGAAATCGGTCCTACCCTTGTTTCTAAGTTCGATTACTCTCAACTCTCCCTTCCAAATGAGAAATTCAATGAAGTACATGACGAATTCAATATGAACGCCATCAAAGCCAAACTTCATAACCGCGCCGTCTTAAATCTTCTCGACAAGCATAGCGGTGCTTACATATATCAAGACCAATTTGCCGAAGAAGGACTTTATTACAAATATCTAAAAGACGAAGAAAAGGTCGCTAGAGGCATAATTTTCGCAACAAAGGGCGAATCCCAATTCCCTAGCGTTGCTTTAGGAAGCGTTATCGCCCGTTATTCATTCCTCAAAAAGATGGATTCGCTTAACGAAAAGTATCATATGACCTTCCCATTAGGTGCTGGAGAGGCTGTTGACGAGTTTGCAAAAGAGTTCGTTGCGAGATTTGGCATCGAAGAATTAAAAAAAGTGGCGAAAACTAATTTCGCCAACTTTAAGAAGTTAATCTAGTTTTGCTTTTCGTGAAGCGAAGCAAGGATTTCAGTGAAGTAACTAGGGAGTGGTGCCTCAAAGCTCACTTCCTTTTTTGTTCTTGGGTGGATGAATGTAAGTCTATATGCATGGAGAAGCTGCCCGCCTTCATGAATCTGTTTGTTTCCTTGACCGTATAATGGATCGCCGACTAATGGGTGATGGATGTAATCAAGGTGAACTCTGATTTGGTGGGTTCTTCCAGTTAAGAGCCTGCATGACACCAAAGTGACTTTTTCTTCATATCGTTTTTCGACATGGAAGAATGTGATTGCTTCACGTCCTTTATGGAGGTTAACTGCAAACTTTGTAGGGCTATTTTGATCTCTTCCAATAGGGGCGTCAATCTTTCCGTTTTCTTCGTCAATCAAACCGACAACAAGCGCCATATATTCGCGGTGCATCGTGTGGTCCTGAAGCTGGCTAGAAAGATAAGCAAGAGCTTCATCGTTTTTAGCGACGACAAGCAACCCAGAAGTATCCTTATCGATTCTATGGACGATGCCAGGTCTAACTGGGTCGTCATTATTAGCAAGGTTATCCTCGTGATACTTTAAGGCGTTAACGAGTGTGCCTTCAGAGTGACCGTTACCTGGATGAACGATTAAGCCGCAAGGTTTATTGATGACAAGCAAATCATCGTCTTCGTAGATGATGTCGAGAGGGATATTCTCTCCTTCTACTTCTAGTGGTTTATTAGTATATTCTTGGTAGGTTATAACATCGGCAAGTCTAAGCTTGTAGTGTGATGTTTCAGTCTTATCATTAACCAAAACTTTCTTTTCTTTGATTAATGACTGAACCTTACTTCTAGAAGCCGCTGCCCCTACTCTTGTCAAAGCTTCATCAAGGCGAAGTCCAGCAAGTTCTTCATTAACAATAACCTTAGTCATTTGCCTTGCCTTTCTTCTTTTTCTCGATGATGTCGACAACTAAATAATAGACGAGTAAGAGAACGACTCCGACGCTCAAACAGGCATCTGCGAAGTTAAAGATCGCAAAGTCATATGTACCGAAGAATCGGAAGTGAAGGAAGTCAATAACTCCTTCAAATCCTACTGTCGCATTCCAGTAGAATGTACGGTCGATTGCATTACCTAAAGCACCGCCTAAACAAAGTGCAAAAATAACGTCAATCCAAACATTGTATTTCTTAATGTTCTTAACCCAGAAGTAGACCATTACAGCGCTTGCGATCCAGCTAATAGCAATGAAGACAAAACGCATGAACGGAACCTCTGAACCCATACCAAAAGAAGATCCTTTATTATAGGTAAGAGTGATAAAGAAGAAGTCAGGAATGACTGTTACGCTATTGCCTGCCGCCTTACTAAAAGCATTAACGACAGACCACTTTGTGACTTGGTCGATGATGATTAAAAGAGGTGCGAGCCAAAAGAAAGTGAAGAAGATGGTCTTTAAGTTCCACTTCCACTCTTTCTCCTTTTTTGCGAACAATGGCTTTTCTTCCTTATTCTCGACTTCGTTATTCATTAATTGCTCCTGCGCATCTGTCACAGAGATGGTGACCTGATGCTCTTTCCTTGGTTTCTTTCTTAGCCATACGGCAACGTTCGCAGACTTCGTGGGTTTCTCTAGTGACGACTACTGCATTCTCGCCTTCCTTGACTTCCGCTTCGCTGACGCCGAATAAACGTGCGAGTTCGTAGCTATCTAAGCCAGCAAGGACGCTATAGAGGTCTTTATCAGCGACGCTAAGAGAAAGTTCAGCTTCTAATGAGCTGCCAATGACGCCTTCGTTTCTCTTGTCTTCGAGAGCTTTAAGAGCCATTGTACGGATTTCTTTGAATTTGGCGTACATTTCTCTTTCTTCTTTAGCAAACTCGTTAGAAGCCTTTGGCATATCGTCTAATTGAGGAGATGCTTTCTTTTCTCCTGGGAGATAGCTATAGACCTCATCCATTGTGAAGCAAAGGATTGGGTTAAAGAGTAAGCAAAGGTCGTGGATAAGGGTGTAAAGAACATATTGGACTGCTTTTCTACGGTTTGATGATGCAGCTTCGCAGTACATGATGTCCTTTGACATATCGAGATAGAAGCTTGAAAGATCGACCATGAAGTTGGTGAGGACCATTTGGACTTTGCTGAATGAGAATGATTCGTAAGCGGCAAGAACGGTATTCTTAACGTCTTCGAATTGAGCAAGGATCCATTTATCGACTGCATAGAGTTCTGGAGCCTTTTCAGGGACAACGTATGGTTTATCAGCGCCATCTTGGAGGTTTCCAAGCATGAACTTGAAGGTGTTTCTGATCTTTCTATATTGGTCAGCGATTGTTTTGATGATTGATTCGCTGATGGCGACATCTGCTTCGAAGTTGACGCTTGATGCCCATAAACGGAGAAGATCTGCGCCTGATGTGTTAGCGACTTTGCTTGGATCGATGCCGTTTCCGGCTGATTTTGACATCTTTTGCCAATTTTCGTCCATGACCCAGCCATGTGTTAAGCAGGTCTTGAATGGAGCTTTGCCGCTATAAGCGACACTAAGAATAAGTGAGGCGTTGAACCAGCCACGGTATTGGTCATTACCTTCTAAATAGAGGTCTGCTGGATAGCTAAGTCCTCTTTCGTTAAGGACGCCATTCCATGAAGAGCCAGAATCGAACCAAACGTCCATGATATCTGTTTCTTTACGGAATTCGCCATTAGGTGATTTTGGATTTGTATATCCTTCTGGAAGGAGTTCTTTTGCGCTAAGTTCAAACCAAGCGTTGCTGCCTTCTTTAGCGATAATGTCGCGGATATGACTAAAGACTGCTTCATCGATGATTGGAGAATCGTCTTCATTATAGATGATTGGGAGAGGAACGCCCCATGTACGTTGACGTGAGATGCACCAGTCAGCACGGTCTTTGATCATGTTGACCATCTTCTCTTCGCCCCAAACAGGTTCCCATTTGATTTGGTGAACTGCTTCAAGAAGTTCTTTTCTGATTGGTTCGATTGAGCAGAACCATTGCGGGGTTGCTCTAAAGATGACTGGTTTGTGGGTTCTCCAGTCATGTGGGTATGAGTGAGTGATGTCGATTTCTTTTAAGAGATGGCCGTTCTTGGTGAGCATATCAATGACGACTGCATCGCTATCTGCGTAGAAAAGACCGTTGATTGGGTCATTTTCTTCGGCGTGGACGACACCTTTCTCATCGATTGGGCAAGTTGGTCTGATGTTGTACTTAAGACATGCGTTAAAGTCATCGGTACCAAAGTCTGGTGCGATGTGGACGCAGCCCGTACCATCGCCATCAGTAACGTATGTAGCGTTGATGATGAGGGATGTTCTATCGTAAAGAGGGTGTTTGACTGTTAAGTTTTCGAGTTCTTGGCCACGGAAGCTCTTAACGAGTTCACATTTTTCAAAGCCAAGTGTTTCTACGATCTTCTCTTGGAGGGATTTGCAGAAAAGGAATGTGCCTTTCTCTGTTTCATATAAGCCATATTCAAACTTAGGGTTAAGAGCAATGGCTTTGTTATGTGGGATTGTCCAAGGAGTTGTGGTCCAGATGATGACCTTTGATCCTGCTGGGAGCTTATCGCCACCGTTTTCGACGTCGAATGCGATATAAAGGGTTCTTGCTTCGACATCTTGGTACTCGACTTCAGCTTCTGCTAAAGCGGATTCGCTGGAAGGTGACCAGTAAACAGGCTTGAGGCCTTTGTAGATGATGCCTCTAAGAGCCATTTTGGCAAAGACGTCGATTTGTCTTGCCTCGTATTCTGGAAGAAGAGTGAGATATGGATGGCCGTAATCGCCTAAGCAGCCAAGTCACTTGATTTGAGCCTCTTGTTTCTCGACATGCTCATAAGCATATTCCTTACAGAGGTTACGGAATGCGGCGATTGACATAGCTTTACGGTTAACGCCACTCTTTGTGACTTTGACTTCGATTGGAAGACCGTGTGTATCCCAGCCAAAGACGAATGGGGTTTTGAAACCGCACATATTCTTATAACGGATGGTGAAATCCTTTAAAAGACGGTTAAGCATGTGACCGCAGTGAATGTCGCCGTTTGCGTATGGAGGGCCATCGTGAAGAAGATATTCTTCGCAGCCTTCTCTGTTAGCGTTCATTGCCGCATATAAATCTGTTTCATGCCAACGATCGATCATCTTTGGTTCTTTGATCGTAAGGTTTCCTCTCATTTCGAAACCGGTGTTAGGCATTAAAAGCGTGTCTTTAAGTTCACTCATGTTTTTTCCTCCTAGAAAAATAAAAACGCCCTCTAAGGGCGCTACTCGCGCGGTACCACCTTAGTTCGATATTAATCGCACTCAAGAATTCGTTAACGCAGAATTACGTCGGCCCTACTCTAGTTCAGGTCGAAGACTCCGATAGTGATGGGCATCGCACGGTGCCCCGTTCTCATCCAAGGGGCTCTCTCATGGTTGTGCTAGCCGCTCTATCATCCTAGCCGAGATAACTATAAAATAGCAGACTCTCTTTTTCAACTAAACTTCTTTGAAGTTAAGAAAAAGCCAGGCAAGTGCCCGGCTTAGTTAATTATTTCAAATCCTTAAGGAAATCAGGAAGGATCGATGAGAGAACAACCTCTTCGTCTTGCTTAGCTTGCGCTATAGCTTCAGGTGTTTCTTCCTTTAATTTCGGTTCGATGCTTGTGCCAACTTGCTCTTTTTGAGGCATAACGAACTTAGGTGTCGAATTGAAGTCGACCTCTTCATTGAAGTCACTTGCGATGACGGAAACGACGATGACGTCTTCAAGATTTGGGTTGATTGAGACACCGAACTTGATGTCGATAGCTCCCCCTGCTTGCTCGTTGATACGGTTAACGCATTCTTGAGCTTCATAAAGAGTGACATTGTTACCGCATGTAACAGCACAGATAGCACGTTTTGCACCAGAGATATTAGCTTCAAGAAGTGGAGAATTGATGGCCTTTTCCGCAGCTTCTTGGGCTTTGTTTGCGCCTTGGCCAATGCCATAACCGATTAAGGCAACGCCGCTAGCTTTGAGGGTGCTCTTAACATCGGCGAAGTCGAGGTTAATCATTGATGGGACAAGGATTAGGTCGGCGACTGTTTTGACGGATTGAGAAAGGATTCTATCGCTCTCGCTGAAGGCTTGATTAATTGGGGCGTTTCCTGCTGACATAAGAAGCTTGTCGTTAGAAACGATGATGATTGAGTCGACGGCATCCTTAAGAGCGTTAAGACCTTGGACGCTATTTTCGATACGTTTTGGACCTTCGAAGGTGAATGGACGGGTAACGATAGCAACAGTTAAGCATCCTGCGTCTTTAGCGATTCTTGCAATGACTGGAGCAGCGCCTGTGCCCGTTCCTTTGCCCATACCAGCTGCGACGAAGACCATATCAGCGCCTTCGACGATTTTTTGGATGATTTCTTTGGAGTTTTCTGCAGCAGCTTTGCCCATTGCAGGATCGCCGCCAGCACCAAGACCTTTGGTGATGTCTTCGCCTACAACGACACGGTGTGTGGCTTTCGAGGCTGAAAGAGCTTGTTTGTCGGTATTGCAGACATAGAATTCGACGTTTTGAATATTCTCGTCGATCATGCGGTTGACAGCGTTATTGCCAGCGCCACCAACGCCGATGACGACGATTTTTGCGACTGGTTCAAAGTTGTCAAGTTCACGGAAATTATCTTCGATTATTGGCATATGATCTCTCCTATTTCTTTTCTCTTGTTAGAGAAACGCTTTGGATTTGGTTTTGGTTGTTTCCTAAGTATTCGCCACCAAGAACGATACATCCAAGGATGTTTGTGGCTTCTGGGTCACGGGCTCCTAAGGTTTCAGGAACGAATTTGATGACTCTTCTCTTTTGATAGAGCTTCTCAAGAAGCATATCGAGTCCTTCAAGGGATGAGGTTCCGCCACTGATGATGAGTGGAAGCTTATCGAAGGCTTCTCTCTTATCTTCGCCAAGCTTTAAGGCTTTTAAGTGGTTATTCGTAAGTGTCTCTATAGCATTTTCGATATAGCCGACATATGAGACGAAGAAGGATGAAATTACTTGATTGAGTTCGCTATGTTGGATCTCGACGGTTGTGCCATCTTCTCTTACGCCTCTAAGGATTGGGGCTTTGTAATCGCCTTCTCTTGTGTCGTAGCCGTATCTAGATTTGATCTTTTCAGCGGCATCAAGAGGGATATTGAAGGTTTCAGCAATGTGTCTTGTGAGGTTATCGCCGCCCATATAGACCGGGAGGGAACCGATTGGTGAACCTTTGTTGATTGTTGTGATTGTGGTTATCTGTCCACCTAAATCGACATAGAAATAGGTGTCTGGGTAATTTGTTTGTGAGCTAATGAGCTTGCTTGAGCATCTCGATGAAACGATTGTCTTTCTGACTTGCAATCCAAGAGTTTGAGGACCTTTTAGGTAAGTCTCATAGATTGCAGTTGGAAGAGTGAAGATTTTTGCGATGCCAGTGATCATTAATGTTTGGGTGCCGATTGGGGCTTCTTTAACGATGACGCCATCATCGCATTTGAAGGCTTCTAATTGAATGTCGACGATTGTGTTACCAACAGGAACCTTCTCCATGCGCATCAAGTTGATTATGTTATTGATGTCGTAAGGTGAAACTTCGCCTTTCAATGTGCTTGTGCTTTTAACGATGTGATAGACGTTAAGTCCAAGAGGAGGGACGACCAAATCGATTGAGGTGTTGTCGGCTTTGAGTTTGATTTCCTCGTCATCGATATCTGTGATTCTCTTAATGGAATCGCAGAGTTTTCCAAGGTTAACGATCTTGCCATCTTCAATGCAATCATTGATGGCCATTTTGGAATACGAAAGAATGTATGGGGCATTATTAAGAGAATATCCCACTGCATATTTAAGGCTTGAAGAAGTGATCTCAAGAACCGCTGTGTTTTTTGTTTCGTTTTCCATAGTGTCTTAATAATAAAATACTTAAAAGTATTTCTCAATCTTTTGAGAGAAAATTAGTAGTTTTATAGCGATTTTGTTTTTAAGCGTTCAAAAATTACTAATTGAGTTTGTAGACGCTAAATCTTGCGCCGTCACTATTAATAACCGAATAAAGAGTCTTGATTTCGGAATCTAATTTCTCTTCAGAGTCTTTCCAAACGACAAGGTATTTTGGGGTATGTTCTTTGACATATTGCATGCTTTCTCCCCAAACAGACTCATTGTCATAGCTCCACCAGGTTTGGTTACAGTAATACTTGGAATCAGTTACTACATCGAGATATAGATAGACAGAACACGAACAATCGATAACGTAAATCTCATTATCCTTTCTTTCGCTTTCTGGGATGGCAAGTTTTAAAGCTGCGATATCTTTCTCGTTTTTGGAGTAGGCAAAATCACCTAAACCGGTTGAGTAATAGATAACTGGAGTCAAAAGAAGGAAGAAGGTCACTACCGAGAAGATTCCAAAAACTACTTTTTTGACTTTTTCAAAATTCTTAAGGAAAGCTTCTAAAAGGTAAACAAGCGATATGCCAAGAAGAGGGATGGCCGCTAAGAAGTGAGAGAAGAATTTGATTAAG
The DNA here is from genome assembly GCA_024408335.1 of Bacilli bacterium. Classification (GTDB taxonomy): domain Bacteria; phylum Bacillota_I; class Bacilli_A; order RFN20; family CAG-826; genus UBA4951. The sequence goes on from JAKSVB010000007.1 coordinate 16,784, forward strand.
AACATTAGAGGCAAGAAACAGCTAACTCCAGAAACAAAAACAAAGAGGGTTAACTCGTCCTTGATCCCCTTCTTTCTAGATAGCAAATAAAGGGAAACGTATGTCGTTAAAAGAAGGAAGCAAATGACTTCCATTAGGTACTGATCGATGAGTGCGCCTTTGACTCTTCCAACGTAGATGAAGTTGTCCAAAATCGTCGCCTTAATCATCTCTGCAAGGAAGCCGTTACTCGCGGCGATTACTATAAAAACTGAACATACAAAAACGAAAGAAAGTAAGGCCACGCCTGCGTTTTTGAAGAATTCGCCCCACTTCTTTTCTTTGAGGGAAGAGGCAAGCAAAAAGACTGCTCCACCCCAAACGTAGGTCATATCCAAAGCTCTGCTATTTAGGGCTAAAGCCATCGTTAAACCTAGGATTAGCGAACCAAAATAGAAGTAGTTTTTCTTGTTCTTTTTTAGAGCCTTCACATAGAAAAAGTAATAGATTGCGATAAATGGAGTAAGCCAAATTCCAATTGTGTTTCCTGCTCCTGCGATTAGTCTAATAACCGCAAAAAGAAGGAGGCTTAAAGCTCTAAGAATCTTTGATTTTGTTACCTCTTTTATCGTCTCCAAATAGAAGAATATGGCAATACTTCCAGAAACGATTTCAAGAATGAGAAGCCCATAATCCTTATTAATAAGAACGCCTAATATATTGATACCCAAATGGAACAAACCTTTGTGATCGTATACATCGATATACGGTTTGTTTCCTTTTAGGATAGAAAGGGCTTCATATTTGAATAACGCTCCATCGTAAGTGAAATTGGAGCCTTCATAAGCGCCATAAACAGGCGAAATAGCCGAAGACGCTATAAAGGAAAGAATGACAGCCAAGAGAATAGAAACACCTATCGTGATAAGCGTTTTTAGCAATTTTTCTTTTCTTTCCATGTCCTAATTATAAAGAAAAAAGGACTTCCCTACCACAAGAAGCCCTTTTTCCGGAAGGAGTTCTATTTTTTCTCTAACGCTTAAAAAGTTGGTGATGCGATATCAGTGACGGCTTCGTCAATGACCTCTTCTTTAGGCATGACGTGCTTGCTTGTTTCTTCGTAGACGCTGATTCTATATGCAATACCGACAGGGACTGCAGCAACTACGAGAAGGCAGACTGCAGCTAAAAATGTTTTGATGAAGCTTTGGAACACGTAATAGCCTTTCTTATGTCCGTTTTTCTTGAGTTTGTCTTTCATAGTTTGTTCCCCTTTCTGTTATCTTCTTTCGATGGCTCTAAGCAGAGCGCTTGTGGAACGGTGATTTTCGCTTAATTCAACTTCGCTAGCTCTAATTGGCTTTCTGGTTAAGTTGATGTAAGGCGCCTCTTCACCAAGAGTTGGAACGAGTTCGTGCCTGCTTCCTTCGATGACGGTGAGGCTTCTGAACTTTTCCTTAACGAGTCTATCTTCCAAGGAATGGAAGCTGATGATTGCGATTCTTCCTTTAGGAGCAAGAATCTTTTCGAATCCCGATAATACGCTTTCGAGATTGTCTAGTTCGTGATTCGTCTCGATACGTAAGGCTTGGAAGATCTGTTTGGCTGGATGGCCTTTCTTCTCAAGGGATTTGCCTGGCTTTGAGGATTTGATGATGTCCACTAGTTCGAATGTCGTTTCGATTCGCTTTGTCTCACGAACGTTAACGATCTTCTTAGCGACTCTATACGAGTCTTGGTCTTCGCCATAGTTTCTGAAGATTCTCGTTAAGTCTTCAAGACTATAGGTGTTGACGATTTCCGCTGCTGATAGCGGATTGCTTAAGTCCATTCTCATGTCGAGAGGGCCATCGAATCTGTAGGAGAATCCTCTTTCTCCTTCATCGAATTGAGGAGAAGAGACACCTAAGTCGATTAAGATGCCATCCACCTTGTTAACGCCAAGCTCTTCAAGCTTTTCGACGAAATAGGCGAAGTTGGACTTGATGATGGTGAAGTTGGAACCGACTTTCTCAAGACGACCCCTACTTTTTTCTATCGCTTCCTCATCCATATCGAATGAGTAGAGATGACCTGTTTTGAGTCTCTTTAGGATTTCAGAGGAATGTCCCCCTCTTCCTAAAGTAAGATCGACATAGATACCGTCGCTTTTGATGTTAAGGAGTTCAATTGATTCCTTAAGAAGAACGCTATAGTGCTCTGCCATCTTATTTGACCTGACTTTCTACGATGTGTTGGGCGAGATCGTCATAATCATCGTTATGAGCGGTGATTGCTTTCGCGTAATTCTCTTTTCCCCAAACTTCGAAGTGGTCGATGACGCCGACGAGGTTCACTTCCCCTTCAAGCCCATAAGCTTCTGCTATGGCACTTGGGAAGGCGATACGTCCATGCGAATCGACATCTAGAACAATTGTTGAGCCTGCGACTTGTCTGATATAAGCGCGGACATCATGATCGAGGTAAGAACGGGTTTGGAGTGTTCCTAAGAATGTCTTATAAGCTTCTTCTTCAAATACCGCCAAGCAACCTTCGTGACCTTTGACAGCGTAGAAGCGTGCTGGGAGCTCTGCTACGAGCTTTGTTGGTATTTGTAAGCGATGCTTTGCGTCTAATGAACGCGAATAAGTTCCGAAAAACATTCCCACTTTTTCCCACCTTTGACAAAAGTTTACCATTTGTAAGGACATTTGCAACACTTTTTAACAAAAAACCGCCTCAAATTGAGACGGCTTTGAAGTTTGTTGATGTTTTATTCCAAATCAGGGACTTCGATATGTTGGGTTTGGCTTTCGTGAATCTTCTCTTCTTCGCTTACGATTCTAACGCCACCACATTCGTTTTTGATGGTGCTTTCCTCTTTGCGGATGAGCCTAATTGGAAGGGATGATTTGACGATTTCAAGAGCAAGAGCGTCGAGGTCGAAGCTGCTTCCTGCGATGATGTATCCTTCGGATTCCCCATCTTCATCATCAAGAACGAGTGTTTCTTCATGAATGTTGACTGGATAAACGAAGGGAACGTTATCTCTTGAATCCAAAACCACGAGCTTGCCTTTGATATGGATCTCGACAAGAGGCTTATCCTCATATTTGCTAAGCTTCGCTTCATAGTGAAGGGACTTAACTTCTTTTAGAGGATATCCTAAGGTCGAAGGATCATAAGAGGCATCAACGACATACTCCTTTGGATACGCGCTAGTTAAAGCGGATTTGTTGATTTTGGTCATTAGCCACGGACCTCTGCGTTGAATTTCATCTTGATCATGCCAGTGACTTTTTCCATGATGGCGGAGACTTCCTCGTCTTTGAGGGTTCTGTCTTCAAGACGGAATGAGAGGGAAAGAGCGATGCTCTTCTTATCGCTAGGAATGCCGACGCCTTGATAGCTATCAAAGATATCAACGTCGACGATCATTCTGTCGATCCTCATGATTTCACGTTTGATGTTCATGTAGTCTTCGCTACGGGAAACGACGAAGGCAAGGTCACGGGTGACGGTTGGGAACTTTGGAGGGACGCTTGCTTTCTTTTCGCTGGTCTTCATATCAAGGAGAGCAACGAGATTGAGTTCAAGAGCCACTACTGGGGCTTTGCCAAAACCGAGTTCCTTGGCTTTGTTTGGATGGAGTTCACCAAGAACGGCGATTGGATCTTTTCCAGCGTAGATCATTGCGGATCTATATGGGTGGAATTCCTCTTTGTCGCTCTTAAGCTTTTCTAAGCGGAATCTTTGTGGGTTGAGGTTAAGGAGAGAGAAGATGCCCTCTAAGTAGCCTTTGACGCTATAGAAGTCATAGGTTCTGCGTTCGAGTTTGCCAGCAAGTGATTCTTCGCCGACAAGGACGATGCCTAAGTGTCTTCCTTCTAAGCCTTTTGCATCGACGTCGCTGATTTCATAGATAGCGACATCTTTGTTTTGGTGAGCGTAGTTATAGGCTGCTGTTTCAAGAAGTGAGGCAAGGATGTTCTTTCTCATGTATTCCTTGTCATCGGTAAGAGGGTTGATTAAACGGTAGTTCTCGCCATGAGCGATGTATTCAAATGCATCCTTCTTCTTTAAGTCGACAAGAGAATAAGTAAGGACTTCGGTAAGACCTTCGTTTCTTAAGAAACGTCTGATGGCGATCTTGTTCTTTTGGGCTTCGCTATATCCACCTTTATGTCCGCCTTCAGGGAGTTTTGAGGTGATGTTCTCGTAGCCTAAAAGTCTAATGACTTCTTCGCTGATGTCAGCTTCACCACCCATATCGATTCTGTAATATGGGACTTCACATTCGAAGGCACCATCTTCGAGTTCTTTGACAACGATGTGGTCACGGGTAAGAGTTGAAACGACTTCTTCTTTGCTGAAGTTTGTGCCTAAGCGGCCATTGATGTAAGCAAGGCTAGTCTTGATGATCTTCTTTTCATGAGGAAGTTCATCATAGGTGTCGCAGCTAAGGACTTCTTTTGCGTCTGCAAGCTCAACCATAAGAGCGCTACAGATACGAAGAACCTTTTCGTTTTGTTCTGCGTTAAGTCCTTTGACGAAACGTGATGATGAATCGCTAGCAAGACCTAAGCGGTTCGAGGTACGTCTAATTGAAGCGCCAAAGAAGTTAGCGGCTTCGATGATGACGTTTTTGGTTTCTTCTGTGACTGCGCATGCTTTTGAGGTCATGATACCGGCAAGGCACATTGGAACTTCGTTACTTGAAACGACGAGGTCGCCTTTGGCGAGGGTGTATGATTGCTCATCCATTGCGACGTATTCGCCTTCGAAGTCTTCTCTGACTTCTAAGGTTCTACCAAGAAGCTTGTCAGCGTCATACATGTTGATTGGTTGTCCTGTAAGAAGCATGACGAAGTTACCAATATCAACGACATTGTTGATTGAACGGACACCCATTGATGTGAGGATGTCGCTCATCCATTTTGGTGAAGGTTTGGTGACGACGTTTCTGATTTCTCTGCCACCAAAGAGCTTACATTTATCGGTGAGGCTAGTGACGACGAAGTCGCTTTTGCCTGTTGAGTATTCTTTGTATTCAGGGAGTTTAACTTCTCTTTCTAAGAGAGCGCCAACTTCCATAGCGACGTTTTGCATCGCATACATATCTGGACGGTTTGCAAGAAGCGAAAGGTCAAGAATGACGTCATCGAGTCCTAAATAGCCAAGGACGTCTTCTTCTCCGACTGGAGCGTCTTCTGGAAGCTCTTCGATTCCTGCGACTTGCTTTTCGCTAAGGAATTTCTTATCGACACCAAGTTCGAGGAGTGAGCAGCACATACCATCTGATTCGACGCCACGGATGACGCCTTTCTCGATTGTGACGCATGGAAGGACCGCTCCTTCTCTTGCGACGATGACATTTAAGCCAACTCTAGCGTTAGGTGCGCCGCAGACGATTTGGTGGACGCCGTATTTTTGTCCTTCATCAACGTTCAAGATGTGAAGGTGGTCGCTATCTGGGTGAGGGACGCAGGTAAGGATCTTACCGATAACGAGATTAGTTCCGCTTGCGAGCTTGTCGATGCTTTCGACTTCGACTCCAGCGAAAGTGAGTTTGGAGGCAAGGACTTCTGGTTCAATGCCATCAAGGTTTACGAATTCTTTTAACCACTTTAATGAGATTTTCATTTTTCTTTCCTCCTTACTTCTCGCTGAAATCCTTTAAGAAACGGATATCGTTCGCGTATATTCTACGAATATCATCGATGCCATATCTAAGCATTGCTAAACGCTCAATACCGACACCGAAGGCAAAACCGCTATAAACTTCTGGGTCATATCCGCACATTCTAAGGACGTTAGGGTGGACTTCGCCTGCACCAAGGATTTCGATCCAGCCGGTGCCTTTGCAGATATTGCATCCCTTGCCACCGCATTTAGCACAGCTAACGTCGACTTCGACTGATGGCTCGGTGAATGGGAAGAATGATGAACGGAGTCTGATTTCTCTCTTTTCGCCAAACATCTTCTTAACGAAGAGCTCAAGGGTGCCTTTAAGGTCAGCAAGAGAGATGTTTTTGTCAACGACAAGACCTTCGATTTGACCAAATTGGTGAGAGTGTGTTGCGTCATCGTCATCACGTCTGAAGCATTTGCCAGGGCAAATCATCTTGATTGGCTCTTTGCCGCCTTTTGAAAGCATGTAGTGAGCTTGGGCAGCTGATGTTTGGGTTCTTAGAAGAAGCGAATCATCGATATAGAAGGTGTCTTGCATATCACGTGCTGGGTGATCCTTTGGGACGTTAAGGAGTTCGAAGTTGAAGTGATCTGTTTCAACGTCACGTCCTTCAACGATATCGAATCCCATGCCAGCGAAGATGTCCATCATCTCATCGACGATGACCCAGCAAGGATTAACAGCGCCTGCTTGGTGAGTTCTTCCTGGGAGAGTTAAGTCAATCTCCTCTGCTTTGAGTTTGAGTTCCATTGCTTTACGTTCAATGGCTTCTTTCTTTGCGTTAAAAGCCGCTTCGATTTTGGCTCTCGTGTCATTGACGATTTTACCAAATGCGCCACGAAGCTCGGCTGGTATGTCTTTCATTTTGCCCATAAGAGCGCTAAGTTCGCTCTTCTTGGCAAGGTAAGTGTTTCTGAAGTTCATTAATGCGTCTTGATCATTAACGTCATTAAGGTCTTCCATCGCCTTATTTTCTAAGGCTTCAACTTGCTCTTTTGGTTCCATTTTGAACCTCCTACTAAATAAAAAAGAGGACGACAGGAGTGCTTCCGCACGGTACCATCCCTCTCATTTCTCCAATATGGAGAAACACTCATTCGGCTATAACCCACCACGGGGAGAGTCTCCTCTCCGTTCTCATAGGCGAATTCGCTAGGCTCGTAACGAGATGGTCACTCTATTCATCTCTCCCACTTCTTACGAGGGGTCTAGGTACTACTCCTCTTCAACGAACGTAATTATTCTACAACCTTTTTCTTATTAAAGAAAAGAAGTATATGTAACCTCTTTCCAAATATTTCTATCGGTGAGGTTATTAGGGTATGTAGTTTGATCGATTTCGTTACCGCTAAGAAGGGTAAGGCCCATATTGAACTCAAAACCACCGCCGACGAATGAACTAGAATCGATGTCCTCGCTATCGTAAGCAGGTTTCATATTGGCTCCGAAATTGATCGAGTCGACTTTGCCTTCTTCGAAAAAGATATCGAAATTCATGCTGAAAGATTCAATTCTCTCTAAATAGAGAGCAACCGCTTCTTTGACGAGGACTTTGATGAGTCTTTCTGCAAGATTAGAGCCGAAAGAGTCGTCAATCATATCCATTAAAAGGGTTGTGAGCTCATCCTTGTCTCTAATCGAAGCGCTAAGCCAGAAATGTTCGTCTTTGGTTGCTTTTAATGAGCCATAAGGGCTAGCGATTCTGTTTTTTAAGAAATCCATGAAGGATGGAAGAAGCCTTGTTAAGGCATCACTTAACGGGAGGAAATAGTCAATGATGGTAAATAGGGTTCCGATTTCGAAATACGAATAATCAGTTATGTTACTCGAATCAAGGATGTTAGCAATTATGGTCTTGCTAAGCTTGGCTTTAGATAAATCTAAATAAGCGCCTTTCACGGTTGTCTTTCTACTGGTGTCAGGATCGGTTATTTCGGTCTCGTCGAGATAGAATTTGTATGTTTGTTTTAGCGAAAGCACATCGTCGTCATCGCAATTGACGACAAGATTGGCTTTATCGAAAGTTGAACGGCTCTTGAAACCGTCTTTCTTTGTGCAGTTAAAGAATTCTATTTTGGCGTTTTCATCATAAAGCTTGATGGTGTAATCCATGAGTTCGGCGTCTTCGCTTTGGGTTTCGCCAAGAGTGATGTCCTCTTTGCTCTTAAAAGAGAAAACGATAAGAGGTTTGTCATCGATTTCTTTGACTTTGAATCCCTGCTTGTCGTTAGAGAAAACTGGTCTTAGACCAGATTCAAGATATAAAAGCCCTTCGGTAGGGTCCTTGACTTCTTTGTATGTTTCGGTTGGGGCAACGCTAATTGAGGTGGAGTCTCCACTACTTATGATTTGGCTTGATTCAAGGGGATTAGAAACAGTTTCTCCACATGAAGCTAAAGCGAATAGTGAAACGAGTCCTAGTAATCTTTTCTTCATTAGTTTTTTCCTCCTAGTTCATACATCAAAATGCCACCTGCGACGCCTACATTGAGCGAGTCGATGCCACTCATCTCAATACGCACGCTTTGATTAGCGAAGGCGATCGCTTCTTTTGTAAGTCCTTTGCCCTCGTTACCAAGAAGCAGAGCAAATTTATTATCGACTTTAAGTTCTTTTAACGGGTGCGATGTGGTTAAATCGGTTGCAAGGATATGATATCCAGCATTTTTAAGTTCTTTTAAGTCATCAAGCGAATCATCGTTCTTCGATTCTTTGATATTGAGTTTGAATATCGCGCCTTGCGAGGCCATAAGAACCTTTGAGGAATATACGCTAGCGCATCCTTTTGAAAGGATGACATCATAGAAACCAAAGGCTAAAGCGCTTCTAAGAAGGGTGCCAATGTTCCCTGGGTCTCCAACTCTTTCGAGATATAGCAAGCGGTCATTGCTTGCTTCTTTTGGAGAGATCTTCTCACATAAAGCGACAATGCCTTCTGGAGTTTTGGTTGAAGTGATTTTGTTAAGGATCGCTTCGGTTATGAGATATTGAGGAACATCCGTGTCTAAGACTTTTTTGACTGTGAAAATCATCTTGGCAGCTTTTGCTTCAAGAGCCATCTCAACCATATGAAAGCCTTCGACGACAAATAAGTCGCCTTTGGCGTCCATGGCTTTGGATACCGCTTTGATCTTGGAGTTTGTTAGGGATGTAATTGTCTCAATCATAAATGTGGTGAATTAGCTTTTTTCTATAATACCAATAATTTGGACATTCTTTTAAAAGAATTGTGTAGAATTTTTTGGAGTGGGCGTGAACATAGTGATGGGCAAGCTCATGAGAAACGACGGATTCGATTGTGTCTTTTTTGTAATGAACGAGCTCAAGAGAGTAAGTTATGTATCTTTTTTGAGTGTGGTGAACGCCATAAACGGTCTTGCAATCTCTTACTTTTACTTCGTAACTTGTCTCAATTCCCATATTTCTTTCATGAATTGGATTCACTTCTTTGAGGAACGAGAGAAGATACCTCTTGAGTATCAGATTCTGTTTTTCTTTTGTTAACGAGGCGTATCCAGAAATAAGAACCTTTTCGCCAAAGATCCAAACGTTATCGCCTTCGCTAGATTGAGGTATTGGTTTTATTCTTCGCTCTAACTTAGGAATCGCAGAAATAACAAAATCCTCGATTTCTTTTTCTTTTTGAAACGTTGGGGCGTTACAAACAAAGCCGGTTTTGCCTGTTCTTAATGACAAGGTCCTTCTATTCTCACTATAACAGACTTCGACATTCTAAGGCTTCTCATTAACTATGAGCTCAATGGTCTTAGTCTCTATTTTTCTTTTAAAAACTTTCTTCCTCATTGTGAATAATTATAAAACTATTTATAATTCATTGCACTTCAGTTCGAAACTCGGAGGATGATTGTATGGAAAAGATATTAGTAAGCGGCTGCCTTTGCGGTCTCAAGGTTAGATATGATGGCAAAGCAGGTAGTTTCCCTCTTTTAGAGAAACTCAAAAAACATTATGAAATCGTTCCATTTTGTCCTGAAATCGAAGGAGGCTTAAGCATCCCTCGTCCAAGAGCAGAGATCGTCCGCAGCGAAGTCGTCACCGAAGAAGGCAAAAACGTCACAAAGGCATATAACTTAGGCGCTGAAAAAGCCCTTAACCTCTGCCGCTTTCTTGGCATAAAGATCGCTATCCTTAACGACAAGAGCCCTTCCTGTGGTTCAAGATTCATCCACGATGGTTCTTTCAAAAACAACGTCATCGAAGGCTTAGGCGTCACTGCTAGATACCTCATCGCTAACGGCATCAAGGTCTATAGCGACAAAGACGCTCTCGAATTCTTAATCCCAGAAGAGGAAAAACAAAAGAAGAGAACAAGCCACCACATCACCCAAAAGAAGTCATATAAGAAGACATTCAAGAAGGATGAAGGCGAAGAAAAACCTAAGGCCAAACGTTCATTCAAAAAGGATACATTCAAAGAAGAAAAACCATTTAGAAAGCCTAGATTCAAGAAAGACGAAGGCGCTGAAGAGAAGAAACCATTCAGAAAAGACTTCAAAAAGAAGCCATATCACAAAGACGCTGAAGGCAAGCCATTCGCACGTAAAGGCGACAAGAAACCTTATGGTAAGAAGTCATTTGGCGACAAGAAGAAGTCATTCGGCGATAAGAAGAAATCATTTGGCGATAAAAAGCCATTTGGAAAGAAGCCATTTGCCAAAAAGGACGGTGCTCGTGCAAGAGGACCAAAGACAGGCTTCAAAAGAAGCAAATAAGAAAAAAGAGTATAAAAAAATCCCTACCTCATTTGTTGAGATAGGGATTGTTTTTGTATTAAGCTCTGTGGATGGTTTGGATGCCAACAGCCTTGGTGAAGAAATTGCCGATTGAGTTAAGCGATCTAACAACAAAGTTCACTGGGTTATAAGTGACTTGGCATGAATAGTGCTCGCCATAACCTTCATCGAGTTCTCTTCTGATGAGGTATCCAAGAAGGATCTTCTTTTGCTTGCCGCCGACATTGACGTTAGCGGTGATGTAGTATGGGAACTCAGAGGCGTATAAATAGTTGAATTTTCTATCAAGTTTCTTGGAGGTAGTAATTTCAAGATCAGCTTCTGTGAGTTCTTCGATTCCTCTTGCGTATGCAGGAGATTGTTCTTTGATGTTTTGGAAGGATCTGCTGAGCATATACTTCTTTAAGCATCTGAGGGCGTTTTTGTTAAGTACTTCTTTAGTCTGTTCCATAATTCGTGCTCCTTACGACACTAAATTTATACGCTTTAAAAAAAACTTGCAATACATAAAAAACGCATTTATCAACGAACCGCTAAAACAAAAACCCCAATTACTAAAGTAATTGGGATTAGTGAAAATAACGCTAATATTAACGACCGTTACTTGCAAGTTGGAAATATAGTTCTAGAAGTAAGGCGTTATGGTAGTCTCTGACGTCAAGATTAGTAAGCTCGATAAAGGACTTGAGGCGGTAATTGAAAGTGTTTCTGTGTATCTTTTCTCTTTCCGCGGTCTTGATGCCATTAAGGTCACTTCTAAGGAAGCTTCCGACAGTCTGCATAAGTTCTCTAGGGACATCGCGGAATTCTTGGCTAAGAAGAGGGATGCTTGAGAAGTTGCCGAATGTGAGTTCTTTCATTAAGACGTCGGTGAGGAAGACGCACTGATTAGGGAAATAGCCAAACGCTTCTTTGAGAAGTTTCTTTTCGAGCGGCCAGTTTCTATGAGAGACCACCACTGTGATTGGCATATCGAAAAATGAAGCGAGTTTCTCTGAAAGCTCGTGAGCGATGTCGAGCTCGCTTTCGAAATAGCCGTTTCTAGTGCCTTCATAGGTAAAGGTGCCATTAGGATCAAGGGAAGCGAATAACGGCTCAAATTTGACCGTTTCTATGTCTTTACCAGTCTCAAATAGGTATAGCCTTTTCATATTATTAATAATGTGTCTCTTGTCTTACGTAATTGACCTTGAGTTTTTTGTGATAAGCCTCAAGCATATCATCGCCGTTATATCCAAGTTGTGGGAGGATGTCGAGATAGCTATGGAAGGCTTCTTCATAAAGTTCTTTGGTTGTGTTTTTGGAGAAGTCCACCACTTTTTGATATACGTCAATGATGGCTTCAGTCAAGTTAGCGAAAGGGACCATCTTGTTGAAGCGGTGTTCAAATGAATCGATGCCGATAGTTAGACCCAAAGAAAGGAAGAAATGGATTGCGTCAGCGTATTCATCCATGATGACTTCCTTTTCGCTTGGTCCTTTTAGCGACCAGAACTTGAAGGTTCTTGTTTCGTTTGCGAATTCTCCAAGCTCTACTAAAAGAGCGAGGATTCTTTTTTCTTTGGTTGTTTCATAAGAGACTCCTGGATGCTTTTCCATGATCTCCTTATCAAGCCCTAATTGAAGGGCGTAAAGTTCACGTAATTCCATCTTATTTCACCTTATATGGGGTCAAGTGCCAGATATCGCGGTTATATTCTTCGATTGTTCTGTCGCTTGAGAATGGGCCTGACATAGCGATGTTATTGATGCTTGCTTTTGCCCATCTGGCTTTGTCGCTATAGAATTCGTCGACTTTAGCGCAAGCCTTATCATAACTATCGAAATCGGCCAGGATGAAGTATTGATCGCCGTGGTTCATGACTTCGTCAAAGATCATTCTGAAGCGGTCATGAGCTCTAAGTGCCCAAGGACCATTAAAGAGAGAATCAAGGACTTCTTTGACAATCTCGTTTGATTCATAGATTTGCCATGGGTTATATGTGCGATCATCATACTTGGCTTGGACTTCGTCTGCTGTTAAACCGAAAATGACTTCGTTGTCACGTCCTGCAAAATCAGCGATTTCGATGTTAGCGCCGTCAAGTGTACCAAGAGTGATCGCGCCGTTCATCATAAGCTTCATGTTTGATGTGCCCGATGCTTCTTTGCCAGCTGTTGAGATTTGTTCACTGACGTCGGCTGCTGGGATGATCTTCTCTGCAAGAGATACGCCATAGTTCTCAACGAAGACGATCTTCATGTATTTGCTTGCTTCTGGGTCATTGTTGACGATGCCAGCAACAGCAAGGATGAGTTCAATGATACGTTTAGCGTATTCGTAGCTAGGAGCAGCTTTTGCGCCAAAGATATAGACGTGCTTTTCCATATGGAAAGTTTCTGGGTTCTTTTTCAAGCGGAGATAGTTCGCCATGATATGGAAGACATTAAGAAGCTGTCTCTTGTAGGCGTGGAGTCTCTTGATTTGGACATCAAAGATGGCGGTTGGATCAATTTCGACGCCATATCTTTCTTTGACGAAGGCGGCAAACTTCTCTTTGTTATGGGCTTTGACTTCCATTACAGTTTTCTGGACTTCTGCATCATTCTCAAATTCTTTGAATTTTGCGAGTTCTTCAGGATGGGAGATCCAGCCTTTGCCAATCTTTGAAGAGATGAGATCGGCGAGTTCTTCGTTGCTATAAAGGAGCCAACGACGGTGAGTGACGCCGTTAGTCTTGTTATTGAATTTGTATGGGAAGAGTTCGTAGAAGTTTTTGAAAGTGTAGGCCTCAAGGATACCAGTGTGGATCTTAGCGACGCCATTGACGCTGAAACCTGCATAGATAGCCATATTTGTCATGTGGATTTGGCCATCTCTAATGATTTGCATGGTGTATTGCTTCTCTGGAGATACACCTTTTTCGTTCATGTAGATATTAAATCTACGGTTGATTTCCTCAATGATCATATAGACTCTAGGAACGAGGAGTTGAACGTAATGGACAGGCCACTTCTCAAGAGCTTCTGGCATGACGGTGTGGTTGGTGTATGCGATTGATTTTTGGACGGTGTTCCAAGCGTCATCCCAGCCATAACCGTATTCGTCCATCATGAGTCTCATCATTTCTGGGATAGCAAGAATTGGGTGGGTGTCATTAAGCTGGAAGACATAGTGCTCTGCTAAATGGTCGAGGTTGCCATATGTTCTAGCTTCGCCACGCATAATCGATTGAAGACCCGCTGAGACGAGGAAGTATTGTTGCCTAAGACGGAGCATTCTGCCGTTTTCCGTTGAATCGTCTGGGTAAAGACCAAAGGAAAGTTCCTTAAGGGTCTCAAGGTATTTGTTAAAAGAAACGTCTGTTGGGAGGTTTGATTCGCTAGGTTCAGCGCTCCAAAGACGAAGGGTGTTAGCGACGCCATTATCGTGTCCAACGACCGAGACGTCATATGGAACTGCTCTAACACATGTTGCGTTAACAGTTCTTAAAGCGTATTCGCCATTTGGCTTAAGGTAAGTTTCAGCACTGCCGCCGAACTTGACTTCGACTGCGTGCTTTGGTTTTTTGACTTCAAAAACGAAACCGTTGCTAAGCCATTGATCAGGAAGCTCGGTTTGGCCGCCATGAACGAATTTCTGGCGGAAGAAGCCATATTCATAACGGATGGTGTTGACATGCATCGGAAGGCCAAGCGAAGCGCTTGAATCAAGGAAGCAAGCGGCAAGACGGCCAAGGCCGCCATTACCAAGACCTGCATCAGGTTCCATGTCTTCTAAATCGTTGATGTTGATGCCTAAATCTTCCAAACCTTCTTTGGCTACTTTGTAGATACCAAGGTTTTGCATGTTGTTAAGAAGCAAACGTCCAATTAAGAACTCCATGCTGAAATAGATGCACTGCTTCTTGTTTTCTTGGAAAACGCTGTCACGGCAATAACGCCAGTCTTTGCCAGCGTAGTCTCTCACCATTTCGCCAAGAACTTCAAATTTCTCGGTTTCATGAGCGTTATCAACGGCCGTGCCAAAACGGTCTGTCAATCTTCTTTCAAATTCTTTTTTGAATGATTCTTTATTTTCAAACATACTATCTCCTCTTTGTCGTCTTTCTTCTTGTGGTAGTTTTCTTATTTATCGGTTTGACTGGTTCATCTTTCTTCGTTTTCCTTTTCAGGATAAGCGCGGCAAACGAACCAAGTTTGATCGTCACGTGATGAGGTTTCCCTTCAGGTCCATTAGGACTTGAGGTTAATGGCAAGCCATTATATTGGTTACGACCTCCATAAACGTCTTTGTCGCTATTGAAGAGTTCTTCCCATTCTCCTTCGTGAAGCACCCCTACATCGTAGTTCTCGTAATAGTTCCCTGTCATATTGAAGACGAAGAGCAGGTCGCTATCATTCGCACTTCTTTCAAAGGCGAATACGCTTTGGTCAGCGTTATTCACCATCGTCCATTCAAAGTGGGCAGGATTATATTCTTCGAATCTCATCGCATCCTCTGCCTGATAAATCAGGTTTAGGTCTCTCACAAGTCTTCTAATCGAATCGTGCTTTGGGAAAGTGAGCAAGTTCCAAGGAAGGGACTTCTCTTCATTCCATTCGTCAAATGAAGCAAGCTCATTACCCATGAAGTTCAGTTTCTTGCCAGGGTGAGCGAATTGATATACGTAAAGGTTTCTTAGCAACGCGAATTTCGTTTCATAGTCCCCATACATCTTATTAATAAGGGTTCCTTTTCCATGAACGACTTCGTCGTGGGAAAGAGGAAGAAGGAAATTCTCACTCCAGAAATATGCAAATGAGAAGGTGATTTGGTTATGTTCCCATTTCTTATATATTGGATCCTTCGAATAATATTTGAGGGTATCGTTCATCCAACCGAGGTCCCATTTGTAATCAAATCCTAGACCTCCATATTCGGTAGGACGCGTGACGCCTTGGAAGTCGGTGCTATCTTCGGCGATCATCATAACCGATGGGTGAGCGTAATGGATCTTGCCATTTAGACGCTTAATGAATTCGGTTGCTCCAACGTTTTCGCCTTTTGATTTGTCGCCATCCCAGTAAAGGATGTTGCTTACTGCGTCGCATCTAATGCCATCGAAATGGAAATAGTCGAGGAAGTAATTCATCGCTGACATCAAGAAGCTTCTTACAGGATCTTTTCCAAGGTCAAATAAGCATGAGCCCCATTGCGAGAACGTATGTTCTTCGTCGCCATATTCGAATAAGCAAGTTCCATCGAATTCCCTAAGGGCAAATTTGTCGTTAGCGAAATGGACTGGGGCGAAATCGAGGATGACCCCAAATCCCGCCTCGTGCATTCTGTCGACGAATGACATGAGTTGCATTGGGTTACCATATCTAGAATCAACGCTATAGAAGCCAGTTGCTTGATATCCCCAAGAACCATCGAATGGGTATTGGGTGATAGGCATGATCTCGACATGGGTGAAGCCATTCTCTTTTAAATATGGAATGAGATAATCCGCGACTTCTTCATAAGAAGGGAAGCGGTCACCGATCTTGCCTTTCCATGAGCCAAGATGGATTTCATATATGGACATGGCATTATCGAAATTGCGGTTTCTACAAGAAAGCCATTTCTCGTCGTGCCAGATGAAGTTTTCAATATCAAAAAGTCTTGAGCATGTCTCAGGACGAAGTTCGCTATAGAAGGCAAAAGGGTCTGCTTTATCAACGTATTCACCTTTGGCGTTTCTAAAATGGAATTTATAGCTTTGGTAATTGGTTAAACCAGGAATGAAGATTTCCCAGGTTCCGGAATCGTCTATCTTGCTAAGTTTGTTAGCGCCGACATCCCAGCCGTTCCAGTCACCGATCACGGATACGTCACTAGCCATAGGAGCGTAAAGTCTAAAGGTTACGCCTGACTCCTCACCCTTCTTTTCGAAGTGGGCACCAAAGTACTTGTAGGCATCAATGGATTGACCATTTAAGAAATCGTAGAGAATTCCGAAAGCCATTAGACACTCCTCCTTATACGCATACCATTATATTACAGCCTCTTTCTTATAGAAAGATAATCGATTTTTTAATGCAATTGTTTCTAGCGCTTTATTAGAGTAAAATATGGGCGTTACAAAAAGAGGTAAACAATTATGGCAAAATGTATGGCAGTCAATGCCGGTAGCTCAAGCATCAAGTACAAACTTTACGAGATGCCAGAAGAAAAGGTTATCTGCAGCGGCTTAGTCGAAAGAATTGGACATGACGATGCTCACTTCGTTATCAAATACGATGGCAAGAAAGTCGAAGAAGTCCTTCCAATGAAAGACCACTCAATCGGTGTCGAAAAGATTCTCAAGGCTCTCCTTGATCTTCACATCATCGAATCATACGAAGAGGTCAAAGCTGTCGGACACCGTGTTGTCCAAGGCGGTAAATACTTCTCAAAATCAGCTCTCTTCGATGCTGACGCAGAAGAAAAGATCACCAAGCTCATCCCTCTCGACCCACTTCACGCTCCAGCACACTTAATGGGTTTCCACGCATTCAAAGAAGCTCTTCCAAACGCTGTTGCTATTGCAGTCTTCGATACTGCCTTCCACCAAACAATGGAACCAGAAGATTACACCTTCCCAATCCCATACGAATTCACTGAAAAATACGATTGCCGTAGATATGGCGCACACGGTACTTCACATAACTTTGTTATGTTAGAAGGCGAAAAGTACGTCACTGACACAGAGCACAAGCGTATCATCACCTGCCACCTTGGCTCAGGTGCTTCACTTGCTGCTATCAAAGATGGCAAATGCGTCGCTACCTCAATGGGTCTTACCCCTCTTGGCGGCATCATGATGGGCACCAGAACCGGTGACATGGATCCATCCGTCTACTACTATCTCTGTGACGAAGCCAAGATCCCATATGATGAACTCTACGACATCTTAAATAAGAAGAGCGGCTTCCTTGGAGTCTCTGGCATCTCAAACGATACCCGTGACGTCCTCGCTGCTGCTAAAGCTGGCAACGAAAGAGCAAAACTCGCTATCGATTTATGGGCAAGACGCGTTGCTGACTTCATCGGTTCTTACTATGTAAGACTCGGTGGCGCCGACCTTATCATCTTCACCGGCGGTATTGGCGAAAACGCAACCGATTACAGACAAGCAATCCTTTCAAGAATCACCGAAGCTCTCGGACTTTCAATCGACAACGAACTCGACGCAACAATCTGCGGCAAAGAAGCTTTAATCAGCAAGCCAGATAGCAAAGTCAAAGTCGCTGTCATCCCAACTGACGAAGAAGTCATGATCGCTCGTGATTGCATGAAGGCCCTTAACGGCACTTTATAATGAAACTCGATCCAACAATTTCAAATTACGCAAAAGAACACGCCAAGGAATTCAACCTTTTTAGGCGTGCTATTTTGCGTTATGACCGTATCGCAATCTTCCGTCACATCAAACCAGATTCAGACGCTTTAGGATGCCAGTTCGGTTTACAAACGTTTATCAAAGATAACTTTCCTAATAAAGAGGTCAGAGTCTTAGGCGACCACCACGTCACTTTGACACCTCGTGTTTTCCCTAATGCCGACAAGCTTAGCGAATCATGGTTTGATGAACCATTCCTCGCTATCGTTCTTGACGTTGGAGACCATGAACGTATTGCTGACCCACGTTATAAGAAAGCTTCTTACATCTGCAAAGTCGACCACCACCCTTTCAAAAAGGAAATCGCACGTCATCCAATCAACGATGAAAAGATGGCGGCTGCAAGCGAACTTCTTTCTAATATTCTCCTTTCTTGGAAAGGAACAACTCTTAGCAAAGAAGCAGCTAGATACCTTTACATGGGCATCGTTGGCGATTCAGGCAGATTCGAATTCTCAAGCACTTCCGCCCATACGTTTGCGGTTGCAAAAGCTTTAATTGAGACTGGAATCAATATCAATTCCATCTACTTAGAGATGTATGAGAAGAAGATCGAAGACCTTAGAACAGTCGCCTACATCCTTTCTCATTTCGAAGTGTCCCCTCATGGCGTCGCTTACTATGTGTTAAGTGACGAAACTCAAAAGGAACTTGGCATTTCTAGAGAGCAAGGAAAGGAAAACGTCAACCTTTTCTCAAATATCGCAGGGCTTAATGCCTGGTGCAGCGTCACCGAAGACCCTCAGCCAAAAGACTATTGCTGGAGAGTCTCAATCCGTTCAAAAAAACTTGATATTTCAGGAATTGCTTCAAAGTGGGAAGGCGGAGGCCACCCACAAGCTTCTGGCGCTAAAGTCAGAAGCCTCGATAAGCTTCCTGAACTCATAAAAAATCTAGATGAATTATTCATCTAAGGAGGCAATATGAATAACGTTCTCGCTTGTTTTTCATTCGCTAGCATTGATTCATTTCCATTAATTCTTCTTTATCTCGTCGCTGCTGCTACGCTTGTTTTCGTTTCGATAAAGCTAAGCGACTACCTTAACATCATCGATAAGAAGAGCAATGTGAGTGGAGCGTTCCTTGGAGGCGTCATCCTAGCGATGGTCACTTCCCTTCCTGAACTCTTCTCATCATTAACCGCGACCGTTCTTGTTAAGAACAACTCCTACGTCTTAGGTAACGTTCTTGGCAGTAACATCTTCAACATGATGATCTTCGCTTTGATCTTCTTCATCTTCTACAAGTCGATGATCGAGAAAAAAGTTAGCAAATTCTTCCTTATAAGCATGGCTTTTGCCGGTGGCTTATATGTCTTAGTCGGTTTAGGTGGATTCGTCTTCGCTCAAAACGGATGGTTAATTGGATACTTCAATCCAATCAGCATCTTAGTCGTTGCTCTTTACGTTATCTCAATCGTTAAGACTCCAAAAATCGAAGAAGCCGAGGAAGAAGACGAAAAAGAAAGCAACATGACCCTTAAAACCGCGACAATCTTATTCGTTATCTTTGCTCTTGTCCTTATCGGCGTCAGTATCCTTACCACATATCTAACAGACGCCATCAGCGTTAAGTTCAATCTCGGCGCTTCATTTGGCGGTGCGCTTTTCCTTGGTGTTGCTACTTCAATCCCAGAGCTTACAAGCACCATCAACCTCGTAAGAAAGAAGAACTTCCAAGCCGCTTATAGCGACTTAATCGGAAGCTGCATCTTCAATTTCCTTATTCTCGCTATCGGCGATGCTCTCTCATTCAGATGCTCTTCAAACGCCTATTCCTTTGATCAATCATCATTTATGATGATAGTCTTCGGGGTTATTGAGTTTGCTGTTCTTGTTATCGCTCTTATCAAACTCATCAAAGGCGTTGACGCAGCAAAGCCAATCAATAGAATCCTCTTCTACTGCTTTGCTTTCATTCTCGTTGCCTCTTACGTTGGATTCATCATCACTTCAAACGTGAACTTAGGAATCCCATTCGCACCGTTTATTAAGTAGTCGAAATAATTTTCAAATAATCAAAGCTCTTCGATGGAACTAAGAACTTCAAAATAGTTCTCTAGTTCAAGGAGAGCTTTTTCAATTCTATTTAGTTCCACTTTAAAGCCAATAATGTATCTGGTTTTGGTTTCCCAAAGCGAAATGACATCCGCTTTATCTTTTAGGTATTCCGGAAGATACAAATCGATGTTATTGCTTTCAGCGTAGTTTATTAATTGATCTAAGTCATGAGTCTTTTGGAAAGGTTTTCCATGCAAGGAAAGGATATACGTAATCGCAAATTCGATGGATTGTTCGATATGATATGCGGCCATATTGAGTTGTTCTTCATCATTTGAAGCCATTCTAAAAAGAATCTTGGCAGTTTTGAAATTCGACAAAGCTTTCTCGTAATATGTGCTAGCGAGCATAAACGACCACCCCTTTCTTCTGAATCTCTTCATACATTTCAGGCGACACATCGAAGTTTGTCCATAGATCGACTGGTTTATCTACGTTATATTTTTTGACGTTGATGTTTTTGTTCAGTTCGACATATATGTCGATGTCCGATTCGTAATTGCATCTTTCTTCGGTTGAGGAACCAAACACGACGACTTTTTGGACTTCTTCATATTTTTTAAGTTCTCGAAGAATCTCTTCAACGCTTTCTTGTTGAAGAGGATGGATCTTCTCGTTGTTTCTGAATCTATGTTTGTTAATAACTCTAAATCTCCTAAGAGGTTTACGTTTAAATTTTAATACATCAAAAAACGATTCCTCAGACACTTCGTTTTCTAGAAGCGAGATAAGGTATGGAAGAGGTTCGGAATCGTGCTGTTCCCATTTCTGAATAGTTCTTAATGGGATGCCGAAAAAGTCAGCGAATTCCTTCTGGGTCATTTTCTTTTTCCTGCGTAGATCTTTGATTTCCATACTAAAATAATACTCTACTAGAGTACTTTTTCAATGCTTTGGACTAAATATATGAAAAAATGGCTTGGCAGCCATTATTCATCTAATATGATTTCTCCATTGCTATCGAAATATGGAAGGACGTTTTCCTTTAAGCAAGGGTCGCCTGGGAAGAAAGTAAGATCCACGACGTTTTCAAAATAGGTTTTGAAGGTTGGTTGAATATATTCGCCTTTATGAAGAAGGAAGACTCCGTGCTCGTTCTTTTTCACGAATGCGTCGTTCTCCATATCGTAATAGTATTCATTCTCCTCACTCTCTAGATCTGGATACCTTTCAATAAGAGACAGGCTCTTAAAGTAATAAAGAGACTTTGGTGAGTGTTTCTCTCCATTACGGGTTTCATCAAGGTTATCTAAGAGATCGCCTCTTTTGACTGCTCTAGCGATATCGTTTTTAGCGATTTTAAGAACATATTTGAGATATGGTACGTTCTTTTCGTGGGTTAAGAGCCCTACCGCTTTAATGACATCTGCTGGTATTCCTTTTTCTAAAAGAACTTCAGGAGAAAAGATATCTCCATGGTCTTCAATCACATCATGAAGAAGGGCTGTAGCAATGGCTTTTTCTTCGTTGCAACGAAGAGCCACTCTAATAGGGTGATATATATAAGGCATCCCACCTTTATCCACATCGTTTTTGAAAGCGTCATAAGCGATTTCAAACGCTAAAACGGTTAATGGAGTTTCCATTAACCCCCTACTAAAGAAAGCGTAAAGCTTTACGTCTTCCTTCTCTTCTTCGTTTTTGATGAGGTAAAGAGCCTCTTCTTTTAAAGAAGAGATAAGATTATCAATTGTTTCATTAAATAAACCCGCATCAAAAACGCTGGAATCTTTGATGTAGGAATAATGATAAGCGCTTAGTATGGTGAGTTTTTCGAGTAACGAATATTCGTCAAAAGATTCCTTTTCTTTAAGAGGATCAAAGCCACTAGGAAAAGACGCATTGGCGATAATGAGACCTGATTTATCAAGAGCCTCCTTAAAGTGAGCGCGTCCTTCATGCTTCTTCCCTTGAATGCCCCTAGTAATTTTAGGAGCCTCAGGGAGAGCGAGAATCGACTCATAGGTCAAATGGCTATAAACGAAATCCTTCTCTAGAAAAGTCATGTATTTTATTCTGCCTCAAGAGGTACGAAATCGAATTTGATGACGTCGAAGAGTCCTTTGTCGACTAAGCGGAGATGAGGAATGACGGCAAGAGAGAGGAAGGTAAGAGAGAAGAAAGCTTCTTTGTTCTTATCAACGCCCATATCGTATGCCTTATCGGCAAGCTTCTTGCTTTGTTCTTGGACGATTTCGCTTGCTTCGCTAGACATGAGTCCTGCGATATCGAATTTGACTGAATCGACAGTTCCTTTTTCCTTATCAACGATAACCATGCCACCGCCGATTTTTGCGAGTTCATTGACTGCTTTTAAGATGCATTCATTATCGTCGCCAAGAATGATGATATTGTGTGAATCGTGAGCGACTGAGATACCCATTGCACCGCCTTTAAAGCCATAGCCTTTGATGAGAGCTTTGCCAATGTTTCCAGTCATCTTATGCCTTTCGACAACGATCATTTTAAGTAAATCGGTTCCTTCAAGGGTGACATCTCCATCCTTTGAAGCGACCTCAATTATGGCTTCGCCAGTCATAACGCCGCTAGATTCAGTTGTCATGACTCTAGCCTTCTTTGATTTGATTTCGATTTTGAAATCATCGGCCTTGAATTCTTTAACGTGAACGGTGTTCTTAACGAATTCTGGAAGATAGCGTTTTGAGGTATCGAATAAGGCTTTGCCGTTTTCTGCAACAACTTCGCCATCCTTAAGGACTAAGAGAGGTTTGAAGTCCTTAAGATCTTCGACCACAACAAGGTCAGCATAGTAGAAAGGTGCGATGGCGCCTCTATATTTGAGACCATAGCATTCGCAAGCGTTGATGGTGCCGCAAGCGACAGCAAGGACTGGATCTAGACCTGCTTCGACTGCTCTTTTAAGAGCATTATCAAGGTGTCCTGCTTTTTTGATATCGGCAGCGTGTCTATCGTCGGTACAAAGAATGACACGGCGGTAGTTATATGGGGTGATGGCCTTAACAAGATCCATATTTCTAGTATATGAGCCAATACGGAGGTGGCAGTAAACGCCTTTGGAGATCTTTTCTCTCATCTCCTCTACTGTGATGCATTCATGATCTGTGGAGATGCCACCACAAAGGTAACCGTTAAGCTCGTCTCCAGTTAAAAGTGGAGCGTGGCCATCGATGATCTTGCCTGCAGCGTGAGTTGCTTCGAGTTTCTTTAAGGTATCTGGATCGCACATCAAAACAGAAGGATATGCCATGAATTCACCAAGTCCATTAATGTTTTGATTGACGATGTTTTCAGCGATTTCTTTGCCTCCAAGAATAGCGCCGCTAGTCTCATAAGGAGTTGCAGGGACGCAGCTAGGAAGTTGGACTTTAATATCAAGAGGGACGTTCTTTGAAGCTTCAACGACGTAGTTGACACCATTCATTCCAAGGACGTTTGCGAGCTCATGAGGATCGGCGATGATTGTTGTTGTACCATGAGGTACGATCATGGCAGCGAATTCTTCAGGTGTAGCTTGTGAGGATTCGATATGGACATGACCATCAACGAGTCCTGGAAGGACGTATTTTCCTTTACAGTCGATCTCTTTTTTACCAGAGTAGACGCCATAACCGACGATTTTGTCATCTTTGATACCGATGTCACCGGTCTTGATGTTTCCATCGAAAACATCAACGAAAGAAGCGTTCTTAAGAACCAAATCGCATTCGGTTTCTTTTAACGCGGCTTTGATATACTTTTCAAGCATGTTAATACCTCTCAATGTTCAATAATATTATAGTTTGAATTTATGTCCTTTTCACATGAAAGTGGTTACAAAAAAGCCTTGAAGTGATTCAAGGCTAATTTAATTAAAGATACATCATTCCCACTCAATGGTTGCCGGTGGTTTTGATGTGATATCGTAGACGACTCTGTTTGCGTTTTCGACTTCGTTACAGATACGGTTAGAGATCTTTTCGAGGACTTCGTAAGGGATTCTTGCCCAGTCGCAAGTCATCGCATCGATTGAGGTGACTGCTCTAATGGCAATGACGTTTTCATATGTTCTATGATCGCCCATGACACCGACTGTTTTTGAATTGGTGACAACGGTGAAGTATTGCCAGATATCTCCTTCTAAGCCAGCTTTTGCAATCTCATCTCTAAGGATGTAGTCGCTATCGCGGAGAGTTTCGAGTTTTTCTCTTGTGACATCCCCCATGATACGGACTGCAAGTCCAGGTCCTGGGAAAGGTTGTCTCATGACGGCTTTTGCAGGTAAACCAAGCTCAAAGCCGACTTTTCTAACTTCATCTTTGAAGAGGTCTCTAAGAGGTTCGATGATCTCGTCGAAGTCGATGACTGATGGAAGACCGCCGACATTGTGGTGACTCTTGATGACATCAGCTGGGCCTTTGCCACTTTCGATGACGTCAGGATAGATGGTGCCTTGGACTAAGAAATGGACTTTCTTGCCAAAACCTTTTGAGAAACGTTCGAATGAACGGATGAATTCCTCACCGATGATCTTTCTCTTTTTCTCAGCTTCGCTAACACCAGCTAAACGAGAAAGGAAGATTTCGCTTTCATCGAGTTTGATGAGGTTCATGCCAAGTTCATCTTTGAATGTGTGCATGACTTCCTCTGCTTCATATTTACGGAGTAAGCCATGGTCAACGAAGACACAGGTGAGTTGGTTTCCGACTGCTTTATGGAGAAGAGTGGCTGCAACGCTAGAATCAACGCCGCCGCTCATCGCGCATAAAACGGTCTTGTCGCCGATCTTTTCTCTAAGTTTGGTGACTTGCTCATTGACGAAGTTAGACATTGTCCAGTCGCCTTTAGCCTTACAGACTTCATAAAGGAAGTTCTCTAAGATCTTGTTTCCGTATTCGCTATGGACGACTTCTGGGTGGAACTGAACGCCATAGATGCCTTTTTCTTCATTTTCGAATGATGCGATTGGGCAAGTGCCAGCTTCGGTTTTGGATGTGGCTTTGAAACCAGCAGGAACTTCGCTAACGAAGTCGGTGTGGCTCATCCAGCTGATTGATCTTTCTGGGACGCCTTTCCAAAGTTTGCTTTCGCTACTAGTTCTAACGATTTCACGTTTGCCATATTCGCTAGTTTCAGCGTGGCTAACGGTGCCGCCTAATGTATAGGCGATAAGTTGGCAGCCATAACAAATGCCAAGAACTGGTATACCGAGTTCAAGGATGGCTGGATCGATATGAGGCGAGCTCTCTTCATAGACGCTATTAGGGCCACCTGTGAAGATGATGCCGATTGGATTGTATTCCTTGATTTCCTCAACGCTCATTGAGTTTGGCTTGAGGTCGCTATAGACGTGAAGGTCTCTGACACGACGGCAGATAAGCTGGTTGTATTGACCTCCGAAGTCAAGGACTAGTACTCTTTCATGATTCATTTTTGTACCTTCCTTTGTTCCATTATGATAACGCATATTAATGTAGGACATTAATTGAAAGCGCTTTATGAGTTAAATTATTCGACTGTGACTGATTTAGCAAGGTTACGTGGCTTGTCAACGTTAAGTCCCTTAGCGACACTTAAATAGTAGCTAAGAAGTTGAAGAGGGATGATGGCAAGAGACGTCGTGAAGTATCTTGAAGTTGTTGGGATATAGCTAACGAATTCAGAAATATCTTCGAATGTCTTATTGTCTTCGTTGGTGATGCCATAAAGCTTAGCGCCTCTAGTTTGAACTTCGACCATGTTGGATCTGATTTTCTTATAGAGGTCTTCTTGGGTGGCAACGCCTACGACAAGCGTTCCTTCTTCGATAAGCGAGATTGGACCATGCTTGATTTCGCCAGCGGCATAAGCCTCACTATGGACATATGAGATTTCCTTCATCTTGAGGGATCCTTCAAGAGAGATGCCATAGTCGATGCCTCTACCGATGAAGTACATATCGCTAGCGCCGGCGTACTTTGAGGCGAACCATTGGATCTTTTCCTTATCTTTGATGACGGTTTCGATTTGTTCAGGAAGCTTCTTAAGGTCTTCGATCATCGAATCGTATTCATCTTTGATGATGGTGTTCTTTGCTAAAGCAAAGTTCATTGCTAAAGCGTAGATAGCGATAAGCTGCGCGCTATAAGCTTTGGTTGTAGCAACAGCGATTTCTGGACCGGCCAAGGTATAGAAGACGTGATTGGCTTCTCTAGCGATTGATGAACCGATTACATTAACGATGCCAAGAGTTGTAGCGCCATGTTGCTTAGCGAGTCTAAGAGCCGCTAAAGAATCTGCGGTTTCTCCTGATTGAGAGATGATGATGACAAGGTCGTCTTTGCCAACGACTGGGCATCTATAACGGTATTCTGAAGCAAGTTCAATGCGAACTGGAACCCTAACTAGGTCCTCGAAAACGTATTGACCAACAACACCGACGTGATAAGCGGAACCGCAAGCGACGATGTGGATGTTCTTAAACGATTTGATCGCCTCATCGGTGATACCAATGCTATCAAGATCGAGTTTACCGTTCTTAAGGACGCTATTAAGAGTGTCGGCGACGGCTCTTGGTTGCTCGTGGATTTCTTTGATCATGAAGTGCTCATAACCGCCGCGTTCAGCAGCATCGACATCCCACATGATCTCAGTCATTGGGATTTCGATTTGCTCTTGGTCGATATCAAAGAATTCGGCTTTGCCTGCCTCGATTCTTGCGACTTGCATGTTGTCTAAGAAATAGACTTGCTTGGTGTATTTGATGATTGGGGTAACGTCACTTGCTAAGAATGTCTCATCGTCTTTGACACCGACAACGAGTGGTGACTCGTTTCTAGCGGCGAAAATGACGCCTGGGTATTCTTTGAACATTACCGCAAAGGCGTATGAACCAGTGATTCTTCTCATCGCGTGAGTGATCGCGTAGAGAGGTCCTTGCTGGTATTTTTTGTAATAATAGTCAATGAGTTTTGCGGCAACTTCGCTGTCTGTTTGACCATAGAATTTGTATTTGTGCTTTAAGAGTTTCTCTTTAAGCTCGGCATAGTTTTCGATGATGCCGTTATGGACAAGAGTTACGTTGTGATCGTCAGAAATATGAGGGTGAGCGTTGTTCTCGCTTGGTTCGCCGTGTGTTGCCCATCTAGTGTGGCCAATACCTAAAGTGCCCACAAGGTCATTTCCTTCGTGGGTGCGTTCGCTTAAAACGGAAAGCCTTCCTTTTGCCTTAGCGACAACTGGATCTTTTTCCTCTAAGCGGACTGCGATGCCTGCGCTATCATAGCCACGGTATTCGAGTTTGGTGAGTCCTTCTAAAAGGATTGGGCCGGCTTGGCGCTTGCCATTATAACCAACGATCCCACACATTACTTAATGCCCTTTCTTGCTTTTGCAGCCTTAACAAGCTCAACGAATAATGGTTGTGGTTTGTTAGGACGTGATTTGAATTCTGGGTGGAACTGAACACCGATGTAGTGTGGGTGGGCAGGGATTTCGACTGTCTCGACGATTGTGCCACCATCGAGTTGACCGGTGACCTTTAAGCCCTTGGCCTCAAGTTCCTCGCGGAATTCGCTATTGTATTCGTATCTATGACGGTGACGTTCACTGATGACTTCTTCACCATAAGCTCTTTCCATGATTGTGCCTTTAACAACACGGCATGGATATGCGCCTAAACGCATTGTGCCACCTTTTGTTTCGACGCTCTTTTGAGCTTCCATAAGGTCAATGACCTTGTGCGTTGATTCAGGAGCGAATTCAGCGCTATGTGCGTCTTTGTAACCAAGGACGTTTCTTGCGAATTCAATAACGGCGATTTGCATACCAAGGCAGATGCCAAAGTATGGAAGACCGGTTTCACGGCAGTATTTTGCGGAAAGGATCATGCCTTCGATGCCACGGTTTCCAAATCCTCCTGGAACGATGACACCATCGACGTCGCCTAGTTTTTCTGCGACATTCTCTTCGGTGATGAATTCACTATCAACCCATTTGATCTTGACGTTGACGTGTTCTTTGAATGAAGCGTGGTTGAATGATTCGACGACTGAGAGGTAAGCGTCTTCGAGGGCAACGTATTTGCCAACAAGAGCGATTACGACTTCTCCTCTTCTTGTTCTTTCGTCGACGATGACCTTTTCCCAATCAGTCATATCTGGTTCAGGAAGTTCTAAGCCAAGAGTTCTACAAACGACGTCATCTAAGCCTTTTTCGTGAAGGAAGACTGGGCATTCGTAAAGGGATGAAAGGGTAAGGTTTTCGATGACTGCATCTTTCTCAACATTACAGAAGAGAGCAATCTTATCAAGGATGCCTTGATTTAAGTGACGGTCAGCACGAGCGACGATGATATTTGGGTGGATACCAAGTGATTCGAGGGTTCTTACTGAGTGTTGGGTAGGTTTGGTTTTGTGTTCTTTTGCGAACTCAAGATATGGAACGAGGGTAACGTGGATGAAGCAGCAATCGTTTCTATGTTCGATGCTGATTTGACGGATGGCCTCTAAGAATGCTTGTGATTCGATGTCGCCGATGGTACCGCCGATTTCAGTGATGAGGACATCGCATCCGGTCATCTCTGCTTCCTTATAAAGGTAGGCTTTGATTCTATCGGTGACGTGAGGGATGATCTGAACGGTCTTGCCAAGATAGAAGCCTTCTCTTTCCTTTTGAAGGACCTTTTGGTAGATACGTCCACTTGTGATATTTGAGTATTTATTAAGAGATTCGTCGATGAATCTTTCGTAGTGGCCTAAGTCAAGATCTGTTTCAAGACCATCATCGGTGACGAAAACCTCACCGTGTTGGACAGGGTTCATTGTGCCTGGGTCAACGTTTAAATATGGGTCACACTTAACAACAGCGACTTTGAGTCCTCTATTTTTAAGAAGACGGCCAAGAGAGGCAGCTGTGATGCCTTTTCCGAGTCCTGAAACGACTCCTCCTGTGACAAAAATGAATTTGCTCATATTTGTTTTCCTTTCAATTTTTGTTCTTCTTATTACCTAAATAGACCTAGAGCATCAACTCCAGGTCATATTAGTTATTTAGCGATAGATAATTTCGTCTCTTGCAGCACCTACTGAAACGTAAGTGATTGGAGCGCCGATTTGTTTCTCAACAAATTCGATGTAGTTACGAGCTTCAATAGGAAGTTCTTCGTATTTTCTACATTTGGAGATATCGCACTTCCAACCTGGCATCTTGATGTAGACAGGTTCGCAATCGTTTAACATCGATGGGAATGGGAAGTAATCGATTTCTTCGCCTTTGTGCTTATAAGCGACGCAGAGTGGGATTTCTTCCATGTAAGAAAGAACGTCCATCTTAGTTAAAGCGATATCGGTAGTGCCTTGAACTTCGACACCGTATCTAGTAGCGACGAGGTCAATTGGGCCAACTCTTCTTGGACGGCCTGTCTTAGCACCGTATTCGAAGCCTGCTTCTCTAAGTTTGTCTGCTTCTTCGCCAAACCATTCAGCGACGAATGGGCCTTCGCCAACACATGTTGAGTAGGCTTTGACAACGCCGATGATCTTTTCGATCTTAGCGCTTGGGCAGCCTGAACCAACTGGAGCGAATGCTGCGGTTGTATTTGAGCTTGTGGTAAATGGGTGAATGCCAAAGTCAAGATCTCTAAGTGAACCGAGTTGAGCTTCGAAGAGGATTGATTTTCCTGCTTTGTTGCTTTCTCTTAATAAGCGACCTGTATCTTTGATGAATGGCTTAAGTTTCTCGCCATAGTCATCGAGGTAAGCGAATATGTCTTCGACAGTGTAGGTTTTGCCACCATACACCTTTTCGAGAACGAGGTTCTTGAAGTCGAGGATGGTTTCGATGTGTTCTTTGAGAGCGTCTCTATGAACGATCTCACCTGCTAAGATGGTCTTCTTTGAGTATTTGTCTGCGTAGAATGGTGCAATGCCTTGCTTTGTTGAGCCAAATGCACGGTCTGCGAGTCTAAGTTCTTCGAGTTGGTCAAGGTCTTTGTGCCATGGCATAAGGACTGAGCAGCGATCGCTGATGACGACGTTGTCAGGAGTGATCTCAACGCCTTGGGCTCTAACTTGCTCGATTTCCTTCCAAAGGTTTTCAAGATCAAGAGCAACGCCATTACCTAAAACGTTAATGACGCCATCTCTGAAGATGCCGCTTGGAAGAAGGTGAAGAGCGAATTTGCCCTTTTCGTTGATGACTGTGTGCCCTGCGTTGCCACCACCTTGGTATCTGACAACGATATCGTAGCTTTCGGTAAGAAGGTCGACCATACGGCCTTTGCCTTCATCACCCCAGTTGATGCCTACAATAGCGCAATTATTCATAAATGCTTGTATCTCCTTGTTAATTAAATCATTGATTTAATATTAGTATAGCATTTCTTTGTAAGTTGGTAATGGATAATCGATGTCGCTAGCGATTTTTTCATAGCTATCGACGACTTCTCTAAGGGAAGCGAGGAGAGGAACGATTCTTGCTTTGATATCAAGACCCTTTTCAAGTTCGCTTGCATATTCTTTGGTAGCGAATGCTTCGGTCTTGAGTTTTGTAAATGCTGTTCCGAGTTCGTCGAGGAGGGAAGAAACCTTCTCAAGCTTCTCTTTAGCGTACTTGCTATAAGCAGCTGCTTTGCTATAGTTTTCAATTTCTTTGACCATGTTAGGAACGACATATCCATCGACTAAGCTAAGCATTGTCTTTGCTTCGAGCATGATTGATGAGATGTATTGTTCAGCCATGACGGTCTTTCTGGCTTCGATTTCTTTTTCGGTGTAGATGCCAGATTTGGTAAGAAGAGCGACGTTCTTCTCACTGTCGAAATGAGCGACTGCTTCAATTGATGAAGTGATGTTTGGAAGTCCACGTCTAGCAGCTTCTTCAATCCATTCTTGGGAGTAGCCGTTTTTGCCATAGACGACGCGGCCATGGTTTTCCATGACGTCTTTGACGTAAGCTTTAAGGACTTTTTCGTAATCTTCTTTTGCAGTCTTTTCTAACATTGCTATGACTGAAGCGACTTCGTCACCGATGATGGTATCAAGAACGACGTTTGGCATAGCGCCACTAGCGCTGCTGCCGAGCATTCTGAATTCGAATTTGTTGCCAGTGAAAGCGACTGGTGAGGTTCTGTTTCTGTCGGTGTTATCTGAACCAACGTAGCCAAAGCCTTCGATTTTGCTAACTCTGCCTGTTTCTTTGGTGCTGATGCCAGCATATTCATCGATGATGTTTTCGATGGCGTCACCAAGGAAGATTGAGATGATTGCTGGAGGAGCTTCGTTGCAGCCAAGACGGAAATCGTTGCCTGGGTTTGAAGCGCTGATTCTAAGAAGTTCTGGATAGGTATCAACAGCTTTGATTAAGCAAGCTGTGAAGACTGGGAAGACGTCTGTTTTTGGATCGAAGACGTTAAGGCCGGTGTTAGCGCAAAGTGAATAGTTGTTGTGTTTGCCACTTCCATTAACGCCACCGAATGGTTTCTCGTGAAGGAGACAAGCAAAGCCGTTCTTGTAAGCCATTCTCTTAAGGACGTCCATGATGACTTGGTTTTGGTCAACGGCGACATTTGCTTCAGCGAAAAGTGGAGCAAGTTCGAATTGGCGTGGAGCGACTTCGTTGTGCTCGGTTTTTGCATAGATGCCGAGTTTCCAAAGTTCTTTATCGACATCGTGCATGAAAGCGTGAACACGGCTTGGGATTGAACCGAAATAGTGATCTTCGAATTCTTGTCCTTTTGGAGCGCTGTCACCAAAGAGGGTACGGCCTGTAAGCATGAGGTCGAGTCTCTTCTTGTATTGGGCTCTATCGATGAGGAAGTATTCTTGTTCAAGACCGACGTTTGGTTTGACTTCAGTTACATCCTCGTGTCCAAGCATGTTAAGGAGCTTTGTGCATTTTTCATTAACGAATGCGATTGACTTAAGGAGTGGTCCTTTCTTATCAAGGGATTCGCCATAGTAGCTAACGAAGACTGATGGGATGCAAAGAACATTGTCTCTGATAAAGGCAGGTGAAGTGACATCCCAATATGTGTAGCCTCTTGCTTCGAAGGTGCTTCTAAGACCACCGCTAGGGAAGCTTGATGCGTCTGGCTCGCCTTTGATTAAGGTCTTGCCATTGAATTTGATGATGGCGTTTCCTTTAGAATCCTTGTCAATGAAGGCTTCATGCTTTTCTGCTGTTAAACCTGTTAATGGGTGGAACCAGTGGGTGTAGTGTGTGCAACCATGTTCAATAGCCCATGTCTTCATAGCAGAAGCGATTTCGTCTGCGCTTTGCTTATCGAGCTGTGTAGCGCTCTTCTTGCATTCTAAATACTTGATGTAGGTGTCTTTTGATAAACGTGACTTCATGATTTCACCATCGAAGATCAACATACCAAAATCTTCAAAAACGTTCTTTTCCATAGATACTCTCCTATTTGCTTTTTTGTCATCAATAGTTGTTTCCATTAATCAAAGATCAATCGCTACTTATCCTCATGCTATAAGGATCCGAAGCACTAGACTTAACTGGATTGCCTTTACTTTCTCCGACAAAAAATAAAAACATGGTCATACTATAATTAATGCAACCATTAGTTGCAAGAGGTAATTAACGAATTTCTATCAAATTTTATATATATACGCGTGCGCTATGGTCAAATTAGCCGTTATTTGGCCAAAAATAAATAAACGCACTTTTTAGGTGCGTCTATTATAGTTGTTTTGTTTTTGGATCAGTTATTGCTCGTTTTTGTGTTTATCATCGTGGTCGATGAGTTTGGCGACAAGCTTTCCAGTTATGGCGCTGCAGCCTAGTCCTCCAGGGGCGTAGACCCACTGATTGGATAAATATAAGCCTTCGATGTTTGATCTAGAGGACATGATGTTTTGCTTCATCTTAGGTCCTAAAGGATAGGTCATGAACGCTCCTCTATAGGCGTGGTTATACCTCTCATATGTATGAGGGGTTGAAACGTCAATGAGTTCAAATTCGGCGCCATATTTCTTCTCAAGCATCTCTTTGTAGAAGTTTCCGATATCGCTTTTGAGCTTAACGTATTCACTTCTAGGAAGAGAATCGATGAGCTTATAGTCCTCGTCATATGTTGTAAGCATGACTTGGACGGTAATGTATTCGTCGTTATTTAATGACTTATCGTAAGTGTAATGTCTAACAGAAAGGTAATCGTGGGTTCTACCAAAGAACTCGTATGGTTCAACTTTCTCAATGACCCCTACTTCTTCGTTAGATAAATCCGCTTTAGTTTTGTAGCAAGCGATAACGAAGCTATATGTTGGGTGCTTAACTGGGTCAGCATCATATACTTCGTAAGGAGTTATAAGCGCGCCCTTTGGAAGAAGGTTATCAATCGCGTAATGTATGTCGCTAGCGATGACGACGTAGTCTGCATAGTATTCTTTGTCTTTGACCACTACGCCTTTGGCTATGCCATCTTCTATGATGATTTTAGAGACATCAGAACAGTAATTGATCTTGCCACCAAGTGAGATGAATCTATTAACGATTCTATCTCTCATCGCATGGGATCCACCTTCAGGGATGCCATCGTTGCCAGCTATGAGGTTAGCAAGCGTTTGAAGGAAATAGAACGCATTGAAGTGATGGTTGATAAGAGATGTGTTAAGAGCCCATCTGATAATTGGACTATTGAAGCTTAAAGCTAAGTCCTTAAGGGATAACTTCAAATATGAAGCGCAGTTTCTAATGAAATCCTTATCAAGAGTCATTTTGCTAGGGTCAAATAACTCCATAGGAGTGTCTGAATCAGGTTCAAGGTGACTCGTGTCGATAAGATACTTAATAGTCTGAAACATCTTTTCGATCGTTTCTTCATCGCCTTCTGAATATCTTAAAAACTCTTCTTTGAGTTTCTCGAAGTCGTTATAGAAATTAAAAACCTTACCTTCGAACTGGGTTTGGTAGAAAGTATTGGTTTTGATGATTTTTGTGTCACTAGTCAACGCGCCTAATTCGTGCCAGATTTTGTTAATACCTGTGCCTTCTTTGGTGCCAAGCATCCAGTGAACGCAGCCATCGATCGTATTGCCTTTACGGTACCAGGATGTCAAAAAGCCACCGCAGTAAGGGTTCTTTTCGAAGATGGTCACATCATATCCAAGGAGTCTAAGGTGAATGGCTGTTGAGAGGCCAGATACCCCTCCTCCAATGATAATCACGTTTTTAATACTAGATGTCATATAATGTAATATACATTATTAATTTAGAAAGTCATTCTTTTTTTACTACTTTGTCAAAAACTTTTAAAACAACAATCGTTTCTTAATTTTTTCTAAGTAACGATCGTCTTTTAGTTTTACAAAGATTTGTCTCACCGGTGGTGCGACAATTTGTGTTTTTAATTTCCTTTGACTATTGGAAATCAAAGTCGAATAATCTTTCAAAATTCAAATAAAAACTCCGATGAATTTCGGAGTTTTGTTTTTAAATGGTCGGGATGATGAGATTCGAACTCATGATCTTCAGTTCCCAAAACTGACGCGGTAACCAAGCTGCGCTACATCCCGGACTTTGGCGCGCCAGACAAGATTCGAACTCGTGACCCACAGATTCGTAGTCTGTTACTCTATCCAGCTGAGCTACTGGCGCATCTTATTTAACGTGCCCCTTTAATAGGCGCTCAATAAATATAATGAAGTTAGGCATAGGAAGCAAGTACAAATTTATATTTTTCCCTATGTTTTTGCGATTTTTCTTCGTTATATTGCTTCTTATAAAGAAAAGCCCCTTTTAAAGGGCTTTAGGATCATAGTTCCTCTTCTTCATTAGGACGATATTCTAGAATATCGCCTGGCTGACAATGAAGGATTTTGCATATGGCATTAAGGGTTGAGAGCCTTACAGCGCTTACCTTGCCTGTTTTGAGGTTAGACATGTTCGCGTTGGTTATGCCTACTTTCTCAGCGAGCTCCGTAAGCGATATCTTACGGTCCGCCATAACTCTATCTAATCTTAGGATAATCATACTTGTTTTAGATTGTCTCATCGACATCCTTTTGGAGGGATGCGCCATATTGATAGAGATAATATACTACAACAAGTACAAGTCCAACAATCAATGCAACCACCACTGTTGAGTTGATAAGAACCAAGATGGTGATACCGATGAATGATTTCTTGAGGTCGCCATTGAGTTCAGTGTTGAATGGTGAATCGGCGTTTTCGAGTTTTAAGAACATCGACTTGATGAGGTTCATAAGGACAAGAGTGATGGCGCATGTGACAGCACCTTCAATGCAATCGATTGCAGCATTGCCAAGAACTCTTAATGCAAGATCCTTGTTTTCGAAGAGTTCAAGAAGAGTTGTCTTATCGAATAAGGCGATATAGATGTGGCTTGATTCACTAAGATTGATTTCGATAGCGCCCATTGTGTTTGGGTTAGCTCTAATATAATCAAGCACTGGGTCATATGCTATTGCAGTAACACCGATGCAGATGAGGCCGATAATACAGAAGACAAGACCGACGATTGAGAGGATCTTTCCAACTTTAGCAACAGTAACGATTCCTTTTGAGAACTTATTA
Organism: Bacilli bacterium; assembly: GCA_024408335.1. Lineage (GTDB taxonomy): Bacteria > Bacillota_I > Bacilli_A > RFN20 > CAG-826 > UBA4951. The sequence continues at coordinate 52,122 of JAKSVB010000007.1, forward strand.
ATTCTTTCTTTGTTTTGTTCCATTTTCGTTTCTCCTTTTTTGGACAGGCATATTATTTGGCTAAATTTATTGTTTTGCAAGCACTTTTTATTGTTTTGCGATAATTCTTTATTGTTTTAGGTTATTGCGATTCAGTTATGCATCTTCTCTTTTTCTCTTCTTCTAAACAAAAAAGGCATCCTGCAATAACAGAATGTCTAGTCTGATGTTTGGAGCATCCGGGCGGATTTGAACCGTCGGTGATTGAGTTGCAGTCAATTGCCTTACCACTTGGCTACGGATGCAGCGCTATGAATTATAGCACCCTCTTTTTATTGTGGCAATTCTTTCAAACAAAAAAACCGCCTAAGTTTTTCTTAAGCGGTTAAAGATTAATCTTTAAATTAGAAGCTGGCTTTGAAGTTGTTCCACATTGTGTAGAGAGCAGCGTTTCCTTCAGCGCCGAAATCCTTCATGATTGCGCATCTGGTGATGACATCTTCACTTGGATATTGAGCGTCGAATTGGCGGCCTCTATCAGCCTTTGGAACGGAGATGACTGCTTCGTCTTTGACGGTGTCGCCGAAGAAGTAGCTAAGATCGACTTCATCGACATCCCCTTCTTCTGCATCATCTTCTGCTGCGTAGCATTCGTTGACATAGTCCCAGATTGCTTCGCCTGCGACAGCTGAGGTGTAACCGACAGCGTCCATGTTGTTGACGGCGACTTCTGGATCGTTAAGGAAGTTGACGAATGCTTTTGCTGCTTCGACGTTAGCGCCTTTTGGCATGCACCAGCCATCGAACCAGACATTTGAGCCCTCGACTGGGACTTCGTAAGCGAGGATAACATCATCTTCTTCTGCTTCATCCATTGAGAAGACTGAGTCACCACTCCAAGCGAGGTTGACAAGGATGTTTTCAAGAACCATTTCGTTCTTGCCTTCATCGACTTCGAGGGTAACGTTGTCTTTGGTTGCGATGAGTGCTCTTTCGACTGCTGCTAAGGTTGTTGCATCGTGGCGGTTGAAGATCTCTGCGAGAGCGTCGTTGTATTCCTTATCGGATAATATTTCTGCATCATGTTGAGCTTTAAGGGTCATGAGTTCGTCTTTGTAGACGTGCATAACGCCTGTGAAGTAGGTATCACGGACAGAGTCTTTGAGGGTGATCTTCTTCTTTAATGAAGCGCCATTGATTGCGTTTCCTGGATTCCATTGGAAGTCCCAAGTTGAAACTTGTTCTTTGGTGACATATTTGGTGTTGTAGGTGTAACCCATTGTGCCCCAGAAATAAGGAACAGCGAAGTCGCTGAAGTTGTTGTCATTAAACAAGTCTTTGATGTATGGAGAAAGGTTATCGTTAACGTTATCTAAGCCTTCGGTGTATTTCTTACTTGTTTTGTTGTAGCCAAATGATTCGAGCATGCCTTCACTTTGCATCTTTTGAATCATGTAATCGCTTGGGCAGCAAAGGTCTGCTTTGACAAGACCATTTGAGATTTGTGAATACATGTCTTCGCAAGTGGAGAAAGTCTTATAAACGACTTTGATGGTTTTGCCAGTCTCTTCGAAATACGCTTTTTCGAAAGACTCGACTGTTGAATCATCTACTTTGTTGTCTTTCTCATCGAGACCTTCGTAGATGTAGTCTGCCCAGTTATAGACAGTGAGAACGACATCGGCCTTTGGGCCACATGATGTCAAAGCGCCCATCGCAAGTAATGCGGAAGCGGCAAAAACGAGTGCTGATTTTTTCATTTTTATTCCCCTTTTAAGCCTTTTTCTTGGCTTTTCTTATATTAACAATCGTATAGGCAACCATTGCCGCGACGATTAATACCATGATTATGGCCGTGTACGACCTGATTTGGATTGGAATGCTGCCTTTAGCAAGCTTTCCTTGGACATAGGTAGAGATGGTTTGGAAGTCACCTGCTGAAGGCTTGGTGAATTCGGTGATGACATAGTCATCGAGCGAGAGAGTCATTGAGATCATGAATCCGCTTAAGATGCCTGGAAGAAGATCTGGAACCATGACTTTGAAGAGGGCTCCGGTTCTTGAAGCGCCTAAGTCCATAGCGGCTTCATAGAGGCTAGGATCCATTGACTCAAGACGAGGTTGGACGTTAATGACAACGAATGGGATGGTAAGGACGACGTGGCCAATGATAAGAGTGAATGCGTTTTTCTCAAGTCCCACAGAAAGGAAGAGAATGCAAAGAGATAAGGCCATGACGATTTCGGCGTTGACGATTGGGATTTGAGTTGAGAAGTTAAAGACTGCTTTAAGCTTCTTACCAAGGTAATGCATGCCGATTGCGCCTGTGGTGCCAAGGATTGTTGAGATTAATGAAGCGACAAGTGCAACCCAAACGGTATTCCATGTTGCGTTCCAAATATCCATCGCACTCTTGTTGTTTGGGCTAAAGAGTGTGGTATAGCAATCAAGGCTGAAGCCTGACCATTTGCCGATGATCGTTGCGTCGGTGAATGAATAGAGAACGAGATACATGATTGGGAGATACATGACAAGAAGCATGAGCCAAACGAATGTAAGCGCGCTCCACTTCTTCACCTTCTCCTTTTTCGCGATCTTTTGGAGTCCGGCGTTTGTGGATTCGATGTTTCTAGTTTCTTCCATTATTTGCGGCCTCCTTTCTTTTCGGAGAAGACATTCTCAAAGACGGCTGAGACACCGATAAGGACAAGCATGATGATTGCATAGACCGAACCGATGTGAGGTTGAGTGTTCTTTAAGAACGTTGTTTCGATTAAGCCACCGATTAAGGTGATGGTTCTATTACTTAATGCGTCGGTGATGACGTAAGAGGACATTGTAGGCATGAAAGTCATCGTTGCTGCGCTCACGATGCCTGGGATTGTCATAGGGACGACGGTCTTGATGAAAACTTGGACAGGCGATGCGCCAAGATCTGCTGCTGCTTCGATTTGATTCTTATCGAGCTTGAGCATGGTGTTATAGAGAGGGAGGATGGCAAATGGAAGGTAGTTATAGACCATACCGATAATTGATGCCACCCATGGAAGCTCTGCTGGGTTAATGCCGATTGCAATAAGAAGCTGCTACGTTGCGGATGTTCTAATGACGAAGATGATCCACATTGGAAGAAGGAAGAGATAAACAAGAACGGCGATCTTACTGAACTTGCTATTAGCAAGGATGTAGGCGATTGGATAAGCGATGATGACGCAGATGACGGTTGTTAAGGCTGCGACACCAAGAGACTGGCCAATGACCTTGAAGGTTGTGTTTCCTGTTTTTCCTTCGAAGATGCTTGCGAAATTAGAAAGAGTGAATTCACCTTTGGCGTTAGTGAAGGCGTACCAAAAGATGAGAAGGATTGGGATGATGATGAATAAGACGAGGAACACTCCATATGGGATGCTATAGAGTGAGCGGCCTTCCCTCATCTTGCTAGGACGTTTTACTGCAAGAGTGTTTTCCATTACTATTTTCCGCCCTTGAATTTGACATCAACGCCACCCTCTTTGATAACGAGGGAAACGATGTCGCCGATATTCCATAAGTCTGGTGTATTAACGACAAACTCTTCGTCGCTTTCTTTGTCCCAGAGAGTGACTTCGTAGTGGTCGCCAAGGTAAATCATATTAATGATTTCGCCATGGAGATCAGATGCATTGAGATCATCGCTAAGTTCAATATCATCGAAGCCGACTTCGACTGAAACTTGAAGACCTTCGACGTCTTTTTCTTCGCCTTTGTCGTTAATAAGAGTTCCTTCTTCGCTAAGTTTGAAGCCTGGGAAGAGCTTAAGAACGTCAAAGTCTGCGTGGATGCCAGCAAACGAAACGTGGCAGTGTGCGGTAAGGTGGCCATCATAGTAGTTGCTTGTGAATGGCTTTTTCATGATTTGGATGTTTTCAGGTTCGACCGAAACGGAGACCAGTGCGCCTTTTTGAGGGTGTTTTGTTGTTTGCGCGATCATTTCGTGTTTGCCAATCTTCGTGTTGTAGTCGTGTTGCTTGCCTTTGAAGATCTTGGAAACGATTGTGGCGTTGACGGTACCTTTTCCTTCATCGGCGATGATGACGTCTTCTGGACGAATGACTACGTCAACTTTCTCGTTATTTGCGAACTTGCCTTCGTCAGCTGGATCGCTATCGAAGGAAGCGCCTAAGAATTTGATCTTGTTATCTTTGAGGACTGTGCCTGTGTAGATTGATGATTCGCCAATGAAGTCAGCGACGAATGCGTTCTTTGGTTCGTCGTAGATTTCTTTTGGTGTGCCGACTTGCTGGATTTCACCATCGCTCATGACGACGATCGTGTCGCTCATGGTAAGAGCTTCTTCTTGGTCATGGGTGACATAGATGAAAGTGATGCCAAGTTTCTTATGCATCGCCTTAAGTTCGAGTTGCATTTCTTTTCTCATCTTGAGGTCGAGAGCGCCTAAAGGCTCATCGAGAAGAAGGATTTCTGGTTCGTTGACGATTGCACGAGCGATTGCGATACGTTGTTGTTGGCCACCTGAAAGGGTGCTGACGGCTCTCTTTTCGAAGCCTTCAAGGTCAACGAGCTTTAATGCGTATCTGACTTTAGCGTCGATTTCGGCTTTGGTGAGTTTTCTCTTTTTGTAAACAGGTTTGCCATTCTCATCAAGAACCTGCTTGCCTTCTTTGTCTAAGAGAGGCTTATCTAAATCGTCGAGTCTCTTATACTGGAGGCCGAAAGCGATGTTTTTGTAGATATTTAAGTGAGTGAAAAGAGCATATCTTTGGAAGACGGTGTTGATAGGTCTTTTGTATGGAGGCAAAAGGGATATGTCTTGGCCTTTAAGAAGGATTTGGCCGCTTGTAGGCATATCGAAGCCGGCGATCATTCTTAAGGTTGTTGTTTTGCCACATCCAGAAGGTCCTAAGAAGGTGACGAATTCGCCTTTCTTAATGTCGAGATTGAAGTCCTCGACAGCAGTGAAAGAACCATCGAAAACTTTTTGAACGTGCTTTAATGAAATGATAGTGTTTTTCTCTTCCATTTTTCCCTCTCCAAAACTCATCAAAATTTTGAGTGTTGTTTTCGTCAAATTTCGTAGTGAAAAATCACTATAAAACTTAACGCGAAAAATAATGAGGTAAAAACACTCAAAAAACAACAACTTTTTTTAACATTTTTTCGAAAAGATTTTTGACAAGAAAACTCAAAAAAGTAAAAGTTGGCTTTTTATGGGCCTTATCGAGGTTTTTCCTCTTTTTTATAGCACAAAATTTTTAGTGAAATTTTTTTGAAAAAACCGTTAAAAAAATCATCAAAAAATCCTTTCGAGTTTTTTGAGGGTTTTTCACCCTCTTTTTCGAAAGGGGTTTCCTCGCGTGCGCGTACCTTTTATCAACGAAATATTTGGGTTAGTTTCGCGATCAAAAATGCTATAGAATATAGGCATGAAAAAATTAGCCCTTTTCTTAGCGCTTCCTCTTACCATAATCTCACTAGGAAGCTGCTCAAAACAAAGTAACGAAATCCTCTATCTCCCATATGGCAAACTTTGTGATGAAAACATTGAAGAAAACGAGGGCCAAAACCTTCTTGATTATCTTGATGTAATAGACGAGACAAAACTTGAAAGCAAAATCAAAAACAAGGACTCGTTTATCCTTCTTTCTTTTGATGACAATTCTTCCTCAAAAAGCATTAAGAAATTCATGTCTTCTTTCGCCTCTTATTTGAGGGTCGCTAACGCGCCTGTTTTCTTTGTTTCTAGAAGCGGCAACGAGAACGAATCCCTCCTCTCTTTGTATAGGGGCGGCAAAGAGATCCATAGACGCGAAACGAAAGGCGAAAATGATGCGTTCAATTCATTTGGGGGAATCGCTTCCTGGATGGATGAAAGAACCTCCATTTCAGATATGCTTTACGTTAACGAAAACCAACTCGATTCCTTATTTGAAAAGAGCGATCAGTTCACTGTAGGCTTCCTTAGAGAAGGGTGTCCAGATTGCACTTATCTTAAAGAAAGCGTTCTTTACAATTACAATAAAAACCACAATAACACCTCATATTTAGTGGACTGCGATTCTCTAAGTGAAGGCTTCAAAGATAAGTATGGATTGACCTCTTCTTCTAATGAAGATTATGGGTATGATTCAGGCTACGTTCCAACGTTTGTGAGGTACGCTCCAGCGGGTGGAAACAAGGCCGAATCCATTGTTGACGCAGCGGTTTATTTGAACGATAAAGTCACTTTTGAAGGTGGCAAATACACTGTCTCAACCTCCTATTATTCAGAAGCAAGAAAAGACATTTTAGGCTTCTTTGGAAGCACTAAAATTGATACTAAAGTCATTGAAGGAATGACTCTTGACGAGAGCAAAATCAATAAGATCAGTGACGATTATTTCATGTGGAAAAGAGAGGAAGCCGCTAAATTCCATAACCCAATAATCAAGGCGTTTTTAGACGCTTACGTATCAATAAAAAAGTAAGAAATCCCACTACTTTTTCTTTAGAAAAAATAACCTTAAGAGTAGAATAACAACATGCCTTATATCAGAAACGTTTTAGCAGCTCTTCGTAGAGCAGACCTCAACTTCTCACTCATCGACGATGGCGACAGAATCGCTATCGGAGTCTCCGGTGGCAAGGATTCCCTTTGCCTTCTTAAGGCTCTCTCGATATATACCAAATATTCAAAGAAGAATTTTACAATCGTTCCAATTTTCTTGGATTTAGGCTTTGATTTTGATAGAAACGAAATCAAGAAACTTGAGGATTTCTCTCTTGAATGCGGCGCTAAACTCAACGTTGTTGATAGCAAGTTCGTCTACGAAGTCCTTAAAGCGCACAAGAAGGATGATGGCCATCTCCCATGCTCAATCTGTTCAAGAATGAAGAAAGCCGCCATCAACGCCGAAGCCCTTAGACTCAAATGCAACAAAGTTGCTTTCGCTCACCATAATGAAGACTCTATTGAGACTCTTTTCATGAATATGGTCCATGGAGGCAGAGTCGCGACTTTTGATCCAAAGATGAGACTTGATAGAGCAGGCATTACCTTTATCCGCCCTCTCATCTACTGCTATGAGAAGCAACTCATTAACATGGCAAGAGAAGAAAACCTCCCAATCGTTGAGACTAATTGCCCTGCAAATAAGCATACAGAACGCGAAGTCATTAAGAATTTCGTCAAGAAGTGCTATCACGATTATCCTGAAACAGTTAATAACTTCAGGAACATGATGGAGAATTATGAGCCATTTAACCTCTACTTCAAGAACATCGAATTCGTTGATGAAGAGCATCAGCACTACTCCATCCGTCCAATCCTTGATTCAGATGATATGAGAGGCACTAAGATCGCTACAAAAAAGAAGAAAGAAGGCGAGAAAGATTTCCTTCTTCTCAAAGATCACAAACGTATTGGCGAAATCTCTTATACCAACTTAAGTGCACACAAGGTACTTCTTTTTAACCTTTCCGGCGACATAAAAGAAACAGCTTACTGCATCAAACTTCTTTTGGATAAGATTTCCGAAAAAGTCAACCCAGTCCACTTCTATTTCTTTGACAAAAAGAAAGAGGCCCTAGCTCTTGGCTTCAAAGAGACCTTCATCGAAGGAAGAAAGAGACCTGTATATCTTTTGACCGTAAAAAAATAGAGTTTCAAATAAAGATACGCTAACAATAAAACTTTATGCCTTCCAAGCGAAGGCTTTTTCTTTACAATATTCTTAACTAGGAGAGAAATATTATGGCAAAAACACCTGTTATCAAAGATTTTCCTTTAATGGAACGTTGGAATAAATCAATCGGACTCAAAAGAAAGCCAAACAAAGCTGACGGATTAACCCAATTAGATACATACGTTTTCTATGGAGACGTTAACGTCTATACCCAATCGATGTTCAAAAACGGATATAGCACAGTCATCTGTTTTGACCTTAGCGAAATCCATGAAGCCTATGGTCAACAATTGGGTGGACTTCAGGAATTCGTCAATAAGTTCTGCAAGAGATTTACCTACTTTGAGGATATCGGCGAAGGCCTTGTCACCTTCTCTGCTGACGAGCTTCTTGATAAAACATATTTCTCGAAGTTATTCTCAACATTCTGGTTCTTCGTCAAGAACATGAACGAATTCTTAGGCAAGAACGCTGATAACCCATACACTGACGACTACGCAAGAACGTTATATAGAGAGCATGTCACCGATCAAAAGAACAAACACAAAGGCATTATGATCGCTGGTCTTATCCTTGGCGGTGCTGGCTTAGTCTTAGCAATCATGGGTCTTGGTGTACTCGCTGGCTTAATGATGTTTGGAGGCGTCATTGGCGCCATCTATCATGGCGTGAAGATGAAAGTCTGCGACAACGAGTTCTTCAGAGTCAGAGAACGTTAAACCGCTAAACAAGTATTATAGAGAGGTTTGATCCTCTCTTTTTTTACGTCTTTTAATGTAGCGCACCGTTGGAGCTGCGGCACTAACCCAAAAGGTAGCCCCGTTGTATTAACTATGCTTCTGTTGGCACCACTGCTATTAGTGGCTCTATTACCAACAACTCTCAATCTGTAGCGGACCCTTACGACACGCGAATATACCCTCCAGGGCAAGCCACTTAATCTTTATAAGATTAAAAATGCCCCTTTCATTAAGGGGCATATATTGTTTTGGGAACTCTATTCCTTGCCTTCTTTGGCCTTTTGAAGTTGTTCTTCTTCTCTTTTCAACGCTGCGTTGATTTTCTCTTCTTTGTAGAAGATGTCATCAAGGATGAAGACGAGATTAGGAACCTTGCGAAGGTCCATCTTTTTGGCAAGTGAGCTTCTTACGAAACCTTTGCAGCGGTTAAGCTCTTCAAGGTTTTGGGTAGGATATTTCGCTCCAAGGAAGGAAACATAGACTTTAGCGACGCTGTAATCGTTAGCGACCACAACTTCGTTAACGCTTGGCATGCCAATGTGCGAGTTCTTAAGCTCAAACATCAGGATATCGCTGATATTACGAGCTATGACTGCTTTGATGCGTCCATTACGGTCTGCCATCGTTATTCCTTGTCCACCATCTCGTAGCCTTCGATGATGTCCCCTTCTTTGATGTCGTTATAGTTTTTGATTGTGATACCGCATTCGTAGCCGGTCTTGACTTCTTTTGCGTCATCCTTGAATCTCTTTAAGCCTGCGAGCTCACCTTCATAGACGACAACGCCTGCTCTAAGAAGACGGACTTTGCTGCCTGCTTTGATGGTGCCGCTAGTGACATAAGAGCCACCGACTGTACCGATGCTGCTGATCTTATAGATGTGACGGATTTCTGCTTGTCCAGTGACATGTTCGACTTGCTCAGCCTTATACATACCTTTGACAAGGGCTTCCATTTCTTCAAGGACTTCGTAGATGATACGGTGGGTTCTGATTTCGACGCCGGCTTCTGCTGCTTTAGCGGTGATTCTTGCGTCTGGTCTAATGTTGAAGCCATAGATGATGGCGTGAGAAGCTTGGGCAAGAAGAAGGTCACTGTCATTGATTGCACCTGCGCTTGCGGCGAGGACTTTGATGTGAACTTGTTCGCTTGATTGCTTTTCAAGGTTTGCTTTAAGAGCTTCAGCACTGCCTTCTGTATCGGCTTTGATGATGACGTTGACGTCTTGAACCTTACCAGCGTTAACGAGGTTATTGAGATCGCTAAGAGACATAGCTGCATTTGCGCCTCTTTCTTGCTTTTGCTTTTCAAGGGCTCTCTTCTCAGCGATTTCTTTAGCTTCTTTTTCGGTTGGGAAAGCCATGAAGCGGTCACCTGCTTGAGGGACTGCGCTTAAACCTGTGACAGCGACTGGTGCGCTTGGGCCAGCGCTCTTAAGGACAGCATTGTATTCATTGGTCATTCTACGGATCTTACCATAGATTTCGCCAACGACGACGTAGTCGCTTGCGGCAATGGTACCGTTTTGGACGAGGAGCGTGGCTTTTGGACCTTCGCCTTTGTCGAGTTTTGCTTCGAGAACGGTTCCGATTGCGTATCTATTTGGGTTAGCCTTAAGTTCCATGACTTCGGCTTTAAGTGAGATGGTGTCTAATAAATCGTTTAAGCCTTTGCCTGTTTTGGCACTGACTTCGACGCACATGATGTCTCCACCATAGTCTTCGCTGATGACGTCATGAGCCATGAGTTCGTTTTTGACGCGGTTTGGATCGGCGCCTGGCTTATCCATCTTGTTGATTGCGACAATGATTTCGCAGTTAGCAGCACGGGCGTGGTTAATAGCCTCGATTGTTTGAGGCATGACACCATCGTCAGCTGCAACGACAAGAACCATGATATCGGTAGCATCTGCGCCACGGGCTCTCATTGCGGTGAAAGCTTCGTGCCCAGGAGTATCGATGATGGTGATTTTCTTGCCTTTGTATTCTTTTTGATAAGCACCGATGGCTTGGGAGATGCCACCAGCTTCGTGAGCGGCGACGTCGCTATGACGGATGGCGTCGATGATTGAGGTCTTGCCATGGTCGACGTGACCGGCAACGCAGACGACTGGAGCGCGTTCTTGAAGGTCTTTTGGATCGTCTTCGATCTTAAGGGCTTCGAAGTTTACGGCGTCAACGATTTCTTCTTTCTTGAAGTCGTAGTTGTATTCCAAACAGATGGTGCCGATTGTTTCGTCATCGAGAAGTTGGTTGATGGTAACGGCTTTGCCGTTCATGAACATGAACTTGATGATGGCAGGAACTGGAACGTTGATGGCTTTTGAAAGCTCACCGACGGTAAGAGGCTTCGAATAAACGAAGACACCGCCGTTGACTTTGGCGAAGTCCTCTTTCTTCTTGTTATTTGGGCGGGATTCAAAGTTTGCTTGACGGGAAGCATTGTGGTTCTTTACTGGACCGCTTTTCTTGTTAAATTGTTGTTTCTTCATCTTGCTCTCCTTTCTTGGCCTTTAAGAGGAAATTCATGCTGGCTTTCTTATGCAGAATGCCTATGAAATTGATTTTGTGATGTCCCAAGGCGTTTCCTAACTCAGTTGAACTGTATTCTTGGAAAAATGGCTTATGGGCACGCTTGATCTTGCCTAAGTATTTCTCTCCTTCGCCGCTAACGATATCGCTTGCGGCTACGATAAGGGTCACCTCATCGATTCTTCTCCAGAGTTCCTCGCCAATGATTACTTGACGAGATGGATAGAGAAGTCCAAGGAAACCTAAGGCATCTTTTTTCATACTTTTCTAATTTCTTCCTCTTCGTTTAAGGTTAATGGACGATGAAGGATCCTATTGAAGCACTGCCTTTCTAAGGCAAGGCTACCGGAACCCTTCTTGAGATAAACGCCTCGTCCTGGGAGTTTATGGTCGTCGTCTTTAGTAAGAACACCGCCAAAGACGACAAACCTCACTAAATCCTCTCTTGAAAATCTCTTTCTCGAGAGGATATCGGTTCTTGGGTTTTCGACTTTCATTATTCGTCGTAGTATTCGTCGTTATATTCGTATTCGAGGTTCTCGTCTTCTTCGCTATAGTAATCGGATTCGATTTCTTCTGCTTCGACTTCGGCGAGTTCTTCCTCGGTGTAGATTGGCATTGCGTTGATAGGAGCTTCTGGAGCGACGTGAGGAACTTCTTTTTCGGTGACTTTGTGAGGTTTCTTGTCATCCTTCTTGAACTTCTTCTTTTCGCCTTTCTTTTCGCTCTTACCAGTGTTAGCAAGATCTTTTTCAAGGTCATCAAGAGTGATGGTTGTCTTAACTTCGACTCTGATTTCTGGTTCTTTTTCTTCGACTGGTGCTGGAGCTGGAGCTTCTTCTTTAGCGACTGGGGCAGCTGCAAGAGTTTCCTCAACAGCGACTGGTGCTGCTTCTTCTGCGGCAAGGGTTTCTTCGTCTTCGACGCCAAGTTCGATGGTTGGCATTTCTTCTTCTGATTTACGGAGAGCTTCTTTTTCTTCGGCAAGGCGGAGGGTACGAGCTGCGTAATCTGCTCTTTGATGAGCTTTCTTTTCTTCTTCGACTCTTGCTCTCATTGCTTCGACTGTCTCGAATTCGATGCCGTCTTCTTTAGCTGCGGTCTCTTCATAGATTTCGATAGCGTAGCCAGTGAGTTTCTTAGCAAGGCGGATGTTAGCGCTCTTCTTGCCAAGAGCTAAGCTATATTGGCCATCTTCGACAATGACATATGCGCCTGGTTCGGTTTCTTCTTCATCAAGAGGTTTGATGCCAACGCCAAGGACTTTGGCTGGGCGAAGTGATTCGGCGATGAATAATGCTTTGTCATCGGTATAAGGAATGATGTCGATCTTTTCCTTTTCGTGGGAGTTGCCAAGTTGAGCGACGATCTTTTGGATACGTGAACCGCCAGTACCGATACATGCGCCTGTTGGATCGACGTCTTCTTTGAGGGAAGCGACTGCGACTTTGCTTCTCACACCTGCGATACGGGCAATGCCTTTAATAAGGACTGTGCCTTCATAGATTTCGTGGATTTCGTCTTCGAAGAGTCTCTTTAAGAATCCTTCGCTTGAACGGGTGACTTCGATTTGTGGTCCTTTGTCTAATTCGTTTTCTGCTGGTTTTGCTTCTTGGATGTAGACTTTGACGACATCGTCGACTTTGAAGAATTCGTCGCCGATCATGTCTTTCTTACCAAGTTCAACGGTTGTTCTACCGATGTCGATGGTGACGCCGCGTTCGGTGGCTGCAACGACTTTACCGGTGATCATTTCGCCGATTTGGTCTTTGTAGATGTCATATAATGCGACTCTTTCAGCTTCGGTGATCTTGGCCTTAAGGATGGTCTTGACTGATGAAGTTGTGAATTTGGTTAATTCTGAAAGAGGGCAGTAGATTGAATATGCGTTGCCTTCTTTGATGTTTTTCTTTTCTTTTTCGACTAAAGAGAGAAGGTGCTTGAGATCGTCGCGTTGAAGTTTTTCTTCTCCACGAGGTCTAAGATAGGTTGCAATTTCTGCTTCAAGGTCAGCGATTGTTTTCTCTGCGTCCTCTAAAGCGTCTTCTTTAGAGATTTGAAGGTAATCGTCTTCGACTTCTTTGACGACCCACTTCTTTTGGCAAAGAGTGATATGTCCTCCAACCTCATCGATAACGGCTTCGACCATTGCGTCGTCTCCGCCTTTGAGGTACTTGATGTAGGAGGTTTCCATTGCTTCTTTGAGGGAAGCGACAATAGCTTCGTGGCTAATTCCTTTTGCGTTTGCGATTAAATCAATTGATTCGCTGAATGCTTTCACGTCCATGGTATTCTGTTTTCCTTTCTTCTTTAGAATTTTATGGCTAGGCGCGCCTTATCGACATCTTGACGCGTCAGTGTGACTTTTTTGTTGCGGCCTTTTTCTTTGATTCCGAGAGTTATCTCTTCATCAGCTATCTCTAGCAGGTCGCCTTCTAGATAGTTCTCACCTTTGTAAGGGTTAATAAGATGGATGTTGATGTACTCGCCGACATATTTTGGAAGTTTCTCTAGCTTTAATGGCTTTTCGCTACCAGCGCTAGAAACGTCAAGCATGTAGGCTTCTGAAATTGGATCTTCTTTGTCCAATATCGGATTGATGATGTCACTAACTTTAACAATCGCTTCAAGATCGATTGGGGTATCCCTATCGACGACGAGTTCAAGAGTCAAACCGTCTTTCCCTCTATAGAGATTACAGTCAGTAAGCTCATAACCTTCCTTCTCGAGGACTGGTTCGAGTAGCTTTCTTACATTTTCAATTTGTCCCATTTACCCTCCTAAATTAGAAAGAGTGGTCCTATTTGACCACTCTAACAAATATTTGTTTGAGCTAATAGAGCCGCTTCCGCGGGTCATCTATCGGCATTATTATGCATACTTACGCGCACGCTTACAAGGAAAATATGCAAGTTTTGTGCGCTTTTTAGGCAACTGGGTGATCGCCATCGTTCATATAGATGAGGGCGAGGCAGTTTTTGCCAGTATGGCAGCCGATTGTAGCGCCGGCATAGGTGATGTAGACATTCTTGAAACCGTAGTCCAAAAGCTTCTTTTTCGCTTCTTCCAAAATGTACTGGTTTTCTTCGTCATAGATGGTGTGAGTTAAGAAGCACATCTCTTTGTCTGGGTTATGGAAGAGTCTAAGAGTCTCATCAATGTAGTCATTCATCCACTTCTTAAGTGGACCACGGAATTTCTTGCCGCTTACGAGTTTGCCTGTATCGGTTTTAAGGAGGACTTGTGGGTGAAGTTTAAGGAGGTTAGCGCCAAGAAGAGCGATGATCGAGCATCTTCCACCGCGGTAAAGGAAATCAATGTTTTCTAGAGCAAGAGAAGTGTTGGTGTGCCATTTTCTTTCTTCGATTTCTTTGACGATTTCAGTAGCGCTTCTTCCAGCATCAGCAAGTCTAGAAGCATAGATGAGTTGGGCGCCCATACCAGTAGCAAGCGCTCTAGAATCGATAACGTGGACTTTGCCATCAAGTTCGTTAGCGGCATTGCAGGCGTTTTGGTAGGTACTTGAGATCTCTAAGCAAGGACAGATGTGAATGACTTCATCATAGTCTTTGAGGAGCTTTTCGAAATGCTCTTTGTATTCAAGGCTATTGACTGCTGCAGTACGGACAGGTTTCTTTGTTTGCATTGCGTATTCGATAAGCTGTCTAGCTGTTATATCGCCATCTTTGCCTTCGGTTTCTCCAAGGACGACGTTAAAAGGGATAGCGTGGATTTTGAATTCTTTTAAAAGTTCTTCGCCCAAGTCACAGATTGACTCGGTGGAAATTGCGATTTTCATAATTTGTTTCTCCGATTTTGGGGGTTATACGACACGAGGTTAACTAGCTTTGTGGTAATTATAAAAAACCGCTAAAAAAATATCTAGTATTAAAAACTAAATAAATTCGATTTTACAAATTTTTGATGCTCTTTCCGCAGGAACAGTCGATGTTTTTTAAATTCAATTTCAGAATTTTTATGATGAAAAAAATAAAAGCGGTATCACTACCGCTTCAATTTTTGCACCTCTATTTAAGCAATTGGATGATCGCCATCGTTCATATAAAGAACGCCGAGGGTGTTAGGGCCACAGTGGCAACTGATTGTTGCGCCAGCTAATGTGACATAGATGGTTTTGAATCCTTCTTGGATAAGTCTTTCTTTGATTGCGTCAACGACTTTGAGATCTTCTTCGCCATAGATTGTGTGGGTGATGAAGACGACTTCTTTGTCTGGGTTATTAAATGTCTTAAGCGTTTCTTCGGTATAATCCATTGCCCATTTCTTAACTGGACCACGGAATTTCTTACCGCTTTCCATCTTTCCTGTATCGGCCTTCATTAAGATTTGAGGGCGAAGTTTTAAGAGGTTTGCGCCGAATCTTGCCATCGCGCTACATCTGCCGCCTTTATAGAGGAACTCAACGGTTTCGAAACAGAAGGAAGTTTGGTTAGAAAGGATTCTATCTTCGACGAGCTTAACGATCTCTTCGCTGCTCTTGCCTGCCTTGATGAGCTTTGAAGTGTAGATGGTAAGAAGAGCGACGCCAGTTGAAAGGGAATGGCTATCGATTACTTTGACTTTTCCTCCGAATTCTTGGCTTGCGATTACTGCGTTTTGGCAAGCACTGCTGATACCGCTAGAAAGAGCGATGTGGACGACTTCGTCGTGATCTTTAAGAAGCTTAGCAAAATATTCGCTATATTCAGAAACGTTGACGGCACTTGTTCTTCCAAGTTTGCCGCTTTTGATTGTGTAGTCGATAAGGTCTTTTCCAGTGATGACGCCATCGAAATCGCTTCTTTCGCCAATGGTGACGGTGAATGGGATGATATTAACGCCATATTCAGCAATTAGTTCTTTGGTAAGATCGCATGCTGATTCGGTAGATAATGCAATTTTCATAAAAATCTCTCCTAAAGTTATTTATCTTTCGGCTAAAACATTATAGCTATTGAAAACCAAAATATCTAGTTACCGAAACTAAGTTGTTTTTCGAGTATGAAAAAAGGTAGTGTCTCCACTACCTAGATTTTTATTCGATTGGGTGCTCGCCATCGTTCATATAGAAGACGCCGATGGTGTTAGGACCGCAGTGACAGCTGATTGTCGCGCCTGCATAGTTAACGTAGACGTTACGGAAACCTGCTTGTTTGACTCTTTCGATGACGGCTTCGACGGCTTTGTAATCCTCTTCGTTATAAACGGTGCTAGCAATGAAAGCGACTTCGTAGTCTGGATTATTAAACTCTTTAAGAGTTTCTTCGGTGTATTCAAGTGACCACTTCTTGATTGGGCCACGGAATTTCTTTCCGCTTTCCATCTTGCCGGTGTCGGTTTTCATTAAGATCTGTGGACGAAGCTTTAATAAGTTAGCGCCAAATCTTGCCATTGCGCTACATCTGCCGCCTTTGTAGAGGAACTCAACGGTTTCGAAGCAGAAGGAAGTTTGGTCGTATGGGACTCTTGCTTCAACAAGCTTAACAACTTCATCGCTGCTCTTGCCTGCTTCAACAAGCTTTGCTGCGTAAAGGGCAAGAAGAGAGACGCCGCATGATAATGAGTGGCTGTCGATGACTTTGACTCTGCCATTGAAATCTTGGCTAGCGACGACAGCGTTTTGGTAGGCACTACTGATGCCACTAGAAAGGCAGACTTGAATGACTTCATCGTATTCTTTGAGAATCTTGGTGAAGTGCTCGGTGTATTCGCCAACGTTGACGGCGCTGGTTCTTCCAAGTTTTCCTGATTCGATTGTGTAGTCGATAAGGTCTTTTCCAGTGATAACTCCATCATAGTCGCTTCTCTCACCGAGAGTGACAGTGAATGGGATGATGAATATATGATAGCGTTCCGCAAGCTCTTTGGTGATGTCTGCGGCCGTTTCGACTGAAATAGCAATTTTCATAAAAAATTTCCTCGAATTTTCCTCTATTGTACCTAAGAAGATGCTTCATGAAAAGAAAAAGGGTCAATGATTTAATCATTAACCCTATGTTTTTTAGCGCTTTGGATTAGTCAGCGTAGTTCTCTGGATGTTTCTTAGCATCGAGTGTGCGGTAAACGTTCCAAGCGACAAGTCCAATGCCTGCGACGCCGAAGAGTGCTGTGACGCTTGTAAGGAGAATTCTCCATGGAGCGATGTCACGATATGTTTTTGCGCCAGGAGCGACGCCATTGAAGGCTGCGCTATTGACGGCGGTGTAACACATATTCTTGACTGAGCGTCTAATAGTTTGTCTTGCGGTTGCGCTTGTTGTGTCTTTGAAGACAGCTTGGAATGTTTCTTTAGCGCCACCCCAGTTTGCGTTAAGAAGGTAGTCGTTACCAGCACGGATCATTAAGTCGTGGTCGACATATGGTCCGAAGTCGGTGATGACTTCACCTTGGAAGCCCCATTCGTCACGGAGAACCTTGGTAAGAAGTCCAGCGTGTCCTGAAGCCATTGTGGTACCGATGTTATTGAAGGAGCTCATGACGGCTGTTGAGCCACGCATGACCTTGTAATCTTTTGTGCCTTGGTCATCTGAAGTGAAGTAGACTTTGCCTCTAGCTTCTTTTGCGACGATTTCGAATGGCTTTAAGTAGATTTCACGGACTGCTTGTTCGGTTGCCCAAGTGCAAAGTCCATCCATACGGTTGGTTTCTTGATCATTGAGAGCGAAGTGCTTCATGAAGGCGTAGAAGCCTTGGTCAGCAGCACCGCTAACTGCAGCGGCAGCCATTTTACCAGCGAGAAGTCCATCTTCTGAATAGTATTCGAAGTTACGTCCTGAGAATGGAGTTCTGTGGGTGTTCATAGCAGGTCCATACCAGCCGACGACGTCGTTGGTAAGACCTTCTTGACCGATAGCTTCGCCATACTTATGAGCAAGCTCAACGTTCCAAGTTGAAGCGACGGTGACTTCTGAACAGTAAGCACAAGCATCAAGGCCTTGTGCCATGAATGATGAGATGCCTTGTGGGCCATCGAAGTCGTTGACTTTTGGTTTGCCAACGCAGTCGAGGTTTCCGCTGTTGTAAGCACCATAGTAGAGAAGGTCTCTTAACTGTTCTTGAACCTTTGAATCTGAGAAGTCGATTTGGTCAAGGAGATCATCCCAAAGGCGATCGTAGTAGCCTTTGCCACGGAGTACAGAAAGGGTTAAGCCGTTATCTTTGTGCTCAGGCATCTTCTCGCTATAGACGAGTGAGCCAACAACGTTACCGGTTTCTGGGTTTGTTGCGTAGTCGTATTTGCCACGTGCTGTCTTGTTCCAGTTAGCAAGATACTTAGCTGCAAGAGTGAAGTCGCTTCCTGTTGGAGCAGTTGGAAGAGCGTCCATTGCATCACGAGTAAGAAGCGTCATTCCGCTTTCGTTCATGAAGTCGCTAAGTTCTTGGAATTGGTTGGTTGCTGCAACGAAACTTGCACGTGAATCGATTGCGCTCTTTTCAGGAACGCCAGTTGGGTGGCCTTCCTTGTCGAGGATTGATTGGCCATCTTTCTCGCTTTGACGTGGGTTTGAGTTGTCATAGTTGATGGTTGATGGGTTTGACCATGATTTGTGAGCCCATTCACTATGTGAATCTTTGCCAAGGTAGATGGTGTAATCACCGCTTGCGAGTTGGTAGCAGCCCTTGGTTCCATCACCATTTGATCTCATGTAGTTATATGAGGCCATATCTTCGATGTTCCATTCGAGAGTGATGGTTTCGTCTGCGCCTGGAGCAAGAACCTTGGTCTTAGCAAATTCGACTAAGTTCTTGGTGGCCTTTTCGACTTTTTCAGCCTTGTCCCCTGCTGTATATGGTGCAGCATAGTACATTTGGACAACTTCTTTACCTGCTTTGGTGCCGGTATTTGTGACTTTGACGGTTGCTTTCGCTAATGAGCCAACAACTTCGAAGCTAAGGAATTCTTGACTGAATGATGTGTAGCTTAAGCCATAGCCGAATGGGTAAACAACTTCGTTTTCATAAGTTATTTTTCCCATGGCTGCTGCGGTTTCGTAATATTTGTAGCCAACATAGATGCCTTCTTCGTAGTGAACGAATGTGCCTTTATGTTGTGAGCCTTGCCACTCGAATTCGGCGTTGGTGTATTCGAAAGCGCCGAAGTTGGTAAGGGCTGGAGTCTTGAGGAGGTCTTTGGCGTAAATGTCAACGGTACGGCCTGAAGGGTTTACGTCACCTGCGAGGATGTCTGCCATTGATTCAAAGCCTGCAGCGCCTGGGCCACCGACGCTTAAGATTGCATCAGCTGCGTATTCGCCGCTTTGGAGTTCGCCAGCTTCGAAGACGTTACTTGCGTCAAGGATGGCGACGATCTTTGAAGCGCCATTATCTTTAAGGTATCTGATTGTTGCCTTTTCGTTGGCGGATAAGGTGAGGTTGTGTCTAGTGCCATCGGCATAACCGTCTCTCTTGATGTCGAAAGACTCACCGCCACCACGAGCGATGAAGATGATAGCGGTCTTACCAGAGATTTGGGTTTTGACGCCATCGTATTCTGCTACTGGAACGCCTTTGAGTCCGAAATCGTTTTCGAACATGCCACCCGCACCTTGAATAGCAGCTGATGTTCCTGCTGCTTCTTGGACGTCAACGATTTTTGCGTTTGTTTTGGTGATTGTGGCGATGGCGTTATTAAGAGTGAAGTGTTTCTTAAGAGCTTTTTCTGGAGTGTAGACGTACTCTTTTGAAGTATCGATGCCACCCGATCCTTTGCCGCCATATGCCGGAGCGCGGAAGCCGTCTCCGAAGACGACGAGTTCGCTTCCTTTAGCAAGTGGAAGAGTGCCTTCGTTCTTTAAAAGAACGCATCCTTCGTCTGTGATTTGTTTTGAGATTTTGTTTGCGGCGTTACGGGATTCTTCTTTGCTTTGATATTTCTTATCAATGTATTTGGTATCCCAATTCTCACTGCCTTTGACTTCTTGGACATGAAGCGCACCTAAACCCATCGTTGTATCAATGGATGTGCTGAACATGTCACCTAAGATTGGAAGGGCAATCGCAACTGCTAAACACACCCCTGATATTGGTAGCGTGATAGCACGGAATTTGCCGTTCTTCATATGTTTTTTGGCCATGATATTGCCTCCTTATAACCATATATTAAGCAAGAAAAATCATTCTTTCAAAAGAAATTCACAAAGCAACTTTTGTCCATTGTCATTAATCTTTTGTCCATAATTTTTCATTTTATTGTCACCAGATTTCCATCAATTTTTTAGTTCGCTGTGTCGCAATTATTCACAAAAAAACACACTCCGTCTACTATTTGGATAAATCGCTTTTTATTTTAATTGGACAAAAGTTTCTTTTTGTTTCTTTCAAAAGAGTTCTCAGTGCAATTTTTGACCTCGAACCAGGCCAATTTTTTCTTAGCGCTTCTTTACGAAAGGGCTTTCATTTATTCGCCTAAAAGACGTTTTTTCGCTTCAATGTTAGACGAGATTATCATCTTGATCTTCTCGCACTTCTCTAAACTCTCGCAGCCTTTGCAGCTTTCTTTGGATTTAGAGATGACGCATTGACGGATTGGGCAAAGAGAATCACAAAACGGTGTCTTTCTGCCATTAGCCAAACAGCCATCGCAGTTAATCATTTCTTTGGTTATCGTGACTTGGTTTAGCTCGCTCCACTCCTTAGCAACCTTCTCTCTTAAAGAGTCGTCATCGCTTTGAGTGGCCTTATATGCCTCACATGACTTGCAGTCTAAGCCACAGCATGAATTAAGTTTTTCCATCTTATAAGACCTTCTTTCCTTTTACGAATTTGTTTACGATGAATGAGTCTTGGCCGCTATAGATCAGCCTTTCGACTCTGTCTCTAATTGAAAACTTGATATGCGATGGATCGTTTTTCAAATCATCAACAACGACTATATCTGCGTCATAACCTTCAGCGAAGGTTCCAACTTTACCAAAGTAGGATCCTCCTCCAAGGGTACCTAGATAAAAGGCTTCTTCGGCAGTTAGCGGTGAATAATCGGTGTCTTGGCCATAGTTAATGAGTTTTGAAAGCTGGATAGCTAGTTTCATAGCCTCTAGAAGATTCAAAGTCGAACCCCCTGCCACATCGCTTCCTAAACCGATATGCATATCTCTATCAAGGTATTTTCTGACTGGACAGATGCCACCTGTTGATACGTTGGTGTTGCTATCTGGGCAGTGCACTAAATAAACGTTCTTGTCTTTGAGGATTTGAAGTTCGTCTTCCCTAACGAAGATGCAGTGCGCCATAACGCTTCCTTCAAGAAGTCCTACTTTGTCATACGTATCTGTGTAATGTTTTGCGTCAGGGCAAAGAGACTTAACGAAAGCAATCTCGTCACGGTTTTCATCTAAATGGGACTGGGAAGCCACACCATATTCTTTTCTAACTTCTCCTAACATCGAAAGCATTTCGTCGGTGCAGCTAACCGTGAATCTAGGAGTGATGATTGGCTTAACGTGCTTATAGTCTTTTAAGCGGTTAATGAATTCGATGTTGTCATTCTTGGCTTCTTCAACTGAATGGCGATAGAAATCAGGAACGTTCCTATCCATATCGACAAGGCCAACATAGGCTTCGATTCCTGCTTTCTCAAGCATCGAGGCAAGGATTGTTGTGGCTTCTAGATGAAGAGTCGCAAAAATCACAGCGCGAGTTGTGAATGTCTTTCTTAATGATTCAACGAAGATCTTATAGGCCTTCTTAGCGTATTTCTCGTCTTTGAATTTCGCTTCGATTGGGAAGGTGTATTTATCTAACCACTCCAAAAGAGTGACATCCATCGCAGTGCCTTTATAGCCAAACTGCGAAGCGTGAAGATGGAGATCGCTCATTCCTGGGATGATGAGCTTTCCTGAATAATCTAGAAGCTTCTTCTTTTTTAGAGCCTCAGGAAGTCTTTTGTAAGTTCCTTCAATGATTCCGTTCTTTACGTGGATATATCCGTTTTTGATTGTTTCGAGAGTGTTTTTATTTTTCGAGAAGGCCAAATCGCCTTTGAGAATGTATTCCATTTTGTTTCCTCGTGCCTTCTAAATTCTAAAGAAAAAAGGGCATTAAGAATACCCTTTTCTTAAGTTTATAACTTAACCTTAGACTGCTGTTGCGCCTGCAAGGCTTGGATAGCTGACTTTGACGTTATATGAGATTGCGAGTTTGACTTCGGTTTTTCCTTCTTCAGAATCGGAAACGCCTGCCATGGTAACTGGCAAATATTTGTCGTATCCGATTTTGACGCTTTGTTTTTCTTTTGTTTCGACGTCGATACCTGATGCCTTAATAGCAAGGTTGCCTTTGCCAGATGAATGGTAGCTAATCTTTTCAATACCACTTGCAGCGTTTTCGGCATCTGTTCTTTCGAATTCCGTTGCGAACGAGAGCTCAATCATGCCAGCAAGAAGCTCAAAAGCGCCGGTTATAGTTGCCTCGTATGTTGTGAATGTAAGACCAATCGAATCTGTCGTGTACATCTTTTCGCCATCTTCGTTTTGAACGGTGTAATATTTGCCGTCTTTTTTATAAGCCCATGCTTCGGTTACGCTTGTTCCTGTTTTTGAGGAGAAGTAAGCGAACGAATCTTCTTTTGAGTAAATCATGGTTGTATCGCCTTCGCCAAGGATGTTGGTGGTGAATTTATAACTCTTCACTTCCTTCATTTTTGCTGCGCTATTTGCTTGGATATCTGCAAAAACTTCCACTGCCTTTTCTTTGGAAATAGTTGGTGCGTCGCATGATGTTAATGCGCCGACCATAAGAAGTGAGAATGCTGCCCTAGTTAATTTTTTCATAAATGACTCCGAAGATGTGCGAAACGTAGCACATAAATCAAAATATAGCATACAATCCACCGTGTACAAATAGGTTAAACAAAAACATTTAAATTTTTGATTACCGAATTAGCCTTCCTTAAAAATGCTTTGTGTATGGGGTTTCTCTTTTCTCTCTTTGCCGTTATACTTTTTTTATGAAAAAAATCACAAACAAATTATTTAAAGGCGCTATGATTCTTAGCGCGTTGCTCCTCGTCTCGTCATGCGATGCTTTTGGCACCCCTACTAACGACAACAACGTCGATCTCGATATAAGTTACATCCCTCTTCTTAATGACTCACAAGAATTTGAACTCGGAGAGAATAAACTCAAAACATATTTCTACAAAGGCGGAAACGTTCCTCTTGTTGATTTTAGAGAATACGTTACAACCCTCGAAGGTTATATTCAAAACCAAGGCCTTTCCTGGAAGGTTAGCGAAAACGGCAACTATGAGAAGATGTCATTTAGACGTTATGGATATACATACGCAATGACAGTAAACTGGGAAAAGAATCTCATCCACATCAATGACCTCAACGTCACATACCATAGTTACCCATATTCCTCAACCGATTATGGTTCACACCTCAAATTCACAGGAGGCCTAGAGACAGATAGCAATGAGCTAGATTTCTATTTGGACGATTACGATATCGATATCCTTTACGTCAACAAGAAGGTCCTTATCCCTCAATCGATCCTTAATGTCTTCTTTGGCTCAGTTAACTATCAAAACGTTATTTATAACGGCGATAATTTCATCTTTACCGATACCCCATATTTGAACCATCTTAAATCTTCAAAGAACGGAACAACCTGCCCAAAAGACGTTAGAGAAGCAAGTGCAAGCACCCTTTTATTCACCCTCGACTATTTCTATGGTCTCAAAGAGCACAAAAACATCAGGAATGGCTTCAAAGCATTCATTGGTGAAGAGCTTTTAGAAAAGCTCAAATCAACCGATCCAAATATCTACTTTGATGCCTATTACGAGATTCTTCAAAAGAAGCTTAATGAATTCCATACCAATCTCACAAGTGGCAGCGTCTATCATGACATCAACTTCCACCGCACAATCGATTTATATGACGAAGAGAAATCAGGAACCAATTGGATTGAAGAAGGTCCTTATTTCGATGAGCTCGAAAGACAATATAGCGAACATATTAGCGATGAAGAAGACGGTGCCGTCAAATATAGAGGCAACACCGTCGTTGTAAGTTTTGATTCCTTTAGTGTAGCCCCTACATCTGAGATCAAAAATAGCGATGGTTCTTATAAAGAAGACGCTTATACAAAAGACACATACGCTTTCTTTTTGAAATACATGAACGAAATCAAAAACAAGGGAGGCATCAAAAACGTCATCCTCGATATCACCCAAAACGGAGGAGGCAACGTCGGATGCATGTATGAAGCCCTTGGTTTCTTAACAAATAGAGACATCCAAATATACGGCATGAATGTCCTTTCAGACTATGGATATCTAAATACATACGCTGTCGATACCGATAACGATGGCGATTTCAAAGACGATGACGCCTTCACCGATTTCAAATTCTCAATTTTGACTTCTCACTACACATTTAGCGCCGCCAACGCATTCACCGCAATCGCCAAAAACATGGGCATTGCCAAAATCATCGGTCAAAGGTCAGGAGGAGGCATGTGCTCCGTTCTTCCTTGCGTCCTTCCTGATGGAACTTACTACAGAATGAGTTCAAACAACTTAAGCAACATGTATATCAACGATGAGTTTGTCGAAATCGAATCCGGCATCGCTCCTGATGTTGAACTTACGATGGAGCAACTTTACGACCTCGACTACTTGAACACACTCGCTAACACTTTCTAAATTCGCGGATAATTCCCACAAAATCTAAATTTCTTAACAAAAGTAATTGCTATTTTTCTTAGTAATTGTTTTACTTAATTAACGGCTCAGGTTTTGATATGAACTATTTATACTGGATGATTATTTGCTTTGGCTATATTGGCCTTATGCTTTTCTTTTCTCTCAAATTCAAATGGAAAAAGAACGTTACCATTAACGTTATGGCGTGTTTAGCTTTATCTAGCGAACTCGTTAAGTTCTTTAACCGCATTAGGGAAATCACAAATGAAAGCGGAAGAATCATCGGAGGCTTCATCGATGCGAAAGCGTTACCTCTCCATCTTTGCTCAATCCTCATCTTCCTTTTCTTCTATCTCGCTCTAACTCCAAAGAAAGAAAACAAAGCCATCATTAGCTTTGCTACCTCGGTTAGCTTAATAGGCGGTCTCTTAGGAGTGCTTGTTGCAACGAGCGGCACATCTTTTAATGATGTGAGCACTTACCAATCGATGCTATATCACGCTTCGATCGTGTGGTTTGCTCTCTATTTCATCATCACTAAGCAAGTTGATTTGGGCTTAAAGGCTTACATCAGAAACTGCTTGGTCTTATGCGCTCTCTTATTCATCATGGTTTGGATCAATGGCGCCCTTCATGAAGACTATAACACCAATTTCTTCTTCACCGTCTATCCTCCAGTCGACAATATCCCATTCCTAACAACCAAATATGGATGGTACGTCTATTTCGTCCATCTCATATTCACGGGGCTAGTTGCCTTAGGACTCTTGTCATTGCCTTATATCATCATCGACATCAAAAAAGCAAAAAAGGTTGCCAAGTAAGGCAACCTTTTCCTTTAGGAAACTATTTTCTTGTAACCGTATATCTATTTGTCTCGCTTGAGTAAACGTATATGGCAGAGTAGCTATATTTCGTCGTCACATCTACCGTGTTAACGGTGTTACTTACCACGTAAGTTCCGATTGAGTAAGAACCGCTTAACGTGTATGAGGTAACGCCTGTCCCTAATGTTGGGTTGTTTTCAGGTCTCCCAAAGACGATAAGGGTTCCAGAACTAACCCTAGCCGTTCCATCAGTATCGAGTCCTGTTGACATTCCACCGTTTCCGCCTTTTGTTATGACTAACCCTCCGGTTTGGGTGTAGGTGTTATTGCTATCAATGCCATCGACATCTCCGCCATAAACGGTGATATCGATCGTCCCTCCAGAGATATTGATTTCAGGACTTACGCCTGCTTTATTTGCAGCGTTAAGCCCATCATCGGTGGAATACACTTTTACGGTGCCTCCAGAGATATTGATGATATTCCCTTCAATGCCTTCATACGAATTCGTGACGTTAATGACTCCGCCAGAGATGTCATTAATGTTATCGGCGTGGATGCCATCATCCGAAGCGTAAAGAGATAAGTCACCTCCAGAAATATGGACGTTTCCTAGTCCAGTTGATCCGTTTTCGAGTTCTGCTCCTCTTCCAGCATGGACCGCATCATCATAGGCCTTAACGGAGATTTCGCCTCCTCTAATGAATATCTCGTTATCGGATTTGATTCCTTTCGCGGAATAATCCGCTTTATCGTTATTGCCTTCTTGCATTCCTCCTCCTGGACCTCCAGGGAAACCTCCGCCTCCTTGTTGAGTAGTGAAGTTTGTCCATTGAGAACACGACACATTAGAAGATGAGACAGATAAGACTGCAGTATCGTAGTTAGGATTAATGGTTATGAATGAAGATGACGCTAAAGCGGTGCTTTCGTTTCTGGTCGTTACCGATTTTTGATATAAGAACACCTTCATCGATGTTGCGTCGCTAGGTTTAGAAAGCTCGTAGAAATAGTAATAAGAACCCCTGCCACCTTGTTTCATCGTTGAATAGGCCGCGTCTCTCCAAGTCAAAACATTGCTACTATTTTTGAACTGAACAGAATAGTTATAGGTATTGTTACTCGTTCTAAGGTACATCTTTGTGGCGCTTTGATCGTTGCCACTTCCGGAGATGCTTCCTATGGTGTAAGGAGAATATGAACTTGTTTTGATATCTAATTTAGGTTCGTTTTCAATGACTACGTCATAGGCCGCTTCGATGGCATCCTCACATGAACTAATTGTGATATCGCCACCTGTGATGTTAATGCTTCCTTTTTGATTTCCTTTTGAGGATATGGAAGTGTTCTCTGTCTTTAAGCCTGAGCCACACTTAGAGATTAGGTTTATGGTTCCTGACTCGACAGTAATGGAATCATTTCCTTTTACCGCGTGGTTGATGGATGTCACATTAATCGTGCCAGTTGATTTGAATTTGATGTCATCAGTTGAATGAATGCCGTTATTGTAAGAAGCGTTAACAGTAAGACTGCCAGTGCTGGTGATTTTCAAATCGCATTTCGAATAGATGGCTCCTTTACCTTGTAATGGATCTTCGTTACTTGAATCTAAGGCCATGCGATTGTCGTTAATGACGTTATTGCCAATGAGCTTAATCTTTAATTCGCCAGCGCTTTTGCAGTATATAGGTGAATTGTCTGTTGATGTTATGGTCGCGCCATTTAAAACGACTTCCACTTCATCCGTTTCTGGGGCGTCGATTAAAATCGAGCCATTAACGTTACCTGAAAATGTATATGATCCTGCTGCGTTAATTGTCCTAATGAAATTTTCAGGATTCATCGAAGAAGGCAAGGTGGATGATGAAACCTCGTTAGACGAAGAATCGTAGCTCGTAGAAGAGGTTTGACTACTTTCTAAAGATGATAAAAGTGACGATGACGCCTTATCTTCTTCGCTATAAAAAGAGGAAGAAACCTTTGAGTCTTCGATTCCGCCACAACTGCAAAGCAGTGAGATGGATAGTAACATAACGAGTCTTTTCTTATTCATGTTTTTTCCTCCTTGAATTTTCCTTAAGATATAAAATTTTTTTATCCCTCATAAGCGTTATTTTTGAGTTTTAACGCTTCTTTAATTAATTTTTTGGAATTTATAAAGGTGTCAATAATTGATATTCAAACAGTTTAGTCCACTTGTCACTATTTATTTTTCGTGGGTTTCAAAAATGGATGAGATAAAATAAGCCCACGAAAGAAAATAGAACCGCAAAACTCTATCTTCCAGGACTCTTTGAGTTCTATGAACTCTATAAGAGGTTCTTGGGATTATATAAGAACCACCGCGACTATTTTTATGACTTCATAGAAATCTCTTCGATTTACGGCGCCACCTCATCTTGCCTTTGGGGAGGAGGGAGAGTTGCTTTTGGAGATGATGATGTGTCTTCTTTCCTAGAACTCCTAAAAGATTCTGGGGTATCCGCTAGACTGACATTTAGTAATTCTCTTCTCCAAAAAGAACATCTAGATGATCCTTTATGCAATAAGTTATGTGCCTTATTAAATGATCCAAACGGTCATAACGGTGTCATCGTTCATAGCGATTTGCTTAAAGATTATCTTTTAGAGAAGTATCCATATCTTGAACTCATATCATCTACCACAAAAGTATTGCTTGATGACGCTTCGTTAAAAGAGGAACTCGCCAAAAAGGAATTTAAATACGTCGTTCCTGATTTTAGATACAACAAGAGACTAGATTTCTTTTCTTCACTAAATGAAGAATCGAAAGATAAAGTTGAGCTTCTTATTAATGAATGCTGCTATATAGGCTGCAAAGAAAGAAAAGAATGCTATAAAAACGTATCGGAAAAGGCTCTTGGGTTGAATACCAGAGACCATATATGCAAAGCCCCTTTCGGTAATGAAGGATACGTATTCTCTAGAGCCATGGAAAACCCTACTTTCGTTAGCGTTTCTGACATCAAAGAAACATACCTTCCTTTAGGAATAAGCAACTTCAAAATCGAAGGAAGAGGTTTAGGAAGCGCCTTAGTATTTGAAATGCTCCTTTACTACTTAGTTAAGCCTGAATGTCAGCTTAAAGTACGAGAAGCAGTATATCTCGACGCCAACTTGGACTTGTTCTAAACATAAAAGAGGCGCTCTACTCACATATTGGCTTTCTAATAGCCTCATTATCTCCGGGTTTTTGAACCTTAACTAAAGACGTCACATCCCTTGGTAGCCAAGTATCGAAGATTGTCCTTATTTTGTTTCTTTCGAATCCAAAAAAGCGTATTTAGTACGGTGTTAAGCTTAGTCAGCGATTCTATTGGCTCCACCTCTCTTTTGCGGCCTACAAGAAAAGTGTTTAGGAACATTAATGATAGAATGTCTTTTTCATCATGGACTTTTCATTCTTTGGTTATATAGTGCTTCTCTTACCGTTTGAATTCCAATCTTTGCACACGAAACCCCAGGCCCGGCAGAGGATGGTTTAGCCCTTGAGACTTGGCCTCCCCCTCCCTTGTGTATTGTTTCATTCCCACTCATTGCTAGCTTTTCGGCGATTCGGTGAGAATAACTCGTATCGCATCAATTTTTGTCGAAACGGGATATTAACCTCATTGCTTGGCTCAAGAAGAAATCCTTATTTTTTGAGCCGACGAATGAATCTACTATATCATCAGCTAGGCTACCGGTATAAGCAGTGCTCCCTGCATCAGCCTTTTCTATAAGGTTTCCGGCTGATGCAATCCGGCCTTCATCTCCTTCCATGGGGATAGCGCCCTTTTCATTATTGCGATAAAGGCTTCTTAAAAGAAAAAAGGCCTGACACTACTGTATCAAACCTATTCTTGTTATATGGCTATGAACTAGTGATTTGATACCAATTAAACACTTTTGAGTTTCATTGAACATTTTAACAGTTCATTGAACATCACCTATTTTAAGGTCTTTTTTAACTATTTTTTCCTATTTTTTGTCGAACCCACGATGAGCCCACAACAGATTTAGGAGAACCTTTATATGATGGGGTCAAAGTGCTGATGCATTGTTTATAGTACTTAAATGCGAGCCCTACAGGACTATTATCTACGTTTTAAGTATTATCATTATCAATTATAGTAACTTGCCGTTCCGAACTATCAATACGAAGGAAAGAATACAAATATTTAGAGTTGTGATCACTTTCTTGAAGAACAAAATATCCTTTCCCGACAAAAATTTTATCACCAACCTGTTCCCTTCTTAAATATTCGGCATCATTATCCAAATAAATATGGGTATAGCTTGAAACATTGTTATCAATGGTTTCCGAAATATTTTTGAGCCTAACAGAGATAAAACACAAAGCATCACTTTCAAAACTTGGTCTATCTTCAGTTAAATCTTCATGAGCGTCAAAAAAATTCATAAATACCTTGTTGCAAGATTCTAAATCTGATGACAGCACATTTTTGTTGAAGTCAAAGTCTTTGTCTACTTCAAAATGATAATAGACACCATCAAAACCACCATCCGATCCTTTGTTTTTGTTGTAATGCTTTTTGATGAGGACTGTGTTATCTGGCAAATTAATATCCCAGTTTCTTAATCGTTCAATTGAGCCTTTTTCGGTTTCGGTTTCATATTCATCAATGTAATTTACGTCTCCATAATATTTGCAACTAGTAAACGCTAAGCACGTTATAGATAGAACAAAAATGGAGATTCTTTTAACAATCAAATCTGTTTTCATAATCAAGCGCTCTTTGTATTCCAATACATATGGATTGATTTATTCACGTTCAGTTCATTGGCATAAGTTATATATCTCATGCTTCCAGAGACATAACTTAATGTGATGTGCGTTGCAAATATTCTTCCTTTTGTAAGATTACTCTTATATTTTCCGATATTGAAATATAATATCCAACAATTTGTTCTGATTTTATGATTATTTTTGTGAATTCTTAAAGTAAATTACGGTTTTGGTCAAAAGCAGGATTTTTCAAATTAATATTCTCAAGAGGGTTTGTGAAGTCGAAAGATGATGTCTTGCTTATAATTGGGAACAAGGATGTTTCAAAACTAAATCAAAACAGTGTCGGACTATTAAGAGTAACGGTTAGCTACAGAATAAGGATTTCTGAATACAAGATAAACTTTGGCATTTATATCAATAAATAGTTTCCATAAAAAAAGGCCTAATCCAAAAATGTAGTGAACCCCTCCATTGGCTTCAGAGTGGCCGATGAATGCAGTGTATTCACTTCATTCATCTTTGACCTACTCGTTAGTCCAAACAGAGGGGTTCACTACATTTTTCTTGCCTATTTTACTCCCCTTGTAGAATTTCAGTCACATACCTACGTGTATATAAAATGAATCATACCTATGCTTTTTCCGACCGTTCGAACCAAATCATTTTTAACGAGTCAAGCATCGAAAACTATCAAAAAAGTCTAAAAATAAAAGAAAAGAGATGATTTCCATGTATCATCTCACAATCTTCAAAATGGCTAGAATTACCAATTATGATACAGTTGCGACCCCTAGAGAATTTTTGCGACCCCCCCTAGAAAAATTTGAGACCAACTAATTTCTATTGTACCACGTTTTTTTGTATCATAAGAACGAGCATCAAATGTCTTAGTGCCATCTAATATCTCATCAAGATATTCTCTAAGCATTACAAGTCCAAACATTATTGTTTTTCTCGCTCAAATGTAATAACTAGACCATATCCCATAAATTGGTTTGGTGTGACTGCAATAACTCTCCAACCTTGCTTTGCTAAATCATTCATTAATAATACTAAATGTCTTGGTTGCATGTCTGCTGCTGGTACTTTTAAATAACTCATAC
>JAKSVB010000008.1 GCA_024408335.1 Bacilli bacterium
CGAGTCCACCGCTCTTGCAAAGTGGATTGGATTCGCTAGCTAACATTGCGATTCTCATGCTGTGATACCTTGAATGAGATAGATGAGGTTATCCTTGTCACCCATGATGGTGTGATTTTTGGTAACCTTTGAATATTTATCAATAACGACGTGTTTGATTTTTGCGCCTTCTTGGACTTCGACGTTGCTAAGGACGATTGAGTGCTCGACAACTGTTCCTTTGGCGACTTTGACACCACGACAGATGATGGAATCTTTGACTTCGCCATCGATTAAGCAACCATTTGAGATGAATGAGTTTTTGATATTGCTATCAGGTCCATAGATTGCTGGAGGGGTGTCGTGGGTACGGGTGAAGATTGGCCAGTCTTTCAAGAAGAGTTCTTTACTGACTTTGAGGTCAAGGAGTTCGAATGAGTATTCGACATAGTGCTCAAGTGAGTCGAAACGTCTAGCATAACCGGTATATGGGACGCAGCGGACCTTAGCAAGGCCGTGCTTTGCCATGTGGACGATCATGTCGGCGATGCCCCAAGCTGCATCGCAGCGTTGGTGTTCTTTGATCATCTTGAACATTGTGTCGCGGTTGATAAGCCAGATTTCCATTGAGACCTTGGCTCTTGATTTATCACCTTGGTTGATTGATGCGGTTTGGAGATAGCCGTTGTCATCGATTTCAAGGACGTGAGCGCCTACGAATTCTTTGTCAGCGTCATCGATTTCCTTATAGACGATGGTGATTTCGTCTTTTCTTTCGGAATGTCCTTCGATGTATGGGCTTAAATCAATTGAAGCGATGATGTGTGGTGCTTCGAAAACGAGGAGGTCTGCGTTTGATTCGTAGAGGACGTAGTCGTTTTGTTTGATGTTATTTAAGTCGGTGTTGTATGCAGGGTTAAGGATGCCTTGTTCATTGAAGAAGAGGGCTGTACGACCTGTTTTGGTGTTGTTTGCCCAGCTCATCATGTTACCCATGTGTTTTTGGATCGATCTTTGGTGATCTTTAACAAGAACGCCGGTATTTGAGATGCCTGAGTTTGTGAAATTAGAGAGGGCGAAATCCATCAAAGCGTATCTTCCAAGGAAGGAAGTTGAGGCTAAAGGACGGCTTTCGGTAAGAGCGCCAAGAGCTGGAGAATTGTGGCAATTAAGTAATGCTAAAGTTTTGTTTTTCATAATTATCTGACCGCCTTTGCGTTAACAAGAAGAGCGATATCTTCCTTTTTGCCAAGAACCGTTTCGTTTTCTTCGACAAGGGTATTTGGACCGATGATGGCATCTTCGACGTGAGCGCCTTTTGCGATGACCGCACCGCTCATGACGACGGCGTTGATGACCTTTGCGCCTTCTTCGATTGTGACTTCACCAGAAACGACGGAATGCTTGACTTCGCCATTGATGATTGCGCCTTGGTTGATAAGAGAATCAGAGACTTCTGCTTTTGGACCAATGTATTGTGGGGTACTGTGAGCGTCTTCGCTAAGAATTCTGTTCTCGCCTTGGACGGTGTAGAAATTGATGGCAGGGTTGCCACTCATGAGAAGGTCCATATTGGCCTCGTGGAGGGAAGAGATGGTTCCAACGTCTTTCCAATATCCGTCATATGTATAAGCGACGAGCTTTCTTTGGTCTTTCATCATATTTGGGATGATGTTCTTACCAAAGTCGTGTTCGCTTGTTTCATCGTCGTGATCTGCAAGGAGATAATCGCGAAGGGTCTTGTAAGTGAAAATGTAGATACCCATTGAAGCGAGGTTGCTTACTGGGACTTTTGGTTTTTCAACGAATTGGGTGATGTTGTCTTCTTTGTCGGTGACAAGGATTCCGAAACGTGATGCTTCTTCCATTGGAACTGGATAGACGCTGATGGTGCAATCGGCTCCTTTTTGAATGTGCTTTTTAAGCATCTCGTTGTAGGTGCAGCTATAAATGTGGTCGCCTGAAAGGATGAGGACGTATTCTGGGTTGACTCTATCTAACCAGTCTAAGTTCTCATAGATGGCGTCTGCTGTGCCTCTATACCAGGATGAACCCTTTTCTGTTTGTTTTGGGGTAAGGACGCTTGTGACGCTTCTGACGCCATTAAGTCCCCACTTGGCGCCGTTACCGACGTAAGTGTTGAGTTCACTGGACTCATATTGGGTCAAAACGCTTACAGCGTCGATGCCACTATGTGCGCAGTTTGAAAGTGGAAAATCAATAATGCGATATTTGCCGCCATAACTGACAGCTGGTTTCGCAACCTTCTTGGTGAGATCAAGTAGACGGGTTCCCTTACCGCCTGCGAGAATCATCGCCGCTAATGTGGTGCTCATATGTATCCTCCTAGGAGTTTTTAGATGTAAATATATTATCATATATTCCAAAAATTGAAGCCCACATTTAACACTTTGTTGACGGTTTATAAAAAACCGAAGAAAAAGTTTGCTCTATTGCGCTAGAGATGGTATATTTTATCTCGCGAATTTCTCGCAGTAGAGGTGAAAACTATGTCAAGAAAATGCCCAATTACCGGAAAAGGCCCATTAAGTGGAAACAATCGTTCACATTCCGTCAGAGCAACCCGCCGCGTTTGGAATGTCAACATGCAGACCTATAAAGTCAACATCAATGGCAAAATGGTCAGCGTTAAAATGTCAGCTCGTGCTTACAGAACCCTTAACAAATCCATCAAAGCAACCGACGCTGAATAGTTTTTCTACTGTTATTTTTAAAAAAGGCCCTAGCGGCCTTTTTCTTTTTGCTTTTATAGAATCACTAACGCGTTTCCAATGGAGGCAGCGATTATCCCTAGAAGGGAAATGAGAATGAGTACCCATTCGCTTACCGCTAAGACAAATGGACGAAGACGGCGGTAAGAGACGCTTCCATCGATCTCTGAAACGCTCTCTAATGAAGGCCAGTTTTTGAGTTTAGGATTAAACATCACTAAAAGTGAGGATAAGGCGAATAAGAAACAGATTCCCCCTATCACTTTCATGGCGACTTCGGCTTTGAAGCCTCTACTCACTGAGAATAAGAAGATACCGTTAATAAAGCTTAAGACGGTAAGGAGAGCACAGGAAATGACAAACCTTGTGGTGTGGGCCTTTTCTTTTGATGCGCTTACGAGGCTAAGCGAAATAAGAGATAAAGCAAAAGCGAGAGTGATGAATCCTCCTAATAATATAAAGGATATAAGGCTCGCGGATTCATAATGGATGGTGATTTGAAAAATGGTCAAAAAGGCCATAGACAAAGGGAAGGTGTCAAAGAAAAGACGGACTAAGAATTCTTTGCCTTCGTTAGCTTCTAGAAGCTCATAAGGGAATTCGGTCAAGAAATCGAATTTCCTAGAATTCTTTGCTTTGTAGAATGAGATTCCAAAAATTACGAAAAGGCCAAAGAAGAGAATTGGCAAAAGGATTGAAAGGACTAATAGGATCTCTCTCATTGGTTTTCAATTAACGCTAACATCCTGGATTTGAAATCGCTATGTCCGAAAAGATATGATCCGGAAACGAAGATATCCACGTACGAACTCACTAGCTTTGATGTGACAGCGTTAATTCCCCCATCGATTTCAAGGATTATGTCGCGCCCTTCTTTTCTAATTAAGGATCTGATGTCTTTGGCTCTTTGAACGGATTCAGGCATGAATTTTTGGCCACCCATTCCTGGTTCGACCGACATTAAAAGAATCAAGTCGACCATGCCCATGAATGGAAGAAGAGCAGAAACCGGTGTATCTGGTTTGATGCTGAGGCCCGCTAAAGCGCCGCCCGCTTTGATCTTTTCGATCGTTCTCATGACTGCCTTTTTCGTCTTATACGCTTCAAGATGGAAAGTGATGACATCCGCTCCTGCTTCAAGATAGGCGTCAACCCTATTAATAGGGTTAATGACCATAAGGTGGACGTCTTTGATGAAACCGTCAAAATGATGGCTCATGACAAAGCCAGGATGGAATGAGGTCTTCTGTGGGACGAATTTGCCATCCATCATATCGAAATGAAGGATCTTGACCCCATAGTCTTTTGTTTCCGCAGCCTCTAAGATGGCGTTGTGGCGGTTGCAAGCGAGCACCGATGGCGCTACTTGCGGAAGAAAAACATCACGTATCTGTCTCATTATTTGAACCCGAAGAGTCTCGAAAGAAGGCTCTTTTTTTCTTTGAAATTTTCTTTGTCGCTAAGGACCTTCTTGATGTCTTCCATCATTAGAAAAGCGTTTGCGTATCTTTCCTCAGGTCTTTTGCGGCACGCTTTGATAACAATTTTATCAAGTTGCTTTGGAATGCTTGTTAGGTATTTGCTTGGCTCTGGGAAGTGTTTTTTGATATGAGCCAAAGCGACTTCTTCTCCAGTCGTTCCATCGAATGGGATGGTGCCAGTAAGAATTTCGAAGAAGATGATACCCATGGAATAGACGTCGCTAGCGAATGTCGCTTTGGCGCCCATAAGGATTTCAGGGGCGCAGTAATAGACGGTTCCCGCTATTGCGTCTCCTGTTGTGTCTTCCCCTACTTTTGTGGCGATACCAAAATCAGTGATTTTGATTGAACCATCAGGGAGATAGAAAAGGTTGTCCGGTTTTAAGTCACGGTGAATTAAGCCATGCTCATGGATATACTGGACTCCAGTCGTAAGTTGAAGCATGACTTCACATGCCTCAAGAGGAGTGAGGTTATGGCCTGAAGCGATATTGAGCTTGTCTCTAAGGGTTCTTCCTTCGACGTATTCGTTTGCCATATATGGACGGCCATCGATTGTTCCGTGTGAATAGACTTTGACGATGTTGATGTTGTTTAAGGAAGCACTAGCGATGCATTCATGTTCAAAACGTTCGATATTTTTAGGATCGTCCATCATGTCTTCTCTCATGATTTTCAAAGCTACGCTTTTGCGGAGAATGATATCGAACGCCTCATAGATATCAGCCATGCCGCCATGGGCTATACGACCTTCGATTCTGTAGCGGCCGTCAACTTTCATGCCGATCTCAATCATTGGTTATACACTCCCAAAGAGCGGCTGCGATATTGTCGCTTCCGCCATTAAAATTAGCGACCGAAATAAGGGCGTCTACTTTCTGATCGCTTCTATCGTCTGTGCTCATGATGTTTTGAAGTTCCCTATGAGGGATCTGGTTATAAAGGCCATCGCTGCAGCAAAGAATGCTTTCGCCATTATACTCATGGCTTGTGAATGTGAGGCTAAGGGAAGGGTAAATTCCCAAAGCGTTCATTAAGACATGCCTATCTGGATGCGAAAGAGATTCTTCCTCGCTGATTTTTCCAGTTGAGACAAGATAATTGACATATGTTTGGTCATGAGTGAGCTGAACGAGCTCATTCTTCTTTTTGAGCATATAGCAACGGGAATCGCCTACTGTTGCGGTGATTAGGCGGTTACCGCTAATCAAAGCGGCAACGACAGTCGTGCCCATACCTTTGCAAGAAGGCTCTTTTTCTGCCATTTCGTATATGGCAGCATTAGCCTTTTTAGCGGCTTTCGTAAACCATCTCTTCTCGTTTCCAAGAAGGATGTATTTCTTTTTGTTTTTGAAGGATTCAACTAAGGATTCGATGGCCATCTTGCTTGCGAGGTCTCCTTTGGAGGCTCCTCCCATGCCATCGCAGACAATCAAAAGCACCTCGCCATTAGAATTCATAGCGACTTGGGCTTTGTCTTCGTTGTCTTTCCTGACTTTGCCTATGTCCGTTCTAAAAGCAAACGTGCCGTGATATGACATTATCTTTGTCCTTTTTCGTATTTGGCTCTAAGCTGACCACATGCAGCATCGATGCCAGTGCCCCATTCTTTTCTGATGGTGCAGTTGACCCCATGGTTATTGAGGTAAAGAGAGAAGGCTTTGGTGTCTTTATCAAGGGATCTCTCGTATGGTTTTTCTTTGACTGGGTTAAGCGGAATCAAATTGACGTAACAGAAAATGCCTCTAAGGATTGAAGCGAGTTCTTTGGCGTTTTCAAGCGAGTCATTAAGCCCTTTGATGAGGATGTACTCAAAAGTGACGCGGCGTCCGCTTTTTTCGACATATTCTCTAACAGCGTCAAGAAGCTCTTCCATTGGATAGGCTCTTGAAACTGGCATGAGTTCGTTTCTGATGGTGTCGTTTGGCGCGTGAAGAGAGATAGCAAGATTAACTTGGATTCCTTCTTCAGCGTATCTTTTGATGCCTGGGACAAGGCCACAGGTACTGACGGTGATGTGTCTAGCTCCGATTGCTAAGCCTTTGGCTTCATTCATAATGTGGATGAAACTTGATACGTTATCATAGTTATCGAAAGGCTCGCCTGTTCCCATGACGACGACGTGAGAAACGTTGTCCGCTTCTTCAGCGAGGATTTGGTTCATGACGATGACTTGTCCAACCATTTCGGCGCTTGTTAGGTTGCGGTCTCTTCTAAGAAGGCCAGATGCGCAGAAAGCACATCCCATGTTGCAACCGACTTGGCTTGAGACGCAGATGGCGTTGCCATAATCGTAGCGCATAAGGACGCATTCGACTTTAGCGCCATCGCTCATCTCCAAAAGAAGTTTGATGGTGCCATCGGTTGCGACTTGTTTGGTGAAAACAGTAGGTAAATCAAGACAGTATTCTTCTTTGAGGACTTCTCTGAAAGACTTAGAAACGTCTGTCATCATGTCGAAGTCAGTGACTTTCTTGATGTAGATCCATTGGTAAAGTTGGGTGGCGCGATATTTCTTTTCACCACGGGCAAGCATCTCTTCTTCGAGCGCTTTAAGGGTATAACCGAAAAGATTTTTCTTCGCCATATTAGTTCTCGTCGAAGTTGATTTGGATTTCGATTTCCTCATTTGCCACTGCTGGCATTTCGGTAATTGAATCTGTATCTTTTGCTTCTTTGGTATTCTTAACCAGTACTGGATAGAAGAGGGCGGTTGCCATTTCTTCGTATGGGTAATGTTGTTCTTCTTTGACAAGGGTGAATTCTGGATGATTAGCTAAGAATTCTTGGACTGTTGCGTGGCCTTCTTTCTTGGAGATGGTGTTAATCATATAGATGAGAGTGCCTTTTTCTGCAACGAAGTGTGATGCGCCTTCGAGGACTGCTTTTTCTTGTGCGAAAAGAGCGTCCATGCCTTCCTTCTTGAAGTGAAGGAGGTAATCAGGCCATTGGTTGATATAGTCGAAGTTGGTGCTATCTGGTGCGGCGATGACAAGGTCTTGAGGACGTGAGATTGCGCTTTCCATTGAATCTGGAGCGGCACCGAAGAAATTGACGTTCTTTTGACCACTGGCTTTGATCATCTTCATGATGTCGAGGTGCTTTGCGGTATCTGGGCAACCGAAGTTGAGGCCGATTCTCTCACCATAGAGTTCGAGCATTTCTTTGAAGAGGGTTGATTCGGCATTGCCGTTATAGATGAAGGCTTCTTTTGGTTCTTCGACTTTGTATTCGGAAAGGAGGGCTTTATTAGCCATCTTTTCGCTGAAGAGCATACCTTTTGCGAACATGTCGACTTTGCGAAGTGGGGTTTTGCCACCGTAAAGGAGGACATCGTCAACTGGTGATTTTGCAAAATCGCTGTTGCTATTTAAAACCTCTTCGACGCTTACCATTGAAGTTCTGACACGTACGCTATTGATGTTTTGACGGTTGTTGGCTTTAAGGATTCTGTAAGTTAATCCATAGCCATAGTGTTGCCAAATCTTAAGCACCCATTCAGGAGTGTTATATCTCAAAGAGAGATAACGGTTGCTGGTTTTTGGCATATCTTCAGGAATGAATTCGTTTGGTCTATTGGCCTTATCAAGAAGTGGTGAAACCTTCTCAAGCATTTCTTGGCCAAGCTTTTCCAAAAGGATTTCTTTGATCTTGTCTTCAGGAATTCTCTTGAAGAAAGCGATATTTGCTAAAGCAAGGGCAACGCTTCTCTTTTGTTCTTCGCTCATTCCCTCGATACCGAGTTCGTTAATTAAATAAACGAAGAGTAAGTGGTGACGAAGTTCGCAGCCAACAAGTCCTGCGACAGTAGCGCGGAGTGGGCGAATGGCGACTTCTGCTTGGAAACGCTTCTTGAGAGCGTCGTTAAAGTAGATATCCTTGTCGAGGATGTCTTCAAGCACCTTAAGAGATAATTCAAATTCCTGCATCTTTTTTCCTCCTGATGGTTAGTGATGGTGATGGTGGCCACAGTCGCAGTCGTCATCATCGCAACCGCAGCTGTGTTCAAGTTCTTCTTCGTGGCCTGCAAAAGCATCGCCAAGATATATTTGATGTTCGTCGTTATAATCTAAATCAGCACGATCGCGTGGATCGGCTTCTTCGTCATCTTCGTAATCTTCATCATCGGCAAAGCCTTCATGAATTTCAGCCATGCCTGTGCCTTCCATGTAACGTGGATATTCTTCATTTACGAATTCGTAATGATGGGATTCCTCATAGTATTCGAAGATGATCTCAACGTTGATTGAGACTTCCTTAAGGGTTCTAAGGAGATATTCCGCTGCCTTGGATTCAAGGATCTCTGCGCTTCTTGGGGCACGGACGATAACAACGGTTTGCCAAGATGTTTGTTCGGCACCTTGGTGGAAAATCATGGTTTGTGGTGCTTCAAAATTAACATCATCTTCCATGACTTCAAAAATTTCAGCGAGATTGCTGGTGTGGGCTCTAGAATAATCACCTACGACGAACTGGTCTAAACCAATAATTGAAATAACGATCATATAATTCCTCTATTGGAGGAAATTATACCACTAGATGGGCTCATTAGTATAGATTATGTTAGTAATCTAAAGGATCGACATTGACAGAAATATCGATGCCGCCTAATTTAGTGAATTTTTCAATGAGTTCACGCAGAGGTTTTTCCACTTCTTCTCTCTTCTTGAACTTCAAAAGCAAGTTACGTTTATGCTTGCCATTATTCATACTAAAGAAAGGCGTGATTGGGCCTAGCGTTGAGAACGATTCGATGTCAAGGCTTTCGATTTCTCTTTTGAAATCCAAAGAGGCTTGGACTGCTTTTTCTTCTTTAGAAGAAGAGAATTCCAAAAGAATGAGGTAGAAGTATGGAGGGTAGCCTGTCATCCTTCTTTGTTGCATCTCTTTTAAGTAGAAGGATTTGTAGTCTTGTTTTGCCCCATAAACTATGGCGTAATGGCCTTTGTTGTATGTTTGGATCATGGCTGCTCCGTCTTTTTTGGAACGACCACTTCTACCTACTGCCTGAGCGATGAGCTGGAAGGTTCTTTCCGCTGCTCGATAGGTAGGAAGAGATAGCCCGATATCCGCTAAAACGACAGCGGAAAG
Source organism: Bacilli bacterium (assembly GCA_024408335.1). Taxonomy (GTDB): domain Bacteria; phylum Bacillota_I; class Bacilli_A; order RFN20; family CAG-826; genus UBA4951. The sequence goes on from JAKSVB010000008.1 coordinate 9,284, forward strand.
GGTGACATCAGGGAAATCGTGTCCTTTGGCGATCATTTGGGTTCCGACAAGCACGTCGTATTTCCCATCATGGAATTCGCGAAGAATCTTTTCGACGTTTTTGCTTACTTTACCAATGTCGCTATCCATTCTGGCAACCCTTGCCTCAGGGAAAAGATCCTCGATTTCTTTGACGACCCTTTCGGTGCCATAACCTATTCTTCTAAGTTGGTGATTGCCGCAGTCTGGGCATGAGTTTGGATATTGCTCGACAAAGCCACAGTGATGGCATTTGAGCATGCGGTCTTCTTGGTGGAAGGTGAGGTTACCTCCACAAGATGGGCAAGTGAAAATATGTCCGCACTTTGGACACTCGATACCAGTCCAATATCCTCTTCTATTGATGAGCAAAAGAACTTGTTCTTTCTTTTCGAGCCTGCTTCTAATTTCAGTAATGAGAGGAAGGGAAAGTTTTTCTGATTCTTTTGTTAAGTTTTGACGGTCGCTTAAATCGATGATTGATGTAGGAGGAAGGGATTTTTGGTTAACGCGATGAGGCATTGAAGCGTAGCCATAAACGCCTTTATCTGCTCTAGCTTTTGATTCAAGCGTTGGGGTGGCACTTCCTAACAAGACTTTGCAGCCTTCTCTTTTGCCTCTCATGATCGCGACTTCTCTAGCGTGATAATATGGAGAATTGTCTTGTTTATATGATTCGACGTGTTCTTCATCGAGAATGATGAGACCGATGTTTTTTAGCGGGGCGAATATAGCGCTTCTAGCGCCTACGACAATCGAGGCATCGCCTTTTGCGATTCTTCGATATTCGTCATATCTTTCCGCTGGGGTGAGTTCGCTATGGAGGATGGCGACTTTTTGGCCAAAGCGTCTAGAAAAATATTCAACCATTACAGGAGTGAGGTTGATTTCAGGGACTAACATAAGAACGCTTTTGCCTTTTGAAAGGATGTTCTCGCTTAGTCTTAGGTATACTTCAGTTTTTCCTGATCCTGTGACGCCTTCAAGAAGGATGACGTCTTTCTCGGAATTTAGGATTGTGTCATAGGCTTTTTGTTGTTCCTCTGACATCTCGTGAGGTTCTTCTCGTTCTTCTGGCTTGATGACAAATCTCGCCTTCTCTTTTCTAAAGACCTCTACTCTTCCTGCTTCAATGAGCTTCTTAAGAATGGAGACTGAGCCGCATTCCTTTTTGAGGATTGGTCCATATCCGGCTATGAGTCTAAGCATTTCTATTTGCTTATCAGTGAGCCCCTTTTCGTCATTTTCCTTTAAACGTACCCATTGTTCGTAGGCAATCTTAGGTCCTTTAAGACTTGAAAGTTTTGGAGAAAGAGAGATTGGAAGCATGGCTTGCATGACTCCAATGAATGGGGCGAAATAATAATCTGCAACCTCTTTTGCGAGTTCCATCATATTGTCATCGACAAGAGGTTCTTCATCTATGATGTCTTCTTCTTTGATCTCTTTGAATGAATACCCATATTCCTCTTCAAGCTCTTTGACGCTTCTTTGGGTTTCTCTGACCGAAAGAACAAACCCCATTAGGAGTTGGGTGTTGAAAGATATTTTGACTCTAAAACGTGGTTCGATTCTTTTTTGACCGAAATACACATATGAAAAGGTGCGGTCAAGAGACCTTGTTCCATATTCAGTCAAGACATCGATAATCTTCATGACACTATTGTAACAAAAAAGAGGCTTTATTGAGCCTCTAATTGTTCTTTGATTATTTTTACTATATCAGCAGCGGCTTGTTCGACGGTGTCATTGGTGACATTGAACATGTAATTGCCCTTTTGTTCCATCTCTTCGCGGGCTTGGTTAAGTCTACGTTGGATGGTTTCCTCGTCTTCGCTGCAACGGCCTCTGATTCTTCTTTCGAGCTCTTCAAGAGATGGAGGAAGGATGAAGAACGTAAGGACGCCTTTGTCGCCTTGGACTTTCTTTAAGACGTGTGTTGCTCCATGGACATCGATTTCCATAAGAACATTGTCGCCTGCGGCACGGTGTTCATTGATTGGATCGATTGGGGTGCCATATGAATGTCCGACATAGCGGTTCCATTCAAGAAGCTTGCCATTATTCATTAAATCGTCAAATTCGTCTTGGTTAATGAACCAATATTCTCTGCCGTGCTTTTCACCTGCTCTCATTTGGCGAGTAGTGACTGAGACCGAGAAATAGAGTTTGAGAGATGGATCTTCCATTACCTTTTGGCGGATAGTTCCTTTTCCAACCCCTGATGGGCCAGACATGATGATTAGTAAACCTTTTTTCATATTTGAAAAATTATAATCTTCATAACCTCGTTTTTACAACAACAAAAAGCGAGAAAATCTCGACAGCGACTAAATTGCAAAGGCCCTATAAAATTTTACAATTCAATTAGCAAGTGGGAGGAACATCGTTTCTCTAATGTGTTACAATGTACTCATGAAAGCTTTGACGAAAAAAGATTTGGAAACATACGTCTCCTATTTGGACAAGAATCTCAAAGGCAGACATTTATCTAGCCCAGTCCTCTATACAGAGAAGGTTTTCTTTTTCCGTTTAAGCGGCTCACCTAATAACAGGTTCGTAATCGCTCTTGATGAAGAAGCGCCTCGCTTATACATGGCTAATGAAGGGGCAAGCGCGACTAGCGTGGGTTCTCACTTCTTCGATCAGTTTAAGAAAGAACTCATCAATCCGTATATCGAAAGCGTTGAACTCGTTTCCGAAGACCGCATCGTCAAGATGAACCTCATCGTCATCAATAACGTATTCAAAGAAGAGAAGATCAACTTATACCTTGAACTCTTCCCTCATCACCCAAACATGATCATCACCGACAAGGAAAACAAAATCATCCTTGCCTATAAGCAAAGCAATATCAATGATGAAAGACCAATTGTAAGAGGCCTAATATACGAGACCCCAAAAACCAATGGGTTTGTAGCAAAAGAAAGCGACTTTAACCCATACGTTTACGAGAAAAACTGTTTGGAGGAAGAAGAGTCTTTAGCCAAAAAACGTAAGGCAAACAAATTCCTTCCAATCATTAGAAGCCTCAAAAACAGAAAGAAGCTCTTAGAGAGAAAGCTTTTATCCATCGACTCCGATGTCGAAGAAGCAAAGAAGCATTTGGATGATGGGCAATATGGCGACGCTATATACATGGTCTTTGATGAAATTGCCCCAAAAGCCACTTCAGTCGAATACGAAGGCATGGCCATCAAGCTCGATCCTTCAAGAAATCCAAGTGAGAATGCTGCCCTTTACTACAAGAAAGCCAAAAAAGCAAAAGCCACAATTAAGGCCGCAACAGAAAACAAAGAGAGAACCCTCAAGGAATTAGAGGATGTCACATCGTCTTTGACTCAGCTTGAAAACGCAGACGAAGCAGGACTGGAGCTCTTAGCCAAAGAACTCGATCTTTATAGAGACCCTAAAAAGAAAAAGAGCAGCGACAACTGGAAAGGACTTGGTAGCGATTCACTTCCATATTTTATCGACTATGAAGGGACTAAGATCCTTTATGGAAAAAGCTCAAAGCAAAATGATTGCTTGACCTTCCTCTATGGAACAAGTAAGAACCACCTTTGGCTTCACATCATGGGTGATTCAGGTTCTCACATCATCATCAAAAAAGATAACCCTACCGAAAAAGAAATCAGAGTTGCTTGCGAAATCGCCTTAATCAATTCTCATAGGGAAGATGGCGAAGTCATGGTCGCGTTAAGAAAAGACGTAAGAAAAGGAAACGTCCCTGGTCAAGCGGTCGTAAAAACCTTCAAAACGGTACGTATAAACAAGGTTTCAAAAGAAACAAAAGATATGGTCTTAAAAGCCACGAAATACAGATTCCAAAAATAAGCATGAAAAAGTTAAATTTGTTCTCTCTTCTCCCTCTCTTATGTTTGTCATCATGCGGCAAAGAGGCTTTTTCATATTCGAAAGTTAACGACTTGACCAAAGACTATTTGCTTTTTAGAAATGATAGAACCGCTTATTGGGGCAAAGAGGTTAAGGCTAATGACATCATCTATCGAGCAAGCAAAGGCGAGGGCGTTTTATTTGTTTTCCTTTCAGACACTTGTAGCGCTTGTAACATCGCAAAAACAACATATAAAGAAGCTCTTAGACCATACGATCTCGATGTTTCTATCATTCTTAATAACACCAATAGCGAGGCGGATGCCATCAATAGCTACGTTGCAAGAAAGGGTATCGAAAAGAGACTTACTAACCCTGTTATGAGTGGCGCTACCCCTAGCATGTATCTCCTAAATGACAAAGTCCTAACCGAAGTCATCTATGGCACTGAAGAGAATCAAGAAAAAGACAGCAAGAAAATCAGAAACACCCTTAAGGCATATACCAGCATCACCACGATCTATAGAGCGAAGGAATACGAGTCACTCAAAGACCTTACTTATTTCTTCGATAGCAGCGTTTCTAGCGAAATCGATTTCTTTTATGATGTCGTTTTCCCAAAAGCCCTAACAAGTACGCGCGAAATCTCCTATGTCGACATCAAAGGTTACTCAATGGACGATATCGATTTCATCTCTGGACAAATCGGAGAAAGCGCCCAAGACGGCTTAATCTATAACAAAAAGACGAAATTAGGCGATCACTACTGAACCTCAAAAGGAATCGAAATCCTTAACAGTTACTTCGCTTAGTTGTTTGTAGCTTAGGCTTGAGTATCAATTTTTGAAAAATTTCTAGCGCTTCTTTAACGGTACATATTGTAAATATGTTGCTTCAGCATCAATTTCGGCTATAATTTGGCTGTAAAAAGCAAACCTAGAGTAATCTAGCGACGCAAAACTATAGGGCCCTTCCGGGGCAGCCAGCTGCCATCGTGAGCTGGTTTTTTGTGACTATCAAAGGAGAAGAAAATGGAAAGGAAGTACAAGGTCAAAGCGTTAGCACTTGTGTGTCTCAACGTTCTTTCGTGTACCACCATGTTCGTCTCCGTTACCGCCGCATGGTTTACCACTGTCAAATCCGCTGAAGCTGCAGCCCAAGTCTTCAAAACACAAAGCGACGATAGGCTTGATGTATCTTTCGAGATCTATGACTACGACCTCGATAACATGACTGGCAAAGTCGCAACGGATTCAATCACCAAAGATGATAAAGGAAGAGATGTTTTTGTCTCCAAATTCGCTCTCCCTCAATACGACTCTTTCATTCCAGAAAGAAACACATACAACAACAAGATCCTCAGAATCGAAATTCTTTCGAAGACGAGTATCGATTCGACTTCTAAATTCTCTTTGAGCATCCCTTGCTCAGGTTCTTTCCTTGACGGCGAGTCCAATGTCACAAGGAATATGTCCAACATCATCGGTTTCAAGTACTTCTTCAAGCATGAGCTCCCAAACCCAGCTTCTTTGAACGAATCATCTCCAGACTCAATATATGCTGGAGCGTATAGAGTCTTTAATGGCATCGAAGAATCTAGAAGTTATGTCACCATTAACGATGAACCTAATGGCAGCAAAACCGGAGGCAAGATCCAAGAAAACGCCATACTTTTCGATGAGTTAGATCTTGATGAGAATGCCTCGGATGCAGTCACTGTCATGTATCTTGAATACTTCTATAAGGAAGACCTCGTTGATTATTACTTCGACCACTCAACAGATAAGAAAGCGACCGCAGATGATCTTGCATCGTATTCGGTTTCTTTTGCTTGCGATATCGTAAAGCTTCAATTCAATGTAGGAGGTAATGACTAATGGACAAAGTCAAAAAGTCTAAGTTTACTCTCCTAATCACTTCTCTTTGCTCTGGAGCCCTTCTTCTTTCAAGCGGTTTCTCTTTAGCCTGGTTCTATAACGAAAAGAAGATCGATATCGATGATGGCCTTACTGGTTCAGTCCTTCAAAAGTATTTCCATAGCGGCACTGGCAAAAGCACAGATCCTTTCATCATCACCCGTCCTAGACATTATGAAAACATGGTCCTTCTCCACTACAACCTTGAAGGTTTTGCGGAGCATGAATTCTACTACGAAATCGGCACCGATATGGATGGTGACGGAGTCAAAGAAGTCTATAACTACAGCAAAGGCAGAGTCGAATACGTTAATGGAAGCCCATACTCCACCACTCTAAACTGTGACCGTATTGCTTCTTTAGCGCCTCTTGGCTCAAAAGAGCTTCCTTTTAACTCCCACATTCAAGGTAACGGCATGACCGTCTCAGGCTTCAAGATCGACGCGACTAGAGGCCAGTATTCAGATATCGGAATTTTTGGATTCGTTGGATATGGTACATGCTTAAATACATATTTCAGCAATTTCGAGATCGATACGACGGGCACACATTACGATGAGCCTACCGATGAAGAATTGGCTTCAGGAACTGAGCACCTCCATAATGACGGCGCGATCCATATGGGCTATATCGCAGGTCACTTAGACCAAACAGAAAACTTCCAAAACGTCTATGTCAATAACTGCACCCTCAAAGGCACAACAAACGGACTTCACGTTAATAACTATGGTTATTATGGAAGAGCGGAACAAGACGCATTAGGCGGTGGTTTAGGCTATGGCCGTGACTACACTTTCTCTTTGAATTCGCAATCCGTTTTCAATTACTTTAACTCGACCTATAACTCCATTAAAGACGATCAACTCGTTCTCAAAAACACAAGAGAAACAGCTGATGTAGCGCCTAATAAAGATGGCGACAAAATCAAGAGAATGACCGCAAACGATCAAACAGCAGTCCCATTCTCTACAGCTGTTAGCCCTGATTCTGCAGCAGGCTCAGGAACGTATGTCATCAACAACGGTTATTCATTGTCCACTGCAGGTTATACCTCACCTGAGTTTGTTGAAAACAGACACGAATATAACGTTTACTACCAAGACAGGGAATACGTTGATAAAGACGATGGAGATCATTCTCATAACGGACAAAACAAAATCCCTGCGAGCACACCACTCTATTATGACCACTCTTTAAAAGGCGCTGGCGAAGGTTTAATTGTCGACAATAGCGATCCAGAAAACAGAAAAGAATATCCAACCGCTTATTATTTTTGGGACTCCGCGTCTAACAGTTATAAATACGGCGAATCATACGATAGAAAAGTCATAAAAGATGTTGATGTGTATCCTGTTAAGTTAACATTCAATGACTTTACGTCAGAGCCTTTCACATCAGCCGTCACCCCATCCATAAATTCGCTTAACATTGATGCAAGACTGTTTTTTGATGATCCTGGAATCAACGGAAACGCTTATAACTTTATAGCGTTGACGGTGCATCCGACCATTTCATCAAATGGAATATCCCGTACAATAAAAATGAGTTTTGACCCAATTCAGTTATCAGATGTTCAAGAAGGCATCCATCATTTTTCAATATTGCTTTCGTTTACATTTGGCACTTGGTTCACCGGAACACATAGAAGCATCTATCTTTATCCAAAAGGAGGCTATGACGAAACGGCAAACACTTTGGAGCAAGACGCAATCACCGTCAATGACGCTAAAGCAGGGAAACAGCTAAATCTAAGTGACAAAAGCGCTTTTTGGTTTAAAGATTACGGCGATATTTCAAACACAAAAACCCCTTACAACGACTTAATCGACGCAAGCAAAAACCTAATCCGAAGAATCCCTTTCTCCTTCGAGGATTCAAAAGACATTATTCACGTTGACCCAAGAACATTTGAAACTCCACTTAAATATAAAGAAGTCATTGATGGGGTCGAGCAAGAAGAGTTTATCGAAGTCGGTGGTTTAACGTCGGATAGTCACACTAACTTCAACTACGTTCCTGGTGTGGGCGAAAACCATGGGACTTGGAAATTGATAGTAGTTACAAGAGACGTCGTCGACAATCCAGACACGTTAGATTACTTCCCGTCCGAAGACAGCATCATCTATGGGTCCGGATACCGGTCTCGAAACATAGACGTTGTTGGAGGAGGCGCCGAATTCTATTACCGCAAGATCGGCAACACAAACATAGCCGTACTAGCATTAAAATCCGAACAAACAGCAGGGCAAAGAGTTGGTTTGCCTCCAACAAAAGGCCAACCTTTCTATGCAAACGAGCAATGTTCAAGTTCAATCGTCGTTTACCTCAAGAACACTTCGAACGCGATAGACGATAGAGATGACCTACTTGGTAAAATCTCATTTACCTATGTCCAGGTTTCTTTCTTTGGAAACGGCATCGAAGTCGTTGATCCAACCTTCAAAAAAGGCGATGGTTTTATGTCGCTTAAGAGTGCTGGCACAAACACAGTTGAATCGAACGATGGAGGGTTCATCAACCTCACCCACACCATTTCTCTTGACCTTCTTGAAAGCGATGTCAAAAAGGTTGCGTACTGTGGCTTAGACGCTGATGGCAACGTTGTCGGAAGATACACGAGTAGCGGCGTTTGGGATCCCCTAACATCAGAACCGCAAACAGATGAACAGAACGAAAGAGATCAAGCAAAGATTGATACATATGTTCTTGTTCTTGGAGGCCAATCGAATAACGCTAATAATGATACATGGATCACAAACATTGACTTCGAGTACAAAGCTCAAGATGGCTACGGCGGTACTTTCGGTTCAATCGGATATCGCAGTGCTACAGATGAAAAAATCGAAAACACCATCCTTAACTACTATCTTTCCAACCCAACAGCACAAGGAAAGCCTGCTGACTTTAGCTACTATGTTAACGTTAAATACGTGAGCAAAGATCCAGAGGATACCGAATATACAAAGAAGGGAAGATACTATATCACATGTTATAGCGATACCGATGTTAAGCTTAAGATATTCAACTATTACCCTGAGCTATACGATGTGTATGTGAAATCTGACCCCGACGGGGACTTTGTTCAAGCGACAGGTTCTAAACCAGAAGTGACAATTGAAGCGTCAACGATACCAACGAGTTAGAGGCTACGAATATGAAATCAAAGAAAATTATTTGGGGAGTTATTTTTGGTCTCGATATCGGCCTTACTCTCTTTTTCCTAATCACCACGATAATAATGCTTGCTACTATGCCTAGTAACATTGATATCGCGCTTAATTATTATCAAGACAATTACATTGGTTATCTTCAAAAGAACTCCAATATGTTTTTAGTGCTCATTGTCATACCGATGTTAGTTTTGTTTGTCGCTAACGCGGTAGGGTTAGTTATCTACGCTTTAAAGACAAGAAAGAGAACCGCGTAAAATCGTATGAAGTAATCTGACAAGGTCGGTCGGTAATTATTCAATCACTATCGAAAACTGATTAAGACCCAGTCAAAGAAACATAAACAAAAACTGCCTGACACTTTTATCAGGCAGCTTTCATCTATTGCATATTCAAGCTACGCCAGTATAAGCGGCAGCTCTCTATCCTGTGCACCCGTAATAGACGGTGACATCGGAGTAGACTTGGTATCCATATGGAACTTCTTGGGTTCTTTCTGGATCAAAGCATATTTGCGCTATGAAATAATAACCATCGCCTTTGACTTGGTATTTGGGTTTAATCTTCCTAGCAAAATCTGAATCAACTTTAAGCACGGACCCTCTTGCGTATTCGATCGCGCAATCGAACCTAGGATCGCCCCATCCTCTGTCATTTACATAATAGGATTGATACACGGTAACTGTGTAGAAATCCTTGATTTCGGCAGGTTCGGAAGAAATCGAAATATTGGAACTTGAAGAATCCAACGTGGAAAAGGAAGAAGCCGTGTCTTCGCTTGAAGCGACCGAAGTGGAATGCTCCGATGGGTCGGTTGGGTCACTAACCGGCTTAGAGCAGGACGCTAACGAAAAGATGATGGATGCCATCGCGGAACTTGCGATTATTGATCTAAATATTTCAAACCTCATCTAAGCGCCCTCTTTAATTCTCTTTATAGTAGATAGTTTTTTTGCAAAGTCAAGAATTATACGATGCGCGTAGAAGCTTGATTGCCATTACTTTGCCCTAAGTTTTTTGTCGAATAGAAGTCCTTCGTCAAGATCGTCCCATCTCGAATACAAATAATAGTCGCCCATTGCGTCGCTATATCCTTTTGGGTATGTCCCTTCGCACATTATGTGCTCCTCGTATTCTTTCCTTAATTCATTGATGTCGTTTGAGTATTGAAGGTTGTTCCTCTTTGATGAGGCGATCGCATAATACTTTTCTTTGCTTAGGTCCTGACTATTTACACCATCGACGATTATGTCGGCGTACACATCATATATCGACGCGTTTAAAGCGATGCTATAAAGATCAGTGGTATTTCCTCCGCAAGGCCTCATGTTGCATTCAAGCCCTACGAATTCGCCTTTTTTCCCTAAGCCTTCCTTATCCTTATTAAGAACGAAGAACTCGATATGGAAGAATCTTTTCTTGATCCCAAAAGCCTTGATGGCTCTTTTCCCTGCTTCTAGGAAGGAGGATGCGTCGATGTCTTTCATCGGGAGATCAAAAGGAGCGATGTAATAAGAATCGTCACTCTGCTCTTCCACCATATCGCTGGAATTTGTATCAAAATGATTGCTTAAAGCGATCACGCAGTCACTATTAGAGTCGCAAAGACCATCGAAAGAAACGATGTTCCCATCAACATACTCTTCCATGATATATGTTTCTGGGAGTTTCTCTTTTAAGAATCCTCTTAATTCGCACTCATTATTTAATTTAAATGAATCGGTCGCCCCTACTCCGACGTTAGGTTTAACGAAAACGGGATAAGATACGCCATTTGCAAAAGAGATGGCAGCATCTAAATCCTCTGGCCCACCAACGAGGACGAATCTCATCGTTTTTATGCAAGCGGCTTCAAAGCACTTCTTCATTTCGCTTTTGGCTTTGATCTTTGCCATCTCGAAAGGAAGGAACCCTGAAGTAACCCCTAAGTCTTCTCTTAGCTTTGAATCTTCTAAAAGCCACCACTCGTTATTGCTTTCAATATAATCAATATGCCCATATTTGGATTCGTAATACCTACAGGTATCAAGCATATGCTGATAGACCGCCATATCATTGACTCTCGCATATTCAGTAAGGGCATCTTTGAGTTCGTCTTTTAGAGTATCGTAAGGAGCGTCACCAATCCCTAAGACAGTTACACCTTTGTTTTTAAGGGACACCGCTATCTTGTAGAAGGTTTCAGGGAAGTTTGGCGAGATGAAAATGTAATTCATAAACGTATTGTATGAGGACAATCTCAACTATTCAAAATGAAACCGCTTTAAAAGATAAAAAGCCCGTTTCGTATATCATAAAACATGGTTTAATCGAAAAACTCAGATTTGACATCATATGAATATGTATATATATTGTTTATATACGAGGTAATTTATGAAAAACAAGGGCTTTAAATTATTCGCTTTAACGGCAGCCGTTCTTGGGGTTTTAATGTTTTCTTCCTGCTCTAATGCCGAAAACAATCGAGACAAAGAAATCGTTGATAGCTTGGAATTTGGCATCAAAAAAGAACACGAGAAAGGCGAGCTAATCGTCGGGCTTGACACTGGCACCAGCAAAGATATCGCCAGCAAAAAGACATCAGAAGCAGAGTACTTCAAAGGCACAAAGCTGAGGATCGAGGCATATAGTTGTTTGACTGGTACCCAGGTATACGACGATCTAATGTATCTTATTACTCTGGAAGATAAGAGCGACGCTTATTTGATCGAAAGCGCGAAAACCCTCTCTAATTACAAAGGGGTCACGTTAGTCTCTTTTAACTATATTGCGTACCCTGCCTAAAAAATAGCAAGCACAATGAAAACTGCCAGGCGTTTCCGCTTGGCAGTTTTTAGCGCTCGCAAAATCTCGTAAGCATTCCCGAGAAGAGAATCGAGATTATCCCGTGCACCCGTAATAGACAGTGACATCAGAATAGACTTGGTATCCACGTGGAACTTCTTGGGTTCTTTCTGGATCAAAACATAGCCGCTCTATGTGATAATAACCATCGCCTTTGACTTGGTATTTGGGTTTGATCTTCCTAGCAAAATCCGAATCAACTTTAAGCACGGACCCTCTTGCGTATTCGATCGTGCAATCGAACCTAGGATCGCCCCATCCTCTGTCATTTACATAATAGGATTGATACACGGTAACTGTGTAGAAATCCTTGATTTCGGCAGGTTCGGAAGAAATCGAAATATTGGAACTTGAAGAATCCAACGTGGAAAAGGAAGAAGCCGTGTCTTCGCTTGAAGCGACCGAAGTGGAATGCTCCGATGGGTCGGTTGGGTCACTAACCGGCTTAGAGCAGGACGCTAGGGCGAATAGAGTCGATGCCATTAATACTAATGTTTTCGTCATTTTCATCGTTTTTACCTCAAAGGCCAAGAATTTGAGAGAACCTGATGGCAGTAAATGCATTCTTCTTGCCAAATGCCGAACCTTCTCCGTATGTGGTTTTCATCGGCCACATAACCGCACATGCAGTAATTTCTGTGCACCGTGTTGCTGCCAATTGGGTACGCCGTATACGAATGCCTATGACTGCCGAGTGTGCAACTGCATACATTTTGCCCATTGACCGAAAATTGATCGTTGTGAACGTGCGGCATGTCGTGGAAATCAAGATAGCAGAAATCGTCTATCTCATAGAACATGTCCATGAGGTTCGAGTATGAACCGGATCTGTATCCAGTGTGGCCATATAGGTCTTCGGTGATCTCCTCATAATCATAAGCGACCGTAATATGTCCTGACAAGCCATTAGTATTGTCCACCGTACCAAAAATGTAATTGCCTTGATCATCCTTAGGCCTCAGTCTTCCACCAATGATTAGAGGCTTCCCTTTGTCAATGAGAGTAAGCATATCATACAACATGTTTGCTTTTTTGGACTCTTCGGTGGAACCTTCATAATCATCTACATCTTTTGTATATACGCTTACTTTGTCCGAAATGTTAAGCCGAGAAAAGAGAACACACAAAATATCTTTGACCTGATGCAAATTTGATGCCGGATCAGCGCGTTCTTGTCTATCCCAAATCCCTTCGTCGACGGCTAGTTTGTATAGGTAAGCGATAAAAGAGCTATCTAGTTGCCCCATCTTATCGTTGTAATATGAGTCATAGAGTCTTCTGAATTCATCACTCCCCACGCCATAACTATTTGCCCTATCGTAGGGGAAACTAATATCCTGGTCCACGGCACAAGGGGAGTTGAATTGACTGGAAGGAGAGTCCAGGAAAGTCTTGCTAGATTGAAGGTATTGGGAAGGCAAAACGGAAAGATTCCAGTAATAAGCGTAATAGCTGAGCATCATCGATATGGCTACATAGCCACAGTTTCCCACGTTGTTTTTCGGAAGATTGCTAGAAAGCCCTCTAAAATAATCTTTGCAGAAAAGCGGAGAATCTGAAAAAGCCGCCGTTCTGTTCGGAAGCGGAACGTTGATTATCGGAGGCAAACCCGCGAAATCGGGTTGATCGACACGATCAGATTCGCATACATGTTCCTCAAATTCGATAAGTCCATAATCGGCAGCAGTTTCATCTCCTTCGGCGGCTCCGCATAGGTAATTCGCTGTGTTGTCATCTGTCTGGTTTTTGCCAGCGTTTGCAAACCAAGATGTGCAGACGCAAGAAAAACTGGCAGACGCGATCGCAGACCATGCGATTATCGACTTTAACAATTTAAATTCCATATATTTGCCCCATTTATTCCCTTTATACTACACAATCTATTTTGCTAAATCAAGCAATTATACGATGCGCGTAGACGCTAGATCCGCCACTACTTCGTTCTTGGGGGTTTAATGATTTCTTCCTGTTCTAATGCCGAAAACAATCGAGACAAAGAAATCGTTGATAGCTTGGAATTTGGCATCAAAAAAGAACACGAGAAAGGCGAGCTAATCGTCGGGCTTGACACTGGCACCAGCAAAGATATCGCCAGCAAAAAGACATCAGAAGCAGAGTACTTCAAAGGCACAAAGCTGAGGATCGAGGCATATAGTTGTTTGACTGGTACCCAGGTATACGACGATCTAATGTATCTTATTACTCTGGAAGATAAGAGCGACGCTTATTTGATCGAAAGCGCGAAAACCCTTTCTAATTACAAAGGGGTCACGTTAGTTTCTTTTAACTATATTGCGTACCCTGTCTAAAAAATAGCAAGCACAATGAAAATTGCTCGACACTACTATCGAGCAATTTTTTTATACGTTTTCGTAATGCGACCAAGCACTGACGATTTTTACTATCTTCTCTTCTTCGTAGACTTGGTAAACGAGGCGGTGCTTCAAATTGATTCTTCTTGAATAAAGACCTTCCATATCACCGATCAATTTTTCATAAGACGGAGGATTTTGGAACGGGTTTTCTTTTAGAAGTTCAATTGATGCTTTGGCCTTTTTGGCAAGGCCGGCCGAGGAAAGATTCGGAAAATCTTTTATTGCCTGCTTTGAAACAACGATCTTGTACATTTACCACTTTACCTCTTCAAGGCTTACGCAATCGTCTAGTTTTTCTTCCTTTCCCGCTATGATTTTGTTACGCAACGTGGCATTAGAACTAAGCTCAATAGTTGCGATCATGCCGTTATATTCTTCTTCGGAGATGATAAATACATTACCATCCTTAGTGTTTACGTTGATGGTTTCGTTATACTTGATTGTGTTGCCAAGCATACCAAATAGATTCTTACGAAGCTTAGTTGCATTTGTGTTAACCATAGTTTTTTCCTCTTGTTTTGTATATGTACATTATAGCGTACACAAATCTTTTTTCAATATATCCCATCTTTCTCTTTTAAAATGTCGCCAAAAAGAAAAGCATAGCGATAGTTCGCCATGCTTCTAAGCATCATATTACTTTGATTTCTTATTTTATTTCTTCTTCCACTTCTTCTGGAGCAAAGATGCTTAATGCCTCTTCTTCGGAAAGCGCCTCTTTTGCCTCGCCTACGATGATCATGACCTCATCATCAGGTTTGACTTCGATAGCGCCATGAGTAAGAGCGAAATAAATTTGTCCTTCGCTGGTTCTTGTTTTTAGGACGCTGCGCTCGAGAATCTCACCAACAAAGGTCGTATGCCCAGGGAAGATTCCGATCGGGCCGCCTTTGCAACGGACGAATAGCTCAGAAACGTCACCTTTAAAGGCCGTTCCGTTAGGCGTGAGGATTTGGAGATGGAGCCCCATTACTCATTCTCCTCTGCGAGCTTCTTAGCCTTTTCGATGACATCTTCGATTGAACCGACATACATGAAGGCCGCTTCTGGAAGATGGTCGTATTTGCCACTTAAGATCTCTTTGAAAGAACGGATGGTTTCGTTAACTGGCATATAGATGCCTGCGAAGCCATTGAAGTTTGCAGCGACGTGAAGAGGTTGGGAAAGGAAGTTTCTGACTCTTCTTGCTCTAGCGACGACTGCCTTATCTTCGTCACCAAGTTCATCAATACCTAAGATAGCGATGATGTCTTGGAGCTCTTTGTAACGTTGAAGGAGTTTTTGAACTCCACGAGCGGTTTCGTAGTGCTCTTTGCCAACAATCATTGGATCGAGCATATTCGATGATGATTCAAGAGGATCGACTGCTGGGTAGATACCTAAAGATGCGATGCCTCTATCAAGAATGGTTCTTGCATCAAGGTGAGAGAAGGTTGTAGCTGGAGCTGGGTCAGTTAAGTCGTCTGCTGGAACATAGACTGCTTGAACGGAAGTGATTGAACCAGCGTTTGTGGAAGTGATTCTTTCTTGGAGTTGACCCATTTCAGTTGCCAAAGTTGGTTGGTAGCCGACTGCTGAAGGCATACGGCCAAGAAGTGCTGAGACTTCTGATCCAGCTTGAGTGAAACGGAAGATGTTGTCAATGAAGAGAAGAACGTCTTTGTGCTCGGTGTCACGGAAATATTCCGCCATAGTAAGAGCGCTTAAAGCGACTCTCATACGAGCTCCTGGAGGTTCATTCATTTGACCGAAGCAAAGGGCGGTGTTCTTAAGAACTCCACTCTCCTTCATTTCGAAATAGAGGTCATTACCCTCACGGCTTCTTTCACCAACGCCGCCGAAGACGGAAATGCCATTATGTTCGCTTGCGATATTGGAAATAAGTTCTTGGATAAGGACGGTTTTTCCAACGCCTGCGCCACCGAAAAGACCGATTTTGCCGCCTTTTGCGTATGGGCAAAGAAGGTCGATGACTTTGATGCCTGTTTCTAAGATATCGCTTGAGACTCTTTGTTCAGCGAAGCTTGGAGCGGCTCTATGGATTGGGTGATGTTCGACTTTAGAGAAATCAGCGTCTCCCCCATCGATTGGATCGCCAAGGACGTTAAACATACGTCCTAAGGTTGCTGGGCCGACTGGAACTGAGATAGGAGCTTCGGTATCAATGACCTCCATTCCTCTTTCAACGCCTTCGGTTGCACCCATAGCGACGCTTCTGACGGTGTCATCGCCGATGTGTTGCATGACTTCTGTGGTTAAGGTTTTGCCATCATGAAGTTTGACTTTAAGTGCAGTCAAAAGGGCTGGGAGATGTTTGTCATCGAACTTGACGTCGATGACTGGTCCAACTGCTTGGACGACTTTTCCGAGAATTTCTTTTTCTTTCATGTTTTTCTCCTTCCTTAGTCGTGGGCATTTGCTCCGCCGACTACTTCAGTGATTTCTTGAGTGATGGCGTTTTGTCTTGCTTTGTTATATTCAATGTTGAGTTTGTCTAAGAGTTCGTCAGCATTGTCGTTTGCGTTATCCATTGCGGTTCTTCTTGAGGCTTGTTCGCTAAGTTCCGATTCAAGGAGTCGTCCATAGATGACGCTTGAGAGATAATCAGGAAGCAAGGCGTGGATGATGGATCTTGGAGGCTCATCGAAGATTGGTGGGCACCAGTCTTCGTTCTTCCATTTCTTAGGCGTGATACTAACCGGAAGAAGTTGGAAGCTTTCTGGAGCAGACGAGATCGTATTGATGTAGTGGGTGTAAATAAGAACTATGTTCTTAAACTTTTTGGCGTTGAAGTCATCTTTAAGACGCTGGCAGACGTTTCTAAGGTCATCCATGTTGATATTCATCGCGCTTAATGAATAATCCCTTATGACATTTGGATATTTGCCGCTTCTTTGATAATGGTTTGCGGCTTTGTTGCCAAGGGCCAAAATGTAATCAGTTTCTTTGATTAAGGAATCTGCGTATTTGAAGAGGTTTGTGTTATAGGCACCGCAAAGCCCCATGTTGCTTGATATGACGATGTAGCAAGTTGGGAGGCTTTCATCGTTAAGCTTAGCGTAGTGAGTCTTAGTGTCATCATCGTGAGCGAAAAGCAAACCCATAAGGGAAAGGCACTCTTCGAGGAAGAGGTTATTCTTATCGAAGGCGGTACGAAGAGTTTTGGTCTTGACCGTAGCGATTAGACCCATTGCTTTTGTGGTCTTTCTCGTTCCTTGGATTGCCGAAATTCTATGTTTGGTTTTGCTTAAAGATGGCATTAGCGTCTACTTTCCTTGAATTCTTTGATGGCTTTTGAGAGGCGGTCCATTAAATCGCCTTCGAAGATTTTCTTCGTTTCGAGTTCATCAACGATCTCTTTGTGTGAGTCTTTGATGTATTCGTACATATCGTTGAGGAATGGGTTAACCTCAGGTAATTGAAGATCATCGAGGAAACGCTTATTAACAGCGAAGAGCTCAATGATTTCTCTTGTCATGTTCATTGGGGCCCAGTTTGTTTGTTTGAGGGCTTCGGTAACGACCGCACCATGAGTGAGGATACGTTTCGTTTCTGCGTCAAGGTCACTGCCAAACTGCGAGAAGCTAAGGTTCTCACGGTAGTTGGCAAGTTCGATCTTTAAGCCTGATGCGACTTGCTTCATGGCTTTGACTTGAGCGCTGCTACCGACACGGCTGACTGAAAGGCCTGAATCGACTGCAGGACGTTGGCCGCTTGCGAAGAAGTCAGCGACTAAGAAGATCTGACCATCGGTGATGGAGATGATGTTTGTTGGAATATAGGCTGAGATGTCGCCTGCTTGGGTCTCGACGATTGGAAGAGCGGTGATTGAGCCTCCTCCGAAAGCTGGAGCAAGACGGCATGCCCTTTCGAGAAGTCTTGAGTGGAGATAGAAGATGTCGCCAGGGTATGCTTCACGTCCTGGGGCACGTCTAAGAAGAAGTGAAAGGGCACGATATGCGACAGCGTGCTTGGAAAGGTCATCAAAGATGATGAGGACATCTTCTCCGTTTTCCATCCATTCCTCTGCCATAGCCATGCCAGCGAATGGAGCGATGTATTGTTGTGGAGCGCTTTGGGAAGCACTTGCGTTGACGACTGTGACGTAATCCATGCAGCCTCTAGCTTTGAGCTTGGCTACGATGTTAGCGACAGTTGAATTCTTTTGACCGATAGCGACATAGACGCACTTAACGTTTTTGCCTTTTTGATTGATGATCGTGTCAATGGCGATGGAGGTTTTGCCAGTTTGACGGTCACCGATGATAAGCTCACGTTGTCCGCGTCCGATTGGGATCATTGAGTCAATTGCTTTGATACCTGTTTCGAGAGTGACGTTGACTGATTTTCTAGTCATGACGCCTGGAGCGATTCTTTCGATTGGGCGGGTATTCTTGTATTCGATTGGTCCAAGTTCATCAAGCTGGGTGCCTAAAGGAGAGACGACTCTTCCTAAAAGGCCATCGCCAACTGGAACTTCGACGACTTTGTGGGTACGTTTGACGGTGTCGCCTTCTTTGATTTCGAGGTCGCTTCCAAGAAGGACAGCGCCGACGTCATCAAGGTTGAGGTTCATGACCATGCCATATACATCATGAGGGAAAAGGAGAAGCTCGCCAACCATGGCGCCTTTAAGTCCGAAGATGGTTGCAATGCCATCACCTACGGCGATAACGGTACCGACATCACTGTTTTCGATCTCGTTTTCGTATCCTTTGATTTGCTCTTTGATGAGAGCGCTTATTTCGTTTGGATTCAATTTCATAAAATTCCTCCCTCATTATTTGAGAAGGGCCGAACGAAGTCGTTCAACCTTTCCTAGGACGGTGCCATCAAACACTTTATCGTCCACATAAACCTTTACGCCGCCAATAAGGTTATGGTCGACGTGGTTGGTTAACGAAAGCGCGGAACCGATACGTTTTCCCATCGATTCCTCGATTTTCTTAATTTCTTCTTTTGTTAGTGGCGAAGCACTATATACGAGTCCTTCTTTGATTCCTAAGCGATCATTGCAAAGCTTATTGAAGCTTGAGGCAATGATATCGAAATGTATGACTTCATGCTTGATGATGAGAAGTCTGAAGAAGGCTGGTACTTCTTTGTTCTTTAGCGTAGCGAATGCTTTGTCAGCTAAGCTAAGTTGCGATTCATTTGGCAAAGAATAGGATGAGAGAGTAGCTAAAAGATCTGGATTAGCCTCCAGTAAAGCAAGAGCCTCTTTCATATCCTTTTGGAATGATTCGACTTTGCCTAAGTCCACTGCTAGCTTGAATAAGCCAGCTGCGTATGAATTAGCTTCTGCTCCTAACATTCTTTGCTCCTTTAAGCGTCAACTTCCTCAATGAAATCATTAAGGAGTTTTTCGTTATCCTCGCGACTGATTTCCCTTCCAAGAACTTGTTTTGATGCCTCAAGAGCGACATTGACGATTTCGTCATGGATGGCGCGTCTTGATTTTTCTTCGGCTTGTGCGATCGCTTCATCAGCGGCAAGTTGACGGGCTTTTGCAGCTTCGTCTGCCTCTTTGATGATGTTTTGCGCGCTTACTTCTGCATCTGCTTTGGCTTTTGAGATGATCTCACTAGCTTCTGCTCTTGCGTCTTTTACCATATCTTCGGTAAGGGCAAGTTTGCTTTCGTAAGTGGCTTTTGCCTCTTCGCTGTCTTTGATGTTTTTCTCAACGTAGTCTTTTCTTGCGTCGAGGTATTTCTTTACTGGCTTATAAGCGACGAAATAAAGGAATACGAAAAGAACGATCAAGGCCAAGAGGTTGATGACTAAGCTCCAGAAATTAGGGAAGAGCTTGTCTAAGAAATCTTTGGCGGTGAAAGGAGGATTTGAATCGTAAACGGTAATTCTTAATCCTTCCATAAACTATTAAGCTGCGAGAGCTGGCATACCCATCAAGAAGATGATGAGAATAGCAACGACGAGTGAGTAAATAGCGGTTGATTCGCAAAGAGCGACAGCGACGATCATATTTGAACGAAGTTGACCGACCATTTCTGGGTTGCGGGCCATACCGTCGATAGCGTGGCTACAGACTAAGCCTTCACCGATGGAACAGAGACTGCCTAAACCGACAGCGATGCCTGCTCCGAGAGCACATAATCCAGCGTCCATAAAAAACCTCCTAATGTAAGCTGATTTTCTATTCTTTTACCATCGCTTGCTCGACTCCTGCTTCTTTCTTTTCTGAAGCGCCGCTTGGCATCTCTTGAGAGATCCAGATTGCGGAGAGCGAAGCGAAAACCAAGGTTTGGATAAACCCGGAGAATAGCGAGAAATAAATCTGGAGAATGCCGACAGGGATTGGAGAAAGGAAGATGCTTGTCCAAGTCCAAGGTTGGTTCCAGAAGACTGACCATGCAGCGCTCGTTTGGATGGTTCCAGCGATGCCCATGGATACGAAGATGTTACTGCTGAGGTTACCTAATACCCATTGGATAAGGCCAATGAGGATAGTTCCTGAAAGGGCGTTACCGAACATACGCATGGTAGTTGAGATTAATGGCGCCCAGAAAGTAACAAGGTTGATTGGCAAGAAGATGAAGATCGGCTCGGTGAAACGTTTGAAGTAGCCGAATTTACTATATTTGATGCCTTTGACTTGGATGATTGTGAACATGATGATGGCAAGGCAAAGAGGGCAAGCAAGCCAGTCAACAAGTGAAGGGAAGGCAAAGAGGGAGATGGTGAAGGCTAAGAAGAGATAGGCAAGAAGAGTCCAGAAATAACCACCCCAGGTGATTCTTTCTTCGCCCATGTTGCTGACTGCGAAATTATTACAGGTGTTGTAATAGATCTCCGCTAAAAACATGATGCCTTTTGGTTTCTTAAGATATGTTTTCTTCTTTAAGCCGATTCTTGCTTTGACACCGATTATGATGCCAAGGATTGCAAGGATGACCATGACGATGAGAGATGTTAAAAGTGGGGCGTCGATTGATTCCCAACCATCCCAATGGAACATCGTAGCCATCTTCTCTTCGAAAGATGAAGCCGATGCGCTTGTTAATGTTCTTTCGTAGACATTAAGGACACTCATAATTTAGCCTTAAGCCCTTTCTTTGTTTTAAGCGAACGAACAAGAACAATTATCTGAGCTGGGAGAAGTCCAGCGAATGTAGCGAAGAAATTGAAAGCGGCCCAGCCACCGAACCATTCTGGTTTGAAGGTGCAAATGCCTGCTAAGACCAAAGCGATGACGTAGACTGCAAAACGGATAGCGACGAAAAGGATAATCTTTTTAGCGTCTCTTTCTTGACCTTCTTTTGGAAGAAGGGCTTGCCCCATTTTCATGATTGTCCAGAAACCGATGATCTCAGCGACCGTTCCAAGAAGCCAACCTAAAGGATATGAATAGCCTTTGCTATGGTAGAAGAAAAAGAGAGGACAAAGACCGACGAAAACCACTGCTCCTATTGCTAGAAGCCACACTAATGTTTTTTGTTCGTCGTTTAGTTTTAAGTACTTATCAATCATGGTTGGTCCTTTAATCTTCGATATTATACTTTTCTTTATATAAAAGAAAAAGGGCATAACGCCCTAAGAGACTAAATTTTACGTAACTAGTCTTTCTTTTCTAACGCTTTGTTATCGTTTCCAGTGATTTGATTGAGCCTATTTTTCTGGAGGTTATAGCAAGAAAGGAGCTCTCCATAATAGAGGTTCTTCATGCTGTTGTACTTGACTTGGGCCTCTTCTGGGATCGAAGAGAAATAGACAAGTTTGAAGGCTTTCTCTAGGCGGAAGAAGGATTCGTAGAGATTAAGGATCGTGACAAGGTAGAAGTAAGTCTTTCTTGAATAGATCAAAAGAGGCGATGAGTGAGCGATCTCGCTAGACATCTCATACACTTTTGCGTAGTTTCTAAGCCCTGCGCAACGTTCAACGCCATCGCGGAAATTGAATTTGAAATCAGGGACTTCTCCGTTTTTGACTTCAGGGATTGCAGCAAGCCATCCATATTCGATGAATCTCTTCATATCCTTTGACTTGAGGTCATTGGCTTTCATTCCTTCCTTGATTTCAAGGAAGACAGCATCTGTTTCTTCTTTTGAAGGGATGCCACCGCGGAATGCGAGAGCGTATTTCATGTGCTGGATATAAGCCTCAACGACAGGCTTGCCGTTTTTCATGAGGACTTGAAGGATGCATTCGTTTTCGTGGAGGGTTCTCCAGGTTGAGAAGGCTTCTGTTTCATATCCGTTTTCAAGGAGGTTAAGAATGCACTGGGCCATCGAGAAACCTTTTTTCATGACGTCGATGAAGAGGGTTTGATTTGGGTTTCCTGATGAATAGCGGCTAAGCATTCCGAGGATGAAATTGAGATAAAGGGAAAGAGTTGAGATGGTTGGATCGAAACGGTTTGCGAAGTTTTGGTTCTTAAACGCAAAATGTTCATTTGTGTAATATTTGTCTAGCGCCAAAGAAAGAAGAAGCTGCTCATATCCTTCGTCTTTTATGAGTGATTCTTGTGAGCTTTCTGGGTGGCTAACCAAATAGAAATGATGTTCGTTAACAAGGTATAAAGCTAAGGTGAGAGGGTTAAGATTCATCTTCTCGATGACTGGTGCCTCTTCCTTAATATATTCGGTGGAATCGAGAGCATCGCAAAAACATTCATAGAGGAAATCTCTACTTAACTCTGGGCTTGCCTTTATGGCGTCTAAGAGCTGGTTGAACTGTTCTTTTGAAATGCTGTACTCTGTCATATTTATATATTATGCCTCTTTTGTGGTGCCTTGGGATATAGAAAGTAGATACGCCTTGGTGTCAAAGCCAAAGACACGGTGCACGTAATCTTTATAAATGGCCATTTGTTTGTCGTATCCTTCATCGTCTATATGGCTTGATTTGTAATCGATGATGATGGCTTGTCTCTTACTTTTATTAACGAGAAGAAGGTCAATTGAACCATGCACTTCATTCACTTCGTCATAGTATGAATACTCATGGTATTCTTTGAAGCCTGAAAGATCATTAAACAATGAATTAGCAAGAACCTTCTCCACTGCTGCTTTGTCTTTCTCATCTTTGATGAATGATATGTCTTTGGTTATGAAAGACGTGACCTCAAGAAGTCTATGCATGCGGTCACCATAAACGAGTTTTCCTTCATCAAGAGGATCGAGGGAGGACTTTGAGGCCCTTTTCGCTTCTTTGATTATCGGGGTGACTTCAATGCTCTCATAGAGATGAGGCTCATCCATGTATTCGATGTCGTTTCCTTTAACGAAAGGAACAGGCTTTTCAACTGAGCCATCTTTCCTAAGAAGTTTCTTGCCTAGGAAGTCTGGTCCTAAAAGATTAATGAAGTCAGCGAAAGTGTTTGGATTAACAAGAGAATATTCATCGCTCTTGCCTTCTTTCGTTTTCTTTCTGGCGAGGATTGTTCTATTTAAGGAAGGGATAGCGAAAGACTTATATTCGCTTCCTTCTTCTTTTGGAAGCAAGAAGATGATTTGGTCAGAGGCTCTAGTGAGTTCGACATAGAAGAGTCTCATGTATTCGCTTAAGCCCTTTTCCGCATCTTCTTTCTTAATAAGGTTATATAGGAAATTGTCGCTTCTTTCATCGGTTCTGTTTTTTGGAAGAAGGACGCCGTACTTATTTGAGACAAGGTAAAGTCCAGCGGTTGAACTTTTTGAAAGCTTTCTCTTGTTGTGAGGGCAGTAGATGATAGGGAACTCTAGACCCTTTGAAGCGTGGATGGACATGATTCTTGCTGCGTCTCCATCCGCGGAGTCTCCTCCCATCGCATAATCGATATTGTATTTCTTGATGTCGTCAAAGTGTCCGACATACGCTTCATAGTCGAGGGCCATTTGATCTGCCATGAAGGCGTTATTTATGAACAAAGCGATTTTCTTGAAATTGGATTTAACATCGCCAATTCGAACAAGCTTATCCACCATCTTATACTTTTCGATCAAGAAGGTGACTGCCTTATAGATTGGAGATGAAAGAAGGAAATCCTTGTCTTTCTTCATCTCGAGAATGAGAGGGTCATTCATGTATGAACCATCGATGAGGCTAGAGAAAAGCTTGTCATCGTTCTCTTCATAAAGGTAGCTACGTTTGATTGAGGCGTAGCAGTGTTTGGTTGCTTTCTCATCCACTCCAATGATGACAGGAAGCTTAAGGAGTCTCATGAAAAGAAGGTTGAGGTCATTATCGGACAAGTCTTCTTGGATTGTTGCGATTAACGGAATCTTCGCTTCGCCAAAAACCTTCTGATAGACAGGGATGGCTTTCTTGACCGGGACAAGGATAGCGAAATCCTTCCAAGAGACTTTGCGAGGTCCCACTTCTCCTTTGACGTCAACCATGAAGCCTTTGACCACTTTGTCGATTATGTCGTTAGCGATTACCCTTGCTTCATTTTCATGAAGGGAAAGACTCTTATCAGC
This sequence comes from Bacilli bacterium, assembly GCA_024408335.1. GTDB lineage: Bacteria > Bacillota_I > Bacilli_A > RFN20 > CAG-826 > UBA4951. The sequence goes on from JAKSVB010000008.1 coordinate 33,862, forward strand.
GTCATAGCTAAGAATCTCGGTGGTGTATTCTGGTTTTGGCGAATCGCCATAAAGCCAAACGTTACCGAATTCCAAAGCGTGTCCTTTTGGATAATCGACGTCCCCTAAAGAAGGAGTCATTATTCTTTCGAAGATGCTATTGATGTCACTAATGACTTCCATTCTCGAACGGAAGTTCTTTTGAAGGCTAAAAGCCTTGCCGCCTTTTAGAAGCGAGAAGTCTCTAAGCTTGCCTGCGAAAATATCAGGGTTTGCGTTTCTGAAACGGTAGATCGATTGCTTGATGTCACCGACCATGAAGAGGTTGTCGTTAGCGATCTTCGAGATGAAGAATTCTTGGAGGTCACTGGTATCTTGATATTCATCGACCATGATGAATTTGTATTTGTGCTTAATCGACTCAAGGATGTCGCTGTTCTCCTCTTCATTAACGAGCTTTCTAGCAATAGAGGCGATATCGCTAAAAGTGTAAGCCCCACGTTCTTTTTTGTATTCGGATAAACGGGCATCGACTTCTTTGGCGATATCCACTAAAAGGGAGACGAAAGGTCTAGTGAAAAGATATTTCTCTTTTTGTTTGTTGATATCACCAACCTTATACAAGGTTTCTTTGACGCCTCCGATGAGCTCTTTGATGATGGCGCGTTTATAGTTATCGCTTTCGGTTAAGCCGTATTTCGGGCTATTTCTTTCAAAGCCTGCTGTCGCTTCTTTTCCTTTGAAGGTTATCTTGTCTGTTGACTTATGGTCTTCTTCTGCTTTAAGGCGGTCTAACATCGTTTCATAATCGCCTAAGTCCAAATACGAATTAGCTATTGCGGTGTCTTTTTCTAAAAGCTCATTTGAGCTATCCATTCCTAAATAGTAAGCAGCCTTAACGTCATCATTAAGGGTTTCATAAAGTTCCTTTTTCCTTGCTTCAAAGTACTCATCACTAAAGAAACGTTCCTTTAAATCCAAATAGAATTCTTCTTTGGAAGGAACAAGATCCGCTTTATCCATGATTCCAAGGATGACATCGGTTATCTCGTTATCGTTCTTTAAGACGTAGTTCTTAGCCAAAGCCTCGAAAGTTGGATCAGGGTTTTCATATTTCTCGTTTAAGATGGCTTCGAGAATCTTTCTCTTCTCGCTTAAGATGAAGTCGTTGCTAGCGATGCCGATATTTGGGTCAAGGCCTAAACGGTAAGCGTATTTCTTAACGAGCTTTAAGAAGAAAGCGTCGAATGTGGTGATGTCTGAGAATTCGACTTCTGGTGAAAGATCCTGATCTAATTCGCCGCCATAAAAAGCGCTTACGAGAGCCTCTCTTGTACGGGTTTTCATTTCAGCGGCCGCTTTATTGGTGAATGTCAAAACTAGTAATTCGCTGACTTTTGTTGGATTGGTTTTATCACAGACGATACGTTTTATACGCTCAGTCAAAACAGCGGTTTTGCCGCTTCCTGCGCCTGCGCTAACAAGGTAATTGCCCTTCTCTTGGTAGGAGTTAATAGCGGCTAGTTGTTCGTCATTAAATTTCATAGCCATATTTATTCCTCTCCTTCCTCTTCTTCGTTACCTACATCTTTGCTTAGGCTTTGCTTCTTGATGCTTCCTTTATCAACGAAACAGACATCATGGAAAGGACAAGATGAACATGCGTCATATCTGTTATGGGTAAGGACAAGAGGGTCAACAAGGAAAAGGCCATTAGATATTTGGTCATTAGCCAAGGCGATCCAAGCTTCTGCTCTATTAGCAAGATCAAGGAATTCCTCTTGTGTTCTAACGCGTTTTGAGGCTGCAGCCGTCCAGGAACCATCGTTTTTGACTCCAAGGCTTCCAAAGAATTTGCTGCTTTTCGCTAATTCTCCTTCAATGACCGAATAGAGCATCTTGTCATTATTAAAGATGCCGCCCATCTTGCAGGCTTCATTATCGAGCTCTTCTAGTTCTTTGCCATCAGGGTTTTCAAGTCCATAGTGGCATATTGGAGCGATGTAGATACCAGCGATTTCGGTGTCGCTAGCGAGATCTTTGTCGTGCTTTAAAGCGTATGCGTATAAAGGGAGTTGAAGCGAGAGGCCAAATTCCTTAAAGAGATCTTCGTCAAATGATTCGGTTCCTGATTTGAAGTCGATGATGAATGAGCTTCGTTTATCAGCATTATCAAACTGAATGACTTTGTCATAATAACCGCTTAAAGAGAAGCCTTTGTCGCTAGAGAAATCAAAACGCTTCTCACTATAGAAGTAAGGGTTCTTGAGATTCTTTTCAAATGATTTTTGGAATTCTAATGAAGTCTTGCAGTATTCCTTGAGGTTAAGAAGGATGATTCTCTCTTTCGCGGTAAATGGTAGTTTCTCTTCGCTTCTTCTTGAAGGGTCAGATATTTTTCCTTCTTCGATATCCATCGCTAAAGAATAAGCTTCATCAAAATCAAGGGAAGGCTTGGTGTGGCTAAGCTCAAGGACCTTATGGAAGACGGTTCCTATTCTAGCTGGGAAACCGATTTCGCTTTCGTCTAGATATAGGACGTTATTAAGAAGGTATTTGAAAGGGCATGAGCGGTAATTCTTCAAAGCGGAAGCACTGTATTTCTTGTTGGTTTTGAATGCTTTGGTCCCAGTGTATTTAGGGTCGTATTTAGCATATTCATCAAGGATGCCGCTAAGAGTTTGGTAGCCGATCCTTCTAGGGTCGTCGGTGCGATATTTGACAAATAGATCAAGCATCGAAGAAGCTAAGAACGCTCCTTTATCGTGAGCGAATTCATATGCTTCCCCTTCTTCGTTTAAAGCAATAGGGTTTTCATTAACGACTAAGGCCATCTTTTTAGCGAAGCCAGAAACGAATTGGCTCTCGCCAAAGATCTCTTCGCTATAAGTGATTGAGACTACGCTTCGGTTAAGGAGGAACCTTTCAAGTCTAGCGTTATCCCATAATGATCTATCTTTTGAGGTCGGTATTCCTAAGCGAGCTTTCTCTTCATCACTAAAGAATCCTTTTTCGGTGACGACGGTTGGATAAACACCCATTGAGAAACCGATGCAGTAGACGTGTCCATGGAGAGGAGACACTGCTTCTTTAAGCACCCTTACCACCTTCTCTTTTCTAGGCTCGTAAGGCATGATGGTTTTTGCGATGTCCTTATATAACGCTGCAGTTTTTTCTTTGGAATCAGGGAAAACGGAAGCGAACTGGCGAGCAAATTTCTCAATTTTGTCCGCGTTTTTGTCGTCATCGTATTTCCTCATTTCCTTTATCGCTGTCTCTAAGTCGCTAGCAAGGAAAGAAGAGATGAAATTTCTAAACGCTCTAGTGTCAAATATCCTTAACCTGTAATCGATATCGACAACAAAACCATATGCTTTTGAATATTCGTGGATGAGAGGGATGTGCGTAGAAGAGACGCCATAAAGATAAATCTCATCTATTGGGGTGCCGTTTTTTATGTCATAGGCGATTTTGTTAAAGACATAGTGAAGCTCTTCAAAAGGATCCTTGAAGGTATCGAGAGTCGTTCCAACTCCATTCTCTTCATCTTCGTTTTCTAATACTGGTTCAATATCGAACCCTGACTTATTTAGGTATGTCTTGATTAGAGGAATCTCACCATAATAACCGCTAACAAGGACAATGACGTTTTCGAATGTCTTTTCTGGGTGAGGGGTTTTGAAAAGGAAGCCTTTTTCTATGAGTTCGTTCCTAAGATATTCGTAGCTTTTTGCTTCGACGGCATTCTCAAAAAGGTCGCTAGAAAAAGCGGCTAACATATCTTTCGAAACGCCATAGCTGAAACCTTTCTTAAGAAGATATTCAAGGGCACGGTTATCGTAATTGTAATCGAAAAGAGAACGCAACTCATCAAGCGTATAAACGCTTAAATCAAGGAAAGGGTTCTCCTTCTTTTTAAGAAGGTAATAGTCTTTTCTTGATGGATGCGAGATGACGACATATTTCTTTTCTGAAACGAATTCGAATAACATCTATTCCCCTATTTGTGTTTTGGTTTGAAGGCTCTTGTGGCTTTGACCGCTTCTAACCAGCCTTCATAAAGCTCATCGGTTTCTTCTTTGGTGATTTGCGGTTTATAGGAAGCGCCTGTTTGATGGCTTGCCTTAATATCATCAAGGCTCTTAAAGAAGCCACATCCTAAGCCTGCGAGATATCCAGCGCCTAAGGCTGTTGTCTCAATACGTTTTGGAAGAGAGACTTCGCATTGGAGGATATCGCTTTGGAACTGCATGAGCATGCGGTTTGCACTGGCTCCACCATCGACTTTGAGGACCTTGAGTTCGAGTCCTGCGTCTTTGACCATGGTATCGATGACGTCTTTTGATTGATATGCGACGCTATAAAGAGATGCTCTAGTGATGTTGTGTCTATCAGCGCCACGGGTAAGACCGAAGATAGCGCCTCTTGCATCATCATCCCAGTATGGGGTTCCTAAGCCAACGAAGGCAGGAACGACGTAAACGCCATTGGTGTCGCTCTTTCTTGAAGCGTATTCTTCGCTCATGCCGCTTTCCTTAAACCATGCCATTTCATCGCGAAGCCATTGGACGATGGCTCCACCAATGAAGACTGAGCCTTCTAAGGCGTATGTGGTTTCGCCATTAAGTCTCCAAGCGACGGTTGTAAGGAGGCCATTTTTGGAAAGGACTGGTTTCTTGCCGATATTCATAAGCATGAAGCAGCCTGTTCCATAGGTGTTTTTGCTATCGCCTTCATTAAAGCAGCACTGTCCAAAGAGAGCAGATTGTTGGTCACCAGCGACGCCATAGATGTGAATGTGTCCTGGGAAGAAGGAAGCTTCACCAAAGTCCGCTGAGTTATCAAGGACCTTTGGTAGCATATTTTTATTAACTCCCCAAATGTTACAAAGTTCATCATCCCAATCCATATCGAAGATGTTGAAGAGAAGCGTTCTTGAAGCGTTACTGACATCTGTGTAGTGGCTATTTCCTCTAGTCATCTTGTAGATGAGCCAGCTATCGACGGTACCGAAAAGAAGATCGCCTTTGGCCATCTTTTCTTCTGCTCCAGGGACTGCTTCTAAGATGAAGCGAATCTTTGAAGCGCTGAAATATGGGTTGATTCTTAAGCCTGTTTTGGCTCTGATCGTTTCTTCTTTGTCACTAAATCTAGCACAGATTGATTGGGTTTCCTTGGACTGCCAAACGATTGCGTTATGGATGGCTTTGCCAGTGTTCTTATCCCAAACGATTGTGGTTTCACGTTGGTTTGTGATACCAAAGGCAGAGACTTGTTCATAGGAAACGCCTGTCTTGATGAGAAGCTCATTAATGACATCGACGGTGCTGACCCATAATTGGTCGGCATCTTGTTCAACCCATCCTGGTTCTGGATACAAACAATCCACAGGTCTTTGGGCTTTAGCGACTTCGTCACCTTTCTCGCTAATGAGAATGGCTCTAGTTGAGGTTGTGCCTTGGTCGATGGCGATGATGTATTTCTCCATTTTCGGTTCCTCCTGATTATCTATTGGCAAGAATTGCTTCGATGTCTTTGACTTCTTTGACGATGTCTTTGCTTAAGACTTCGCATCCGTCTTTGGTGATGAGAAGATCGTCTTCGATTCTGATGCCGATTCCCCTGTCGGCCATGTAGAGACCTGGTTCATCGCTGATGATCATGCCTGGTTCGAGTTTGATGGTTTTGGATTCTCTTCCAAGAGGGTTGAGATATGGGTCATGGGTATCTAAGCCGATGAGGTGAGAGACGCCATGGAAATAGTATTTGGTGATGTCTTCTTTCTTCTCAATATAACCATAACGGAGACATTCGCTTGCAAGATATTCGACGGTTGCTCTTTGGAGCTCTTCGATGGTGACGCCAGGTTTAGCCATCATCGCAACCATCTTGTTAGCCCCAAGAACGATTTCATAGACGTTCTTTTGGAAATCGGTGAATTTGCCATTGACTGGGACGGTTCTTGTGATGTCGGCGCAGTAGTAATTACATCTAGCGCCTAAATCGCTAAGAAGGAGTTCGCCATCATTTAATGTTCCTTGAGGGTTTGGGTAATGAAGGATTGCCGCGTTTTTGCCACACGCCATGATGGTGTTGAATGAAGTGCCTTGATAGCCGTTGTTGTCATTGATGACGTGATGGAAGATGTCAGCGGCTTCGTATTCTTTCATGCCAGGTCTCATCTTTGCCCAGAACGAATAGATGCCAAGTCTAGTGGTTTTGATGGCCTCTCTTAATTCTGCGACTTCTCTAGCGGATTTACGTAAACGAAGCGTGGTTACAAGACCATATGCGTCATTAACCACGACATCGCTATATGTCGTTTCGATATTGCGTTTAAAATCACGGGTTGTGGTTTCGTCTGCGATCTTGAGTTCTCTATCGAGGTCGAGATACAAACGTCTAATTTCGCCATAGCTATCTTCGCGGAGGATCATGTCGAGTTTTGCTTCTAAAGAAGAATTGGTCATGATGTTTGAAATGCCGCTTATGGAGCTAGCCTCTTCTGGTTTGAGGCGCTTTCCATACCACTTCTCTTTTCTTTCGTCGAATGGGGAGATGAAAAGGAATTCCTTCATTTCGCCATCGCTATTGACGATGAGGAGAGCGCTGTCGGATTGGTCGATGCCGGTTAAGTAATAGAAATTGCGGTTAACTTCGAATGGGAAATTCTCATCTGCGCTTGAAACCTTCTCAACGCCGCTATGGATAAGCAAGACGCTTGGGGATTCCATTAAGTTAAGAAGCATCTGACGACGCTCTGAATATTCGTTTGGACTGATCATTATTGTCTCCTCCTTTTAACGGTTATTAGTTTTTCTTCGATTATTTTGATTTGGTTTTGATATCTCGTAACGAGAGGCTTGGCTTTTTCTTCGTCGCCTTTTACTGTCAAAGTCACTTCTTCTTCGAATGAGGTGTCGGTGATTTCAACCTCTCTTCTTGCCGCGTCTTTCTCAAATACCGAGAAGTCGCTATAGGAGAGAGATAGCCTTGCTTCGTAACCCGTGACAAAGTCACACCACGAAGCTTCTTCAATGGCTTCGAGTCCCACGTCCCTATAGGTTCTAGTAAGACGCCCTAAGCCAAGTTTCGTGCCACCGAAATATCTAATGACGACAAGGAGTACGTGATCCACTTCTCTTCCTCGAAGGATTTCTAGAAGAGGGAGGCCAGTGCTTCTTGCAGGCTCACCCTCGTCGCTACACCTTTCGAAAGGAAGGAGTCTAGCGGCGTATGGGTAATGGGTGGCTTTTGGATAATCTTCCCTGACTCTAGCTAAAAGGGATGGGAGTTCCTTTTCATCATCGAAAGGAATCACTAGCCCAATAAAGCGAGAGCCTAAAATAACGAACTCGTATTTGTTAGGAAGGTATGGGTAATTCATCTTTAGCTGTTAGCGATGTTAGCTGCGGCGTGATAGTAGCCTGATGCTCCAAATGGAGTCATGCTGACAAGTGATGATGCGGCAAGAGGGCTCTTAGCAAGGAGTGCTTCAAAGATAGCCTTTTCAAATGTGACGACAAGGACATCTCTTAAGGCGCCGGTTGCGCTGTAATTTGCTGCGCTTTCGAGGATAGAAATGTTTGTGGCTCCATTATCGACACCGGTCAAACGGTTGTATCTAAGAAGTGGGATGATTGTTTCTTTATTCATGTTAACGAAGTCAGCGAACGTGGTTTCTGTAACTTCGAAGGCTGAAGCACTGATGTTATTTTGGGTGAAACGAGCATCAGCGATTGCTGCTTCTCTAAGGTCAGTGTAGAGGACATTACAGAATCCGCTCTTGAAGTAGCTTTCGAATGACTCGTATCTAGCGCCTGGAGTAAGAGCGAGATAGTCATCGATTGTTAACGATCCAATAGCGAAATCGCCGATTGCGTTGGCTCTAGCTTGGATATTTGGAAGGAGGCTATAGAAGCCATAGAAGGCTGCAGCGTTAGCGATGTTGCCATCTAACCAAGCGCTTGCCTCGGCGATTGTGACTCCTTCGAATACGCTACGAACATCGGCGTATGCAGGCTTGAGATCATTCTCATCAAAATGAGGCATGTAGCTAAGGAGGTTCATGGTGCCGGCTGCTGTATGGAAGTTAAGGATTCCTGCGACTGTGACGTCACCTGCTGTGAAGCTTGGGTTGTTACTGCTCTTGAACGCTAAATCATAGCCTGAAGCGAAGAATGAGTGCTCGTTTTCGATGAAGTTAACGATCTTGGTCAAGTTGCCAGGAGTGGTGAAGACATTAGCCAAGGCGTTTGGATCGGATTCGAGATTGATGTAGTCGCTTCCGTCATAGAGACAGCCATTGACGACTTTGATGAGTTCAGCGATAGCGCCAACGTGTTCGCCAGCAACGACGGTGTCATAAGCTTCGCGAGTGAGAGAGATCTCATTATCGACAGTGAATGTTGCTTTGACACTTGTGATGTTAGTGCCGTTTTCGATGGTGATAGCGTTAGCGAGAGGTCTATCTTTGATAGCTGAGCCATCGTAAAGAGTGTAAACGTATGGGCCAGTTCCGCTTGGAGTGATTACGTTAACGGAACCTGCGACTTTGTATGAGACTGTTGGAGCAGCGCTTGCTTCGATTTCGAGGGTGTAAGTTGGTAAAGCAAGGTCGATTGTGTATGAAGATGCACCTGCGGTTGGAACAAATGAAGTGGTGACCTTACTGAAGTTCTTGAAACCGATTGTGTCATCAAGGACATCCATGATTTGATACTTAACGAGGTCTGAGACGATTGTGCTTCTATTGACGGCGTAAAGGAGGTTTCCTAAAGCTGTTGGAGTGATGCTCATGAGGTTATCGCTTGAGATGGAGTTATTGCCACCATCGAAGAGATGGATGCCATGGGCTGTGCCAAGAAGTCCATTGCCACCACCATAGATAAGGGTTGAGACTTCATTTGACCATAAGTCATCTGAGAGGTTTTTGACCATTGATAAGGTTTTGGCTGAAGCACTAGCGTAGTTGCCATCATATACGGCGTTATAAGCAAGATCGGATAAGCCAGTCTTGGTGTAAAGCGAGTACATGATTTGCTCGAAGACTGAGAGGTTATTAGCGACGATTCCACTTCCTGGGGTAGCATCAAGCAAATCAAAGCCTGCGTCTGCCATATGGAAGACATAGGATTCGTTAAGGGTTAAGAGCATCGTCTCAACGCCTTGAAGTTTGGTGACGTCAGTGAAGCTTGAGACGATGTCGCTATTATCTTTGACGAGTTTGATAAGCTCAGCGACAAGAGACATTTCGGCGTCGTCATAACGGTTTGTATAATCCTTCTCTGCTAAGAGGGTGCCTGAGTTGTAGTAGGTTGAACCAGTCTTAGTGATGTCATAGCCATAACAATAGAATGGGTTGACTCTTCTAAGCTCAATCTCAGCGATGTTGAGGTTTTTAGCGGTATCAGCGATAGCGTTTGGAACAAGGTCATATGTCCAGTCACATGCGTTAAGTGACTTAAGGAGGCCATCGAGTTTAGCGCTATTGAGGGTATCCATCGATCCGCTTGAGAGAACGTCTGTCAAATCTGAATCGAGAATGAGTGATTTAAGGAGCGTTCTAAGAGAATCGTTACCATCGCCATTGAGGTTTGAAGTATTGCTATTTGAGTTAAGGTTACTCACGACTGGGTACATTGAACCAGCAAGGTACATAGCCTTTGATTCTGCATCGGTATACAAAGCGAGGTTGGCTTTGTCTTTTGGAGAAACCGATGAATAGAAATACTTTTTGATGGCGTCATTTGAAAGGACTTTGCCCATGACTGATTGGAAGACGGTTGAAGAAGCTCCGCTCTTCTTGGAGTTAAAGATGTTTGATTGAGCGAATAAAGCCAACATATCGGTAAGGGTATCGATGGTTTCTCCAGCAAGGGCTGTGAAGTCGCCAAAGTCGACTGCTGTTAAGGCCGATGAATAACGAATAGTCATAACAAGCTTAAGTGTTTCTTCGTCATCGATAGCGACATTAGCGTATTTGTGTGAACCAACATCACTTAGAGCTGAGCCCATGTAGTAGATGTTAGCGCCAGAGAGACTGATTCCGCTTGTTGCGAGGGTGCCGTTTTGTAAGGCCTCGAGAGCGGATTCAAGCTTGACTGGGAAACCTGGGAAGAGGATGTAGCTACCGTTGATGTCTTTGAATAAGTCATAAACGATATCGATACCGAACTTCTCTTCGGTGAAGAATGAGCTGAAGTCGAGGTTTGCATCAAGGGAAAGGTTCATGACTTGGAGGTCATCAACTACTTCGATGAAGTTGTCGATTTCTGCGTCCCATCCACCAGTAGAGGTTTCGATCATTTCTTGGATGTGAGGGAAAACAGCGTTTGTCACGTCGTCATCTCCGTACCAGGAAGCTGCTCTTAAAGCGGTTTTGATAAGTCCTGTGAAGGCTGTGTCTTTTAAGCCTGCAGTATTTTTTTGGAATGGAGTTAAGGTTGAGAAGATAGGTGAATCGTTAAGGGTGTGAAGGAGAGGAGCAAGGAAGCTCTTACCACCTAAATTGATGACGTTTGAAAGGATTGTGGAATCGATCTTTCCATCGCTTGCCAAAATACCTGAAACTGGGTCCATGACGATTTCGAGCATATCGGAAATGCTATTGGCAACGCTTTCGCGGTTTGCGGCGTTAGCTTGGTTATACGCAAACATGACGTTGCAGTTTGCGAATGAGTCGTTGCTCTCTTTGAGGACGTCGACTAGGGTCTTAACGATTTGAGCTAAGCCAGTCTTTGAGAGAAGCATGCTGTTAGAGATATCGAGAAGGAGGTTACGGAAATATGGGGTCTTGAGTTTGCCAAGATTGACGTCGCTTCCATCTGATACGAGGTCGAATGCGCCACTATAGCTAAGTCCGCCAATGATGGAGGCAAGGACTTCGCCTTCTTGAACGAAGAGGTCTTTGCATTCGGCGATTGTTGCGTTTTGTTTTGCTTCTAAGAGAGTGTCAACAAGAACGCTATAAGAAGAATCAAGTGATGGGTCAGCCGCTTTTACTTCATAGACGCCACCTTCATATGTTTCGATGAGGTTGGTGAAGAATTGTCCTGCTGAACCTGCGCCTTTAAGAATCTTGACGAGTTTGTTGGCGAGGTAATCAGGGAAGACATAATCTTTTGTTCCGTCTTCGAGTGTCTTCACGAAGAGGTCTGATTTTGCAAAGCATCCAAAGACGCTTGAAATCATTTCTGGGTTGAGGCTTGCCAAATCAATGTTGGAGATATCGCCGATTTCTGATGCGTATTTCATCATCGCATCAAGAGCTTCGCCTTCTGTCGTCCAATCTTCGATGGACTTGAAGGAGATTTGAACGGTTTCACCGCCTTGGTCGATATAAGTGAAGATCGCATTATCTTTGAGGCTATTGTCAATGACGCTTCCGATAACGGTTTGAAGGAGTTCGCTGCCGGCAACGTGGTTAAAGAGAGTGCCGAACGAAATCTTTCCTAAAGAATCGATGCTAAGTTCGCTAAGTGAGCCAAGGATGTTTTCTTCGCAAAGATATTTGACCATGCCGATGAGGCTTTCGAATTCGTTTGATGCATCGAAATTCTCATCCATGACGATGTCTTTGATTTCTCCTTTGAGGTCTTCGCCTGTTAAGCCAAACATCTCAAAGAGGCTTCCGAAGAGCTCACTGATGTTCTTGTTATAGACTGGGTGTCCATTCTCTTCGAAGACTGGGTTGAAGATTTTGTTGTTTGCGATTGAAGAAAGGAGAGTGACGATTTGGCTTTCTCCACTGCTTGTCTTGTACTTTGTCATCTCAAGGAAGGTCTTTTCGATGGCTCCGAAATTGGATGAGCCGCTGGTAAGAGACATGACGCATGAGAGAGCTTCTTGGCACTCGTTATATGAACGGATGAGGTTTGCGAGTTCTCTACCGAAGTGTGATTTGCCATCGGTGCCAATGCAGTTAAGGTCGAGAGTGATATCAAGGCCCATTGAGCCAAGGACGCCTTGATCTCCGATGAGGAATCCTTCCATGGTCTTAGGAAGGACGTTAGTGAAGATGATTGATTTATCGAGGTTTGAGACAGCAGAAGCAAAAGCGTCTAAGAGTTCTGGTTTAGCGCCTAAGAATCCGCCTTTGTCATCAAAATAGATTCCAGGTAATGTGTCGAAATGCAAGACGAGGTCTTTGCCTTCTTCTGAGTCGAGAAGTGGGTCTAGGACTTGGAAGATCGAATGAACTTCTTCTTTGACGGATGAAATTCTATCTGCGGTTTCTTTTTCTTTGTAATCGGTAATGACTTCCTCAAGGCTAATGGCCTTTTCGTCGCTTAATGAAAGAGCGTCGTTCATTGCAGATTCGATCATCTTGAGGATTGTTGGGATGGCGTTAGATAAAAGTTTGGAATCGAAAAGACAATAGTTTTCAGTAATGCCATCGACAGGTGTTCCATCAAGCCAGTGTTCAATGGAGTCTGCGTTTTCGAAGACGAGAGAGATGATGTCGTTAATCGCATTATCGCCTAAGCCATTTGAGTCTTCTTCAAAGAGAGGGTCGATGATAATGTTTAAGAATCTAGCATCCACGTTCACGATTTGGATAAGTGAGTCGAGAACGAGAGCGAGTTCGCTTGCAAGATCGATGTCTTTGATGCAGCTAGGAACTGCGAGAGGGACACCATTTTCATTTGTTTTCAAATCGTCCTCTGTAAGTTCTGGGAAAAGGTCTTTTAAGCCAAGCTTCACTTCTTCGCTATCTGCGTCCGCTTGGTATTCTTTGACGAGTTTGACATAGATGGCACTCTTGACGATATCGTTAAGGAGAGCGAGTTTGCTTGGTGATAAGGTTGAAACGACGTCATTGAAGAAGCTGATGTTACTGACTTTGAAGAGCTTCTTAATGCTTTCAGCGCCAAGAGAGATCTTTCCATCTTGGTCGATCATGTCGCCGATTATGCCTGATTCTTGGACCGTTTCGAAAAGGGAAACGAGTTCTTCTAAGGTTTTGGCAGTGTCGTAACTTGAAACATCAATGCCTTCAGCGGTTCCGATCATTTTGAAGACTTCAGCGTTATTAAGAGCGACTTCAAGGGCGAAAGGAAGGATTGCTTGGACAAGGCCGCTGTTACCGATGGCGTTAAGGAGTTTGGTTGATTGCTCGCCAGCGACGAAGGCAAGAACTGTTTCTGCTGTAATGGCGTCTTGTGAAAGAAGACCAGAATTAACAACGTAGCTTCCCATCTTAGCAACGTTACCAAGTTCTTTGATGAAGCTGACTTGCATATCTTTGTCGACTTCGATTGTGGAAATGAAGTTAAGGAGGGCTTGATCATAGCTCATGCCATTTGAATCGACATACCATGAGAAGAAAGCCTTATTGAAAAGTGAGTTTTCGTAAGTGTCAAAGACGGAATAGAGAAGACCGATTTGCTCGTTACCTACGACAACTGAGCTATAGTTTTCATCATTTTCATCAAGGCGTTCAAAGCCTCTGTTAAGTGTGTTGACTAGTCCTGTAAGAGGAGTTAAGAACATTGCAAAGACAAGAACCGCAGTAACGGCTTCTTCAAAACCAGAAATAACTCTCTTGGTCTTCTTTTTGCGTTTTTCTTTTGGGGTGATGAATTTGAAAGCGACGTGCCAAAGGAGGAAACAGAGGAGGTTGCCGACGATAATGACAAGAAGCGCTTCAATAAGAAGGAGGAGGACTGCTGCAATTGATGTCGCAAAACCGATTGTGTAATTTGCGATGGTTGTAGGGTCAGCATTGATGTTGGCTGCAACCATGAGGTCGGAAAGGAAATTCGAAACAGTCTCTTTTAGTGAGGTCACGTTAATCCAAATTTCCGCTGGAGTTCCTGTTCCTAGGTCCACCGTCATGGATGTAGAGATGTTAACGCCAAACGCTCTTAAATCAAGGCTTGCAAGTGCTCCTGCCAAAGGTTTGACAGTAAGAACGCAAACAAGAATTAAGATTGTCATGAAGATGATACGGTAAGTACCATATCTCCAGCCAAGAAGAAGGCCTCTGAGGAAGCCTAAAAGGAAGATAGCGAACACCGACCAAAAAGCAACGGTAAGGGCTATATTCGTAATGTTGATGATTTCAGCAATGTTTCCCATGGAAAATCGTCCTCCGAAAATACGCTCCTTAATTATGGAATAGACAACCATTAATTTTCAATTAAAATATAGTCGTTAGCCATCGGCCTAGAAAGAAAAAGAATGAAGTTCAGTAACCCTTTTGCCAAAAAATGCTGCGAAATCTGTAAGACAGAATATGACGCTTATGCGTCAAGCTGTCCTGAGTGCGGAAAGAAAAATTCCAGGAAAGATGGGGTTCTACCTTTTGCTGAAGATAAGATTCTCGGACCTTATAGAGAGCTCCTTTGCTTCATTGTTGGATGGGCCCTTTTTCAGTACCTTGGATTCGTTGTTTCTCTGATATTCCAAGCCTTTGGAATGAAGCCTATTGGAGCGTCATTTATTTCTGCTGTTAACTATACCGTTTACGGGGTTTTGTTCGTTTTTCTTCTCTCAATCATCGCTCCAAAAATACCTTCTCTTTTCTCAAGATTCTTGACGAAAGACACCTTGCGAGGCCTCTTCGTTTTTGCCGCCATTGTGGCTTTCGATACCATTTGGGGAAGCCTCATTATTAGGATTGGCGCTACGACAAATAAGAACCAATCTGCCGTCAATGACATCGTTTCTTATTCTCCACTTCTCTCGCTTCTTTTTGTCGGAATCGTTGGTCCGATCTGCGAAGAAATCACCTATAGGCTTGGCCTCTTCACATTTTTAAAAAGAATCAACAAAGTGCTAGCGTTTATTGCCGTGACTATTTTCTTCGGGGCGATTCACCTTCATGATATAACGAGCTTAAATGAGTGGCTTTCCCTCCCTTCCTATATTTTTGCTGGATTCGCCTTCACTTACGCTTATGATAAATGGGGTATCGGAGCGTCAATTATTGCCCACGTTTTGACAAATTCCCTTGCTGTACTGGTGTCACTATTATGAAAGAAAAAATGCAGGTCCTTAATCAACTTCCGTTAAAGATAATCGCTCTTTTAACGATGACTATCGACCACATTGGTTTCATGATGCGCGCTTTCGGTGCGTTCCCAGCGGGATCACAAGCACTAATCATGTCGGATATCTTCAGAATGGTTGGTAGAATCGCCTTCCCATTATTCATATTTATTCTTGCGGAAGGACTTCACAAAAGCCATGACCGTCTTAATTATATATTAAGACTTTCCATATTCTGGGCAGGTATTGCCATTGCCGAACTCATCATTAGCGCTGCGATGCCAAACATCTATTTTGACGCCCAAGCATTCACTGATCTAATCATGTTTGCGCTTGTGATTTACCTCATCGAGCACCCTAAAAAACCATTGCGTTTCCTGGCTATTATGCCTTTTGCCTATATCATTTTGAGCTTTGTTGCAGGACTAAGCGAAGCCTATGCCTATAGCGCGGGCCAGATCTCTGTTTGGTCTTCATACTTCCCAACATTCATGAGATGCGGCTATTCGCTATATGGCTTCCTCATGTTCTTAGGAATCTACTACGCACCAGTCCTCGTTAAAAAGGTCACGAGCCACTTCATGAAAGGGACAGACATTGATCTTTCCGAATGGACCGAAGGACCGAAATACCAAGGGCTTATTAACTCAATCGCAAACAGTTCAATCATCATTGTGACCTTGATTTTCTGGTTACTCCAAAAGATTACAGGCCTTAACGCTTTCTTATATTTAGGAACAATCCAAAGCTACTGCGTCATCGCTTGTTTGTTCATCACGTTCTATAATGGCAAAAGAGGTTGGGACAGAAAATGGTTCCGCTACTTACAATACTTCTATTATCCATTGCATATGGTTTTGATTTATGGAGTATTTGCATTATTCTTTTAATGTAGAAAGGAAAACACTATGATCATCGAAATTAAAGATATCGCTCAATTTGAGGAAGAAACCAAAGAAGGAAAAGTCATCGTCGACTTTAACGCTACCTGGTGTGGACCATGCAAAATGCTTGCTCCAATCTTAGAAAAGATTTCAGAGGAGCACAAAGAAGTCAAAATCCTTGGAGTCGACTGCGACGTCAACGGACAGCTCGCTGCAAAATACAACATCATGAGCATTCCAGCCCTTATCCTCTTCGAGGATGGAAAACCAGTCGACATGAAAGTTGGTTTCATGCCAGAAGACAATGTTCTTCGCTTTGCAAAGTTAAAATAGTAAAGACAATTAGAGCAAGAAATACAAAAAATCTTGCTCTTTTTATTTACCATCACTTCAAAGAGTGTTATATTTTCTACCACGGGCCGTTGGTCCAACGGTTATGATGCTAGCCTGTCACGCTTGAGACACGAGTTCGACTCTCGTACGGCCCGCCAAATAACTGCAGGTGTAGTTCAATGGTAGAACATCAGCCTTCCAAGCTGAATACGCGGGTTCGATTCCCGTCACCTGCTCCATTACAATAAAAATCCCGACGAAGCGGGACTTTTTTTGTATTTAGGTGACGGGA
Organism: Bacilli bacterium; assembly: GCA_024408335.1. Taxonomy (GTDB): domain Bacteria; phylum Bacillota_I; class Bacilli_A; order RFN20; family CAG-826; genus UBA4951. Next base: position 50,344 of record JAKSVB010000008.1, read on the forward strand.
ATCTATATTATTCCTCGTATTGGATTTACTTTTTTACTTCAGAAAAACCAAGCCAAATGAGAATGCCGTCCATGATCAATCTGAAAAGTGAAATCACGGAGTACATTTGGTACGAATGCGTGAAGATCGTGAGTGTGAAATAAATCGAAAAAACAATTGTAAGAATAATCCACATGTACCTATACGATTTGTCGTTTTTTCTATAATAGAAAAGAATAACTAATATTCCGATTATTAACGCATTAGGGATTGTTACTATAGCGGACCTGAGGTTAACGGACATATCACCCCAGAGGCTATCAGGCAACAGAGTTAATACAACTTTTGCCAAAAACAAACCAAAGAACGTTATTCTTAGAGGCCAATTCTTGGTTTCGTACCTCATTTCATAGAAAACATAAATCATCGGGAAGAAGAGAGCGAGCGATACCGTTCCTATCTCGTGTTCAAAAATGAGTCTGACTACGTTATCCTTAAACAAATTGTAATCTAAAATGATTTTCGAAATGAACCAGTACGTAATTCCGAGGACCATGATCAACGTCATGACTCCGAAGAAGATGAATTGTTTCTCACCTTTGCTGTTTTTTAGAATAAGCACCCCAATGACGGTTCCAAAACCCATAAAGAGGATGCCGAAAATCGTTTCAATTATTGCTAATGCGCCCATATGTTGTCTCCTTGACTTTTCAAATGATATCAGCCAAAACGCTACTCAACAATCCGAAACCGCAATCACGAAAAAGAAAGGCGAGCAATAAGCCCGCCTAATTCGTTTTACGCGTTAACTTGATGGATGATAGGCTTAATCTCGCAGTTGCCTTGGATTGTAACTTTGCCGCCAGTAGGGACATTATTAGAATCCTTCTCGAGTGAGAAGCCAAGTTTTCTTCCTTCAATTAATTCTGAGTGAGGATTGGTGATTCCAGCTGTTGCGTTTGTGTATGTACCTTCAAGAAGGTAAGTGACATTAGCTACACCACCGCTGGTATTTGCGACTGAATAAGTGTATTTGGAAACGCCATTATATTTGACTTCGAGAGTTGTTGAGTTTGTTGAGACAACTCTTTCGTAAGTAATTTCATCACCGTATTTGACGTTAAATGACACGTGGTTTCCGCCAGTTGATGTCAATGTGACTTGGAAATCTTTATATTCGGTTTCGTATTTTGAAGTGAATTCGAGTTTGAGCTTATCTCCAAGGAGATTTCCGACTTCGATCCATTTTGTGCCATCTGAAAGATAAGCTGGATATGTTGGCATGTGATCTGTGAGTGTCTTATCGAGATAGATAACGCCGCAGTTGCCTGTTGCTTTAGCATCATCTGGAGCGCCTAAACCCCATGCAGGTCCGCTTGTTCCGTCTTTCCAGGTGTTGGTTAATGCATTGGCGCTAGTGAAAGCAACTTTTGTATTAGAAGTATCTTTATCGAGGGTCCAGCCTTCGAAATTGTAGGCGTTGTAATATTCTGGATGTTCCTCGCTTGGGTTTGTTGCTGGGTAAGCAATGGCTGCTCCGAAATCAACGGTTTTCTCTTCGTATGTTTTGCCGCAATTTTTGAAAACCGCACTCATTTTGTAGGCCTTTTCCTTGAATGAGGCAACGACTTTGCAATCGCCTTTTATGTGTTCGAGATCGACTTCTTGGCCATCAAGAGCTGCATCGACTTTGTTGCTAAACGAAGCGTCATAGGTACCAACCCATTTGTCAAAGACAAATCTTGCGCCTGGGGTGGTTAAATCCATATCGGTATGAGGGAGCCAGTCATAATTTTCTCCATCCATCGATCTGAATGAAGCTGCTCTATTCTCTGGGACATAGGCGTAACCTACTTGGGTGCCATCCTCATCGAAATAGTTGACTGTATATACTGGAGATCCTTTTGCTGGTCCATCTTCACCGCCTGCACAGCTGAAAAGCATTGGTCCACTAGCGATCAAACCAATAAGCAAAAGATTCTTAAAACTAATTTTTTTCATAACAAGATTATGGTCTAAAACTTCCTTTTAAGGAAGAAAAATTATTACAAAAGATGAACTAACCCTTAAAAATGGTGGAAAAAAATCTTATGGAGTATAAAATACTCATTGCAGCCCCCTTTCAATATAGGCGAGGCTTAGGCTAAAATTCATTAAAGGTTAGGTAAAAGTCTATGAAAAAATCAAGATCCGCAACTCGTATTATCTCAGTATTCGTTCTCATCTTTGGCTTCGTTGCTATGATGTGTATGTTCGCTGACGCATTCGCTGGTGAAAACGGATGTCCACGTGGCAACCTCTTCAACGTCATGTTCGGCCTTAGAGAAGGCATGAACCCAGTCGCTCTCTTAATTGTCGGCTTCGCATTCGTCGTTCTTCTTATGATCAGCGGCCTCGCTGGTATCATCGTCGGTGAAGCATCAGGAAAAACATTAGCATTCACAAACATCGCTCTTGGCGTTGTTGCTGGTGTCCTCTTCCTCTTATCCATGGTCTTCTATGGAATGTCAAACCCACAAGTCGATATGGCAGCAACCGCAGATAACGCATTAGGCAGTGGCTCAATCACAGTCGCTATCTTCTCATTCCTCGCAGCAGGATTTGGCGTCATCGATCTTCTTGTTCACTCAAAGAAGTAATTCCCTAAACGAAAACAGAAAAGCCTTCCGGTCTTCGGAAGGCTTTTATTTTGCGTATTTGTATCCCCTGCTATCTAGGCCTTCGATAATCTTATTAACACATTCGTCTAAGTGTTTGTTAATCTCGTTTCCCCAAAACCTATATATAAGATATCCTTCGCTTGCTAGCTTGGCGTTAACCTCATTATCCCTTTCGATGTTGCGTTTTATCTTAGGGATCCAGTAATGACGGTTGGAGGATATCTTTTTCTCATTCTTCTCAAAGTTATAGCCATGCCAGAACTCGGAATCACAAAAAACAACGACTTTATAGGCTTTAAAGGAAATGTCTGGATGGCCAAAGATGTATTTGCTGTTGCAACGGTATCTGCATCCTTTTTCATATAAGGCTTTTCTAAGCTTCACTTCGATCGAGGTATCTTTGCCTCTAATTCTACTCATCGTATATGAGACGGTCGCTTCATCACGCTTCATAGACAAAACCTACTTTGATTAGTCCTGAAAGAGGAAGTTCTTTGCCATCTATTTTGATGGTGCTATTAGGATAAGAGTATTTGGATTCGTATGAGTCCACTCGCTTGTTAGTGGAACTGACTGAGAACGACTCAATTTCGACGTCTCCTGGCATATTAGGATCTTCATCATAGAGATTGTTAACGGAAAGGGATTCGCCAGTGAAGGTCAAAACAAAGTCATCTTTGCCGCTAGAAAGAGCCTCAAAAGAAGTTAAGGCGTTTGGCTTACCAATTGAGTTCATGTACTGCTCAGCTATATCTAGCGAGGCGATGTTATTTGAATTAATGAGGTTTGGAAGATTCATGAAGTTTGTGAGGAACGAGTCTGCCGATGGAGTATAGACGTGCTCAAAATTGTTGTTCTCTTTGACGATGTAGCTATTTTCTTCTTTGGTTACGGTAAAGACCTTACGAGAATTCTCCGTTTGGTTATATGGGGAGTTGATGATTAGTTCGTATTTGAGGACAAAAGGCGTTTTCTCGTCGCTTATGAGGTATGGAGCGTCATAGGTCACTTTCAAATCGGAAGTCTTGACTGACTTCGACATCCAACCATCGAATGCGCTGATGGTAATGGATGAAGTGAATTCATAATGGGTTGATTTGACTTCGAACGTAGATTGGTTTTCTTTGGTTGCCGAAAGAAGTGACTTCGCCGTGTCTAAAGATACCCCTTTGAGGGCGTTATTCGCGCATGCCCCTAAAGTGGAGGCAAAGGCTATGACCACAAATATCTTTCTTCTAATCTTCTTCATACTAATTAAACTGGGCGTTAAAGAGATCGTAATAGAATCCCTTCTTCTTCATAAGCTCATTATGGGATCCGCTTTCCATTATCGCTCCATCTTTCAAGACGACGATGAGGTCGCTAGAGATGATCGTGCTTAAACGGTGAGCGACCACTAACGACGTCCTTCCTTCGAAAAGCGATTTGAAAGAGTCGTTTAGGAGTTTCTCGGTTCTGATATCGATGTTTGATGTTGCTTCGTCTAGAATGACGATTTCTGGTTCAAGCATCATGACGCGGGCTACGCAGATGAGTTGCTTTTCACCGACTGAGAGTCCACTGCTATCGCTGATGAACGTGTCATATCCATTAGGAAGACGCTCAATGAAACCTGCGGCTTGAGCTTTCTTGGCTGCTTTTTTGACCTCTTCAAGCGTGGCCCCTTCTTTCGCATATGCGATGTTCTCGAATACCGTTCCGGAGAAAATCCAGGTTTCCTGAAGAACCATGCCGACATGCTCACGAAGGGATTTCTTATCGATTTCTCTTGTAGGCACGCCATTGATTTTGAAGTCTCCCTTTTGAGGGTCAAAGAACCTCATCAAGAGATTGATGATTGTGGTTTTGCCACATCCCGTAGGGCCAACGAAAGCGATCTTTTGTCCTTTTTTGACCTCTAACGAGAGGTTACTAATGATTGTGCGTTTGCCGTCATATGAGAAAGTGACGTCTTCTGCTTCAAGGGTCTCGATTTCTTTTTCGATTTTCTTTTTGCCGTCATTAATGTCTTTAGGCATATTGACCGCTTCATTAATGCGGTTAAATGACGAAAGGGCATAACCGATTTCGCTCATGACGTTACTCACTTCGTTGAAAGGTTGCATAAAGCTTGAGGCGTATGTGAGGAAAGCGCTTAAATCGCCTACTAAGAAGACCATGCCTAGATTCACATCTTTGACGATGAAAAGGGCTCCAACGAGAATAAGCGTTGCGTTTATAAGAGCATTGATGAGTCTTGTTGAAGGGTTAATGAGCGCAGCTCCTAGATTGGCCTTGAAGGTATTCTTGCGGTATTCATCGCTTAAAGCATCGAATTCCTTTTCTCTTTCCTTACTTACTCCAAGAGTTTGGATGGCTATCGAATTGTTGAGGGTTTCATTGGCAAAGGCGCTTGCCAAACCGCTTGCTTTAGCTTGCGATTTGAAGTGCTTTGTATTGAATCTCGAAACGAAACGGCTAACAAGAAGAGACAATGGGGTAAGAAGAACAACGATAAGCGCAAGAGCCCAGTTGAGGATGAACATGAAGACGATTGTTATGGCGATTGCGACTATGCCGTCATAAAGGGCAGCGAATCCGCTAAGAAGACCCGTTTGGACGTTTTCGATATCGTTCACAAGACGCTGGGTGAGATCTCCGCGACTCTTCTGGTCGATGTCTGCGATCGATGTTTCAAGATATGAATCGAATAAGGATTTTCTCATATCCTTAATGACTCTTTGACCAACTACTGCGGTTGTTATATCAAAGATATAGCGGAAGAGCGTGCCTATAGCTAAGAAGAGACACATGAGAATTAAATAGATCGAAAGATCGACTCCCACCCCTTCGCTAATGATGACGTTAACTGCTTTGCCAGCAATAAAAGGAATCGCCAGTTTTGAAGTCGTTGAAAGGAAAGCGAAAGCAAGAGAGAGAATGGCTAAACCCTTTGAGCCTTTTAGCCATGGGAGAAAGGCTTTGAAATTCTTCATCTTCCTTCTCCTTTCTGCATCTCGTAGATCTCCTTATAGATATCACAAGATTCGACTAGGGTTTCGTGGGTTCCGTTAGCGACGATTTGACCGTTATCGTACACAAGGATTTGGTCGCAATCCTTTAAGGATGTCGCTCTTTGGGAAACGATGATTTTGGTTAATCCGTTTATTTTCGAAATGTTAGCTCTGACCTTTTGATCGCTAAGATAATCGAGAGCGCTTGTTGAATCGTCGAGAATCAAAATCTCGCCTTTGGCTAAAAGGGCTCTTGCGATCAAAAGTCTTTGCCTTTGGCCACCAGAAAGATTCGTTCCGCCTTCCTCGACTTCGTAATCGAGGCCTTCTTTCCATTTCGAAACGTATTCATAGGCTAAAGAATCCTTTAAGGCTTTAATCATCTCTCCTTCTGTCGCATCGCTTCTAGCGATAAGCAAATTGGAGCGGATTGTTCCTCTAAAGATCGATGACTTTTGTAAGACGATTGATATCTCTTTTCTCAAGGCGTTCAAATCATATTTTTGGAGAGGGACTCCCTTGTAGAGGATTTCGCCTTCTGTTGGATCATAAAGTCTTAAAAGCAAGGAAAGTGTTGTGGTCTTTCCTGATCCAGTTCCGCCAATTAAGCCGATCCATTGACCCTTCTCAAGAGTAAATGAAAGACCACTTACGGCAGGCTTTTCGCCTTTTTTACCATAGGTAAGCGATACGTTTCTAAACTCCACTAAAGGAGATTTCTCATTACCTTTCTCGCTTCCCTCGTTAACGATATCAGGGACGATTTCAAAGAATGAGTCGATACGTTTCTTTGAAGCGGCGGCTTTATTTAGCGAGACGATCATTCTCGAGAACATGACTAGCGCTCCAAGAGACGAGGTCAAATATGAGATGAGCGATACGATTTCGCCAGTCGTTAATAACGATCCTTCTGGGGTGGAGATGTTACCTAGATACACGACTAATATCAAAGCGAGATTAACGAAGAAGAAGGTCAAAGGGTTGATTAACGAATTCCATTTGGCCATATCAAGGCTTCTTTTTGTATATGTTTCAACGGATTTTCCAAATTTTTCGCTCTCGTAGTCTTCTTGGTTGAAGGCTCTTACAGGCTTCGCACCAGTAAGCGAATCGTGTGACCTAAGCGATATTTCATCTAAAGATGACTGAATGGCTGCGTATCTCTTAGGAGAGACAATCATGACGATGGCTATGATGATTGCGCTTCCTGTTAATGCTCCAACGAAGATAAGACCTGTTCTCCAATCGATAAGGAAGCTAAGGATTGAAGCGCCTACGAGAAGGAATGGAGGCCTAAAGATCAAACGCATGAACATGTTGACCGCGTTTTGCATCATGAAAGCGTCATTGTTAACGAGGGTTAATGCCCTTTGTTTTCCAAAGGAATCGAGTTGCTTTTCGCTAATGGAGTTGATTCTTGAAAAGATTTCTTTTCTAAGATCATAGCAATAGTCGCTTGCAACCCTAGCGGAAAGATACTGGGCGCCCATCGTGAATAAGAAACCAAGGATGGCGATTCCAAAAAGAATGAGCGAGAGTCTCCAAGTGAATTCCCAGTCCTTATTCTTGATGCCTTTATCAATGATGTATCTCACCAAAAACGGAGAAAAGAGTTCGGCAGCGACTTCGAAAAGCTTCAAAGTCGGAGCGAGAATGACTTTAAAACGGTATTTCTTAAGCAAAGACAAACTCTTCATTACGCTAGCCCCTTGCTGTCATCTTCCTCTTCGGCAGTCGCTGGATCTCCAAGAATGAATTCCGCGACGACTTCTTCGACTCCATCCGTGACCATTAGGAATCTAAAACCTTCATCAGTGTTGCCGATTATTTGATTGAAAGGGATTTGGCCATCGTTTTTGATAGCGGCCGCACTGATGACTTCATTGAAATTATATGTGACTGGTTCTGCAACGAATCCCGTGAAGAGATTTGCTGCGTCAACTATCAGTTGAGGTTTTTCGGTAACCATAGTAAATGATGCCGTTTGTGATTCTTCGTCGTAAAACACGTCGGTTAAGTATGAGCCTTCGAAACCTCCGCGGTTGCCATATGAATTGAGCTCAAGGCTCTCACTAAAAGTATCGACATCGAAATTAGGTTGGTCTTGTTTGTAAGAAAGGATATTGGCGAGTTTATTGATGCGATAGAAATTGTCTTGGAACTCAGATTTGATTTCGCCATCCATAAGGTTCTCACCATAAAGAACGAATGCGGTATCGGCCATGAGGTAGAAACGTATGGCGTTATAGGCACTTCTAGTTACTCCTTGTCCCTCTTCGTACATCTTTCCCATGCGGTAGCAAAGGGAGGCAAAGATCATGGATTCCTTGCCGGTTGTAGCGACGAATCTGGAATAGCAATCCGTATAGAAATTCGAATAGATTTCATAGGCAAGGGTTGGGTTTTTCTCAACAAACATGCCTTTAACATAGCAATCCGCAAAATGAAGAAGTCCGTTCGCCGCTCCAAAAGCCATAGCTTTGCTATAGCATTCATATGCGCCTTTTGGGTCTTCTTTTCCTAAGACTCCGCTTTCGCAAAGAACGCCCATTCTCGTAAGGGCTTGGCCATCGCCTTCAAGGCACTTTGACATATAGTATGAGAAAGCCGTTTGTGGATCGGCCTCAGTGAATTCGGTTCCGTATTCGAGCAAAGAAGCCAAGTCATATGTGGCATATGCGTTTCCTTGTCTGCTTAATTGGGCGAGATACTGAATGTATAACAATTCGTTTGATTTTTTATGGGTGATCTTGCCTTCTTTGTATCTTTCGCAATATGTTTGAGCGGCTTCTGGATGGTGCTCCATATAGTCCTCTCCATAATATTCGAGGTTGATTTCTTTTAATGTGTCACGGTCGATTTGGAAACCTGATGCATCGCCGACCAAAGAATCCATGCCACATTCAGGACAAATGGCCGTAACGCCTTTTTCATCGCTGATCCAATCTTGAACGCTTCTTGCGTCGAATGTGTGTCTGCAAAAAATACAGCTACATTTCTCGCTGTTCAAAATCTCTATATCGTTGTTTGTCGTGTGTTGGAATATCTCTTCGAAAGCCGGATTCTTTTTCATGCTGAAATGATACCACAAAACTTAAGTTTTGCGTGTACCAGTTGAATATCTTTTAGCTTTTTGTAGGTTCTGAAAATGAAAAACAATACATAAAGTTTCTTTATGTCCGATAACAATGTATGATATGAGCACAAGGAGGCCTAAACATGAAAGCTGTCAAACTCACATGGTGGATCCCAGTCGTTGTCTTGTTAGTCGTAGGACTCGTCATGGGTGCCCAATATGATTTACAAGTTTCTACCGCTTTATACCATGAGAATAGCGTTTTTTCTCAGCTCATGGCCGTCCTCGGTTCTCTCCCTGCATATGTGCTTCTTGGTTTTGTTGGACCGCTCTTTTTCATCCACTACAAAGGCACGCAATCAAAATTCGCTAAATTCTTCGCTTGGAGCTGCTTATTTGGCATGCCATTCGTTGCAGGACTTGGCTTTGGCTTAGACGCTCTTCACGATGTCACATCAAACAAGCTCGTCGCTCTTGCAAACGGCGTCATCATCATGGAGCTTTTGGACTTCTGCCTCTACTTCTTCCTTTTCGACAAAGGAACCAAAAGAGACACACTTAGAGACGCTCACATCATCGGTTTCACCATCGGATTCACCGTCTTAGTCGGTCTCTTCTTCAAGGAAGTCATCGCTAGACCTCGCTTCCTTTATGTCGCAAGAGAATTCGCCGAAAGAAGATACCTTCACGTTGAGGACTTCTATCGCTTCTTCGACGCATCTTGCCGTCTTACCGCAGAAGACGTTGGAAGACAATATTACCTCGACTCTTTCCCAAGCGGACACGCTGCACTTGCAGGCGCTACGATGATTCTCCCAATCCTTGCGAAATATAATGACAAAACAAAAGGAAAAGAAGTCCACTTCTTTATCGGCGCTGCAGTCTGGATGTTCATCTCAATGTTTAGCCGCATTTGGGATGGCCACCACTACTTAAGCGACGTCTGCTTTGGAGCCTTGATTGGAGTCATCTTGGCAATCGCATTTGCCCTAACAATCAATTTCGGAAAGAAATACGAAATAACTGAAGAAAAGACCGAATAATGGAAAAGATTCTTAAGCCATTGAGATCCTTTTCTAGAAAGGAAAAGAAAGGCGAACGAATAATCGAAATCGATTTTCTTCGTGGTTTTTCTTTGACTCTTATGGTTTTGGTCCATTTGGCGTGGGCCATAGGTTTCGTTCCTTCTGATTTCTTTGGTTTATCTTTTACCGAAGGCCCTCTTTGGATGCAAGAAACCAGCAAATTCTTTAGAAGCGTCTTCATCGCAATCGTTACGCCTAATGGAGTTAACGTATCTCAAATTGTTCACAACTACTTGTACCCTAGCATCATTAGCCTCTATTGCTTAGAGGTAATATTCTCGGGCTTATTTGTCTTTCTTAGCGGCATTTCATGCGCCTTCTCGAAAAACAATTTCGAACGTGGCTTTAAGCTCTTCTTTTTGGCAAACCTCATGTCCATATCCCTAGAGATTTATAGTGATATCGCTTGTGGGGCTGGGAACACTCCGCTATACGGAGGAGGGACGCATATATGGTGTGGCATCCTTCACGCTATATCGATTGGCATAATGCTCTATTCGTTATTTGAACACTTCTTCAAGAAATGGTGGCAAACGTATATCGCAGCAATCGTTTTATCCATTCTTGCGTGCATTACCGTCTACTTCGGTTACAAAGATACTGGCGATCTTATTTCGATAACCCCTGTCGTCGATAATGCTGGCGATTTCTTTAAGAACATGTTCTTCCTTTTTACTGGTTTAAGAGGATATGGTGACGATTATTTCTCACCGCTTCTAGTCACTGCCGTTATCTTTTTTGGCGCAACACTAGGCAAAACCATCTACAAAAAGAAAAAGAGCATCCTCCCTCATTCATTTAAGACAGGTTGGATGAAGCCCTTTGCCTTTATGGGAAGATATTCCCTGATCATTTATTTAACCCACACTTTCATAGCGATGGGTTTAGTGTCACTAGTCCTAATATGTATGGGCTATTCCCTATAAATCTAATCCTTTTGATGTGATCTCAAGAACCTTATCGAAATCGACGGATATCTGATATTTCTCTATGTCTTCTTTCCTAATCCAAAATACCTTTCCTTCCTCGGAAGAGATAATCTCCCCATCGAAGTCTTTTGATCGGAAAAGAATGGCAAGGTGCCTTACATTCTCACTAGGAACGTTCCATTCGAAATAGCCTACGTTCTCTAAAGAATGAACGTTTAAGCCAGTCTCTTCTTTCATCTCTCTTATGGCGGATTCGACTAGGCTTTCTTCGTCTTCGACGTGCCCCCCAGGAAAGTTGATGCCTGGCCAATCTTTCTTAAGGCGGTCGACAACGAGGAACTCGCCGCTATCCTTATAAAGCATGACCATGTTGGTTAATATTACTTTGCTATTTCTCATATTCTTGATTCTAGTCTTTCGCATGGGCGAAAGAAATCATAAAATCTAATTATGAAAATTCTCTTTAATGAACGTGACGCAAAAGAATTTGAGAAATTAGTTCTTCAGATGGATGACAACGAAGCCGCTGCAAGCTTCTATAACATCCTTCTTCAGGGACAAGAGGAAGTTAATGAGATGACTCTTCCTTATCCTATCAAGAAGCTTTCTTTAGGCGAATATAAATCAAACCCATATTTCATTAATGTTAAGCCAAAAAGAAAAAAGGAAGGCAAGGTCAGAATCGATTATCTTAAGACCCCTGCTAACCATGGCTTTGTTTATGACGAGATGATTGAGCAAGGGAAATACTATGAAGAGGTAACGCCATTTGGCTTCTTCGATAAACCTTTCGAATTCCTTGCCTTACTTGATAAGGAGCGCATCTGGATGAGCGTCACTCCTCACGAGATCAATACGATGAAAGAGGCGATAAATCACGCTCATGGAAACGTCATCACCCTTGGCTTAGGAATTGGCTACTATGCATATATGTGTTTGCTTAAAGACGATGTCTCTAGCGTCACCGTCATCGAAAGGGATCCTCGCGTTATTTCCGTATTCAAAGAGAACATTCTCCCTTTCTTCCCTAACGCCGAAAAACTAAGAATCATTGAGGCTGATGCAATAAAATATATGGAAAATGCAGGGGATTTTGACTATTTGTTCGCGGATTTGTGGCACTTTGCGATAGATGGACTTCCTCTATATCTCAAGATAAACAAGTTTGAAAATAGCTATCCAAATAGCGAATTCGAATACTGGATTGAGCCTTCGATGTTAATCCTTATAAGAAAGGCTCTTATCATCTTGGCGGAAGAAGAACTCCATGGAACAACCGACTTCGATTATCAAGAAGCTGCGACAGTAAGCGACGAGATAATTAACGCCCTCCACTTCTTGTTAAAAGAAAAAGAAATCAAAGACTTTGATTCATTATTAAAAATGCTTGAGCTCTCCTCCTTAAAGGAATTAGCGAAATCACTTAATCTATAATAGAAAATCCTCTGCGGTCGCAGAGGATCTATTATTCTTCTTTCTTCTTTGTGAGGTAAACGTAGGTCATCGTAACGCCATAGATGAGCATAAGTATGGCGACGATTAGGAAACCATAAGCAAGTCTAACGTCAATACTATTTTCAAATTTGACTTGAGCAATCTCATATATGCCTTCTAGAGCTTGGAAGACCATTAAGGTAGCCACTCCAGCGCCTAAACCAAATCTTGCCCATTCTCCAATATCCACTTCTTTCCAGAAGAGAACAATTAAGTAGATTAGCGATAAGACGAGAGGCGGAAGCCAAACTAGGGTTATGAAGGTGCTATAAACATGGTGTGACAAAGCATAATAGATGGACATGAATAACACTCCGAAAAGGGTGACACCAGTCCAAATCAGAGTATGCTTAAGTCCTTGTTTCTTCCTAGGCGTCAACGACATAAATCATATCTCCTAATTCTCTTTGTTTTGCTTCGGCAGGGTATTTGTATTTTGATTCTTTGCCGTCATATCTCTTCGTGACGATGGTGCTTGATCCACCGCCATCGAGGTTATAAGCAAGAACGCACCCTGCTTCTACTGCTCTATTAGCTAAATCGTATAATGAGAAACCATCTCTTTCGCCAACGGTTCTTCCTTGGCTAACAAGCATCCAATAGTGGTATGGCTCGATATAGCCAATAACCGTTCTTTGGTTGCCGCCAGCGCTTGATTTGCCTGAAACGATTTCGTCTGTTTCAGTGACGTTGATTTGGCCGTTCTTGACAAGTGTTGGGCCAAACATCCAAGTTTGCCAAACGCCTGCTGCGATAAGCTGATCGGTTGTGTAATTTGCTTCCATGAAGGTTGACATTGTGCCATCTCTCCAGAGAGCAAGATCTTCATATTGAGCGTCTTCGTTGTTTCTTAAGGTCGAACGGAAAACTGTTGCGTTACGGATAACGTATCCTGGTCTATGGGTGAATGAGAAACCGCTGTCACCAGAAATAGCGCCTAAGACATCGAGGTTAAAAGTTTGTTCAACGTGATTGACTTGGTTGCTGACTTTGTCAGTTATGGCATCGCCTGGATATCCTTGAGCATCAAGGACAAGGTTGGTTCTAAGGTCTGTGATCTTTTTGATTTTGACGTCGAGTGTGTAATAGATGACGTGATACCCCCTTGAGTCATAGTTATCAGGGTGTTCATCTATTCCATATTCGTCATGTCTAACGAAAGTTACCGTTGTGGTTGTATATGGGCTTCTTCCTGGTTGGTTTTGTGAAGATGAAGATGAAGAGTTTGACGAAGAAACGCTGCTTGAAGAAGATTCAGAAGACGATTCTTGTGACGAACTTAAAGAAGCTGATGATGACGATGAAGAGGTTTGGCTTAATGAACCGACCGATGAAGAGACTGATGAGCCTGAACCGACTGATGGTAATGGCAACGAAGCAACGCTATCATTTTCGAATTCGTCAAAAATGTTGTGGTTGAATTGCTGCTCACCACGTCCGACTCCACCGAGGAAGTTGTGCAAAAGATTAGCCGTTGCAACACCTGCAATGACAACTGAATAAACTAACGCGAAAATCGTCACCAAACGAAACTTTTTCATAGTTTTTAATCTCTTTTGATTTTCTTTCTAGCGAAAACGAATGCTTTGCTAATGAAGAAGTTGATGATGAAGATGATGATCTCAACGACGATCTTAAGAAGGACAAGGCCGAAGTTCTTGTCGATGATTGTGTACAAGCAGTAGTCGAATAAGTAAAGGATGCCAAGGCCAAGAAGCATATTGAGGACACAGATTACCGTGTACTTCAAAGCCTTCTTTCCTAAGCCTTCGCTATTTGGGAAAACAATGAAATTGTTCATTAAGAAATTGAATGGGCTACTGATGATTCTGCCAGAGATATATGGGATTATGACGATAAGAGGAAGGCCAATTTCCGCTCTTGCAAAGAGAGTCTCGGCAAGGGCGAAAACACCAGTATCAATTAAGAAACTAGCGATAGCGATTAAGATATAGGTGATTGGTTGTTTGAAGATTCTAAGACTATCTCTAATCGCTCTGAAATGAGAGTTTTCGTTGTTGTCATAGATTGTGTTGATGACGATTTGGGTGACGCCTTCCGCCACTCTTACGGCTTCGGCTAAGAAATTCCATTCATATTCGTAACGATCGCCATGAACGTCGAGAGCAAGATCAAAAAGTGATGATGGGATGCCACGAAGTCCGGTTTGAGTGTCTTTGACTTCGACACGGTTAACGAGTTTGAAATACTTTCTTGAGAAGTTATTGCCTGCTTTGTTTCTCGGTGGGCAATCAGGAGAATCAAAATCTCTGATGCCTAAAACAAGATGTCCTTTGTTTTCGGCAATACCATCGCGGACTTTGAGAATATCTTCAAGGGTGTGTTGGCCATCGCCATCAGCGGTGACAATGCCATCGATTTCTGGGTAATTGTCCTTGATGTGTTTGAAAGCGTACTTTAAAGCGTATCCCTTACCATGGTTTTGAGGATATGAAAGAACCTCAAAATTCTCTAGGGATGCGATGCGATCAAATTCTTCTTTGAAATCTGCTCCTGAACCATCATCGACGACGATTATCTTTTCAAAAAGATCAGGCGAGATTGTGCTTAAAAATGGATAAGCTTTGCCACAAGGCTGGTATATAGGAATTACTAATGCGAACTTCATTTGACTCTAGGAAAAACGGATTTAGCTGAAAATGTTCATCTATCCATGGGTTTATAATATCTTATCTAAGCCTAAAGTAAACAAAAACTTTGAGAGTATCTTTAGATAAGGCCTACAAAATTCGCCTATTTTTTCACTTTGTATTAACCGAAAGGCGATCAAAATTTGCCGTTTATCAAGCGCTTCAACAATCTTCATCGCCAATCTAATCGACCAAAAAATGGACATTATCATCTCAATAGTTTTGAAACAAGAATTAATGGAGCCATATTAGCGCATACGTTTGCGGTCATTCCTGAAATTACAACATTTTAGACAACGTTTGTTTTGCCATTCGATTCATGCGTGCACGTTAACGAGCGCCTATATGCGTTCTCTTTCTGTTTTGCGGTCATTGACCCCTACCACCGTTTCTTAACAAAAATACAAAAAAATAATTATTTGGTTGCAAACAAAAAGGGAGCGGTTTTATCCGTTCCCTAATGCTAGCGATTACTTAAACGTGGCTGTTTAGAGGTAAGCAAGAAGTGGGCTGTAGGTCTCAGCTGGTTTTTCTGCTGTTGGAGCAGTGATTTCGTGAGAAGCGCCACCGTTTGACTTGTGCCAGTGTAATTGATCGTATGGGTCATTTAACTCGCCGCCAATACGGTCTTCCTTAGCGTATAAGTTGTATTCGTCAGTGCCTGGAACTGCACCTTCTTTAGCAAGGATGTCGTCTAAAGTGATGACAAGGTTGCCTGCTGTTTCAGCCTCTGTAACTGTGCAGGTTATAAGATATGAATCTTTTTGGTGTTGTGTTTCTTCGTATGACCATGTGAACATAACGACTGCTTTGGTCATGTCGCCGCTTAATGCAACAGTAACCCATGCATCTGCGTCGAGTGAGTTGTTCCATTCACGATCGCCTTCTGCTTGGATCCAGAAGCTTGCTTTAGCAAGTTCGAGAGCGCCAGCAGCGGTTTTACTAAAGGTAAGGTTTTCAGCAAGAGCGTTGTAGAGGTCATCGTCGCCTGAGGTCTTAGCACCTTTCTTAGCGCCGAGGATTGCACCGCTTTCGCCTTGGGTGATTGCGAAGACGCAGGTCTTTGTGCCTGCAGTTGCTGTAGCTTGTGTACGGCTGTTAAGAACGATTGTGACATCGGTATCAGTGTCAGCGATTTTGACTTGACCAGTGATGGTGTTGTTTGCAGCAGCTGTGTCGAGAGTGACGTTGATTTCAGCAGTTGTTTTGCCATCTGGTGCGGTGACAACAATCTTTGTCTTGTCAGCGTTCCAAGCGCCTTTGACTTGAGCGCTTACATCGGTTTCAGCATTTTTGCTGGTGTTGATGGTGTGGGTTTCGATTTTTTTGCAGACGACACCGGTAAGGTCGGTGCCTTCCCAGATCTTGTAGCTGGTTTTTGCGCCAGCGACGTTGAGGGTGTAGGTAGTAGTTGTGCTATCCTTTGGTCCGCTTGATTTTGGAGCTGATGCAGATTTGCTTGCGGATGGCTTTGAATTTTCGGTGGTTCCACCACAGCTAGCTAACATTAAGCCAGCAGCCATACCTGCAGCTAATAAGATTTTTGAAACTTTCATGTTTCCTCCTTAACTGTCTTGTCAAGACATACTGTAGTAAACTAATGGTAAGTTATCCATAACAGTATATCTTGACTTTCTTGCGTTTTTTCTAGGACTTTGTTTGCTTTTTACTTCAAAATGAATTTAAAATTTTTCGAGTTAAATTATCAAAGAAACAATTTTTGAACCCCAAATAATAGCGAAAGATTTTTTCACGATTAACGATTTGCCTCGATTGGCTGTGACTTATTTTGTTTTTGCGCGAAAAAGTGAAGGCTCGTAGCTTTCTCCATCAAAGACCAAAATATTGCCCCCGTTCACTTTTATTTTGATTCTAGCGTTACTTATAGCGTTTTAGCGGAACATTCCCAAAACCTCACGTTTCTTTTAAGAAAAGTAAACAAAAAAGGCGCCTATTGGCACCATTGTTTTGATATGGCGGAGGCGTCGAGATTTGAACTCGAGCTCGGGTTGCCCCGACTAACGGTTTAGCAAACCGTCCCCTTCGGCCTCTTGGGTACGCCTCCACGCAATGAGTAATATACACCTAATTTTCTATTTTGGCATTACTTAATTTTCGAAATTGCTATTAACGCTTGATCTAGGCATTGAGGTGGCCTTGCTAAGATCAGGATATATGTATTTAACTGAATTCCAATTGAAGGACATCGTTTCAGATCCGTTTGCCCAAACTTTTTCATATTGTTTGACTAAGAAATCATCAAACGAAGCGCTCATTGAGGTTTCTTGACCATTTTCATTGGTTACTATGTATAACTCAAGATTTCCTTCTCCAGTTGTCTGATAGAGGGATGATTTAACGTAGACGTTTGGTTTATAGGAAAGTCCTTTAAGGAAAGCGTCAATTGATGAAGGAATGGAAGAGATGGAACTAACGAAAACGTTGTCGCCTTCCTTTTCCACCGCCTCTTCAAATAAAGACGATGCGTCATCTCCTTTCACTTCGATAAACGAAGCAGAAGGTTCGGCCTTCTTTGAAGAAGATGCATTAGATGATACGTTTTCCTCTAAAACCGATGTGTAAGATATGAATGTTTTTTCTGAAGCGAGAGGATCAAGATAAAAGAACGAATCTATTGTGGATACCATATAAGGAACCTTGTCTCCTGATTTAGGATCACTTTCATATGTTTTTGAGACAGATTTCGAATGGATGTAACGGTTCTTTGCCGTGTTAGCGATATCAAGGCTGACTTTTCTTTCGGTAAAAGAAACCAAGTCAATTACTTGGTATGAAGCAGAATATGTCTCAGGAGCTTTGAAAGACTTCTCTTGAACTTTAAGAACTATTCCATCTAACGTTTCTATTGCTTCAACTCTTCCAAGGCTTTTGGAACAGCCAACTAAAAAAGAAGAGAGGCATAGCAATGAGATGATAGGCTGTTTCTTTTTCATATTACAAACTATTGTCTTTTAATAAATCGATGGCAAGATCGCCTTGTGTCTGAACGGAATGGCTTAAGAGGGCCTCTTCTGCTTCTTCCTTGCTAGCAAAGAAGCTCCAGGTGAGGGAATAGAAGAAGCTTGTGGTGAAATCCATAAGGTTCATTGATGCCGCATTCAAATCCGAATCATTAGCAAGGGCCTCGGTAAGTTCATATACGGCAGCAGAGAATTCTGAGAAGAAGATAGGGTCAAGGGATTGATTTGCAAGGCTAGACGCCATTGCGAGGATGAAAGTCTCCTGAAGGCCTTTCACTGAAAAGCCATCGGTGTTCATTTCATCGCTTTCATATTCGTGATAGAACTGTTTGGCGATTAAAACATCAAGCAAGAAGTCGACGAGGTCGTTCTTGTTCTCGCTCCAAACCCAACCAGTTTTATAACCATCTATATCCCTCTTGATGAAGTAAAGGAAAGAGGTCTTTTCTGTAATAGGGTCTTTTTGGAGATCGGATTCGCTAGTAAAACGGATTTCAGGTTCAGCGCCTGTTTTCATTTTTCCAAATCCCAAGTCTTTTAAAACGTCAAACTTAATCATACGAGTATGATAATACAACAAAAGAATGAGAAGGAAAATTGATTTGCTCGCTTCTTGACTTTAAAATACTAGGCATGGAGAAAAACTTTTATATCCGCATACCAGGCGAATCATATTACTCAAACCCTCTTAACAAAGACTCGGTTTGCTTTGTTTTCGATCTTGAAAACAAGACGATCGCTTTGAATAGAAGGTCTTTGGTTAATGGCGAATTCGTCACTAAAAGCAAGAGTTTTTCCATTTCTAGAGAATGGCTCAAAATCATTGAAGACACATTAAAAGGTGAAGAGAGATTCTTCAAAGAATATCTTCCAAAATATGATGCCGCGGATGGCCAGCGTTTCGTCCACAGCATCTTCTCATATGGAGAGGCGACAATACTCTTCCCTGATTACCTATCGAATTTTGGCAATCAAGACATATTCAAAAGATACCGCTACTACCCTGAGGCGGACAGAGTGAAATTCTATTCGATTCTTAGAAGCCTCATCTATATCGCTTTCAAAGTCACGATGCATTACCACAAAGACTTCCCAACTTCAGGAAAGGCTAATGGAGTCATCAAAACACGTGGCGAAAAGCTCTCGTTAGAATAAAGGAAAACGCTTTGCGAAAAACAAAGCGTTTTTTCGTTATGTCTACTATCTAATTCCAACGGTTTCGCCTTTATCTAAGAACAAACCGTTTCTTCTAGAGCAGTTCCACATGATAGCGGACTTGATGTAGTCGTGGCTCGTCTTTTTAAGGACACTGTAACCGAGAGCGATATTCACCTCATGGCAAAGATCCTCTAAGCTCATTTGCCCTTGCTCACTAACGATGTCTGCAGCGCAATTACCGATTTCGATGAAGGAAATGTCCATGATCTTTCTGACGTCCCCTTCTTCCGTACTTCTCCAATACCTATGGGCATTAGGAGTCATACCGCGTGGATAAAGGAATGAACGGCCACCGCAAGTTTCGGTAACGACGTTTCCGAAATTGTTTAAGGCAAGAAGGTATTTGCTTCTGACGTTCGATCCGATTCTCGATATTCCAAAGGATTCGCGGAAACGGGCTTCGAGAAGGTCGCTTGAGATTGGGTATTCGGTACCGATTGTCTCAATGAAGAAGCCGATGATATCTGATTCAACGAAGAAATCCTTGCCGAAACGTGGGTCATATTTGGCTTTGTTATATGGTCTCTTGTTAGGGTTAGAGATAACGACTTTCTTCACGAAGAGAGGGTTATTTGGATTCGCTTTCTCTTCTTCGAACTTCTCACCTGCTAAAGACCTGTTATATGAGTTAACGATGGATTTGATGACTTCCTCTTTGTGGTCAAGGTACTCGACGCTGTAGAGGCGGTGTATGTTCCAGCCAAGTCTAGAAAGGACGCTTGGCTCATTGATATGGCGGTCGCGGCAAGTGAGTGAGCAATTCTTTTTGTTATCGATGATGACGCCAAGGACGTAGTCATTAGGCGATTCTTTGCTAGCGATGGCAAGATCGATTTTGAAAGTGGATGAACCAAGGTTTTCTTTTACGACAAAACCGATTTGCTCCAAGTCATTCTTGATGAAGCTTGCAATCGAAAGAGGCTCGTCACCCATTTCGTTAAGGTTACGGTTAGCAAGGGTATCTACGCCTTTTTGAGCGAAGAGGAGGAAGTCTCTTAGGTATGAAGCGCCCATGTTTTTAGCGCGTTCTGCCATGATCTCCTCAGGTTTGATTGAACTATAGACGATCATCTCTTCTCTAGCGCGGCTAACAGCGACATTAAGTCTTCTTTCGCCTTTCTTTTGGGAAAGAGGACCGAAATTGAGCGAGATGCGTTTTTCCTTGTCTGGTCCATAGGTGACGCTAAAGAGGACGACGTCTCTTTCATCACCCTGTACGTTTTCGAGGTTTTTGACGAAGATCTTTTCTCCACCAGGCATCGATTCGAGGTTTGGATTCTTTGCAAGTTCCTTTTCGAGCATATCTTCGATGATGTTTTGTTGAGCCTCGTTAAAAGTAACGACGCCGATTGAATGCTCTCTAAGCTCTTTGTTCTTTAAGCGCTTAATGACTTCTTTAACGACTTCAACGGCTTCAGGTTTGTTGATGCCTCTTCCTCTTTCGTATTCGCCTTTCACATATTTGAAGGAAACTGATTCAAGTTCCTCTTTTGGTGAAGGGAAAGTGAGAAGGGAATTGTCATAGAAACGGTTATTTGAGAAAGCGATAAGCGATTCGTGACGGCTTCTATAGTGCCATTCAAGTCTTTCGCGAGGGAAAGATAGGGATATCGCATCATCTAGAAGCGAATCAAGGTCCTCATCAACGCTGCTTAAGGAAGTGAGTTCCTCACCACCAAGAGTGAGGCTGCTCGTGAAGAAGTTAGTTGGAGGCATCTGTTGCTCATCGCCCGCGATGATGACAGAATCCGCCCTTGCCATTGCGCCAACGGCTTCAGATGTCGGGATTTGTGAGGCTTCATCAAAGATGACGACATCGAAATGGTATTTGTCCATGCTAAGGTACTGAGCAACTGCGACAGGCGACATCATAAAGCATGGGGTAAGAGTAAGGATGAGGTCTTTGAATTCATCAAAGATATAGCGAAGGCTTGCTCCTCTACCGCCGTTTTTGGCAAGTTTCGTAAGCTTATAAGCGCTGGTGCTTGAAGCAAATGATGAAGCGTTGCTTGGATACTTCTCAGTGATTTTGGCAGCAACAACGTTAACCGCTAATTCTTGGAGTCGGCTTACTTCGCTAACATAGTTTTTAGAGAGTTCTTCAGTTGAGGCTTTGCTAAGCGATGAGAGGCCTTTTTCTGGGAGAACATACCCTAAGAAAGCATAATATAGGTCGGCTTTGAAGGAGTTAATGAGGTCTGCCTCACTGATCTTTCCA
The DNA here is from genome assembly GCA_024408335.1 of Bacilli bacterium. Classification (GTDB taxonomy): domain Bacteria; phylum Bacillota_I; class Bacilli_A; order RFN20; family CAG-826; genus UBA4951. The sequence goes on from JAKSVB010000008.1 coordinate 71,628, forward strand.
TCCATATAGTTGGCGTAGAAATCCTTAGGGAGGTATTTCTTCATGCGGTCATGGTAGGAAAGGAGGTTACACCATTCGCTAAGGCGTCCTGCGCTTCCGATGGCGTCGCTTACTTTGCCATGGAGGTATTTGAAATAGTCGTGGGTGTCTCCATATAAAGCAACGTCAAATTCATACTGGTATTTGAGGTCTTCGACTTTCTTTTCGAAAAGCTCGACGAAGGATTTGAGTTTGTTATTGAATTCGCTAAATATCGCACCTCTTCCGACGGCTTTGATGTACTCAGCAAAAGCTTCTCCGTTTCCAGAAACGAATTCCATTTGTTGCATGTTTTTAGCGATATCGATGGTTGTTTCGAATTCGCTTAATCTGGAATCTGATTCCGCTAAAGTGGAGAAATCGTATGTTCCTAATATGTAACGGCTATAGTCATCGCATCCCTTGATCTTCTCTTGATCGAATTTGATTTCCTTAAGGATATCGATGTATTTTTTGACCCCGTCATTCTTGACTAGGTCTTTGTTTTTGGTGAATGGCTTGAATTTCTTTTTGAACTTAGAGAAGGCGAAGAGCTTCTTGAAGAAAGGAAGCTTCATGATCTCATCGTATTCGTTTGATAAGGATATTGGGTCTAATCTCGTTAAGACGTCAGTTGAGAATGCAGCAAGGACCTCATCTCTTTCCTTTGCAAGCTTAGTCTTAAGAAGCGATAACGAACGAAGTTCCTCTTCGTGAGAGACGAATTCCGAATCAAGGAAGAAGTCGCTCCAGCAAGGAACGCCTGCTCTAAGGTCTTCGATGATTTTCACATAATGCTTAACGTTGTTATATGTTTCGAACAAAAGGCCTTGTTTATGGAAGGCGTTATAAGAAGCTAATTCGCATTCCTTGATTAACGGCAAGAAGCTTTCTAATTCTTCGAAGATCTTCTCACGGTAAACGAGGTTATAGTCTCTTTTTTGGAAGGCGATGAATGGAGAGCGAACAAATGAGCCAAAAGAAGCCGAATAATCGACATAAGCTTGAATTGCCTGAAGCTCTTGGATGTATTTTTGGACGCTTAGGGAGTCGATGAATTTCTTGGTTATCTCACTCTTAGTGTGATATTTCTCAAGTTCGAGGTAGCCAACTATTGCGTCATAAGGCGAGACGAAATAGGAGCCATTCTCATGGAGGGAATTCATGATGCTATTGAGCTCTGCTCTCTTATCGAGAATGGATTTTCCAAGCTCGGCGTAGTTCTCACTATTTTCTAGAGGCCCCATATTCAAGAGTTCTGTATATCCTGAAAGGATATCGCTCTTATTCTTGCTTAATGAAGCGATCTCCAAACAGAATTGACCAAGATGAAGATCATCAAGTCTCTTTTTGACGACATCGAGAGCGACTTCTTTTTCGGCGACGAACAAAACCTTTTTGCCATGATATAAGAAGTTCGTGATCATGTTTGCGATGGTTTGGCTCTTGCCAGTTCCTGGAGGGCCATCGAGAATGAACGATTCGCCTTTTTCAGCATCCACTATCGCCTTGATTTGCGAAGAGTCAGCTGGAAGAGCGATGGCTAAATCCTTTGGCTTGATATGGTTATCCATTTCAAGAGGATCAATAAGGTTTTCCTTGTCGTTCCACTTCTTCTCGCCATAGACGAAAGAAGCGACGAGTTTGTTGTTCATCACGGTATTGCGGTGGTTTCTAAGATCACTCCACATGACAAAGTGAGAGAAGTTGAAAAGAGAAAGGACGCTGCGGTTTTCGAATAGCAGCCAGTTCTTCATCGGGGCAATGATGTTTCTGATTTCGTTATAGATAAGACGGATATCAATTTGGCCGTTATTTAAACGAGGGAGAGGATATAGGCGTGAGAAGTCCAAAGAATAGTTTTGTTTGAGGTATTGGAAGAAGGTGTTATTGAGTCCAATTTCATCGAAATCGTATTCGATGGTGTAGAAGAGTCCACTCTTGCGGCGAGGCATCTTAACCTTCAAAAGGAAGATTGGGGCATACATCGCTCCGGTACCACGTTCAGCGGCTTTTTCATTATCGAACCACCTGATTTCGCCTAGCGTCATAAAAAGAGGGTTACAACCGCTTTCTTCGATAGCGGTGTTGCTCTTTCTAGCTAATAATTTGAGCGATTCTTCAACATCATCGTTTCTAGTGACGGCGATAAGGGAATCCTTGGAATAGCCTTCTTTGATTGAAGGTCCGTGGATTTTTTCATCGAAGCTAAGAACGTCTTTCTTTGCTTCATCGGAAAGCTTGAGTTTGGTTGGTATTACATTGACCTTTTCCTTTTTGCTTAAGAAGGAAATGAGATCAGTTGGATTAACGGTTTCGAATTCGATTCCGCGAAGGCCGCCTTTGTAATTGACGAGGCGGTTTCTTAAATTGAGGTCAAGAAGCTTGTCTTGCCAGTAGTCATAACGGTTCTTTTCGCCTTTATGATCTTCTGGAAGGAAACGTCTAGAAGAAAGATCGACGGTAGGGACCACGTATCTAGATGACTCGATGGTTGGGAAGTCAAAGGAGACTTCTCCATCTTCGTTAATTTTTGCAGTTGGGACAGGAAGAATCCATTCCTGACGGCACTTCTTGATATCTAAAGCGAAATAGAAATGGCTAGCTTTCTCAAGGAATTCTTTAGCGCCTTTAACGCTGTCGGCAAAATTGATTTGGTTGCCCTCTGCTCCTGTTACGATGTTAACGAGAACGAGATGGTTGAAGCCTTCTGCAGCGTTATTGATGAGAGTTTGCATATTCTCTTCTTTGCTATTAGCAAAAGACATTTCTTCAAGCCAAACACCAACAAGGGCGTGAGATTCAGCGCAAATAAGAATTGGTCTAAGTCCTACTGATTCGATCATCGAAGCAAAGAGGAGAGACATATCTAAGCAGTTTCCCACCCTCTTTGTTGCGACTTCATGAGGGAGTCTTACACGTTGGAAGATTTTTCTAAATGAGGCTGGGGTTGTGCTGTATCTGATGTTTGCAGATTGGAATGCAAGGTATAAAGCGTCAAGGTCCTCGATTACCCCATTAGGGTCACGGGTTTGATATTCATCGAAAGCACTGCTTCCGTATTTTTCGCTTTTGATCTTCGCGGCTTTTTCAACGAGTTCCTTAACGTATGGATCATTAGGCGTAACAAATGAAGCGAGGATTTCTTCAATCCATTCGCTTGATGCGCTTTCTTCGATTGGAAGGAATGAGAGATTCACGGTTGAGACGGCTAAAACCTCTCCTTCGCTTGAATACACTGTAGCGGTTAAAGATCCAGGAAGAGCTTCATTTAGGCCATAAAGTCTTTCTACGTCGAGAATGACTTGGAAAGAATCGACGATGGTCGTTTTGTTCTTTTCAAGGCATGTGATATGAGTTGAGGAAATCTCAAAGAATTCAGGTGAGGAGCTATATTTGACAATGACATCACGGATATCTTTGTCGGTTTTGTTCGTAATGGAGACGTTACGCAAAAAGGAGAAGGAATTCTGTTTCCCTCCAAAGGCCTCTTTCAAAAGGGATTCGGCCTGATAATTAACATAATTGACGCTTTTTGAAGCGGATATGTCTAAAGAGACACCTAAATTTTCTAACTCAATACTCATGCCTAAATTATAGAAAGAAACCTTCCTTAAAGGAAGACAGAAACGAAAAAAAGCCTCCCTTTTTTAGGGAGGCTAAGTGTCGGTTTCGATTAATATGCTCTAGCAAAATATGCAATTTGAATAGCTTTCTTGCCGCTAACGACGTCAACGATGTCGGTATCTTCTGGAAGCATTTTGTAAATGCATCTTGCGGTTCCGCCTTTAGTGAGTTCTTTGATTTTGAGCTCGGTTTCTGGGGTTCCATCATAAGCAAGAAGAGCGTAGCCACCAACGTTATCGAGAGCTGCATTGAGTTCGTCGATTGTCTTGACTTCGGTGATGTGTGCTTCAAGCATCTTTTGGGCTTTTTGGTACATATCGTTATGTATTTCATCAAGAAGTGGAGCGACTGCTGCTTCGAGTTCTTCGATCTTCATGACTTTCTTTTCGCCAGTGACACGTTTGGTAAGGACGGCTTCACCGTTAGCGAGGTCTCTAGGACCGACTTCGATACGGAGTGGGACACCCTTCATTTCGTATTGGGCAAATTTCCAGCCTGGGGTTCTTGCTTCATTGTCATCGAGTTTGACTCTGATGCCTTGTTTCTTTAAGTTTGCTGCGATTTCTTTGCATGCATCAAGGACGCCTTCAGCTTGTTGTCTTACTGGAACGATGACGACTTGGGTTGGAGCGACTCTTGGAGGGAGGACTAAGCCATTGTCATCGCCGTGTACCATGATAAGAGCGCCGAGAAGTCTAGTTGAGACACCCCATGATGTTTGGTGTGGGATTTGGAGTTTGGTATCTCTGCCTTGGAATTGGATGCCATATGCTTCAGCAAATCCTTGACCGAGGTAGTGTGAGGTTCCGCTTTGGAGAGCCTTTCCATCTGGCATAAGAGCTTCGATGGTGTATGTTGCAACAGCGCCGGCAAATTTCTCTTGTTCACTCTTCTTTCCTTTTAAGAAAGGAATAGCGAGTAAGTCACGGCCTAAATCATCATAGATCTCAAGGGCCTTACGGACGTTTTCTCTTGCTTCTTCTTCTGTTTCGAATAAGCAGTGTCCTTCTTGCCAGAGGAATTCTGAGCCACGGAGGAATGGACGGGTTGTCTTTTCCCAACGGACAACTGAACACCATTGGTTATAAGCGATTGGGAGATCACGGTATGATGAGACGATGTTCTTGTATAAGTCACTGAAGAGGATTTCGCTTGTTGGACGGATGACGAGTGGGTCTTCGAGGGTTTTAGCACCGCCGATCGTGGCGATAAGAGCCTCTGGAGCAAAACCTTCAACGTGTTCTTTTTCCTTGTTGAACATGCTCATAGGGATGACAAGAGGGAGGTAGACGTTTTGAGCGCCGAGTTCTTCCTTGATTCTCTTGTTGAAGTAGTTTTGGATTTCTTCCCAGATTGCGTATGAATATGGGAGATAGTTAATGAAGCCTTTGACTGATGAGTAGTTCATAAGCTCTGCTTTACGAACGACATCGGTATACCATTGGGCAAAATCTTGGGATTGTGATGTGATTGCGTTGTTTTTGTTTTCCATGTTTATTTTCCTTTCCCGATTACAAATGTTGATTGCATATCTTTGATCTTGGTTTCGTTCTTCTTGTTGACGCCTTGGAGTTCTTGGCTAAACGGTGCAAAGATATCGCTTGTGACATAGTCGAGGCCACTTCCTACGACAAGCTCGATCGCATTCCAGTTCTTAAGGTTGCTGGCAATGATTGGTCGCTTGTATTTTAGGAGTTTCTCCACTAAAGAGTGGAGTTGGCTACGAATGACCGTATCAATATTACTACCTTCATCTTGATTAGAGAAGTCGACAATGAAGTCATTTGCTAAAGCAAGAATCTGCTTATCAAGGTTGAAGCCATGTCCTTCGACCGTGAAGGCGATTCCAAACCCCGCTTCCTTGATGGCTTTGAAATTGTTGACGAGTGTTTCAACGCCTACGGTTCCAATTGATTGCATGACGTCATTCTCTCTGAAATTGAAGACGATATTGGCTTCTTGAGCGTTTCTCATTCTCGAGAAGTATGGAGGGATGCTTTCTATTTCGCTTACGAGAACTGGGTAGAAGAGTTTCTGACTCTTGAGTTCTCTTTCTGCGACGTATGTGTTAACGAGGTTCTTAGCGATGGAGACAAAGAGGCTCTTGTCATCCTTTGCACGAACGGCATAGTTCTTTAACTCGTTGATGTTCTCAAAAGCACAGTCTTTCGAAGGCTCGACCTTACCAATGAAGCCAACGATCCTTTGCTTTGTGATGCAGTAGATTGGACGATATGTGTATATGATTTTCTTTTCGAAGATGATGCGTTCGACTTCGCTTCTGTAGTTGACGATCTCATTATCGCTGAAGTTCTCAATACCTTGCTTATAGAAGAAGATGTTTGAACTGATATCGAAGGCGTTTGCAGCGCATTTTCTTGATGCAAGGACGATTGCGGCAGCATCGCCAAGGAGGTCTTTGTTTGGAACGACGCCTGCTTTGATTTCAAAGAGAGGGTCTCCACCATGGCGGTTATTTTTTAATGTTGCCGTGACGCTTGTGATGACTTTTAAGGCGTAGTTAATCGCTTCGACGTTGTCGTTCATGTCAAAGTTAACGACTATGTACTCGCCTTCGCCTCCGCCGATAAGTTTGGAATTGCCTTTAACGAAGGTTTCAAGGATTAAGCGGTAACGAAGCAAGAAGTTAGGTCTAAGGTTAACTGGTCTAGTATCTGATTCGGTAGCGTTCTTTCCTTTAATAGTGAAGCAGAATGCCATACCGTTCTTGGTACCGTTGGCTCTTAAGAGATCCGCGAAATCCCTTTCAGTAGAAAGAGGCGTTCTTGGGGTTGCGTAGACTCTGTTCCTGCGGTCAAGAAGGAGATAGCTTTCAAGGTGAATGACGCCTTTTTCGCTGTCTTGCTTAACAACTCTTAAGAACGAAGGGACTTTTTTATTTGAGACTTCAATGTAAACGGTGGTTTGAAGGTAGTTTGTGGTTTCTTTTCCTTCAAGAATCTCTTTGAACCAATTTTTGATTCTGATTGGTTCATGTCCTGGGAACGATTTATAGAACTCCTCGATGGTGCATTCTCTTTTTTTATTGAGATTTCCAAGATCGAAATAGAGGACATTGTCTCTAACAGCATCAACTCTATAAACACGGACACTGCTGGATTCGTATTTCATGACCTTTTGGAATTGCTTTTCCCTATAGACATTAACGATGTAAGTGACGATGACTATTATGAAAACAACGGCGGCTGTTAGAATCAACAGAAGAAAGATGAAAAGATTCCAATCGACGCTTTTGAGCCAGTTTTGAATATTCTCTAATACTTGTTCCATAACAAAATGTGGTCTATGACCACTTTTGATTTTACCACGCTATCAAGAAAACTAAAAAAGATATTTCGCGGCGTTAATACTTTCTTGCTTTATAAGCAATTGGTGGTTATGATTTTCGAGCAGCCGGAGAAGTACCCAAGCGGCTGAAGGGGTTAGTCTCGAAAACTGATAGTGGGTGCAAGCCCAGCGAGGGTTCAAATCCCTCCTTCTCCGCCATATAACGAGCATAGGTTTGATACAATGATTTCGGTCAGTATCAAGCCTTTTTTTGTTGGCACAAAGGCAAAAATTCCCTTTCCGCCAGTATCTAAGAGATCAGAATAGGCAAAAATAGCTGCTTTTTTCTGATTTCTTTTGTTTTTAGGCTTAAACCTTTTAACGATTTGGCTACTTTTTAACGATTTGCGAACATTTTAACGATATGAAAACTTTTTAACGATTTGACGATTACACGATATAGCCACAAAAACACGATTAGGGCTACGTTTACACGATTACCACAACGATTACACGATTTACTGTTTACACGATTACATCAAAGGGTGCTAAAAATTTTACACGATTTGAAGTAGG
>JAKSVB010000009.1 GCA_024408335.1 Bacilli bacterium
AAAGTTGGTGATGCTTCTGTCATCATTAAAATGCCTAATAAATATCAAGTTAAAGTTGGTGACACAATTAAGATGGCGATTGAAATTCCATATGCAAGATTCTTCAATGAAACGACAACAAACGCAATCACTGAAGAACATAATGAATATGAGGAAATCGTTAATACGAAATCTTTAGATGAAGATAATGTCACAATTATCAAAAAAGAAAAGAAAGGTTTAGCTAAACTTTTCTCTAGAAAGAAATAACTAAATATTAAAAAATGACGGATCTTAGTCCAATTGGGTTAAATCCGTCATTTTTATTTGGTGATATATTTTGAATGTTTTCTGGTCTGTTATTAACGAATGATAGATGCAACGTTGATCCAACAGTATGCTAATTTAGCAAAGAAACCTAATTTTTTAGTAGCTGGTTTCTTGCTTTCGCTCATTTCCATTCTATCTAATTCTTCAAAGCCGTACATAATGTTTCCTCCTACGTTTTTAATGTTTTTCTGCAGTGCTTTTCTTGCCTGCAGACATACTATACACAATTGTTTTTTCTTGATGTAAATGAATTTTGTTAAAAAGGTTAAAACTATGCATATGCACAAAGGAAATAATGCAAATGCACAATCACAAGAGTATACAATGTATATGTTGTGCAAATGCATAGTAAAAATATGAATAACCTAGTTAAAATAAAAAATGAAAAAGTGAATTCTTTTCATGCAAACAGTTAATTAAAGAGCTGAAATATTCGCGAGGCTCACCAATGGTTTATATACCCGCTCCAGATTTCCTTGGATTCTAGTGAAAGTGGCGGGTTTGATTTATCTCGTGCCTTTAATAAGGGTATTTTGGTAAAATAGTCATGTAATAAATACAGTTTGAAAAAAGAATGGGCAAAAAGAGTTTTTTAAGAAGCGAATCGCTATCAAACATCAGCGACAAAGCGATAAACACAATTCATCTATTGACTATTCTGGTTTTTTCGGCAGGACTTTCGGCTGGCTTCCTCGTCTCCGTTTCGGGGTTCGAACTTAAATATCAGTATGTGAGGACGGTGTTCCTTGCCTTCCTCCTTGCGTTAGGGACAACAATCGCCCTATCTATTTGGCTGTTTACTTGCATGAAAAAGAACCGCGTCCTCAAAAGCGACTGGCTGTTTTTGGCTTTGATCGTTCCTCTATATTTATTAATAGCGGTGGCGGCGATATCCGCTATTTTCACCGTGAAGACAACCATCATTTCTGAAGGCGTAGCGCAAACGAGGGCAAAAGTGTTCTATCCGCTTTTTATTATGCTTCCGCTTGGATTGGCGAACTCCTTGGCTTGCTACTACTTTTATCTCAAACCGCTCATTCTGGAACGAAACAGAAGGAGCGAGGAGAAAATGGGCGGTAGAAAAAGTTTTGAAGATGACAAAGGCTAAAAAATAACGAGTTCGTCTGGTATTGATTGTGGTTCACCAAACAAAATATAACGAGGCAAGTCCTCGTTTTTTGTTTGGACCCAAGCAGGAATTGAACGAAGGGAAAAACTTTTGCTGTCTTCTCTCCGTAAATGCCACTAGAGCGAATATTGCTACTAATATGCAAAGCAATATGTTAATATTGGCCCATGAATAAAAAACTCTGCCTGACATTGACCATTGCGGCCTTCTGTCTATCTTCCTGCAACCGTTTAGAAAACGCTCTTGAGAAAGGGGTCCTTTGGTACAGCGAGGAAACAAGTTTTCAGGTGTCGATGCAAAACGATAACCTAAACGGAGTAGCCTCTTTGGTGGTTAATGGTGTAAAGACGAAAATGGTTGCAGAGTTTTCGGATTCCCCTTTAGGTTTGCGTTTGTATTCACAAAGCAATGATTTCCCTGGATATCCTGGAAGCCAAGATCTTCTCTTTTCGGTCAAGGATGTTCATGTGTCTCTCTTCGGCGGATCAACAATGGCTATTTCGTGCTATGACAATCATACTGGCGACCCGTATTACGACAGCTTCAAGACTACCTTGAAAAAGAGGTCTCTTTCTCGTGACGAGATGGACGCGAAAATGTTCGTTGGCAATTCTTGGGCAAACGAGGATGAGTCCCTTGCGCTCATAAGGGAGAGAGATACCGTCTTTGACGGAAAGATGTCCGTTAGAATCAATAAAGTCTGGGGAGGGTTCTTTCGTTTCCTTGATGATGGGATTTTTGAGCTTGAGGACAAAGATGGCAACATGTCTGAAGGCACCTATGAGACGGTTGACTGCTATTCCATGGTCTTGCGCGTGTCAAAAGGGGCGCTTTTGGAGAAATTTGGAAACGTCATCAAGATGGAAAACAGATGGGCGTATGATGTGGCCCGCTGGGAACAAGAGTCCTAACTCTGTTTACAATGAAAAAACAAAACAATGAAGCCATCTAATCGAACGAGGTTCGACAGGCGATATGGCTGATTACCAAACAAAATATAACGAGGCAAGTCCTCGTTTTTTGTTTGGACATAGCAGGAATTGAACGAAGGGAAAAACTTTTGCTGTCTTCTCTCCGTAAATGCCACTAGAGCGAATATTGCTATTAATATGCAAAGTAATATGTTACTATTGGCCCATGAATAAAAAACCCTGCCTGAAATTGACCATTGTGGCTGCATCGTGCTGCCTCCTTTCCTGCTCTAGTGTTCATGAAACCGGTCAAATTGAGTCGTTCTTAAACGAAAACGCTTCTGCTGACTATGTGGTCATTTCCGAAACCCATATCAAAAAAGGCAATCAAGTCCATGAGGTGAAGCCTCTTCTTGATGATTGCCTTTCGGAATATCATCAAAACAGCAAAGTCAATTCAACCATCCTTGAATGCAAAACCGTAGGAAAAGATGCTTATTATGCTGTCTTGCTTGGCAAGTGTCCTGATTTTGATCTTTGCTTCCTTTCTGTTGATCCGGAGACGCTAGAAGCAGCGTTCGTCGGAAGCATAACGCCATCATCGCTTGTTTCGCTTGGCGTAGCGCCTGATTGGATCGCTTCGACTGATGAACTGTCAGTTCGTGTCGCGGATGGCTTTGACGAGAAACCGCTTTTCGAGTTTGATCTATTCTCTCTTCGAGATTCGAAAAACATGGATGTTTTGATTTCAAGCAACGGTCTTACCGTTTCTCCAAGGGATTATGGCCGCTCGAATAGTTATCGCGAACTAAGGCTTCAAAAAGGCGTAACGATAAAGAACCCTCGTTCCATCTTTGATAACCGGGAAATCCGTTCCTTTAACCGCATAGAGAAAAATGAGGAACTAACGGACTTTGAATCCCTCCTTATGAAAAACGAAATCGCAAGGGAGATCACAAAAAAGTGGGGCAAATGGGAATTTGAAGGGGAGGCTGAGTACATTGGGCAGGATGGCTCGCTTTTTGTCGAATATGCACTGGCATATCATCGTTGGCCGGACATAAACTACTGTTATTTAGTTTTTGAGGTTGATTTAGAAGCATTGCATCTTTCTTTTGTGGGGATTACTCCTAAGAATAAAAAGCTTTCGGGTGTCGTCAAAATATCGTAACGTTTTTTATTCTCAAATTAGCTCATTCGTTATTGTGGACCCGAATCATAACGCTAGGTTTTACAAACGATACATTTGAGTTCCGGTTACAGATATCGCGATGCTTGAAACCGAATAAACGTAAAACGAGGCATATAAATTTCAAAATCCAGAATCAACAGGTGCTATTAGGTGTTCGTCTGGTATTGATCGTGGTTCACCAACAAAAGACTAACAAAGTGCAGAACTACCAACCAAGCGAGAATTATATTATAATAATTACGCAGGTTTGAAGATGATTAGATTTGAAGAAGTAAGTTATAATTACGATAAACAAGAACTAGTACTGAATAAAGTGAATCTGGAATTTCCAGATCATGGTTTTGTTTTGATAAAAGGAAAAAGCGGTTCGGGTAAAACGACGCTGATCAATTTGCTGTCTGGCCTAGATACTCCTTCCAGTGGAAGAATCCTTTTCGAAAACGAAGAACTTAAAGGAAAGGTTCTAAGTGAGCATAGGAGACAAAACGTAGGAGTTGTTTTTCAAGAACTAAACCTGATTAGAAACTTATCGATTGAAAACAATCTCAAAATCGCCTTCGAAGCAAGCGGTTTCGAGTATGATGTTGAAGAGTCCAAACGTCTTTTAGAAGTGGTTGGCCTTAAATACGATGAAATTGCCAGCAGTTTTCCAAACGAACTATCAGGAGGGCAGCAGCAAAGAATCGCGTTGGTTCGTTCTTTGGTCAAAAAACCGAAGATATTAGTTTTAGACGAACCGACTTCCGCTTTAGATTACGACAATGCGGACGATGTTTTGAAAATACTTAAAAAATTATCTGAAAAGATTTTGGTGGTTGTTGCAAGCCATGATTTGTTGAGACTTGAAAAAATCGCCACCAAAATAATTTCTTTGGATGAGCAGAGCGAAAAACACGAAGCAAAAGAAATCAATCTCGATGCTTTGCCATGTGAATCGGCTGCCAGAACGAAAAAAACGTTGTCCCTTCAAACGATACTTCCTTTTGTTTTTTCACTGAGGTTTAAAAACCGCTTTAGAATAATCGGCTCCATAATAGCTACAGTCATTCTCACCATAATGATTTGCTTTTCAAGCTGTTTGGTTTTTACTGACACAAACCGAGTGCTATTGAATGCTCAGTCATCTATGAATCCGTCTTATTTTTCTTTGTCGATTAGTAAAGAAACCTATAACACAAGTGAGTATGTTCATTTTGAAAAGGACTTAGAAAAGAAGATGGTTGAAAAGGGATACTACAGGTTTTCTTTTGTCGGAAAAACAATGGCTCTCTTTCAAGATAATGATAGTGTTAATTCAGATAGAAAAATATCCTTCTTCACTCACTATGGAGGGGATAATTACGCCGCTGAAATAGATGACAATTTGGGACTAGCCTTTGATAACCGTTTTGATATTGAAAAACAACATTTGCCAAATGATTTCGGAGAGATTGCCGTTACTTCTTCCGTTGCTGATTTCCTTGTTGGTTATGCATATGAAGACAACGTCGTTAATGGCGGTCAAGTCATGAGAACGAAAAAATATAGCAGTGTTACTGATTTAATGGAAAAGGGATACTGCTATGGAAAAAAGATAACTGCTATCTTGAAAACCCCGGATCAAAGTCATTTAGATTTTTTGGAAAATAGCGAGACCTCTAGTGAAAATAAGTTGAATGGTTTCACGATAGCGAAATGCGTATTCGTTAAGAAAGGTTATAACGCATGGCTTCAGACACAGTCGAGCGACTATAACGATTTCTCGATTTACGACAATCCTTGGAATATGCTTGGGAAAATTAAATCGAATAAGCAGGCCACATTGAAGGAATTGTCATCTTTTACGTATGAAAAAGAAGGTTCGAAATATAGTGTCGAAATCAAAAACTTGCATAGCGAACATATATATTTTGCGCGTGAATTCAAACTGAAAAACATACCTGGAAAGGTTCTTTTTGCCGCTGCGATTTTCATGTCGTTGATCTCCTTTTTGATTTCGGCTTCCTTGTTTTCCTCGATAACCAAAAAAGACGATGTTAGTTTAGGCATTATGCATAGTTTGGGAGCCAATTCCAAGAGCATAGCGCTCATAACGTTCACAGCTTTGGCGGTGTTACAAATAATTGAATTGCTTATGTTTTCAATCGCTTATGTTGCCACATGGTTAATAATTAACGCTATCATCTCAACCGAGTTCTCATTCTTCTCATTTTTTTCGCTCCCGCTTTTATTTACTTTGTTATCCCAGCTAGTCATTTCTGTTTTATCTGTATTGCCTGGTTTAAAGAAAGCCATTACCGTCAAACCAATAAACATGGTTCGCGAATACAATAAATAGCTTTTTGTGGTTACGCCATAATACACAAAACGCTGCTTTGGCAGGTTTTTCAGTGCCTAGAATCTCGGATGTACCAATATAGAGCATTTTAGTTAAGAAGACCTTGCGCGCCAACTAGTCCTCTTACTCGTAACATCTTTTAGAATTTTTAAATATTTTGTCGTAATTACAGCATTCAAACACGTTGTATAATTGGAGGGCAAAATGAAACAAGTTGACATCGAACGTTACTACAATCTTTATTCGCAAGACGTCATGAATGTCGCTTATTTTTATCTTGGAAACAAAGAAGATGCGGAGGATGTCCTTGTCGAAACATTCATGAGAATGATGAACAAGTCGCCGATGCACTTAGGAAACATAAAGTCTTATTTATTAACGAGTGCATTCCATCTCTCTTATGATTCTTTAAGAAAAAAGAAAGCAGCGCCTCTTGATTTAGAAATCACCGCTTCGCCAATGCATAGCGAAGAAGTCGATGAATTAAGGAAAGCTTTGTTTGCTTTGCCTCCAAAAGATAAAGAGCCTTTGATTCTTTGTTATATCGAAGGCTATGACGCAAAAGAAGCTGCAAAGATTCTTTCCCTTTCTCTTTCAGCGTTAAACAAGAGACTAGAAAGAGGAAAGAAAATGCTTAAGGAGGCCCTTAAAGATGAATGAAGGTATTGAAAGCAAGATTGAGTCTTTAAAGGATGAAGCACCTAAAACAAAAGGCTCATTCCGCTTATTCCAAAAGAACGTTGAAGCGAAAACGGAATCAAGAAGGAAAAGAAATAAAAAGAGAATCATCAGAAGAAGCATCGTATTCGCTTCAATTGCTTCTCTTCTCGTTTTGGGAATCGGAAGCATGTTTTTCGAAGTCAAAAAAGAGACAAGGGATCTATCAAAACGCTTTTCATATAACGAATTTAGACTTGCGGAAAACGAAACCTTCAAACGCCTAAACGATTTCAAATACCCAGAAGGAGGAGAAGTCCAAAGAGTGTCGCCTGAATACGAAAAGGCGATGAATGAATTCGCTTTTGATTTGTATTCGAACGTAGAATCAAGGGAAAACATCATCATTAATCCATTCACTTCATATCTCCAGCTCGACTTAATAAGCCATGGGGCATCAAACAACACCCTAAAAGAAGCATTCGATTCCGCTCTCCATCTTTCTTCAGACGAAAGAGATGAGAATTTCCTTAAAGCGTTTTTGACTAACCGCGACAAAGGAAGCGATTCGACTAGCCACATCGAAACATATAACGCTGCATTCCTTGATAATAAATATGTCTTCAAGACCGATTATTTGGATTATCTTACTTCCAGATACTGCGAGGCTTATTCTTTTGATATCAAAAGTCCAAAAGACGTGTCTTTGATGACGAATTGGGCTAACCAAAGGGCGAAGGAGGTTTCTATTTCTCCATCTGACTTTTCTTTCTCTGAGAGATCTGCTTTGGTGTTCCTTAGCACCATGAACTTCAAAGGAAAATGGGGATTTAACAAAAAAGACACGAAGGATATGACCTTCTACACAAAGGAAGGAACCGAAGTCGTTGTTCCAGGCATGAAACACGCTTATATCGGAAGCGCCTACCAATATGATGGATATTGGTCTTTCAATATGCATTTCTATGGAGGATACGCAATCCAGTTCCTAACCCCAGACAAAAGAGAAGATGACATTCATACGCTCCTAAAAGGAAAGAACTTCTTCTTTGAAAAAGAAGAAAACAAATACGTTCCAAAGAATCGTCAGCCATATCATGACTCTCTAAGTAGTCTTAGTTACATTATCGACGTCACTCTTCCAAGATTCAAAAACAGCAATAAGGTTTCCTTCGAAAATGCCTTCAAAGCAATGGGGTTATCTAGCGTTTATAATCCATCCTTGTCTTTAGGAAACATGTTTGAGGAGAAGACGCCTAGCGGAAATGATTTGTATGTTTGGGTTGAAGAATCGAAACAAACCAATTCTGTTTCATGGGACGAAGATGGCGTTGTGGCTTCGACAATCGAAGCGAAGAATTTCGCCGCTGGAGCAGCGATGGAGATGAGAAATGGAGTGTCTTTCACTTTCGATTCGCCATTCGTTTATGTCATTCGTGACCGCAATAACCTTCCAATCTACGTCGGAAGCGTTGATAACTTTAAGTAACATCATGAGCCCTTTTATAAGGGCTTTTCTTTACTATCTCTCTTTTCGTTTGTAAAATATTAAAAGAGGGATACGAATATGAAAAACAAGAAATCTTTTTTACTTTTAGCTCTACCTGTTTTAGCCTTGTCTGCCTGTGGACCAAAACAAAATCGTCCAATTTACGACGAGGAGGATGAAGATAAGCCTCTTGAAATCGGAGATACAGTAAGGGAATGGTCGTCAAATAGCGACTTTGATAAATTGCCTCTTGGAGTTGCGAATAACAAAGGAAGAGGAACGATCGTCACCGATACCGGAAACGATGACTCCTGCTCTTTGTCTTTCACTCTTTCAGGAAATGGATATATCGGAAGCGACGCTGTAAGTGAAGCGTATTTCACCGAGGATGACGCTAAAAACGGAGACATCATCTCTCTTTGGTACCTTCTTCCTCAAGAACATAACATCAAAACCCTCAAACTCGAAGCGACCACTTCAAATAACGCTACGGTGGATGGCGATTCGAAAACCATCGAAGCAGGGGATGAAGACATTTGGACAAGAATGGTCCTTAGCTATGACACCCTTGATACATTAGGCTCAATTAGACTTAACTACACCCTCGAAGATCCTTCTAAAGAAGGAAAGATCATCCTCGACGACATCAACATCACCTTTGGCGAAGAAACCGTCAAAACAGATTACGAATATAACGACGAAAGCCTTTACCAAAAATACGAAGGATATTTCAAAGTCGGCGGATGTCTTTCTAACGGCATGCTTAAGAACACCGAAATCAGAAAACTAACAAAACACAACTTCAATTCAATTACCGCTGAAAACGAAGGCAAGCCTGAGCAAATCCTTGATCAAGCTGCCTGTCAAGAAGCCGCAAGAAGCGATAACTCGGCAGTCGTCATCAAAACATCGCCTTTTGAAAAGCTCTATAACTGGGCAGAAGCAAGCCATATAGGAGTAAGACACCACACCTTCGCTTGGTATTCGCAAACCCCAGCTTGGTTCTTCACGACCGACTATACCCAAAACGGACCTCAAGCCAGTAGAGAGCTCATGCTTTCAAGACTTGAAAACTTCATCGGCGTGACAATGGATACCATCAATGAAAGATGGCCAGGACTTGTCTACGCTATCGACGTCGCAAATGAAGCGGTTGAAAATGGACACGTCAGAAACACCAATAACAAATGGACTGACACCGTTGGCGAAGACTTTGTCTACCACGCTTTCAAATATGCTTATGAGCACAAAGCCGAAGACCAAGAACTCTATTACAACGACTTCTCATTCGACTATCAGCCAAGCAACTGTCGCTTCGCTCTTAATAACGTCTTAAAAGATGCTATCACCGAAGGCCTTATCGACGGCGTTGGTATCCAAGGCCACCTTGATTCAAACGCCAACATGGATAACGTTATCCAAGACGCTAAGATGATCAAAGAAAAAGGTCTTAAGTGTCAAATCACCGAGCTTGATATCACGATTAATGGCAATAGTGAAAGCGAACTCAACCAACAAAAGAAGGCGTACAAAGACCTCATCAAGCGTGTTCTTGAGAACAATGACTCAGGACAAACCGACATTAACGCTGTCATCGTTTGGGGGACAACCGATAACACTTCCTGGAAGAGAAACCAAAACCCACTCCTCTTCACAAACGATTATGGCAAGAAACCTTGCTATTATGGCTTCCTCGAAGCTCTTGATGAAGCTAACATCACTCGCGAAGAAGAAGAGTAATCAATAACTCAATCAAAGCGTCTCTAGTAGACGCTTTTTTGTTAGCCGCATCACTAAAAGAAAAAGGGCCTAGGCCCTTTTAATTATTTTTTGACGCTGACACGAAGCAGGATCTTGTCCGCTAAGGTTCCAACGACTATTGCGATTGGAAGATATAGAAGCATCGCGTATCTGGCGTTCATCGTGCATCCTACAGGATAACGGAGACAGAATGCCATATATGAAATCGCGGAAGACACGAAAGTCACGGCAATTAGATAAAAGACAAACGAATTGCTTTGGTCTTCTTTTTTGATGATGGAGATGATGCGCTTAACGATGTAATAGATGCTTCCGATAACGAAGAAGACTCCAACGAATATCGCAAAGAGATAAACGACGCCCATGAAGACGAAGAGTAGTGGGAATTTGCTTATAATATCTCCGAAAGCGTATCCTGCTGAAAGATAGGCTTCTGACCATAAACCTGTTTTAAGGAAGGCTGTCCAGCAGTTGAAGTCGATATAGCCATATGGATTAAGGATGCCATTAACTTTAGCGTATCTCACATTGAACATATCCCAGAAAAGATCAGGTGAAGGGAAGACGATAAGCCTAGAGAAGGCTGAATATGTCTTTGGGGAGATATACATGAAATAGTCGGTGCCATATTGTTCGATAAGGTCCCAAACATAGCCAATAGGCATGTTGTATTTCATCTTCATGAGGATTGCGCCACCAAGTCCAAGAGGGAAAACGATGACGGCGAAGACACACATTTGCATGACGAATTTGATGAATTCCTTTTTCTTTGGAGCAACCCATTTCTTGTTTTCTCTGAACTGTTTTAGGAGTTCGAAAGCAAAGACGGTTGCGACAGGGAAAGCAACCATGGCTGCGCTTAATTTGGTTTCCATGCCAAAGCCAATGCAAACGGCAGCAGAAACGAGCGAATAATATGAATGTGTCTTGCGATATCTTAAAGCGGCATATAAAGCAGCAAACATGAAAAGCGTCGCAAGTGCGTCGTTATTTTTATAGGCAGATAAGAACCAGAAGACAGGGGTGAACATGATAAGGAAAGCGGAGATTATGGACGCTCTCTTGCTTAAATTAAGTTCGACGATTGTCTTATAGATGAAGAAGAGGATGAGGATGGCTTCCAAAGTAAGGAAGATTCTTGCGGACTCAAAAGCCACGTATGCTTGAAGGGTGAATGAAGCGAAGTGAGTGTTACTAGCGATATTTGGAACGATATCGTTAGAGCCAGGAAAAGCAGGAACAAGGAAACTATTGAACTTCATGAACATCGCCATGAGGAAGTGATAGAACTTCGGTTGATAATACTGGTTGCTCATATTGACAGGGGGAATCTTTCCTGTTGCGTAGATGTCATAAATGATTGCCCAGTGGCCACCTTCGCCGAAAACGTGATAGTCGTGGGTGAATGAATCATCGTTATAGACGCGACCCATATTGAATGGGAAGACGAAACCGACAGAAAGAAGGAAAACGAGGAAAACGCCTTTTCTCAAAGTCATCTTTCTCGTGATCAAAAGCATCACAAAATAGAAAAGGACGAGGATCTCATAGATTATGATGAATGCGTTAAACAAAGCTTTTGAAGCTTCTCCATTGAAAGGGATCTTCTCATACATTTTTGGCTGAAAGCAAAAAAGAAAGAAAACGCCATAAAGCATCAAAATGGCAAAAGGCCAAAGGACAAATGGTGCCCACTTTTTCTTCATGAAGCGTTCTATCGCTTCATCTAAACTACAAAATCCTGATAAAAATTTCTTCATAATCAAATTCTCAAATGAGTTATAAAACTCATCTTGTCATCTATTCTAATAAAAAAAGTGGCGTCTAGGAATATAAATATATTCACTAGAATCCTGGTCTTTGTTGTAAAATATCACGTAAGAAAGAAATAAAACTTATGAAAAACGAGACAACTAGTAATTTAGAAAAAGAAGAAACTAATGAAAATTTAGTTCCAAAAAGCACTAGATCTTTCAAGATGGAAGTCATATTAAGTGCTGCTATTTTCGCTCTTGGAGCCATTCTAGCGGCAACTATAGGCCTTTTGATGCCTGCTAATTTAGGTGACCCTATCACCATCTCATATTCGGCTGGCAAAACCATCATCTTCGAAAAGGCCATGCTTTTCACATCGATCATCAATGGCTTCTTTATTAGTCTCCTCGCTTTGTTTGCCTTTGCTTTCATTAAACCTAGCGGCATCAAGCCTGTCTTAGGGAATAAGAACCGCAACTTATTGCTTCTTTCAATCCTTGCCGTATTAGGCGTTCTTGCTTATGTCGTCTTAGGAATCATCGCTTCGCCATTTGGCCTTCCTTTGCCTCTAGTTCAAGGCATCATCGCTTTGGTTGTCATAACATATGATCTTCTCGTCTATAAGCTTTACTTAGAAAACAGAACCTACTCAAACGCAATATTCTGGGAGGTTTTCCGTTTTGCGATCGTCGGACTTGTTGCTGCGATCTTCGATTTCTTGGCGGCTTATCTTGTTCAATTCTTCGCTCTTGGCGGTTCAACGGAATGGTATGTCACTATCATTTCAACAACATGCGGCTTCATTATCGGAGTCATCATGAATTACCTCATGTCGACGTACATGGTATATAAGGCCAGCAAATCCAACCTTTCGAAAACCCCAAAAGGAATCGTTTTCTTTGTCTTCCTCTCTGCTATCGGACTTGGAATCGGCATCGGACTTCAATATTTCTTCTATGATTTCCTCTTCGTCGTCAAGGGTGTTGGGCTCTTCTCATTCCCTGTTGTCTTTGTAATAAGAACCCTCATCGTCATGGTCTACAATTACTTATCAAGAAAATTCTTCATCTACAAATAAGACCACATAAATGAAAAGAGACGCAAGCTGCGTCTCTCTTTTCGTTTGAATCGTTTGTTATTCTTCGTTGATTGTCGCGATACGCATCGTTGTCTCTTCTAAGACATCGAGCATAATCTTAACTGTATCTAAGCAAGTGAAGACTGCAACATTGTTATCGATTGCGGCTCTACGGATGATCTTGCCATCTTGGCTGAAGTGTCCTTCGCTTGATGTGTTGATGACATAGGTAACGTAACCCGCTTTGATGGAATCGAGAATCTCTTCTGAACCTTCGGAAAGTTTCTTTCTGATTCTTGTTTTGATGCCATTTTCTTTTAAGAACTTTGCGGTTCCTGAGGTTGCTTCGATGTTAAAGCCAAGATCATAGAATCTCTTGATAAGAGGAAGTGCGGCTTTCTTATCTTGATTTGAGATTGTCGCTAAGATGGTGCCATAGTTAGCGACTCTTGTTCCTGAAGCCTTAAGTGACTTATAAAGAGCACGGGTGAATGATGTGTCATAACCGATAGCTTCGCCGGTTGACTTCATCTCCGGTGAGAGAACTGCGTCTAAGCCAGTGAGTTTAGTGAATGAGAAGGTTGGTGTTTTGACATACCATCTCTTTCTCTTTGGAGCCACTCCAACATAGCCAAGATCTTTAAGCTTTGCGCCAAGCATGACTTTTGTTGCGATGTTAGCAACTGGGATATCAGTTGATTTTGCTAAGAATGGAACGGTTCTTGATGAACGTGGGTTGACCTCAATAATCGAAACGTTATTGTCATTATCAACGATGAATTGGATGTTATATAAGCCAATCATGTTGAGCTTCTTACCAATCTTGTTGGTGTATTCGACGATTGTAGCCTTAGCTTCATCGTTAAGTGAATATGGAGGATAGACCGACATTGAGTCGCCTGAGTGAACGCCGGTGCGTTCGATGTGCTCCATGATGCCTGGGATGAAGACGTCTTCGCCATCACAGATAGCATCGACTTCGCATTCTTGGCCATAGACATATTTGTCGACGAGGATTGGGTGCTCGTTATCAAAGGCAACAGCCTCAGCGACCTTTTCTCTAAGGACCTTTTCATCATAGATGATGTGCATCATTCTGCCACCGAGGACGAATGAAGGTCTAACGAGAACTGGGTAGCCGATTTCGTTAGCGGCTTTGACAGCTTCTTCGACTGAGAAAACGCCGAATCCTTTTGGCATTGGGATGTTAATCTCGTTCATTGCTTCTTCGAAGAGTTCTCTATCTTCGGCTGTGTCGATTGATTTTGCTGATGAACCGAAGATTCTGATACCTGCCTTATCGATTTTTGAAGCGAGGTTGATAGCGGTTTGGCCACCTAAAGCGACGACTGCGCCTTCTGGTTCTTCGAAATGGATGATGTTCATGACATCTTCGTATGTAAGAGGTTCGAAGTAAAGTTTGTCGGAGACGGTGTAGTCGGTTGAAACGGTTTCTGGGTTGCAGTTAATGATGATTGCCTCATATCCTGCTTCTTGAATACCCCAGATAGCGTGGACTGTTGTGTAATCGAATTCGACGCCTTGACCGATTCTGATTGGACCAGAGCCAAGAACGACGATCTTCTTGCGGTCTGATTTGATTGATTCGTTTTCGTGCTCATAAGTTGAGTAGAAATATGGGACATACGCTTCAAACTCAGAAGCGCAGGTATCGATCATCTTATAGACTGGGAAGATGTTCCATTCTTTTCTTAAATCGAACATCTCATATGGGTTCTTGTTCCAGATTCTTCCTAAGTATGAATCTGAGAAGCCCCATTTTTTAGCGTATCTAAGAGTTTCTTCGTCAAGTTTTGAATTCTTTAATTCGTCTTCGATTTCGACGATGTGGAGGATCTTATCCAAGAAGAATCTGTCGATCATTGTGGTCTTGTAGATTCTTTCTTCTGAGACGCCTCTTCTAAAGCATTCGGCGATTGCGTAGATTCTTTCGTCGGTGTTTTCCTTAACGAAATCTAAGAGCTCATCGACTGATAAGGCCTTGAGTTTCTCAAGTTCGATGTGGTCGACTTTGTTTTCAAGGGATCTGATGGCTTTGAGAAGCGATTCTTCGAAAGTTCTTCCGATGCTCATGACTTCGCCTGTAGCCTTCATTTGGGTTGAGAGGTTTCTATTGGCGTCTTGGAATTTGTCGAATGGGAAGCGTGGGAACTTGGTGACAACATAGTCAAGAGTTGGTTCGAATGAGGCGATTGTCGATGAGATTTCAATTTCATCAAGGGTTAAGCCTGCAGCGATCTTAGCGGAGACTCTTGCGATTGGGAAACCGCTTGCTTTAGAAGCAAGGGCTGATGAACGTGAAACACGTGGGTTAACTTCGATGACGTAATAGTTGAATGAATATGGGTCGAGAGCGAACTGGACGTTGCAACCGCCTTCGATTCCTAAAGCGCGGATGATCTTTAGTGCGCTATTACGGAGCATTTGATATTCTTTGTTGGTTAATGTTTGGACAGGAGCGACGACGATTGAGTCACCGGTATGAACGCCGACTGGATCGAGGTTTTCCATTGAACAAACGATGATTGCGGTATCGTTTTTGTCACGCATGACCTCAAGTTCGATTTCCTTGAAGCCTTTGATTGATTTTTCGACTAAGACTTGAGTGACTGGGGAAAGCTTTAAAGCGTTCTTAACAAGAGGTCTAAGTTCTTCTTCGTTATCGGCAAAACCGCCGCCTGTTCCACCAAGAGTGAAGGCTGGACGAATGATGATTGGGTAACCGATCTTGTTAGCGGCTTCGACTGCTTCGTCGATTGTTGTGGCGATGATTGATTCGCAGATAGGCTCGCCGATTTTAAGACAAAGGTCTCTAAATTGCTCACGGTCTTCCGCTCTTTCGATGGCATCAGCTGTGGTGCCTAAGAGCTCAACGTGACATTCTTCCAAAACGTCTTTGCGTGAAAGCTTCATGCCAAGGTTAAGGCCGGTTTGTCCACCGATTGAGCAAAGGAGTCCATCTGGACGTTCGTATCTGATGATCTTTGCGACGTTTTCGAGATCGAGAGGTTCCATGTAGACCTTATCTGCGATCTTGGTATCGGTCATAATTGTTGCAGGGTTGGAGTTAACAAGAATGACTTGATATCCTTCTTCTTTGAGAGCGAGGCATGCTTGGGTGCCTGCATAGTCAAATTCAGCGGCTTGTCCAATGACGATTGGGCCAGAGCCGATGACCATGATTTTCTTAATATCCTTACGTTTTGGCATTAGTCGTTACCTCCATATTTCTTCATTAATTCGATAAACTGTGTGAAAAGGTATTCGCTGTCCTCAGGACCTGCGGCTGATTCAGGGTGATATTGGCTTGATAAGATGTGGTTCTTAACATCTCTCATGCCTTCTGGTTCACCATCGATGACGTTGACGTGAGTAAGCTCAAGTCCTGTGCCTTCGAGCGTCTTGGCGTCGATTGCGAATGAGTGGTTTTGTGAAGTGATTTCAACCTTGCCATTAAGAAGGTTCTTAACAGGGTGGTTAGCTCCACGATGTCCGAATTTCATCTTGTATGTTTTAGCGCCATAAGCAAGGCCGATGATTTGGTGGCCAAGGCAGATGCCGAAGATTGGTAATTTGCCTTTGCAGTTTCTTACGAGCTCAATAACGCTCTTAGCGTCTTCTGGATCGCCAGGGCCGTTTGAGATGAAAAGTCCATTTGGATGGTGCTTCATGACGTCTTCATAAGTTGAAGTGTGAGGAACGACGATGACGTTGCAGCCGAATTTCATGAACTTTCTTACGATGTTCATCTTCATGCCGCAGTCAACAGCGACGACTGTATATAAAGGGTTTGCGGTTCTTGAATACCAAACTTTCTTTGAAGAAACCTTTTCGACTTGGTTATGTTCAAAGCCTCTTTCTTTCATTTCTTTGATTGCTTCATCAACGTCTTTGTCGATATCCGCGATCATTGCGAGCATTGAACCTTCGTTACGGATGATTCTTGTGATTTCTCTTGTATCGACTCCAGAGATGCCGCTTGCTCCAGCCTCATCCATGACGTCTCCTAATGATGATGTCGCTCTGAAGTTCGATGGGGAGTCATTGTATTCCCTTACGATGAATCCTGCGTTTTTGATTTGTTTTGACTCATAGTCTTCGTCGGTGACGCCATAGTTACCGATCAAAGGGTAAGTCATGCAAACAAATTGACCGCAATAAGATGGGTCAGACAAGATTTCTTGATAACCAACCATTGATGTGTTGAAGACAAGTTCTGCGATCTGTTCTTTGTCGCTTCCGAAGCCGATACCCTCAAAAACTCTACCGTTTGAGAGAATGAGCTTTTTGTTGTTTACTTCTTTCATAAGGGACCTCCATTCAAAAAAAAGACTCTCCAATTAACACTGAAGAGTCGAAATACAAACACGAGCACTCTTTCTTGAATGCTTTGGGTTTGCTCGATTGATAACAGTGTTTTTCATAGAAAAGCCTCAAATTTTCTTACATATTTTAAACATTTCGCACACACACGCAAGAAGATTTTTATCAAAGGGGAATGTAAGCGTTTGCAAGCGATAAGAGAAAACGCAGCCAACTAAGCGTGGCTGCGTATCTTTTATTTGTTTTCCTCTTTTTTATCTTCTTCGTGATAGCTTTGTTCGGTGTTGACGTTCCAAATGGAAGACTTGTCTTCGTTTCCAGAAAGGAAGACGTCAACAGCGGTCATACCACATAACATGGAGTGGTCCATGTTGTTGTAACGGTGTTGGCCATTTCTACCGATGCAGTAGAGATTTGGGATGGTGTTAAGGTATTCCTGAACGACATTAAAGTTGTCGTATGAACCAAAGTAAGCTGGGTATGCTTTCTTGACGCGGATTCTTGTTGAGTCAATGACGTCTTCTTTCTTTTCGATGATGCCCATAAGGATGAGTTCATCGATGGCCATCGAGATGAAGTCTTCGTCTTTGGCGTTCCACATCTCGTCGCCTTCGTTGCAGAAATATTCAAGACCCATCCAAACATGGTGTTCTGGATCATCCACCATATATGGTGACCAGTTGTTGAAGATTTGGATACGACCCATCTTGACTTCGCGTTCTTGAACGTAAATCCAGTTGTCTGGGACGAGGTTATTGAGTGTCTTGATCTTGGTTTTGTTTTTGATCTTTAAGCCATTAAGAAGAAGACCGACGGTGATGAAGTCACGATATGGGAGAGTTGTTGCGATTTCATATGGTTCCTTGCCCATCTTGTCTTCGCCGATTGCCAACGCTAAATCTTTGATTGGCATGGTTGAGAAGACGGCATCGCATTCATAGACGCTTCCATCTTTTGTCTCAAGTGACTTGATCTTATTGTCTTTGTCTAAGTTGATCTTGGTGACTTCCTTCTCGTAAATGATCTCGCCGCCTTTAGCAACGACATCGCTAGCAAGTTTTGTATAGAATTGGCCAGGGCCGAGCTTTGGATATTTGAACTGTTCGATAAGGGATGTTTCGACTTTTGCATCCTTCTTTTTGAAAGGCTTGGTGATTGCAGCGGTTAAAGTCTTCCATAAGGAAAGGCCTTTGACACGTTGAGCGCCCCATGAAGCGCTAAGCATCTTTGGAGAAACGCCCCAGAGTTTGGTTGTGTAATCTTCAAAGAAGAGTTGGTAGAGAGGTTTGCCAAAACGGTTGATGTAGAAGTTCTCAAGTGAGTCTTCTTTCTTTTTGTGGAAGCAACTTCCAATGTATCCGAAACCACATTTGATTGTGCGGAATAAGCCCATGTTTTTGATGGTTGAGAATTTCAAGGAAACTGGGTAATCGAAGAACTTCTTCAAGAAATAAATTCTTGAAACACGGTGACGGAGAAGCATGACGTTGTCTTCTTTTTCTGGGTCTGGACCGCCTTCAGCGAAGACTTTGTCGGTTCCAAGAACTTTGTCATCATAGCTTGGCTCACCTTGGATTGGCATAAGCTCATCCCAAAGAGCGTCGACTCTTTGGTCTTTGGTGAAGAAACGGTGTCCACCGATATCGATGTGGTTGCCATGATATTCAACGGTACGTGAAATACCGCCGACGAATTTTTCAAGTTCTAAAACGACAGGCTTGATGTCGCTGCGCTTAAGGAGTTCGTAAGCGGCAGTTAGACCTGCTGGGCCTGCGCCGATAATTAATACTTTCTTGTTGTCCATAAAGGATTGCCCTTTCTGACAAGACGACTTGTAGCCAACCTTGTCGCTAAATATCTAATTTATATCCTTTGTATTGTAACTCTTTCTAATGATTAATCATAGAAAGGAAATCAAATCTTAGAGATAAGGGTCTAATTCTGATGCGTCTTTGACAAAGATGATGTCTTTCTTGACGGTGTCGAGAATGTATTCCTCTTCAATCATTTTATCAATGATTGTAAGAAGCGGATCATAGAATCCTTCATAACTCACGAAGATGGTTTTTCCTTTGGTGATACCCATTCTTTTCCAACTGATGACGTCTGCTGCTTCCTCTAAAGTTCCAAGTCCTCCAGGAAGGATGATAAAGATATCGGCAAGCTCTGCCATTCTCTCTTTTCTTATGCCCATTGTCGGAACGACTTCGATCTCGTCGTTATTGCCATCTGCTATATCCTTAAAGAATGTAGGGATGATGCCAGTGATATGGACTCCGTTTTCTTTAGCGGCTTTTGCAAGGACGGACATTGTTCCAGAGCTTGATCCGCCGAAAACAAGGTTATGGCCTTTTTTGCCAATGGTTTCTGCGACTTTTATAACTTGTTCGACATATTTTTCATTTTTAGGTTTTTGGGCACCTAAGAATACTGCGACATTCATATCTATCTCCTCAAATCTTTGAATATAACGCCGGTAAGCGGTATGTGATGTATTGTAATCTATTGATGTTTGGAGCGAATAGACCCCTCGATATCAAAATGAGGTTTTTATATGGCCTTTGCTTTTCATATAAGGAATAAGCGACTTGTTCGACTTTTGCTTTATCTAATTGTCTCTTTGTTGTGTTTAAAACTACATAGTAGTTTCCTGAAAGAGTTTCTGCGATGATGGTGCCATCCCATTCCAAGGAACGAGGGTTAGCGAAGAATGGTGCGACTTGAAGAATATCTTCTTTGAATTTGCCTTTCTTGCCTTCTCTTTTAATAAACTCCATGGCGATAAAGTGGAGGCGACGAGGGAAGAATTCTTCTTCGAAGCCTTTCTTGATTTTGTTTTCCCATGTCCTATCGATCTCTTCTGGGAGGATATCGTCTTCCGTCTCTTTGAAAACAAGAGAATAGAAGAATTCATAAAGAGGATCGGCGAAAAGATAGAAGAATTTCTTTTTATCGTTCTCAAAATGAAGAGGGGCTTTCTTTTCGATGATGCCAAGTTCGATTAGTTTGTTTAAGGTATAGTCGAAATCTCCTGCAAGGGATCTATTCTTGAATTCGGTTTTGAGTTCGCCATATCTAGCGAATTTCTTTTCCGCAAGGATGGTAAGAAGTTCGTCCGCTTCATATTTTTTAGCAAAAGCCTCATTGAGTTGGCTTTTGATTGTGTTTCTTAAAGGGGAGTCGTGGTAGAGGAGGAGATCCTTGAGGTTTTGGATGAAGTTCTTATTAGAACTGATTAATGAGTTATAAAGAGGGGATCCTCCGAAAACCGAATAGAAGAAGAGCCTTTCTTCAGTGAAGTATCTTGAATAGAAGGTTGCAGCAGTGAAATAGTCAAACTCTTCAAGGGTGATGATATCGTCAAAGAACTTGTCTTTGCCCTTTTGGGATTCGAGGGCATCTTTATAGAAGTCGTTAGAGCTACTGACGCAGATGAGCTTGATGTTGCCATATGTTCTGAATCTGCCTTTGAAGCTCTCTAGGAAGGTGATGATTTCGTTTGAAAGATTGATGAATTTAGCAAAGTCATCAATGACTAAAATCACTTTTTCATTGACGCTGTTTTCAAAGATGAATTTGATGAGCTGTGATATCTCGTTTGACTTCGGCATCAAAATATTAGGAAAGGCTTCAGAGCACTTTCTTTTGATGCTGTTGATAACGATTTCTTTACTCTCTGAATCAACGGAAAGGAAAATCTTTGTCGCGGTATTGTCCTTGATAACTGTGTGAACGAGGGAACTCTTTCCAGTGTTATGTTTTCCATAAACCAAAACGGAAGAAAACCCCGGTTTGCTAATAAATGAGTGCAGGCGATTAAGCTCTGCTGATCTTTCTTTAATCATGTTGCCGTCCTCCTTTACAATTATAGTAGAAAATAATAGAGTAAGCAAAATTAAAATAGAAAAACCACAAGACAAAATTCATACTCTTTAGTTTTGAAAGGGAAAAGTTTGAGGGGGTCAAA
This sequence comes from Bacilli bacterium, assembly GCA_024408335.1. Taxonomy (GTDB): domain Bacteria; phylum Bacillota_I; class Bacilli_A; order RFN20; family CAG-826; genus UBA4951. Next base: position 20,910 of record JAKSVB010000009.1, read on the forward strand.
TGGGTAAAAGTAGCAAAAAGTGATACTCTACCGAAGATTTTTCAAAAAAATTTCAGTGACAGAAACCGTTACTTAAAAACTTCACAAAAAACTCAAAAGAGCCGACAAACCCTTAATAAAATATGATTAATGTAAATGACTAAATAATTCGATTTTTGGAATAATAACGGCAAGTTTTGAAAAAAGTGAATTTTGGGTCTTATTTTTTGCTTTTCTTAGAGGATAATATTCTAGTCAAAAAAATATGGAGGAATATTGAATGAATAAATTAGCTATTCTCATTGACTCAACTGCAGATTTAAACGCAGAACTCAGAAAAGAATTCGGAATCGACGATTATTGCACAATGCATATCAGCTTCGACGGCAAATAAATTCCAGCATCTCTTGATTGGGATGCAGGCGTTACCCCAGAAGAATTATATAGTGTCTTAACAGCTGGCAGACGTATCTACACATCTGCTGTCACTGTCCAAGAATACGAAGCAAAATTCACCAAGTATCTTGAAAAAGGTTGCGACGTTCTTTACATCGCATGCTCAAGCGGTTTAAGCGCTTCACACAACGTCTCAACCCAAGTCGCAGCATCACTTGCTGAAAAATTCCCAGAACAAAAAGTCGTTTGCGTTGACTCATTAATCAGTGGTTACGCACAAGGCGCAATGGCAATCAAAGCAAGAAAGCTCAGTAACGAAGGCAAGAGCATTGACGAAATTGGTGCAATCCTTAACGAAACCCGCTTAAAGTACAACCAAATCGCTACATGCGAAACTCTTAAGTATTTAAAGATGGCAGGCCGTGTCACAGCCGCAAGCGCATTCTTCGGCAACCTCTTCGGTGTTAAGCCAATCCTTATCAGTGACGCAATCGGCCACAACTTTGCTTCAAAGAAAATCAAAGGCCGTATGACCGCTATCAAAGAAGTAGCTAAGATGACAGCAGAATCAATGGAAGACATTGAAAACAGCATTCTCTTCATCGGCCACGTCGTTGATCCAGAGGGCGCAGAACTCTTAAAGAACGAAATCCTTAAGCTTTGCACACCAAAAGAGATCCGCATTGGCTTAATCGGACCTATCGTCGGTGGTTCAGTTGGCCCTGGCACCGTCTCAGCATACTTCTATGGCGCTGAAGTCACTGCAAACGCAGAAGTTAAATAATCTTATTAATAATAAACAACCCTAATTTCTAATTATGAATATCATCACAGGTAAAACCCTCTCAGAAATGGCAGTCAACGGTTACCGTGACCTCAAACTCCATTATGAGTTAGTTAATAATCTTAATGTCTTCCCTGTTCCAGATGGAGACACCGGTACAAACATCGCTGCAACATTAAATGGCGGTGTTAACGCAATCAAAGGATCTGAATCTGATCATATTGGCGAAATCGCTGACAAACTTGCCGGAGGTATGCTTCTTGGCGCTCGTGGCAACAGTGGTGTCATTGTTTCCCAATTCTTCCAAGGTTTAAGCGAAGGCTTAAGCGGACTTGAAGCAGCTGATGTCAAACAATTCGCAGCAGCTCTTAAAAGCGGTACAGCCAAAGCTTACGACGCAGTCGTTCACCCAGTCGAAGGCACAGTCTTAACTGTCGCTAGAGAAGGTAGTGAATACGTCAATGAACACATTGACGAAATCGCCGACTTCGAAACATTATTCGATGTTCTTCTTCGCGAAATGAAACTTTCTCTCGAAAGAACACCAGACCTTCTTCCTGTTCTTAAAGAAGCAGGCGTCATCGATAGTGGCGGCGCTGGCTTTGTCTACACCATCGAAGGTATGGGCAAACTCATCAAAGGCGAAGAACTTGAAGACACAGCTTATAATGGCCCAACTTCAAGCGTCTCAACCGAAGAATCAATCCCATTCGACGAGAATTCCGTTCTCGACTATGGATACTGCACAGAATTCATTCTTCAACTCCTTAACTCCAAGTGCGATCCAAAAGAATTCGATCTCAAGAACATGATTTCATTCCTTGAGACCATCGGCGATTCAATCGTTGCTATTAAGCAAAAGACCATCGTCAAGGTTCACGTTCACACCAAAGAGCCATGGAAGGCAATCCAATTCGCTCAACAATTTGGCGAATTCGTTACATTCAAGATGGAAAACATGTCCATCCAACATAACGAAAAGCTCTTAAAGGAAATGCCAATCGAAGAAACAGAACACATTGTCAAATCCGAAAAGAGACAAAATGTTGCCATCGTCGCAGTTTCACCTAGCCACCAAATCACTAAGTTATTCTTAGATATGGGCGCTAACCAAATCATCTCTGGCGGCCAAACAATGAACCCAAGCGCAGACGACTTCATCAAAGCTTACGAAGCCGCTAACGCTGACCACATCATCGTTTTCCCAAATAACAGCAACATCATTCTTACCGCAGAACAATCAGCCAAACTCTTTAGCGGCAGCGAAGTCCACGTTCTCCGTTCCAAGAGTGTCGTTGAAGCTTATAGCGCTCTCTCAATGGCAAGCTTCGAAGACTGCACAATCGAAGAATCCATTGAAACCATGCTCGATTGCATGAAAGGCGTTGTCAGCGCTGAAATCTCACCAGCTGTTCGTGATTCAATGAACAATGGCATCGAGATTAAAGAAGGCGACTTCATGGGTATCCTCCAACACTCCATCGTCTCATCAACCAAAGACATGATGGAAACAGTTGATCTCCTTCTTAAGAAGGTTCCTGAAGTTGATGAAAAATGCGTCATCACCGTTTTCTATGGCGAAGATGCAACTGATGAAATCAAGGCTAACCTTGCTTCACTTCTTAAAAATAATTATAGCCATCTTGAGCTCATCGAAATCGAAGGCGGACAATCGGTCTACCCTCTCATCTTTGCTCTTGAATAAGTTTCTAATCAAAAAGTCTAGCCCCTTTATAAGGGGCTTTTCTTGTACTTACTCACAAGAATTGTGATAAACTAAGATTAATGAAGCTTCTATTAGCGTATTCAAAACAATCTGGAAAAAGCCTCTCGAAGAAGAAACTTCTTTTCGTCGAGAGAAAGCTTTCTGACGCCTTCGAAGTAGAATCCTTTTGTAGCGCGACCAAAGAAGAGGCTTTTCAAAAATACCAAAGCACAGATGCCGAAGTGATAGTCCTTGTTGGAGGCGATGGTCATTTTAATAACCTCCTTAATGCGATAATGCCTCTAGAGAAAAAGCCAAAGATAGGGTATCTCAACTTTGGAACGCTAGGCGATGTTGGAAGGCTATTTGGACTAAATGGAAGACTCAAACACGACTTAAGTATCATTCTTTCCGGAATGAGCAAAGGGTTCGATGTCGGAGAGATTAGAAGCGTAGACGAGAAGAAATACTTCATGTATGTTGCTTGCGTGGGCGCTTTTAGCGAGATCCCTTACCTCTCTAAGAAAAAGAGGTTAGGAAGGCTTTCGTATTATCTAAAAGCAATCCCAAGAGTGTTTAGAAAAACTAGAATTGAATATTCAATCGACGATAAAGAAAAACGCACCGCTCCATTTGTGATGTTTCTTAATGGCACCCACATGGCTGGATTCAAAATCAATAAGGATGCGATATTTGATGATGGGGAATTTGAGTTATACGAAACCAAAAACGGACTTTTTAATGGTCTACTGAATTACCTTCCAATCAAGACGCAAGCATATACAAAAACTGATTCTCTTAGAATATCGGTAGAAGATCAAAAACAGTGGTGTTTGGATGGCGAGCCAGGCCCAAAAGGCAGCGCATCTTTATTTGTAAATAAACAAGCCATAACTGTATTTTTTGAAGCAAAATAAGGCGCTAAATGGCGAAGAGTGGAAAAACTCTTTGTCTTTTCGCGTGTGCACGCATAAAATTGTCGTGAATACGAAGGAGGAAACAATATGAAAAAGATGAAAAAATCGTCTTACATTCTCTCGGCTATCGCTCTTTGTTTATTGGCCGTTGGCATTATCTGTTACGTCTTGATCCCAGCATTTAGTGCGGATCTTCTTGGCGCTTTAAAGCAATTACCACAAGCTTTGGTCGGAACAGTCACTTTCAAAGGCGCTAAAGATGTTGCGTTTAACGGAATTCCTTTCCTTCTAATTTTCGATATTCTTGGCATCATCCTTTTTGCCTTATTCGCAATTACTTTCGTCGAAAGCTTTGTGCTTTCACTTTCTAAGAAGCGCTTCGACTTAATCGGCGCATCCCTTCTTTGGCTTGTTACCGGCTTCTTTGCCGCAACATTCATCGTCATGTCATTCGTCAGCGTTTCAGATGCAACACAAGTTGGCATCCTCTTTGAAGGGAACGCAATCAAAGGCGAATGGTATCACGATTTCCTTGGCTTTGTTGGACAAGCCTTCGCAGGAGGCGATCTTCTTGCCGGCATCATCGCAATCCTCTCGTTCGTTGCTACCTTTGTGGCATTTGTTCTTGGTCTCGTCGCTGTCATCATGGTGATCGCAGGCGCTATTAGATTCCCAGTTTCAGCAGAAGCTAAGGAAGAACTCGAAGCTCCAATTGAAGAAGAAGCAAAAGAGGAAGCAAAAGAAGAAGCAGAAGAAACTGCTGAAGTCGCTCTTTCAGAAGAAAGCAAAGAAGAAGCTTTAAAAGCTGAAGAACAAAAACCGGTTATCATTCAAAATTTCTATAACGGAAGCTTAAATGGCAAGCCTAGCGGAGAAACCGCAAGTGCTAACGAAATCCGTTCAATCATCAGAGAAGAGCTTAAAGCTCTTGCTGCTAAAGATGAAGCAGAAGACGATGACTGCATGACCGCTGATGACATCCGTCTCATCATCAGAGAAGAAGTTGTCGCCGCCTTGAAATCTCTTCAAATCGAAGCACCTGCTCCTGCTAAGGAAACTGTTATCGAAGAGCCAGTTGCCCCTGCTCCAAAAGAACCAGAGCCAGTCGCTCAAGAAGCTCCAGCAGTCGAAGAAACTCCGGTCGCTCAAGAAGCTCCTGTAGCTCAAGAGCCTCTTGAAGTCGTTAGCGAAGAAGAGGAAGAAGGAGAGGCTACAAAAGAAAGCAAACCTGTCATCCGTCTTTCATTCTCAGAAAAGATGGTCAAGAGCGATATCGATATCATGGAAGCCTATAACGAACTTAAGGCCTACGCACTAAGCTATGGCTTAAAGAGCCGTATCTCAAATGCAGGCGATACCTTTAGACTCCACCTCAAAACATATCTCCGTATCAATGTTGTCGGTAAGAACCTCAAGCTCTATTACGCTTTGAACCCTGCCGATTACAAAGATTCAACAATCCCAGTGAAAGACGTCAGCAAGAAAGGCATGTACGCTGAAATCCCACTTTGTCTCAAAGTTAGAAGCGGACTCTCAATCAAGCGTGCTAAGATGCTTATCGATGATGTCTGTGGCAAAGAAGGTTTAGTGGCAGATAAGCCAGTTGAACTTAGAGACTTTGCAAGAGAAGTCAGCGACTCTGTTGAAGAGGAGTAACAAACTGCTAAATGAAGGTGGCTTTAACGCCACCTTTTTTCTCTTTTTTGTTTTGGCTTCCGATTTGTGATATAATCTTAGGGTCGAAAAGGAGTTCGACACACATTGGATCCTCTAAGTAGTTTATATTTAATTCTAATATTCGTCTTTACTCTAGTAGCCGCCTATTTCGCATTAACGGAGACGGCTTTTTCTTGCATCAACAAATACCGTTTTCAAGTTAAGAAAGACCACGGTTCTAAGACTGCAGCGTTAGTCCTTTGGATCGCTGACCGCTTTGACCATACGCTTGTCACTGTGCTAATTGGCACCAATATCGCCAGCGTTGTTCTTTCTGTTACTTCAACCATCCTTTTTACGAAGACCTTCATGCCAAGCGTCGATTCGTCAATCTCTTCTCTTGTCTCCTCTCTTGTGATGACGCTCATCCTTTATATGTTTGGTGAGACCATACCAAAGCAAATAGGTAAGAAGATCCCTAATAAAGTCGCTTCAATTGTCGTTTACCCTCTTTTCCTTTTCTTTATCGTGATTTATCCAATCTCAATCATTTTCACAGGCATCTCAAAACTCGCTAAAAAGCTATTCCCATCAAAAGAGGAGCCAGAAGTCACCGAAGAAGACTTCACATCCCTAATTGAACTTAATGAAAGAAAAGGCCTCATCGAAGAAAACGAAAGCGACCTCATCATCAACTCAATCGATTTCAGCGACACCAAAGTCAAAGAGGTTCTTACAAGCAAACGTAAGATGTTCATGATTGACTTAGAGGGAAAAGACAATAAGGATATCGCCCAAATCGTCTGCGACGCTAAATATTCGCGTATCCCTGTTTATAAAGGTGACCAAAACAAGATCGTTGGCATTCTTATCGTCAAAGAATTCCTTTCGAATTACCTCGCTAACCCAAACTTTGAACTAGGAAACTGCTTAGAAAAACCATATATCGTATCTCCAAACGTCAATATCGATGACCTTACTGACGGCTTTAGAATCCACCAGGTTCAAAGCGCTTTGGTATATAAGAAAGACGAACTCATAGGCCTAGTCACTATGGAAGACGTCCTCGAAGAACTCATTGGCCCAATGAGCGAAAAAGAAACATTAGCTAGAGGTGCAAGCAAATGAAGCCGATAGATGTAGTGTATTTGATCGTCGTTATCGTTTCGCTCTTCCTTAGCGCCTCTTTTAGCGCGGCCGATATGATTTATAGCAGTGTCAGCGTCTCTAGGCTTGAAAGAGAATCCAAGAAAGGCATTAGAAGCGCTAAACGAGCCTTAAAGCTAACGAAAGATTATGACAAAACAATCGCCACGATTCTCTTTGGTAACGATTTCGTTAATGTCTTAGCCTCATCGCTTAACGCCTTGCTCTTCTTTGATCTATTTGAAGGAACGGGATATGAATACATAAGCGGAACATTAGGTTCTTTGATTCTTTTGTTCGCTCTTCTTTTAATTGGTGAAATCACCCCAAAGGCAATCGCTAAAAACCATTCGTTCTTCCTCTCGAAATTCTTTAGCGGTTATATCGAATTCCTTTCTTTCATCTTCTTCCCAGTCATATGGCCATCGAACAAATTCGCTGAACTCGTCTCTTCTCCATTCTTAGAGAAAGCAGGGGAAGAAAAGAAAGTCGCTAGCGACGAAGAGCTTGAAGCCATGGTAAACGCCATCGAAGACGAAGGCCTTATTGACGAAGACCAATCAGAACTCCTCATCCGTTCACTAGATTTCAAAGAAACAAGCTGCTACGAAATCATGACTCCTAGAGTCAAAATCTTCGGATATGACACCGATTCCTCGTTTGAGGAATTCATCAAACGCAAAGACGTTTTCGAATACTCAAGAATCATCGTTTATAAAGGCGACCTCGATCACGCTATCGGATACCTTCCAGTCAAAACCCTTCTTAGAAAACTCGTCAAAGAAGGTTCTTTGAAGGATTACGAAAGCATCCTTATGCCTCTAGTTAACGTCCCTAGAACAATGATGGTTAGCAGTGCCATGGAACTCATGAAGGAAAACCATCAGCATATTGCTTTGGTCCGTGATGAGTTTGGCGGAACTGAAGGCATCATCACAATGGAAGACATCCTTGAGGAGCTTGTCGGAGAGATGTGGGATGAAAGCGATGACCCATCGCAGTTCATCATCAAAACCAAGAAACGTAACACCTATATCGTCAAAGGCGAAACCAACATCGACGATTTCTATAATCACTTCGATTTGGATCCGGATAAGCTTTTGGAAGACGATTTCACGACCGTCAGCGGTTGGATTGTCGACAAGCTTGGAAGGTTCGCCGTAATAGGCGATGTCGTCACTAATGGCCCAATCAAACTCACCGTTACCAAATGCAAAGAATTCACGGTCACCGAGGCTCTTGTCCGTTGGAATAAGAAAAAACCCGTCATTGAAGACGAGTAATATTAGGCAATAAGAAGATTAGGTTTGATGTCTCTTTCCCTTAATGTGTGGAGATAGACATCGTATATTCTTTCAGCGACTTCAAGCGTATCGATCTCGTCTGTCGCGATCTCGAAATCTATGCCTTCAAGCTTCGAAGGTTCGAAAGACTCATCATCGTTTATGAGTCTTTTTTCTATGGCCTCACTCTCATCGCCTCTTTCAAGCATTCTTTTTCTCCTCGTTTCTTTTGAGGCTTTTAGCAAAAAGAAAACGATGGAAGGGTTATTTAGCTTATGGAAGGCACGGAGGCCGCTAGGATCGAGAATGACGACCTTGTTATCGGATATCTGTGATTTTGAGCAGCCATAGAGGTTTCCAGAGTATTCTGTTGTCTCAATGAAGTTACCTTTCTTATCAAGGAATTCGAATTCCTCTTTTGTGACAAAGTAATAGTCAACGCCTTTAACTTCGCCTTTTCGTGGTGATCTTGTGGTGTGGGTCACGGCCTTTACGATGCCAAAAAGCTTTTTTAGAGAAGAAGCTGCGAAAGTCTTTCCGCTTGCGCTAGGGCCTACGATAACAATCATGGGCTCTATTATAGTCTTCTTTGTTTTGAATAAAACAGTTTGATTTTTTTCTTTCGATGGCGTCTAGAAAAATAATTTTTTTGAACAAAAAATAAAAAAATTTTCAGATTTGGCTCTATATGAAGGCGAGGGCAGGAAAATGAAAAAACTAAAAAAGAAAGAAATTCGAACTTGGGTCGAAAGGGAAAGCGAGGATTACCTTGCTAAAAAATATTTTAAGTCGCTATGTGAAAGTGGCTTTCCTACCAACACCCATGTGTATGAACTCAATACTCAATATCTAAGAAGCAGACTTCCTAGAGAAGAAGCGAAATACCTTCTTAAGATGTGGGCTTTCTATAACACCCTCCCATATCTTCATAAACTCATATTCGTGAATGAGTACTTAGAAAAAGGAAAGTATTACGCCTACTGGTGGATGAAATACGGAACAGAGAAATACATCCAAGAGGAGAGGAGGAGATTCAAATGCAATCTAACGAAGAGAATTCTTTTAGACGCAAAAAAGGCTTAAGCAAGAGACTCGTCTTCTCTCTTGTTTCGTCCTTCCCTTTTCTTCTAGGCGCTTATAGCGGCGCGACTTACGCTAGAGACAAATACCATTGGGACAACGTTCTTATTGAACCTGCCACGAAAGAAGCAAGGTACATGAAACTTGCTCTAAATATCGACCGCCATCTTTGCATCAATTCATATGTGGATATCACTTATGGAGGGACAACAAAGCATACCTCAATCGTCCCTGCCGGAACCTATGTCGAAAAAGGATATAGATATGAGCAAGATGTTTATATCCCTGCGGCCGCTAACGAAACAGAAGAACTCAAAATCAAATATGACACCGTCGTCGCTTTGTCATATAACGTCGACGATTATATAACTAACCCTTTTTCCTACACCCTTAAAAGAGTTAGGCCTCGTCTTTTGACATATAAGGATCTCCCTTTTTCAAGAAAGAATAGCGATGGAACATGTGCCATCTATATCGAAGAAAGGAATTACGACTACTACGTAACAAAGAAATACTACAAGTTCGATGGTTCTGGCTTCGTTTCTGACTACATAGCCGACAGAAATGGGGCAATCCCATTATGGATGATGAGATTCGTTCAAACTGGGTATTTAGGTAATATTGAGCCTCTTAACCCTAAGAAAGCAGAGCTTAGGATCTACGACTACACCGAAGATTTTGATGTTGGTTACGTCTTCAAGGATCCAGACAAAAGACTTTATAGGTCAATACCACTAGGAGTTGAAACCACCCTTAAAGGCGAATCCTATTTGGTGTCCAAAAGCTATCTTTCCACTAGAACCGACTATAGGTATCAAACAACGGACAGTAAAGTAGGGGACACTTGGCTAAAAACAAGAACTATATATCTGCCTCCGAATAAGGAAGGCGTCACTAGAGTCTATAGATGCAAGATCGTTCTCGATGGCATAGGGGAGATGAGGCAAGATAGCTTTGAGCATGAATTCACTCTCTTTAAGCCTCATGACTACATCGGAGGAAGACCTGGCAGCGAATATTATGTGACGGAGATAATCCCATGATGAATGTCCTCTTATTCAGCTGCGTATTCATAACGAGTTTCTCAATCTTCATGACTTCCTATAGCAGAAACGGCGCGATAAAAGTCATTAACGCCTATAGCGTCTTCTACGCCCAGAATGCCGTATCAGCATCGGATACAGGCAAGGAACCTCCGTTTTTCTTAGAAAAGGAATTCAGAACAATCACAAATCGATATTTTGACAAAAATCTCTCCCGATACCTTGGAAGCGGTGGCAAGTGGAATGTCAGTTTCGTTTTCGATGATGACGCAATGGCAAAGTTTCTTAGCCAAGAAATGTTACTCGACAAAAGACCTCAAAGCGCAGTCTTCACCATTACCGTTTCTTTTAACGCGATAGAGAAACTAGTAAGAACAAGATATTTCATAATCAGCGAAGGAGGTGCCTATGGCTGGTGATCCAGTAGAGTATTTAGAATCATCCTTTTTGTCTTCGCTTCTAAAAATGGAGGGCATAACCGACATCTCATATAATGGCAAAGACATATATTTCGTCTCGAATTCCTTAGGGAGACAGAAATCGGATATCGTCGTTAGCGAGCTTGAAGTGTCCTCTCTTCTTAGGCAGCTAGCCAATCTAGTTGAGCAACAGTTCAGCGTCCAATCTCCAATCCTTGACGTAAGCTTTGGGAAATACCGTCTTAACGCGGTGAACCATTCATTAGCTAGGACGCAAAACAAAAAGGCATATACCTTTTCGCTTCGTATCGAAAGCGGTGAGTGCCTAATCGAAAAGGACTCTGGCTTCTTTGACGCTGCGTCGCTTGAAATCATGCAGGACCTTCTAGAAAAAGAAGAGTCGATAGTGATAGGAGGCAAGACATCGAGTGGCAAAACTGAACTTGAGAAGTGGCTTTTGCTAAACATGAAAAAGAATTCCAGAGTCATCGTAATCGACAACGTCGAAGAGCTTGATATGATAGATAATCCATCAATCGATTTATCTACTTGGTTAGTCAATGAAAACATTAAAGTGGCCTCTTTCTCAGGATTAATCAGAAACGCCCTAAGAAACAATCCTGACTACATCGTCATCGCTGAATCTAGAGGCGAAGAGATGCTTGATGCTTTAGTAAGCGCAATGTCTGGTCACCCGATTATCACGACGATCCACGCGAAGGATCTTGAAGGCATGCCAGAACGTATCGCAAGGCTTGCGATGCTAAAAGGCGACAAGCTTTTAAAAGATGAGCTAAAAAAGGATATCGCCCACCATATGAGATACTACGTTTACGTTGAGAAAGAGGCCAGTAAGACTGGCAAGATAACGCGTTTTGTTAAGTCGATTGGCTTCTATGACGAAAGCGATATGAAAATGAAAAAGATATATGAAAGGAGAAAAGAATGAAAAGAACAATGAGCTTTGCTTTACTATCAATATATTCCGGCGCCATCGGAACTATAGTTACGAATAGCGTGATGTTTGGGATAGTAATTTTTGCCGTTTTCTTTCTTGCTTCTCTTTTAATAATCGGGCCACTTACCAAGAGGAGTGAGGCAAAAGGTAGAAAAAGGCATGAGGTATTCCATTTCATTAACGATTTCATCATTTCTCTAACAATAACTTCTTCCATAGAACAAGCTTTCGAGGATGCTACGCTCGAAGTCAAAGGCGAAGAGAAAGAAGTTCTAGAAAGCGTGTCTCACCTTACTATTCCAGAAAGGCTTGAATATCTTGCCTTATATTTCGATGAGGATATTTATAGAGTCTTCTTATCCATTGTTAAGGTCTATCAAGAAGAAGGCGGAAACCTTCTTGATATAGCTTCACCTTTGCTTGATGAGGCTGCCTTAAACGAAGAGAAACATAACGCAATAGATACTCACAAAAAGAAGTCAATCATCCAGTATATCTCGATGTGGTTTCTGTCTTCTTTGATCCTTTGCTTTTTAAGATATGGTCTCACTAGTTTCTATGATATGGTCGCTAATAGTTTGCCATACCTATTAACTGCTTCGGCTTATTTCCTTATCGCCATTATCTCGTTCTGCGTTTATGCAAGAACGTATTGTGATGCCAAACTCGTTTTGAAAAAGGAGGCCAAATGATGGAAGGAAAGAAAAAGAAGGGCTTGGCCCTCGAAATGGAGAAGGCGGGGCTAAACCCTAAAAAGGAGATGACTCTCCTAATCCTAATCGACGCCATACTCCTGATCATCGCTTATTGGGTTTATAGCAAAACGCATTCCATAATCGCTCCGATATCGATTGCGCTATTTATGGTGGCAGGAGACGTCATGCTTTTAGGGAGAGCGAAGAAGATCGGGGAAATCGATAAAGAAACGCTTGAGATCGAATTTGTCCATATCTTCTCTTACTTCAAGATCTTCATCACTAATGGAAGACCTGTCTATAACGCTTTGGAAGATTGCATTAGATATTCGTCTCCTAAGATGGAAAGACTAATCACATCTTTGCTAATCGAAATAGACAAAGACAAATCCGTTAAGCCATATCTCCGTTTCGCAGAAAGCTTTAAAAGCTTAGAGATAAGACAAGTGATGATCAGTATCTACAAAATGAGCGTCCAAGGAGCAACCCCTTTGTACTTTGAGCAATTCGATACGATTTTCGGTTCCCTTTCCGCTGAAAAGAGGAAACAGGAAATCGACAAATCTAAGACAAGACTCGAAAGCCTTAACTTTCTTCCTTTGGCCGACAGCGCTCTTACCATGGGCTTAATAGTGGTGGCAATCGTCACCATTATGGGGAGGATAGGAAGTGGCATCTAATATTGGGCTTTTGCTCTCATTATTCTTTGCCGTTCAGGTCGTTGCCTACGTAGGCGACCTCACTACGGTACAGATCCTATATTCAAATCTTGAAAGTGTATCAATAACTGCTTCGCACATGATTTCCATCGATGGGGATATGTCAGATCGCGTCTTAGATTACATTAAGAAAAACGGGGCTTACGTAGTCACTCTCTTTGGAGGATCTCCAAGGATTGGCGATCTCTTCTCTTTCCAACTAGGGATGGACTACAAGCCAGTAATCATTTCGTCTTCGACGATGACGCTTACGGTTACGCGCAGCATCGTTGTTGGATACATAAATTAGAAAGGAGGTGGAAATATGTCAGAACTCAAAGGTCAAATGCTCAGCATGATTTTAACTTTAGCAGCTTTCGGTGCAATCGCAGGTGCGTTAATTCCTGCTTTCCAAGAGAGCGCCAAAACAGCTGGAAAAGCTGTTACAGCAGTCGATGATAGTGGTGCTGTTTCCTACAAGCAGTACAAAGCCGCTGCCTTCACTCTTTAATATTGCGTAACGGCAATCACGCCACTATAATATCAACAGAAATTGAGGTGCTATTATGAGTGCAGAAATGAAAGATGTTCGCAAACTATTTTCTGAAAAGATGGGAATCTCCGAAATCGACGAGAGCAAGCCTCTTAAAGACTTCGGCCTCGATAGCCTTGATGTCGTAGAAATGTGTCTTGATTTAGAAGACAAATATGGTATTGAATTCAGCCCAGATGAGCTTGGCGAATTCAAAACCGTCGGTGACCTCTTGGCTTCCATCGAACAAAAAATCGCTAGCAAATAACTTTTAGGAACTGTCAGCTAAAACTGACAGTTTTTTTGTGCCTAAATGAAAAGAGGAAGAAGGGCAACTGCCCCTAAAGCACCGACAAGCATGATGCCTGTAATGATAGAGCCGTATTTCAAATAATCGCCAAAAGAGAAGGAAATTCCCTTTCTTTTGAGGATGCTCATCCACATGATTCCTGCCAAAGCGCCGACTGGAGTGAGTAAAGCACCTAAATTAGAACCAATGATTGTGCTATAAACGGAAACGAGGTTGCCATCAAGGATTCTGCTGAACATTAATGACATAGGAATATTGTTGACGAGGTTACAGGCTAAAACCGATGAGACAAGATAAGCGGATCCTTGAAGGATATCGTTGCTCATCGCGTTCATGAAATTGCTTATCGAAACGAAAATGCCCGTTGAGTCTAACGCCATGATAATAACGAACATCGAGAGAATGAACGGAATGAGAGAATAAGGAAGCCTCTTGTATATTGATTTGATTTCGTGCTTTTTGGCGGTCAAAGAATGGATTAAGAGTATTACCGATAGCGAAAGGGCAAAGATAAGGGTGATAAGCCACATCTCCATATTGATGAAATTGGAAATGGCTAAGAGGATGATAGTCAAAAGGAGATGGATGAGCGAAGCCCACATAAGGAATTTGTTCTTGATTGGTTTTGTTTCGATTTCAAAGACCTCGATAGGTTTTGCTAAGCTCTTATGGAAGACGAGCAGAAGCGCGCCGATTGAGAACAAACCGATTACGATGGTTGGAACTGCCATCGTTTTAAGATAGGAAACGAAATCGATTCCGAAAGCGGTGGATAAGAAGATGTTGGTAGGGTTACCGATTTCCAAAAGCATTGAGAAGGAATTGCCTGCCACAAATTCCATGACTAGATATGGAATAGGATTGAACTTTCCCTCTTTGGCCAGATAGATGATGAAAGGGGTGAAAGTCAAAATAACGATGTCATTCGACGTGAATATGGTGGTCAAGGAGATCAAAACATATAAAGCAAAGAAAAGTGCCATCTGTGATTTGTTGAATCTCTTTAGTGACCATGAGGCAAGGAAAGCGAAGAAACCAGAACGGTCAAGGCCTATTGAAAGAACGGATACTGATAAAAAGAGGATTAATATCTTAATAGGGTTGATAGGGGTGTTGGTAAATAGCGCATCGAAAAGCTCTCTTTTATCAAACATTGGGAAGATCAAAAAGATGGTGGCCACTAGAAGCAGAGGCATATAGAAGGTGCTCAGCTTCGCTTTCCCTATTGTTAATGTTGGGTACGTAATGATGAGGGTGATCATTGCGACTATTGCGATAATTGAAAGAGCGATAATCATAATAGTAAACGTTACGTATTCTAGTCCTCACTCATTAGAGTAACAAGCAGAAAAAAACCGAAGTTTTGCAACTCCGGTTTGGATTTTGTTTCTTGTATCTCGATTTGAGACTACATTGTCTCGCCTTCTTCGTTTGCACTCCAAACGTCGAAGCCGTTTTGTGTTAAGATCTCGTCGGTCTTTTCTTCAGCCTTGAATGCTTTCTTTAATGCAAAGCCAAGAGCTGCTAAGAGTAATGAGAGACCGATAAGGCCACCATAGATGCCGCCCCACATTAAACCGAGGACTGCACCGCTATCGCCGCCACCCATCATCATAACGACGGTGATGATGATTGGAACGATGATTAAGTTAAGAGCTAACCTTCTGAAGAAGCTAACGATATTTGAAATGGTTTCGACTAAGCCTAAGACAAAACCGCCTTGCCATACTTTTGGTCTGTTGAAGTATGCGTACTTAATGATCTTGACGTGCTTGTGGATCTTGGTTGTTGCGTAGCCGTCGCCGTAGGTGGTGTCTGCTGAGTATGAAACGTCTTCGTCAACAGTGTGGCCGATGTAGTGCCAGCCGAATGCTTTCTTTTCAAGCTTGATGATTTGGCAACCGGCAGCGTATCTGACTGCTTTTGTCTTTAAGTCGCCTTTCTTTCTTCTGGCTTTTTCAGCCTTGACTTGTTGTCTTCTTTCTTCGTTTGTCATAAGAAAAATTTCCTCTCCATATTTTTCTTGCGCCCTGCCTTTGAACTAACGCGAAAGGTAGTTCGCAAATTTTTACTTTATGTTAAATATGCTATGCATTGTTGTCAATTGGGGGTAATTTTAAAACAAATTTGTTCCAAAAATGGAGATTTTATAGATATCGTGGGAACTTCCTAGCAAAATGTAAAGAAAAAACTATCTAATGAAGTGCTAAAGAAGACAAATTATTAACAAAATGTTGGCAAAATAGACCGAATTTATACGATGAGTAGGGCTTTGTAAAAGTTTAATTGGGGGGGGGTGAATTATTAAAAATGAAAAAAGGCAAAGATTTTTCTTCGCCTTTTGGAACTTATTTACCGCCTTCTGAGCCATAGAGACCGTTGAAGTAATCTTCAGCAGCGTCTCCAGCTTCAGGGTCTTCGTCACCATTATCGCGGTGGTCATCGACGAATCCGCCTTGGTAGCTGTTGATGACTGAGCCGTATTCGGTTTGCCCATCTGCTGTATAGATGGAATCGGTTGGGTGATCGCTTGTTGAACCTTGTCCTCCTGGATTGCTTCCGTTGCCAGGTTCTGAGCCAGGATTTGAGCCAGGATTTGGATTTTGAGTTGGATCCGATGTAGGATCTGAACCATCGCCAGGGTTAGAAATGTCGGTTGGGTTTGAATCGTCTCCTGGATCTGAAGTAGTGGTATCGCTTGGCTCGCCTGGATCTGAAGTAGTGGTATCGCTTGGCTCGCCTGGGTTTGATGGATTATCTTTAGGGTCGGTATTGCTTGGACCGGCAGGATTTGAAGGGTCTGTTGGATCGTCATCATCAGGATCTGTTTCAGTAGGATTGTTTGGATCGTCTGGTGATGATGGATCGACGAGGGTATCCATGAACTCTTTGACTGCAATTGCGAGTTCTTCATTCTTTTCTTGTGTGCCAACGATCTTTGTGACATCTTCAGCAACGCTTTGGAAGTCATCTTGAACGTTATTCATTGTAGTAGTAGAAGCGTCGCTTGAAATCTTATCTAAGCTATCAGCGATTGCCTTGACTGCTTGGTAGAGCGAATCTGCAGGATCAACTCCGGCAGCTTCAGCTTTAGCTAAAGCGTCTCTGAATTGAGCTGCTAAGCTGTGAGCTTTGTCAGCTAATTCTTGGCCGCTTAAGCGACTTAATTCGTTATACATATTTTGAAGAGCGTCTCTTGCCGCTTGGATGTCGAAATAAGCAAGGCCTGCGCCGAATGATTTGATGTTTTGGTCTTCCTCAGTCATGAGGGCTTTGCCAATCTCTTCGTTTGTGTTGGCGTTGTCGAGAGCGATGTCGACTTCTGTTTTAGCGGATTCGACTTTTTCGTATCTGCTTTGGATGTCAGAGTCGCCTTTTAAATCTTCGAGTAAATCATCGAGGATTGACTGCAAAGCGCTCTTGAAGGCTTCATCGGCTTCAAAATCTTCCATATCTTTTTTGAAACTGTCGATTCCTGAATCGGTGATACCATCGAATGTATTAGTAGAGGTAACGCCAATGCTATCGATGTGATTAGGGTTTTTTGGGACAAAGAATGATCCAGCGAAGAAGGCTGCTGAAATAGCTAATGCAGGGATAGCCCAAATAGATAAGGTGAAAGCCAAAGATTTTGTTGGCTTTTCTGCTAATCTTACTTCAGCGTCGTCACGTTGCATTGCATACATGGCACTATCTTTTCCTTGGAATTCGATCATGGTGGAGATCTTTTCACATAAACCAAGTTTAGCGTCTAATCTAAGCGCGATCTTCTTATCTGATGGCATTGCCTTGTACCACATAAGAAGGCCAGAGCCGATAGCGGAGAGCAATCCAATAGTGACGCTTAAGCCTAATGCGAGTTGAGGATTTGTTAAATATGAGAGAAGGATTGCAAGTGCTGCTGCAGTGAGTCCTACACCTAATCCTACAAGCACGGATTTAATTGCGTGTTCGATTAGGACTTTTTTCTTGAATCTTTTGAAATCTTTCATAAGTTTTCCTCCTTTTATTAAATCCAAATTGATTGAACTTAAAATGAATTTTTGAAATGAGTCAGACACTGCTAATTCATTTCTTGTGCATATGCTAAAACGGTTCTCAAAAAAGGCAAGAAGTATTTTTGATAATTTTTTAAAAGTCAAATAATCCAAGGCACGTGCAAACTGGCGTTTAATAGAAAACACTATAAAAAGTATTTGGAATTATTACAAAGTAATAAAGTTTGTCTAAAAAGAGAATTTCTCTAAATGAATTTCACGAGTAGTGGGTGATGATGACGCGAAAAATAAAAAGCAGATTTTGAAAAATGTAGTAAAATTTTTGACTGCGTTTTTTGGTTTAAACAGCGCTATAATATTCGAAAGTAAATTTCAATAATTATTTTTTGTTTTTTCTGTTTTGTGGAATGCTTTATTGGCTTTTATGCAAGCGACTGTCGTCGATTTGATGGATTCGTTTCTCTATTTTAAAAAGGTACAGAATCTGTATCTTTTAAGAGTTGATGTTTAGGTGCATGACGGTTCAGCGTTTTAGAAAAGAAATCTAGTTAATTCTGAGTAGTGTTCTGAATGGTACGAAAAAACCCGCCACAACTTGTAGCGGGTAATTTTCTAAATGGTGACCTGTACGGGATTCGAACCCATGAATGCATGCGTGAAAGGCATGTGAGTTAAGCCGCTTCTCCAACAGGCCACGGCTGGCGCCTTCTAAAGGACTTGAACCTTCGACATCCTGATTAACAGTCAGGCGCTCTAACCAACTGAGCTAAGAAGGCAGCACGCTCCGAGAGCGCATGGATAATATTAATGAAACAATCTCTTTTTTGCAACTAGGTATTTCATTTTTTTCAAATGTTTTTTGTTTAAGGGCAAAAAATAGGTCTAATAACCCTTTTTAAAAGGTTTATAATCACATTTTGGAGAGCAAAATCAATGTCACATCCATTCAAACACTTCTTATTAATACAAAGACATCGCCATCAAGTCATTCGTAATGGCTGGCATCTTGGCATTTTCTGGCAGTGCCTTAGACACGACCTTAGCAAGTTTGGCATAACCGAATTCAGTAGGGGAGCCAAATACTATGTTGGAAATCACTCTCCTATATATGAAGAAAGACTTCGTCATGTCTATTCTAGCGTTGCCTGCCTTCACCACACAAAAAGAAACAAACACCATTGGGAGCATTACGTCGACTTCTTTAAGGGAAGGATCGTCGTGAGGAATATGCCATATAAATACGCTGTCGAATATGTGGCTGACACTCTAGCGGCTTCAAAGACTTATAACCCAAAAGAATTCAAAAGAGGAACCACTTTGGAATATTTTTTGGCACACTCCCCATATATCTATATGACAGACGTGACTAGGGAATTCATCACTTGGATGCTTACTGAATACCGCGATAATGGCTGGAAAAACCTCAAAAGAAAGAACACGAAGAAAAAGTATGAAGAGATTGCTAAAAAGCACCCTGAAACCAAGATGTTTGAGGCATTAAATATTCAAGGAGAATTGCCTCTTCTAAAAGAAGGGGTATAATCTTTGCTATGGCTATACGTAATAAAACTTTAATTATCGGCGTCGGAAGGCTCGGAATCGGAATCGCAAATCGAGCCAGCTCTAGAGGAGAAGACGTCATCGTCATCGACCCTGAACCATCGGCTCTTGCAAGACTCGATGATACCTTCAACGGCTTCAAAGTGGCTGCTTCAGCTACCGATCTTTTCGCACTTGAACATAACTGCGAAGTTAAGACCGTCATGAAAGCCGCCATCGTTACAGGAGACGACAATCTCAACCTTTTCCTTGCCCATCTTCTTTCGACAGTATACGAAGTTCCAAACATCATCGTTCGTTTCAATGACCCTGATAATGGACCTTTGGTCAAAGAGCTTCCGGGCGTCAGAACAATTTATCCATTCGATTTATCGCTTGAGAAATTTGGTGAGATCGATAATCAAGGGGAGGACAAATAATGAATATCGTTATTGCTAATGGCGATCATGAAGCCTCTTACATCATTGATATGTTCAAATCCAAAGAGAACAATCTCATCGTTATCAATAGCAGCGAAGAGATTGCCATGACTCTTATGGAAAGAAAGCACGTTGCCGTCACTGTTGGTGACCCATGGCTTAACAGCACCCTTGAGGCTGCTGATATTTTTGAAGCGGATCTTTTTGTTTCTCTTTGCAAAAAAGACACAGATAATTTTGCAGCCTGCATGACCGCTAAAAAGATTTTCAAGGTCAAGAAATGCATCTGCGTCGTCCAAAACCCAAGAAACGTCGATCTTTATAAGAAAATCGGCATCGACAGCGTCATTTCAAGTACTTACCTTTTAGCCGCTAACATCAAAAATGAATCTAATGCAGATTCCCTTATCAAATCTCTTTCTCTTGATGATGAGAAGATCGTTATGATTGAGGCAATCCTTTCAAGCAAATACATCGTCTGCGGACACGCCATCAAAGATATCGGCTTCCCAAAATTCGCATCTATTGCTTACATTGTTAGAAACTATAACTTCCTCATCCCTCATGGTGATGTCGAACTTAGAGAAGGCGATATGCTTATGATCGCCTGCGCTAAAGAAAACGAGAAAAAAGTCCTCGATTACCTTAAGAGAGAAAAGAGAGCTTAATACACAACATGAAAAAAACGGTCAAAGGATTACAACTCATACTCGGGTACCTTGGCATTTTCTTGATTTTCGAAAGTGTCATCCCTCTTTTTCCTTTGGTCATGCTCTTTTTCTATCCTAAAGAGTGGCAAGTCTTCTTGGATTTCGTTATTCCTAGCGTAGTATCTCTCGGAATAGGCTTAGCTTTATTCTTCGCGTTTTTCAAAGGCAAAGAGAAAGCAAGACTTGGCAAAAGAGAAGACGCTTTGCTTCTTGTCCTTCTTTGGATTGCAGCGATAGTGATAGGGGCCTTCCCATTCTTCTTAAGCCAATTCGGCCCTCTCAATTTCAATAATCCAGAGGCCTCGCTTGGAATGAGCTACCCAGAGTCTTTCTTTGAGGCAACTTCAGGTTTGACCACAACCGGATTAACCGTTTTCCCTCAAAAGGCCTACCTTGATGGGGTTATATCTAGTGTTGGGGGAATCGATTCTTGTTCAACTTACCCTTTCGCCCACATGTTCCTTTTCCATCGTGCGTGGCTTCAATTCCTCGGTGGCGTTGGCCTTGTTCTTATTGTCACTTCAATCATCTCCAATAAGACAACATTCAAGCTCTATTTCGCCGAAGGTCATACCGACCAAGCGGTTCCTAACCTTGTTAAGAGCGCAAAATTGATTTTGATCGTTTACGCTGGTTGGATCATCTCTGGCTCTTTGGCTCTTTGGCTTGCTGGCATGCCTCCTTTCGAGGCAATTTGCACTTCGATGTGCTGCTTGGCAACCGGAGGATTCGCCACTCGTTCATCTTCGATTTATTGGTTTAGCAGCAATATGCCACAAGGCAATGTCACTAACCTCCTTTATTCAGTTCCAAGCGCTATCGGAATCGAAATCATCACTTGCATTTTGATGATCGCAGGCGCTATCAATTTCTTGCTTCACATCTTCTTTATCAGAGGGCGCTTCAAAGACTTCTTTGGAGATATCGAGATCAAACTTATGTTTGGGCTTCTTATCTTCTCAACCCTTTTAACAAGCGTTTCAGCTTTCGAACTTTATGACGAAGGTGCAGGATTAGATTTCCTCACCTCATTAAGATATGGCGCATATTTTAGTGTCACAAGCTTGACAACAAGTGGCTTTGCAAATTTCCCATCTGTCTTAAAACTTGGCCCTGTATGTATCTTCATTGGCTGGGTCCTTATGACAATCGGTGGTGGAATGGGCTCAACTGCTGGCGGTATCAAACAATACCGTATCGGTATTCTTGGAAAAGAATTCTTCTGGTTCTTCAAATACCATGATAGTTCAAGCAAAACAATTAACCCTCACCCACATAAGCGTTTTGGCGAAGTTAAAGAAGTCAAAGAAGGCACCGTTAAGGAAGCTTTGAACTTCACTGTCATCGTCCTTTGTTTCTTCTTTACTGGCGCTGTAGCCATGATGTTCTTGCCAAAACTTGATGGCCTTAACTCGACGAGCTGGTTCCAACGCTGCTTCTATGAATTCATGAACGCTTTCTCTTCTGAAGGTATGTCCATGATGGCGTATACCGAATACAAGGCCCTACAACCGACTGCATATGTGGCGATGCTTTGGATTCTTACGACTGGCATGTTCTTCGGACGTCTAGAAATCACTCCGATCATCTTTGCGGGAAGCAGGCTCTTCGTAACGCCTGTGGTCGAATATAGGAAACGCCGCAAGAAAGAAAAAATGAGGCAAAGCATCTAAAAAACATTTAATAACTTGCTAGTTTGCTTAAGCGGGAGTTATAATAACGCTCGCCTAAGAGGCCATAGGGGCATAGTTCATCGGCAGAATAATAGTCTCCAAAACTACTGAGGTGGGTTCGATTCCTACTGCCCCTGCCAAAACAAAAAAGATACCGCTCAATGAGCGGTTTTCTTTTGCTTTCTTGCCTATGTTCTTCTAAATTATTTATATAAATAAAATTGTTATTAGGAGTCCTTATGAAAAAAGTCGTAGTGGTATCTAGTTCCTTTAGAGCAGCAAGCACCTCAAGAGTGCTCACCGAAGAGATGGTTAAAGGTTTAAAAGAGAACAATAACGTCTCTCTTATTGACCTTAGAAAAATCAATTGCAATTACTGCGTTGGATGCATGGCTTGCCAAAATACAGGCAAATGTATCCAAAAAGACGACATCAATGGCCTTCTTGAAGAAATTGAAAGCGCAGATGTTTTGGTCTTTGTCACCCCAATCTATTACTATTCGATTTCTGGACAACTTAAGACTTTCCTTGACCGTTTGAATCCTCTTTACGTTTCGGAAAAGAGAAGATTCAAAGAGGTATACGCTTTATTCACGTGTGCCGATGATGCGGAAACCGCAGTAGAGGGGCCAACCAAAGCAATCGAAGGTTGGGTTAGCTGCTTCGATGGCGTTTCGCTCATCAAAACCTTTAATGGCCTTGCTTTAAATGAAGTAGGGGACGTAACCGAAGAAATAAAACTCGCAGCCTATAACTTTGGAAAAGAAATCAAATAAGATTTCTATTTAAAGGGCTACAGTTAGTTGTGCTAAGATAATTAGTGAGGAACGGCTATGATATTTTTCGATAGAACGACTGCGGTCGTAGAAAAGACACTCAAAGATCTCTCGAGGATCTCTTTTGTCATCACAATCGTCGTTCAAGTTTTCTTTTTAATCCTTTACGGATATAAGATCTATATCAACTTATTCGATCACCCATATTACCTTGCTATCTATTCAACTCTCGCTGTTGTTTCTATTTTCGGTTTTATCTTCTTCTTAGTGACTCACAAAAACAGAAACGAAAAAGTGGTTTTAGGCACAAACAGAGTCGTCCGTATCTGCAAATATTTTGCTAACGCAGCAGTGATCGTCGTCGTTCTTATTGAATTCACCCAAAAGGACGTCACAGATCTCGATGTCGTCATTTCAGGCATTTCAATCGCATCTTTTGCTTTGCAAGTCGTCATGGAATTCATCCGTGTCTTATACGAAAAATATAGCGAGCTTCTAAAAATCGCCCTTACCAAAGACCTTGAGAAATTTGACTTTGGAAAGAAGTTCTATGGCTCGATTGGCAAACCTATTGAGGCGCTTGCAAATAAGGTTAACGGCGTCAAAAAAGAAGAAAAAGAATTATCAAAAGCCGAAATTGAAGTCAATGAACTCACAGAAGACTATAGAACAAGACAAAAAGAGACTAAGAGTGTCAAAAAGAAAGCGGTTCGTGACGAATTCTGGGGACACTTCAAGAGGATATTCCGCAGAGATAAGAAAAACGAAGAAACCAAAGAGTGAACGGCTAGGCTATTCACTCTTTTTTATTTATAAAAAGAGGGCTATTATTATAGTAACGAAATTTTTTCGGAGGATTACCATGAAACATAAACTTTTCTCTGCTTCAATGCTCTTGAGCGTTTTTGCTTTAGCTTCCTGTGGAACTGCTCCAGCAAATTCAGCTTCATCACAAAAAGCATCTTCAAATAGTTCATCAACAACAAGCGTCAAATCAGAATCGAGCCAAAGCTCATCATCTTCAGCTGTTAAGTCTTCATCAAGCTCATCAACTTCAAAGGCTTCTTCATCATCTTCAAAGACTTCTTCATCAAGCTCTAGCGCACCAGCTCCTCAAGATTTGACCATTCCTGCATTCGGTGACCCAGTCAATACGGGAGAAGTCGCGCCAACTATGCCTTCACCTCTTGGTTCAGATGGAAAACACCCTGCAACCAACGAAAGGCCAAAGGATAAATTCACTAACAACTTCCTTAGGCTTTTCGCTTATGACTCAGCGCCACAAATCTACCTCAACTTCAACAAGACAACTTTGAAGGCAATGTCAGATTGGCAAAACAACAGAGACCAACGTAAAGTTTATGATGTTTATTTCCCTGCAAACTTCCGTCTTGTCTTAGATGGCACAACATATGATTTCCCAGAGGTCGGTGTTCGTATGAAAGGTAACTGGTCACGTAAAAAGATCGTTGACGACAGAGGCAACATCGTTAACACCTCACACCTTAAGATTTCATTTAAAGCTACATTCGATGACGAAATCTATGACTACAATGGTCCTTTAGCATATGGCAACCAAGGTGGTGCGTGGGGCCAAACAGGCACAAATGTCGACCTTAGACCATTCAAACACGATTGGACAGGCCACGATGAAGAAAGACAAGCAAGAAAAGACCGTAAGCTCTTCGGCATGGATAAGATTGACCTCAAAGTCACTCCACGTAACAATGCCCAAGGTACAGGCAGCAACAACAACGCCTGTATCAGCCGTGAAGTCTATAGCTACGACCGTTTCCGTGAAAACGGACTTCTCGCTCCATATTCAAACCTTTCAACAGTTACCCTCAACAACGGTTCAACCTCAATCACAGGCGCTTACCAAATCGTCGAATGTGTTGATAAGGCTTTCTTAAAGAAACGTTTCGGCGATACAGATTCAAAAGGCGATCTTTACAAGTGCGCTAAAAACACCAATGGTGTTCGTGCAAACTTCGATCTCAATAACGCAGTTGACGGTAACACCAAAGATACAGACGGCTTCATCAACGCTCCACGTAAAGCAAACGGCATCATTGGCTGCGAAGACAACTTCGCTGGCTATGATCCAGTCTACCAACTTAAAACAAACGATGACCTTCTCGAGAATTCAAACTTCAGCAAACTTTCTAACGTTATCGGCGCTCTTTCATCAATCGTCACCGACAACATCACAGCAGAAAAGAAGCAAACCAAGCTCAATAGCCTCATCGATGTTGACTATTTCTTAAAATTCAGCGCCCTCTCATATCTTATGGGTAACTGCGATGACCAACGTTATGCGGGTAATAACTTCTATGTCTACTTCATCCCATCAACTGGCAAGATGATTCATATCGCATATGACTGGGACTGGTGCTTAGGCGCATCATACACCGGCTTCGATATGACTAAGCTCAACCCATTCGATACCTATGTTCCAGAAGGCGGAAATGAAAACTTCAGCGATCAAACTGAAAACCAAAACGCTTATCAACAAAGTCAAAACGTCACATTCACTGGTCCTTCAAGCACAAACGATAGAATCAACGCTAACTACAAGAACAACCTTTACTGGGCAACCATGTTAACTCCAACTTCATCAAAGAGTGGCGCTAACACCGGAACATTAAGCTACATCAACGGTTACCAGAACACATATCTTAGATACTGCAGAGATTTAGCTGACAGCGCTCTTAGCACAACTGATTTCGGAACTATCAACACAACCTTGAAGTCAAAATTTGGCACTCTTAAGTTAACCGAAGAGAAGAACGTTACAAATAACTTCATCACTGCTCGTAAGACTGCTCTTACTAGATACATCGCGGCTCACCCAATCACTGAGAGCTCAGCAAACTAAGAGGTAAAAACAATGCCACATTCATCAGGAGGCGGAAGCTTTGGTGGTGGATTTCATAGTGGGGGCTCCTTTGGAGGGGGCTCTCATGGAAGTGGAAGTAACGTCCCTCGTTATTCATCACGCCCATTCTTAGGCGGTATTCCTTACGTTTTTTACTACCACGGAGCACCACACATAATCTATACAGACCATGAACCTGGAAAGGCGAAGAAGGCAGGACCATTTGTCTTCATCTTCTTGACCATATTCCTTCTTTTGCCAATAGGCGTCTTTTTCGTTGATTCCTACCATAATCCAACGAAGCTAACTTTAGCGGCAAATAGCACCATCTCCATCATTGATGAGAATGATGTCTTTGACGTTGAAGAAGAAACAAAACTCATGTCAGTTCTTACTGAATTCCAGGATAAGAGCGGCATCACTCCTTACATCATCACTCTTAGTGATAAGGGCATCAGGTCTTTGGAGGATTACGCCTTTAGCTATTACCTCCAAAACTTCAGCGACGAAAGCCACTGGCTTATTGCCTATTATTCTGAGCCTGGAACCATGAAAGATAAGTATCTATTCGAAGGCATCCAAGGCGATGACACTGACGGGATTCTCTATGATGAGGTTTTGTATAAGTTCAATAGCACCTTAAGCTATGAGCTTAATGATCCAAGCCTCACTGCGGGAGACGCATTCGTTGATGCGTATAACGCAATCCTTCCTACCTTAATGGATAAGACGTTCATCGTTGACCCAGGGCTTGTCGTATTCTTTGTCGTCTGGGACGCTATAGTTATAGCGGCGATGGTGGGCACGGCCTTAAGCAATAAGAAAATAGATCAAATGAAGGAAGCCGTAAAAGTCGAGAACCCTAAAACCTTAAAAATGAAGAAGTGCCCAAGTTGCGGTGCTCCATACTACGAAGGAACAATCTCGTGTTGCCATAAATGCGGCCGCCCTCTAATGGATGACGAATTCGGAAACTTCTAATATCAATAGCAATAAATAAGTCACGGTTTTGTGACTTATTTTTGTTTAGAGACTCAAACGAAAGTTTTTGAGGAAAAAATAGCAAGTATAATGTACAATTAATGATACTTTGGTCCACCTTGTAGGCTAAAGTGAATAGGGCTGGTCTCTGATTTCCGGATTGAGATTATGAAAATATTATTAGTGTTAGAATGCGCATCGTTACAAAAGGCTGAAATAAGCGGTGTTTGTCACAAATTTGCCTCTGAACTTCGCTTACGCGGTCATGAGGTCAAAATCCTTGGGGCAGGAAACGATGAAACATTAAAAGACCGTAACTTCATATCTTTAAAGAAATCTTGCATCCCGTTCTTTGGTAAAAGTTTAGAAAAAGAAGGCTTCGTTTTCGCGAAAGTCCAGAATAATGTCATATATGAGGCTATTAGATGGTGCGATGTTTTGCATTTCTTTTTGCCTACCAAACTCTCAAACACCTGCCGCCTTATCGCTGAAACATTAGATAAGCCAGTTACAGGCAGTTTCTATATGACTCCAGAAAACATGGCGGATGCCTTAAAGATGAACTGGTTAAAGCCTTTCAGCACTTCAACATATAAACGCTTCAAAAAACGGATTTATAGACACGTGAAGCATATCCATTGCTCATCTAAGGGTATCGCAGAGAAACTAACTAAATACGGATACGAACCTAGCGTCCTTCACGTATTCGATAATGAAGTAGACGAAATCTCTTCTTTAGAAGAAATGTTCCTTACCGCCAAAAAGGAAGTGAGAAGAGGAAAAGATTTCTCTTCGCTTTATCCTTGTGGCAAAGACAAAAGGGAATCGAGAGGGATATTCAACGCTTTAAATAAATATTATATGCAAAGAGGCTTTGCGATCGAGATTCCTGAGAAACTCTACTAATTATTTGTTCTTGAATGTGTATAGGCCAATAGAAACGGCATTATCGAGGTTGAGTGAGTCAATAAGCGAGGATTGAGCGATTATGACTGGCTCGCCTTTTTCTAAAAACTCTTTTGGAAGACCTGTTGCTTCGTTACCAAAGACTAACGAATATGGTTCTTCTTTTTGAACGCTAGAAAGCTCTTTTTTGGCTTGAAGCATGAATGGATGAATCTTATGGGCAGGGAATTCTTTCTCGTATTCCTCAAATGAGTCGTAATAGTGGAAAGGAAGAGAGAAGATCGCTCCCATAGATGAACGAACGCATTTAGGGTCGAAAGCGTCAGCGGCAGGTCTAATGATAGCAAGCCCTCCGATTTCGAAGGCTGCCCCGCTTCTAATGACGGTTCCTAGATTACCCATATTGGAAGGGTTAACCAAAACAAGGTGGTTCTTATCTTTTGGGAGGGTATTATCGAATTTCTTAAATTCGCCAATAGCCATGACGTTATCTTTGCCAGAAAGGGCGCTAAAAATCTTTTGGTTATTCTCGATTACTGGGATTCCAGCACTTCTTGCTAATGAGATGAGCTTGTTATATGTCTCGTCTCTTTTTTGCTTTGGGTTAATGTAGATTCTTGTTGCGACCTCTTTTTTGCGGCTAAGAAGCTCAATTGTGAGGGTAGTTCCAAGGGCGTAAGAGGTTTCGCTTTGCTTCGTGTATTTGTCCATAACCACAATTATATAACTTTTTTGAAAAAATTTTCGTTTTTCTCTCTATATGAGTAGTGGAGGAAGAAATATGAACAAAGATCCAGTTAAAGTTGGCAGAATTAACGCCAGAATCGAAAAGGCCCTTGGCTACAATTTCGGAGAGAACATTTTCTGTTTCATCACGGAAGATAAACTTAGAGAGTTTTCAGTCCGATACCCAGACAAGTACCTCAAAAAAGTGGAAGAGGCCACAAACATCATGAAGGAGCCGTTATATGTCGGAATAGACGAAGAGAAGAAAAGACTCTATTTCATTAAGGAATATCTCGTTAAGAATCAATTCTTCAAAAAAGCGTGTCTGATCTTGGATTTCTCAAAACAGCTCACTCTTACCGACATCATTCCTTTCGATGAACAAAAAATGGCCTTACTATGTAAGACCACGAGATTTGTAAGCGCGAGAGCCTAAGATATCTTTTTGGAGTATCTTCCTGCTAATAAGTTATTTAGAAGTATGAGGAGATAATCGATCACAAATATCGCAAGCAACGACGTTAATGTGGTGATAAGAACCCCAACCCAACCATCTGCCGCCTCAAAAACCTCAGGCAAATGACTTAAACCGATAAATGATTCAGGATCAAAGATTTGAGTGATGTAACGCTCAGAACCTGTGATGAAGTGAGTCATGAAAGATAGCAAATAATGGAAGATTGGGAAGAATAAAGGGAACATGCCATATGACCATCTGACTGTTCCTTTTTCTCCAAAAAGCAACCAATCAAGGACATAAGCGGAAGGGAACACGACGAAAGCGAGCAAAGAGTAAACGATGGAACCATCGAAGAATCTTGCATTGAAGACAATGGATGAAAGAAGATGAAGCGTGCATAGTGACACTTCAAGAGCGAGTCCCGAATGGAATAAAAGAGGGATCACTCCTGGAGCGAGGGTATTCACGTTGTTTTTCATTCCGACTGCGTTAGCAATCGTTTCCGAAATGACAATCAAGGTTCCTAAAAGGGTGATGATGGTAGGATAAGCAAAAAACGAATTCCAGAAACCTTTTGAGGAATTGAGGTTGATCATGATTATCGTCGCGATTATTCCGAGAACCGATATCAGTGATCGATATATCAGTGCAGCAAGCCTGTTTCTAATTACCATACAAGTATTCTTGTATCTTTATTAAGCCATTGCAAGAGGGGATAATGAAGATATGGAAATAGTTCTCAAATTATTCGATGAAGAATACCCAGTAAAAGGCACAAAACACAATAGGAAGATAACAAGAGCCTTTCTTATGAATGAAGAAGGCCTTTTCTGTTTGCATCATTTAATTAGAGACGACATGTTCGGATATGGCGATTATTACGAAACCCCAGGAGGAGGGGTTGAGGATGGTGAGTCTTTAGAAGGTGCGTTAGCTAGAGAATGCTTCGAAGAGACTGGTTACGAAATCAGAATACTTGATGAAATAGGCATCGTCGATGACTATTACAACCTGATAAACAGGCATAACCTAAACCACTATTATCTTTGTAAGATAAGCGGTGGAAACGGGGAGCCTCACTTCGCTAGTTATGGCGACTCTTTCATCAAATCTACTTCTTTCCTTAGCCTTGACGAAATCATCGAACTATATGAGAAAACAAGCGACAACGGGGTCCCAGGGCTTGTAAAAAGACGAGAGCTGCCTCTTTGGAAGTTATTAAAGAAAAAACTAACTCAAATCACTCTTGCTAAGAGAAGCGAAAGCGATTAAGATAATACGGCAATGGCGGACGTGGTGAAGCGGTTAACACAACCGGCTGTGAACCGGTCATGCGTGAGTTCGAATCTCATCGTCCGCCCCATTAATCAAAAAACGGCTTGATGTAAATCAAGCCTTTTTCTTTGCTATTTGAATTTCTCCAAAGAAGATAGCATCTCTTTTTTGAAGTAATTAAGGATCGTTTTACGCTTTACGATACCGATGAAGACATTTCTATCATCAACGATTGGAATGAAGTTTTGATCCATCGACAAATCAAGAAGTTCTTCTATTGAAGAGCCGATATCCAAAGCCTTGTATGAACGGTGTTTTTCGATTTTCTCGATTAGCTCATCTTCGCCTTTGTTGATGTCGAAGTCGCAGTCGTTTTTGATGAAACGAAGCAAATCACCTTCAGAAACGGTTCCTGCGTATTTGCCTTCCTTATCGATCATAGGGATGACGCTGTACTTATGAGAATCCATTTTCTCTAGTGCCTGGCGGACGGTTGAGTCGGAATAGAGGCAGCTGATTTCTGATTTGATTGTTAAGAATCCAAAGATATTCATGCCTATATTATACATCGCGAAGTGGAATTTGGCTAATTGGCCAATCCTTTAGCAAACCGTTAATAATCTATTATTAAAGCGTCAATCTCCTAAGCCCATTTTTTGTACCTTCCTTCTTTTGAGAGTAGAATAGAAATGAGGTACGAATATGCTTTCCATAGAAAATGACTTTTTAAGAATATCCATCAATGACTCTTTAGGCGGATCTTTGACTTCGATTTTTGATAAGACCACTAATGAAGAACTCCAATATCAGCCAGTTGAAGGAAGCTGGAATGGGCAAGACGTTGTCATATTCCCTTTTGTGGCTAGGCTCCTTAATGGAACCTACTCCGTAGAAGGAAAAGAATATTCCATGAAAAACCATGGTCTTGCTAGATATAACTCTTTCAAAGTGGCTAAAGCCGAGAAGAACGTAATCGAACTTGAATTTGCCTCTTCAGGGGAAACGTTAAAGCTATATCCATGGAACTTCCTTCTGAAAGTGAAGTACACCCTTGAAGACCGTTCTTTAAAAGTCGCATATTCCGTGACTAACAAAGATGAAAAGGAAATGTATTTTGGACTAGGTGGCCACCCAGCCTTAAGAATCGATGAAGATGAGAATAACGAAATCCTTGGTAACTATGTCCTTTTCCCAAGTAACACAAAAGCGACTTTAATGGAATTAGACCCAACTTTCTCATTCATCACTGGAGAGGAAGAAGAAAAAGTCTTAGGAATACTTGAGGTGAATAGAAGAACCTTCCAAGAAAAAGGAACCTTGATGTATAAGGTAAACGACCTTAAGGAATGTACGCTAGTAAGAAAGAACGGCAGAAAGATTAAATACTCTTTCTCGAATATCGATTTCTTGGCCATATGGACAAACCCTAGTAAGGGCGATTACCTATGCGTCGAGCCTTGGACATCGCTTCCTGATTATCTAGATTCGGATAAGGAATTCAAAAACAAGAAGACCCTAAAGCGCCTTGCCTCTAATAACACGTTTGAGATGTCTTATATGATGAGTTTCTAGAGAAAAATGTGCGGTTGTCCGCACATTTTCATTACAATTTCTTGATTTCATTAACTGTCTCGATGAGGTAATCGCCTTTGTATTCCTCAAGGAGTCCGCTATCGACCAAGGAAGTGAGCTCTGGATCAAGAGGAAGCTCGGATAAGAGGGTTGAACCCATCTTTTCGGCTCTTTCCTCGTAATTTCCTTCACCAAATAATCTGATCTTCTTACCACAATCAGGGCATTTGACGTAAGCCATATTCATGACGACGCCTAATGTCTTGATGTCCATAGCAGAGGCCATAGTGATTGATTTTTTGACGACTTCGGAAACGAGGTCTTGTGGGGAAGAAACAACGACTGCCGCATCAATTGGAAGAGATTGGAAGACGGTAAGAGGGACGTCTCCTGTTCCTGGTGGCATATCGATTAAAAGGACATCTAATTCACCGAAGATAGTGGTGGTATATAAAGTTGTGACTAAGTTACTGATGAGTGAGCCTCTCCAGATGATTGGAGCGCTTGGATCATCGAGAAGGTTATTAGCGCCAATCAACGCGAGTCCTCTTTCTGTTTCAGCAGGGAGGATTGAAGTCTCATCTCCTAATGCGCGGTGGTTGTTTTTGCCAAATGTCTTAGCGATCGATGGGCCTGTGACATCCGCATCAAGGATACCGACTTTCATGCCTTGGTTCATAAGCTGAACGGCAAGGAGAGAAGTGACCATTGATTTGCCAACGCCGCCTTTGCCGCTAATGACGGCAACGGTTTTCTTAATCTTTGAGAAAGGGTGTGGTTCGAGTTGTTCAATCTCGTTTTCTTTTTTCATTCTCTTGAATGGATTGTACTTTTCATCTTCTTGTTCCATAGGTAATCTCCAAATCCCGTATATTATATATACATCTTCGTTTAGAAACTATGATTAGTAACTTGACAAGTGTGCTAGACTTAGAGCGTATGAACTGGGAAGTAGTTGGAGAAATTGCATTAGATAGCTTATTTGACTCGCTAAAAGTCTTAGCGATAGCTTTCGTGTTGTATTTTGTCCTTTCCTTCATTGAAGGAAAGATTGCTTCTTTGTTAGAGCGAAATAAGAAATTCGCACCTCTATTTGGTTCGGTTGCAGGCGTTATCCCACAGTGTGGCATCTCCGTTGTCGCTAGTGATTTATACACTGACGACCACATCACAATCGGCACTCTTATTGCTATCTTTGTCGCTTGCAGTGATGAAGCTCTTCCAATCCTTTTTGGAGAAGCTGGAAGCAAATGGTATGTTGGCTTTGTTGTTCTTGGCATCAAAGTGGTGGCAGGCGCTATATTTGGATTTGCCATTGACCTTTTCTTTAGAAAACAAGATAAGGTAGTCGATGAGCATCTTGAGCACTGCGAAGGCGAACATGAGATTCATCATGGATGCTGTGGTCACGAGATTAAAGAACATGGTGAAGAATCTAAACTCCATGAGCATCTCGTTCACCCTCTCATCCATTCCTTGAAGATCACAGCGTACGCTTTCGTGATTAGCTTCCTCTTTGGGCTTCTTTTTGCCTGGCTTGATTCATCCTTCGACTTAGAGGCCATTATTGCTGGAAGTCATTTCTTCTCGCCGTTAATCGCCGTTATCATTGGCTTAATCCCTAACTGCGCTTCAAGTATTCTTCTTACTGAGCTTTATGTGTCTGGCGCTCTTCCTTTTGGGGCTCTTCTTGCGGGACTTGTCGTCAATGCAGGCCTTGGACCTTTGTATTTATTCAAAAACAAAAAGACTGTTAAGAAAGGGTTAATGATTTCAGGAATCCTCCTCGCTTGTGGTTTGATTCTTGGATATTCATTAATTTGGTTAGCTTTATGAGCGACGAGAAACGTAAGGACTCTTTATATAATAAATATATAAAACGCAGACACTTTGGCGATGATTCTAGTATTCTAAATGAAGACAAGACCTCTCCTCAAAGCGGTTCTAATGGTTCTTTGAAGTATAAAGACCACGAAGACGCTGCGTAGTGCTATAATAGAAATATGGAAAAACTTACTTTTAAAAACAAACTCAGCCAATATCTTTCTTTGTCTGCTTTAGTTGGCGCAGGCGTCCTTACCTTAGTTGGTCTTATCGCATCATTAATCATGATGTTCATGGATTTAGGAAAAGATGAATCCATTGAAGTGCTCACATATATTTGTCTTGGATTCATTCTTGTCTCATTCATCGTCACATTAGTGATCCTTGGCATCTATTTAAGAACAGTCAAAAAAGGCATCCAGAAGAACACTTTCAAGATTCTTGATGTTAGCCGCTTGATTCTTAGCTCATCGCTTCTAATATTTGCAGTTCTCTTCTTCATCGATAACACTTTCGTCAAGGCTTCAGGAGGAGACGTCGGTTTCTTTAAAGTGGACGCAATCGTCACTTTCGCAGTCGAAATCGTCGCTCTTTTCTACCGAATTTGGAGAATGCTTTGGGTGAAAGAAAACCCAGACAGAATTTATAATGCCTATGTCCTTAAAGAACCTGACGGTTATGAAGGAGAAGGGGATGTCAAAGAAATTGCTGAGGGAGATGTAAAACAAATAGAGCATCACAAGTAACAAAAACTTGATAACTAGCCTCTATTGAGTACAATTACAAGTGCCTTTTGGGGTGTAGCCAAGCGGTAAGGCTTCGGACTCTGAATCCGACATGCACTGGTTCGATCCCGGTCACCCCAGCCAAGAAAAAAACAAGGCCGGAATATCCGGCCTTTTATTTATGCTTTGACAAGTTCAATGACGATTTCGATCATCTTATTAAAGTCTCTGACTGATAAGAATTCGAATCTGCCATGGTGGTTATAGCTTCCTGTTCCAAGGTTTGGAGTTGGACAGCCTTTGAAAGAGAAAGTGGCTCCATCGGTTCCTCCACGAACTGGGAGGTGCTTTGGTTCAATTCCGAGTTTTTTAAAGACGGCTTTCGCATGTTCAAGAGCGCGAGGATCCTTGTCTATGATCTCTTTCATATTGCGATAGTCATCGCCGATTTCGAGTTCGATTTTGGCGGTAGGGTATTTCTTTTCGAGAATCTCTTTGGCCTTAATCATTTCTTCTTTTTGCTTTTCAAGAAGCGAAGCGTCGTGGTTTCTTATGATGTAGTAAAGGGTGGCTTTGCCAGCGCTTCCTTCGAATGAGCAGCAGTGGTTGAAGCCTTCGTGGCCCGAAGTGAATTCAGGTCTAGCGTTAGGGTCAAGAAGCCTATCGAATTCCTCGCCAAGAGAAATGGCGTTAACCATCTTTCCTTTAGCTTCTCCTGGATGAATGCCAACGCCATAGAAAGTGACTTCTGCATGGGCGGCATTGAAGTTTTCGATATCAATGTGGTCTGGGTAATCGCCATCGATGGTGTAAGCGTAGTCAGCGCCGAACTTTTTGGCGTCGAAGTGTTCTGGTCCGCGTCCAATTTCCTCGTCAGGGGTGAAAAGGATGCTAAGAGGGTGATGCTTCACTTCTTTGTGTGAGGTGAGGTAATCAAGCACGCTCATAATGACAGCGACGCCTGCTTTGTCATCTCCTCCAAGGAGAGTGTCTCCGCTAGTGACGACCAAAGTATCGCCTTCATGACCTTTGAGGGTATCAAATTCATTTGGGCTCATTTTGTATTCGTCATTAAGACGAATGACTCCGCCATCATAGTTTTCAATTAACTGAGGCTTGACGTCTTTGCCGCTTATTTCAGTGGCGGTATCGACGTGGGCGTTTAAGCCAATCGCATCAAGGCCTTCGACGCCTGCTAAATGAGCGTAAAGCCTTCCATATTCATCAATTTCGTTTTCGATGCCCATCTCTTTGAGCTCTTTTTGAAGGAGTCTTGTGAGATCAAGTTCTTTAGCTTCACTTGGCGAGGCGAGGCTTTCGTCATTTGATTGAGTATCAATTTTAATATATCTAAGGAATCTCTCTAAATTTTGGTCCATGGTGCCTACCTTCTTTCGTGAGTATTCTATATCATTCAAGAATTGATTTCTTGGAAAAACGCTTGAATGCTTTGAAAGAATACAAATCCAGGGCTAAAATTACTCAAAAGGGAGAAAGTTTATGAAAGCAAAACATTACTTATCTTTAGGCATGCTCATTTTAGGACTCTCGCTTGTTGCCTGTGGCAAGAAGCCAGCGCCAGTTGTTCCTGACAATTTTTATAATGTCACAAAATTTGATACTCCGTTAGACGCTCACTCGGAAGACATGATTAACTTCATGAATTACGATGGTGATTACACGACGCTAACGGAATCAACATTCAAAAGTCTTTTCCATACCGATCCAGAAAAATCTCAAAGCGAAGGCAAGACTTGGGATATTGAATTTGATTATGATGGAGAGGCCGATAGCTATGCCGTCGAAGTCGCACTAGATGAAGATTTTGATAATCCTTGGGTGTTCCCTGCTAAAAACGGCAAAGCGACAATCCAAAATCTATACATTGGTAAAACGCATTACTACCGTGTTAAAGCGGTGACAGGGGATGACGTCGATTATTCGAAAGTCTATACCCTTGAAACTGCTGATACCGCACCAAGACTTATTAACATTGATGGCATGACCAATTGCCGCGACCTTGGAGGAAAAGTCACCGTAAATGGTAACATCATTAGACAAGGACTCATTTATAGAACCGCTGCATTAGACGATAACATGTCTGGGTCAATCATTACCGATACAGGCAGAGAAACGATGTTAAAACAACTCGGCGTCAGGACTGAAATAGAGCTTCGTGGTGGCCCTAAAGGGCTCGGAGGAGAACAAAACGCAAAAGATCGCCCTTCGCTATTGAATGACGAATCGGTAACATCTCACTTTAACCCTATGGGTTACGAAGGTGGTAAATCCCCTCTTTTCCGTAATATCATCCCAGTCGTTACTTTTTTTGAACACTTTGCAGAAGAGAATTTCTATCCAGCTTTCTACCATTGCCGCATCGGTACTGATAGAACCGGATTCTGTTCCACTCTGTTAAACGGTCTTCTCGGCCTTTCGATTGAAGATTGCTATAGAGACTATCTTTTCTCCAATTTTGGCAAAATTCAAAAGACAAGCACCATCCATCAAACAGGTTCAGATAGCCCAGACGGATACATCGCTGATCTCCTTGCTTGGGAAGGCGAAACATTCCAGCAAAAAGTCTATAACTTCCTTCGCGCAATCGGAGTAAGGCAAACCACCTTACAAGGTATTCTTGAAACCCTCCTTGAGGGAGATATTCCAAACCTAGAAGAAGATAGAAAAATCATCACAGCTTGTACAAGCTCTTTCGAATATGTGAGCGGTGCATCTTGCACTCATAGCACTGAATTTAGATCTCCAGCTACCTTGACCACTATTAGTGCAGGAGGAGAAATAAAAGCTGAAATCGAAAGCGCAAAAGGCCTTTCCTCCGCTAGTTTATATGCCTTGATGACATCAAGAAACACCTCCTCTAAGTTATCTAACGTTTTGGAGGTATCTATTGACGACAATCCTATCTCGATTAAAGACACAAGTTTTGCGACCTCAGCCTTAGGTTTTAGCACCTCAGAGGATTTCTGGGTTCCTGCTCTTCTTAACGATTCGTTTGCGATCTCTCAAGGAAGACATACCTTAAAAATCAAAAACAAGAGCTCAAACGTTTCGGTTAAGATTGAAGATCTCTCGTTTGGCATCGATGGAGATGAGTCGCTTGATATCCTAACGGCAATCGAAAGATAACACCTTCTTAAATTTTGGCCAAAGGGTAAATGCCTTTTGGCTTTTTTTGTTGCTCGCCTTACCCTCGTTTCAAAATACCGCCAAAGTAGAAATTAGAAATTTCTATTAAGTGTTGCCTATATTGTTTCTAAAGCGTATAAAGACCATATGAAACAAATCGAAGTTAGAAATCTTTCAAAAATATATAACGAAGGCGAGCAAAATGAAGTCAAGGCCCTTAATGATGTATCTTTCGAACTTGAAGAGGGGGAATTTGTTGTCATTTTAGGCGCAAGCGGTGCAGGCAAAAGTACTCTATTAAACCTTCTTGGTGGT
The DNA here is from genome assembly GCA_024408335.1 of Bacilli bacterium. GTDB lineage: Bacteria > Bacillota_I > Bacilli_A > RFN20 > CAG-826 > UBA4951. The sequence continues at coordinate 58,456 of JAKSVB010000009.1, forward strand.
ATGGATAACAGCACCAGAGGCGAATACATCGTCGGAGGGACAGATGTTGCCAAATATAGTTCAAAGCAATTTGGAAGTTTCCGTAGAAAAGACATCGGATTCGTCTTCCAGTTCTATAACCTCATGCCAAACCTTACTGCATTAGAAAACATTGAACTTGCTGCAGCGGTTGCTGATAACCCATTCGATTCAAGAGAGATCCTAAAGAAGGTCGGACTTGAGAAAAGAGCCAATAATTTTCCTTCTCAACTTAGTGGTGGCGAGCAACAACGCGTTGCCATCGCAAGGGCAATTGTAAAGAACCCAAAGCTTTTGCTTTGCGATGAACCAACTGGCGCACTTGACTCCAAAACAGGCGCTTCAATTATCAAACTTCTTTATGATGTCGCTAACGACTATAAGAAGACGGTTATCATCGTCACACATAACGCTAATATCAGCGAATGTGCCGAAAGATTAATCAGAATCAAAGACGGCCAAATAGCCAGTAACGAAATAGTTACTAACCGTATCAAACCAGAAGAGGTCAAGTGGTGAAGAAAAACAAATCTTTGAGCGGGACCTTAATAAAACTTGGGACCCGAGAAATAAAGAACAACTGGAAACAGCTTCTTGCAACCACAGTGATTGGCGCAATCGCCGTCACTCTTTTTGTAGGTTTAATGGCCAATGCCGAAAACTTTTCTAGCCGTGTCAATAAGACCTATGAAAACGGCAACATGGCAGATATTTGGGTAACATCCAAATCTTACGACGAAAAAGACGAGGCCAATATCGCAAAAATCGTAGGGGATAAGGGTCAAGTCGAAAGCCGCTTTGAAATGACGGGACAAGCTGGTTTCAATTCGATCTTTGCCGTTATCGAAAAAAGTGAACCAGAAATATCAAAGCCATTCGATCTTAAGCGTGGCGAAAAAGACACCAATGACTATTTCGTAAGAATCGATGAGGCTCTTTCAACTTCTAGCGAAGAACCTGTTTCTGGCAAATACCGCATTGGCGATCCTTTCGGCGTCACCATCGATATGTCGCTATTTGGTAATAACATCACCTTGCTTTCAAGAGTCCTTAAGCTTAGTGACTATTACGAGACCGATAAGAACCCGTTCGAAAAAACATCGATGACTCTTGATTTCGAAGTCACTGGCATCATGAAATACCCTGAGAATATCTGCAAAGCCAGCTTCAACAATTCAACCGTCATCATTAGCGATAAAGCCATTCATAAAGCCTTCAATTCGATTCTTCTTAACAATATGAAGACCTCAATCCCTTTAGAAGAAAGAATAGAAGAAGTGGATTTGATTTATAACGTCCTTTCAGAACTTGGATTATTCTGCGATGACGCTTCATATTCTAGTGGCGCAAGGGTCTTCGCTCCTAACCAATATCTGGTTTCGCTTAGTAACAAGAAAAACGCTTCAAAGGTAAAAGAGCAAATCGAAACGTATTTCAAAGGCAAGAGAGCGAATAACCTCCTTTCAATTAACGATAGAAGCAATATGCCATTTGTCGTCACCGTCAAAAACGATGCCGAACAAGCAAGAAACTTCACTTTCCTTTTCCCATTCGTTTTCTTCTTTGTCGCCGTTCTCGTCATTCTTACCACGACAAGCCAAATCATCCTTAAGGAAAGAATGCAAATAGGCACACTACAAGCTATAGGCTTAACGGGCAATGAGATAATGTCGCTTTACGTTTTCATCACTCTTGCCGTTGTAGGACTAGGCACCTTAATAGGCGAGATAGTAGGGCCAATACTCGTTCCTGCCATCATGAACCAAAAGTATTCTTTGATTTACACTCTTCCTAAGCTCGGATTTGTTTTCCCAGTCTTCGCAGGTGTTATGACCGCTGTCTTATTCTTACTTGCTGCAGCGCTTGTCACTTTCTACGTAGCAAGAAAAGAAATCAAACTAAAACCAACAGAGTCAATGAGACCACGCGCTGTAAACCTCAAATCCTTCAGTATGAAGATCGAGCCAAAGCATGGCATCTCTTTCCTCTCATTCAAAATGGCGTTACGAAACATGAGGATGAACATCGTCAAATCCTTCATGGTCATCGCCGGCGTTTTAGGATGCACAGCCCTTCTTGTATGTGGCTTTGGTATCGAAGATACCATCACCAACGGCTTAGACCACGATATCAAGTATGGAAATGCACAGGATATCTCTTTGACATTCGGCACTTCAAAAACAAAAGAAGAGCTTGAAAGCGATCTAGCTAGTTTTACTGGCATAAAAGAGATCGAGATGTTTACCAAAGCTACATCTCAAATCACCTTCCCTAAGACCGAGAAGGGAAGCAATTCATCCGTATATATTTTGGGGAACGCTCCAGAAAAATCTCATTTTAAGTTCGTTAGCGATCTTCCTTCCGATAAGGTTGCGATTAGCACCAAAGTCTATGAGGATATAGGCGCAAAAGCAGGGGACAGCGTCACTTTTACTTATAGCAACAAGACTTATGAAGCAGAGGTTTACTGTGTCTATGACGCTTTCTTCTATAACGGCATCATCGTTAGCGGAGAATCTCCAATACTTGGAGAATGGAGCAAAGCCTATTCAGGTGCGGACATCGACATTAAAGAAGGATTTAACGCCGATGATATTTGTAAGTCCTTCAAAGAGATGTCTTTCGTCATAAGCGCTCAAACGTCAGGGGATTGGAAACGCTCAATCAATGACATAATGGGCGGCATCCTGATTATGACTAACGCCGTCAAAGTCTTCGCTATCCTTTTAGCGGTCACCGTTCTTTATAACCTAGCCCTTATGAACTTCAAAGACAGAACTAGAGACATAGCAACGATGAAGGTTCTTGGCTTTAAGAGATCTGAGATTGCTTTCTCGCTTCTATTTGAAACCATGACCTTAACGTTCTTCGGTGTTATAGGGGGACTCTTCTTAGGTATTCCATTCCTTCACGGGGTATTGCTACTTAACAAAGTCGAACTTATTTACTTCATGATTAGCATCGCTCCAACATCTTTCCTCTTAGCCTTCGTTCTTACCTTTATCGTCTCTTTCCTCACCAACGGCGCCTTTGCTTTAGGTAGCGAAAGAGTCAAGATGGTCGAATCCCTCAAGAGTGTCGAATAGGGTTTACTATTTATAGTAATTTGGTATATTATTTCAGTAGAGAGTAAAAGGGCTATACGAATTATCATTTGTATATTTACTTCATTGAAATAAGATGTATAATAATGGCATCATCAGTGAGGGAGAATTCCCAAAATTACTCTCGAAAGAGAGTTTTTTTTATTTATGGATAATGTGATCGATGTCATTTCAAACAAAATTTTTTTGAGAATGAGAAATAAGACACAGCTGTTTTCTTGTTTGTCGGACGACCATTATCACACTCGCATGATGCATTCTCTTGAGGTTGCAGAGATAACTAGAAAAATATGTGAGAAATTGTCGGACGCTTTGAAAGATAAAGGCATAGAAATAAATCCAGAAAAGGCTTATATAGGAGCTCTTCTTCACGATGTTGGACACACTCCTTTCGGACATGCTGGCGAAAGAACCCTACATGAAATATTAACCGGAAAAGTAACATGCTCAAAAAGATTGAAAGTTGTGAAACAGTATAAAATAGAACAAGGCTTTAAACACAATGTTAACTCAGGGTATCTCTACGTCTTGAAATTTATGAAGAGTGCTGATGAGGTTATCCTAGATTGTATTGTAAAACACACTAAAACCGCATATGAAGAAGATGATGGCTTAGACTATGGCATCAATCTCATTGAAAAAAGATCTGAAGTTCCATCAACCGTTCTCTCATCTAAAGAACCTGTTTTTTGGAAAGTTATATCGTCTCAAACGCAGATGAAATAGCACAAATCTATTCGGATTATCTAGATTGTTGCGAGAACGGAATTGGGGAAGAAGACTTTAACAAATCATTAATTTATAAGGATTCTTTTGGAAACAACTCAAAAGAAAAGGCCAAGAAAGCTAGGGAAGAATTAATTGATTGTTTCGTTGAATGCTTGAGTAAAAACGAGTACAGCTTTCCTTTGAAAGAAGACTGCGATTTTTTTAAGAAGATTAAAGATTTTGGGACCATACGCAAAAAGATTTTCAAAAGATCTAGAATTGGTCTTTTTGATTATAACAAAAAGGCTATAGTGGAAACGATTTTTGCATTCTTTTATGAACACCCTGAAGAAATTGAGCCAAAAGAAATGGCGCGAATCGCTAATTCAATTAAATATAATTGCACGGATTTGGACAAAACTTCTTATAAATCTTTAAAATTTAATGGCAACAAAATCAAGCCTGAACAGTTTTGTTTGACAATCGCGAACGTTAAGAAAAACTTGAGGGCTAAGGGCGAAGAAATCAAAAAGGAGTCATTGAAACGCTTTTTGAAACTCTATCTCAGAGGAATTGCCGTTTACATTTCTATGATGACTGACAATTATGCAGAGCATCTATGCAAAAAAATAGTTTCTTGTTCAGCCGGAAAACTATTTTGATCCGGACTCAACAACAAATGATTCGCTAAAAGAAGCTTCTTTAATGTTGCGAATCATTTTTTGTTAAGGAATGATTAGTAGTAGGAGGTGTTGACAATGAATATTTGGAGAGACATCAGCGAAGAAAGAATTACCAAAGACGAATTTGTTGCCTGTATTGAGATATCTAAAGGCAGCAAGATGAAGTACGAACTTGATAAAGAAACAGGAAGACTTATCTTGGACCGCGTTCTTTATACAAGCACTCACTACCCTCAAAACTATGGCTTTATCCCTAGAACATACGCAGGGGATAATGACCCTCTCGATGTCCTTGTTCTTTGCATGGAGCCGATTCAGCCTCTTTGCCTAGTTAAAGCCTATCCAATCGGAGTGGTAAAGATGATTGATTCCGAGATGGCCGATGAGAAAATCATCGCAATCGCTTCTCATGACCCATCGTTAAACCATATCAAGCATATTGCAGATTTGGCACCTCACCTTCTTGATGAGGTCAAACACTTCTTCGAAGTCTATAAGACCCTTGAAGGCAAGTCCACGAGCGTCACTGAGATTTGTGGCAACGTCGAAGCGAGAAGAATCATTCAAAAATCAATCGATTGCTATAAAGAAAAGTTCGAAAAATAAGACAAAAACCTCCGATAATGGAGGTTTTTTGATTGAATTGCCTAAGACCCTCAAGATAGAAGGGCGTTAATAATTTTAGATCTTTCCGCCGTGAAGCTTTTCGTAAAGCTCTTCACGAACTTTGAAGACTTTTTCGGTCAAGTCAACGTAATGAACGTGAGGCATCTCGTATCTAAGCTCTGATTCCCAAACAGGGTGTTCGAGTTGGTCTTTGATATAGTTTTTTGTCTCGGTGATCGAAGGAAGCTCGATGACTTGTTTTCCATCAACGATATATGGGACAAGAAGCTTTTCGACTTTGTATGGGATGATGGTCCTACGACGCTTGAAGACATTTAAGTCGAAGTTATAGATGACAAGAGGTTTTCCTTCTTCGATGACCTCATCGTCTGCGGCAATGACATCACAAACGCCTTGATTGTTTTCGTCAAATACGCGGTAAGCCATAAGCTTTCCAGGAATGATTGCTTTGAAGGATGAATCGCTGCATTTCATTTTTGGCTCATATTCGCCGTTTGCGTTTTTGACGGCAACGAGCTTATAAACGCCACCCATGACTGGATCGCTAGCGGAAGTGATGAGCTTTTCGCCAACACCATAAGAATCGAATCTGGCGTTTTCGTAGATTTCCATATTGGCGATCTTTCTTTCGTCGAGAGAGTTGCTTGCGACGATATTGACGTATGACTTGCCTGCGGCATCAAGGGCTTTTCTAAGTCTCTTATAGGTACGGGCAAGGTCACCTGAATCAACACGAGCGCTCTTAACGCGCTTATTTGGGTCATTTGGATATTTGGCGATCATCTCATCGTCGATCTTTAAGAGGTTTGGAAGACCTGAATCAAAGACGCTATAAGTGTCTAAGAGAAGAGAAACGCTTTCAGGATATGTTTCGGCGTATGCTCTAAATGCGCTAAGCTCATCAGGGAAGAATTCGATGAATGAGTGGGCGACTGTTCCGACTGCTTTGACTTCTGGGCCATATTTCATTTCGGCTAAGCAGTTAGCGGTGGCGATGCAACCGCCAAGGATTGCAGCATATGCGCCATCGTTTCCAGCACTCATGCCTTGAGCGCGTCTAGTGCCGAATTCCATGACCTTTCTACTAGAGTGGCTTGATAAGCCGCTGACTCTTGTTGCTTTGGTGGCGATAAGAGATTGGAAGTTCATGGTTTGGAGAAGATATGTTTCGATAAGGATGGCACCAACCATATCGCATTCGATACGGACCATAGGGACTTGTGGATAAGCGACGCAGCCTTCTTTTAAAGCGTACATCGTTCCTTTCCACTTGTAGGTGCGAAGGTAATCGAGGAATTCTTCTGACATACCTTTGCCGCGAAGATAGATGAGGTCTTCTTCGTTGAAGTGGTAGTTAAGTAAGAATTTTGTGAGTTTTCTTTGACCGCATGATATGGCATAGCCTAAATCATCTGGGTTATCACGGAAGAACATATCAAAGACCATAATTGTGTCTTTGTAGCCGTGAAGGAAGAGACTATTTGCCATGCTGAATTCATAGAAGTCAGTGACCATGGCTGGGTTTTCATAGTCTTCGTTTGGGATAAAAGGTGTTACTGTAATTGACATAGCCTCATTATACCTCCTTAGTTTCTCGTTACTTTATTTTGTTGTTTTCTTTTTGGTTGTGCTTGTTGTTTTGTTAACACTTTTGGTTGAAGTGGTAGTCTTCTTTTTGGTTGAGGAAGAAGTACTCTTCTTTCTTGTCGTCGTCGTTTTCTTCTTCGTTGGGATATCGACAGGAGAGACTTCATTGAAAGCCTTGATGACTTTCTTTTTATTCTTTTTGCTAAGCGAAGCGAAGATGACGATGATGATTATAAGAATGATAACCGCAGCGACGCCGATTCCGACAAAAACCATAGGATTGATGTTCTTAAGTAAATCAGCGATTGATAATCCTTCTCCTTCGCTTGGTTTTGAAGGGGTTGATGGGCCAGCAGGAGCGGTGCCTTTTCCAGCATAGATCACATCGGTTTGTGGTTTAGCGGATGCGGTGCCTTTCTTGCTTCCCCAAACGATATCAACCCATTCTGGGAAATCGATGAATGGATTGCGGTTATGTTGGAAGTTCTTATAGATGAGGTTGTTGCGGTGGATTTCATATTCATCGACTGGGTCATTCTTATGCCATTCGAGAAGATCGTCGAGGATACCCATGGCAACTGGATGGGTTGCGGAGCTTGCCTCGGCTGTTCCATCGTCGGTGATGTAGTTAACAAGAACGAGGTTAGGATTGAATTCCGTGATCGTCTCGTTGCCTGAGATGTTGTTATAGCAAGCAGCCATATAGAATAAGGCTCTTGCGATATCGCCCTTATCTGAATCTTGTGGTTCGAAAACCTCTGTTCCAGCATCTAATCCTGGGTGGAGGTTTTTGGCGGTGCCAAGAAGATTGCCATCAAGGAAGCTGCTATCTTTTGAAGCATTCTTGTAGGTTTTGGTTTTGTCGACGTTACCATAAGGAGTGTTATTGTGATAAGCCTGATTGACTTTGCCATCTCCTGAAATGAGGTGGTGGACGTCTGTTCCGGCTGGGCCTGATGCTCCGTTATCGTCTTTGAAGCCTCTTGATTGGCACCAAACGTGTTCTCTATTTGTGCCTGAAGCATTGTGATCGCCCCATTCTCTGATGCGGCCTGCCTCAACTGTCACGCCTTTTTCGTCGCGATTACGGTAGAGGGTACGCACGTAAGGGTTAGAACCACCTTTGGTGTTACTTGTTCCATAGGTGTATTTGGTGAATGTTTGGCTTGCCTCGTCGAAAGTAATGTCATTTGTAGCGTCGCTAGCGGCAGGAGAAAGAGCCCATTCTCTATCTGTGATTTCGTAAATCTTCCAGACGGCGTCGTAATTGAAATACTGGAAATCTTGAAGAATAGGTTTGAGGTTCTTAAGAAGGTTATCGCCTGTTAATTCGGCGTTATCCAAAGAATTAAGGGAAGAATAATAACTTCTGATCTCTCCTTCTGTTGAATCCTTGAGATCGATAACGGTAGGAAGCTTGGTTTGATAGGATGGGGTAGCAGGGGCGGCTGCTTTAAAAATCTCTTTTGGACTTGCGGCGCTGCCAAGCATTCCAGTCGCAGCGATTCCTCCAAGCAAAAGTAAAGTCTTCTTAAATGTTTTCATACATTTAATTTTAGGTTTTTTTGGGCTTTTTGTAAAAGGGAAGAGAGCATTTTCGTTAGATAAATAATTAATTATCAAATTATGGTGGTTAAAGGCACTAAAAATGAGGAAAATATAAGAGGTAAATAACTATGAAAAAGTACAGTCAAAAAACAATGGAAGAAGTTGCTGACAGCTATCAGTACCTCTTCGAAAAAATAATGAAGGACAACCGCAAAGACTTAGCGCCTTTCGTTCTCTCTTTCCGTGAGCAGCTTCTTAAAGAAGAGAAGCTCCGTTCATATAGCGACCTCATCGCTATCGACATCTTGTATTTCTATTCGGTCAATAACGCCGAAGAACCACGGAAAGGAAGAGAAGCAGCTAACGAGGCCTTCAAGGTTTTAACTAGCAGAGAAACTACTCTCGAAAAAGACGAGATCCTTAGCGCCTACCTTCAGCTTGCTGAAGTCTTCAATTATCTTGAGGATGTCGATAAGGAAAGAATCTGCTATGACAAAGCCTCATATTTCGCCTTCCTTCTTAAAAACAAAGAGAAATCCATCTTCGCCAAAGAAAGAGAAATCAAACTTGTTTGGAGATACGAAGAAAGCGAAAGAGCAAACCTCTTCCCTAAATATGAAGAGATGGCCATGCAGTTTGGCTTAACCGAGGCTAAAAGGCTCTTAGCCTTAGAAAGCGAAAAACCTCTTCGTATTCACGACCCGATCGAAACCAATCCTCTTTTCCCGAAAATCATCGACAGGGTCAACTACGAACTAAAACAGTATTTTGACTCTCACAAAGACGAATTCAGCATTGCTCGCTACAACGAGAAAAAGCACCAATTCTTGCTCAAATACGGCATCGATTGGAAAGAACCAGCCTAGAAATGCCAATCTTATGATTGGTTTTTTCTTTTTTAGTGGAACTTTCCTAAAGGAAGACTAGAATAGGGACGCGAAGAAAACGCGTACTATGTCCATTAGAGAAAAAATTCATCAAATACTTGATCACAAAATAGACCTCACAGAAGGAAATTTCTGGAAGAACATCCCTTTATACACCATCCCAATGGTGCTTCTTTCCTTACTCCAACTTTTATATAGCAGTGCCGACCAGATAATTGTTGCCAATTTTGGTGATGGCTACGTCTCGTTCAACGCCATCGGAAGCAATACAGCTTTGATCAATCTCATTATCGGCGTCTTTGTCGGTATCGGCGTGGGTGCCAATGTCGTCATCGCAAAAGCGAAGGGCAAAGGCAATGTTGAAAAGGCCCATAAAACAATTCAAAGTTCGGTCATTCTTGCCTTAATCACCGGTGTGTTTTTGGCGGGGTTTGGCTATGTTCTCGCTCCTATTCTTTTAAAACTTCTTGATACACCTTCTCTATATATAGAGAAAGCAACATGGTACTTGAGGATTTATTTCCTTGGTATGCCTGCTTTGATGGTTTTCAATTTTGGCTCTGCTTTGCTTAGAGGCTTAGGAGATTCGAAAAGGCCTCTATATGCTTTAGGAGCTTGTGGCATCTTTAACATCGGACTCAATTTCCTTTTCGTCTGCGCCTTTGGCCTTGATGTCATTGGCGTTGGCATCGCAACGATCATCTGCGAAATCCTTCAAGCACTTTTGATTTTGTTCTTCTTAGCGAAAAAAGATAATTTTGCTTCCTATAGTTGGAAGGAGTGGGCACTTTACGGTCCTGAAACAAAGGAAATCCTTCACCATGGCATCCCAGCAGGTTTACAGGCTGCGATTTTCTCTTTTAGCAATATCTTCATTCAAAAAGGCGTCAACGGATTTGAAGATCCTGCAAGCGGTTTGACCAGCGACGTCACGGTCGCAGGCAATACCGCCAGCGTTCAAATCGAACACTATATTTGGAACTGTATGAACGCTTTTGCAGTGGCGGTGGCTGCTCTGATTTCACAAAACTACGGCGCTCACAAAAAGAAGAATCTCATGAAGATATTCTGGATTTCGATGTTCTACGAAACCGTTGTTGGAATATCGCTCGGCCTCTTTAGTTTTGCTTTCAGATATCAGCTCATTGGATTATTCATCTCTAGAGAGTCTTTCACAATCGATGGAGTCTTTCTTAGTGATGCTTTCGAAAAGGCGATGAAAGTTGGCACTACGAGGCTCACAATCGTAGGTCTTACCTATGTTCTTGATGGATACATGGATGTTTGCTCTTACTATATTAGAGGCCTTGGACACAGCAAAACCCCAACCATAGTCACTGTTCTTTGCGTCACCTTCCTTAGAATATTCTTTGTAGTCGTAATTTGGAGAAACGTCACTTTCTTTAACACTCTCACATGGCTTTATTGGATTTGGCCAATCACTTGGACTCTAACGATTGCCGTATATGCCACAATAATCCCGTCGTTCAACAAAAAGGCTTACGACCATATCGATAGACATAGTAGAGCTACCCAGAATGCATAGGTAACTACCAAAAAACTATAAAATAGTTTAAACTTAATATCATGAATCCATTTAAACTGTTTTATTTCCGCAGCGTTCAATTTGTCTTAAACAAGATCGCTAAACCTTTCATTAACTTTAGAGAACCTGAACTCATTAAAGGTCCTGGCTCTTACGTAAAAGTGGCAGACGTCCTAAAAGAAAAAGGCTTTAAAAAGCCTCTTATCGTCGCAGGTCCAACCATTGAGAAGATTGGCTTATTAAAGCCATTAACCGATAGACTTGAAGAACTTGGCCTTAGTTACGTCAAGTACTTAGGAGTTGAGCCAAACCCAACATTCAATAGCTGCATCCCTGCAGTCGAACTCGCCAAGAAAGAAGGAACGGATTCAATTATCGCCTTTGGCGGTGGCTCCAATATGGATGCCGCAAAGATCATTGGCGCTTGCTTATCTAGAAACACAACCGATATCGCCAAATTCAAAGGCCTTTTCAAAGTAAGAAAGAAATATAACTGCCTTATCGCTATCCCAACCACCGCAGGAACAGGAAGCGAAGTGACAGTGGCAGCCGTCATCATCGACCCAACAACCCGTCGCAAATATAGCGTTAGCGACCCTAACCTCATCCCTGACTACGCCGTCCTTGACGAATCTCTTCTTGCTAGCCTTCCACCTCACGTCATCGCAGCGTGCGGTATGGACGCTTTAACTCACGCAGTTGAAGCCTATGTTGGAAACGCCACGACCAAAAAGACCAGAAAAGCCGCTCTTGATTCGATCAATATGATTTGTCATAACCTCATTGGCTTATATCAAGACCCACATAATCTTGCCGCCGCTAAAAACATGCTCTATGCCTCATATCTTGCAGGTATTGCCATCACTAATTCATATGTTGGCTACGTTCACGCTTTAGCCCACCAAATCGGAGGCAAATACAATGTTTCCCATGGCTACGCTAACGCCATCATCTTGCCTTATGTCCTTGAAGCGTATGATAAGAAAGCCTACAAGAAGCTTAATGAAATAGCCAAGATGCTTGAGCTAGTTCACCCAGAAAGTAACGACAAAGCTGGAAGAGACGCTTTCATCCAATACATCAAGATGCTTAACATCCAACTTGATATCCCTTCAACCTTAAAGGGAGTCATCAAGAATGAAGACTTAGATGAACTTGCCAAAAACGCAGTTAAAGAAGCAAACCCATTCTATCCAGTTCCGAAAATATTAGAGAAAAATGAACTCATCGCTCTCTATAAGAAGATTGATCCAACCTGTAAGGGAGAATAATAGCTGATGATTGAAAAGAGCATTAAAGAACTCATCGCATACGCCGTAAAGCACCTTTACCTCTCTAGCGAGGATAAGGTCTTTTTCGAAAACGTTCTCCGTCATCATTTCGACGTAGAAAATACATACGATGGAGAGATCGATGACCTTTCAATCGAAAATCTTGGTAGCCCTGAAGAAATCGCTAAAAGCCTTTTAGATGACTTAATGAGCGAAGGCAAAAGCGAAGAAGAAGCAAAGCGACATATTAGCTTCGCATTCGGAATCGTCTCGCCTCGTCCTAGCCAAGTCATTACCGGTTTCGAATCCCTAAGAAAAAAGGATTCTGAAGTCGCTTTGATGTTCTTGAAACAAATAGAGACATTCGCTAACTATTTCAAAGAAATAGAATACGATGATATTCTTTTCGAAGAAACCCTCGATAATGGAATGACCTTAATGTTTTTCGGTAACGCGAAAGAAGAAAAAGAAGCCATTTCTAATGGCTATCCAAAATGCCCTTTGTGTTATGAAAACATAGGCCTATATGGAGACGATAATCATGAGTCAGGCATGACCTTAAGAAGCGTACCTATAATCGTCGCTGATGAGAAATGGTATCTGAAATTTGTCTCTAACCCATACTTCAATGACCATTTCATTTGTTTCAAAGACGAACATGTAACTTACCAAACCGACAAGATGACCTTCCATCGTCTTCTTGATTTCGTCACTCGATTCCAGTCTTTGTTCGCTGGAAGCGATAGCGAAAGGGTTCCAGGCTCCGAGCACGAATACATTGAAGGTGGCTCTGAGCCTCTTCCAATCTTTTCTTCGAAAGACAAAGAGGTGCTCTTCGAATCAGAAAGAGGCACAAGAGTATCGAAACTCAATTATCACCTTAGCGCCTTAAGAATCAAAGGCACCGAAAAAGAAGACATGATGAATGTAGGTGATGCTATCCTCAAAGCCTGGAAAGGTTACGATAATGGCGTCATCGACCCTAAGAACAATAGGGTGATCAGCTACGCCCGCAAAGTGGATTATGAATATGAATTACTTTTAGTTCTTTGCCCTTCGAAAGAGTCCGAAGTAGGTTTACTAGAAGCAGCAGGGCTCTTCGCCTTCTCTAGAAGAGAAATGTCTAATAACGAAGACTTAAAACAAAAAGCGCTTAAAAGCCTTGAAGAGGCTACCGCTTTTAAGAATAATGATGAAGAGCAAGAGGCCTTTGACTCATTCGTCCTTGGCGCTCTAACGAAAGGACATGCAGCATAATGAAAAAGATTGGTATTGTATCTCTTGGCTGTGCTAAGAACCTCGTTGATAGTGAAATGATTTTAGCGGTCTTCCCTCCTGATCGTTTTGAAATAACCCCAAAACCAGAAGAAGCGGACCTTATTATCATCAACACCTGTGGTTTCATTGAGGCAGCCAAACGCGAATCGATTGATACGATTCTTGAAATGGCAAAGCACAACAACGCCAAAATCATGGCGACAGGCTGCTTTGTCGAACGTAATCTCAAAGAACTTCAAGAAGCCCTTCCTGAAGTCGATCTTTGGGTTCCTATTAGAGACTACAAGAAGATGCACTTACTTGTAAGTGAACTCTTCGGAGGAGAAGGCTTAATCGAAATTAGCCCTCTTAGAAGAATGGTTTCGACCGCTCCATATTTTGCTTATCTCCGTATCAGCGATGGCTGTGACAATTTCTGTTCTTTCTGCGCTATCCCATATATCAGAGGCAGAATGAAATCTCGCCCACTTGATGAGATCATCGAAGAGGCCCATATCCTTAAAAACAAAGGCATCAAAGAAATCGCCCTCGTTTCCCAAGACCCAATGCATTATGGATGCGATATTAAGGATGGCCCAAACATGATGGACTTAATGAAGGCCATCGATGAGCTTGGCTTCTATAGCGTGAGAGTCCTTTACATGTACCCAGAAGAGATCACCGATGAAGAGATCGAATTCATCAAAGACTCCAAAACCATCGTTCCTTATTTCGATGTCCCAATCCAAACCGCAAGCAACAAAATGCTTCGCTTAATGAATAGGCATGGCACAGTAGAGGAGATGAAGGAACTCTTCCACAAAATCAAAACCTTAATGCCTAAAGCGGTTCTTAGAACCACTTTGATTTCAGGCTTCCCTGGCGAAACACTTAAAGAGCACAAAGAAACCATGGCCTTCCTTAATGAAATCCATTTCGATCATCTTGGTGTTTTCACGTTCTCTAGAGAAGAAGGAACTGCGGCTTACCGCATGCTTCACCAAGTTAGGCCTTCGACTGCTACTAGACGCAAAGACGAGATCATGACTCTTGCTAAAGCAACATCATATAAACTCAACAAAGAGAGAATCGGCGAGGTTATGGAAGGCATTGTCACAAGCTACGACAAACGCAAAAAGATGTATACCCTCCGCTCATATTGGAACGCTCCAGACGATATTGATGGAAATATCTATTTCGAATCGGCAAGAACCCTCAAAGAAGGGGATATCGTCAAAGTCAAAATCACATCGGCAATGGTCTATGACCTTATAGGCGTAGAAGAATGATTACTTCACTTGTATCTTTAGCGGTTACTTTATTTTTTGCTGGCTTCAACGCTTTTTGCGCCCTTGTATACGGCGAAGCCTCAAAGGAATGGTATTTGGCAATCGCTGCTTACTTCCTTGTTTTCGCTCTTTTACGATTCACCATCGTCGCCTACAAATGGACGTTTTGGAAAAGAAGCGAAGAAAGGAAATGCAATCTCCATATCTTAAATGGAGCGATGTTTATCGGCCTAGCCGCTGCTTTTACCGTTAGCCTTATCAGAATGATAGGCTCTGGTGGAGTTATCAAGAATGGAGCGTTACTCACCATTACTTGCATTCATACCGTTTTCAAAGTCTCAACGGCGATACATAGAGTCAA